>NZ_DATDJO010000015.1:0-115317 GCF_036520495.1 Povalibacter sp. | reverse complement strand
AGTCTCGCGATGAGCCCTGACCGTAGTCCGCGCCAGCGACGATGATCAGTGGCTGCGCGCGATCCATATAGGTCTCAATCGCTTCCCACATACGCACGACTTTGCCATCGGGTTCAAGACGCGCGAGCGAACCCGCTCTTTGTTTGCCATCGACCTGCACCATTTCGTTCTTTAGCGTCGGATTAGCAAACGTTGCGCGCTGTGCAGTCAGATGATCGCCGCGATGCGTGGCATAGGAATTAAAATCTTCCTCCGGCAAGCCCATCTTCGCGAGATATTCTCCGGCCGCGCTATCTAGGAGAATCGCATTTGACGGCGACAAATGGTCGGTCGTGATGTTGTCGCCGAGCACGGCAAGCGGGCGCATTGCTTTCAGCGTGCGTTCGCGCGCGGCGAGTGCGCCCTGGCCTTCCTTGTCCCAGTACGGCGGACGGCGGATGTAGGTGCTCTGCGGGCGCCAGTCATACAGCGGGCTGACCTTCTCGGTGTTCACCTTGAACGTGAACATGGGCTCGTACACCTTGCGGAAGTGTTCGGGCTTGACGCTCTGCGCGACGATGGCGTCGATCTCGGCGTCGCTCGGCCAGATGTCCTTGAGCGTCACCGGTTTGCCGCTCGGGTCGATACCCAGCACGTCCTTCTCGATGTCGAAGCGCACGGTGCCGGCGATTGCATAAGCGATAACGAGCGGCGGCGAGGCGAGGAATGCCTGCTTCGCGTACGGATGAATGCGGCCATCGAAGTTGCGATTGCCCGAGAGCACCGCGGTCGAGTACAGATCGCGGTCAATGATTTCCTGCTGGATCTTTGGATCGAGCGCACCCGACATGCCGTTGCAGGTCGTGCAGGCGAAGCCGACGATGCCGAAACCCAGCTGCTCCAGTTCGGACAGCAGATTCGCGTCCTCGAGATACAGCTGCACGGCCTTCGATCCCGGCGCGAGCGAACTCTTCACCCAGGGCTTGCGGGTCAGTCCGCGAGCATTGGCATTGCGAGCCAGCAGGCCTGCAGCAATCACGTTGCGGGGATTGCTGGTGTTCGTGCAGGACGTGATCGCGGCGATGATCACCGCGCCGTCCGGCATCAGGCCGGGCTCTTGCGTCCAGGGTCCGGCAATCCCGCGTTCGGCGAGCGCCGACGTCGGCAGGCGCTTGTGCGGGTTGGACGGGCCGGCCATGTTGCGCACGACCGAGGACAGATCGAACTTCAACACGCGTTCGTACTGTGCTGTCTTCAGTGCATCGGCCCACAGGCCGGTATGTCTGGCATACGTTTCGACCAGCTTGATCTGTGCATCTTCGCGACCGGTGAGTCGCAGGTAGTCGATCGTCTGCTGGTCGATGAAGAACATCGCCGCCGTGGCGCCGTACTCTGGAGCCATGTTGGAGATCGTCGCGCGATCACCCAGCGTGAGGGCAGCAGCGCCTTCACCGTAGAACTCCAGATACGCACCGACCACCTTTTCCTTGCGCAGGAATTCGGTCAGCGCCAGCACGACGTCAGTCGCCGTGATGCCCGGCTGCGGCCGGCCCGACAGTTCCACGCCAACGATGTCCGGAAGACGCATCCATGAGGCGCGACCGAGCATGACGTTCTCGGCTTCCAGTCCGCCGACGCCAATCGCGATCACGCCGAGTGCATCGACGTGCGGTGTGTGGCTGTCTGTGCCCACCAGCGTATCCGGGAACGCGATGCCATCCTTCGCGTGAATGACCGGCGACATCCTCTCCAGATTGATCTGGTGCATGATGCCGTTGCCGGCCGGGATCACTTCCATATTGTCGAACGCTTTCTTGGTCCACTCGATGAAGTGGAAGCGATCCTCGTTGCGGCGATCTTCCACTGCACGATTCTTCGCGAACGCGTCCTTGTCGAAACCGCCGAACTCAACGGCGAGCGAGTGATCGACGATCAGCTGCACCGGGACGACCGGATTCACCTTTGCAGGATCACCGCCCTTCATCGCGATGGCGTCTCGCAGGCCGGCGAGATCCACCAGCGCGGTCTGACCAAGGATGTCATGGCACACGACCCGCGCCGGAAACCACGGAAAATCCAGGTCGCGCCTGCGTTCGATGAGCTGGGTCAGGAACGCGGTGAGCTTCTCCGGATCGGCGCGGCGCACCAGATTTTCTGCCTTGACGCGCGAGGTGTACGGCAAGGTGTCGTACGCGCCGGGCTCGATGGCATCGACCGCGGCACGCGCGTCGAAGTACTGGAGCGAGGTTCCCGGAAGCGGTGTGCGATAGGCGGTATTCATGGAAGTTACTTGCGGTCCTTGAGCGGGACGAACTTCAGGTCTTCGGGGCCTGTGTAGTTGGCGCTCGGGCGGATGATCTTGCCGTCGATGCGCTGCTCGATGATGTGCGCGCTCCAGCCGCTCATGCGGGCAATCACGAAGAGCGGAGTGAACATCGCGGTCGGCACACCCATCATGTGGTAGCTCACCGCGCTGAACCAGTCCAGGTTGGGGAACATCTTCTTCACTTCCCACATCACGCTCTCGAGCCGCTCGGCGATGTTGTACATCTTCATGCTGTTGACCGATGCGGACAGATCGCGCGCGACTTCCTTGATGATCTTGTTGCGCGGGTCGCTCACTGTATAGACGGGATGCCCGAAGCCGATCACGACTTCCTTGCGTTCGACGCGGGCGCGGATGTCGGCCTCGGCCTGATCCGGCGTGTCGTAGCGCTTCTGGATTTCGAAGGCGACTTCATTGGCGCCGCCATGCTTCGGGCCGCGCAGTGCGCCGATGGCGCCTGCAACTGCTGAGTACATGTCGCTGCCGGTGCCCGCGATGACGCGACCCGTGAAGGTCGATGCGTTGAATTCGTGTTCGGCATACAGGTTCAGCGAGGTGTGCATGCTGCGCACCCACAACTGGTCGGGACGCTTGCCATGCAGCAGGTGCAGGAAGTGGCCGCCGATCGAATCTTCGTCGCTGTCGGTGTCGATGCGCTTGCCGTTATGGCTGAAGTGATACCAGTACAGCAGCATCGAGCCGAGCGACGCCATGAGCTTGTCCGCGATGTCGCGTGCGCCGGGCGTGTTGTGATCGTCTTTCTCGGGGCTCAGGCAACCGAGCGCCGATACGCCGGTGCGCATCACGTCCATCGGATGAGCCGATGGTGGCAGCTGCTCCAGTACTGCTTTCACGCCGGCGGGCACGCCACGCAGCGACTGCAGCTTCAGCTTGTAATCGGACAGTTCAGCGACCGTCGGCAGCTTGCCGTGCACGAGCAGGTGGGCCAGTTCTTCGAATTCGCAGACCGTGGCGATATCGAGAATGTCGTAGCCGCGGTAATGCAGGTCGTTGCCCGTGCGACCCACGGTGCACAGCGCAGTATTGCCAGCGACGGTGCCCGAGAGTGCAACGGACTTTTTCGGCTTGAAGGCGGGGGCGGCGGCGGTTTCGGTCATCGGATGTTTCTCCAGCTCGGATTCTTTGTGAGTCGATTACTTGCGGGCTGCGAACAGGGCGTCGAGGTGCTGTTCGTAGGCGTGGTAGCCGATGCGCTCGTACAGTTCTTCGCGGGTCTGCATGGTCGAGACGACGTTGCGCTGATGACCGTCGCGACGGATGGCCATGTAGACGTTCTCGGCCGCCTTGTTCATCGCGCGGAATGCGCTCAGCGGATACAGCGCCATCGCCACGCCCGAGCTGCGCAGTTCCTCGATCGTGAACAGCGGCGTCTTGCCGAACTCGGTGATGTTGGCGAGCACCGGTACCTTCACGGCGTCGACGAACTTGCGGTAGGTCGGCAGGTCGTTGGCGGCTTCCGCGAAGATGCCGTCGGCGCCAGCTTCGACGCAGGCCAGCGCGCGTTCGATCGCGGCATCCACGCCGTGCACGGCGATGGCATCGGTACGTGCGATCAGGAAGAAATTCGGATCGGTCTTCGCATCGGCAGCGGCTTTGACGCGATCCGCCATTTCCTGCTGCGTGACGATTTCCTTACCCGGGCGATGACCGCAGCGCTTGGCGCCGACCTGGTCTTCGATGTGGCAGGCCGCGGCGCCGAACTTGATCAGGCTCTTCACCGTGCGTGCGATGTTGAACGCGCTCGGACCGAAGCCCGTGTCGATATCCACCATCAGCGGCAGTTCGCAGACATCGGTGATACGGCGCACGTCCACCAGCACGTCGTCCAGGTTGTTGATGCCGAGGTCAGGCATCCCGAGCGACCCGGCCGCAACGCCGCCGCCCGACAGATAGATCGCCCGGTAGCCGGCGCGCTGGGCCAGGAGGGCGTGGTTGGCGTTGATGGCGCCAATCACCTGCAGGGGACTTTCGGCCTTGAGGGCTTCGCGAAACAAGGTGCCGGGGGTCGTGCTCATGGTGTGTCTCAGGGGTTAGGTAGGGGCTCTGTCGCAAGACGCGTGCCAGAGATAACTCATTGATCTATATGGCATGGAAGCAGGGGATGTTTCAATCGGGAAAGGGTCCTGTTTCAATATCGAAATCTACTGACTGAGACTCCAGCCCCATGAGCCCGGATACCGCGCCCGTCCAGCAGCCCAAGCCCAGAGTGATCGCGGTCGGCTTGCACCGTCTGCGCTCCTTCTTCAATGAGCTGGCGCCGAGCTACGCGGATCGGGCGACGGTGTCCGTGCTCGATCGAGGCTTCGAGGAGGCCGTGTCCGAGATTCGGGCGATGGCCGAAGAAGAGCGAGTGGACGTGCTGGTGGCCGCCGGCTCGAACGGCGAATACCTGCGCCGGCGCCTGAACATTCCTGTCGTGCTGGTCCGCGTTGGCGGTTTCGACATCATGCGCGCCCTCGGGCGTGCGCGCGACCTCTCGAATCGCATCGCCCTGGTCACCTACGGTACGACGCCGCCCGACGTGCAGCAGTTCAACGAGCTGTTCCAGCTCGGTATCGAGCAGCGCAGCTACCGCACGGACCAGGATGCCAGCGACTGCGTGCAGGAACTGCGGACGCGCGGCATCGAGGTCATCGTCGCTCCTGGTCTGGTGGCCGACCTGGCGGACCAGAACGGCATGCACGGTGTCTTTCTCTACTCGATGGATGCGGTGCGTCAGGCGCTCGACGATTCCATCGAGGTCGTGCGCATTGCCCGCTTCGAAGCAGCACGCCGCGAGCGACTCAATACGATTCTGGCGAGGCTGCGCGACGGGGTGGTGGCGGTCGACTTGAATGAGCGCATCTATGCGCTGAACCCGGCGATGGAGCAGGTGCTGGGACTGACGTCGAGCCAGGCCATGGGCAGCAAGCTCAGCGACATTGCCCCGGAGCTGTCCCTGCTCGATGTTCTGAAGAGTGCGCGAGTGGAGACGGATGAGTTGCAGCGCTTCGGCCCGCGGACGCTGATTACCAATCGCATGCCGTTGATGGAGCAGGGTGTGCAAACGGGTGCAGTGCTGACGTGCCAGGACCCGGCCGCGATCGAACGCGTGGATCGCACGCTGCGTTCGCGTCGTTATCGCTCCACGTCGGTCGTGCGCTACAAGTTGTCGGATCTCGTCGGCGAGTCCGCGGCGATCCGGCGTGCCCGGCGTCTGGCGGCCCAGTACGCCAACGGCGAAGGCACCGTCCTCATCGTGGGCGAGAGCGGCACCGGCAAGGAGTTGCTGGCTCAGGGAATTCACCACGCCAGCCGGCGCTCGTCGCAGCCGTTCATTGCCATCAACTGCGCCGCGTTCACCGAAACGCTGCTCGAAAGCGAGCTCTTCGGTTACGAAGACGGTGCATTCACCGGTGCGCGTCGCGGCGGCAAGGCCGGCCTCTTCGAGGCAGCGCACACCGGCACGATCTTTCTCGATGAGATCGGTGAGATGCCGATCTCGCTGCAGACTCGTTTATTGCGCGTGCTGCAGGAGCGCGAAGTGCTGCGCATCGGCGCTGTCGAACCGACGCGTGTCGACGTGCGAGTCATTGCCGCGACGCATCGGGATCTGTCGCAGCAGATCGACGAACAGAAATTCCGTCGCGATCTCTACTATCGACTCAACATCCTGCGTGTCGAACTGCCGAGTCTGCGGGAACGTCGCGAGGATCTGCCGGTGCTGCTGCAGTACATCGTGGCGCGTGCCTGCACCCGGTTGCATGCGGATCGTACGATCGTCGAATCACTGGCTGCGCGCCTGATCGAAGCAGCGGCGAGCTACGACTGGCCCGGCAATGTGCGCGAAGTGGAGAATCTCATCGAACGCATCGCAAGTTCGGCCGCCGCAGCGGCGAGCGGTGAGGACATTAATCTGCAGGAGCTCATCCCGGAAATTTACGACAGCGCCGCTGCAGGGGTGGCGGCAACCGGGCTTGCGCATCGTCGCAGCCGGGTCGAGGCGGACTGGGTGCGACAGGTGCTGGCGGAGTGTGATGGCGATCGCGATGAAGCGTGCCGGCGACTCGGTATTGGTCGCACGACGCTGTGGCGCAAATTGAAGCAGCGAGCATAAATGCTTTTCTGCGCCTCCCTGTGGGTCCGGCTTTAGCCGGGCTTTTGCCGGACATGCGTTGCTCCTTCCGCTGTTACAGGAATGTCCGGCTGAAGCCGGACCCACCGGGGGGGGGGGTAGCTGTGTCGGGTTACTGCGCGCGATGGCGTTGCGCGTCGCGCGGTCCAAGCAGGCCGCGCGGATGCGCGCTCGATGAATTTAGCGCATGTCGATGCATTGCGTGAATGGCCTTTCGCGGTCGCAATGGCGCGTCGTCATTCCTGACCGATGAGAGAAATTCAGGGCAGACAGGTGTTTACGTCGGGGACCGGGGAAGGCGGTGAGTCGTGCTCCTCTTGCCGCCGCAACGGCTGCCGGGTCAGAAGCCGATGTTGTTGACACGAGACAGATCGCCAGCTCTAGTTGAACGTACGTGCGCCGGTTGCACTGATGGTTGACAGATTTCGCTGTTGCTTTGAAGCATCACGGGATTCCGTCAGTGTGGGGCCTGCACATGCGCAGCTGCGTCAGCCTGCGCGGATCAGTCTCGGCTTCGACTCAACAACTCAATGAGAAATCACATGTCATCGCGAGCATCCTCCTCCGCTCTTATTTTTGTCATGTCAGGCCTCGCCTCGAGCACGGCCGTGTTCGCTCAGAGCAGCGCACCGGGCGTCACGCTCGAAGAGATCATCGTTTCGGCCCGCCAGCGCGAAGAAAAACTCAGCGATGTGCCTGCGACCGTGCAGGTGTTCACCGCGAACGACATCAAGTTTGCCGGCGTCGAACGTCCAGGAGATTTCGTTGCCCTGACGCCAGGACTGTCGCAGGTTCAGACCGCGGAAGTCGGCGATCTGCAGCTGAACATTCGCGGCATCAACACGGGACGTGACGTCGAAACCAATTTCGCCTTCGTCATCGATGGCGTCCTGCAGACCAATCCGAACTCCTTCAACCAGGAGCTCGCGAACGTGCAGCAGATCGAAGTGCTGAAGGGTCCGCAGGGTGCAGTGTTCGGCCGCAATGCATTGGCCGGCGCCGTCATCCTGACGACACGGGAGCCGACGGAGGATTTCGAGGCGACTGCAACGGTCGGCTATGGCAACAAGAATACGCAGAAGGCCAATGCCTATCTGGCGGGCGGCCTCGCCGACAGCGTGAATGCCGGGATCGGTGCGTTCTACCGCAAGACCGATGGTTTCTACAGCAACTCGTTCCTGGGCTGCGATGACTGCGTCGACTACATGGAGGAATACGGCGTCACACCGCGCGTGATGTTCGAGGTCGGCGACAACGGCAAGATCGACGTGAAGGCGAAGTACTCCAAGCTCAAGTCGGGCGCCATCAACTTCAATGCCGCATTCGCGCTGCCGGGCTTCGCCGCATTCACGGGCAACCAGGATTTCTTCGAGAACGTGAACGAGCATCCGTTCGCCTATATCAACAACATTTCGCCGCAGAACGAGCAGGAGAACGTGCAGTTCTCCGTCAAGGGCGACTGGGATGTTTCGATCGGCAAGCTGACCGCCTGGGCCGCCTACAACGATCAGACGAACTACCTGCTGACAGACGGCGCCAGTGCATCGTTCGGTCTGTACTCGCGAACGGCGGTGTGCCAGAGCGATATCGCAGCGCAGGTGGGCGGGCCGCTGCCGTCGCCAACGTTCTATGCCGGCGCTGATTCGGTACTGCCGCCTTATGGTCCGTCGCGCTGCGATGGTTACCAGTATCAGCAGCGCGATCAGGAGGACGTCTCTGCGGAGATTCGCATTGCCTCGCCCGGCGATCAGGCATTTCGCTGGCTGGCCGGCGTGTACTTCGCGGACATCGAACGTCGCGTCGTCGTCTCGCAAGGCTCCGACGCCGGTCTGGGCATTATCGCTCAGGGCTTCACGCCGACGAGTGGTCCCAGCCCGACGGACCTGCTCTATGACGATGATTTCAGCAGCGAAGTCGCGGCGGTCTTCGGTCAGATCGCGTACGACATCCTGCCGAATCTCGAAGTGGCGCTGGCGCTGCGTTTCGATACCGAAAAGCGTTCGGCCGACAACAATGTGCCCACCGGTGCCAACGCATTCGCGCAGACGGTGAACTTCGGTCCCGGACCGGGAGTGCCGTACATCAACCCGGCGTACACGGCGGATCCGCAACTCGCGACCAGCGGCATTCCGAATCGCTCGCGGACGTTCGAGCAGTGGCAGCCGAAGCTGTCGCTCAACTGGAAATTCCACGATGGCTGGTCGGCGTTCGCGTCCTACGGCTACGGCTTCCGCAGCGGCGGCTTCAACTCGACGGGCAGCAACGCGACCATCGCGCAGTTCCTCGGGGGCCTGCGATACGTGGACGCTGCAGGCAACGTGACGACCCAGCCGGCGATCACCACGCAGGGCATCAACTACGACGACTACAACAAGGAAGTGTCGAAGGCTGCGGAGATCGGCTTGAAGGGCGAGATGCTCGACCGCACGGTGCAGGTGAATCTCGCGGCCTTCCACACGACCGTCGAAGACATGCAGCTGTTCAACTTCCTCGTTGGTCCGTTCGGCCTGCTGCGCACGGTGATGAACGTCGATGAAGTTCGCCTGCAAGGCTTCGAAGGTGATGTGCGTTGGGCAGCGAACGATTACATCAGCCTGTTCGCCGGTGTCGGACTCATCGACAGCGAGATCCGGGAATTCGCGAGCCGGCCGTACACCACCGGCAACGAAGTACCGTACGTGCCCGAGTACACCGCGAATGCGGGCATTGCGCTCAGCGTGCCGCTGAATACGTCCCTGTCGTTGCGCGCGCGAGTGGATGCAGGCACGGTCGGCAAGACCTGGTTCGGACCGGTGCAGGATGAGCTGGTACAGACGCAGTTCGGTCTGCCCGGTGATTATTCGAAGACACGCCGCGATGCGTACACCCTCGTCAACGCCCGCATCGGCTTCGACACCGATGAATGGAGCGTCACCGCGTGGGGACGCAATCTCGCCGACAAGAACTATCTGGGCGAAGTCATTCCTGCGCCGGAGTTCGGTGGTTCGTTCGTTCATGCCGCCGCCGGCCGTGCGTACGGCATCGATCTGACCTACAACTTCGGACGGTAATCAGCTGTTGAGCGGGCGCCCGCAATGTATGCGGGCGCCCCGATCGGCAGGATGCGGCCATTAGGGGATTCTCTTAATGGCAATGATTGGCCGGACGCCCCGTTTGCCCTGACATAACCCGCGATAGCGACGAACCGTTCGCCGGATGCGACTCTAGTACATGGTGAGCCCCGCGGAAGCTGGGCTAGACTCGCGCCACCGTTGGGCGAGGAGTGCAGGTCACCCGCCCGTAGAAGAATCAACCATTGCGGGAACATCCGATGAATACCCTGTGCAAAGCGCTGTTGTTGACGTGTGCCGGCACCTCGCTGGCGTTGGCCCAAGGTTCGGTCCAGGGCGAGAAGTGGAAGATCACCTCGTCGATGCAGATGTCCGGCATGAGCATGCCAGCCATGAGCTCCGAGATCTGCAAGCAGCCTGGCGATGACTCGGTGCCGGTGCAAACGGAAAAAAACTGCGAGGTCTATGACATCAACCGGATCGGCAATGTGCAGAGTTTCAAGATGCGATGCACGGGCAAGGACAAGATGGACGGGTCGGCGCAGTTCACCTACCTCGGCGCGGATCACTACCAGGGCAAGATGGTGATCAACACCCAGGGCGAGACGATGACCATGAACATGGAAGGCAGGAAGATCGGCGGCTGCGATGGCGGCGAGATCAACCTGAAGGCCAGGGAGATGCAGGCACAGGCTCAGGCGCAGATGGCGCAGGGCGAAAAGATGATGGCCGAGACGTGCCGCAAGTTTGCGGCGGAAGGCAACAACCCCTACATGATGACGACCCAGTGCAAGGATCCGGCGGATCACAAGACGTTCTGTGCCGCTGCCCAGACGCATGACAGCTTTTTGAATCTCTCCGAGATGGAGAAGGCATCCAACGGCAGCAATGCACCCGGCTCGCGTCCCCTCGCCGAAACCGAACAGCTGTGCGGCTTCTCGGCCACCGCGAAGCGTGAACAGCTTTGCAATACCGCCGAGCAGTCCGGCAAGTTGAAGTTCCTCACCAGCCAGTGCCCGACCCAGGCGGCGACGCTGGCGGCAGCGCAGTGCGCCGGACGCAGCTACACCAGCATCAGCGACAAGTACCGTGATTTCTGCTCGTCCTATGCCAGTTCTCAGCCCGAAAGCGCCGGGAGCAAGGTCAAGGGTATCTTCGGCAAGGGCAAGAAGGCGCTCGGCGGCCTGCTCGGCAACTGACGGGTTTGCTCGAACGCATCTTGCCTCGCCAGTTCATGCGCGGATCGGGGGGACGACTCTTCGTCTCCCTGATTCCGGCGCTGGCAATGCTGATCACATCGTCGCCCGTTGCGGCGACTTCCGATCCGTATCCGGATACCGCGCGCAGCTATGTGCTCGTCCTCGACGGCAAGCCGCTGTGGCAGCGCGAGCCTGCGCTCGCCCTGCAACCCGCATCGCTCACCAAGCTGCTCACCGCGCTGGTGGTGCTCGAATCGGATTGGGATCCTGATCGCTGGTTGACCGTCAGCGCCACTGCCGCTGCCACACCGCCGACCCGGCTCGGCCTGCGCGCGGGTGAGCAAGTTACTGCCGGCGCGGCGCTTGCTGCCATGCTGATCCGCTCCGCCAACGACGCCTGCCGTGCCCTGGTGGAGTCGGCTGCACCCGATGTCGATGCATTGCGGGTGCGAATGAAGACGCGCGCCGCGGCGTTGGGGATGAAGGCGTCGACGTTCATCGATCCCTGCGGTTTCGATGCGCCCGGCCAACGCAGCACGGTCATCGATCTGCTCAAGCTGGCACAGGCCGCACACGCGGTACCGCTGATCGCGGCGCTGGTCGCGACACCGCAGGCGGAACTCGTCACCCGCGCCGGTCGCCGCATCAGGTTCGCCAATACCAATCATTTGCTCGGACGTCTGGACGGCACCGTGGGCCTGAAGACGGGCTACACCTCGCAGGCCGGGCAATGCCTCATCGCCTATACGCGTCGCGACGGCCATGACGTGTGGCTGGTGATGCTTGGCGGAACGCAGCGCTGGTGGCAGGCTCATGGAATGATCAACGATGCCTTCGCCACCGTTACCGCCCGTTGAGAACTCTGCGGCCGCGTGGCTGGCGCTCGTGCCCGCGATCGCCGTCATTCTTCTGTACTGGTCTGCATTCCCTGCCAGCTTCCAGTTCGACGATTGGAACGTCATCGTGAATGACCCGCGCGTTCATTCGCTCGCCGCGTGGTGGGAGTCGATGCCCGGCATCCGGCCGTTGCTGAAGTTCAGCTATGCGCTGAACTTCCAGGCGAGCGATACGGCAGTCGGCTTTCGTGTCGTAAACGTACTGATCCACGCGCTGAATGCCACGCTGGTCTTCTGGCTGCTACGTGTGCGCGGTACTCGAGCGGGGCTCGTCGTGGCGCAGGCGTCGCAGGTGGCATTGCTTGCGGCGCTGCTGTTCGCGTTGCATCCGGTGCAGACCGAGGCCGTGACTTACATTTCCGGCCGCTCCAGTTCGCTGGCAGCCGCTTTCTGCCTGGTCAGTCTGTTCTGTTGGGTGCGGAGTGAAGAAAGCCGGTACGCCACCGCATGGCTGATCGCATGTTGTGCGGGTTTCGCGGCGGCGGTGGCGACCAAGGAGACGGCACTGGTGTTGCCGTTGGCGCTGTGGGTCTATTCCGCGGATCGGCCAGTGCGCGCCACGCTCAGGCGGCTGATGCCAGTGTTGCTGCTGACAGCGCTGATGCTGATCCTCGCGTTGTCGCTGCCGCGATATCGATACTTGCTGGAGGTCAGTCTCGACACCCGCTCGCTCGTCGCCAACCTGCTCACGCAATCGCGCGCGTTGGTCTATCTCGCCGGGCAGCTCGTGCGTCTCGGCAATGGCAATGCCGATCCACAGTTGCCGGTGATCGACAGCATCGATGCGCTGAGCGTATTGCTGGGAATCTTCTGGCTGACTTTGCTGGTGGGCGTAATGCTGCGTCTGCGCACGGCGCCGGTGGGTGCCTTCGCGGTGCTCTGGTTCCTGCTGTGGCTGGCGCCGACCAATTCGGTTCTGCCTCGCCTCGATGTCGCCAACGATCGCCAGTTGTACCTCGCGCTGATCGGCCCGGTGTGGTGGGTGTCGCTGCGTCTGCTGTCATTGAGTCGTGCATCGCGATCGATGCGCTACGGTGTCGCCGTTCTGCTGCTCAGCCTGCTGAGCATCGCAACCGTGCAGCGCAACCGCATCTACGCGACCGAGATTACGTTCTGGCAGGACACCGCGACGCGCAATCCTGGCAGCGCGCGTGCGGCCAACAATCTGGGCATGGCCTACGCGATCGATTGCCGCTTCGATGCTGCTGCCGCCGAGTTCGAGCGGTCGATTGAACTCGATTCCGCGGACTACCGCGCCCGCATCAATTTGCACCTGCTGAGTCAGGGCAAGCTGCCCGGCGCCGAACGCTGCGACGTCAGCGAAGAAGAAGCGAAGATTTCCACGGCGAGCATGACCGAAGGAAATCCCGCGGGACGGGTGACACGGGGTGGAGGAATCGCATTCTTGCAGCCTTCTCTTACCCCGTGTTCCCCCGTGGAGATGCTTTTCTCTGGATTCGGAATTGCCAGCCGCGGTAGATCCAAAGGAAGCGAGCAGTGATCGGTCCGAGTGTCGGAGGCTTCCACGTGACGCACTTTGTACGGATGGCCAGCTCAACAGATCGGCGACACAGGACTACCATGAGCGCCTGAGTCGTCCGTCGACAGGAAAAGCCATGTCACTGCGTCGTGATGTCGTTGCAGTCATCGTCGGATCGATGCTGCTGGTTCCCGTGAGCGGGTCGGCGGCAGCAAGCTCCCCGCACGATCATGACGCACTCGGCAAAGTCGATTTTCCGGTCTCCTGCTCGACGCAGGCGCAGGCCGGATTTGATCGGGCGCTCGCGCTGCTGCATCACATGACCTATCCGCAGGCGCACGCGGCATTCGAGCAGGTGGCTGCGACCGATCCGGAGTGCGCGATGGCTCGCTGGGGCATCGCGATGACGCTCTTCCAGCCGCTGTGGCCGACGCGTCCCGGACCCGAGGCGCGACAGGCGGGCTGGGCGGCGGTGCAAAAAGCAAAATCATTGCATCCGCAGGCAGATCGCGAAGGCCTGTTCATCGCAGCCGCGGAGGCATTCTTTCTCGATCCGGCCGCCACCGACTACTGGGTGCGTATCCGTCGTTGGGAACAGGCGCAACAGAAGGCCTATGAGGCCCTGCCGCAGGATCCCGAAGCGGCAGTGTTCTACGCGCTCGCCCACCTCGCCACGACACCGTCGGACGTCGTCGATCGATCGCACGCGGACCGCGCTGCCGCCATTCTGCTCAAGGTCTATGAGAGCAATCCGGATCATCCGGGTGCGATGCACTACCTCGTTCATGCCAACGATGTGCCGGGACGCGAACGCGAGTTGCTGGAAATTACCCGCAAGTACGAGCGGATAGCGCCGAACAATCCGCATGCGTTGCACATGCCCACGCATATCTACACGCGGCTCGGCGACTGGGATCGGGTGATCAGCGGCAATCTGCGTGCGGCCGATGCGGCGCTGGCGCATCCAGCGGGCGATCAGGGGCAGTACGTGTGGGACGAGTTTCCCCACACCCTCGAGTACCTCGTGTATGCCTATCTGCAGAAGGGCGACGACCAGGCCGCCGCCGCGCAGCTGCAACGCCTGCGCGCGACGGAACGCCTCGAACCCACGTTCAAGACCGCGTTTCATCTGGCATCCACGCAGTCGCGCTATGTGCTGGAACGGCAGGCCTGGGACGAGGCGGCGCGGCTCGTGCCGCGACAGCCTGCGACGCTCGATTGGGATCGATTCGCCTGGCCCGAAGCGACGGTGCAATTCGCGCGCGGGTTGGGTGCGGTGCATATTGGAGAGGCTGCGATTGCCAGGCAGGCCGTCGAGCGACTTCAGGTGCTCGAGAGCGTCGCCGCCAAGGGGGGTGAAGATCTGTTCGCGCGCAGCATCCGCATTCTTCGGCTCGAACTCAGTGCGTGGCTCGCGTGGTCGCAGGATGAACAGGAGGCCAGCGTTACGTTGATGCGGCAGGCCGTCGAGCTGGAGCAGTCGACACCGAAGCACTCAGTCACACCGGGCCCGACGTTGCCGGCGGGTGAACAACTGGGTGATCTGCTGCAGGCGCAGAAGCGCCCGGCCGAGGCGCTCGCGGCCTACCAACGATCACTCGAAGCCTATCCTGCCCGATTCAATTCACTGCTCGGCGCTGCACGAGCGGCAGAGGCGTCCGGCGCTACGCAACTCAGCAACGATTTCCATGGACGGTTGCTGCAGGTCGCAGGCGAGAGCACACGACCGGTGCTCAAGCAGATTCGGGATGCAGGTCATCTCTCACGATCACCGTGATCTGGCGACAGCAACGGCGCCGCGTTCCAACGGCGTCGCGTTCATTGAGTAGGCTGCGGGTGAGGGTCAGGACAGCTGCGTGATCGTGACGCTGTAATCCTTGTGCTGCGTCAGCGCCGTCTGCGCGGCGAACGTTCCGAGCGTCAGACAACCGGCGACGATCGCCGCGGCCGCGAGCAGGAAAACCATGCGATGAACCAACTGACCGTAGAACGTGTGGGTAGTCATGACCATCTCCTTTGTTCACGTCGTGTGGCGATTCGACGTGGAGATGAGACTCGGAGCCGTTCGAAAGGGTTGCAACCGCGCGCATTAATTTCGACGAGAAGATATGGGCGGGCGACGAGTTGTGTGTCGCCGTCCGGGAATACGGAAAAGCGGCTGGATAACCGGTCATTGGTCGTGGCGCTGCAATGGTCGTGCGCCGCGCTGCGTCACCTGCAATGCGACGGGGATGTCTGATCATGCAAACGAAAATGTCCGTTTCGGTACGCAATCATGACGGTGGCTGTCCATGATTTGAGGTTAAGTACGCGCTGAGTGGTCATCACCCCTGCGCGAGAATGACAAAATCAAACAGGCAGATCGAAGATGTTTACAAACGGCAGACACATCGGGAAGCGACACTCGCACCGCAGGAATCAACCGCAAGAATCCGGATGCCGTGTCCATCGTCGGCACCGATGATGCGGTCCCTGACACTCAAAGGATATTCAGTGAAATCGCCAGGTTCCATCCGCTGGCTGCGTCTTGCAGCAGGATTCATTGTTCTGCTGATGGCGGCGCGTATTTTCGCGATGGAGAGCGAAGCAACTGCCGTCGAACGACAGTCCCTGGACGACGCCTGGTGGACCGGGCCCATCGTGGCCGCTGGCGCCGGGACGTTGCCGCAAGGTCACGCACTCATCGAGCCCTACCTGTACGACGCCATTCGTTACCGACGTTTCGACAATGACGGCAACACACAGGATGTCGACCGGGTACACAGTTATGGATCGTTGACCTACTTGCTCTACGGCGTGACCGACGACTTCACCATCGGCGCGATTCCCGTCTTCGGGTTCAACGACGTCAGCACCGGCAGGGACAGCTCCGGCATTCAGGTCGGTGATGTCACCGTGCAGGCACAATACCGTCTGTCCCAGTTCCGCGAAGGCCGACGTATTCCGACGACGTCATTGGTGCTGCAGGAAACGCTGCCGACCGGGAAGTACGATCGTCTGGGCGATCGGCCCAGCGACGGTGTCGGCTCGGGCGCTTATACGACGACGATCGCCCTCTATTCGCAGTACTACTTCTGGATGCCGAATGGCCGGATCCTGCGTACGCGCCTGAATTTCGCTTACGCCTTTTCAGGCGACGCCAGCATCGAGGATGTCAGCGTGTACGGCACCGACGCCGGGTTTCGCGGCGACGCGCAGCCCGGCGATGTGTTCACCGTCAACTCAGCGTGGGAGTACAGCATCACGCGCAACTGGGTCTTCGCGCTGGATTTCATCTATCAGCATGACGACACCACGCGCGTCACCGGCACGACAGCCACGGGCGGACCGGTCGACTACGAGTCTGGATCAGCCTGGCGATTCGGCATCGCGCCGGCCATCGAGTACAACTGGAACAGCCGCGTCGGCATCATCGTCGGAGCGCGCTGGTTTGCTGCTGGCGAGAACACCGCTGCCACCGTGACGCCAGTGGTAGCGGTGAACATGGTGTACTGAGTCGACGTGTACTGCTCGCCTGACAACGGTTGCAGCATCTCCGCCGTTGCGCGTTGTGCGCAGCGCCGGATCTATTTGCGCGCACCGAGTCTTGCGAGCATCTGCGTCAGTTCTTCCGGGCTGATCCAGAAGTGTTCACAGACCCGTCCCCAGAGCATCGCGGTCGGCACGTTGTGGCCGCGACGTTCCTTCTGCGTTTCATGCAGGACGTAGAGAACGATTCGTTCCTTGCGCGTCAGGCCGTCGCGAACGTCGGGAATAGGGTCGAACTGCATTGCTCGGAACTCGAAGCGGAAAGTTCACGGCAATGATCGCACGAAGCCACGGACATGACCGTGCTGCACATGATTGCATGCGGCGACACTCGAGGGCAGAAACTGCTCGCTGTCGCGGGCGTCAGACAGACACGACCTTCTGAGATCGACATGCCATTTCGTTCGAGAAGAAAGTACGTGAGCGCGCAATGTGATCGTGCACGCAGTGGCCGGTCACTCGCACTGGAAGTCGTCCGTGCCCACCGGCCTGCAGCCGTCGCCCCACTTGCCGGTCTGTCGCCAGTAGTCGGCCACGCCGGCCTCGATGAGCAATCGCTTGTAGTCCGAATGCGCGCGCACGCCTGAGAACGGCGCATTCCAGAAGGCGACATAGGGGAACTGGGGCAGGGTGCCTTCCTGGAATCCCTGCTGTGCTTCCAACTCCTTGCGCAGGGCGGCGACGGCCAGATCGGCGTCGCCCAGCGCATCGGCCACACTGGTCCACACATACGCAAGGTCGCCGCCATAGGCGCCGTCGGTGAGCGCCTTGCGCACGAGATCGAGCATCGCCGCGCGGTCATCCAGCTCCTGGCCCAGGTCGCGAAAAAATGGCGTGTCGAATCCCTTGCCCTGCTCCAGCAGCTGGCGATGCAGTTCGCGCAATTCCTGCAACCCCCCAGGCCGCTTGCCTGCCAGCTGGCGGAAGAAGGCCATATAGGTCGGCTCCAGTTGGATGCCTTCGAGTTTCAGGCCACGCTGGTATTCGGCCTCGGCGTCCTGATAGCGGCGTGCGGCGGTGTAGTCGAACTGCAGGTCGCGCGAAAGAAAGAGCGCCATCGGTTCGACCGCGCGCACCTGTTCGACCAGCGCGATGGTTTCGTTCAGATGGCCCATGGCGTAGATCATGTAGGCGTAGTCCCAGACGCGCTCCGTGGTAAGCGGCCCGGAATCCACGATCTCCTTCGCCAGCGCGATAGCCTCGGCGCGTTTGCCTGCAAGCCACAATGCATTGGATCGGTCGCGCTTCGCCACCCAGCTGTCCGGCGCCATCCGCGCGATGCGCTCGCGCACCTGCAGGGCCTCGGCGCGCAACTGTTCGGCCTGCGCGCCGCCGACTTCCTGCGCCATGGAGCGCAGTGAGCTGGCCAGTGCGTCCCAGCACAGCGTGCACTGCGGATCCAGTGCCACCATTTCGCGCGCCAGCTGCAGGCGTTCGCGGTCGTGAGCGAAATCGTACAGTTCCTGCATCACGATGCTGCGCCAGCGCAGGAAGCGCTCGTAGGCTTCCACGTGGGTGGTGCCGGCCTGTTCACGGTTGTACCGGGCCACGTCCAGTTTCACGCTCAGCGCCTGTGCCACGTCGCGCGAGATTTCATCCTGCACCGCGAACACGTCACGCTCTTCGCGCGCGTAGGTCTTCGACCAGAGATGGATGCCGTCCGCGGCGCGAACGAGCTGCGCGGTGATACGCAGCCGGTCACCGTCCTTGCGAACGCTGCCTTCGAGCAAGTGCGCCGCGCCCAGTTGCTGGCCGATCGTGCGCAGGTCTTCGTTCTTGCCCTTGAATGAGAAACTCGAAGTGCGCCCGACCACCCGCAACGCCGGCGACTGCGCCAGCTGGTTGAGGATTTCCTCGGCGAGACCATCGGCCAGGTATTCCTGATCGCGCGCCTGTGACAGATCCACAAACGGCAGGACCGCGAGCGCTGGTCGAGCGCCGGCCGCTTTATCCGGCCCGGTTGCAGTCGGTGCATCCTCGCCTTTTCGCAGCCAGGTCGCGGCGAACACGAGCAGCAGCGTCGCGGCGACGCCGGCGAGCCAGGGCCAGCGCCGCGACGGCGGTGAGGGCGGAATCGTCGCCGCGGAGGAGGGAATTGGAATCGTCGCTGTCGCTTCCGGATGCGACGCGGGCATCGGCATATCGAAGCGGTAGCCGATGCCATGCACCGTATGCAGGCGTCGCGGACGCTGCGCATCCTCGCCCAGTGCCTGGCGCAGCAGGCTCATGATCCGGTTCAGCACGCTCTGGGTGACGTGCCGGTGGCCCCATACCGCGTCCAGGATCTCGTCGCGCGAGAACACCCGTCCCGGAGAACCCGTCAACAGTTCGAGGACAGCAAAGGCTTTCGGTTCCAGCGCCTGCTCGCCGCCGCCGCGCACGAGGCGTCGGCCGGCGAAGTCGATGACGACGTCGTCGAAGGCAATGCTGTCCGGGGCAGGCTGCGGCATGCGATTCCCTGGCGGTAAATCCGCCAGATCGATTATAGGTGAACGGCCGCAGGCATCGCCGCGACGCCGACCTGAGCTTTTCCTCACCAACCTGCGCAGAGCCTGAGACTTTCCTCAAGACTCCTCCGCGCCGCGACGGGAAGCTGGCCTCGCCGGAAGTGGTCCGGCGTCAACCGGGGAGCCCCATGGGCCAGGCTATGTCGCAACCGGCTCCGGCAGACGAGAGACTGTTCCGTTTTGCCGGTCGCTTCTTCTACTTCGCAGCCTTGATCGGCCTCGTGGCTTTCGGTGCCTACATCCTCCTGCGGGCGACTGGCGTTACCTCCAGGAATTTCCACCAGTGGGGCGACCTGGTGACGGGCCTGCCCATGCGGACGGCTGCTGACTGGATCGCCAACATCGGCATCGGTATGCACTATTTCATGGGCACCGTGCTGGTGCTGGCCTGGCCAATCCTGTTCTCGGCCCGGATACGTGCGCGCCATCGCGTCGTCCATCGCTGGACGGGGCGGGTCTATGTGAGTGCGGGATTCCTCGCGGGTGTCGGCGGCCTCTCGTTCATAGTGGCGCGTCACACTGGCGGTCCAGCGCACATCGCGTTCGCCATCTGGGGCGCGGTGATGATGCTGAGTGCGGTGCTGGCCTATGTACACGCACGCGCGAAACGTTTTGTCCTGCACCGGGCGTGGGCGATCCGGCTGTTCGCGATGGTGCTCGGTTCCTGGCTGTTCGATATCGAAATCCGCGCCTGGCGCGAGCTGACGGGCGGCACCGGCATGACCGAAAACGAAGATGGTCCGTTCGATTACGCGATCCTGTATCTGTTCTTCGTTCCGAACCTGCTGGTCGCCGAGTTCTTCATCCGCAACCAGCACCGGCGGATGGCCTTGTCGCGCAATCTGCAATGGTCGCTATGGGCTGCAGTGGCGATCGCGGGTCTGATCTTCGTCTATTCGATCGCCGTGGTGACCGCGACCCACGGCGGAAAGTACGGCAGGCATCTGCTCGAACTCGTCCCTGGCTGACGGTGCGGGGCGAATACGATTTCTCTGCCAGGGCGGAGGTGCCCCGGCGTTGCTGCGGCACCCCGCCTGCGTCGTCAGTGTCCGCTTCCCACCGAGCTGCGAGGTGGAGCAATCGACTCGCCCGGGTGCAAAAGATCGGCGATGTAAATTGCCTCGTTTGCTCTGAATCGTGCCTCTTCGGCGAGGAGACCCCTGCTGTTCTCCGCGTTGCGCCACAACTCGGCGCGTCGCTCGCAGAGCGCGCGGCATCGAGTCCGCTCGGCAGCCACATGCTTCGATATCAGGGTCGCGATCGCCTCGATCAAAATTGGCCGTGTCGCCAGTGGCACTGGCATCAATGAATGCTTCAGCTCATCGGCAACCTGTTCCGGAGTGATGTCCGACATGGTGTGCTTCCCATAATCGCGGATTTGAACCGGGTGCCGAAAAATCTATTCACGCCCGTTGATGAAGTCAACGCAGACGATCGTCTGCCCTGGCCGCCGGCACCGGATCTTCGGCGACGGGTTCACGCCGCCCGATAGATCTGCGCTACCCCTGGCTCCTGGAGAAACTGATATGCGTAACTCCCGGCGCCGCCACCGTGCGGACCGGCTTCAAACCATGCAGGTCGGCGCCGAGCCCATCGAATAGCCGTTCGCCGTCGCCGAGCAATGTCGGCACCAGGTGGATCTCCATTTCGTCCACGAGCCCTGCGGCGAGGTACTGCTGCGCCGCCTGTGCGCCGCCGGCCAGGGAGATGTCCTTGCCGTTTGCAGCGGCACGTGCCTGACGAAGTGCGGACTCGATGCCGTCCGTGACGAATGCGAAGGTCGTCCCTTCGAGGTGCAGCGGTTCTCTCGGGTGATGGGTCAGCACGAACACCGGATGTCCGAAGGGCGGCCGTTCACCCCACCAGCCCATCCACGGGTGCGCCGTGCTCCACGCGCCGGGATGCCCGCCGAACATGTTGCGTCCCATGATCGTGGCGCCGATGTTCTGCAACGATTCCTCGACCACTGCCGAACTGGCGTTGGTCTCACCGCCCGGGAGGCCATGCATCGCACGCCATCTGGCCAGCGGAAAGACCCATTCGTGCAATCGCATACCGCCGATGCCGAGCGGATTGTCGACGCTCTGTTGTGGTCCTGCGATGAAACCGTCCAGGGACATGGAGATCCGGAAACGAAGTTTTGACATGGGTGATCCGGTGGTGGAGGAAGGCGCTACCAAGGACGTGAGTGCAGCGCGCCGTCCGACATGACGGGACGTCCCCCGGCAGGAATCCATCCACTGACCGGATGGATTCCCGCGGGAGTGACCTTCGCATCGTATACGCAGCGATGCGAAGGTTGAGTGGTTACCAGAGCCGCTCGCCCACCGAGCGCGCACAGCCGCCGCCCACCTGCACACCGGCCGTATTGAAGAACTTCACGCCACTCGACACGCTTTCGAACTTGTCGCGGCCCGTCATTTTCAGCACCGCGTCAAGGCGCTGCCGGCCGCGTTGAAACTGCGGAGCAGGAGGTGGCGCTGTGGTAGTGAACAGGACGAAGGCTTCCACCACCATCCTGAAGGTGTTGCGGCTGCCGCTCTCCCAGTAACCGTGCCCCGCGCTGCGCTGGCCCGGCTGGAAGGCGGGGCTGGCCGTCGCTTCCGCTGTCGTGCCGTCGCTGCTGAAGGTCAGGTATCCCGAGAACGACGGATTCTCGACTCCGGTGCTGCAGTCGTAGGTAGTCACTGTCGTCCGCCACGTACCGGTCAGGTCGTAGTGCTTGCCATGCGCATGCGCCTGCGCGTGCGGAGCGACGGCCGCGCAAAGGGTCAGGAGGCCAACGCAGGCGATGGAGCGGGTGCGTTGCAGGGTGCGGGAGTTCATGGTTCGGTCTCCAAATCGGTCAGCACTGTGCTGCCGTTCGGGGGGCAACCTCGCCGAATGAGGTCGCCGTCACCATGTCACGCCCATGATTTGTGTCTGGTCCGGGTCTGATTTGCGCCGAATCGAGCCCGGAAAAGCACAGGCCGTTCCCGCGAGCGCCCGGAGATCACCGCCACCGCACTGCACGACTGTCAGGCTCCGGACAGAACGCTGCATTACGTTCTCTTGCTGACCATCGCGACATCCCCTCAGGTGGCGCCTGGGGGGCAGCCTGCAGGCCGCTACCGGATCGGTTCGTCCAGCATCATTTCGCGCACGAAGCGCACGGGCGGCGCGCCGTAGGACAGCACCTGGTCGTGATAGGCCCTGGCGTTGAATCGATCCCCCAGCTTTGCCTCGACCGCCTTGCGCATATCGAAATGCTCCTGCGCGCCGACGAAGTAGGTCGGCAGTTGCGCCGACGTAAGCTGGGCGCGGGTCCACTTGCCGGCAGCTTCGCGCTCCTGCTGGAAGGTCTGCACGGTCATGAGTTCCATCGCCTGTTCGCGCGACCAGTTGTCGACGTGAACGCCCTGGTCGAGGATCGCGTTGGCGATACTGCGAAGATAGAACTTGAGCTGCACGAGACGGAACAACGGGTCGTTGTCCATGTAGCCGGCGTCGGCCAGCATGTCTTCCGTGTACACGGCCCAGCCCTCGGCGAACACGCCGGAGCGCAGCACCGAGCGCAGGGTCGAATGCGACTTCGCGGAATGCACGCCTTCCAGGTAGTGGCCCGGCATGGCCTCGTGAATCGACAGCAGATGCATCATCCGACCGTTGTATTCGCGCAGGAAGGAATCGGCGCGTGCCTGATCCCAGTCATCGGGAATCGGCGAAATGGCGAAGTAGGTATCGAGCCCCTTGTCGAGCGGGCCTGGCGAGTCGCAGTACGCGACCGCGACGCCACGCTGGAATTCGGGCATCAGGATGATCTTGACGGGATCGTTCGGCACTGTGACGAGGTCGTGCTGGCGCGTGAAGGCAGTGGCCTCTTCGAGCGTCTGCCTGGCGAAGTCCACGACCTTGTCGCGCGCCGGACGATCGGCGTAGGCCAGTTCGAGCGCCGCCTCGATCGCTTTCTGTTGCTGTTCGGGGTTCGGATTATCCGGCAATGGCGGAGCGCCCTGCCTGTCCTTCAATACCCGCTGGGCCACCGCGTACATGTCATTGCGCACGCGCTTCAGTTCCGATTCCGCGCGTTGGCGAATCTCGGCGCGCGACAGCGATGAGTTGAGTGAGTACTTCAGTTCCTCATCGTAGAGTTTCTGTCCCAACCGGAAGTCACCCCTGGCATTCGGCACCAGCGTCTTGTCGAGCCACGCCTGATGATCGGCCGTCGCCTTGCGCAGGCCGGCGACCGCAGCATCGAGCTGCTTGCGTTCGTCGCCCTGCAATTGATCCGCGTGCGGCGTGATGAACGTATCGATCAGGCTGATGATGCCGGCGTTCTGTTTCGCCACCGTCTCGGCATGCGTCTTCGGCACGCGCGCCGGATCCAGGTTCTCGCGCATCTGCGCGAAGATCGTCGGGATCTTCTGCATGCGCAGCGTGGCCGAGTGCAGTCGTTGCGGCAACGGCGCGAACTCACGCGCCATCACGTTGTAGATCGCGCTGCCCGCGAGATCGTTGTAGACCTGCGGATCCCAGGCCCAGCTTTGCAGGGTCTCGACCGTCCAGATATCGCCTTCGACCTGGTTGCGCAGGATCGCTGCATCGATCTGGTTTTCGCGCGACAGCTGCTGCACATCGATGGCGTCGAGTTCGGCGAGGACGCGCTTGCTGAAATCGATGAGGGCTTGCCGACCGGCCGGGCTGAGGTCGTCGACTTCGCCGTCGAAGTCATGCCTGCCGATCTGCGTCGCGGACACGGGATTGAGTCGCAACCAGCCATCGAGCCAGCGTTGCGACAGATCGGCCAGCCGCGCATCGGCGAGCGCTGCGGACGCCGGATGAGAATCGACAGTCGCAGGCGCAGGGCTTGAACTCTGGGGTTTGCAGCCGAGCAGGCCGAAGCTCAGTGCGGCCGGGATCAACAGCAACAGACGCATCAAGGGCATGGTCGATCTCCGCGGGGGAAGCAGCGATCATAACAATGGCGGCGGCGACCCAGTGGTCTGTGACAGCAAATTGTGGGTGAAGGAAGGACCGATTGATTCCGGATCCGTCATTCCCGTGACCAACGGGAATCCCACGGGGCGCAGGCGCCCCCTCAGGGTTTCCTTTGGGATGTTGTCCGGCTGAAGCCGGACACAAAGGGAAAAAAGCCGGACCCAAACGGAGGACAGCACGTTCTTCACTTGACGCTGTCCACAGGCCTCAACACGAACGCAGTCCAGGAATGGCCGCGACAAGCCACTCGCACGCAGTTCGGGTTCAGCCGGTGAGACGTTCCAGTTCGGCGATGACGCTACGCCATGCATCGCTTTGCGGATCGATCAGCGCAAAGTGTCCGCAGCCATCGAGGACATGGAGTCGGGCCGAGGGATGCTTGGCGACATAGGCCTGAGACACAGCCAGCGGCACGATGGCGTCTTCCCTGCCATGAAGCATGATCGTCGGCGTAGCGCTGTCCGGCATTCGTGCCGGGTCCAGGTCCGGTCGGTCGGTCGCGGTGGCGCCAAGAAAATCACGCGCCGCACCGCCGTCGAGGTTGAGCGAGTCGATGAGTTGCAGATCTGCGGCGGGGGCCAGTGCGAGTGCACCGATCAGCGAACGATGGGTTGGCGTTGCCGCGCTATACAGGCACAGGTGTCCGCCCGCGGAATGACCCATGACGATGACTCGGCCGTCGTGATGCCTGACCTGTGCGGGAACGTCAGCGATCGCAGCGTTCACGTCGTCGCAGGTGAGATCGGGATGACCAGGTGAACGTCGATACTCGATGGTCGCCACCGTCCATCCGGCGTCAGCGATTGCTGCACACATCGGCGCGGTGTGAGTGCGGTCGTACTCCGGCCGCCAGAAGCCGCCATGAATCATGACGATCAACGGACGGATCGGCGCCGCGCCCTGCCAGACATCGGCGATGTTTTCAGGATCCGCGCCATAGCGAACGGAATAGTCCGGCGGCCGTGCCGCACGCGTCAGAACAGAACGATCTTCCTGGAACACCGCGCTCACCCGTTCACACCTCGTAGCTGCCGCCGGCGCTGACCCCAATGCCGAGATGCCTCAGCCAGCCGGGGTTCATTGCAAGCACGTAGCCGCTCTGCAGTTCGCCGATGAGCTGTTTGAAGTCGGAGACATTCTGCGCCGCGTAGGGTTGTGTCCTGCCGGGGATCCAGGCAATGAAAGGAAAATCGATGTCGTTCACCAGGGGACGGCCGGCTTCGTCGCTGTGGTGCACGATATCGCCGCCTGGATGATTGGCGCGTGAATTGATCTGCCGTGCGATTTCGCGGATGCGCGGTGTGATGTTGCCGACATGCTTGTCTTCGTGCTCGATGAACTGCTTGATCGGCTGCCTGAACCGGTCGCTGCCCGGCACGGAACGTTTATCGGCGCCGCCGCGATCGTAACTGTCCCGCTTGGGGAACACGGCGAACAGGTCGTAGTCGCCGGTCGTCGCTGCGAGATAGGTGCTGCTGGCTGACGGTCGCGTCGCGACATCGACGATCGCGGTGACCGGCAGAAAGCTCAGGTCCTTCGACTTGATGGCCGCCTGCAGCTTGCCGGGCATGGCGACCTCCGTGTAGGCGTACTGCACGGCCCACAGCGGTTTGCCGTAGGCGCCCGGCGCCTTCTCCGTGCGTTCGAGATGGAACAGGTACAGCTTGCCGCTCGGACTGTTCGCGAAATAGTAGTGATTGTTGAAATCGACTTGCCACGCGGGTTGCATGGTATTCAGCGGCGGGCGCATCAGGTCGGCGCGACGCGATTCAGTGATGAAGACCGGTACTTCGCCGGCGCCTTCCTTGAACGCCTTGACCACGTCCCGGCGCTGCTCCTCCATGGCCTCGCGCGAGTCGCCGCGTTTGGTGAAGCGCGGATCGCTCAGGACGAAGCCAGCCATCGGACCCCAGTTGCAGGACTTGGCCTTGTTGTGAAATCCCTTGGTGGCATAGCCGTCGCGCAGCAATCCGGTGGCGTACTTGCCGACCGCGCGCGAGGAGATCATGCATCCGGATTCGTTGGCGATGGCCTGGAATACCTCGGAATGCGCGTTCAGCGTTCCGGTGGCGGTCAAGGCCGCTTCTCCGATCAGCAATGCCACGTTGTTTTTCTCCCTGCGTCAGGTCTGGCTGAGGTCGTTGATGATCGAGGCTAACGGCGGCGGATCCGGGCGGCATCGTAACCGTGGTGGCAGGAAATACCTACGTAGACAGACGCTCGTAGCCGTCCCGCATAGGTCCCCGCGGGATCCCCATTGGTCACGCGCATTGCTGTCCGGGATACTTACCGCTGCTCAGTCTGTAGCTTCCTTGCCGCGCGCGCCTGCCGGCCGTGCGACTGGCGAGAACAGGACAAGGGTCTTGGCGAGACCTTCCGTTGAGTTCATCACCGCGTCGAAGAAGGTCGCCGCAGCATGTGGCCTGTGCCAGCGTTGTGCGCCGATTCGCTTCGCACACCGCGCCGGTCTCGTGCCATCCTGATCTGGGAGTGCCCACCTGCGTTGCCTTTCCCGGCACAAACCGGGTCCGCCAAGCCCCTTGCCCTATTCTTCCAGTCGCAAAGAGCGCGCTGCCGCGGGGGCCTCTTCGCAGTGGCTTCTTCGAAGAATGCGATCGAAGAACCCCACACAGGCAGCGCGCCTCTTGCGACGGGAAGGATGGGGGGAGGGGCTTGGCGGACCCGGTTACCTTTGGGAAAAGCAACGCAGATCGGCACTCTTGAGTCAGAGTGGCACGAGGCCACGCGGTGCGCGAAGCGAATCGGTCCGTGACGTTGGCACATGACCAATGCTGCGGCGACCTTCTTCAACGCTGCGATGAACCAACGGAAGGTCTCGCCAAGCTCCTCCCCCCAGCCTCGCCCGTCGCCGGCCGACAGGCGCGCGCGGTGAAGGTGGGAGGCAGGTCAATTCACACCGCGATTGATCCCGGACAGTAGGGCGCCTTCGTCCTGTGGGATTCCACATGAGTGTCGCATCCCCGGCAGCCCTAAAGTCGCCTTGCTTCTGCGCGGTGGTGGGCCAGTATGGGAGGTGCCGCATCGAGGGAGCAGGCATGCCCCGTCAACGTCCCATCCGGCTGTTTCTAAGTTACAGCCACAACGACGAGAAGTACCTCGAGGAACTGCGCAAGTACCTCGAAGTCGAGCGGCGATTGGATGTGTGGTCGGATGAGCGTATCGAGGCGGGCGAGGACTGGCGCGAGCAGATCCGCGATGCGCTGTCGCGGGCCGATGCGGCGATCCTGCTCGTCAGCCAGGATTTCCTCAGTTCGGAATTCATTCGCAATCACGAACTGCCGTCGCTGCTCGAGTCGGTGCGCCGCAAGAAGCTGCGTCTGTTCCTGATTCCGATCGGGCCGAGCACCTGGCGGTCCGCCGTGATCGAGCGCTTCCAGTGGGTGCACAATCCGGCGCAGCCGCTCAAGACGCTGCGACCGGCGCAGCGCGAGCAGGCGCTGGTCGACATCAATCAGAAAATCACCGCGGCGCTGCTGCAGACGACGGCCGATGTGCGATCGGGGCTCGAAGACCTTTCCCTGAAAGACTGCGGTATCGAACAGTCATTGCGCGAAGCGTTACCGGCCCAGTACGAACTGCGTCGGGAAGTGGCGCGCGGAGAGCATGCGACCATCTTCGAAGCATTCGACCAGCTGCTCGGGCGTACCGTCGCCATCAAGGCCTTCGAGCGCACGGAACTGTCCGAGGATACGCAGCTGTACGACTACTACGTGCGCAGCACTGCGGGGCTCAAGCATCGCAACATCTGCAGCGTCTATTCCGTGCAGATGCAGCGGCTGCCGAACTACGTCATCACCGAGTTCATCGCCGGAGAATCGCTGGCGGCATTGATCGCACGCCAGGGGCGCTGTCCGCTGGAACAGGCGCTCGACTACTTCAGCAAGATCGGCGATGCCCTGCAGTACGCGCATGATCGCGATCTGGTGCACAACCAGCTGCGGCCCACGCATGTCATCGTCGATCCGGAAGACAATCCGGTGATCTCCGGCTTCCATGCCACGGTCAGGACGCCGAGCGTCAGCCGCGAGGATCGCATGACGCTCGAAGACCAGATGTACATGGCGCCCGAAATGCGTGAGGGCAAGCAGGCCGGACGTGCAGCGGACCAGTACCTGTTGGGCCTGATGCTGTACGAGATGCTGGCCGGCAAGCCCTTCATCGCCGCGAAGAACTGGGGTGAGCTGGCGGCGCAACTGGGGCGGGTGAGTAATCCATGCGGGCTCGACGACGAATGCCATTGCGCCACCGAACTCGGCAATGTCATCAGGCGCATGCTCGCGCCCGATCCTGCGCAGCGTTATGCGTCCATCGCCACGGCGATGGCGGATGCCTGGTCGATTTCCGGCGCCCGGCTGAACCGGCGCATGCGGGCGGATGCCGCCATGGCGCAGGCCGAACTGGCGCGCGCCAGCTACAAGCGCTGCCTGCATCGTCAGGATCTTTATGAAAGCATTTACCGCGCCTTCTTCTTCGCCTGTCCGCAGGCCGGGCCGCTGTTCGAGAAGACCGACCTGCCGCGGCAATACGAGTTGCTGCATCACGCCATCGTCCTGATGCTCGCCTTCCATGCGAATCCGTCCGCGAGCGAGCCGACCATCCTGTCGCGGGTGGCGGCACGCCATCGGCAGTTGGGTGTGCAGATCCCGCCGGCATGGTTCGAGTCCTTCTCCAAGGCCATTGCCGAGTCCGTGGCTGCGGCCGATCCCGAATGCAGCGACGAAACGCGAGAAGCCTGGGCGGCCGTGCTCAATGGCGGCACGAAGTACATGCGCTCGTTCCAGGAGCCAGCGCCGGCTCGACCGGCGGATGTCGCGACGGCCTGAGCCCTCCTCGGGACAATGGCACTTACTTGAGCATCGCAGTGGCGTCAGCGAAGAGGATTTCCACGGGGACACACGGGGTGGATGAATGCATTTTGTGGCCGCTTCTCGCCCCGTGTCACCCCGCCCCGCGGGATTTCCTTCGGTCACGTTCCCCGTGGAGATTCTTCATCTTTGAATCCGGATCCCGACACATCAGCTTTTTTCCGGCATTCAAAGCGGCAAGGGCGGGGCATTGGCCAGGTGCAGCCGCGTGAGAAGATGTGGGCTCCCGGTCGCCACTGAATCCTCATGCCTGAATCGACTGACACCTCTGCCCGTATCGATGCCGGTCTCTTCGGCGAATGGTTGATGCAGATGCGTGCCTCACTGCGAGGCGACGGCGGTACCGATGTACCGTGCGGCGAGTGTCGCGGCTGCTGCGTTTCCTCTTACTACATTCCGGTGCGACCGGAAGATGTGCAGGCACTCGCACGCATTCCCGAGCAGGTCCTGGTCACCGCGCAAGGTCAGCCGCCCGGGCACTTCATGATGACGTATCGGGAAGACGGTACCTGCCCGATGCTCAGGCAGGGCAACTGTTCGATCTACGAGCATCGGCCGCAGACCTGTCGCGATTACGATTGCCGCATCTTCGCGGCCGCGGGCATCCAGGCGGGCGGCGCCGACAAGCCGGTCATCAACCGGCGCGTGAGCGAATGGCTGTTCCGGTATGCCTCGACCGAGGACCGACTCGCACATGACGCCGTGCTCGCCGCCGCCGCGTTCATTCGTGACCAGCGCAGCGCGTTTCCGGGAGGTCGTGGGCCGACGGCGCCCACCGGAATCGCCGTGCTCGCGATCAAGGCCTATGCGGTCTTTCTCGACCCGAACCTGACCAACGCGAACGCGGCCGACATCGTGCAGGCGATCATCGCCGAGAGCCGCCGATTCGATTCCGGTGAGGCACAATGAGATCCATAGTCACCGGGCAGGAGCGAAGCACCGCATGAGAAGCCGCCGCGCATGGTTCGCAGGAATGCTGGCATCGATCCTCGCATGCGCGGCGGGGGCACAAGCCACCGCGCCGCAGATCAGCGCCGCCGAGCGTGCAACCCTCGAGGAACTGGCCTGCCGCAGCCGCCACGACGTCGGGGTCGAGTCGCTCCAGGTACGCACGTATGGCACTGGTCAGACGACTGCCAGCGCGGAAGTTCGCTGCAGCTCGCATGGCGTGTACCAGGGCAGCCCCATGCATCACATCGTGCAGTGCGCGCGCATCCGCGACGCGTGGGAGTGTCAGGGCGACTGGAACGAAATCCTCGTCAAGGTGGCGGGCGACGAGATTCCGGTCCGTATCGAGGGTGCGATTCCCACCGGCGTCGCGTATCTGACGATTCAGCGGATCGCGAATTCGGGTACGTTCCAGGGCCAACCGCTGCGGCAGGCGCTTGCGCCGCCGTGTTATCTCAACCGGGGCTCGGCGCAGGAATTCATCGACGTGAAGTGCGAGGGCTGGCACATCGTAGTGTCGATGTGGTGTCCGCAATCGGATTGCCCGCGGGTGTTCTCGATGACGAAGCTGGGGCGCTGAGATCATGTCGGTCACGGTCCGTCGCGCGACGCCGCAAGACATTCCGCAGCTCGCCGAACTCGGCGCAATCACGTTCACCGAAACCTTTGGCCACCTCTACAAGCCGCAGGATCTGCAGGCGTTCCTTTTGAACTCCCGTTCGCAGGAACGCTACGCGAAGCTGCTCGACGATCCGAACAGTGGCGTGTGGCTGGGCGGACTCGACTCGGCACCGCCGATCGGCTACGCCGTGGCCGGTCGCTGCAAGCTGCCGGTGGACAGTCTGGAACCCGGCGCCGGAGAACTGCAGGAGTTGTATGTCCGCTCGGGTAACCGCGGTCTGCAACTCGGGACGCAATTACTGAACACCGCTCTTAGCTGGCTGGAGGCGCAGGGCTTCGGGCCTTTGTACGTCGGCGTGTGGTCGGAGAACGTCGGCGCACAGCGGCTTTACGGCCGTTTCGGTTTCGAGAAAGTCGGCGAGTACGGCTTTCCGGTCGGCGACCACGTCGATCTCGAATTCATTCTCAGGCGTGCGGCAGGATAATGACGCGGCCTCACGCAGCGCCGCTGATCACTGCAGCGCAGACGCCGCAACAAGTCGTGCAGGCCGTACGATCGCAGCAAAAGAAAATCGTCGTGTTCATGGGTTATTCCGGAACCGGCTACCAGGACGAGGCGGGCATGCGGCGTTACGCAGAAGCAGTGCTCGAGCGCTTCGATCCGGATGAAACGACGATTTCGATCGGCGCCACCGCGGATGGCATCGGTGCTGTTTACGAACTGGCCAAAGACCGGGGTTTCCACACGATCGGAATCGTTTCCAGCCAGGCGCAGGATCAGCAGGTGCCACTGGCGACTTGCGTCGATCAGGTCTTCTTCGTGAAGGACCCGCAGTGGGGTGGCTACGTGGAGGGCACGACTACGCTGTCGCCGACTTCGCAGGCCATCGTGTCATCGGGCGATGAGTTCATCGGCATCGGTGGCGGTATCGCAGCCCGCGATGAAATGCTGGAGGCGCGACGCCTCGGCAAGCCAGTCACCTTCCAGCCGGCCGATATGAATCACGCTCTGATGAGGCAGAAGGCGGCGGCGAAGGGAGAGCCGGAACCCACGGACTTTCGCGGCGCGGCGCATCTTGCGCTGCTGCCGTCGGAGTAATGCGGCAGAGCTCGCTCGGCAAACGCGCATTCACTGCTGCGTGTCTTCTTCGGGTGCGGCCTTCGCCGATTCAGTGTTCTCGTCTTCGCTTTGCTGCGGTTTTTATTGGGGTTGATCCATCGCACAGCGAAAACCGAGATCCGTCTGTCGCGTGCTTTGGTTCGCGTGATAACGCTTCACTGCCAGCAGTTCTTCGGCCGGATCCTGCCAGCCGCTGCCGCGAATGACTTTGCCCGATCCCTCGGCGGGGCCCTGCGGATTGCGAGTGTCGTCGCGATCGAACGAGTCTGAGTACCAGTCGCTGACCCACTCCGAGACATTGCCGGCCAGATCCTGAACACCCTCAGGGGTTTGTCCCATGGGATGTGAACCGACGGCAGTCACGCCACCTTCGTAGGCGTAGTCGGCGGTACGCTCGAACGTCGCATGCTCGGGCGTCGGCTCGTCATCGCCCCACGGATAGAGTCGCTGATCGCTGCCGCGGGCGGCTTTTTCCCATTCGGCTTCGGTGGGCAGACGCTTCCCTGCCCATTTGCAGAACGCATTGGCTTCGTTCCACGATACGCCGATGACCGGCAATTCACCGTGGGAGGCCGGATCGAATTGCTCCCACTCGTCGGGTGCGGGATCGGAGCCCGTTGCTTCCATGAAGGCAGCGTAGAGACTTGTCGTGACTTCGTGCTGGTCGATGAGGAAAGGGCTGACATAGAGATTGCGTCGCGGCGTATTCACGTCGTCTCCAAAGATGAACTGACCTGCCTCGATCGGGATCTGCGGCCCGAGGTTCAGTGTATTTTCCGGCTGGGCGTTTCCCGTATCGGCGGTTGCGTCGTCGGTCGTCGGCGGCGCCACGTTGTAAAGGGCCACTGCTGCAATAAGGACCACGGCCGACCCGATCCCGATCCGCTTCATGCGCTGCAGCTTGCGCTTGCGGGCGATCTGATGCACCGCGTCCGCAACAGCGGCGGTCACGTTGCCTGGGGTCTCCAGCAAGGTGACGGACTTCAGCCAGGCAGGAATCTGGTCGAACGGAACCTTGCGCAGCACCACCGGTAACACACGCCCGGAGGGACGCGGAAAAACCCGCCGGGCAATATCCAGCTCATTCAGCGTGTAGCTGCCCGCATCGACCGTGTCGGGCGTGATGCAGCACACGAACAGATCGCAGCGTTCGATGGCGCTGCGAATCCGTGTGGTGAAGCTCTCGCCGACAGGCAGGTCGTCGCGATCGAAGAACACCTCATGTCCCTGTTCTTCGAGTGCGTAGCGGATCGGTTCGACCTGTGCGCGATCCTGGGAGGCGTAGCTGATGAATATTTTCATTGTCTGAAAGCCCGTCTCGGATGTGTCGTGCGATGGGTTTTTGTGGAACGGCCTATCGTACGGGCCGGTGGCCGACTGCATGCGTGCTTGTAGCGTATCGCCGCCGAGGCGTTCGCGATAGCGGTGTGGGACACGGCGTTGCTCGTCACCCATGACGAAAAGGCGCAAGGGACACAAAAATGTCAACGGCGAAGCCGTTCATTTCCTTTCTAACCTTGCGTCCCCTGTGCCCGTTGATTTCTTCTTCCCGGGCATGAGTTCCCCGATCGGCCCGCAGTCAGTCAGAATCCCGGCATGGGATTGCCACAAAGTCCGCCGATGCTGGCGGCTGGCATCGGAGGCAGGTGATGGAAGAAACAACACGCGTCGAGTCGGCAGGGCGGTCCCTGCCATTCATTCTGATCGTCGCCGTGATCCAGGGATGGGCCCTGTACGGGTTGCACCATGCGATCGTCGAACAACACTGGCCTGCGACGAGTCCGGCCTGGTTGTTCGCGTGCTATGGCGTCGCGCTGTTCGTGCCGCTGACGTTGCAATTACTCGGGACATTTTCGCGACGCAGGGATTACTGGCTCATTGCCGCTGCGCTTGGCGCGGCGTACGGCTACTTCGGCTGGCATCACGGCAGTGCCGTGCTGATGCCGCGGGGTGACGATGTGTTCGGCAATGAAGGCGGGCTGTTCGCGCTCGGCATCGAAGCCTGCGTGCTCTGGCTGATGCTGCTGCCTTTCCTGCAGGCGCGCCTGCTGGCGGGCCGCTGGAATGCGCACTATCCGACGCTGTTTGCCTCGGCCTGGCACAACACGCTCGTGCTTGCCGAAGCCGTGCTGTTTACCGGCCTGTTCTGGCTGCTGCTCGGGCTCTGGGCCGCGCTTTTTCACATGCTCGGCATCGATTTCTTCCGCGAGCTGTTCGCCGAACCGATCTTCATCTATCCGGTGACCGCGCTCACCTTCGGCATCGCGCTGCGCTTGATCGGCTCGATCGATCGGATGACGTCCGTCGTGCTCGATCAGATTCTCAATGTGCTGAAGTGGCTGGCGGTCGTGGCAGGTGTGATTCTCACGCTCTTCACGCTGGCGCTGCTGGCGAAGCTGCCGGGCCTGGTGAGTTCGGGACAACGAGCCATCGGCGCAGCGTGGCTGCTATGGCTGGTCGCAGTCATCGTGCTGCTGTTCAACGCAGCTTATCGTGACGGCACTGTCGCGCGTCCCTATCCGAATGCAGTTGCACAGATGCTGCGCTGGATGATGCCGCTGACGGTGATCGTTGCGTTGACGGCCATTTACGCGCTGATGGTGCGCACCAGCACCTACGGTCTGACGGTCGAGCGGGTCTGGGCCTTCATCGTCGCAGGCGCTGCAGTCATCTATGCGGTGGGTTATTCGATCTCGGTGTTCGATCGCAGCGGCTGGCTGCCGGGTATCGCCCGGATCAATGTCATCGTCGCACTCGCGCTCATCGCGACCATCGCCTGCGCATTGACGCCAATACTGTCGCCGTACCGGTTGGCGGCGAACAGTCAGTTCCGGATGGCACAGTTGCCGCTCCCCGCACCGGCGCGTGAGGACGATTTGCGCTATCGCGGCCGGCAGTCGACACCGTTCCAGTATCTGAGATTCGATGCAGGTCGCTACGGGACCGCGCGACTGGAGCAGTTGGCCGCATTGGCAACGGGACCGGATGCGAACCGCATCAGCAAGGCTGCACGCCATGCGCTGGAGGAGAGACATCGCGGGGATTGGATCGCGCCGATCGACTACGACGCGTATCTCGACGCGCTGAAACTCTTTCCCCAGGACAGCGTCCTCGAGCCTGCGCTGGCCGTTGCTGTGACGAAATCACTGCAGACGCCGGACGCAGGCCTGGCGGCTACTGCCGACGGCGGAGAATCCGTCGGCATCTTCGTCGATCTCAACGAGGATGGCAGCGACGAGTTCGTGGTGCTGAATCGATACGGCGGAATGACTTTCGCCAATCGCGACTCTGGCTGGGCCCAGGTCGGGCGGTTCCATGAGAACTACGACGACGCATTGTGGAAGTCGACTGTACGCAGTCTCGAGGAAGGCAGGTTCGAGGCGGTATCGCCACCGTGGAAGGATTTGCAGATCGGCACGAAGCGGATGAGGGTCGGGCAGGAGTGAAATGGCGGCCGACTGCGTCGGTCCCGCGGGATTCCCTATCGGTCACAGGGTGGCTGACGTTGTCGGCAGGGAAGAAAAATTCCTGATTCTTCCCTGCCGCAGGCCCGCTTGCCGTCAGGCCCCTGCCAACGGCCTCCTTGCCAACGGCCGCCATTTCCGCCTTATCAGTTCGCGCGTGTCAGAAGCGCCTCCGCGATCTGCACCGCATTGAGCGCCGCCCCCTTCAGCAACTGATCCCCGGCAACGAAAAGCGATACCGAGCGGCCCGTTGGATCGCTCACGTCCTGGCGAATGCGGCCCACCAGCAGGTCGTCGGCGCCCGATGCGTCCTTGGGCATCGGGAAATAATTATTCTCCGGATCGTCGACGAGCTTGACGCCGGGCGCCTTGCTCACGATCTCGCGCACTTCCGCTGCCGAGATCGGGTTCGCACACTCGAAGTTCACGGAGATGCAGTGGGCACGCAGCACCGGCACGCGCACGCAGGTTGCGGTGATGCGCAGGTCGGGCTCATTGAAGATCTTGCGCGTCTCTTCCATGACCTTGGTTTCTTCTTCGTTGTAGCCGGTGGCCGGATCGATGCGGGTGTTGTGACTGAACACGTTGAACGCATACGGATGCGGCAGCACGGTGTGCTGGTATTCGCGATCTTCCAGATGTGCGCGCGTCGCTTCACGCAGCTCCTGCATCGCGGCGGCTCCTGCGCCAGAGGCGGCCTGGTAGGTCGAGAGGATCAGGCGCTTGATGGGATTGACGCGATGAATCGGCCACAGCGGCGTAATGCTGAGAATCGCCGCGCAATTGGGATTCGCGATGATGTTGCGATGACCGGCGAGTGCGTCCGCATTGATTTCCGGCACGACGAGAGGCACGTCGGCGCGCATGCGAAATGCCGAGGAGTTATCGATGACGATCGTGCCGCGTTCGGCGAGCAGGGGGCCAAAGCGTTTGGAGATTCCGCTGCCGGCGGAGAACAGCGCGATGTCGATACCGTCGAGCGCGTCCTCGCGCAGTTCTTCGATCACGATGTTCCGGCCTGCGTAAGGCATCGTCTGGCCGGCCGAGCGCGCCGAGGCAAACAGGCGCAGCGAGGCGAGGGGAAAGCGACGCTTCTCGAGACACTGCACCATCTCGACGCCGACGGCGCCGGTTGCGCCGATCAAGGCGACGACAGGGGTGACCAGGTTGGGCTGGCGGCCCGGTCTGGAAGGCGACTGGGCGACGGCTGCAACTGCGGAACACATGGAGACTTACCTCATCGTTGTACCGATGACGGGCGCCTCACAAATGAAAAGGCCCCGTCGTTACCGGCGGGGCCTTGGGATACTGTCGAATCGGTTCTGACTTACGCGCGCCGACAGCCCAGATGCCCCGCAAAGAGCGTCTTGGTTTTAATGGTCGTGCGTTTGGCCGTGGTGCGATTCATGCGGCGGGCAAGGTAGCTAAGAACGCCCTCCGGCGCAAGCACCGGAGGCAAGTTGATAGTTGACAGTTGAAAGCGTCCGACGGGAGGTGCTGGTTGCCCGTGCGCTTTCTGTCGCCATCAACTATCAACTTTCCACTATCAACTTCCCTTCGATATCTTCAACAACTGCCCTTCCGCGGATTCGGTGGCGACGTAAATCGCACCATCCGGGCCCTGCTGTACGTCGCGGATGCGGGCTTTCTGATCCTGCAGCAGCCATTCCTCGCCAATGACCTTGCCGTCCTGCAGTTTCAGGCGCACGAGTTTCAGACTGTTGAGTCCGCCAACGAACAGGTCGCCCTTCCATTCGGGGAACATGTCGCCGGTGTAGAAGATCATGCCGGACGGTGCGATGACCGGGTCCCAGTAGTACACGGGTTGTTCCATGCCGGCCTTGGCTGTGAGGCCATCGCCAATCTTCGGGCCGACGTATTCGATGCCGTACGTGATGATGGGCCAACCGTAATTGCGGCCGGGTTGGGGCTGATTCAGTTCATCGCCGCCGCGTGGACCGTGTTCGATCTCCCATAGCTTGCCCTGTGGATCGAGGGTCGCGGCCTGGATGTTGCGATGACCGTAGGACCAGATTTCCGGTTTCGCGTCGCTGCGTCCGACGAACGGATTGTCCTTGGGTACGCTGCCGTCGCTGTTGATGCGCACGATCTTGCCGAGGTGCATCGACAGGTCCTGCGCATGGACGCGCGCCGCTGGCACGGATCGCTCGCCGAGAGCGAGGAACAGCGTGCCATCAGGATTGAAGACGATGCGCGAGCCGAAGTGCATGGTCGACTTCCAGCTGGGCATCTGCCGGAAAATCACCTGGACGTTGCTCACGTCAGGCACACCGTCCTTCTCGCTCAGCACGCCCTTCGCAAGCGCAGTGCCATTACCGTCCTCGCGCGGTTCGGCATAGCTCCAGTAGATGGTCCGGTTGCTGGCGAACTGCGGATCCAGCGCCACATCGAGCAGGCCGCCCTGGCCTTCGAATAACACCTTCGGCAAGCCGGTGGCCGGAGCGGAGATCTTGCCGGTCTTGTCGATGATGCGCAGGTTACCGGCGCGTTCGGCGATCAGAATGCGTCCGTCGGGAAGAAACTCGAACGCCCAGGCGCTCTTCAGTCCCGAGGCGACCACCGACACGGTCGGCTCGAAACTGCTCTTGATGCCTGGCGCGCGCGTCTGCCCGGCGAATGCGGGTTTGAAATCCTTGCCATTGGCGGGTCGTGTTTCCAATGCCGTCGCTGCATTGTCGGCCTCCCGTGCACAGGCAGTGCAGGCCGCGGTGAAGGCAAGGGCGGCGAGGAGGTAGCGAGCCGGAGCGTGAGCTGTCATGACTTCTCCAGGAATGAATCAGGGCCGGAGTCTCACACAGAGATCATGACCAACGGAAATCTCCGCGTGACACAGAGCTGAGTTCAAGGGAAGGGTTAAGGAAGGTCTGATTGATTCCGGATGCGTCATTCCCGTGACCAGCGGGAATCCCACGGGGCGTCTATCCGGATCAACAAGATGGCCTGCGACCAAAGGAAACCCACGGAGCCGCCTGCGGGTTCCCTTCGGCCGCAGTCGAGCATCTGAATTCTTGAGCTGTCGATCTGCTACGGCGACAGCAATGTCTGCTTCCAGAACAGCACGGTCGTCCAGAACTGGTAATCGACGTTCGCTTTCTTGGCGAAGCCGTGACCCTCGTCGGTGCCGAGCAGTGACCATACCGATCCGCCGTTCGAGCGGACGGCCTGGATGACCTGATCCGCCTCGCTCGCCGGAACGCGTGGATCGTTGCCGCCCGTGACGATGTACAACGGAATGCGCAGCTGATCGACGTGGGTGAGCGGCGAAATCTCCAGCAGCTTCTTGCGCTGCTTCGGATCGCGTTCGTCGCCGTATTCCACGCGCCGCAGATCGCGTCGATAGCTCTGTGTGTTTTCCAGGAAGGTCACGAAGTTGGAGATCGCCACTACGCAGTTCGCGCTCTTCAGTCGATCGCGGTAGCGAATCGCAGCGGCGTAGCACATGTAGCCGCCATACGAGCCACCGGTGACAGCGAAACGCGCGCTGTCGAGCGCGGCGTCCTTGCTGAGCGTGTCGAGGAATGCACCGATGTCCTGCACCGTGTCTTCGCGCTTGAACGGACCATTGTCGAGGCTGACGAAGCGTTTACCGAAGCCGCTCGAGCCACGGACGTTCGGAAAGAAAATCGCGATGCCGAGTTCGTTCAGATAGTAGTTGGAGCGGCTCAGGAACACCGGCGTGAACTGCGCTTCGGGGCCGCCATGAATGTTGATCAACAGCGGCCGCTTGCCGGGAAATTTCTTCGGATCGGGGCGGTACAGAAAGCCCGAAACTTTTTCCTTGTCGAAGCTCGCCACTTCGATGAATTCCGGTTCGACATTGACGTTTGGATCGAGGCCGCCCGTTTCGCTCTGGGTCCACCGCGTCACCGCCAGTGTCTGCGGATCGATTGCATACGCATCGCCGGCACTGCGTGCGGACGAAAGTGTGATGCCGATCGTGCCCCAGGGCGCGACCTCGATGCCGCCGATCGAGCCCGATGGCAGGGCGGACACGGTGCGCACGGCGCGGGTTTTCGGATCGAGTACTTTGACGCGACCGATGCCCGCCTCATTGGTGGTGTAGGCGATGAAGCTGCCGTCGTCGGCGATGTCGAACTCTTCGACGTCCCAGCGCGGTTCCGGCGACACGGCCGTGAACTTTCCGGAAGCGGGATCGATCGTGCCGAGCCGCAGGAAATCGGCGCCTTCATCGGATGTCACCCAGAGCGTGCCATCGGGTGCGAACTGCGCGCCGCCGTATGCGATGTCCTTCTTGATATTGCCGATCGGTGTTTTCTTGCCGCTGGCCAGATCCAGCAGGTAGAGGTCGGAATTGGTGATCGATTGCTGATCCATGATCACCGCGGTGGCGCCATCGACCGAAAAATCCAGGATCTGCCAGCCGCCGCCGCTCACCTCGGCCACCAGTCGGTTCGAGGCCGGATCGCGCGGATTCATCACGTACAGATCGCTGTCGGTGCCATTGCGTCGCGTGGATGAGTAGCCGAGCAGCATGCCGTCCTTGCTCCAGGCGCCCGGCGCGTTGCGACTCTTGCCATCCGTCAACAACTTGAGCTGGCCGGCGTGCAGGGTATACAGCTGGTAGAACTCGCTGCCCCCTACGTCCTTGCGCGCCACGAGCACATCGCCACGCGGCGACCAGAATCCCGCCACCGGTTCGGCCTCGAACGTGATCTGCGTGCGCGCCTGCATCGGGCCGGCGACCCGGTGGAGTTGTGCGGTATTACCGAAGCGCGTGGCGATCAGCATCGATCGGTCGGCCGGGCTCCAGCCCTGAAATGCCGCAGTCCGGAATTCCATATAGGGACGTGTCGCTGCCACCAACTCGTCGGGGATCGGCGGTATACCGTCCGCGATCAACGCGGCAGGCTTTTCGACGGCCGCAGGCGCGAGCGGCGCAAGCATCAGCGCAACGAACGACAGCAGAGACGCTCTCTTCATGACGAACTCCTGGATGCGAAGCGCCGAGCATAACGCGTGCTCGCGCAATCGGAGGGCTATGCGGCGCCCCGCGGCCGGGAAGCGATGAATGTTCGCAGGGAGTGCGTATAAGATCGTTGCTGGATCATCGGCCGGGAGTTACTCATGAAGCGCGCGCTGTCCATTTGTGCCTGCCTCGCTCTCGCGGCGGCATGCACGACCATCAAGATCGATCACGGCGACACCAATACCATCCAGCACACCGGTGACGCTGCGAAGGCGCAGGAGCTGGTGGACCGCGCCTGTCACCGCAGCGGCAGCGGCAGGGGCGAAATCGTCTCGACCGTCAACAAGGATCCATCGCTGCCGGAAGGGACGGGCACGCAGGTCACGACGTTTCGTTGCACGACGAGCAAGAGCGTGAACCAGGGGCCGTAACAACCGATCTGAACTGCCTCTCCGGCTTTTTGTGGGTCCGGCTTTAGCGCACCCACAGATTGGGTCTTGCATCAGTCGTTACAGTCCGCCAGCGCATGCCCCTCCAGCCAATTGCTGCAGCAAAGCCGCGCGCGGATCGTGGTGACGTTCTTGAGGAGATCGCCTGCATGCGCATCGTCGTCGATCCGCGAGTGGCCCGGATTCTGCGGCTGCCTGAACAGGACGAGAATGTATGGGAGGCCGATCTCGAACGTTTCCACGGTGGCGATGAGACGCTGACGCGTAACTCCGTCGGCGAGTCGACGATGCGGGCGGTGCAGCGCCTGCTGATCTTTCTCGGCTATTCGACGGCGTCGACGGGTGCATTCCTGGTCGATGGCAATTTCGGTCGCGGTACCAATCGCGCGGTGGCGCAATTCCCGTTCGAGAACTCGCTCACCCGCAGCATCGATCGCGGTACGTTGTGTTACGCATGCACCTGGCAGACCGCCAGCGCCGATATCGTCAGAATTCCGGATGCGAAACTCACGCCGGCCACTATCGAGCGGATGCTCGCGCGAGCGGTGCAGATGATCGAGCAGGGCGAAGTGATGTGCGGCAATTTCGACGAAGCGTTGTTCCATCTGGATGCGCTGCATCGCCGACGCCTGCTGACCTGCAAGGAGATCTTCGCGAAGTACGGTGTCGTCGCTGATCAGGCGGTGGCCGCCATCGCCGCGCAGGGTTGCAATATCGGGCGCGAATGGTTGCTGGCCATCATCCGGCAGGAGACCAGTGGCATCGTGCGACCGCGCTTCGAGCAGCATCTGTTGAGCCGGCTCAACAGGAAGCGTCCTGTGGAGGATTTCGTCGAGCTGCGCTTTCGCTCGATGAGTTTCGGTCTCGGCCAGATTCTGGGTGAGAACTACCGGCGGGTCGGCGCTGACTCTGCAAGGCGCATGTATCTGAGTTCGATTCCGGAGCAGGTGATGCAGATTGCCCGCTTCCTCGCCGCATCGGCCGACGTGGCGAAGACCGTCGGCCGAGCCGCGCCGACCGACAAGGATTTTCGCGTCGTCGCACGTTACTACAACGGGTCCGGCTAAGAGAAACACCACTATCACGAGTCGCTCGCTACCTGGTTCCGCGAGTTTCGCCTGCTGTCCGGCACGTGACAGTCACGAACTGGTTCTGCTGAGACGGGCCTTTTCATTCTTCCTGAGGTTCCGGTAGCTCTGCGACGGTTCCGGCTTTCGGTGCCGGCAGCGGACGATCCTTCTTGAGGTGTTCGAACAGATCGCCGCGCGGTTCACGCTTGCCGACAGGCATCGTGCATTTGCGCATCAGCAGCTTGCCCGGATCGACGTAGTCGCGCGCAGTCGGCAACCGCTTTTCCAGTTCTGGTAGCAGTGTTTGCTCAGCCGCACGATCGGATCGCCATTCACGTCCTCGCCGATCTCACCGAAGACATCAGGTTCCCGAGGGAAGAGGATGGGGGCCTCCGGTTCGGGCGGTATCCCGGGCTTGCGTGGACCGAGATTCCGATGGAGTTCGGTGGCGCCGTCTGCGACTGCTTTGCGTGCCTGATAGGCAGCGTTTGCGCCCCAATCGATCCTGCGAGGCGCCACGTCGGGCGCGTCGACTGACGTTGCCGACTCGTGAGTGACTGTGCTCCCTGTGCTGCGGCTCGCAGGCGATGAAGGCAATGGAGCGCTGGCGGCGTCGCTGGAATTCGTGAGCGGTTCAGGCGGAGGCACGACGACCCACGTGAGAAACGGCTCATCGTCGGGCAGGCTGTAATGCAGAGAATGTCGGATGTGCGCTGCCACCAGCAGCAACAGGGCATGCAGTCCGACGACGATGCACGCCACCAGCGCTCGCGGTATCGACTTGTTCTGGCCAGGTTGTTTTGGCCGCACCCGCAGGCATCCCCGTCACGCGCACGTTCCCTGTCCGTGCGCAGGATCTAGAGAACGCCTGCGTACCGAAGTTCCTTATCCGCAGCTCACGCATGAGTCGTGGCACGTCGCCGACGTGTGCCCGCAATCCCTGCCAATCCAAGCAGGAGCAATCCGAGCGTGGCAGGCTCTGGCACGTTGACCGGCTTCTCGTTCGGCGGGATGTAAATGGGATAGTCCACGGGCGGCGTAGGCGCAGGCGGTTCAGTACCCGGTGTACCTGTGCCCGGCGGTGGATTCTCCCCAGGAGTCGGGTCGGCCGGCGGCACGTCCGTGCCAGCGTCGGGGCCTTGCGGCGGCGTTTCCTGCGCGGGCGAATCGTCCGTCTGTGGGGCGTCCGGAGTCGAAGTGCCCGGCTGCTCTGGAACGGCCGGCTTCACGACAGTGTCGCTGCCAGGGGCATCGGGTCCCGGCGCACCGCCAGGAGCTTCACCGCCCGACGGCCTGCCACCGGAGCCACGGCGCGAACCGCCGATGTTCGGGGCGAGGCGCGAAGCCGTTCTGAACGCAACAAAACCATCGGCGTCGCTCGTCGCGTCAGTGTCACCGGTCACTGACTGAGATGCGTTCGTCTCACTATCGAAGGACTCGGCCTGCGTGGGTTCGGCGGTTGCTGCGGTGTCGAACTCATGCGAGATCGCCTTGCCGGGCGTGGACTGTGTCAGATGCGGGAACGCAATCGATGGCGTCGTGAGCGCAGGATCCGGTTCGACACCGGGCGCATGGATCGGGTGCTGCGCTGGTGAGGGGGCAGTCAGTGGTGTCTCTGCTCGCCACAAACCCGGTGCATTGACCAGGGCGGACGCGAGCACGCTGAGCACCAGCAGCAGCGCGAGAATTTTTGGCAGGGAGATGGGCCGGCGGTCGCGATTACTCATGCGTGAGGAGTTGCAAGCGAGATGCCGCGCAACGTCCTTGCGGGCCAAAACGGATCAAATGACCCCGGCGAGTGTCAGGAGTGAGACCTCGTTCGCGCTTTGAGCGGGGCGTTTGTCCCTGAGGCAGATGGCTGCGGCGTGCGACGCACGCGCGGTGTAAGCGAACCCGACTCGGGGAGTGTCCCAGGCACTGACAGGGTTTCGCTCATGCGAAAGGATTGAGTGCTGCGACGTGATTACATAGTCTGCGCCTGCGAGTGTTTTTTCTGCGAATCGAGTTGTCATGTTCCGATCGATCTTCTGTGGCGTAGTGATGTTTCTGGTGCTGGCGGGATCGCAGGCGTTCGCCAGCGATGGTTTCCCGCGGCCGGCTGAACTCGAGCACGACATCGCGTTCTGGCGGCGTATCTATACCGAGGTCGGCACCGACGGCGGCCTGATCCACGATCCCGTGCGTCTGGACGTCGTGTACGAGAAAATCCAGCTGCCGCGCGATCTCTCGTCGAAGGAACGTTCCAGGCGCCTCGATGACATCAAGCGCAAATACAGCCGCATCCTCGAGCGGCTGGCCGCAGGTGCGGAGAACCTGAGTGAAGAAGAGCGGCGGGTCGAAGCGCTCTGGCCCAAGAGCACGCGGCGCGCGCGGTTCGAGCAGGCATCGGAGGAAGTGCGGTTCCAGCTCGGACAGGCCGATCGATTCCTCGAAGGTGTCATTCGCTCAGGCGCGCACAAGGACCATATCGAAAAGACGTTTGTCGCGATGGGATTGCCGAAGGAACTCGCGGCGCTGCCCCATGTAGAGTCCTCGTTCAACACCTATGCCTATTCGAAGGTGGGCGCTGCCGGCATGTGGCAGTTCATGCGCGCGACCGGCCGGCGCTACATGCGCATCGACGCCGTCGTCGACGAGCGCCTCGACCCGTACGTGGCCACCGAAGCCGCGGGCAAATTCCTCGAACAGAACTACATCGTGCTGGGCAGCTGGCCGCTGGCGCTGACGGCGTACAACCATGGTACTGCCGGCATGCGTCGGGCGAAGGAGCAGATGGGCACGAGCGATATCCACACGATCGTGCGCAACTACAGCAGCCGCTCGTTCGGATTCGCCTCGCGCAATTTCTATGTGGCGTTCCTCGCCGCCCTCGAGATCGATGCCGATCCGACCAAATTCTTCGGACCCATCAAGATGGACCCCGTCGACAACAGCCAGGTGCTGTCGCTGGACGGTTATGTGCCCGCAGGCCAGTTGGTCGCGGCCCTGCAGGTCGATCGCGATGTGCTGCGCAGGCTGAACCCCTCGTTGCTGCCAGTCGTCTGGAACGGTTCGCGACACGTGCCGCGTGGTTTCGATTTCCGTATTCCAGCCAGCGTCGACATGAAAGAGGTGGTCGCACAGCTGGCGAAAGGAGAGACCTTCGATGCGCAGGTGGCCGACACCCAGCATCGCGTCGGCAAGGGCGAGACGCTGTCCACCATCGCAGGCCGCTACGGCATCGGCATGACGCAGCTCGCTGAAATGAATGGCCTGCGGCGTCCGTATCGCATCAATATCGACCAGGTGCTGACACTTCCAGTGAAGCCCGGTGCTGCGGCGCCGGCCATCGTGGTCGCGCGTGCCGAAAAGGAAGCGCCGCCGAAAGTCGGCACGCCGCAGACCGGCGTCGTGGGCAGCGAGAACCGTTACGTGGTCCGGCGCGGCGATACGCTCTCGCGGATTGCTTCGAAGCACGGCATGACGGAGCAGGCCCTGATGGATATGAACGACATCCGCAACCGCAACTTCGTCTACGAGGGCCAGGTGCTCGCACTCGCAGCGTCGGCGCGAGTCGCACCGCCGGCCGAGGCGAGCGTGCCTGTCGATATCGTGACGCCACCACAGCCAGCGGAAGTCGCCTCGGTTGCCGAAGCAGCCGAACCCGCATCGGAGAGGGAAGCCGAAGAAATCGGCCCGACGTTGTTGCCCGGCGCGCAGGCGGCGTCGTCCGCCGATCCGGCGGACTATTCGGTCGATGGCGCGACGATTCGCGTGCAGGCCGCGGAAACCATCGGTCATTACGCCGAATGGCTGGAAGTTGGCGCGAGCCATGTGCGCAAGCTCAATCGCATGGGCGCTGCGACGCCGGTCATCATCGGTCGCAAGCTCAGGATGGATTTTTCGAAGGTCACCCCCGACCAGTTCGAGGCGCGCCGCACGGCGTATCACCGCCAGCTGCAGGAGTCTTTCTTCACCGAGTTCCGTATCAGCGGCGATGTGCATCACACGGTGAAGAGCGGCGAGTCGATCTGGGTGCTGGCGCAACAGCGCTACAACATTCCGATCTGGCTGCTGCGCCAGTACAACCCCGACATGGACTTCGGTTCGGTCCGTCCGGGAACCAAACTGGTCATCCCCACGGTCGAACCGGTAAATGGCAACGGTGCGTCTGCCCGATCGGGCGGGTAAAGATCAGGATTTCACACCAAGATCACAGAGATTGGGGAGTCCAGGAGAGCCAGTCTGGACCTCTGTGCTCTCTGTGCCCTCTGTGTGAGATCCGATGTTCGAGGTGATTTCAAGACATGCGGACAGTAATGATGGTGACGCTGCTGGCTCTCGCCGGTTGCATGACCCAGCAGGCCTATGACGGGGCGAAGCGCGATCGGGATGAGGTCGCCCACATCAGTGGCGACCTGCGTTTCACCGCAGGTGTGCCGGTGTCGGCGTTGCTGCGGCAGGTCGACGGGCACACGCTGGGAATCACTCAAAGCGGAGTCGATGTCGATCCCGGGAGTCATGAATTGCTCGTGGATTGTGTGGTGCAGGAGACGAAGAGCACCAGTCGCTTCTCGCTTAGCGTGGAGGTTTCCGCCGGGAGTCGCTACCGGCTGGTTCCTGAAACCGGTCCCGGCCTCGAGTGTATCGCCGTGCACCTGGAGGCCAGGGACTAGGGATGGGTCGAGGATCCCGAAGACAAAACTCCATGGGGTACACGGGGCGGGGGAATATGTCTTTGTCGCTATTTCGCCCCGTGCCCGCGGGAATCCTCGCTTGTTCCTGGACGCGCTCGGCACAGATGGCTACGGCATTGCCGTAACCTTCCTGTCAGGTGATGTCGGTCACGGCTTTCGTGAACCCGATCCCAAGATGACGGCACGCCGGAGCCCTTGCTCGAGCGTGTAAACATAAGCAGGCTATATACTCACGGGGCATCGAATGTTGCGAACCGGGCTTAAACGAATGCCGTTGATCGATCGATCGTTGCAATGGGGTCTGTTGTGCCTGTGGAGTCTGCTGGCTTTCGGCGTTCGCGCCGACGGGCCGCTGTCCTCGTCGGCCATCGCCGGCTCCAGTGTCGAATCGGGTCTGCCGCTGGCGGACTACGTCGTCGTCAACAAGTCGAAGCGCACGCTGGAGCTGCTGCGTGCCGGCAAGGTGCTGCGCAGCTACAAGGTCGCGCTCGGCCTGCGTCCGGAGGGCCACAAGCAGTTCGAGGGCGATTTTCGTACGCCCGAAGGCAAGTACCAGCTCACGCGCCGCAATCCCAACAGCGAATACTTCCTGTCGATCCAGGTGTCGTACCCGAACGATCAGGACATCGCGCGTGCCCGCCGCCAGGGGCAGCGGCCGGGTGGGGCGATCATGATTCACGGCCAACCGAACACCCCGCGCAAACCGCGTGACTACTATTCGAACATCGACTGGACCGAGGGCTGCATCGCAGTCTCCAACTCCGACATGGTGGAGATATGGCTGATGACGCCGCCGGATACGCCGATCGAGATTCAGCCGTGACACCCGCGCACGACGTTGGCACGTCGGTCTCGCTCTCCGGTCACGACTCCGACACGCTCGTCGACGCGCGCGTCTCGCCGATCGGCAGTCTCGAAAACCTGTCGCAACGTGAAGTCGCGCAACTGATGAGCGCCGGGCAGGGCGGCGTCTACCAGCTGTTCCGTCGCTGCGCGCTCGCCGTGCTGTCGTCGGGTCTGCAGACCGACGACATCCGCGACATTTTCGATCGCTACAAGGATTTCGAAATCCGCCTCGGCCGTCAGGCCTGGGGCATCAAGCTCGAAGTCCGCAACGCTCCTTCGAGTGCATTCGTCGACGGCCAGATGATCCGCGGTATCAAGGAGCATCTCTTCGCGGCGCTGCGCGATCTCGTCTACATCCACGACGCGATCCTCGGCAACAACCGTTTCGACATGAACGACCCGTCCGCGATCACGAACGCGGTCTATCACATCCTGCGCAATGCCCGGGTACTGGACTACCGTGGCAGGCCGGATCTGGTGGTGTGCTGGGGCGGTCACTCGATCGGTTCCGCCGAGTACGACTACACCAAGAAGGTGGGATACGAACTGGGCCTGCGCGCGCTGAGCGTCTGCACGGGCTGCGGACCGGGCGCCATGAAGGGTCCGATGAAGGGCGCCACCATCGGCCATTCGAAGCAGCGCATCCGCGACGGCCGTTACATCGGCCTCACCGAGCCCGGCATCATCGCCGCCGAACCGCCGAATCCGATCGTGAACCAGCTGGTGATCATGCCGGACATCGAAAAGCGGCTCGAAGCGTTCGTGCGCACGGCTCACGCCATCATCGTTTTTCCGGGCGGCGCCGGCACCGCCGAGGAAATTCTCTACCTGCTTGGCATCCTGCTGGATCCCGCCAATGTCGCTCAGCCGCTGCCGGTGATCTTTACGGGGCCGGCGTCGTCGGCCGCGTACTTTGCGCAGATCGATCGCTTCATCGGCGCGACGCTCGGTCCGGCCGCGCAGAAACGCTACAAGATCGTCACCGGCGATGCGGCACAGGCCGCCCGCGAGGTGGCGCGCGGTGTCGAAGCGGTGCGCGAATTCCGCCGTTCGCATCGCGATGGCTACAACTACAACTGGTTGCTCAGCATCCAGCCGGATTTTCAGCGCCCCTTCGAGCCGACGCACGAGGCGATGGCAAAGCTCGAATTGCGCCGCGAACTCGAACCGCACGTGCTGGCTGCCAATCTGCGGCGTGCGTTCTCGGGCATTGTTGCGGGCAACGTGAAAGAACAGGGCGTGCAGGCCATCGAGGCTCACGGCCCGTTCGAACTGCACGGCGACAAGGAGGTCATGACGTTGCTGGATGAGCTGCTGGCCGCGTTCGTCGCACAGAAACGCATGAAAATAGCCGGCGAATACCGGCCCTGCTACCGGCTGGTCGCATGAGTGCTCTGAAAACGACGTACCGATTTGCCCTGCCTGATTCCCGCGAACGCGTTTTCGACCTGCAGCTCGATCGCGACACCGCGCAATTGCCCTCGCCGACGGACCCGAATCCGCCCGCCTGGACGGAACTGCCGTTTCACCAGTGTGCGGGTTGTCCGCTCGACAAGGAAAAGACCAGGCACTGCCCGGCCGCGGTCCATCTCTCGAGCGTCATCGATGGATTCACGGACCTGGTGTCGTACGACACGGTACGGGTGACGGTGGAGAGTGAGGAGCGGGCCGTCGTGGCGACTCTGTCTGCGCAACAGGCGCTCGCCTCGTTGATGGGGCTCATCATGGCGTCCAGCGGCTGTCCACGCACCGCGATCTTCCGTCCGATGGCGCGCTTCCATCTGCCGTTCTCCAACGAATCAGAAACGGCATACCGTGTCGCCGCGATGTACCTGGTCGCGCAGCATTTCAAGGCGCGCGCAGGCGGCACGGCGGATCTGAATCTCGACAATCTGGAAAGCGTGTACCACGGCATGCACTCCGTGAATCGAGGCATGGCGCAGCGACTGCGTGCCGCCAGTCGCCAGGACGCCATCGTGAACGCCATCGTGCTGCTCGACGTCTACAGCAGCCTCGTGCCCTCGGCGATCCACGAAATCCTCGACGAGATCAAACCTGCGTTCGCTGCGCTGCTGGCGGCGGAGCCGAGCTGAGAAGACGAAGATTTCACACAGAGATCACAGAGATCACAGAGTCAGAATGCGCAAACGGATTTTCTGTCGATTTTCTTTACGCCGTGGCCTCTGTGAACTCTGTGTGAAATGTTTCGATTCCTTCTCTTCCCGCGCAAACAACAATAATCGTCTGTTAAGTCGCGGGTGAAATTGCGTCATTGCCTGACGAAGCGCGGCACGAATCGCTCGTGCTCTGAGATGACTGTCGCAGTCCTGCGCCATGCCGTCGTCCCTGTGATCCAGTTCCTCACGTGCATTGCCCGGAAGTCATTACCGTGACTTACAACAGGAGACACCATCATGTCAGAGCACAAGAGCGATGAGCTGACAGCGACCGGTCGACATCGGGCGTGGGTCGGCGAGGCCGGCAGTTCGGTGGTTCGCACGGGCGCTCCGGTACGCGAGGTGCAGCGCAGCTGGCTCGAGCGTGCCCAGCCGACCAACTCGCGCCATGCTGCGATCACTGGAACGCTGCATAGCTGGAGCAACTACAAGAGCTGGACGGACAAGGTCCGTCACGGCTGGGACAAAGAGAAGAAGTAAGATTTCACGGAGATCACAGAGAACGGCGACTCTGTGTGAAATTCTTCAGTCCGGAATCGCGACTGCCGCCGGCGCGGCTGGTGTTGCATCCGGCGTCGGCGCGATCGCACTGGCACGTAATGCCGACGTCATCGCAGGCACGCCCGCCTGCAGTGTCAGCGGAGTTCGCTGTTCCAGCCAGCCGACCAGCGGCACCCACTGATCGAGATCTTCCCTGACCAGGTACGGCTTCATTTCGAACAGCCCCGTCCCGGATTCGGCGGCGCGGATGTAGTTCTGCGAATCGCGCAGCGTCGTCACGACGGGGATCTGCAGTGTCTCCAGGAATTTCATCAGCGATTTGTACATCACCGTGTTTTTCTTCACGCGGTTGGCGATGACGGCGATGCGCTGCTCATCGCGTTTCACTTTCGCGATCAGCAGCAGATCGGAAATGCATTTCGCGGCGGCATGAATGTCGATGTCAGAGGGCAGCACCGGGACCAGTATGGCGGTCGCATTGCGCGTGATGTCCGGCAGGCTCTGCACCTCGAGAGCTGCGGGCGTATCGATGACCAGTCGTTCGGTATCGAGTGGTAGTCGGGTAGCGAAGCTGCGCGTGACGCGCGAGTTGCGCTCGTAGCCGGCGATGCCGTGGATGGGGTGCTGACCCTTGGCGCGCTTGCTGAGCCAGCGGGTCGAGGAGCCCTGGGCATCCAGATCCATCAGGGTCGGCCGCAGGCCGGAAACAGCAAAGTAGCTCGCCAGATTCGTCGCGATGGTGGTCTTGCCGGAGCCGCCTTTGGGATTCAATACGACGATCTTTTGCATTCAGAATCGCTTGCCGTCCGGCCGGCGTTTAGCCCTGAGCCTACGCAGAGGGTAATCCAGGATCAAGGTTCACTTTGTGACGACCGTCACTCGGCTGCCCGTTGGTCGTAACGGGTGGCTGTGAGCCTGCTCACATCGATCCGTGTACCGGTCCGCGTAGAGTCGCTGCCGACCACCCGAGGATTCTCATGGAATTTCTGTTGCTCTGGATCGACGAACTCGACGATGCGCTTGGCGCACTGCGCCATCTCGCGCCGCAGATCGCCGGTTTCTGCCTCGCGATTGCGCTGTTCGCATTGACGAGCCTGGCGCTCGTCGTCGCCCCGCATACAACGTTGGCGATCGCAGGCGCAGTCCTGACGGCGACTCTGTTCCAGTTCGCGCGCCAGCGCCGGCGATCACTGCAAAGGGACTAGGATTGAGAAATTCTCCACGGGGGACACGGGGAACACAGGGTCGGAGCAGAGGTCTTTCATTGTTCGGTTCTCGCCCCGTGTTCCCCGTGTTCCCCGTGTCCCCCGTGGAGATCCTTATCTGGTCTGGTCCGATCTGCTATCGATCGCGTCCGAGTCGTTCCAGGCCGCGCACCAGGTGATACAGCGATTCCTGTACCGGCATCGCCAGGCCGTGACGCGCGGCGACGCGTAATGCTTCTCCCACGGTATCGTCGATCTCCAGCGGCCGGCCGGCATTGATATCCTGCAGCGCCGACATGCGATGGTCGGGCACCTTGGTTTTGAATGCCTCCCCGGCGCGACGAATTGTCTCGATCGCTTCTGCTTCGGTGCCGCGGCACATCGAAGCCACAGGCAGCAGGGCCTGATCGTTGAGTGCGATGCCTTTGGCGCTGGCGAGCCCGCCCATTTCGCGAACCGTGCGTGCCAGCAGGACGGCGGTATCCGGGTCCGCGAGGTACTTCCAGGTGGTCGAGCGCGTCGCCACCGCTAACGTCATGAAACCGGTCCAGGCCACGAACTTCGACCATTCGCGGCCGAGGATGTCCGGCACGGCAGTCGAGCGTACGCCGGAACGATCGATCGTCGCTGCAATCGATTCGGCGCGCTGGGTCAACTCGCCGCTCAGTTCGCCCACCAGCAAGTTGATGTTGCGAGTGAAAAGCACTTCTCCGCTGGGCATCAGTTCGCCGCTGGTGTCGGCGAGCGATCCCAGCACGCGGTCGCGACCGAACGCCGCAATCAACTGATCGTTCTTGAAGACGCCGTTCTGGATCGAGAAGGCCGTGTCGATCCTGACGTGATGCAGCGGCTGCAGTGCTGCCGCGGTGCCCATCGTCTTCATCGCCACGATCAGCACTCCCGCGTGTTCGAGCTGCGACGCATCCGTCAGTACCGGCACCTCGATGTCGAACTCGGACAAGCCGCGAATTTTCAGACCTTCCGCACGTAGCTGGGCAGCGCGTCGTTCGCGAACCAGCATGGCCACGGAGTGACCGGCCCTGGCGAGATGTGCACCGAGAATGGAGCCGATGGCGCCAGCGCCAAGAATGACGAAGTCGAAGTCGCGGGAAGTACTCATGCACGCAGGCTAACGGCGAAAGCACGGATGAGCAAATGGGGAGATGGGCCGATTGGCCGACTGGCCGACTGGCCGACTGGCCGACTGGCTAACTGGCAAGAGACGAAGCGCTCGATCTCCTTTCTGGCCAGTAGCCCAGTTAGCCAGTTAGCCAGTCAGCCAGTCAGCCAGTTAGCCAGTCAGCCAGTTAGCCGGTTTGCGAGTCAGCCAGTTCGCCGGTTGAACACTTTCGCCGCTTAAAAAATGTCGGCTGCTGCCGCACCCCCACGTCCTTGACTCATCGTCACCCAAGGAGTCTCGCAATCATGTGCCCAGCCTGTCTCGCCGCTGCCGCCTGGGCGGTTGCCGGCACGACCTCTGCCGGCGGCCTGACAGTATTCGTCGCAAGCAAACTGCGTGGTCGCAAGCCGCGGCTGCGTTCTGATGCGCCAGCGCCAGCGCCGGCGCCGACGGGGCCGGAATCGCCGCGCCAGGAGCGCAGCCGTCCATAGCTCCCGGCAGTTGGTCCTGGCTGTCCGGTGCATGCGGCATACTTCGCCTCCGATCAACCATCGAGAGTGCCCCATGCAGTACGCGATTATTTGCTACAACCAGGAGGCTGCGGTCGGTACCTGGAGCAAGGAAAAAGATGACGCCGTGATGGCCCGGCACCAGCTGGTCATGCAGGGGCTGGCGGCGCGCGGCAAGTTGGGTCCGGTGGCTCGATTGCAGCCCACCACGACGGCGACGACGATTCGCTCGGGCAACACGAAAGCGATTTTCGATGGCCCGTTCGCCGAGACGAAGGAGCAACTGCTCGGGTTCTATATCGTCGACTGCGAGAACGCCGAAGAAGCGGCCGCGATTGCAGGCCAGCTCGTCGAGCCACCTGGCTCCATGGAAATCCGTCCGGTGCGTGACTTCTTTGACGGAGGCTCCGCTCCGTGACCGATCTCGGCTGGATCGACGCTGCGCTGACCAATGCGCGACCGCAGGCGATTGCGGCGCTGCTGCGGTATTTCCGCGATCTCGATACGGCCGAGGAAGCATTTCAGGAAGCCTGTCTGCGCGCTTTGAAACGCTGGCCGGTGAATGGCGCGCCGAACGATCCGGTGGCGTGGCTCATCCTGGTCGCGCGCAATTTTGCGCTCGATGAAGTCCGTCGCAACAGCCGGCTGCAGGAACTGCCGCCCGACGATGTGATCTCGGACACCGACGACACCGAGACGCCGCTCGCGGAGAAACTGGACAACTCGCAGTATCGCGATGACGTGCTGCGTCTGCTGTTCATCTGCTGTCATCCCGAACTGCCCGCGACCCAGCAGATTGCGTTGGCTCTGCGCATCGTCTGCGGTCTGTCTGTGCGCGAGATCGCGCGCGCCTTCCTGGTGACCGAGGCGGCCATGGAACAACGGATCACGCGTGCCAAACGGCGCGTGGGCGTCGCCGATGTGCCATTCGAAACGCCAGGTGCCGGGCAGCGCTCCGAACGCCTCGCCACGGTGGCAGCCATGGTCTATCTCCTGTTCAACGAGGGCTATTCCGCGAGCGGCGGCGATGTCCATCTGCGTGCGCCGCTGTGCGAGGAAGCCATCCGGTTGTCGCGATTGCTGCTGCAGCTGTTTCCCGGCGAGAGCGAGATCATGGGCTTGGCCGCGCTGCTGTTGTTGCAGCATGCCCGCGCGCCAGCGCGGCTCGACAAAGCGGGCGAGATCGTTCTGCTCGAAGCGCAGAACCGTCGCCTGTGGAATCGCGGCATGATCGGCGAGGGCCTGGCGCTGGTCGATGCGGCCCTGCGGATGAGGCACGTCGGTCCATATCAGATCCAGGCTGCCATCGCCGCAGTGCATGCGCAGGCCGCGACGTTCGAGGACACCGACTGGGGCGAGATCGATCGACTCTATGCAGTGCTCGAAGCGGTGCAGCCCTCGCCGGTGATCACGCTCAATCGCGCCGTAGCCGTGGGCAAGATCCACGGCCCATCCGCTGCACTCGCCATGATCGAGCCGCTGGCGGAGCCGCTCGCAGGTTATTTTTACTTTCACGGCGCCCGCGGCGCGCTGTTGTTGCAGCTCGATCGCAAGGCCGATGCCCGACTCGCGTTCGACCGCGCACTGTCGCTGGCGAACACCGCCGCCGAGGCCGGCCATATCCGCAAGCACCTGGACCAGCTCATCGAAGGCAGTCAGGACGACGGCGGGGGTACGTCGCGCCGGAGTACGAATCCTCATTGCACCTGACGAGATCAGACTAAGAGTCTCCACGGGGTACACGGGGTGACACTGGGTGAGAGAAGGTTACGAAAATGCAATTCTTCCACCCCGCGTTTCCCCGTGTACCCCGTGGAGATCTTCGACTTGATGTCTATTTCCCGCGCCGCGATTCGTCCTTGAAGCGACACGATCGCGAGGACATCCGCCATGAATCATCCCATTGTCAGCGACGCCGACTGGCTGGCTGCCCGCAAGCAGCATCTGCTGCGGGAGAAGGATCTGCTGCGGCAGCTGGATGATCTGCGGCGACAGCGCAGGGAGTTGCCGTGGATGCGCGTGACCAAGCCGTATTCGTTTTTTGGAGCGCGAGGCCGGGAGACGCTCGCGGACCTGTTCGCAGGGAACAGCCAGCTCATCGTGCAGCACTTCATGTTCGGACCGGAATGGGACGAGGGCTGTGTCGGGTGTTCATTCCAGGCGGACCATGTCGATGCCGCGTTCGTTCATCTGCGGCACCACGATGTGGCGTTTGCGGCGGTGGCGCGCGCGCCGTGGCCGAGGATCGATGACTTCCGTCACCGCATGGGCTGGCAGTTCCACTGGGTGTCGTCTTACGGCAGCGACTTCAACTACGACTTCGGGGTGTCATTTCATCCCGCCGATCTGGCGGCTGGTCCGGTGCCGTACAACTTCGAGCGCCGTGAACTGGACAGCGAGGAAATGCCCGGGGTGAGCGTTTTCTTCCGGGATGACGACGGCAGCATCTACCGCACGTATTCAGCGTATGGGCGCGGTGTCGACCAGCTGGTCGGCGCCTACAACTACCTGGACCTTACGCCCAGGGGGCGCAACGAAACCGGTCCCGCCTTCGATCTGACGGACTGGGTGCGGCATCACGACCGCTATCAGACGCGAGGCGCGCATTCCTGTTGCCCGCAGCAGCGGCCTACTTCGAGCTGACGCGGCCAGTGCGTCCGGGTTGCTTGCTCTTCGATTTGAGTTCGGTGGTGCGTGCCCGGCGCAGCAGTCGTTGCTCTTCGGTGCGGTCGTGGCGCGCCAGCTGAAAAGCCACCCGCTGTGCCTGTCGATCCAGTTTGGCGGCTTCCTTCTCCCGCTGCGCCGCCTTCCGATCCAGCGTCTTGGCAATCCGCAGCGCAGCCCGTGCGATCTCCCGTTCCTCGCGCGCGGCAGCAAGTTTTGCGCGTGCGGCCCCTTTGGCACGGGCGGCCTGGAGCTTCGCTGCGATCTTTTCCCGGGCGATGCGCACGGAGGCCGGCACGAGAATCTCGCGTTTGCCGGTCTTCTCAGACTCGCGGGATTCCTGGGGTACGTTAAAAGGGCGTTTCTTCACACGGGGTATACGTCTGGGCCGATGGCCTGGTCGTAGATTCTAGGGCCATGCGGTACACGCCGTGACACGCGATCGCTCGTTACGACGAAATACTGTCATCGGGCAGGCGCTGTCAGGACGCATTGAGGGCTCACAGCCCTTTTTTGTCGCCCTTCGAGGCTCAAGGTCACCGCTGCCCGGCCCATCGGCCCGGGTAAGGGTTCTTCCCTCATTGGCGGCCGATCAGGCTGCACGAATGCGGCAGGCGTCACGATTATGGGGTCCCGGCCTGCTATAGACTTTCGCGCATTGAACAGAAGGAGTGCCGATCTTGGTCAGGACGGACGAAGTAATCCGGATGGCGCTGGCCCTGCCGGAAACCAACGAACACGATCACTGGGGTCATCGCGGCTTTCGCGTGGGCGAGCACACGTTTGCCGTCCTGTGGCCCGTCGAGTCGATCGCGATTCTCAAGTTGTCGTCGGACGACCAGCACGCACTGCTGTCGATGGATCCGTACACCTTTACGGTCGATCAGTGGGCCGATCAGGGCTGGACCAAGATCCTCCTGAAGGGCATCACCGTCAGCGATTTCTCCGAACAACTCGAACGTGCCTGGCGCATGGTGGCGCCGAAGAGCGCGTTGAAGACGCTGGATTCGAAGCGCGCCTGAACCTGCGGGCGGCCATTACGCCACCCCGACGCAGCCAGCGTCTCCCCGACCTCCTCCCGCCAGCGCTGGCGCACCGCATGTCGTGGTTTCCCCATATCTTTGCACCGTGCGCGTACGTGCTAGTTTCGTGGCCGTCGATCCGGTCTGACTCCCGACTCAGGCTGCTGTGAAATCATTTTATCGATCGATTTCACGCACGGTCGATCTCCGCACTACCGTGCACACACATTCAGCGATCGAGGTCGAAGCATGAGCAGCGCCATCAACAATCCGTCCGGCAAGAGTCCGTCGATCCTCACGACCACCGCGGGCAATCCCATTGCCGACAATCAGAACTCATTGAGTGCCGGACCGCGCGGCCCGCTGCTGATGCAGGACTATCAGCTGCTCGAGAAGCTGGCGCATCAGAATCGTGAACGCATTCCCGAACGGGTGGTGCATGCGAAAGGGTGGGGTGCTCACGGCACGTTGACGATCACCGGAGATATCTCACGCTACACGAAGGCGAAGGTGCTGCAGCCCGGGGCGAAGACCGACCTGATTCTGCGTTTCTCGACCGTCGCGGGCGAGCTCGGCGCAGCGGATGCGGAACGCGATGTGCGGGGTTTTGCCATCAAGTTCTATACGAGCGAGGGCAACTGGGATCTGGTCGGCAACAACACGCCGGTGTTCTTCATCCGCGACCCGCTCAAGTTCCCGGACTTCATTCGTACGCAGAAACGGCATCCGCGGACCAATCTGCGTTCGCCGACGGCGATGTGGGATTTCTGGTCGCTGTCGCCGGAGAGCCTGCACCAGGTCACGACCCTGTTCTCGGATCGCGGCCTGCCCACCGATGTGCGGCATATCAATGGTTATGGTTCGCACACGTACAGTCTCATCAACGACGCGGGCGAACGCTTCTGGGTGAAGTTCCACTTCAAGACGCTGCAGGGTCACAAGCACTGGACCAACTCCGAGGCGGTCGAGGTCGTCGGCCGCACGCGTGAGAGCACTCAGGAGGATCTGTACAGCGCCATCGAAAAAGGTGATTTCCCACGCTGGAAGGTGCAGGTGCAGATCATGACGCAGGCTGATGCGGATGCCTGGTCGGCGCGCACCGGCTGGAATCCGTTCGACCTCACCAAGGTCTGGCCGCACGGCGATGCGCCGCCCGTCGACATCGGCGTGCTCGAACTGAATCGCAATCCGGACAACTATTTCGCGGAGATCGAGCAGGTCGCAATGTCGCCGTCGAACATCGTGCCGGGCATCGGTTTCTCGCCGGACAAGATGCTGCAGGGTCGTATCTTCAGTTATGCCGATGCGCATCGTTACCGGCTCGGCACGCACTACGAGGCACTGCCGGTGAACGCGCCGCGCTGTCCGGTGCATCACTATCACAAGGACGGTTCGATGCGGTTCTTCCGCAACGACACGGGTAATCCGGATGCGTACTACGAGCCCAACTCGATGGGCGGCCCGGTGCAGAGCGCGCGCTATGAAGAGCCGGCGCTGCCGTTGCATGGTGAAGCCGATCGCTACAACCATCGCGACGGCAACGACGACTATACGCAGCCGGGAAATCTGTTCCGTCTGTTCACGCCGGACCAGAAGCAGCGCCTCTTCGACAATCTTGCAGCGGCGATGCAGGGTGTTCCCGAACAGATCCAGCGGCGCCAGATTGCACATTTCGCCAAGTGCGATCCGGAGTACGGCGCGGGTGTCGCACGTGCGCTCAAGCTCGATCCCGCCGGGGACGACCGCCTCAAGGGAACGAGTGCAACGGATCAACCGCGCGAAACCGAGAAAGTGTAGGTACGACGAGAGCGGCGGGGCGTCAGTTGCCTCGCCGTTGCTCGTAGCGAGCTGCGGATGATCCTTCGGAGTTCGGGGGCTTCGGCGACCGAGAGGGAATCACGGCGGCCATTTGATCGGACGTCGCAACGTCAGCGATGCCCTGGAGCCGGCGAGGGATTGATTGCTCAGAGACGTGCCGATGAGGATCGCAATGCCACGATCCTCGGCAGCGACTTCCAGTTGTGTCCTCGCATTCGCGTAACGATCGTGCGCGTCACGTACCTCGGTACGTTTACCAAACAATGCGTCGGCCTCGTCGAAAAACAACAGCGCCTTGCTGCTCTCGGCCCGTTCGAAAAGTCGACGCAGATTCTTCTCTGTTTCGCCGATGTACTTGCTCACCACCTGGCTGAGGTCGACGCGCAGCAGCGTCAGGTTCGCGGCACTGGCGAGCTGCTGTGCTGCTCGCAGGCGTTGATCTGACGTCGCCCCGGTCACCAGTCGGGCGTTGCGATGAGCCGTGAGTGTTTGCTTGCGCGTTGGTCGCATGATCAGGCTGCCAGTGTGTCGAGGAATACCTTGGCGAACTGCGGGCCCAATCCCGCTTCTTCATGCTTGAAGTACACGTAAGCGTCCTGGCACGAAGCAGTGGAGTCGCGAATACGCGTGGCCCAGTTCGCGATGTCCTCGGGAGAATAGCCCTCGTCGCGCAAACGGAAATACGCGTAATCGGCGGTGACGACGAGCGGCGTGGTCATCGTAACGCTGTCGGCGACGCACAGCGCGAGGTTCCTCGCCTTCAGGCGCGCGTAAACCTCATCGTTCAGCCAGGAACCGTGACGGAACTCGAAGGCCGCGCAGGTGCCCGCCGGCAACGTGTCGAGGAAAGCATCGAGCAGCGGCAGGTTCAGTCGCAGGCTGGGCGGCAGTTGAAAGAGCAGCGCGCCCAGTTTCGGTCCGAGCTTTGCGGCCGTCTCGGCGAAGTACTTCGTGTCCTCCGCGCAGTCATGCAGTTTCTTGTCATGGGTGATGCGCTTCGGCGCCTTGAGTGTGAGCTTGAAGCGCTCGGGCGTGACGTCGTTCCAGCCCTGCAGCGTCTTCGCGGTAGGCATGCGGTAGTAGGTGTAATTGATCTCCACTGTCGACAGTCGCTGCGCGTAGTACGGCAGCATCTGGGCACTGCCGATCTTCTCCGGATAGAAGCCACCCTTCCATTCGTCGTAGTTGTAACCGGAGGTGCCGACCCAGAGTGCCATGACGGAAATTGATAATTGATAGGTGACAATTGATAGTTGAAGAAAGAGCGGTGCTGCCTTTTTCGACTGTGTATCGGTGTCTGGCAGATAGCTGATATGACAATCGACAAGCGGGAGAACGGGGCTCCTTCGGCAACTATCAACTAGCCACTTTCAACTGATATCAGGCGTCGGTACTGCCCCAGGTGCCGGATCGCATGCTGTTCCTTGCCCATCGCCTCGTACAGGCGCGCGAGGTTGAAATGACCGTCGGCGAGCGTCGGATCTTCGGTGATGGCGGTCTGGTATGCCTCGAGAGCCGCGCTTGTGCGGCCGAGGTCTTCCAGCAACACGCCCAGGTTGAACATCAGGATCGGATCCGGTCCGCAGTGTTCGACGGCGCGCTGGTAGGCCTGTTCTGCCGCGCTCGTGTCCTGCTGTTCGTGCAGCAGGCGGCCGAGGTTGGTCCAGGCGGCGCAGTTGTCGGGCTGTGCGTGGATGATTCGTTCATACGCGGCGCGCGCTTCACCCGGATTGCTCTCTTCGAGTTCGAGCGCCTGATCGAACCAGTCGTCGGCGTTCGCAGGGTCAGTCGCAGCGGCTTTCGCAGTCGCTTCTTTGCGCTCGACGACCCGCACCACGCCGTTCTCGACACTGACGTCGAAACCGAGCACGTACTGACCGCTGTCGGCGTGAAAGTGATTCTTGCCGTCGCGCACGACGACCTCATCGCCGATCGCGCTGATGCTGAGTCCGGACAACGGGGCTTCGTCGGGAAGATGGCGTCGCAAGTCCTGCAACGAGCGATTGATCCTGCGCACCGGCACTTTCGCTTCCAGCAGGGCGCGAGCCGCCCGCAGCACGATCAGATCCTGGAAGGAAAAACGCAGTTCGCGCTTCGGACCGCGGGCCGGATTCACGAACCCGTTCTTGATCAGCCCGCGCAAGGTACTGCGCGAGAGACGCAGGATTCGTTCGATGTCGCTGGCGCTGTAGGTCTGCATCGGATCAAGAGTTTCACACAGAGATCACAGAGTGAAGAAATCGGGGATGAATTCTGTGCTCTGTGATCTCTGTGTGAAATGTCTTTCTCCTATCTCTTCCCTGCTTTGCGAGCGGTCTTCGCCGGCTGCTCGACGCGCTTCGGCGCCTTGCGGGGACCGAGCTTGGAGGCGGTTTCCTTCGCGGCTTCCGTCTTTGCCAGGCTGGCGCGCAGCGCTTCCATGAGGTCGATGACTTTGCCGCCCGTTTCGGGCTGGGACTCGGAGACGGAGATTTCCTGGCCTTCGACTTTTTTCTGGATCGCTGCCTCGACGCGGGCGCGCACGTCATCGGTGTAGGCCGCTGGATCGAATGACGTGGTCGACTGCTGATCGATGAGCTGGCGCGCGAGTTTCAGTTCCTGCGGCTTCACCTCCATCTTCGCGACCTCCATCTCGGTGGCCGGACGAACGTCGGACGCGAAGTACAGCTGCTGCATGGTGAGCACATCGCCCACCGGGCGCAGTGCAACGATGTGCGACTTGCCGCGTGCTGCCCAATGCGCGACTGCACAGCGTTTCGTTTCCTTGAGGGCTTCGACCAGCAGCGCATAGGGCTTGGCGGCGCCCTTGTCGGGTGCAAGGTAGTAGGTCTTGTCGAAGTAGACGGGATCGATGGCTTCGATGGGCACGAACTCGGAGATATCGATGGAATGTGTGCCGACTTCTTCGAGCTGCTTGATCTCGTCCGCGGAGAAGCGGACGTACTGGTCCTTGGCGAATTCGTAGCCCTTCACCATTTCGTCGCGTTCGACGACCACGCCTTCCTTCTGGCAGATGTACTGCTGCTTGAGGCGCGAGCCGCACGTGGCGTGCAGCAGGTTGAAGGAGATCGCGCTGCTGGATTGCGTCGCCGAGTAGAGCTTTACCGGGATCGCAACGAGCCCGAAGGAGATGGTCAGTGAACCGATAGATCGTGCGGCCATGGCTGCCTCTTGTTGGTCGTCCCGGATGGAATGCTTCGCGCCCCAAGGACGTTCCGGCACTCCACGCACCGACTGCTAATCGACTATTTTCTACCGTTACTTCCGAAGACTCTCGCAAGGTTCTGTTTTATCGAGAGAACATCATGCCACCGGTCCCCGGTCTTTTCCAAGCGGTCGAGCACGTTTCGCATGGTGAAGTGCATGGGTTCGGCTGCCTCCAGCTCCTCCCAGGTCAGGGGCATGGAGATGGGGGCGCCCGGAACGCCCCGGGGGGAATAGGCGACGTTGAGGGTCTTGCCCCGGACGTTCATGTTGTAGTCGATGAAAATCTTGCCGGTGCGTTTGATCACGGCCCATTCCATCGTCACGTCCTTCGGGTGGTCCTTCATGACGTGCCGACCCACCAGTTCGCAGATATGACGGGCCTCATCGAAGGTCACCGTACGGGCGATGGGCACGAAGACGTGCAGGCCCGTCTTGCCGGAGGTCTTCACGCGCGCGGTCAGTGACATTTCCTTCAGCAGGTCATTGATCCAGAAGGCAACCCGCTTGCCGACGGCAAAGCCTTTCTTATTGAGTTCGGGCTCCGCGCCCTTGGCTTCCCTGCCGGAATAAATGTACGGATCGATGTCGAAGACGAGGTAGTCGGGATAGTTCAGCACCGACGATTCCATGGCCTCGATCGAGCTGTCGTAGTCGATGCTCTTGCTCTTCGCATCCGCAGCAACTTTCGCCCGCGAATGCCAGACATGGAACTCCAGGGTACCGACCTGGCCGAGCCAGAGCAGGGTCGGCAGGTTGTTGCCCATCACGTATTCGTGCCGGCCTTCCTTGTGTTCGGAAAAGACCGAGACGGTTTCGACAAACGTTGGCCGTTCCTGCTCCCAGTGCTTCTGGAAGAACCGTTCGCCGTCGATGCCCTCGGGCATGCGGATCATGGTCAGCGGCCGATCGCGCAGGTGCGGGATCATGAACGGCGACACCCGCGCGAGGTATCTCAGGTGATCGCGTTTGGTGATCGGTCCGGATTTCGTGGCCTTGTCCGCCGGCCAGTATTCGCGATCGAGATTGGTGAGCCGGATCTTCGCATCGCCGACGCTCAGTTCGATCTGCCGGGCCTTGCTGTCGAGCTGTTGCAATACCGATTCGATATCGCTGGCCGGCGTCTTGCGGGCCTTGCTCCTGGCAGGCTTCGCCTCCGGTCCCTTGCGTACTTCCGATGCTTCGATGTCATCGCGCAGCCGCAGGAACACGGGGCTGCGCAAATGCCCATCGGGGGTCCATGCGTCGAACTGAATCTCGGCAACCAGTTCTGGTTTGAGCCAGGTGGCTGGCGCATTGAGCGGCGGCTTCTCTGCGAAGGGCGATGCCTTGGCTTCGAGCGTGCTGGCCAGTGCGAGCACCTGCCTGATCGACTGATCGGTGAAACCGGAACCGGAATGCCCGACGTAGTGCAGCGCCTTGCCTTTGTAGTAACCGAGCAGCAATGCGCCGAGCTTGCCGCGGCCGCCGCGTCCCTGGGTATAGCCGCCGACGACGAATTCTGCTGTATGCGTTGCCTTGTACTTCACCCACGTGCCGGCGCGCTTACCGGGTTGATAACGACTGTCCTTGCGCTTGGCGACGATGCCTTCGAACCCGGCCGCGAGCGATGCGGCATAGAGTTGTTCCGCTTCGTCCGAGGTATGTACGAGCTGTACATGCGCGGACGGCAGCAGGCATTGCGTGAGATAGCGCCGTCGCTCCAGGTGCGTCGCATTGCGCAGATTGAGGCCGGCAAAATGCAGCAGATCGAAACACAGCAGCACGACCGGTGTTTCACGTTGGGCGTCAGCCAGCTGCATCGGGCTCTTGAGCTGTGCCCGATTCTGCAAGGCATTGAAGGAAGGTCGGCCGCTCGTATCCAGCGCCACGATCTCACCGTCGAGCAACATCGTGTCGACGGCCTGCTGCTTCAGTTCGGCGACGAGTTCGGGAAACAGATGCGTGAGATCGACGCCGCGCCGCGACTGCAGAAAGACGTTGTCGTGATCGATGAACGTCAGGACACGATAACCATCGAGCTTGGGTTCGTACGTCCACTCGGCCTGCGTGCGCGGTTCACCCTCACCGGATTCGGCGAGCATCGGTTCGAGTTTCGCCGGCAACGCCTCCGCCGGACCGGTCGGCGCGAGCAGTCCTGCGGCCAGTCGCTGGCGTGCCGCATCCGACGCTACTTCATCGAGCGTCGCGCCCGAGAGCACCGAGGTGTTCTGCGCGAGCAAGGTGTCGTGACCGACGAAGCGATCCTTGTGCTTGAGCAGCAGCCATTGCTTGTCGGTTGCGGTGCGCACCAGCGCGAACGAGCCTTTCAGCTTCTGACCGCGCAGGAAGAAGCTCACCTTGCCGTTCGCCAGTTCACGTCGCAGACGTTCTTCCGCTGCTTCGCGATTGCCGAACGAATACTCGCCGCCTTCGTCCGGCGAATACACGCCGCAGTCCCAGACGATGACGTTGCCCGCCCCGTACTGCTTCTCCGGAATCACCCCTTCGAACGATGCGTAGTCGAACGGATGATCCTCGACCTCGACCGCCAGCCGCTTCTCGCCCAGCTGCAGCGACGGACCTTTCGGAATGGCCCAGGATCTGAGCACGCCATCGAGTTCGAGCCGGAAGTCATAGTGCAGCCTGCGCGCCGCGTGCTTCTGCACGATGAACAGCAACGGGCCACTGCGCTCGACGACCTTCGGTCCCGGCTCGGGCGTCCGCGTGAAGGTGCGCTTCTGCTCGTATTTTTCCAGCGGCCGTTTCATGGGATGAAGAAAAGATTCTCCACGGGGAGCACTTAAATCACGGGGTAAGAAGATTGGGAAGGGTTCGAATTGACCCCGCCGTCCTCACGAACGTGGAAGCATCCTGATGCTGGATGGAATGACGAACGAGAGTTCAATCAGTTGCTCCTCAGACTCTGATCACAGCGTTTTCTGTCTCTGCCCCGTGGTTCCCCGTGTCCCCCTGGAGACTCCGGCTCTGATTCTTCATTCCAGCTTGCCGATGAACCGCCACACAGCGATGAGCACGCCGAAGCCGAAGTAGAGCCCGAAGAGTGCGATCAGCATCAACAGGGCCATCTGGTACGTGATCGTGTGTTTGACGAGCAGGACCAGCACGGCAACGATCAGGAGCGAGAACGATGCGACGACAGCCGCGACGATCCTGAGTTTGCGCGTGTCGGGCATTCCTAGTCCCCGGCGTCTGCGGCGGGCAGTTTTCTGACCCAATCAACCAATGCTTCGAGGGCCTCGGCGCGGATGTCGGCGTCCTTGCGGCCGCTGCGCACTGGCACATGAAACGAGTGATCGGCATCCGGCAGCAGCTTCAGCGTGGCGCGCGTGCCCAATGAGGCAACGACGGGTTGCAGCAATTCCAGGCCTGCGAGTTCGTCGCGCGAGCCCTGCAGGAACAGCATGGGAATGTGCACCTGGGACAGATGCTCCGCGCGTTCAATGGATGGTTTGCCTGCCGGATGCAGGGGGAAGGCGAGAAAGGCGAGACCCTGGATACGGGGCAGCGGCGCCAGCGCCTGTGCCTGCGATGTCATGCGACCGCCGAATGATCGGCCGCCGGCGATCAACGGCAGTTCGGGTGCGAGCGATCCAGCGGTCGCGACCGCAGCCCGCACGGTGGCATGACAGAGCGGTGCCGGGTCGGGTCGCTTCGAGCCGCGTTCCATGTACGGAAACTGGTAGCGCAGTGTCGCGACCTCCATCGCGGCAAGCGTGTCGGCGATGGTCGACATGGATGGATGATTCATGCCCGCGCCTGCACCATGACCGAGCACGTAGCACACCGTGGCCTGGGGCGGCCGCAGATACAGTCCGGACACCGTGTGCGATTCGTTCACTCGGATGGATACTGACTGCGCATCGACGGGGCTCATGATTCGGAGGCTACACCAAGCCCGTCGCGAACCGCACCACCCACTTGATGACACCCGGGTCGATCAAGCACTGTAGGCGCATGATTCACATCCGCCCCGCCACGTTGACAGAGAAGCCAGAACTCGAAGCACTGATTGCGCGCTCGGCGCGCGAGCTGAGCAAGAATGACTATACGAGCGAGCAGATCGAAGGAGCATTGCGCGGCGCCTTCGGTGTCGACACGCAGCTCATCAACGACGGCACGTACTTCGTTGCCGAAGAGAACGGATGCATCGTGGGGTGCGGAGGCTGGAGCCGTCGCAAGACGCTGTTCGGCGGTGATGCCCGCGTCGATCGCGAAGCCGGTGACCTGGATCCGCAGGTCGACGCAGCGAAGATCCGCGCCTTCTTCATCGACCCGGCGCATGCCCGTAGAGGAATCGGTCGTTCGATTCTCGATGCCTGCGAAAAGGCGGCACGCGCCTATGGCTTCAATCGCTTCGAGATGATGGCGACGCTGCCTGGCGTGCGCCTGTATCAGATGTGCGGCTATGTGGCCCTGGAGCACGTGAACCATCCGCTCGAGCCGGGTCTGTCGATCCCGTTCGTCAGAATGGGGAAGTAGTTGAGAGTTGATAGTGGAAAGCGCAGAGCGAAGACGTTGTTGCAGTGTCGCCTTTCTTCGCTATCGACTATCCACTATCAACTTTCCTCAGCCGATCATCTCCGCCGGCGCCGCGAACGCGCCTGACTGTTTCTCGAACAGTCGCCGGTAGTGGCCATGCGGTCGGCGCAGCAGTGATTCGTGATTGCCGTCCTCGACGATGCGGCCGTGCTCGAACACCAGGATGCGGTCGACGGAACGGACCGTCGATAGTCGATGCGCGATGATGATCGACGTTCGTCCTGCCATCAGCCGCTCCATCGCCTGCTGGATCAGCGCCTCGGATTCCGAGTCCAGGCTCGAGGTGGCTTCGTCCAGGATCAGGATCGGCGCATCGGCCAGGAATGCACGCGCGAGCGCAACGCGCTGACGTTCGCCGCCCGACAGCTTGATGCCCCGTTCGCCCACCAGCGTCTGGTAGCCGCGTGGCAGCCGCGCAATGAACTCGTGTGCATTGGCGAGTCGCGCCGCGCGTTCGATCTGCGCAGTCGTCGCATCGGGTTTCGCATACGCGATGTTCTCGGCGAGACTGCGATGAAACAGGATCGGCTCCTGCGGCACGATCGCGATCTGCGAGCGCAGCGATTCCTGCGTGGCATGCATGACGTCCTGCCCGTCGATCAGCACGCGGCCTTCCTTCACGTCATAGAGCCGCTGGATCAGCTTCACGAACGTGGTCTTGCCGGAACCGGAATGGCCGACCAGTCCGATACGTTCGCCGGCAGCAATGCGCACGTTCAGATCGCGATACAGCGGTTGATGCTGTCCGGCGTAGGTGAAGGTCACGTGATCGAAGCGGACTTCACCCGCGTCGATGCGCACGGGTCGGGCATCGGGCGCATCTGCTACGCCCAGCGGCTCGTCGTACAGCCGCACCATTTCCTCCATCTCGTTGACGGAACGCTGCAGCTGATGGATGTGCTGACCGATCTCGCGCAGATAGCCATGCACGACGAAGTAGGTCGTCAGCACATAGGTGATCTCGCCGGGAGTTGCCTGTCCGCGCCACCACAGCCAGAGCGCTGCGGCCGTGACGGAGGAACGGATCAGCCAGAGCAAGGCCAACTGGCCACTGCCGCTCCAGGTGTGTCGCATCCAGGTGCGCCACGTTCTGAGCTTCCATTTGTCGATCACGCGAGCCAGCCGCGTGTCTTCGCGGTGCTCTGCACCGAACGCCTTGACCACCGCGTTCGAACTGAGCGCGTCGGCGAGCACACCGCCCATGCGCGTGTCCTGTGCGTTGGAGAGACGGGAGGCAGGTGCGATCACTCGCGTTGCCAGCACGGCGGTCACCGAAACGTACGCCATCGCGCCGATCGCCATGAGCAGACCCATCACCGGCCAGTGCATGCCGAGCAGCACGACCGTGCCGACCAACACGATGGCCGACGGCAACAGCGACAGCAGCAGCACATCGTCGAGCGTGTCGAGCGCCCACATGCCGCGCGTGATCTTGCGGACGATCGAGCCCGCAAAACTGTTGGCATGCCAGTCGGTGGACAGGCGCTGCACGCGATGGAACGTGTTGCGGGCCACCGCCGTCATGAGGCTCAGCGTCAGCGGCACGACACCCCACCAGGCCAGGTGGCGCAGGATCACCATCGCGAAGCCGAGCGCTGCCATCGCGAGGAAGGCGTTCAATGCTGCATCCGCGGCTGCGGGGCCTGCGGTGACGGCATCGATCAGCCGGCCGGCGAACATCGGCACGAAGACTTCAGTCAATGTCGCGAGCGACATCGACAGCGCGATGCCGGCGGTCAACGCCTTGCGGCGTCCCCACAGGCGAAACGTGAAAGACAGAACATTGCGGAGGACTTGCGAGCCCTCTGCGCGGGATTTCGTCATGACGATCCGGCGCGCGATGCGCGCCGCTCCAATGCAAACCGGGAATGCGCTTCCGTCAGGAAGCAGTTACGGGCGAGCCCCAGCCGGGGCTCCAGGCTTCAGTGGAAGCCGGCCGGCGGGGGAAGGCGCATGGGCGATGTGTTCATCGATGCCTCCCTCTTGGTTGCATGGAAAAGGGGCGAAATAGATACCACCCGATGACGATCCAGGCAAGCCGGCTTTTGCCGGGTCAGCGGGAGGCAGACGTCGTGGCCAGTTCCTTCATGACGAGCCAGTCGATCAGCTCCACCATTTCCTTCACGCCACCGGCCGAGCGGACGGTCAGGCGATATTTGCCGTTGATAACCATGGTCGGCGTCTGATCGATCCGGCACGCCCGCATCCAGGCTTCGGCTCGCCGGATGTTGCTGTCGACCGCGAACGATTGCGACGCCTCTAGAAACTTCTTCGCATCGATGCCCGCGGTCCGCGCGTACCAATTCGCCACGTCTTCGATCGTCGGGGCTGGCTTCTTGGGACGCCCCGATGCATCGACCACGGCCAGTTCGCCCCGGCCCCACACCGCGTTGAACATCGCTTCGTGCGTCTTCGCGACGATGCCGAGCTGTTGCGCCGTGTAGAACGCGCGTTGAAACATCGGCCACTGCTCTGCGGTGTTGAACGACGCGTGGACGAAGACGACCTGCGCCTGTGACGGCAGCTGCTTCTCGATGTCCTTCATGATCGGCAGGAACGAGTTGCAGGCCGGGCAGCCGTAGGACAACACTTCAGCGACTTCGACCTTGCCCGGCGCGACCGTGGTGAGCTGGGCAGGCTGGATACGGAAATAATGCTGGCCTTCCACCCATGTGGCTGCGGTGCCCGACAGGCTCCACAGGGTTGCCAGCATGACGGTCGATATCGTCACCAGAAATCGCATACGTCCTCCCGATGCAAGAGTGGAATCCGGCGGCATCATCGCCAGCGCCCGTGGCGAAGGCAACCGGTGGGCGAGGATCACCGATACCCGCAATGTGATGCCCGCCTACACGATCGTGCAGGCCGAATCCCACGAAGCGGCTGCGACGCTGTTCGGGAAACATCCGCACTTCACTGCCTGGGTGAAGCGGTCGGGATCATGGAGTGCCGGCCGATGCTGGCGCGCGAGCATCCCACTCGTTGCCAGCGGGCATAACTGATATCGCGTAGCATCCCCGGCACTATCGTGTTCTTTATCCGGCATCGCGGCCTGACGATAGTGTGGCCCGACCTGCTTCCTGCCAGGCTCATCCAGGCGCTTCTACAAGAGACTCACAATGGCTTTGGTCAAGAAATCGAAGATCTCCTCTGGGGCGGCCCGACCTGCTGCAGCGCCTGCAGCGACGACGGCCAGGTCTTCCGGGAAGGCGGCTGCTCGTACCGCATTCAAAGGCACGAAGGTAGAAGCTGTCTCCGAACGGATCGCCGCTGCGACCGAGCAACTGGCCAGCGGTCTGGCCGAGGCTGCGGCTGCGACCAAGGAGCTGGGCCGATCCATGGAGCAGATTGCAGGCGGCGCGGAGGAAGCGGCCGGTGCATCGCAGGAGCAGTCGGCAGCCATCAGGAGAATCGTGGCTAACCTGGTCGCTGCCAGGGGCGAGGCAGAGGCGTTGAACCGGCGGACGGAATCGGTCGCGCTGTCGTTGAATGAAACCTCCGCGCAGATCGCCGCATCGGTCCGCGCCATCGAGTGGGGCGCACAACGTCAAACCGATTCGGTGGCCCTGATTGCGGAGCTGGATCACCGGGCCAGAGACATCGGCGAAATCACCCGAGTCGTCAGTCGGATTTCGGATCAGACGAACCTTCTCGCACTGAACGCCGCCATCGAAGCGGCGCGTGCTGGCGAGCATGGACGAGGCTTCGCCGTGGTGGCCGACGAGGTTCGCAGCCTGGCTGAAATTTCCGACAGGAGTGCGCGGGAAGTGCGCGAGCTTGCCGAAGCAATCCAGAAGGATGTGGTCGAGGTCGCGGGTACCTTGAAGACGACGGCAACGCGGTCTGCAAAGGAAGCGCGGGTCGCGGCAAGCGTCACCGACGCGCTCGGTGCCAGACGCGAGGACATGGCACAGATCGCCGACGGCAGCCGCGCCATTCTGACCGCCTCGGCGGTGGCCGAGCGCGCTGCCCTGGAAGCGCAGAAAAGCGCAGAACAGATAGCGAGTGCGGCCGAGGAGCAGGCGGCCGGCGCCGGCGAAGCGCGCGGGGCGATCGAGCAGCAGGCCAAGTCACTCGAGCAGGGTCAATCCGCTGCGCAAGGGTTGGCTGCCATGGGCGAGGCGCTTCGCGCTGGACGGGCCCGCGGTTCGGCGGCCGAAGAGATCAGTGCCAGCGCCGAGGAGCTGTCGGCCTCGATCCAGGAAATGTCGAGTGCGGCGGCGCAGATCATGGCGGCGGTCGAACAGATCAATAGCGCGTCGCAATTGCAGTCCGCAGCGACCCATCAGACATCCGCAGCCCTGAGCCAGATCGAAGACAGCGCCAGGCTGGCACAGACGAACAGCCGCCTAGCCAATGAACGTGTCCAGCACATCGATGGTGCGCTCAAGGAGAGTCGCAAGGCAGTCGAGACACTGGTGAGTGGCGTGGGCGAAGCACTTCAGGAAACGCAAGCGAGCGTGGCGACCATCAAGCGACTGGAAGGCGTCGGGCGCCGCATGGAAAAAATCATCGCAGCCATTTCCCTGATCGCCGTTCAGACCAGCATGCTCGCGGTGAGCGGTGCGGTCGAAGCCGCGAGGACGGGAGATTCCGGACGCGGCTTTGCCGTGGTGTCGAACGACATCCGCAGTCTCGCCCGTGAAGCCTCGGACAACGTGGAGCGCGCCACGGATACCGTACGGGGCATCCTGGATCAGATCGCACTGCTCAGGACTGACCTGGAGCAGGTCGTTGCGGCCGCGCAGATCGAAGTCGCGAACAATCGCACCGTTTCCGTGGCACTGCAGAAGATCGTCACCGACGTGACAGCACTCGGCGTGGCCAGCAGCGCGATCCTCGAGAGTGCCGATGACATCGTCGGGGCGACCGGGGAAATGGCCAAGGCTGCGCAGCAGATCGCAGCGGCCGCCGAGGAAGCCAGTGGCTCGCTGCGGGAGGCTGCGACTGCAACTGCGCAGCAATCCAGTGGCGCGGAGGACCTGGCAGCCGCGATCGAAGAGATCGCGTCGCTGGCCGACGAACTCAAACAGCAATCGGCGTGATCCACAGGTGGAAACGCCAATCACCAATTCGTCGGTCCGCTTCCTGACGTTTCGTGCCGGAGCGCAGCTGTACGCGTTGCGCTGCGAGGATGTGTCCGAGGTCATCCGGGTGCCCGCGATCGCCCGCATTCCCCAGGGTCCGGCGGCACTGCTCGGCGTCGCGAATCTGCGAGGCTCGGTGCTTCCGGTCGCCAGCCTGCGGGAGTTGCTCGGCAAACCCGTTGCCGCCGAATCGCCAGGCGCGCGAGCGATCGTTCTCGATGTCGGCGCTCCGGTTGCCCTGGTCGTGGACTCGGTGGAGACACTGGAAACCGTTGCCGCCGCGCAGATCGAGACGCGCAAGAAAGAGCTGAGCGCGGAAGGTGCCGAGAAACTGACGGGCGCGTTTTCGATTGGCCGCGACCAGTCGGTTGCGAAAATTCTGGATATCAAGGCTCTGCTCGAAGCTGCCTTTGTCAACCGGGCGCGCCCGCAGCCAATCCGGAACGTTGCGGCCTCGATCAGCGCGGAGTCCGCCGCCCGCGATTCCAGACCGTCGGAAATGCTCGTGACGTTCGACGTCGCCGGACAGGAATTCGCGCTGCCGCTGGACGCCGTGGAGGAAATCCTGCAAGCGCCAGCGATGCTGACGGCCGTGGCGCGCAGTGAAATTGCTGTGCTTGGCGTGGTCTCGGTCCGCGACTCGCTGTTGCCGCTGCTGTCCCTGCGCACCTTGCTGGGATTTGCCGCACCGCAGGCTCCGGACGATCGCGAGAAGGTGGTCGTAGTGAAAGTCGCTGGCACCCATGTCGGGCTGGTGGCTGACCGCGCCCGCGCCATCCTCGTTGCGGACACTGACCTGGTCGATCCCATCCCGCCCGTGATCGCTGCACGGACGGGTGGAGAGTCGCGAATCCGATCGATCTACCGTGGCGAGAACGGACGCCGCTTGATCTCGATCCTTGCGCCCGAGCAGCTGTTTCGGGAGGACGTCATGCAAAGACTCGTTGCCGGTCACAACAGCCAGGAGTCGCCGGTATCGCCCGACGAATCCGGCAACCGCGCGCAACTCATCTTCCTGGTGTTTCGCCTCGGCAATGAAGAGTTCGGTCTGCCGATCGACACGATCGTGGAAGTCGCACAGGTCCCATCGCAGATTACCCGCGTTCCCAAAGCGCCCAGGTTCCTGGAAGGCGTGGTCAACCTGCGCGGCGATGTGTTGCCCGTCGTCGATCAACGCCGTCGCTTCGACATGCCGCCGCTCGACGACACCGAGGCGCGCCGGCTGGTGGTCATCCGGACGGAACGCCATCGTGCGGGACTCATCGTCGACAGTGTGTCCGACGTTCTGCGCATCTTTGCCGACAGTATCGAACCGGCTCCGGAACTGACCGATGAGATGACGCGTCTGGTACGAGGCGTTGTCAATCTGGAAAAATCGAATCGCATCGTGCTCCTGCTCGACCCCACCGAAGTGCTGACGCGGGCCGAACGGAAACTGCTGGACACGTTCCACGAGACGAGCAAGAAGGCGAATGTGTGATCAAGGTTCTGGTCGTCGATGATTCTGCGCTCGTTCGCAAGCTGTTCGGCCGGGTGCTGACCGAGGAGCCGGGCTTCGAAATCGCCTTTGCGCGCAACGGTCTGGAAGCGATCGAGCAACTCGAGGCGTTCAAGCCCGATGTCATCACGCTCGATGTCAACATGCCGCAGATGAACGGTCTGGAATGTCTGGACCGCATCATGGTGCTGCGTCCGTGTCCCGTCGTCATGGTCTCTGCCGTCACGGCCGAGGGCGCCGACTCGACGCTGGACGCGCTGCGGCTGGGTGCCGTCGATTTCGTTCCGAAACCTTCGGGAGCCGTGTCGCTGCGCATCGATCAATTCGCGCCGACGCTTCTGGAGAAAATCCGTTCGGCCGCAACGGCCAGGATTCCCGCGAGCAGGAGACTGCGCGAGCGCGTCCAGTTGCGATCCGGGAGCGCGCCGACAACGTTGCCCGGTGCGCTCAAGGCGACTCGACCGGTTGCCACGGGCGCGCGCGTACCTGGCAACGGGCTCGTGCTCGTAGGAACGTCGACCGGTGGCCCGCCTGCGCTGGAAGCATTGCTGGTGCCGCTGCCGCAGACCTTCGCGTGGCCGATCCTCGTGGCGCAGCACATGCCCGCGAGTTTTACCGGGCCGCTTGCCAGGCGACTGGATGGCATCTGCTCGGTGAATGTCGTCGAAGTCACACGCCCGATGTTGATCGAGGCCGGCTGCGTCTATATCGCCCGCGGCGATGCGGATGTCGTGGTGTCGCGGCGGGCTGCAGGCCTGTTCGCCATGCCTGCGCCGGCAAAGCCGGACTATCCCTGGCATCCCAGCACGGATCGACTCGTGCGCTCCGCGATGGAGCACGTGCCCGCCCGTCAACTCGTCGGTGTTCTGATGACCGGCATGGGAAACGACGGTTCCGCGGCGATGGCCCAGTTGCGTGCCGAAGGCGGCAGGACCATCGCCGAAGCCGAGGAAACTGCGGTGGTCTGGGGCATGCCCGGCGAACTGGTTCGGGCAGGAGGCGCGGACTGGGTGGTGCCGTTGCCGAGGATCACCGAACAACTGCAGAAGCTGGTGCCTGCCAATGCCGCTCATTCGTAAACCCGCCGATCGCACCCAGACGCGCGATCCGGATGCAGTGGACGTACTGAAGGCGCTCGTGAGCGACGATCGGGAACAGCGCTGGGCTGCGGCGCGCGCGGCGGCGCAGATCGACGGGGCCGCAGAGGCGCTGGGTACGGCGCTGCGCAGCGAATCCGACCCGCGGGTGCGCGAGGCGATGTTCACCAGCCTGACCTGCATGAATTCGTCGCAAAGCGTCGATGCACTCACACCGCTGCTGCGGCTCGACGATGCGAGTCTGCGCGCTGGCGCCCTGGATGCGCTGCGTGCCATGGCGGAGGCAGTCCGCGAGCGCCTGCCGGCTCTATTGAATGACAGCGACAGCGACGTGCGTGTCCTCAGCAGCGAGATCGCACGCAGCCTGCCGGGCGAGGAGGCCACGCGATTGCTGTGCGATCTGCTCGCGCATGAAAGCGAACCCAACGTCTGCGCGGCAGCGGTCGAGGTACTCGCGGAAGTGGGTAACCCCACAGCGCTGGCCGCACTCGCGGACTGCGCAGCACGCTTCCGGGACACGCCCTTCCTGGTGTTCGCCACCAGAATTGCAGCCGATCGCATCCGCGCTCAGTGCGCTTCACATGTCTGAATTCCCGGCGCTTGCGCAGGAGGAATTTCGCAGGCTCTGTGAATTTCTCTATCGCCGTACCGGAATGATCTTTACCGAGGCGAAGCGGTACTACGTGGAGCGACGCGTGGTGGAGCGAATGCTGGCGACTGGTTCCGATTCGTTTCCCGATTATTTCGCCCGCTTGCGTGCTGATGCACAGGGAGAGATCGAACTCTTCGTCAACACCTTCACGGTGAACGAAACCTACTTCTATCGCGAAGACCATCAGCTCAAATGCCTGACGTCGGACCTCCTGGGGAGCCGGATTCGCACACGACGAAGCGACGCGGCATTGAGGATCTGGTCGGTGCCATGTTCCACCGGCGAGGAGCCCTATTCCATTGCACTGTGGCTCTTGGAGAACTGGGCACTGGTCGATGATTACGAGATCGAGATCGTCGGCTCCGATATCGACACCCGGGTGCTGGGTCTGGCGCGCGAAGGTATCTTCGGCAAACGTTCGCTCATGCGTCTGTCGCCCTACCTGATCGAAAAGTATTTCGTGTCCATCGACGCCGAGCGCTGGCAGATCATCGCCGACCTGCGCGAATCCATCCGCTTCAGTCAGGTCAATATCGTCGAACCCAGGCAGACCCGGCCGCACGGGCGGTTCGACATCATCTTCTGCAGGAATGTACTGATCTACTTCGACGATGCGTCACGGCGCATTGCGGCGGAGAATCTCTATGAGAACCTGCTGCCGGGCGGCTTCATCTGCCTGGGCCACAGTGAGTCGATGAGCCGCATATCGCCGCTGTTCGACGTGAGCCGCTTCGAGGATGCAATCGTTTACCAACGACCCGACGGGGGCGCGCATGCGGACCGATAAAAAAACCGTTCTGGTGGTCGACGATGCCAGCCTGGTGCGCCTTTACTATCGATCCATCCTCGAGGACGCCGGCTTCCACGTCGAGGAGGCCCTCAATGGCCTGGAAGCGCTCGAAAAGCTGCTGGCCTGTCCCGCCGATATGCTGATCGTCGACGTCAACATGCCGCAGATGGACGGGCTCACATTCCTCGATCGACTGCGACAGAAGGAGCTGCCGCTGTCGTCGATCCCGGCGCTGGTCACCAGCACTGAAGCGCAACCGCAGGATTTCGCTGCGGCGCGTGCCGCAGGCGCCAATTTCTACGTGGTCAAACCGATCGATCGCGACCGCCTCGTTGAGTTCGTCACGATGTTCTGCGGAGTCCCGCGATGAACGAGTTCATCGAGCAGTTCATTCTCGAATCCCGGGACCTGGTGGAGCAGGCCACGGCTGCTCTTTCGATCCTCGAGAAATCGCCGCAGGACCCAGAAGCTCTCGATGCAGTCCTGCGTGCCTTCCATACGCTCAAGGGTGGCGCCGGCATCGTCGACTTCGCCGCGATGGAACGCGCCGTTCATGCGGCCGAGGACGCGCTGAGTCACTCACGTGCGGCAGACCATGCCGTGACCGCCAGGGTCATCAATGACTGTCTCGCCTGTCTCGATCAGGTCGTCCGCTGGCTGGATCTCATGGAACAGTCGGGCGAGGTCGTAGCGGACGCCGATGCTCAGGCCGATGCACTCATAGCCCGGCTCGTGCACAGCGTTACGAACGATCGTCCCCTCGCTCCAGCCATTGAGAAGAATGCCTCTGCGTCCTGGTCGAACGAGCTCCTGAAACGCAATCCGGGCATGCGGCAGCAAGCGAAAACGGCCGTGCGTTTCATCCCGCCCGCGGACAGCTTTTTCCGCGGCGAAGATCCCATGGCGCTGATCGCAGCGCTACCGGGGCTGCTGATGCTGGAAGCGGAGCCCGTTGGCGAGGAGTGGCCCACCCTCGATGCGCTCGATCCATTTGAAAGCATCCTGGTGCTGACCGCGTTGACGGGCTCGACCGGGCCGGCTGTGAGAGCGCATCTCGAAGGCCATGCGGGTGAATGCGAAGTCGTGGCGCTCGCTGCCGCTGGACCGCAGGGATCGGAACAGGCATTGACGCCGACTTCACGGGATGTGCTGAAGGCGCAGCTGGTTTTCCTCGACAGCGTCGAGAGCCGCACCTTCATCGGACGCGTCGCGTCGGCGGGGCGGGTCGCATCGAATGTCCTGCGTTATTGCGGGCTCGGTGCGCAAGCCGATCTCATCGCGCATGCCACGCGACAAAGTCTCGATGACAACAGTCCGCGAGCCCTCCGGGAGCAGATCGCCAGGGCACTGGAAGCCCAGGCGCCGCTGTCTGCTGCACCAACTTCGCAGGCGCCGTCGCGTCCAGAAGCACTGGCGCGAACGCTGCGCGTGGATGCCGAACGGGTGGACGCACTGATCCGCCTGACCGGCGAGCTGACGGTCGTGAGGAACGCGATCGGACACGCGGTCAAGCTTGCGCAGGCCGACACCAGTTCACTGGCCGGCACATTGAAGAAGCACTACGGCGCTCTCGACAACATCACCAGCGAACTGCAAAGCGCAGTACTGGGAATGCGTGTGCTGCCGTTGCGTACCGTGCTGCAACGCTTTCCGCGCATGGTGCGGGAGATTTCGGCGGATCTGGCCAAGCCTGCGAAACTCCTCATCGAGGGCGATGAGACCGAAGCGGACAAGGCCATTGTCGAGATGCTGTTCGAGCCGCTGCTCCACATCGTGCGCAACGCGATGGATCATGGCATCGAAGACGCAGCAGTGCGTGCGCGCAAAAACAAGCCGGCGATCGCCACGCTGCGAATGCGGGCATCGCGGCAGGGCGATCGCGTTCTCATCGAAGTCGACGATGATGGCAATGGCGTGGATATCGCTCGCGTGCGCCAGGTGGCGCTGGAGGGCGGCATCGCTACTGTCGAGAGTCTGGACGCGATGTCGGAGGCGGAGATCGTCGACCTGGTATTTGCTCCCGGCTTCTCGACCGCCGCCAGCGTGACGGAACTGTCGGGACGAGGCGTGGGAATGGACGCTGTGCGTACGGCGGTCGGTCGGGTCGGCGGGCGAGTGTCGATGGAAAGTCGTTACGGCCAGGGAACCACGGTCCGATTCACGCTGCCCTTCAGCGTGATGATGTCGCACGTGATGACGGTGGAAGCGGGCGGTCAGATGTTCGGCATTCCGCTCGATGCGGTCGTCGAGTCGATTCGCGTGCCCATCGAATCCATTGCGTGCATAGGCGCCGCCCAGGCGATCGTCCATCGCAATCACACCCTTCCTGTATTCGAACTCGCACGCGTCCTGCGCGTTAGGGAAGAAGCCCGTGACCAGGAGGATGCGGCTATGATCATTGCGACCTTTGGCGGACAGCTCGGAGGTATCCGCGTGGATCGGATCGGAGAACCCATGGAAGTCATGCTCAGACCGCTGGACGGCCTTCTGTCGGGCATTCCCGGACTTGCCGGAACCACCATCCTGGGAGACGGGCGCGTGCTGCTGGTCCTGGACCTGGACGGGGTGATCCAATGACGGTGGCAGTGTCCGCGAACGGAACGATCGAACTGACGGGAGCCTGTCCCGTCGAGGATGCCGAGGCTCTCCTGCAGTGTCTGTTGACGACACCCGCAGGGGCTGTGGACTGGAGCGCTTGTGAATCCGCACATACTGCCGTGATTCAGGTATTGCTGGTCGCAAAGGCCGCACCGGTCGGGGCGCCGGTCTCCGGCTTTCTCAGAGACATCGTCGCCCCCCTGCTGCAACGTCGATCCTGAGCGTGCCTCGCATGCAGCAGGGCACCCTGCAAAACCTACCCGTGACTTTCAGTTGAGAGCGACAGTGATCCAAAAAGTATTGATTGTCGACGACAGCAAACTCGCCCGCATGGCGGCAGCGAAAGCCCTCAAGGCGCTGCATCCCGACTGGGTGCTGCTCGAGGCTGCGAATGCGGAAGAGGGTCTCGCGCGTGTCCGCGATTCCTCTCCGGAATTTGCCCTGCTGGATTTCAACATGCCCGGCAAGGACGGAATCGTCCTCGCGGCGGAGTTGCGCGATCTGAATCCGCGCATGAGCATTGCCGTGATATCTGCAAATCATCAGGTCGAAGTCATCGGCCGCGCCCGCGCAGCCGGTGCAGTCTTCCTGGCCAAGCCGCTGACAGAGAGGGCGCTGGGCGACTACCTGAACGTTGCCGTCGAGCAGCGTAGCGCGGCCACCGAATGACGAGCGCATTTTCGATCAGCCTGTCCGAACTGGAACTCGATGCCCTGACCGAACTGGTCAACCTGGGCGTGAGCGGCGCTGCCCTGAGTCTGCGCGAGATGGTGCACGAAGAAGTCGTGCTGTCGGTGCCGAAAGTGGCAGTCGTCACCCGCGAGCAGGCGATTGCAACCCTCGGTGAGCAGGAAAGTAAACGCCTGGTGGCAGTTCAGCAGGACTTCGCAGGCGATATCAGCGGACGTGCGCTGCTGATTTTTCCCGAGACCAAGAGCATGGAGCTGGTGCGCGCCGTCGTGGGCGGAAATCTCTCTCTCGAAGACATTGCCGAACTCGAACAGGAAGCGCTCGCCGAGACAGGCAATGTGCTGCTCAACGGCTGCCTCGGCACCATCGCCAACAATCTGCAGCGCAGCCTGCGGATTTCTCTGCCCGAAGTGATCTACGGCGACGGCGCCGAATTCTTCGCCGCGATACCGTCACGCGAATCCGGCTACAGCGTGCTGTTCATCCACATCAATTTTGCGGTTCGCAATCGCGACATCCGCGGCTACATCGCGATGCTGCTGGACATTCCTTCGCAGCTTGCACTGAAGGACCTGATCGGCGCGTTTATCGAGCGAACCACCGGTCAGGTCTACGTGCCATCGTCCAATGTCGGCTAACGCAGACCTCGCCGAAGACGCCATTCTCGACGCAGTCAACGGCGGTCTGATCGTTCTGGATCAGGACGCGCGGATTCTCCGCTGGAATGCGTGGATGGCTTTCGCTTCCGGGCATCCGGTCGCCTCTGTGCTGGGCAAACCGCTGACCGGAGTGTTTCCGGATCTGGATCTTCGCCGGCTGACGACCGCGGTCAGGGCGGCGCTTGCATCGGGCGCATCCACTGTCATTTCCCGCACGCTCAATCCCGCGCCGCTGCCGTTGCGTACGCGATCCGGCCGCACTCTCCTGCACGACATCACTGTTTCACCCGTAGGCGAGCGGTCCGGCGCCGCGTGCCTCATCTTCGTCACGGACGTGACGATGGCCACGAGGCGTGAAAAGTATCTGCGCGATCAGCAGAATGCGCGCTACGACGCCATCGTCGAAAATGCACCCGATGTCATCCTGTCGATAGACAGCGGCGGCCTGATTCAGATGGCAAATTCGGCGGCCGTTTCCCAGTTCGGCTATGCGATGGGTGACCTGATCGGGAAGAGCTCCTCGTTGTTGTTCGACACCGCGGGCGATTGGTCATCGATGCTGCAGGCCGTGATCAATGACGCGATTTCATTTCGATCGTGCGAACTGATCGCCGTACGCAAGGACGGTTCATTGAGTTACGTGGAAGCCTCGGCGTCGCGATGGAACATCGGTTCGCAGGGCTTCGCGACTGTCATCCTGCGGGATGTGAACGAGCGGCGGGCGGTGGATGCGGCGTTGCGTTGCAGCGAAGCACTGGCGCGAAACGCGGCGATCGCATTGGCCGACCTGAATCAGACGCTCGAACAGCGGGTCGACGAACGCACTGCCCAGCTCATGAAGGCCGAGGAGGCACTGCGCCAGAGTCAGAAGATGGAGGCGATCGGCCAGCTGACAGGCGGCATCGCTCATGACTTCAACAATCTGCTGCAAGGAATTACGGGCGCACTGCACGTGATTCAGAAACGAATCTCGGGCGGCCGCATCGGTGATATCGACCGTTTCGCCGCAGGGGCCCTGGAATCGGCCAACCGTGCCGCCTCCCTGACGCATCGTCTGCTCGCTTTCTCGCGCCAGCAGCCCATCGATCCGCGGCCGGTCAACGTGAATCAACTGATCGCATCGATAGAAGAGCTGCTGCGTCGGACCATCGGCGAAACGCTGCAGATGACCGTAATGTCCGCGGATGACCTGTGGCTGGTGCGATGCGACGCCAATCAGCTCGAGAACGCCATCCTGAATCTCGCCATCAACGCGCGCGATGCCATGCCCGATGGAGGGACGCTGCTATTCGAGACGGCCAATGCAGTGCTCGATACAGGACAAGCCAGGTCGCGGGAAGTGAAGCAGGGCGAGTATGTACGCCTGGTGGTCACGGACACCGGGACGGGAATGCCGCCGGAGATTCAGGCGCGAATCTTCGAGCCCTTCTTTACAACCAAGCCGATCGGCAAAGGCACGGGGCTTGGTCTGTCGATGATCTACGGCTTCGTCAGGCAATCCGAAGGATCGGTCCGGGTCGACAGCAAAACAGGCAAGGGCACCTCGATCGAGATCTGCCTGCCGCGATATCGCGGGGATCTCGAGGTTCACGCCGAAGAAGTCGCCGGGCGGGAAAGGCGTGCCGGTAGCGATGAAGTCGTGCTCGTGGTCGAAGACGAACCAATGGTCCGCGTGCTGGTGGTCGAGGTGCTCAAGGATCTTGGTTACTACGCACTCGAAGCCGAGACCGGCACTGCTGCCATTCGCATCCTGCGATCGTCACAACGAATCGATCTGCTCGTGACCGATCTCGGTCTGCCCGATATCGGCGGGCGACTGGTCGCCGAAGCCGGCATCGCGACCCGTCAGAATCTCAACGTGCTGTTCATGACCGGCTACGCCGAGAAGGCGGCAGGCAGCGCTTTCCTGGATGGGGGAATGGAAATGATCACCAAGCCGTTCTCGATGGACGAACTCGCCGCGCGCATTCGGGAAATGATCGAACGCAATTGACGATCCGGACCGACGGATGCTTTCGCGGCTCTCCATTCTCAGTCGGAATGTCGCAGGTCCCATCGCAATGAACGAGAGCAGTACTTCTTATGTCGAGTGATCTGAATCCAACGGTGCTGTTTCGCGAACACCCGACGCCGGGTGGGCAGCGCATCGGCTTCGCCCAGCTCAACGCCGAGCGCTCGCTGAACGCACTGACGCTGGAGATGGTGCGGTTGCTCGACGGCAAGCTGCGTGACTGGGCGAACGATGCCGGTATCGCCATCGTGGTTCTGAGCGGTGCGGGACCGAAAGCGTTCTGCGCAGGCGGTGATATCCGCAAGCTGCTCGAATCCATCAAGGCGCAGCCAGCAGTTCTTCCCGGTCTCGATTTCTTCGCCGCGGAGTACAGTCTCGACTACCGCATTCATCGATATCCAAAACCAGTGCTGGTGTGGGGCGGCGGTATCGTGTTCGGCGGCGGCATCGGGCTGATGGCGGGCGCCAGTCATCGCGTCGTCACCGAAACCTCGAAGCTTGCGATGCCGGAGACGCGCATCGGCCTGTTTCCCGACGTCGGCGCGAGTCATTTCCTTGATCGCATGCCACGCACGCTCGGCCGCTTCTATGGCATGACGGGCGCAACGCTCGATGCGCACGACTCGCTCGCGACGGGGCTCGCGGATTACTTCATCGCCAACACCGGCCGCGATGCGCTCTGGTATCGACTGGAGACGTCCCGTTGGCACGACGATGCCGCGGCCAATGCAACAGCGCTGGACGTACTGCTGCAATCGTTCTGCGCGCAGGCTGGCGCTAGCGTGCCGGAATCGCCGCTGGCAGTGCACGGTGAACTGCTCGACAGGCTCGTGACCGGCGACTTCGCTGACACGTATCGGAACATCACGAGCCACGTGTCCAGCGATCCCTGGCTGGCATCGGCCATCGCAACATTGCGCACGGGCTCGCCGACCTCTGCCGCCCTGAGTTTCGAACTGCAACGACGTCTGGCGGATCGCAGCCTGGCCGATGTCTTCCGAACCGAACTTACCGTTGCCGTCCGCTGCTGCCAGCGGCCGGATTTTGCTGAAGGCGTGCGCGCGCTGCTCATCGACAAGGACAACCATCCGCAGTGGTCGCCATCGCGCATCGAAGAAGTCACGCCGGAATGGATCGAGTCATTCTTCAGCGAGCCGCGCTGGCCATTGCAGACGCATCCGCTCGAAGATCTGGACTGACTTGATGCTGGCCTGCCCTTTGACAGAGGGCGGGGGTTTCCGGTTGCCTGACGAAGGTGGCGTCGCCAAGCAAAGAAGGCCAGTTGCAGTGAACTGCAGATCCAGGCCAAGGCATTCCTGGTGCGATCCAATCGCTGCCGAAACACTCATCAATCGCGCGTGATCTCCGTCCGTGTCGCCGCGCCCGTAACGGATCGCGTGCCGTTGCCCGCCCATCGGCGTACGACGCGCTGGAAGAACAGGCTGTTGGGGATCTTCAGCGTGGAGGCGTCCTCATCGTTGCCGCGCTCTTCCTGCAGCGTGGTGTAGATCACATTGATGTCGGTCACGCGGCCCTTCAAGCCGGGTTTGTCGCCGTTCTCGAGCAGTTCGATGCGTTCGTACAACCGGAACGGACGCGTGGTGTAGATCAGCACCGCGCAGAAGATGTTGGACAGCACGCTCCAGGCCGCGAAGAACGCCACAGCTGCCACCGCGGCAAAGCCGGTGAACGCCGTCCACAGAACAGTTGCCGAAACGCCCAGCACCTGCAGCATCAGCAGCGCCGCGGCCGCGTAGATCAGGAAGCCCGTAACACGTCGCGTGACGGCGAGCATCTCCGCGGGCAGGTACTGCTGCCCCAGCCGCCGCATCACGCGTCGCGCCACTTGCTGCACCAGCCATGCAACGGCTGCGATCAAAAGCACCTGTGCGGCGGGCACGATCACGCTGAGCCACTCAGTGGCCCACGCCGGCCAGTATTCATTCATCGTCACGGATCTCCGGAAACTGCTGTGTGCTTGATGCGGGAGGGAGGCGCAGGATACGTGGATGAGCAAGGTGATCCAATCGGGCGGAGCCGGATCGGCAGAAGTTGCAATACAGCTGCCTTGCGACCGTATCTCTTCAGGTCTTCTGCCACTGCGTCGGCGCCACGCCGAACTCGTTCTTGAACCAGCGTGTGAATGATGTCTGTGTGGAGTAGCCGAGCAACTCGGTCACGTGGCCGAGCGAGTGCTGGCCGCTTTCGATGTAGCGCACTGCCAGCTCACGCCGCACGGTGTTCACGAGATCCGAAAAGGTGACGCCGCGCTCCTCGAGCTGACGCTGCAGCGTGCGCACGTTCATCGCGAGACTCTGCGCCACCTGCTCGACCGTCGCCCGTCCCATCGGCAGGAGCAGGTAGATCGCCTCGTGTACTTCCGCCTCGATCGTCCTGTCGCTGGCCTTCGGTAATGTCTGCAGAAGTTGCTCTGCGTAGCGCGCCAATGCCGGGTTCGCGGCGGAGCAGGGATAGTCGAGATCCGCGGCGCTGCAGACGAAGCCGTTGTACTCGCTGCCGAACTCGAGCTTGCAGCGGAACAGGCGGCGATGCAGCTGCAGGTCTTCCGGAGCATCATGCAGGAAGAGCACGCGCTCGGGCTGCCAGTGACTTCCCAGAAGCGCGCTGCCTGCTCGCGCCAATACACCCAGCGCCAGCTCTGTCGCCTGCCTCGAGTAGGTGGGCAGATCCGTCACGATCTCCTGGCGAATGATGACGTGCTTGCCTGCGTCGCTCATGTGCAGAGTGAGCGCCTCGTTGAGCAGGTGCCGATAGTTGATGAGCGCGAGCAGCACCTCGCGCAGCGTCGGCTGATGCGTGACGAGCAGTCCGACGGCGCCGAAATCGGCGATCTGCCGCGTCTCCGCCATGCGCAAGCCGAAGGTCGGGCATTCAGCGATTCGTGCCGATTCCTCCAGCAGCATCACCGCTGCGCTGGCGGGAATCCTGTGGTCCGGATTGGTCAGGATCGTCCGGTTGAGGCCGACCTCGCTCAGGAGGCTCAGCGGATTCAGGCCGACCTGCTGGGCCACGTCGAAGTAGTTCGTGAGCGCGGCAGCGCGGACCATGCGGATCATTGGATGTCGTATCGCAGGTGCGGCAAAGGGGCATGGAGCCGGAACGACTCTAGTCCTCGTGTCGTGAAATGAAAAGCTCCTGTCATCCCGTGGACAGTACGGATATGCGCAGGATCTCTACGCTTTGCGTCCGGGCCTGACGCCGTGGATGTCACAACAAACGATGAGAGGAAATGCGGTCCACTTGCCGGACGCACTACAGTCTCGCGCACGGCTTCAGGTTCCACCAATCGCCAGAGGTTCATCTGGCGCGTCGTCTCACGCGGCATCAGGCGCCGTTGGGGGTTTTCGATGAAGACATCGTATTCGCTGCTCGCTCTCGCCGTCGCAACCATGCTCGGTTCGCAGCAGACGCGCGCCCAGTCCGCACCGGCGGACACCGCCACTGTCGCGCTCGAAGAAATCCAGGTCATTGCCCGCAAGACATCCGAGCCGATTCAGGATGTGCCGATGGCCATCTCCGCCGTCACTGCGGAACAGGTCCAGACGGCCGGAATCCGCGATGTCGCGGACCTGACCGTTCTCGTGCCATCGCTGGTCGTGACGACCAACTCGAATCCTTTCAATACCAGCTATCGCATTCGCCGCATCGGCAATGAAGGCAACATTCCTGACTTCGAGCCCGATACGGGCCTGTTCATCGATGGCGCGTATCGTTCCCGTTCCGGTCTCGGACTCGGAGACCTTGCCGACATCGAGCAGATCGAAGTGCTGCGCGGACCGCAATCCACCCTGTATGGCCGCAACGTGACTGCCGGTGCAATCAGTGTCCGCACCGCGCTGCCGAGCCAGACCGTCGGTGCGATGGGCGAAGTCACCTCCGGCAACGACGGCCTGTTGGGCATCCGCAGCTACGTCACGGGCGGTCTGACCGACACGCTGTCTGCCCGGCTCAGCGTGACCGGATCGCGTCGTGACGCGATTGCCGAAAATCTGATCGGTGCGAACAGTGATGACTTGAATCAGTACGCCGTGCGCGGCCAGTTGCTGTTCGAGCCCGCCGATGCGTGGCAGATCCGCCTGATCGGCTCGCACGTCGAGCGCGATATGAAGCCCGCGCTGGCGGACATGTACTACGGTCCCGCCGTCGCCGCGCTGGTCAACGCCACCGTCGCGAATCCCACCGGGATTGGTGCTGCCGACGGCCCGGGCCTGGCCGATGGCATCATCAACACGAACGCCCAGCCGATCCTCGACAACGATCCCCTGAACCGCCGTGTACAGGCGCTCGCGCCGCTCGAGTTCGAGCAGAAGTCCGACGAAGCGATTGCGTCGATCGAGTTCGCGGCCGATGCGTTCACGCTTACTTCGCTTACGAGCTACGACGTCTACGACATCACTCAGCGCTGGAACGACGCGGGCCAGACCGGGCTCGATCTGGTGAATTATCGCGATTTCCAGACCGGCGAAACGTTCAGCCAGGAACTGCGGATCAATTCCCGTTCGGGCGGCCGCTTCACCTGGCTCGGCGGACTCTACTTCTACGACAATCATTTCCAGCGCGGCGACGAGGATCGTCATGAATTCACGCTGGGCCAGGCCATCGACGAACTGGGCGTTGCCGCTGGCATCGCCTCGCCGACGCTGCCGAACGTGCCGGTCTTCGGGTTGCCGGGTGATACGGGCGACTTCTACGAAATCTCCGATAGCAAGAGCTATGGCGCTTTCGCGCAAAGCTCCGTCGATGTGACGGATCGTCTGGCGGTCACGCTTGGCCTGCGCTACTCGTTGGAAGAAAAGGACGTTTCGCTGACGAACACGCCGTTCACTTCCGCCCCTGGACCGCTTGCCGGACTGTCTCTTCCCGTGCGTCTGCTGACTCCTGCCGCTGCTTCGTTCTCACTCGATGACGATTGGGATGCGGTGACCGGCACCTTCAACACCGTGTATCGCTTCACGCCGGACGCGATGGCATACGCCACCGTGGCGACCGGATTCAAGGGCGGCGGCTACAACGGCGGCTTCGGCAATACGCCGCTGGCACGACGTCCGTTCGATTCCGAAGACGTCATCAGCTACGAGGTTGGCGCCAAGACGCAGTGGGGCGGTCGGGTGCGGTTGAATGCCGCGGCGTTCCTCGCGGACTACGACGATTTCCAGTCGGCCTCGTTCATCGGTCTGCAGTTCCTGGTCAACAACGCCGAGAAGGTTCGCGTGCAGGGATTGGAAGCGGACATGACCGCGCGTCTCACGGCTGGGTTGACGCTGGATATGTCGGCGACTTACGCCGAGGCAACGTACGAACAGTACACGCAGGGATCGTGCTACTCGGGCCGCGCGCCGGATGATCCCACCACGGGTGGTTGCGATCTCTCGGGCGAGACGTTGCCGTTCGCACCGAAGCTGACCGCAACCGCGGGCCTCACATGGGAGCACGATATCGGTCCGGGCAGCGTGTTCTCGCGTCTGGACGGCAGTTGGGTCGGCGATCAGAACGTGACCTCGGAACTGGATCCGAATCACGGTGAACAGGATGGCTACGCGATTGCGAATCTGCGGCTCGGCTGGCGGCAGGGCGCGTGGGAAGTGTCGACCTGGGTGCGCAATCTCACGGACGAGACCTACATCACGCAGACCGCACAGTCGAATCTGTTCGCGACTCTGGCGGATGGCACCTATCAGAACTACCTGGGTGCCGAGCGTTCATACGGCATCACCGTTCAGGCGAAGTACTGATCCAGAAGCCTTCGGGTCCGGTGCAACGCCGGGTCCGAAGGAGATCCAGCGACCGTACTCGCTCGCGTACGGCCGCAACTCTTCGTTGACCATCGAGTGGATCCATGGTGGAAATCAATCCCGTTGTCCACGGCCAGATGATGGCCATCCCGTTGACGCTCGCCAGCGTCATGCGGCACGCAGAACGCGTGTGTCCGGACAGTCGCATCGTCTCCATCACGGCAGATAACTCGCGTCATCGCTACACCCTGCGGGAAGCATTTCAGCGCGTGCGCAGGCTCGCCAACGTACTGCACAATCTTGGGCTGCCGTCGGGGACACGTGTCGGGACGCTCGCCTGGAACGACCATCGGCATCTGGAGGCGTACTACGCGATCTCCTGCTCGGGATACGTCTGCCACACCATCAATCCGCGGCTGTTCCCCGCGCAGATCGAATACATCGCGAATCACGCGAGGGATCGTGTCCTGCTGGTCGATCCTGCGTTCGTGCCGCTGGTCGAGAAGCTTGCACCCGAACTGCGCACAGTGGACCACTTCATCGCACTGACCGGCGACCGGTCGGTGCTCGACGGCACGACGCTGCGATGGCTCTGTTATGAAGATCTGCTCGCGGCGGCTTCGCCCGAATTTTCATTTCCGGATCTGGACGAGGATGCCGCCTGTGCGCTCGCCTATACCTCCGGGACGACGGGAGCGCCGAAGGGCGTTCTCTACAGCCATCGCTCGACGGTTCTGCACACGTACGCCGTGACGATGCCGACGGCGTTCGCACTGTCGCCGCGCGACGTCGTCCTGGCCGTCGTGCCCATGTTCCATGTCAATGCCTGGTCGTTGCCCTATGCGGTTCCGGCATCCGGCGCGACACTGGTGCTTCCCGGTTCGAAGATGGGCGATGCCGCAATACTGGCGACGCTCATCAACGAGGAACGCGTGACTTGCGCTGCCGGCGTCCCCACGGTGTGGATCAATCTGCTCGCGTACCTGCGCACGAAGCGGCTCGGCGTTCCGAGCCTCGAACGCGTCATCGTCGGAGGCTCGGCCTGCTCGCGCGCGCTGCTCGAAGCTTTCGAGAACGAACACGACGTGGATGTTCTACACGCGTGGGGTATGACGGAGATGAGCCCGCTGGGCACCGTCAACACCGCACCTCGTTCGGCCGACATCGAGACCCGGCTCAAGCAGGGCAAGCCGATCTTCGGCATCGAACTGAAGATCATCGATGCCCACGGCCACGAACTTCCCTGGGACGGCGTCACGTCCGGATATCTGAAAGTTCGCGGGCCGTGGGTGTGTCGCGGCTACTTTCAGCACACAGATAGTCCTGCGCATTACGAACACGGATGGTTCGACACCGGCGACGTCGCAACGATCGACCGGGACGGCTACCTGCAGATCACCGACCGCGCCAAGGACATCATCAAGTCGGGCGGCGAATGGATCAGCTCGATCGATCTCGAGAATGCCGCACTGATGCATCCGCTGGTGCAGGAATCTGCGGTCATTGGCGTCCCGCATCCGAAATGGGATGAGCGGCCGGTGCTCTACGTCGTGAGCAAAGATGGCACGCGCGTCGACGAAGGCTCGTTGCGTCATTGCCTCGCCCGCCATATTGCCGATTGGTGGCTTCCTGAAACCATCGTCCAGGTCGACACGCTGCCGCATACAGCGACCGGAAAACTGGATAAGCGCGCCCTGCGTGAACAGCATGCCGCTGTCATGAAATGAACAGCCGCTGTCGCCCGGGGAGGTGGCCTGCCGGGCCACTCACGTTTATCTTCATCCATGGCAGCGGCGACCGCGGAGAGACTCATGGCCAGAGCAGTTCGTTTCCATGACATCGGCGGTCCTGAAGTGCTGCGCCTCGAAGAGGTCGAAGTCGGCGATCCGGGTCCGGGTCAGGTGCGCATCCGTCACGTGGCCGTCGGGCTCAACTTTGCCGATACCTATTTCCGCAGTGGCATTTATCCCGTGCCTCGTCCGAGCGGCATCGGCGTCGAAGCGTCCGGCACCGTCACGGCCATCGGCCACGACGTCGGCAACGTCGCTGTCGGCGATCGCGTCACCTACACCGGCTTCATCAACACGCTCGGCGCCTACAGCACCGAACGGTTGATTCCTGCGGCGCCGCTCATCCGGCTCCCCGACACCATCGCATTCGAAACGGCGGCGGCGATGACTATGCGAGGACTGACGGCGGCCTATCTGATGCGACGCATCCGCGATCACAAGCCCGGCGATACGGTGCTGCTGCACGCTGCAGCCGGCGGCGTCGGACTGATCGTGGCGCAATGGGCGAAACTGCTCGGCCTCACCGTGATCGGCACGGTGTCGACCGATGCCAAAGCCGACCTGGCGCGTGCCTACGGTTGTGAGCATACGGTGAACTACGCGCGCGAAGACGTCGCGAAGCGCGTACGCGAACTGACTGACGGCGTCGGCGTCGATGTCGTCTTCGACAGCGTCGGCAAGGACACCTTCACGGCCTCGCTCGATTCGCTCAAGCGTCGCGGCCTGCTCGTCAGCGTCGGGACGGCCTCGGGAACCATTCCGCCGTTTGATCCGCAGTTGCTCGCCATCAAGGGTTCGCTGTTCCTGACGCGGCCGGCGCTGGCGGACTACATCGCCGATCCGGTCGAAAAGGCAGCGCTCGCGCAGGAGCTGTTCGATCACGTCGGCAGCGGTCGTATCAAGATCGAGATCAATCAGCACTACGCGCTGGAGGATGCCGTGGCGGCGCATCGCGATCTGCAATCGCGCCGGACCACCGGGTCCTCCATTTTCGTCATCTAGCGATCCATGGAACTTTCTCGCCGAAGTGCCGCGCTCGATAGCGACATCGATGCGTCGCCGGTATCGCGCAGGTATGCGTGGGTCGTATTCGCGGTGACGTTCTGTCTGCTGTTGTCGGACTACATGTCCCGGCAGGTGCTGAACGTCGTGTTTCCGCATCTCAAGGCGCAGTGGCTGTTGTCCGACGCCCAGCTCGGGACGCTGAGCGGCATCGTCTCGCTCGCCGTCGGCGTGCTGGCGCTGCCACTGTCGCTGCTGGCCGATCGATGGGGGCGTATCCGCAGCCTGGTGCTGATGGCAGCCCTGTGGAGCCTGGCGACGCTGGGCTGCGCGATTGCGCAGGACTTCGGGCACATGTTCGTCGCGCGCTTCCTCGTCGGAGTCGGCGAGGCGGCCTATGGCAGCGTCGGCCTCGCGGTCGTCCTCACCGTGTTTCCAGCTCGCCTGCGCGCGACGATCACCGGGATGTTTCTCGCCGGCGGCATGATCGGTTCGGTCCTGGGGATTTCCGTCGGCGGCCTGCTCGCGCAACAGTTCGGGTGGCGCAGTGCCTTCGGCGGCATGGCGATGATCGGCATGCTGCTGACGATCTGTTATCCGCTCGTCGTCAGCGAGAGGCGCATTGCGCCGAAGGGCCCGAAAGGAACAGCGAGGGACCCGCGACCCAGGCTGCGCGAAATCGTCGGCAGCCGCTCCGTCATCTGCGCGTATCTCGGCAGCGGCGTGCAGGTATTCGTCAGTGGCGCGTTGCTCGCGTGGCTTCCCAGTTATCTGAACCGTTCCTATGGCATGCCGGTTGCGCAGTCTGGGCTGGTCGCTGCCGTGTTCGTGTTGAGCAGCGCCGCGGGGATGATGCTCTGCGGCAATCTCTGCGACCGGATCGGCCGCGATTCGCCGTCGGCGAAACTGTCGCTCGCCATTGCGTATTGCCTGATCTGCTTCGTGCTGCTGGCAATGGCCTTCCAATTGCCAGCCGGTATGCCGCAACTGATGCTGATCGGTATTGGCATGTTCTTCGGCGCCGGAACTGTCGGGCCCGCCGGTGCGATGGTCGCCAATCTGACGCCGGCGCCGATTCATGGAACCGCATTTGCCACGCTGTCGCTGGCCAACAATCTGCTGGGACTGGCGCCAGGGCCGATCGTGGTCGGCCTCCTTGCCGACGCCTACGACCTGACCACGGCGCTGCAGCTCGTGCCGCTCGTCTGTCTCGTATCCGCTTTCATCTTTGCTTGCGCGATGCGTTGCTACCGCGGGGATCTGCAGCACACCGCCATGCGCGTCGGCGTGGCATAGGTCCCATGGTTCCGGCAACACTCTCGATGTTCCGCGATGCCATCGCTGTGCTGCAGGAGCGTGGTCGCGTATTGCTGCCGGGGCTGACTGTGACGGTGGTCGTTGCCGCGGCGGCGACGTTCCTCGCCGAGCACTACCACGCGCCACTGATGTTGTTCGCGTTGTTGCTGGGCATTGCGATGAACTTCCTTTCTGGAGAGACGCGCAGCGCCGCAGGCATCGACGTCTCTTCACGCGCCATCCTGCGTATCGGCGTCGCGCTGCTCGGTATCCGCGTGACGTTCGATCAGATCGCGCAGCTGGGGTGGCAGCCGCCGGTCATCGTCATCGTCTCGCTCATCGTCACGATTCTGGTGTCGGCACTGCTGGCGCGATGGCTGCGTTTCAACACGTTGTTCGGCTTCCTGACCGGCGCAGCCACCGCCATCTGCGGCGCATCAGCCGCGCTGGCTCTGGCTGCAGCGCTTCCGGCGCATCCTGCCAAGGAGAAGGCGACGACCTTCACGGTGATCGGCGTTTCCGCACTGTCGACGCTGGCCATGATCGCGTACCCGCTGATCGCTCATTTGCTCGGTCTGTCGCCGGCAGCGGCCGGCGTATTCATCGGCGGCACCATTCACGACGTTGCACAAGTCGTCGGCGCTGGCTACAGCATGTCGCAACAGACCGGAGATGTGGCCACCGTCGTCAAACTCATGCGCGTTGCGATGCTGCTGCCGGTGATCGTTTGTGCCGCCATGATCACGCGCGCACGGGGTGATGGGGGAGGGGCCCGGCCGCCGCTGCTGCCCTGGTTTGCCGTGGGATTCGTGATCCTCGCTGCGATCAACAGCATCGGGTGGATCGGTCCGGCAGTACGGGATGCCGGAAGCGACGTTTCCCGCTGGTGCCTGGCGATCGCCATGAGTGCGATCGGCATGAAGACTCAGTTGCGAGAGCTTGCCGCCGTCGGCTTGAAACCCGTGATCCTGATGATGATCGAGACCGTGCTGCTGGCGGGTCTCGTGCTCGGACTGTCTCACTGGCTGGGGTGAAGCGACGGCGCCGATTCATGCATATGCTCGCTCACGCCAGCCGATCGAATCGTGCGATGAGTTCCTCCGCCTGCGGCCATTCGCCGAATCCTGCCGCCGGATTCAAATGCCCGACGGCGCCGAGGTGCACGCATTCGCTGCCCCAGTCGCGTGCGAATTGTTCGACGCGCGACTGCTCCGCCAGAGGATCGTTGCTGCTTACCGCGACAAGGCTGCGGAACGGCAGCTTCGAACGCGGCACCGGCAGCCACCTGTCGTTTCGCAATTCCTCGACTGAGGGATAGCCCGCGGGCAACGGCGTTTCCAGGTCAGCGGGCGCCGCCAGTAATGCGCCGACAATGCCGATACGATGATATTTCTGCGCCCAGTGAACGAACGAGATCACGCCGCCGCTGTGCGCTATCACGATGACAGGGCCCTGAAGAAATTCGAGCGATTGCTGGATCCCGTCGATTCGCTTCTCGCAACTCAGGTTCTCGCGACCGAGCGGCGGCACGGAGCACACGAGACGTTGCGGCGCCAGTTTCCGGGCGAGCAAGGTCTGCCAGTGATCTGCGACGTGATCCCGCAGCCCGGGAACGATCAACAGCGGTACAGGGGATGACATCGGACCTCGCTGGCCGAGAGTAGCCGCCGCGAGCTCTCGGCCGATCAGATCGGAATCAGATCGCGACTCTGCGCGGGACTGCGGCCGGGCGAACCGGCGCACTGGCGTACTGGGTGAATCCACGCTGGTCAGGCTTGCGGTTGGGCGCGAAGCCGTTGGCGGCCAGCGTCTCGTCCGCAGTCTGGTAGAACGTGCCGATGCGATAGATTTCACGCGCCTGCTGGGCGGTGGCGATCTCGCGTCCGCACTCGCGCGAGATGCGCACGAGTTGTTCTATCTGTTCGACCGAGGTCATCTTGCGGTCGCGCCGCTGGGTCCACAGGTTGTCTTCGATGCCGCAACGCACGTGCAGACCCATGGCGATTGCCATCATGTTGAGCGGCAGCACGTTCAGCATCGAGGTCTCGAGCGTGAGCACGGAGCCGTCCGGGCAGGCCCGCACGAAGTTGGCGAGGTTGTAGATGTTGGGCGCATCGAAGCCGCCGCCGATGGCCACCCACGTGAGGATCAACGGCACGTTCGCCGTGCCGCGGCGCATCATGCGCTCCACTGTCTCGAGCTGCGTGATGTTGGCGAGCTGGAAGTGGGTCTGAATGCCATTTGCGCAGAGACGGCGAATGTGCTCTTCGACCCACTGGGGACCGGCGGGAATCGTCATCTCGCGATAGGCGCGATACAGCGCCGGTTCACCGATCGAGGTTCCGGCGAGATCGGCGGGCACCATCTGCTCGACGATGTTCATCTGGTTCGTGTTGATCGCGATCGTCACCTGGTCCGGCGTCGGCTGCAGTTCGGCGAGCATGTGGCGCGTGTCGTCCGACTGCCATTTTGCAGCCTCGCCATCGCTCTCGGGCGCGAAGGAGATCGAACCACCGACCTGCAGGATGAGATCGGGAGCTCGCGCGCGAATGCCGGCCAGCAGTTCGTTGAACTTCGACAGGCGCTTCGAGCCCTTGCCGTCGAGTTCGCGCACGTGCAGGTGCAGAACCGTCGCACCGGCGTTGTAACAATCCACGGCCTTCTGGATCTGCTGCTCCATCGTCACGGGAATGTCCTCCGGGAAGTCGGCAGGCATCCACTCCGGTCCATACGGCGCAACCGTGATGACAAGGTTTTGCTGGTTCTCGGGAAAGAGTGATCCATCGAGGAAATTCATGCGGTGTTTCCTTCTGGTCTGAACTCAATAGGGCTTGTCGCCGACGATGCCGGCGCGTTCCATCTTCCGATGGCACGGTGCGTAATCCATGACCGCGTAGTGCTGCGTACTGCGGTTGTCCCAGATCGCCACGCTGTTCGGCTGCCAGCGCCAGCGCACCTGGTATTCGGGGATGAATGCCTGGCTGACCAGATAGCGCAGCAGGTCGGCCGCGCCGGGGTTGGCGTCCTGTCCGTAACGGACGTTGGCCGGCGTGTGGTAGTTGGTGAGGTGGGTCGTGAATGCATTCACGAACAGAATCTTCTCGCCAGTCTCCGGATGAGTGCGCACGACCGGGTGCTCGGCATCCGGGTACTGTGCCTTCAGGGCCAGGCGCTTCTCGATGGGTAGCGCCGCACCGAAGGAGGCTTCGATGCTGTGGCGTGCACGCAGTGTCGCGATCTTCGCCTTGATGTCCTCAGGAAGCCGCTCGTAAGCGAGCGCCATGTTCGCCCACATGGTGTCGCCGCCGACCGGCGGGCACTCGACACATCGCAGTACGCAGCCCATCGGCGGTTCTTCGCGCCACGTCGCGTCCGTGTGCCAGGCATTCTCGTAGCGATCGACCGGCGTTTCCGGATTCTTGTATATCTGCACCAGGCCGGGGAAGTCGGGATGACTGGGTGCGACCGGGTGATTCTCGAGCTTGCCGAACTGCGACGCGACGTCGACGTGCTCGCTTCGCGAAAAGCGCTGGTCGCGCAGGAAGAGCACACGGTAGCGCAGCAACGCCGCTTTGATCTCACCAAACAGGCCAGCGTCGTAGGCCGCGTCAGCGAGATTGACGCCGGCCAGTTCGGCACCGATGGCGCAGGTGAGTGGCTCGATTCGCATGCAGTGCAATCTTCCCGACGATGGAAGAACCCGGACGCCGGCAGGCAAATCAACGCCTTTCCAGCGGTCTCGACGTTAGTGGATGTCGTCGATTGCGCGGGTAGCAAAAAGCGACACGCGCTGCGCATTTGGTGACACCCCGTCATTGGTCAGGTCCCGGTCGCAAAGCACCAGGAGCTGGACAATGCATCGAGGCAGCACACAGCGGGTTCAGCGTGTGGATGAAGCCTTCCGCCGGGGCGATGTGCCGGGACCATGCTCGGGGCGGCTGCGCTGATGCAGTCCGAGGAGATCGCTGCCGCCATCACGCTCGATCGGCCCGAGGACAGATCCCCCGACTGTAAAGCCCCTGCCGTTCTGTCGAGTCAGCTCAGCAGCGGGTGACCCTTCGGCAGCTGCCTGGAATACCAGATGGCCAGCTTGTGTCGCATGCTCGCTTCGCTCACCTGGTCTTCCGGCAACGGCTGGATGATCTTGTCGTGAACGAGCAAACGATAAATGTACCGAAGCTTCTCGCTGGCGGAGTCCGTGGGCTCGAACTCCACCGCCTTGCGACCTTCGGCGTACGCCACGCCGGCGATGAGGGCTCCCTTGAATAGTTCCGCTTCGTGCTTCAGCTTCTTCATGAGAGAGCCCTCCTGCGTCGCCTCACGTACCGAGAAAGTCCTTCTTTCCGACTTCGATGCCGTTGTGACGAAGAATGTTGTACGCCGTAGTCACATGAAAATGGACGTTGGGCAGCAGGTGGTTGAACAGATAAGGCTGCCCCTGCATCGACTTCGTGCTGCTGCGGCTCTGCCATGAAATCGTCCGGTCCTCGCTGCCATCGATCTGTGTCGACTGCAGTGTTTCCAGAAACTTCACCGTGTTGTGAATGCGCGCCGCGAGAGCGGCAAATGTCGTCTCGTTATCCTCGTAAGCAGGAAATTCGACGCCGGCCAGTCGCGCAGCACCGCTGCGAGCCGTGTCGGTTGCAATCTGAACCTGTCGCACCAGCGGAAACATGTCGGGAAAGAGCCGGCTGTTCAGCAGAACGGCCTCGTCGATCTTGTGTGCCTTCGCATGCGCGGCGCCCTTCTCGAGAATTCCTGCGAGATTGTTCAGTGCGCGAATAAACACAGGCACGGAAGCCTGGAACATCGAGATAGTCATGAGCACTCCTGGAAACGGAAAACAAGTCACGGGCAAACCCGCAGAACAAGGGCGCACTTTAACAGTTCGGGCCGGAGCATTCGCGGAGACGTGGACAGGCTCAGAAGGACATACACCGACAGGTTCTATCGCCCGGACACACAGCGGGCAGCGCTTCGTAGGATGACGCCGCTGCAGTCACCAGTTGCGGGGTTTCTTGCGCAGCATATCGGCGCATGTATGGGTGCGATCGCACTGCGCACAAACCGCCTGGCCGCAGAACTCGCAAAAATCCCAGCTCCGCTGTTGATCCTGCTCGAGCAGCGGAGTCTCGCAATCGACGCACCAGTGCGGCTCCGTCGGGCTGGTGTCATCAGTGGGTTCTTCTTCGTCCTGCATGGCGTGCGATGTCGTGTTGAGAGAGGGGAGACCGAGGGGTGACAGTGAGCTGCGAGCGTGCTGACTCAGTTGTTCACGCTGAAATCAACTGCAGATGCGCAAACTTCCTGCAACAGCAGCGTAACAGTCCGTCCCCAGAGTACCGGCTTTTGAAGCCGATCTCACGGGACCAAAATGAAGAAGTACCTGCCTCGCCCTTTCACTACGGCTATCGCTCTTGCCATGGGCCAGTCGATCGCTCTGCAAGTCGCCATGGCCGATGCTGCGGACGGTGTCGAACCCACTACGCTTGCGGAGGTGATCGTCACCGGCTCGCGCATCGCGCGTCCGGATCTGGAGAACCCGATGCCGGTGAGCGTCTTGCGAATGGAGGATGCGGAGCGCTTCGGTCATACCGATCTCTACAGCGCGCTGGCCGAAATCCCGGGCATTGGCGTAGGCAATAGCCTCCTGAGCAGTGCGACAGGGTTTGATTCCGGTGCAGCGTTCGTGAACCTGCGCAACCTCGGCACCAACCGTTCGCTGACGTTGATCGACGGCAAGCGCCGCGTATCCAGTTCGGCGCGCTCGTCCGCCGTGGACATCGGCACGATTCCGATGGGCATGATCGATCGCGTCGAAGTTGTCACGGGCGGCGCCGCTGCCGTGTATGGCGCCGATGCCGTCACCGGTGCAGTGAACATCATCACCAGGAAGGCGATCGACGAAACGACCGTGTCGGTAAAGACGGGCATGTCCGAGCGCAACGACGCCGGGGAATTCCAGGCCTCGATGTCCACCGGCTTCCGGTTTGGCGGCGAGCGTGGCCGCGTTGCGGTTGGCGCCACTTACACCAGGACCGATCCGCTCTTCATGTACGACCGCTACGACTGGCACTACCAGCCGTTTGTCCTGGCGAACCCGGCGAACACGGGCACCGCCGACGGTGTGTATGACAACGTCAACTTGCTCAACTACCGCCAGCACTATTACGCCTACGAGCCGAACTTCTGGTTGGCCGACGAGAAGACGCGCTACATGCTGGAGCAAGGCGGCTCCGTGCGTCCGATGGTGCACGACGTTCTTTACAGCAGCGGTCCGGCGCAATTTGCCACGGGCAATGGCGGCGACGGGCGCAATCTGACCGACATGAATCAGTACCGTGGCGGCGAGGAATCCCTGTCTGCGCTCGGCCGGGTGGACTTCGACCTCACCGACACGTTGAATCTGGCCGGCTATTTCAACGTCGCCAAGACCGACTACGACGGCGCGGGCACTTACTACCGCGATGACACCCGCACCACCTTCATGGGTGTGGGAGGCGCGAAGGCCTACCTGGACAATCCGTTCCTGCCGGATGCCATCCGCGCGATCATGGAAGACAAAGGTCTGACCAGCCTCAGTATCGATCGCACCTACGGCAACTTTCCGGTGCGCAACGAAGATCACCATCGCAAGACCTCGACCTTCGGCCTGGAGCTTTCCGGTGAATTCGCCGACGCCATCGAATGGAGCGCGTTCGCCCAGTACGGCAGGGTGACGGACCATGCCATCGAAGGAAATGTGCCGATCAAGTCGCGCTGGCTCGCCGCGCGCGATGTGATTACCGGCCCGAACGGCACACCGGTATGCCGCAGCGAAGCTGCGCGTGCGGACGGCTGCGTTCCACTCAACATCTTCAGCCAGATACCGGCGAGCGAGGCGTTGAAGAATTACGTGCTGGGGGACCGCGACGAATTCCGCACCACCACCCAGCAGTTGTTCGGTGCCGAGCTCAACGGATCGGCGTTCCAGTTGCTTGCTGGCCAGGTGAGTTACGCGGTCGGTGTCGAGTACCGCAAGGACACCCTGGAGAACGCAGATGACCCGTTGGCGCTTTCGGGCGAACTGGTCTATGGCGGCGGCCCCGGCGCACGTTCACAGCTGGATGTTTCCGCCGATGTGAAGGAAGTCTTCACCGAAGTGCTCGTACCGGTGCTTGCCGATGTCACCTTCGCCCGGCGCGTCAACCTGGAGCTGGCGTATCGTTATTCGGACTACAACACCGTGGGCGGGACCAATGCGTGGAAGGCCGGCGTGATCTGGGAACCGGTGCAGGGCTTCTCCGTGCGTGGCGTGCAGTCGCGCAGCGTGCGCACACCGAACTTCGGCGAACTCTACGAGCCGATCGTCACCAACACCACCCTCGGATCGATTTCGGATCCATGCATGGTCGAGGGCTACTACGCGACTGCGAATCGTGCGGAGAACTGCGCTGCGCTGGGCGTGCCGGCACCAGGCGTCGTGGATCCCAAGCTCGGCCCGCATGTCACCTCCGGTGGCAATCCGGACCTGGCGCCGGAAACTTCGGACAGTCTGACGGTCGGCTTCGTGTGGCAGCCGGGATTCCTGCCGAACTTCGACGTGACGGTGGACTACTGGGACATCGACATCGAGGACGTCATCTACCAGCTGAGCTACACGCAGATCCTGAATCTGTGTGTCGACCTGCCGAGCATCGATAACCCGTACTGCGCCGCGCAGGGACGCAATCTGACTCCGAATGTGCCGACAGCGGAACACGGTGTCGTGATGCCCGCGGGTGCCGCGCTGTGGGTGAAGGCGCAGCAGGGCAACATCTCGCGTCTGTATGCGAGCGGCGTCGACGTAAGCTTCCGCTACCTTGTCGATGTCGGCCCCGGCCGCCTCGGCTTCAAGCTCGGCGGCACCCGCCTGATTGAAGACGTCCTCGAAACCACGCCGGGTGTGACGGCCGGCAACCAGCAAAGGGACGGCGCTTACACCAATCCGAAAACGCGCGCCACGCTCACCACCACGTACGACCTCGGGAATCTCGGTCTCGCACTGAGTTCGCGCTACTGGGGCAAAGGCCTCGGCAACGTGCTGGCGCTGTCGGGCGAGCAGTACGAAGACAACACCGTGCCTTCTGTCACCTACCACGACTTGTCGGCGCGTTACACCTTCGGTGGTAACACGCTGAATTTCGCAGTGACCAACCTGTTCGACAAGCTGCCGCCGCAAATGGGCTTCGGCGAGCCGGGCATCTACTTCGGCGGTCAGGTGTACGACCTGGTCGGTCGCAACTACAGCCTGGGCTGGACGTACAGGTTCTAAGAGCACCACCCCCCAATGCCGCCGTGCTCCGCCGCGAGCACGGCGGCACTCATTGCTGCACAACTTCGATCAAGACCATTTTTCCGGATACCGCATGAAACACTTTCCATCGACACGACTCTGGCTGTCTGCCCTGGTGCTCCTTGCGTTCACCGCATCCATTCAGGCCGCGCAGCCGCAACGTGCCGTGCTGCTCATTTCCATTGACGGGTTGCACCCCAGCTATCTGATCGACGCGGAGAAACATGGCGTGAAAGCGCCCGTGTTGCGCGAGTTCGTATCGCAAGGCGCGTATGCAAGCGGCGTCGTCAACGTGACGCCGACAGTTACTTATCCCAACCATATCGCGCTGGTAACAGGCGTTTCGCCGCGCGAGCACGGCATCTACACCAACACCGTGTTCGACCCGGAAGGCGTCGAAAAAGGTGCATGGAACTGGTATGGCGCGCAGATCAAGTCGCCAACGCTGTGGGGTGCAGCCAAGGCCAGGGGCCTGACGACTGCGTCGGTGTTGTGGCCGGTGTCGGTGGCGCATCCGTCCATCGACTACAACATGCCGGAATACTGGCGCGTCAAACAGCCGTCGGACAATTACCTGTTGAATGCAGTATCCACGCCGCGCGGCTTTCTCGAATCGATCGGGAATCTCGGTGCGATATTCGGCAGCGCATCCCACGAGGACGGTTCGGCGTTCGACGGGAAGCTGGCGGACATTGCGGTGGCGATGATAGAGAAGGCGCAGCCGCATTTTCTGACCGTCCACATCGTCGGGCTCGACAGCGTGCAACATGCGAACGGGCCACTGCCGACCAACAACGAATCCCGCGAAATGCTGGAAAAGCTCGATGCCTTGATTGGACGCATGATTGCTGCGCAACGCAAGGCACACCCGGATGCCGTCATCGCGATCGCCTCCGACCACGGATTCCTGCCGTTCAATGCCACGGTGAACCTGAATGCGGCGTTCGCCAAGGCCGGACTGATCGAGTTGGGCAGCGACGGCAAGCTCAAATCGTGGCAGGCGTATTCCTGGAATTCCGGCGGCAGCGCCTCGGTCGTGCTGAAGGACCCGAATGACAAGGTCACGCTCGAAGCGGTGAACCAGATCCTCACTGCACTGGCAGCCGATGCGAAGACGGGCATTGCGAGCGTATTGCGCGGCGCCGAGGCCGCTGCCGCAGGCGCGCCGCCACAGGCGTCATTCCTGGTGGATTGCAACTCCGGCTTCGCAATGGGCGAAGCGCTGACTGGAGAGGTGGTTCAGCCCAGGGCCGGGACCGCCGGCATGCACGGCTACCGCAACACGCACCCGGAAATGAACTCCGCGTTCTTCGTGATGGGGCCGGGCATCAAGGCCGGGAAGAATCTGGGGACGATCGACATCCGCCAGATCGCACCGACGCTGGCGCAGGAACTTGGTGTGCAGTTGCCGACGGCGACGATGCCGCCGTTGCCGCTGCGCTGATAAAGGTGGCCTCCGCGCCGGGCTCGCTTCCCCGGCCCGGCGCGGAGGAGACGGCGCATGTTCCCGTCGGGCACATGCGTCAACGCATCTGATAGCGGTGGAAGATGTGATCTTTCGCCTTCACTTTCACGTGGCACGCGTGGCCGCAGTCAGAGACGCCAGTGGCATCGGCCGTGAACGTGTCAGATGCGGCATCGTAGTCGAACAGCGCGTATCCCCATCCGCCGCTGTTCGGAAATCGCTTGCTGTCCTTCTCGATGACGAAAGCCTGCGTGAAGACATCGGGCACATCCACGACGAAGGGGGCTTCCGTACTTTTCTTTGGCTGCCACTGGAGCTTCACGATCCTGGAGCCCTCCGGAAACGGCTGACCGTTGCCCGGAACGCCGGCCTTGTACGCCTTGATCATGGTCGGATTGGCAACGATCACCTTGAGCACTTCGTCGGTCCGGGCAGAGGAGACCACTGCCCAGTCCTCGTACCCTTTGAAGTCGGAGAACGCGATTCCGCTCGGTGATTGCAGCGAGTATTTGTCCCGGGTGGCTTTGCGGCGGAGTCCGCTGCGAGGGCGATCGTGGCGCTCAGAACGATGCAGCTGCTCAACACAGCCGCGTACTTCAAAACGACCTGCATGATGGGCTCCCTATCGCGATGGTTGGAATTCGCAGCGCCTCGAAGCACTCCACAAGAAGGCGCCACGCGCACGGCCGCGGCAGTGTGGAAATCTCTGTTGGTATGTCCATACGTGAAAGGGGCATGACCCGCGTCTGATCCATGGAGGGATGGCGGTGTCCGGCGCGGAGAAGGCGCGCGATCCCGGGGCCTCGCTGCGGTCACCGCCTGCGCGGGGCAGTGACCGCAGGGAACCGCGTGGGGAACCTACAGAAGAACCGGAAAAAACAGCTCAAGTAAGTGCCATTGACCTCAAGGGACCTCTGATCAATTCGTCCCCCAGCGCAGGCGGCCCGTGGGGTTTGCTTTGGTCCGAGCCATCTTGTTGACCGGATAGGTCCCCTCCCACGCGGGGATGACGAGTACTGGATTGATCAGACCTTCCTCAGGTGGGCGCGACATCGCTCTGCATGAAAGTAGCGGGCCGCGTCGGTTGAATCGTTCCGAGTCCTTGAATTGTCATCCGCAACTATCGGCACCGCTGCAAGAAAGGAGCTTTCCGCAACTGCTGATCCCGGTCCGCGGTGAGTTCGCAGTACGAATGCTGGAGGAGTTCCGTGTCCACGATAGAGCGTAGTGCCAATGATGTTATCAAGACAGTAACGACAGTTGCTTAGTCAAAAGGTGAGTGGTACAAATGCAAATGTAGGACAAGTTAAATAGGGGGGCGGAGCGTGGCAGTCATGGTGATCTATTGACGCCGCGGGCCGTTGACGAGTGGCGCTGGCTTCGTATCCGGGGCTCACTCGATGGCGAGAGTTCGAGTGACGGGGGCTGTGCGCGACGTGCTCGTCTCACGCTCGTCAGGCGCTCGCAGAGCCAGCGCAAGCCTTCCTGCAGACAAGGCGCTCACCGAATATTTTTCTAAAAAAAGCACTAGCACCGGCACTAGCACTAATTATCAAGGGGAACAGGATGACTCCGCAGACTTTATTTCCAGTATCCGTGGCTGTCCTCGGCATCACTGCATCGCTTTCCGTCACTTCGGCCTGGGCGCAGACGGTTTCAACTCCGGAGGCCACTCGCACCGAGGTGGAGACGGTCCTGGTCACCGGCTCGCGCGTGATCACCGACAACGTGCGTTCGCCGACACCGATCACGTCGGTCGATATCGCTGAAATTGCCGTCACGACACCGAGTGACATGGCTGATGCGTTGAACAAGCTGCCGACCATCATGGGCGGACGCACGCCGCGCACGCAGGGAAATGGCAGCACCAACAACGGTGGCAACGTTTTGTCGCTGCGGAATTTTGGTCCGTCGCGCACCCTGGTGCTGCTGGATGGGCATCGCGTGGCGCCATCGAATCAGGATGGCACGGTCAACGTCGACGTCATGCCGCAGATGCTGATGAACCGCGTCGATATCGTCACCGGCGGCGCTTCGGCGATCTACGGGTCGGATGCAGTCGCCGGCGTGGTCAACTACGTTCTCGACAAGAATTTTACCGGATTGTCATTCAAGGCTGACGTCGGTACGTCGAAGTACAGCGACGGCGACGAGTACCAGCTTGGCGCGGCCTGGGGCACCGAATTGTTTGGAGGTCGCGGCCATTTCGAGACGTCCGCACGGTTCAGGCATCAGGCCATGATTCCGATCAGCGAGCGTCCCTACGGCAAAGACGGCCAGGCATGGCTGCTGGCGGGCAATGGATCGCCGACGAATCCCTATGTGAACGTGCCGTATTCGCGCGTGTTCAACAGTGGCGAGGCCGGTAACGTGCAGTGCGGCGCGGCCTGTGCCTTCAACAATCACACGTTCCGTCAGCCGGGCATCCTCAGTCCCATGGTCCATGGCACGCCGACCGGCACCGCCAACCTCGAATCCGGCGGCGACGGCGCCTACGTGAAATTCGGCACCTTCCGTTCAGAGATCGAGATGAAGGATGTGTTCGCCCGCTTCAGTTTCGATCTGTCGGAAGACATCAACTGGTATGCCCAGGGATCCTGGGCGCAAGCGGAGAACACGTCGGACTGGATCAACTGGGTCGTCAGCCCCTCGGCGAGCCGGCCGAATACATTGTTTGCCAACAATCCGTACCTCCCTGCCGCCACGCAGCAGCAGTTGGGTGCGAACATCGTGTGCGGAACTCCGGGTGCGACTGGTTGGCGCTGCTTGCCGGCCACGCCAGCAACGTCACCGCAAACAGGCAGCACGCCGCCGCCGCCGCCCACCACGCCGTACTTCTCCGCGCCGTCGTACATCTGGAACAAGATCGACGGGGTGGACGCAGATGATGCGAAAGCGATGTACCGCACCATCGCGGATCAGAAGACGTGGAATGCGGAAACCGGGATCACCGGTTCGTTGGGCAATTTCGACTGGGATGTGTTCTACAACCACAGCGTGAGCGAGCTGACGGTCCTCAATCCCAACAACACTGACAATGCGAAGTACCTGGCGTCGCTGGATGCGGTGAACGACAACGGCACCATCCGGTGTTGGGTCAGCACCCAGCCGCAGTTCGCGAGCCTCTATCCTGGCTGCGTGCCTACCAATATCACCGATCCCAACGGGCCTTCGAGGGCATCCTATGACTACTTGCGGCAGCCGACTTTCTGGACGCTGACTCAGAAGCTCGACAACGTGGGCGCCTCGATCGGTGGCGGGCTCTGGGGTCTGGGACTGCCCGCTGGTGAGATCCGGGCGAACCTGTCTGCTGACGCGCGCTGGGCCAGCTACGAAATGGAAAGTGATTTCCGGCCGACCGACTTCGTCAACTGCACGGGCTTGCGCATGTGCCTCGCCAATGGCGGCGCGCCGGTGCGCTGGGTGCAGAACACCAATGCGCCAGTCGATGCCAGCAATGACGTTTACGAATTCGCGCTGGAAGTGAACATCCCGCTGCTCAAGGATGTGCCGGGATTCCAGGAACTGTCCACCAACTGGGCGGGCCGCTACACCAAGTACTCGACCTTCGACGCGGTGGAATCCTGGAAGGGCGGCCTTGATTGGCACGTCACCGATTGGATCCGCTTCCGCAGCACGCTGTCGCAAGACATCCGCGCGCCGAATCTCAACGACCTGTACCAGCCGGCAGGTGTTTCCTCGACCGGGTTCACCGACCTGCTCACTGGTGGCAACAACAGCCTGCGGCTGGTCACGCGCGGCAATCCGAACCTGACGCCGGAAAAGGCACGCACCGTCACCGTCGGCATGGTGCTGACGCCGGCTTTCCTGCCGCGCTTCGACCTGTCGGTCGACTACTTCCGCATCGAGATCACGGACGCGATCACGCAGATCAGCTATCAGACCAACGCCATCCAGAACATCTGCCTGGCCAGCGGTCCCAGCTATAACTCGCCGTTCTGTTCGCTGGCGGTGCGCCCGATCAGCGATCCCAACGATCCCAATTACACGAATCCAAACCTGAATTTCCCGACGGAAATTCTCAACTCGCCGCTCAACGCTGCTGAACAGAAGACGCACGGCTACGATATCCAGATCAACTACCGCTGGGACATGGCGGGAGGGCAGTTCAGCCTGCGTCACCTGGCAAGTTATCAGCCGGAAAACGAGACGATCAACATTCCGGGAGCCTTCCCGACCTGGGCGGTCGAACCCGAGCTGCGGCAGAGCACGTTCCTTACGTATCAACACAGCGGCTGGACCGTGGCCCTGCAAAATCAGTGGCTGAGCAGCGTCGATCTGGCAACCAGCGACAATGCCCTCAATGGCGACAGTCAGAACTACGTGTCGCCGCGACTGGGTTCCTACAATGTCGTCGATACCACGGTAAGCAAGCGGTTCGACTACAAGGGCGGCGACATGGAGGCTTTCCTGACCGTGAGCAACCTGCTCGACGAACGAGCTCCGCTGTTCCCCTCGAACTCCGGATTGCCGGGCCTGTTCTATCCCACGCTGGGGTTCTATGACGACATGGGCCGCTTCTTCACTGCCGGGGTCAAGATGAAGTTCTGACGCCAGGGCGGAGGCTGGGATCGGCGATGCATATCGCTGATCTCGGCCGCCATGGGGTTCTCGCAAGCATTCCCTTCGCTACGCTCATGAAAAATCATCCGCTTCGTTTGCTTGCGCTGTTGATCAGCGTCCTTGTCCTGGCTTCCGTCGGCGCGCACGCTGCGGCTCCGGCTGGAGAGCCGGCTAAAGAGAAATACACGTTCGTCGTCGTCCATGGCGCCACTGCCGGAGCATGGGAGTGGAAGAGCACGGGCAAGTTTCTGTCCGACGATGGCCACACTGTGTACCGCGCCACACTCACGGGTCTCGGTGAGCGTGAGCATCTGAACAGCACCGACATCGATCTGCAGACACACATCAACGATGTCGTGAACCTGATTCTGTACGAGGATCTGCGTGACATCGTGCTCACCGGCCACAGCTACGGCGGAATGGTGATCACGGGTGTCATGGACCGCATTCCCGAGCGCATTCGTCACGTCGTGTTTCTCGACGCTGCCGTGCCGGACGATGGAATGTCGCTGTGGGACCTGTTCGGCGGCACCGGCCCGCAGGATCCGGAGCGCTTCAAGGACGGCTTCATGCAGGTACCGTGGGTGAAACCCGGCACTGCGCCGCCGCACAGCGTCAAGCACTCGATCAAATGCTTCGATCAGCCCGTCTCGTACAAGAACCCCGCCGCGCTGGCATTGCCGGTGACCTACGTCGCCTTCATTCCCAAGGGCAAGTCGGCCGAGGAGCGGGCGAAGACCGACAAGAGCTGGCAGCGTGCTGCCGCGCGCGGTTGGACAATTCGTACTTTTCCCGGTGGTCACGTAGCCCAGCAGGAAGATCCACGCGGCGTCGCGACGCTCATCGAGCAATCAGTGACCGACCGCAACGCGCGGCCAAAGTCCGACTGAAGGCATTGAACTATTCCGATTCCGACTGCCTGAGGTTCGTCAGCGTTGGGGCGTGAAGACCGCTACGGCGCCACCGGAGCCTGCAAGCGTCAATGGCAGTGACGTCCGCGATCCGACTTTCGATGTCGATGTCTTGATCCGATTCATGTCCGCGCCGTCCTGCCAGACGCGGGCCCGCCAGTCGCCGCTGCCCAGGAAGTTCATAGGGACGGTGATCTTCCGACTCGCCTCATTCGTCATCGCGCCGACATACCAGCTCGTGCCTTTTCGTCTTGCGATCACGACGTAGTCGCCGATATCGCCGGCAATGAAACGAGTCTCGTCCCAGGTGCTGGGAACTTCTTTGAGGAACTCGGCGCCGTCGCTCAGTGTGCCGTCGCTCGCCATGTAGGAATCGGGACTGTCCGCGAGCATGACCAGCGGACTGTCGTAGACGACGTACATCGCGAGAGCCTGGCCGCGCTGGCTCGTGAAGAGCCCGATGGGTGAGGGCGAAATGGACAGCCTTGCCGTCACGCGAAACGGCGAATCTCAGGTTGCCGTCCGGCACTGAAAATTCGATCCGATTGCGTTGATCGGGTGACGACACGCTGTCGGGTGCTCCCGCAAACACGGCTGCCGGAGTTACTGCGATCGGACCTGTGATGGTCGCTGCGATCCGTTTGAACATATCGACCTACAGGATCTTCGAATTTTAATAGCGTGCAGGGATACCGGCGGAGACTCACCGCGGGTCGCGATCGGCCTCAAGCCAGATGATGATCACTCAGCGGAAGCTGACCCAATCCACGTCGACCGCTTCGCCGTCGGCCTGAGTCACGAAAAGGTCGTGGACGCCGGTGGGAAGGTTCCTGGCGGCGACGCTCGCAATGGTCCAATCGGTTCCCTGGCCGACGTCGACGCGGCCGAGCAATGGCCCGTCGCTTTTATCCAGGCGAATCTCGAGCGCGCTCGGACCGGCAGCCCTCGCGCGCACTTCAATGGATTTCTGCGCGCCCTCGCCGAAATCGACATCGGCGAATCGCACCCACGACTTCGCGCTGCTGAACGTGGTCTTCCAGCCTGCCTGCGGGTTCGCGTCGTCCAGGAATGAAACCGCGATGCCTTGAGGGCTCGTCGCGGTATAGCGATCGATCTGAATCTCGCTCGTGGCCTGCACCAGTCCCACACCGCGTAGCGTCGGGGTGATCTTCTGGATGGTGCCGTCGGCGTTGAAGAACAGCTTGTCCGCCCTGATCGAGCGGTTTTTGTCGAACGCCGGCGAGAGGTCCTTGTCGTGATAGAACAGATACCACTGCCCCTGGTAGTCGACGATGGAGTGGTGGACGGTCCAGCAGCCGCTCGCCGATTCGTCGAGAATCACGCCGGCGTGTTTGAACGGGCCCATCGGGGACGTGCTCGTCGCGTATTCGAGCCGCTCGGTCTTGTTCGCCACATGCGGATAGGTCAGGTAATAGATACCGTTGCGTTCGAACACGAACGGTCCTTCCATGAGGCCTTTCTTCGGCAGGTTATCGAAGACCTGTGGCTCGCCCTCGATCTCCACCATGTTTGGTTTCAGTCTGGCGACGAAGATCTTGTCCAATGAGTAGTACAGGTAGGCACTGCCATCCTTGTCGATGAGCACGGACGGATCGATACCTTTCACGCCCTCGATGGGGGTGGCCATGGGCTTGAACGGTCCGTAAGGCTTGTCAGCAATCGCCACGCCGATCCTGAAGCCACCCGTTTTGGCGATCGCCGGGAAATAGAAGTAATACTTGCCGTCCTTAAAAACCGCGTCGGGCGCCCACATGCTGTAAGAGGTGGGATCGACCCAGTCGGCACCCGTCTGGGTGGCGATCACGCCGTGATCCTTCCAGTCCGTCAGATTGTCCGACGAGAAAACATGGTAGTCCTCCATGACGAACCAGTTCGGACGGCCGTTGTATCCGGGCGGCGCCTTGATGTCATGCGACGGGTAGACGTACAGCCTGCCTTCGAATACCCGTGCCGTCGGGTCGGCGGTGAACTGATCCATGATCAGGGGATTGGTGGCAAACGCCGCGGCGGCCTGCATGAGTCCTGCAGCGGCGGCGACCACGAGATGACGGTTGGAGAGGTGCATGGCCGCTTTGATAGTAGAGATCGACGCAGAATACAATACTCCTACAATTAAACAGATACCGGTACCATACAGGCCGTTGCCGAGTCATCGCGCCGCATGAGCGCGGATCACCAAAGGGGGTTCTGATGAGGATTGTGCGAAGCATTCTCCTGGGTCTGATGCTGGTTGCTGCAAGTGTGTCCGCGCGAGAAGGTGAGCCGGTCGTTCTCCAGGTGGCGATTGACAAGCCCGGCGCCACGATCGACCGCAACGTGTTCGGTCAATTCGCAGAACATCTGGGCCGTGGCATTTACGAGGGCGTGTGGGTAGGGCCGGACTCCACGATTCCCAATACGCGAGGCATCCGTAACGACGTCGTCGCAGCGCTGAAAGAGATCCGCGTTCCCAATGTGCGGTGGCCGGGTGGATGTTTCGCCGATGAATATCACTGGCGCAACGGCATCGGACCCGCTGCAAAGCGTCCCGCCACCCTGAATCCGAACTGGGGAGGCGTGATCGAGCCCAACTCGTTCGGCACGCACGAGTTCATGGAGTTCGTGAAGCAGATCGGCGCCGAAGCCTATCTCTCAGTCAATGTGGGTTCGGGCACGCCTCGTGAAGCGGCAGAGTGGCTCGAGTACCTGACGACCGGGCAACCGACCGAGCTGGCCAGGGAGCGCGCAGCCAACGGGCATTCGGAGCCCTACGGCATTTCGTTCCTGGGGTTGGGCAACGAAAACTGGGGCTGTGGCGGATCGATGACCCCGGACTACTACGTGAGCCAGCTCAAGATATATGCCCGCTACTCCCGCAACTACAACGCGGCCCATTCCATGAAGAAGATCGCCGTGGGTCCGGACGGTACGGATACCGGCTATACCGAGGCGGTGATGAAGGCGTGGAAGGAGCGTAACTGGAGCTGGGACATCGATGGCCTGTCGTTGCACTCCTATACCGTGGGCGGGTGGCCTCCGAAGTACGTAGCGACGGGTTTCGGCGAGAAGGAGTACGCGACGCTGATCAAGGAGACGCTGCGCATGGAAGATCTCGTGCGCACGCATGGCGCAATCATGGACAAGTACGATCCCGAGAAGAAGATCGCGCTGGTGGTGGACGAGTGGGGTGCCTGGCTCGCGCCCACGGAGGGCAGCAAGGAAGGATTTCTGGAGCAGCAGAACAGCCAGCGCGACGCCATCATCGCGGCGCTCAACTTCAATACCTTCGCGCGCCATGCGGCGCGTGTGCGCATGGCCAACATCGCGCAGATGGTCAATGTCCTGCAGGCGATGATCCTGACCGACAAGGAACGGATGCTCCTCACGCCCACATATCACGTGCACCGCATGTACGTGCCATTCCAGGATGCGACTTACCTGCCGGTCAGCTTCGATGCGGGCAGCTACACGGTGGACGGCATTACGCTACCGCGACTGGACGCAGTGGCAGCGCGCAGCAAGGATGGCAAGGTGTGGCTTGCAGTGGCCAACGTCGATCCCACCCGGGGCGTCGATATCGAGCTGGGCGCCACAGGGTTCATGCGCGCAACTGGCGAGTCATTGACTGCTCCGAAAATCGATAGCGTCAACACATTCGCCGCGCCTGCGACGGTGGCTCCGAAGCGCATCGAGGCGAAGGCATCGGGGAAGAAGCTGACTCTGAAGCTGGCTCCGCATTCCGTCACCGTCGTTGCTCTCGACTGATACGCACCAGGGAAGGTCTGATCAATTCCACATGCGTCATTCCCGCCTGCGCGGGAATGACGCATACATCAGAGCTTCCCTGGCCAACGATACTTGTGCGTCGGTGGTGACGATTCGTTTGCGCGAAGAAGGCCGATGAGAATGAAGTAGCGCTGCTCGTTCTGAGTTTGGGGTTTGGATTGTCACTGCAGGCGCAGCTGCAGACCGAAGCGCCGCCCGTGCCCGAGGAGCCCGGCACCGGCAAGGCCCGATTGCGAGGCCGCTGCAACCCGGCTGACTTCTCATTGAGGCATGTCCTGTTGCAGCTTGATACCGGGATGCCAGCCACTCTTCGCAAGGAAGGCCTTCGCATCGGTGGCCTGGAGCAGGTCACGTACGGCCTGACGCTTGTCGGTTGCCTGCTGATAGTAAGACCTGGCGATGCGATGACCGACCCAGTAACCGAGGTCGCCGGGTTTCTCCAACGTACTGTTGTCGAACCAGGCGGAGAGGTCGGTCTTGTCCTGATCAGCGACGAGCGCCGTCTCGATTTCCTGCTCGCGCCCCCGCGTCAATCCAGGGAAATGCGCCTGCCCGGCCAGGCCGGAAATCAGCTCGGAGATCAACTCGGCGCCACCTTCGACCAGTGATCGTTCGAGCACCGTGAGGTCATCTCTGCCAGCAAGCGCTGGCGCTTGCTGGATGTGCACATACTCGTGGGAAAGCACGTGCACGAATCGGTCCTCGACGTTGGGATTCATGAAGTCGGCGGCGCACACTGCCTCGAGTCCGATCTGGATGCCGCTGTCGGGATAACCGACACCCGCAGGCCTGCCGCGACCCACCGCAACAGTAACTGGCGGGAATCGAGCCTCTGGATTGAGACGAACCAGCGTGTCGAGCGCAACCTGCACTCGCTCTTTAACGCGAGGCAGGACAGCCATGCAGCGCTTGGCGTTCGAATAGATCCCCGGATTCTTCGCCAACGTGTCGGCAATGCGAACGCCGGTGACGTTTCGAAGCCTCGCCAACGTGTGCAGCCCTTCGGAACCGGCATCGATGTAGTCGCGCTGGAGCTGCTCGGCCGTGGGGCGGCCGTTTGCGGCATCGTAGATATCGTAGAACCGTTCCACGTCTTCGATGTGGATCTCGGGTGAGGCAGTGGCGGATGCGCTGGCGCCGGGAGCAGTACACGAAATCGCAGCGCACGCAGCGGCGAGTATGAAATTGCGAATGGTCCGGCTCATGCTTGAAAGCTCACGTTCTCGGCAATACCCACGAACCCTCGACCTGGCACCCACAAACGGGGGGCTAGCCGAGAGAAGGGAGGAGTAAGTCATGTGGCGTCCCACCCAAGGCGTCACATTGCTTTCAATCAGGTTCTTACCTTCTGGGTGCAGATCACCCAGATGTGGGTTGAACTTACTCAGATCTGCGCGTAAATTGCGCAGATGGCGCGGAGGCTTACAGCGGTTAATGTTTGTGATGCGACCGGCTATTCGCGTTCCGAGCTCCGGTCACTGCTAGATGTATTACCACACTATCGGCGCGAACAAGCCCAACCAAGGAAGGCCCGGCAATTCACTCGACAGGATCTGATCCTTATTTGCTTGGCTCAAGTCCTAGAGGCGGAGTACGGAATGCGTAAGGACGCGATAGCCTTGGTATTCGATGGCCTACGCTCGGCGCTTTCCGGTCCAAAGGATCAGAATCGCGAAGCATGTCTCGTAATCTCAGTTTCGCCTCCCTCTGTGAAGTATGAGGAAGTTCCGGTAGTTGTTTCCCGCGGCATATGCGTCCCACTCGGGCCGGTATTCGAGCGCGTTGACCGGCACGTTGGATCCTTTCTTGGAACAGTTCCTGAGCAGCGCGACCTACTGAGCCCTGCGGTGATCGGCGGCCGCTCACGTCCAAAGGTGTCGTGAAGTAGACATGCTTTACGACGCAACTCAGCATTGGCTTGGCTGGCCCCAGGCAGAGCATGTTTTTGCACCAGCCGGCGCTGGCGCACGTGTTTACTCCGAGTTTGCGCGAAGAAAGATCGGTGGAGCACTCAAGCTTCGGAATCCGAGCATCGACGTCAAAGTCGGGATCATTGCGACCGATCCTGACAGCCCAAACACGGAAGCCCCACTGGCGATTGTGTGTGAGTTCCTGAGAGGAGCGCGCGATGACGAACTAGATCTTGCGCATCGTCTCGCGTGGAATTTTTCCCGTGCTGCGTTACTGATCACACTTGAGCCGCATCGGCTCATCGCGTGGAGTTGCCATCTCGACCCCTCGCTTCCTCAATCAGACCGGCAGATCTGCAGGCTTGATACTGGTGATTTTTTTGATTCTGGTGATTTTCAACAGCAGCACGAAGTACGCGACCTGCTGCATTGGGTGAATCTCATCACCTATCGCGTGCAGCGAGAACGACCAGAGCAATTTCCAGCGGATGGACGAGCAGACGCGCTATTGCTAAAGAACCTGCGTTACGTGTGTTCTCAGTTGCTGAAGATGGGATTGCAGAGGGAGTTCTGTCATGACCTGCTAGCGCGCGTGATATTTACGCAGTTTCTTTTTGATCGCAAAGATAGCGCTGGAAATGCATTCTTCAGCGCACGCGTAATGAAGCGCTTGTGCGACGAGGGGGTGCTTGGTCGAAGTCACGATAGCCTTGCGTCCATTCTCGATAGCAAACAGGACACCTACGCTCTTTTCCGTTGGATGGATGAGCGATTCAATGGCGATCTCTTTCCGGGGAAAGATAGTGAAGACGCTGAATCTTGTGAGGCAGCTTGGCGCGCTGAACGTACAGCAGTAAAGAAGGAACACCTCCAACTACTAGCGGAGCTTGTCCGCGGCGATCTCGACACGACAGATCGCCAACTGTTGCTGTGGCCGCACTATTCGTTCGACACCATTCCCTTGGAGTTCATCAGCAGCGTGTATGAGGAATTCCTGGCGGAGGAGCGATATCGCGACAAGGCTTACTACACGCCGCCGCATCTCGTGGACTATGTGTTGGACGCTGTGCTCCCTTGGGACGGTGAAGATTGGAACCTACGCATTCTGGATCCTTGCTGCGGTTCCGGCATTTTTTTGGTCAAGGCATTCCAGCGGCTCATCCACCGGTGGCGGTTGTCCAATGGGCGAGAACCTCTCGTATCGGACCTCAAGCCGATCCTTGCTAGCAATCTCATTGGAGTGGACAAGAATCCGGAGGCAGTCCGCGTCGCCTGTTTCAGCTTATATCTTGCGATGGTCGATGCGATCGAGCCCAAGCACTACGTGACCAAGACGAGCGTGAAGGTATTTCCTCATTTGCGAGGAATACGGTTGCTCGCTGAAGACTTCTTCCAAGAGAAGTGCAGTGGCTTCCGCAGCAAGGAAGATGCGAATAGCTGCGACCTTGTGATTGGCAACGCCCCGTGGGGTGACAACTCGATCAAGGCGGAACGAAAACCTGACGAACCTCGCCTTCAATACAGTAGGCGGACTGCTGCCGCCCCGACGCCCGCGCAGGTGTGGGCCAAGGAGCATCGATGGCCGGTAGCAAACAACGACATTGGGCCAGTGTTCCTGGGCAAGGCTGCATGTCTAGTGAAGTATTCGGGCCGCGTCGCCATGATCCAAACAGCATCCCTGCTGTATTGGCGCGAAACAAACGCATCAAACCTGCGTAAGCGGCTCTTTTCTGAGTTCACCTTCGAGGAGATCACAAACCTTTCGGCACTGCGCCGCCAGATGTTTGCGCAAGCAATCGGTCCCGCATGCGTCGTTGTGTTTGGAAAGGCACGACCTGAGTCCGATACAAAGCTCTATTACTTCACGCCGAGGCGTAGTGCAGAAGGTTCCAGCGGATTCATCGTGGAGCCACAGGATGTCAATACGTTGACGCATCAAGAAGCAGCCGACGAACCGATCGTTTGGCCAGTGCTAGCGTTTGGCGGCCGCCGCGACTTGCAACTGGTTCGTAGACTTATGCAGTTTTCTAATCTCGCTAAGCTGGAGGATAAAGGCGAGGTTGTTACTCGACAGGGTGTCATTCCAGGAGACCAGAAGAAGACGCTTCCTAACGAGTTCAAGACTCGGCGGTATTTCGATGCCACCGATTTCCCAGACGATGTGCTTCTGGAGTTCGATGCATCGCGAGTTCCAAAGGGGCCTGTCTGAAATTCTGTGTTCGAGGCATATCATGACCGAGAGGAGTCGATATGCCGAGAAAGAAAAAGCACGAGACGCAGAACGATGCACAGCGCGCCGCTGAGCCCAAGATCCCGAAGGAGCTGCTTGACCAGCTGGTCACGGGGCCGATCACCCAGGGTGAGTTCGAATCGATCTTTCGCAGCTTGAAGAAGGCAATCATCGAACGCGCGATGGGTGCGGAGATGAGCGAGCACCTGGGCTACAAGCGTGGCGAGCCCAAGCCGGCGGGCCAATCCAACCAACGCAACGGCAGCAGCGGCAAAACGGTGCTCACGGATGATGGTCCGGTGGACATCGAGGTGCCGCGTGACCGCGATGGCAACTTCGAGCCGCTGATCATTCCCAAACATGAACGGCGCTTCACCGGCTTTGATCAGAAGATCATCGCGATGTATGCCCGCGGCATGACGGTACGGGAAATTCAGGGCTATTTGCTCGAGATATACGGCACGCAGGTGTCGCCGGACTTCATCAGCAAAGTCACGGATGAAGTCATGGCCGAGGTCACCGCTTGGCAGAGCCGGCCGTTGGAGCCGATGTATCCGGTGGTCTTCTTCGATGCCTTGCGCGTGAAGATCCGCGACGATGCGGTGGTTCGCAACAAGGCGGTCTATCTGGCGCTGGGCGTGTTGCCCGAGGGGACACGCGAAGTACTGGGCATCTGGATCGAGCAAACCGAAGGCGCGAAGTTCTGGCTGAAGGTCTTCAACGAACTGCGCAGCCGCGGTGTGCACGACATCCTCATCGCCGTCGTCGATGGCTTAAAGGGCCTGGCGGAAGCGATCGAGACGGCGTTCCCGAAGACCACCGTGCAAATCTGCATCGTGCACCTGATCCGCAACAGCCTGGATTACGCGAGTTGGAAGGAACGCAAGACGATCGCGGCGGCGCTGCGTCCCATCTATACCGCAGCAACAGCCGAGGCCGCCCGTGAAGCGCTCGATGACTTCGCCGCTGCCGCCTGGGGCGCAAAATATCCGACGATCGTGCAGTCCTGGCGGCGCGCGTGGGAGCAGGTCATCCCGTTCTTCGCCTTCCCGCCCGAAGTGCGACGGGTGATCTACACCACGAATGTGATCGAGAGCCTGAACATGCAGCTGCGCAAGATCATCAAGACGCGCGGTCACTTCCCCAACGACGATGCCGCAATCAAGCTGATCTGGCTGGCGCTTCGCAACATCAACGATGGCAAGATACGATCAGCGCGAGAATGGAAGTTGGCGATGAACCAGTTCGCTGTGCTGTACGGAGATCGCTTCGTCAGACCCGCGAACTAAATGCAAACCGCCTCGAACACAGAAAATCTGACACGTCC
>NZ_DATDJO010000014.1:0-43424 GCF_036520495.1 Povalibacter sp. | reverse complement strand
TTTACGCCCCGGCCCATACACCACCTGTCCGGGCATCTCGCCGGTGTGCTCACCGTCGCGCAGCACCTGCTCCCCGTTGACGAATACATGCACGACACCCGTCGCATACTGATGCGGCTGGGCGAACATTGCATGGTCGCTGATCGTTGCGGGATCGAAAATAACGATGTCGGCGTGGCAGCGTACATCCAGACAGCCCCGATCCTTCAACTTGAAATTGAGCGCCGGCAGATGGGTCATGCGCCGGATCGCATCCGGCAGCGACGTCACCCGCTGCTCACGAACATAGCGGCCAAGGAACCGGGCGAAGTTTCCGTACGCCCGCGGATGCGGATTGCTCTGCAGGAACACCCCTTCGTTGGCTGGAGCGTCCGCATCGGAGCCGAGGCTGACCCAGGGTTGGGATAGTCCCAGCGTCACGTTCTCTTCGGACATCAGGAAATAGGCGGTGCCGACGCGCGTCCGGTCTTCGATGACGAGATCGATCACCGTGTCTTCCGGCGAGGTGCCCCGAAGCTTCGCCACCTCGGCCAGCGACTTGCCGGTCAGCGGCTTGAGCTTGTCGTTCTTGAAGCCGATGAGCAGCACGCGCTCGGGCGAACCGGCAGCGAGCAGGAAATTCTCCCAATCAGCCGCCGGCGTGCGCATCTCGCGCAGTACACGCTCGCGAATCTCGGGGCGCTGCAGCCGTGCAATCCAGGCATCGATGCCACCGGCCTGCACCCAGGGCGGCATCGCCGCATCCAGACCGGTCGCACCGGCCGTGTAGGTGTACATGTTCGCAGAGACCGCGAGACCTTCCTGGCGCGCCGCCTTGATCCTGTCGATGGCCTGCTGCATCTTCGGCCAGTTCTTCTCTCCCGCCGCCTTGAGGTGATAGATCTCCGCCGGCACCCCCGCTGCGCGCGAGATGTGAATCAACTCATCCAGCGCTTCCAGAAACCGGTCGCCTTCGCTGCGCAAGTGGGAGATGTAGGCACCGCCATACTCGCCGGCCACTTTGGCAAGCGCAACGAGTTCATCCGTTTTCGCATACGCAGCCGGCGCATAGATCAGCGAACTGCCGACCCCCAGCGCACCTTCGCGCATCGCCTCGCGCACCAGTTCCTGCATTTTCTCCAGTTCCGCCGACGTTGGCGGACGATCCTCGAACCCGACCACGTACTCGCGCACCGTTGTTGCACCGATGAACGACGCAACGTTCGGGGAGACACCGCGTTTCGCCAGCGTCTTCAGGAATTCATCGAGCGTCTTCCAGGTGACGTCGAAACGAATGTCGCCCTGGGTCTGGATCATTTCTTCGCGAATCGCACGATTCACGGGGCCGTAGGAATCACCCTCGCCGAAAATCTCCAGCGTCACGCCCTGTTTCACGTCGCTCATTGCGCGGCCGTCGTGCAGCAACGATTCCGGCGCCCACGACAGCACGTTGATGAATCCCGGCGCCACGGCCATGCCCCGTGCGTCGACCTCCTTCCTGCCTTTGTATTGCGTCAGGTTGCCGATGGCCACGACGCGCCCGTCATCGACCGCGAGGTCGCCGCGAACCGGAGCGTTGCCATGACCGTCGTAGATCGCACCATTGCGGATCAACAGATCGACCGACTCCGCCGTCGCGAGCAGCGGTAGCGCGGCCAGGCTGAGCACAGCCACGGCAATACATGCGACCCACGGCGCATCGTTCTTTTTGTACACAGCGAGACCCCTCCACAGCGGGGGCGATCCAAGGACAAGGAATCGCCACGGAGAACATGACCGAAGGACCTTATCTGCGATTCTTCTTCGTCGGCGCTTGACTCGGGCGCCAGCGACTCTAGCCTGCTTTCAGGTCGCTTTATACAGTTTGAAAAGGCGTTCGAGCGAGCTTCCCAATTCGTCGATGGTATCGGGCTTGAGAATGAGTTCGCGGATTCCGAGCTGTTCGGCCGCTTCGCGATCCTGCGGGCGGACGTAGCCGGAAGTCATGAGCACGGGAATATCCGGTCGGATCTCGAGCATGGAGCGGGCCAGCGTAAAGCCCGACATCCCGGGCATCGACAGATCCGTGACGACGACATCGTAGTTGTCGGGGTGTGCCTGGAACGCGGTCAGGGCCTTGCTCGCCTCGGTGAACCCGGTCACCCCATATCCCAGGCGCTCCAGCACCCGCGAGACCAGGAAGACGAGTGCATCTTCGTCATCGACATACATGACGCGCTGCCCGCGTCCCTGCGTCACCGTCTGCACGACCGCATCGGTGCTCTCTGCGGCACGAGTCGCAGCAGGAAGGTATACATGGAACGTGGCGCCGTCCCCGGGCTGGCTCGTGGCCGTAATAGCCCCGCCATGAGCACGCACGATGCCGTGTACGACGCTCAGGCCGAGACCCGTCCCGTGCCCGACCGGTTTCGTCGTAAAGAAGGGATCGAAGATGCGATCGAGCGTGGCCTCGTCCATTCCCTTGCCCGTGTCCTTCACGATAATGCATACATAGATACCGGACGCGAGTTCGGCAGCGGGCTGAATGTGTCCCGAACCGACCGTCACGCTCCGTGTGGTCACTGTGACAGTGCCGGCCCGATCGCCGATCGCATGAGCCGAGTTGGTGACGAGGTTCATGACGATCTGGTGGATCTGCGTCGAATCTGCATCGACCGCCAGCGGCTGTTCGCCGAAGTCGGCCTGGATGTCGATCATTGCGGGCAATGAGGCGCGCAGCAGGCGCAATGCTTCTTCGACGGTCGGGCGCAAGGCGATGACGGCGCGGCGCGGCTCGCTCTGATGACTGAACGCCAGTATTTGACGCACGAGGTCGGACGCGCGCGCAGCAGCGCGTTCGATCTCCTCCAGGCTGTGCTGTACCTCGTGATCGAGCGGCAGATCCGCCATGGCGAGCTGCACGTTGCCGGCAATGGCCAGCAGCAGATTGTTGAAGTCGTGTGCGATACCACCGGCCAGCGTCCCCAGCGATTCGATACGCTGCAGGTTGCGCTGCGATTCCTCGGCGCGCCTGCGTTCGGTAATATCGGTACAGGCGCCCGTGACGCGAATGACCTTGCCCCCGGCATCGCGATCGACGCGAGCATTCACGGCAATCCACTGCAATGCGCCATCACGCCGCAACGATCGGCATTCGACATTCAGTGTGTCGCCCCGACCCTGCCACACTGGAATGATTGCGTTCGTGACCTGCACACGATCCTCGGGATGTATGAAATTGATGGCGTGCTCGATGCTGTTGCCTTCGACTTCCTCGCGGGTCCTGTCGAACAGCTCGAGCAGCGCGTCGTCCCACCACACGCGTCCGCTCGCGACATCCCAGATGCACGTGCCGATGCCACTCGCCATCAGCGCCGCCTGCAGTCGTGCCTGCGAACGCTGCAGTTCCTCCTCGGCGCGTTTACGCTGCGTGACATCCATCATGATGCCGTACCAGGTCGTGCCGCCATCGTCGTCGCGGTTTGGAATCGAACGCGCCTCCACCCATATCTCGCCGCGTTCAGGATGCTGCACTCGCCATTCTCCGTGCCAGGCCGTCAGCGATCGCGCGGATTCGTCGATGGAGCCCCGCATCGCCGCCAGGTCGTCGGTGTGGATGTACGGGATGCTGCGAGGATCGCGATCTGTCGCGGCCTTGCGGGACAGGCCGACGAAATTCGCTATGCCGCCGGTCGACAGGGGAAATGCCGCGGAACCGTCGGGAGCGCGACGGAACGCATACACGGCGCCGGGGACGCTGGAGACCAGCCTGGCGAAGCGATCGCGCTCGGCGATCAACGCGACACGGTTGGCGCGTGCTTCATGGATATTGTCGATGGTGCCGACCCAGCGCACGAACGTGCCGTCGCGGGCTCGCAGTGGCACGATCGTGCTCTCGAACCATTGATACTCGCCGTCGTACCGACGCACACGAAACTCTGCCTTCAGCGTTCGCTCGCCCGAGATGGCAGCCCGCTTTGCATCGACAAGGCCCGGTCGATCGTCAGGATGAACCTGGTTCAGCCAGCCCGAGCCGAGATGCGACTCCAGCGGCAGCCCCGTGTACTCGATCCATTGCGGACCGACGAACTCGACGTCGCCGCGGGCGGACCAGGTCCAGAGAATCTGTGGCAGGGCCTGCGCGAGCAGGCGAAAACCGTGGCGACTGTCGCGATCCGCCGCTTCCAGCAACTTGCGACGGCTCAGGTCGCTGACCATCACCAGCAGCGCTGGCGAACCGCTGCTGCGAACGCTGCTGACGCTCACGCGCAGCGGCAGGCGGACACCATCACGGCGCGCACCCAGCATCTCACGCTTGCGCGGCATCTCGCGCTTGCGTTCCTGGGGCTTACTCAGGAACAGCGTCTGCAGGTCGTCGCGTTTCAGATCGGGAATGAACTCCGACAGCGAATGGCCCTCGAGGCGTGCGTCGTCAGAGGCGAGAATCCGGCTGGCGGCGCGATTGGCGGCGAGGATAAGACCGTCGCCGTCGACCAGCAGCGCGCCGTGAGCCAAAGCGGACAGGCCCAGTTCGATCCGTAAGCCATGCACTTTCGCCGGATCGCTGCCATTCACCATCCTCTCTCCCGGTTTCGCGCGCTCCGGAAGATCCTACGTGACGTTTCCCGGGCATCCCGTCCGCATTTTCCTCCAGGAATGCCTTGCGGGGCTACGCCCGCAGGCTGGCGAAATGACGACGTCAGGCGCGCCGTTGACTGATCATCTCCGCCAGATCTGCCTTGCGTGCCAATCCCACTTTCTGCCCGACGATCTTGCCCTTGTCGAACAGGATCACCGTAGGGACGCCGCGGACGCCATATTTGTACGGCGTCTGATTGTTCTGATCGATGTCCAGCGTGGCGATGGTCAGGCTGGCGCCGAACTCCTCGGCCAGATCGTTGATCGCGGGCTTCATGGCCTGGCACGGACCGCACCAGTCGGCTTCGAACTTGACGAGGACCGGACCGTCCGCGGCCAGCACCTGCGCTTCGAAGGTCGCATCGCTGACAGAAATGATGTTGGCGTGACTCATGCTTTCTCCTGGTAGTCGCACCGCACGAAAGCGGTGTGTCCGACGATCATCGGGGCTTGCCAGCCAATCACCAATCTGCGCTGACGATTCCGCCGATTGGAAGAAACGATTTGACTGCTGCCTCGCACAACGCCGCAGGCCTGTGGCGCTCCGGCCGAGGGATGGCTCCTTCCGGCGATCCGCAACTCGTACCGCAGAGAAGCGCCTGCAACAGCAGAAGCAGACCAATGCTGCGGCAAACGCGAAAAAAGCCGACGAGCTGGAGAAGGAACTCGATTTCTGCCACCCGCTATCGGGTGAACGGGTGGCTTGACCTGCCCGTTCACTCTATTCTCGTCGCCGGATCTAAGAACCGGGACGAGCGTGTGAACATCAGTCGAGCCGACAAGGTACTCCTGGGGGGAGGGACCGCTGTACTGGGTGGCTCTGCGCTGTTCGGTGTTCCGCTGGGCTTTGCCGTTCCGGCAGCGGCGCTGGCTGCCGTCATGCTCGATGGCATCTTTCGCCCGACGTCCAGCGTCTTCTATCCGACCATAGCGCATGGTCCACGCGATCAACCGCAAGTGGCGCTGACCTTCGATGACGGTCCCGACCCCGCAGTCACTCCCGCAGTGCTCGACATCCTCGGCGCCGCCGATGCGCGCGGTACGTTTTTCACGATCGGTCGTTATCTGCAGCGCCACGCCGCGATCGGTCAGCGCATCGTCGATGAGCGCCATGAACTGGGCAACCATTCCTGGCAGCACTCGCGCCTGCAGAACTTCTATGGCCCTCGCGCGCACACGGAAGACCTTGCGCGCAATACATCCATCATCCAGAAATTGACCGGCTCGGATCGCGAGCCGCTGTATCGACCGCCGGTCGGCCTGAAGAGTCCGGCGCTGGCGCGAGTGGCCACCAGACGCGAGCTGACGATCGTCGCCTGGTCGCTACACAGTCGCGATACGGTGATACGCGACCCGCGCGCGGTGGCGGCACGGGTGCTACGGAAAATTCAGCCAGGGGACATCGTGCTGCTGCACGACGGTCACGATATCGAGGGAGCGCGGCGACACGTCGTCCTAGACGCCCTGCCGCTCATCCTCGACGGATTGCGCCAGCAGGGCTTGCAGGCGACGACAGTATCGGAACTGCTGCGCCGCTGAAGCAGCGCGGACTACGCGGCCTGCTGACCGATCATCCGCACGCGACGCTGCTGCAGGCGCAGCGATTCTTCGATCGCCATCAGGCGGCGATGCGCTTCGCTTTCATTCCACTGATCCAGCAGCTTCTGCTTGGTGGCTTCGATTTTTTCCTGCTGCAGGGCCGCCCAGTCGCCGATGAGCTGCGCCAGATGCGCCGCCTCGTGTTCGAGCTGCGCCTGCAGACGCGCGAGCATGCTCGGGTCCTGGCAGGCAATGACGCGTTCGCGGGCCTGTTCGATCTGCCGCTCGACCAGGGCTTTCTGGATCTGGAACTCCGGCACCCGGCGCAGGCCACCGGCCAGGCCGAGCCATGAACACAGGCCGATGAACCACTTGGTCGGGTCGTACTGCCACCAGCGCACGCCGTTGCGGTAGTCCCACTGAAAGATGTGGTGGTAGTTGTGATAGCCCTCGCCGTAGGTGAACAGCGCGAGCACATCGTTGTCGCGCGCGGTGTTCTCCGCGGTGTACGGGCGACGGCCCCAGTAGTGCGCCAGCGAGTTGATGAAGAACGTCACGTGATGACTCACGACCAGGCGCATGAGTCCGGGCAGCAGCAGTGCGCCCCAGATGTCGCCGTGCCACCAGCCGAGCAGCAGCGGAATACCCAGGTTCATGCCGACGGCGAGCCACAGGTAGTAGCGCTGCTGGAACATTACGATCGGATTGGCTTCGAGATCCCGCGCGTTGGTCGTATTCGCCTTGCCGGCCGGGTAGTCACGCAGCATCCAGCCCATGTGCGCGAACCACAGGCCGCGCTTGATCGAATAAGGATCGCTGTCGACGTCGTCGACATGACGATGATGGACACGATGCATCGATGCCCAGACGAGGATGCTGTTCTGTAGCGACATGGCGCCGAACAGCATGTAGAAAATCTGCAGCGGCTTGGACGCCTCGTAGCTGCGGTGCGACCAGAGGCGATGATAGCCGCCGGTGATGGCGATACCGGTGATGAAGCACAGGGCCACGAACCAGGTCCATTCGAAGGCATCGAAACCGTATTTCCAGGCGTACCAAGGGAACACCGTCACCGCGGGCAACGTCGTGATCGCGAACATGAACACAGCCGGCCAGTTGAACGGCGCCTTGACGGCGTCGCGGGCTTCGGTCATCGATATCTCCATCAATTCAGGGGTTTGCACGGACAGTCGATCCTAGCAGGGCCACACTACCTGACGAAAGTGAGAGGCGCCAGCCAACGCCTTGCAGTGCCCGCAAAAACAGGAGACGCCTACCCTGCCGGTTCAGACAGGAGCGGACATGTCGAGCACCCCTTTCGACCTGCAGGCAGCAGCAGCCCCATCACATGCCGGTGCGCTTACGCGCGCACGGATACGACTGCAATCCATCGACGTCGTACGCGGGCTGGTGATGGTTCTGATGACACTGGACCATGTACGTCACTATTTCACTGACAGCCATATCGATCCGCTGAATCCGGACGAAACGAGTCTGCCGCTGTACCTGACGCGCTGGATCACGCACCTGTGCGCACCCACGTTCGTCTTCCTTGCCGGTGTCAGCGCGTTCCTGATGTCGCAGCGACTGTCGCCGTCGCAACTCAGCCGCTTCCTGCTGACTCGCGGTCTGTGGCTGATCGCGCTGGAACTGACCGTCATCAACATCTCGTGGACCTTCATGGCGTCCTATCCCCACGGTGTGTTCCTGCAGGTCATCTGGGCGATCGGCGCTGCCATGGTCGCCATGGCGGCGCTGGCGCGACTGCCGTCCAAGGCCGTGCTGTGCGTCGCCATCGCGCTCATCGCCGGTCACAACCTGCTGGATGGCATTGCCCCGGGCCAGTTTGGCGTCTGGGCGCCGCTGTGGAATCTGTTGCATGTCGCCGGCCCCGTATCGTTCGGCTTTGTCGCCTACCCGGTGATTCCCTGGATTGGCGTGATGGCGCTCGGTTACTGCGCCGGAGCGATGTATCGCGGCTCCGCGGACACGCGACGAACGCTGCTCGTGGCCGGCGGCGGTATGGCGCTCGCAGCCTTCTTCGTCCTGCGTCTGCTCAATGGCTATGGCGATACGACGCCGTGGACTGAACACGCCACGCTGGAACAGACCGCATTCGCCTTCTTCAACGTTCAGAAGTATCCGCCTTCGCTGCTGTACGTCCTGGCGACGCTGGGCATCGCGGCGCTGCTGCTGGCGGCGTTCGAGGGGCTGGAATTGCGGCAACGGGCAGCACGCCTGCGCGACGTGCTGCGCACCTTCGGCCGTGTCCCGCTCTTCTTCTACGTGCTGCACATCCCGATGGCTCACCTGCTGGCAGCGGCCGTCGCCTGGTTGTGCGGATTCGATGCAAGAGCCCTGCTGTTCTACGACCTCTTCCGGCAGCCGCCGGGCTGGGGCTTTGGATTGCCCATGATTTACGCCGTCTGGGTACTGGTCCTCGCCCTCGGCTATCCGCTGTGCCTCTGGTTCTGCAGGCTCAAGGAGCGGCGGAACGATTGGTGGCTGTCCTACCTGTAATCATGGCCATTACCCGACACCCCGCGACACCGCCGCTTGACGGCAGACAACGTCAGGCCAAATGCTTGTCTATGGGTATTCCCGGTGAACCCGCGCCGATGCACATCCCCGAACGCCGCAGGATGCGATCCAGCGATGCGCTGGAGGCGTTCGGCCGCATTCTCGAAGACATCGCCCATCAGCTGGCGCTGCGTCCGCTGCTGACCAGCATCACGCGCCATGCCTGTGAGCTGCTGCGCGCCGACGACGGCGCCATCGGGCTGTACCAGCAAACCAGAAAAGTCATCCGCGTCGAAGCCATTCATCGCCTGCCGCAGATCGAACTCAATACCGAGTTCGCCGCCGGCCGCGGTCTGATGGGCCGAATCCTGGAGACCCGCGAACCCGTGGTCCTCGATCGTTATGGCGACCTGGAAGGCATGACCGTGCCCGAACTGGCCGACAATGCCGTGATCGGCGTACCCATCTTCGGCGGCACGGGGCAGCTCATCGGCGCCTTCGGCATCGGGGCGCAGCCGCCGCGACGCTTCGAAGCCAGCGATGTTGCGATGCTGCAGCTGTTCGCGCGCCACGCGGCCATCGCGATCCAGAACGCCGTCCGCTACGAACGCGAGCAACGTCGCAGCGAACGCATGGCGCTGATCGCCCAGGTGTCGCGACTGGTGTCCTCGGAACTGGAACCGGAAGAACTGGTGGCAACGACCGCGGACATCATTCACACCGTGCTCGGCTATCCGAATGTCGTCATCCCCCTGATCGAGCACGATGACGATGGCGAATACCTGGTGTTCCGCTCACATGCGGGCGCCTACGCGCAGATCTTCACCAAGCCGTATCGCATGCGCGTATCGCTAGGGATCATCGGCGCTGCCATCACGCAGCGCGCCTCGCAGATGGTCAACGACGTGTCCCGCGATCCGCGCTACGTGCCGCCGCCCGAGCCCATCGACGTATCCGCTGAACTTGCAGTACCGATCGTGCTGGGCGACGAGGTCTATGGCTGCGTGAACGTCGAGGGCCTCGAGCCCTTCGACGAAGACGACGTGCGCAGCATCGAGATCATTGCCGATCATCTCGCGGTCGCCATCAAGAACAATCGGCTCTGGACCGAGGCGCGACACGCCGCTGTGATGCGCGAACGTCAGCGTCTCGCGCGCGATCTGCACGATTCGGTGAGTCAGGCACTGTCGTCCATCAGCATGACGGCGCAATCCCTGGTATCCGCCTGGCAGCGCGATCCGGCCGAGGGCGAACGCCGTACCCATCGTCTCGAGGAATTGTCGCGCCTGGCCTTCGCGGAAATGCGTGCGTTGCTGCGCGAGTTACGGCCGGCGACCGGCCTTGCCGGCAGCACTGCCGTAAAGGCCGGCGTCGATGACGTGAAGGCTTTCGGCCTGCAGGTGGCGCTGCGCAAGCTGGCGGCGATTCTCGCCCCGGAAACGCCCAGCATCCGGCTCGATTTCAGCGACTACCACTCGCAGCCGCGGGAAGTCGAAGAAGAGCTGTACATGATCTGCCGTGAGGCCCTGTCGAATGCGATCCGGCATTCCAAGGCGCGCGTCGTGCGCGTTCACGCGAGCCGCAGCGTCGAGCGGATCAACATCGTCGTATCCGACGATGGCTCCGGCTTCGATCCGCTGGAACAGCAGGCCGGCGCCGACAGTCCCGATCACGGCATCGGCCTGCTGACCATGCATGAACGAGCGCGGGCGCTCGGCGGCTCCTGCCATGTGGCGAGCCGCGTCGGCCTTGGCAGCGCAGTCGACATCTCCGTCCCCTACTCACCCACAGAGCGTGATGCGCCATGAACCAGACAGTCACCACTCCGAGAAGACTGATGCTCGTCGACGATCACGCCATCGTGCGCGAAGGTCTGCGCGCCTTGCTCAGCGACGTCGAAGAATTTGCGATCGTCGGCGAGGCCTCCAACGGCGATGAGGCCTGCAGGATGGCCCCGCAGCTGCATCCGGACCTGGTTCTCATCGACCTGAAGATGCCCGGCATGCACGCGCCCGATGCCATCCGGATGCTGCGCGCCATCGTGCCGGACGTGAAGGTGCTGGCTTTGACCAGCTACGCAGAAGACGAGCAGGTGCGCGACGTGATGAAGGCCGGCGCCATGGGCTACGTGCTCAAGGAAGTGTCGAAGGCCGATTTCCTCGAAGCACTGCGCACCGTATCCAACGGCCATCCGTGGCTGCATCCCCAGGCACAGCGATCGCTCATGGAGCAGCTGCGCGCCGGCAAGCCCGCCGACCCGCTGGCAACGCTCACCTACCGCGAACGCAGCGTCCTGGAGCTGATTGCGCGCGGCAAGAGCAACCGCCAGATCGGCGCCGACCTGAACCTCACGGAAGGTACGGTGAAGGGCTACGTCAGCATCATCCTGGCGAAACTGAAACTCGAAGATCGCACGCAGGCGGCGCTGTTCGCCGCCGAACGTGGCATGGGCAAGCCGAAGCGGGAGATGCCTGCGCGATGACAGCAGCAAACCAGACCCTCATCATCATCGACATGCAACGCGCGATCGCGGATCCGGCACTCGGCCGCCGCAACAATCCCGACGCGGAAGCCAACATCGCGAAGCTCCTGTACGCATGGCGGGACGCACGAACAATGCAGTGGAAGCGACAGCGCGCACGACGGGCAACCTGGGCTTCAAGACATATGTCGTAGCGGACGCCACGTACACATTCGACAAGCGGGACCTCAACGGCACTCTGCGCACGCCGTCCTAAGTGCACGCGATGTCGCTCGCCAATCTCCAGGACGGATACGCCACCATCGTCACGGCTGACCAACTGCTCACTCTGCACGACACCGCTCCTCGCGCTGAATAGCGCAGACAATCGCAGCTGCGCCGCGGCACCAACTCGGGTCGGTGTCGCTCGTGTACCATTCCGGCTCATCGCAGGTGTCTGTCGCCGGACGGTTTTTTCATGAAGTACGCTGCCATTACAGGCTGGGGCAAATGCATGCCACCGGCCGTGCTCGACAATCCAGGACTCGCTACGTTTCTCGATACGACGGATGACTGGATCATCAGCCGCACCGGCATCCGCGAGCGACGCATCTCGCACGTACCGATGACGGTGCTCTCGCACGCCGCGGCGGCGCGTGCCCTCGCCTGCGCCGGCCTGGACGCGGCCGATGTCGATCTCATCGTGCTTGGAACCGTCTCGGCAGACGAACACGTACCGAACACCGCCTCCGCCGTGCAGCTATTGCTCGGCGCGAACAACGCGGCAGCAATGGATATCAACACGGCGTGCACGAGCTTCCTCTACGGCCTGACGAGCGCGACGGCGATGGTTCGCACCGGTGTCGTCAGGAACGCAGTGGTCATCGGCGTCGAAGGCATCAGCCCGTACATGGACTGGTCGAATCGCAATGTCGCGGTGCTGTTCGGCGATGGCGCCGCCGCCGTCGTGATCCAGGCCACCGACCGCCCCGAAGGCGTGATCGCCGAGAAGCTCGGCTGCTACGCCGATGCACGACACACACTGCGGGTGCGCGGCATGGGCGCTGCATGGTGCAACCACGAGCTGCAGCTGGGCGACACGCGCTGGGACTTCGACGGCCAGGAAATATTCAAGCGCGCGGTGGTCGGCATGAGCGAAGCCTCTGCAAACGCGCTCTCCCGTGCTGGCGTTACGCAAGCAGACATCGACCTCTGCATTCCCCACCAGGCGAATCTGCGCATCATCGAGGCAGTGGCCAAACGCGCCGGCATACCGATGGACAAAGTGTTCGTCACCGTCGACCGCTACGGCAACATGTCGTCCGCCACCGTGCCAGTGGCGCTGGTAGAAGCGATCGAAGAAGGCCGCGTCAAACCCGGATCACTGTTGCTCACGCCGGCCTTCGGCGGCGGCCTGACCTGGTGCGCTCATGTCATCCGCTGGGGCGACCGGGTCACGCCGCTGGGCACCTGCGACCTCGAACTACCGCCCTGCAATCAGACAGGAGTGGAACTGGTGCAGGACATCATTCGCCGCAAAGGCAATACGTCGAGAGGTTTCGAGGTGCAGCTTGCGGCGCGTTGAGGATAGTTGATGGTTGATAGTGGATAGCGAAGAGGTTGGACGGCACCGCGGGCCGTCGTCGCTATCCACTATCAACTTTCCACTATCAGCTATCAGCGCAGCACGCGTGTGAGAAACGGTAGCGACACATCCATGCGGTAGTCGATGTCGGAATGGTTATCGTCGAACTCCTCGTAGACATGGCGGATGCCCGCGGCCGCCAGGCGCTTCGACAGGATGCGGCAACCGTAGTGGATCTGGTACTGGTCGCGGAAACCGCAATCGATGTAGATGCCGCGCAGCGACCGCAGATTGCTGCGGTGCTTCTTCACCAGGTTGATCGGATCGTGCCGCAGCCATGCCTGCCAGCGCTTCTCGATCAGCTCGCCGGTTTCGAGATTGAACGGCAGGCGAAAACCGTTGGGTGCACGCCGGTCCGGATCGTAGCTCGCTGCCATGCACATGTTCATGAGGCAATGCACCTCGCTGCCGCTGAGCTTGCGCTTCTTCCACACCGCTTCCAGAAATGAGCGTACGCGACCATCGTCGAGGCCGCGGTCCATGCCGCGCTCGGCCTTTTTGACATGGAGCGCTCCGGGCGTGCGGGCCCCGGGACGGTATTTCGCCAGTTCGTTGAGCGTGTTCGGCCAGTCGCTGCGATAGACGAAGTCGAAATAGGCATCGCCGGAGTGATCGGCGATCGCGCCCCATATGGCGGGATATTTCATGCCGTGGACGATGGCGCCATAACCTCCTGACGATTTGCCAAAGCAGCCGCGATGGTCGCGCGCGGCGCGCGTGCGGAATTCGCGATCGATGAACGGCACGATCTCTTTCGTGATGTAATCGGCGTAGGCGCCGATCGCCGTTGAATTGATGTACTGGTTGCCGCCGAGCGCGGTGAAGCAATCCGGAAACACCAGGATCGCCGGCGCCATGCGGCCTTCATGAACCAGGCGCGCGGCACGCTCGGGAACATTCTCACTGAAGTTTTTCCAGCCGACGTGGCCGAGGCCCGAACCGGTGAATCCGGCCATGTCGACCAGTACGGGAAAGCGCTTGCCGCGCCCGTGCGTTGCACCCTCGTCATAGCCGGGCGGCAGCCAGACAGCGAGATTACGTACGCTCGGATCGCCGAGCGGATTGTCTCGCAGCACGCGGGAATGATGTTCCAGCACGACGAGCGTGCCCGTGTCCCACTTCGGACGCTTGAGAGCCATACAATAGTCCCTGCGAATTTTCGCTTCAGAGTCTACGCCAGGCAAATCCCTAGATGAGTCTTCCCAGTATCACGACACCCGCAGCCGATCCCGTGCTCGACACGCTGCTGCTGCCCTTCCGGCAGGCAACGCTGCAATGGCCGGAGGATGGCGCCTTGTTCCTGCGCGCACGCGACGGGTGGTCATTGCGTGACGGGAATTTCCCGGGCCTCGTTTGCGAACAGAGCTTCAAGCCGGACGCGGATGCGCTCGCCGCTGCGAACTTCAACATCGCTCGAGGTGAACGATCGACCTATCCGCTGGTCCTGGTGCTGCCACCGCGTCAGCGCGACGAAGCCCGCGCATTGCTGGCGCGCGCCGTGGCCATGACGGCGCCGGGCGGACGAGTGCTCACCTGCCAGGCCAACAGCGAAGGCGCGCGGTCCATGCAGAGCGATCTCGAGCGCATCGCCGGCCCCGTGAGCGCGCTGACGAAGAATCATTGCCGCGCGGTGTGGACGGCGCCCCTGAACGGCCCCGCGGATCGCGAGATCGCAGCGACCTGGCTGACCCTGGACGAGCCGCGACGTATCGAGGCAGGCCGCTTCGTCAGCCGCCCCGGTATTTTCGCCTGGGATCGGATCGACGCAGCCTCCGCACTGCTGGCAGCGCATCTGCCGTCGAATCTGACCGGTGACGCCGCGGATCTCGGCGCGGGCTTCGGCTATCTGTCGGTCGAATTATTGAATCGCTGTCCGCGTATCCGCTCTCTCGATCTGTACGAGGCCGAGTCACGTGCACTCGATCTGGCGCGGGAAAACCTGCAGGCGCTCGAGACCACCGTGCCGATCGCCTATCGCTGGCACGATGTGACTTCCGGCCTGCCGCGCAAGTACGATGTGATCGTGACCAATCCACCGTTTCATACCAGCATGCACGGCGACCGTCCGGATATCGGCCGTCGTTTCATCACTATTGCCGCACAGTCGCTGAATCCGGGCGGCCGCCTCTGGCTGGTCGCCAATCGCCATCTGCCCTACGAGTCCGTGCTGAATGCCAGCTTCGGCACAGTGCGCACTGTGACGCAAAGCGACGGGTTCAAGATCATCGAAGCAACGCGCACGACAGGCAGACGATGAAACTTCTCAAACTGGTCGCCAATCTCGGTTACGGCAGCCGCAAGGAAGTCACGGCGATGGTCCGTGACGGCCGCATCACGGATCCTGATGGCGAGATCCTCTACACCGACGATGACGTTCCGCACGAGCGCATCCGGGTCGATGGCGAGCCACTCGACCCGCCGACCGGCGTAGTCCTGATGCTGCACAAGCCAGCTGGCTACACGTGCTCGATGAAGGATCCCAGCCAGATCGTCTACGACCTGTTCCCGCCACGCTTCCGCCTGCGCTCGCCAACCATGGCCACCGTCGGGCGGCTCGATCGGGATACCACCGGCCTGCTGTTGATGACGGACGATGGCGGGCTGCTCCATCGCATCGTGCATCCGAAATCCGCGATTGCGAAGATCTACGAAGCGACGCTGGCCCGCGATCTGCGCGGCGACGAAGCGACGATTTTCGCGAGCGGCAAACTCATGCTCGAATCGGAGCGCGAGCCCCTCGCGCCTGCCGCCCTGGAAGTCATCGGACCACGACAGGCACGGCTCACGCTTACCGAAGGTCGCTATCACCAGGCGCGACGCATGTTTGCGGCCGTCGGCAACCATGTCGAGAAGCTGCATCGCAGCCGCGTCGGCGGACTGGAACTCGGCGATCTGCCGGAAGGTCAATGGCGTGTGTTGGCCAGCGAGGACCTGCAGAAGGTGTTCGGCGGATAGCGATCCGTCGGGTGGACGGGCACCGCAACGCGAATCGCTCCGGGAGCGGACGCACGCAACGCCAGGCGACGTCAGACTGGTCGTCTGATCCGTTCAGCATCAATCCTTGATCGGCATGTGCGGACTCTGCGGCACGAGCCCGGCGGGCGGCGCCACCTGCGCAGTCTCGTGCGACTCCTTGTGCAGCCGGCGCTTCACACGACGCGTGAGACCAAAGATGTAGGTGAGCAGCACCGGCACGATCAACAGCGTCAGCATCGATGAGGTGATGACGCCGCCGATCACGGCGCGACCCATCGGCGCCAGAATTTCGCCGCCCTCGCCCACGCCGATGGCCATCGGCAGCATGCCGAAGATCATCGCCGCCGTCGTCATCAGGATCGGCCGCAGACGGACCTGCCCTGCCTCGAGGATCGCTTCGCGCACGCTGCGCCCTTCGCGCATCGCGTGATTGGTGAAGTCCACGAGCAGGATGGCGTTCTTGGTGACCAGTCCCATCAGCATGATGAAGCCGATGATCGAAAAAATGTTCAGCGTCGTGCCGGTGAACAGCAGCGCGAGCAGCACACCGATGAGCGACAGCGGCAACGACATCATGATCGCGACCGGTTGCAGAAAACTGCCAAACTGCGACGCCAGCACGAAGTAGATGAAGATCACCGCGAGACCAAGCGCTGCGCCGGCGGCGCCGAGCATCTCGTTCATTTCCTGCTGACCGCCGCCGACATCGAAGCGATAGCCGTGCGGCAGCGTGGTTGCCGCGACGATCTTCTCTGCATCCTTGCCGACGTCCCCCGAGGGACGGCCCTCAGCGTTCGCATACAGCGAAATACGACGCTGCAGATTGAGTCGCTTGATCTGTTGCGGGCTGCCGGTCTCGACGAATTCCGCCACCTGGCGCAGCGGCACGAGAACGGGTGTGCCGTTCTCGTCGACCCGCGTGCTGCTGACGTAGAGATCGCCGAGATCGGCTTTGATCTCGCGCCGGTTCTTTGGCAGCTGCACGATGACATCGTAGTCCTGGCCGTCCGGACCAAGCCAGGTGCTGATCTGGTCGCCGGCAATCAGCGGACGCAGGGCGTTGCCGATGCGTGCCGTGGTCATGCCCATGTCGCTTGCGAGCTCATTGTTGATCCGCACCGCAATGGTCGGATTCGAGCCCTTCTCGCTGCTTTCGAGATCGGCGATGCCGGGGATCGTGGCGAGCTTCGCCATCAGCGCTTCAGAGAGTTCCGTGAGCTTGCCGGTGTCCGGGCCGAGGATCGAAATGAAGACCGGCTGGTTCATGCCCTGGATCTTGGTCTCGAGGCCAGCCATGTGCGACAGGCGTTCGCGCACGAGCTTTTCGACTTCCTTCTGCGACGGGCGTGGCCCGTCCTTGAGATCCGTCAGGCGCAGCATGATGCTTGCGTAGTTCTTGCCTTCGTCCGTGCCGACCTGCGTCACCACATGTTTGACGCCGTCGATCTTCGACAGCACCTCCTCGGCATCACGAATCTTGGCGTCGGTGTACTGCAGGCTCGAGCCCAGCGGCGTGTTCACTCGCATCTGCACCATGCCGTTGTCGGTCTCGGGCATGAATTCGCTGCCCACCAGTGGCAGCACCAGGAAGCTGCCGAAGAAGGTGAAAGCGGCCAGCAGCAACATGAGCGCACGCGGACTGACGCTCGCCCAGCGCGGCAACGTGACGTCTTCGCCGCGGGAACGCCGCGCGAGCCGTGCAAGACCAGGAATGCCGTAACGCCGATCGCCCAGGACCCACCGCAGCATGCGGTCGTAGATGGCGTGCGCCGCATCGATGCCCTCTTCGATCTTGTCCATCAGGCGAGCGAGCCAGGGAGCGCGACGGAATCGGCCCTCCTTCGGGTCGGGCCAGTAGGCGGACAGCATCGGATCGAGCGTGAAGCTGACGAACAGCGACACCAGCACGGCCACCGCCACGGTCAGGCCGAACTGCAGGAAGAAGCGTCCGATGACGCCGCCCATGAAGGCCACCGGAATGAACACGGCGAGAATGGCGAAGGTCGTGGCCATGACGGCCAGACCGATCTCGTTGGTCGCCTCGAAGGCAGCCGTGCGGTGGTCCTTGCCCATGTCCGCGTGCCGCACGATGTTCTCGCGCACCACGATGGCATCGTCGATGAGCAGGCCGATGCTCAGCGACAGGGCCATCAACGACATGAAGTTGAGCGTGAACCCGAAGGAATTCAGCGCGATGAAGGTCGCGATCACGGAAATCGGCAGCGTCAGGCCCGTGATGATGGTCGAGCGCCACGAATGCAGGAACAGGAACACGATCAGCACCGTGAGCAGTGCGCCCTCGAGAATGGTGCTCTTGACGCGATCGAGCGAGCCTTTGACGAACTCGGCTTCGGACCACAGCGTGTCGATCTTGATGTCTTCCGGCAGGCGGGTGCGCAGATCGGCAATCGCCTCATTGAGGCCCTCACCCGCCTCCACGATGTTGGCCCGCTGCACTTTGTAGATATACAGAGAGACTGCGCGGCGGCCGTCGACGCGCGAGATGGAGGTTTCCTCGGCTTCGCCGTCGACGACGCTCGCGACCTGGTGCAGGTAGACCGGAGTGCCGCCCTGGTTGGCGACGATGATGCGTTCGAAACCGACCGGATCCTTGATCTTGCCCTCGACGCGCACGAGCTGTTCCTGCGTGCCGTTGGCGATGGTGCCTGCGGGCAGATCCTGGTTCGCCGCCTGGATGGCGGAGATCACCTGATCGACGCCGACGCGGTAGCTCTGCAGTTGCTCGGGCTTCAGGAACACCTGCACCTGGCGCTCGACCGAACCGCCAACGCCGATGTTGCCGACGCCATAGGAGTTCTGCAGACGCTTGACGACCTGCTGCTCGACCAGCGTCGACACTTCACGCAGGCTGCGCGTCGTGGAATAGACGACGATGCTCGCGATGGGCTGTACGGAACTATCGTTGGTGGCGCGACCGATGGTCGGATCGCGGACATCGCGCGGCATGGCAGCGCGGACCTGCGCCACTTTGTCGCGCACCTCCTGTGTCGACTCGGCGATATCGACATCGAGCCGGAATTCCACCTGCATGAACGCCATGCCTTCGCGGGCCGTGGCATAGATGTTCTTCACGCCATTGATCGAGTTGACGACGTTCTCGATCGGCTTGATGACGTCGTTCTCGATCGCCTCGGGAGAGGAACCGGGGTAGGCGACAGTAATGAAGACCTGCGGAATCGCGACATCCGGCATCTGCTCGACCGGCAGCAGCCGGTACGAGAACAGGCCCAGCACCACGATCGCGAGCATGACCATGGTCGCGAAGACCGGCTGATTGATACTGACGCGCGTAATCCACATGGCGTTGCCTGCCTGATCCGTTATTCAGCGCTCGAACTGTTCAGGCCTTTCAGGCGCCTTCACTGACCTGCTCACCACGCACGAAGGCGCGCGCCCCGGGTTTGGCCGCGCCGATGTCAGCAACGATGACACGCTGGCCGGCCGTCAACCCTTCACGCACTTCGACGAAATCCTGACCCTTTACCCGCGGCCCCAGGGTCACTGATTTGCGCACGATCTTGCCGTCCTCCAGCGTGTACACGAACGTGGCGCCTGCTTCCTCGCGCGCCGCCATCTGCGGAATCGACAGTACCGGCTGGGTCGCATCGATGACGAGCTGACCCTGCGCGAACATGCCGCCCTTGAGTGCGCTATCCGCATTCGGTACGGCGATATAGATGGTGATGGAGCGCGACCCTTCCACGGTCGTCGGGCTGATGCGCTGTACCTCGCCGGTAAATGCGCGTTCGCCGAAACCGCCCACGTTGAAACGCACGGACTGGCCGATGCGCACCGAGGGAATTTCGGCAGCAGGCACCCCGGCTTCGAGCAGCATCTGGCGCAGATCGACCATCGTCACGATCGACGAGTCCTGCGAGACCTTCTCGCCTGGCTGCACCAGCCGTCTGGCGATCGTGCCGGTGAACGGCGCGCGCACGACCGCATCGTCGAGATCGATTTTCACCATCCGCGCCTGGGCTTCGGCCAGTTTGAAGCTGGCCACGCTGGCGGCATAGGCGCTTTCGGTCTGCTCGAACAGGTTCTGGGAGATGTATTTCTGCTCGAGCAGCGACCGGTTCTTGTCGCGGTTGAGCGTTGCCAGGTCGAGGTCGGCCCGGGCCTTCTCGACGGCGGCGAGTTCGCGATCGTACTGCGCCTGGACGTTGCGCGTATCGATGCGGGCAATGACATCACCCTGCCGGACGTCCTGGCCTTCGCGGACAGTGACCTGTTCGACTTCGCCGCTCACCTTCGACTTCACGGTAGCCTGCACAACGGGGGACATCGAACCGGACAGCGGCAGTGAACGCGCCAGTACGCGCTCCTGCACCGACGCTACGTCGACCTGCGCGAGTTCAAGGGGCACGGCAGCCGCGGCTGCTGCCAGGTCCGCTGCCGGCACCTCCGGTCCGCGAGTGACCATCCAGGTCGCAACCGCAGCGGCGAGTACGAGAGCCGCAATAATCCATACGCGCATCGACTTCCTGCCAGTATCCCGCACCCCGCTATCGTAGCCGACGTCAGTCGGTCCAGAAGTCGTGAACTCATCGGCGGACTGCACCGTCGCCAGTCGGGCGATGGTGGCTCGATGCCCCGCATCCGGATGGAGACTTGCCGCATTGTCGGTTCCGGGCGCCCCGGCTGTGGATTGCTGCCTTGCATGACTTTTCACTGCGCTTCCTCTTCTTTTGTCCTCAGGCTTCTGCGGAGGGGAATCGGACACCCCTGCGAGCCGGACTCTCTGATCAACCCCACAATGCACCCTTGGACGCCCGGACTCACCAAAAGGTTACAGCGTCCATTCTCGATTGCGGGAGATCCGCCGCCCTCACTCGATCGCATAACACGGGCACGTCGCCGTTAGTTACAGGAATCCATGACGGGGGAACCCTGACGGACCCCGGATCAGACAGTGTGGCCGGCGAAGGTTCCCGCTTCCTTGTCGCAGTTCATGCTGTACCCGATTGACCCTTCAAAGGGGGCTACCTAAGCTGCGCGCCGTTCGTCGGGAAGCAGCTGCCGCGAAAGACCTGTCCGGGCCTGGCGGAGATCGCCTCAAGGCTTGACCGCCAGCTCAGTCACGATGCGATCGGCGCGGGCCGCAAGGCCAGAGTCGGGCGAGACCGATGATGCAATTTCCCCGCCTGCAGCTAGCCGTGGATCGAGCGGGAAAGTTGCGATATTGGCTCCATCGTCCGCTCGACCCGGTACGCGACTACAAAATGATCGAAGCCCTCCTCGTCTCCACCGGCGTCGTCGCCCTGGCTGAAATCGGCGACAAGACGCAGCTGCTCGCACTCGTGCTCGCGGCCCGCTACCGCAAACCGCTGCCCATCATCCTCGGCATCCTGGTGGCGACGCTGCTGAACCACGCCCTGGCCGGTGCCGTCGGCGCATTGCTGGCCGCGGCCATCGGACCGTCCGCCATGCGCTGGATTCTCGGACTGTCGTTCATCGCGATGGGCATCTGGACGCTGATCCCCGACAAAATCGACGAAGAACAGGAGGCCCGTCCGCCCCGCTTTGGCATCTTCGCGGCAACGCTCGTCGCCTTCTTCCTGCTGGAAATGGGTGACAAGACCCAGATCGCCACCATTGCGCTGGCCGCCCGATACGAATCGCTGATTGCGGTGGTTGCGGGCACGACCCTCGGCATGATGCTGGCGAACGTGCCCGCGGTGCTGCTGGGTCAGATGGCGGCGAAGTCGCTGCCGCTACGACCGATTCACATCACGGCAGCAGCCATCTTCATCGTCATGGGAGTCCTGGTCCTGCGTGGCGGCGTGTAGCCACAGGCCGCAGTGGATAGTGGATAGTGGATAGTGGACAGTTGATAGCGGGGATTTCTAAATGGCGGCCGACTGCGTCGGCAGGGAGGCCTTCGGCAGGGTGGCTGACGTTGTCAGCAGGGCAGAAATGTCTCGCTCCGCTCTGCCCTGCCGAAGGCCTCCTCGCCAACGGCCCCCTTGCCGACGGCCCCCTTGCCGACGTAGTCGGCCGCTGTTTTTCTCAACTCTCCACTCTCCGATCGCGCCACTGCAGCACTTCGGCACTACGCGCACGCGCGCGTTTCAGGCCATCGCGCAGTTTCTGCTGATGGGTAAACCAGAACTGCGCAAAGACGCGGTTCATGCCGCGCGACGACCAGGCCGACAGCAACCAGGCCAGCAGCAGTCCCGCGCTCAGCACACCCGCCAGCCACCACGAGTTCGACCCGTGCCAGAACAGCGATCGCACTGTGTCGATCGGACTGGTGACCAGCGCGAACAACAGCGATCCCAGGCTCGACAGGAAGGCATTCATCGAGGTCGTCGCCTGCGGCGCCGCTGACGCGGCGATCAGCAGCACCGCAACGAGGGTCAGCATGAAGATGCGGTATGACAGTCTTCCGACTGCCAGCCGCGTCCTCACCAGGCCGAGCAGCGAAGCCGCCTCGGGATGGCCTTCGCGCAGCACCGTTTCCGCCGCTTTGGCACGCTCACCCGCCGCAGCATCCTTGGCGGGATCGCCCGTGTGCGTGAATACCACCTGCGAGTGGGCCGGAAGATTGCCCGGACGATAATCGTCGGTGCCATGCGCGATGCGTTCCAGCACGCTCAGGTGCAACCTGGGTGTCACCCCGCTGGCTTCGCACGTGCCGGCGATATCACGCGGCAACCAGCGATAGAACGTTCCCAATCCCGCCCGCGGATCGTAGAGCTTGTCGTCCACGTTGGCGTGTTCACGATAGTACTGGCGTTCGCTCGCAACGAAGCGCAGCCCGGCCTGTTCCGCGTGATGCATCATCCAGTCGAGCGCGACCAGCGACATGCCCTGCTTGGGATACCCGCCGCCGACATTCGAATGCGCACCCGAAAACCACACCTGTTCGATGGACTGACCCGGTTGCAGCGGCACACTCTCGTCCCATATCAGCGGCTGGAAGGACTGACGCTTGTCATCGATCGCAAGCGCATGCACCGCGCGGTCGACGCTGGTGCTGAGCACCAGGTCGGGAAACTTGAACTGGTACACCAGCGTGTTGATCAGATCGGACACGTGCAGCGGCAATCCGACGGCATCGACCGTATCCCAGACGCCGAGGAAATGAATCCGCTCGCCGCCATGGCAATGACGTTCGCGAAATTGCGTGGTGGCGCCGCGCTCGGGCGGGCCGAGGATTTTCTTCATCAGCCAGGTGCGATAGCAGCGGCGGTACACCTCGTAGGCCTGCTTCACCAGTGCATCGAGATCCCCGGGACCTTCGAGCCGGTTCACGTCGATGATCCCGCACGTACCGATGAAGCCGCTCAGGCTGCGCACCGTGAAGGCGCCGCGACTGAAGCCGAACAGGAAAATGCGATCGCCCGGATCGTAGATGCGGCACAACTCCTTGTAGAGCTGACGGACGTTGCGGCTCAGGCCGTAGCCGGCGGCGCCGCCGAGAAGGCGCATGAGGCGCAGGCTCTCGGTGCCGACGCCGTCGTCGTAGATCGCAACCTGCGGGGCTCGCTCCGGATGAAAGCGATGCGAGTTGAGATCGACGGATTCGAACATCTTGAAGACATTCGTGCCGCGACCCTTGATGGCCGTGTTGCCCGTGCCATCGGAACAGATGATGATGTTCTTGCCCATCGCACCGCGTAGCCGTGGTGGGGTCGCGGCGAATGACTGCGACCAGCCCGAGTCCAGGCTGGGTTGCAGCGTATGAGCATCACCTGCAGAAATGAATGGCCGAAAAGGGCATTCGGCCGGTCAGCGACTCACCGACCGGCGGCATGACCCTGGACGGAGTCGCGCATTGCGTCCTCGCGACGCGCACGCAGGTCCAGCATCAGGTTGTATACGGCGACCGCCATCGGAAACAGATTCGAGAGCACGCCGACGGAATCATTCTTGCCCCAGATGAAGTACGCCAGCAGCATGGCGCTGCCGGACACGCTCATGAGCCAGAACGATGTGGGAATGACGGGACGACCCCGGGCTCGTGTTGCGATCACCTGCACGACCCAACGGCCGGCGAACAACACAACGCCGAGGTAGCCGACGACCTTCCAGGGAGTGACGGCAATGCCGAAGACCACTGCGATGATGTCGTTCATGGCGTTGGACGCTGTATACCTTTGCTTTCAATCGCAAACGCAACCGTCCTGTTCCCTCCGTACCGTTACAATCCGTTCATAACAACTCAAGCTGGAGCAAGACGTGGCCTACTGGAACCGGCGCAAGCGACTCGACTCCCTCACGACCGGTATCTCCGGTCATACGCTGAAGCCCACGCTGAGCTGGCCCCATTTGATCGGACTGGGCGTAGGCGGGATCGTCGGCACCGGGATCTATACGCTGACAGGGGTAGGCGCCGGACTCGCGGGGCCCGGAGTCGTACTGTCCTTCGTGATCGCGGGCATCGTCTGCGCCTGCGCTGCGCTGGCGTATGCGGAGATGGCAACGATGATGCCGGTGGCCGGCAGTGCCTATACGTACAGCTATGTAGTCCTGGGCGAACTGCTCGCGTGGGTTGTCGGCTGGACGCTGATTCTCGAATACACGGTGGTGTGCAGTGCGGTGGCCGTCGGTTGGTCGGGCTACGCCTCCGGCGTGATCAAATCCGCCGGCTGGAACGTACCCGACGCATTGCTCGCAGGACCGCATGCCGGCGGGATCCTGAACGTTCCGGCGGTGCTGATTTCACTTGCTGTCGCCGGCCTGCTCGCGCTCGGCACGCGCGAAAGCGCCACGGTGAACCTCGTGCTCGTCTTCGTGAAGCTGATTGCACTGGGGCTGTTCATCTGGCTAGCCGCGCCCGCGTTCAATGCCGAAAACTTTCAGCCCTTCATGCCGTTTGGTTTTGCAGGCACGGAAATCGATGGGGTGAAGCACGGCGTCATGGCGGCCGCGGCCATCATCTTCTTTGCGTTCTATGGCTTCGATGCCGTATCAACAGCCGCGGAAGAAACGCGCAACCCGAGCCGCGACCTCAAGATAGGCATCGTCGGCTCGATGCTGATCTGCACCGTCATCTACATGGCGGTCGCGGCTGTCGCCCTCGGCGGCGCGAGCTATCAGTCGCTGGCGGCCAGCCCCGAACCGCTGGCCATGGTACTGCGCAATCTCAATCACCCGGTCGCCGCCACGTTGATCGCGGGCGCAGCGGTGCTGGCGCTGCCGACGGTGATCATGGCGTTCATGTACGGCCAGTCGCGCATCTTTTTCGTGATGGCTCGCGATGGACTGCTGCCGCAACGTCTGAGCGCTCTCAGCCCGCGCACCGGTTCACCCGTACTGATGACGCTCATCACCGGCGTCATCGTTTCGATCATCGCCGGCCTGTTGCCGCTCAATGAAATCGCCGCCCTCGCCAATGCCGGAACACTGTTCGCCTTCATCGCCGTCGCCGTGTGCATGCTGACGCTGCGCAGGACCGCGCCAGATTTTCCGCGCAAGTTCCGCACGCCTTTGCCATGGGTCGTCGGCACAGTGGCCATTCTCGGCTGTCTGTACCTCTTCTGGAATCTGCCGCTCGCGACCACCCTGCGCTTCCTGGTCTGGAACGTCCTCGGCCTCGCGATCTACCTGTTCATCGCCCGACACAAGAGCGTGATCGCCGTGGCGGAACGCGCTGGGTAATTCCACGAACCTCAGCACGAACGGAAGGACGTAAGCAGTGACGTGATTGCTGTGAGGGCTGCTGGCCAGAGAAGAACAGCGGCTTTGCTCCGATTCTGGCCAGCAGCCCTCACGCCGTCATCAGCGCACGCCCTTCAGTGGCAGAATCGCGATCGAACTCAGCAAAGCGATGGAGCCCGCCACGATGAACAGCCAGGTGTAGTCGCCGCGACTGAGCCACAGAATGACCGGGCCCAATGCTGGCGCTATCGACTGCGGCAATGCATTGGCGATGTTGAACATGCCGAGATCCTTCGCCGCATCCAGCTTGCGGTTGGGCAGAATCTGCGTCACCAGGGCCAGATCGACCGCGAAGTACACGCCCTGGCCCACACCGGTCAGCGCCATGCCGATCAGCACGGCGGCATAGTCGCCCGCGGCGGCGATGGTCCACAGCCCCGAGCCGTACACGGCCGCCGCCACGATCACGAATATCTTGCGGCGACCCGTCGCATCGGAGAACCGGCCGCCGAGCAGACTCGAGATGACGACCATGCTCGCCTGCACCAGCATCGATTTGAAAATCAGACCTGGCACCTCGGCGACGTCGTAACCAAGCTTGTCGATCAGGTAGTACGACTGGTAAGTCGTCAGGAATGCGGTGCCCGTCACCAGCAGAAGCCGGCTCAGCCACGCCCAGGCAAAGTCGGATTGCTGCACGGGATTCAGCCAGAACGATCGCAGGAAATCGCGCAGCGTCGAGGCCGGCAACTGCGAGGGCAGCTGACGCCGGTCCGGTAGCAACGCGACCAGGAACAGCACCGCGATCGAACCGACGATGGCCGGCGTCAGGAACATCATCAGCATGGAAGTGGGCAACGACTGCACGAGGAAGGTGCCGCTGACCTGGCCGATCGGCATGCAGATGCCCAGTACACCCGCCACGGTGCCACGCTGCGACTCCGGCACCTGATCGGGAAGAACCGCGACTATTGCAGCCAGCACGGCATTGAATGCCAGCTGCGACAGACACCAGCCGAGCAGCAGCACGGGAATGTTCGGCGCCAGGGCGACGATGGCGAGACTTGCCATGCCGCACAGCATGCCGCCGATCAACCAGGGACGTCGCATGCCGAAGCGCGAAGTCGTGCGATCGCTCCAGCGTCCGAACACCGGGTTACCGAGGAGCGCGAAGAACGCCCCGACGCCGAGCACGAGGGCAAGTTGCCCCGCTGCATTCTCCGGCGACAGCTGCCGGACCCGCAGCGCGATCGTGACGAGCATGGGCGTCAGCAGCGCCAGCCATACGCCGGCGTACGCAAGGGCGTAGACGAATACGAACGAAGGCCTGACGCGCGGCAACTCATCGCCGGCGCGCACCGCAGCCACGCCGATGCCCGCAACGGATTCGACCATGGATCCTCCCCCCTCATTCTTATGGAACTGGCGCCCGTCGACTTCCAGGAGGCCGCACGTCATCGCCTTGCGATCTCGAGGTTTTACATCGGAACTCACCGGTGACGAAAGCGCTCATGCCTCCCGCACAGGTCATCGGTGTACCATGCGCGCGCACAATCGGGCTCGCCGCGCGGGTCCCTACAACATCGATCCGCACATCGACCAGGGGCCCCGGCCCGATGCTTTTGAACGCACGATCATGACCGCTGAGCACGACGAGTCCCGTACACGATCACGCAAGATCAGCATCAACGACGTTGCCAGGGCCGCAGGCGTCGCCATCAAGACGGTGTCGCGGGTTCTGAACAATGAACCCAACGTGCGCGAAGAAACCCGCGCACGCGTGCTCGTCGCCGTCAAACGTCTCAACTATCACCCCAGCCCCTCGGCCCGCAGCCTGGCGAGCCGGCGTTCGTACCTGATCGGTCTCGTCTACGACAACCCCAGTGGCAATTACACCATCGAGGTGCAGCGCGGTGCGCTGGCGCGTTGTCGCGAAGGAAAGTTCCTGCTCCTCCTGCACGAAGTCACCGGCGGCGGCGAGGAACTGACGCGGGACGTGATGGCCTTCGCCAACCAGACACATATCGATGGCCTGATTCTGGCGCCGCCGTTGAGCGAATCCGCCGAGATCATTCGGGTGCTCGACGAACACGGCCTGCCATTCGCACGCATCGCACCGAACGACACGAAACATCGCTCGCCCTATTCCGACATGGACGACGAAGGGGCCGCGCGCGAAATGACCGACTACCTGATCGGCCTCGGTCACCGCCGCATCGCCTTCATCATCGGCCGGCGTGGCCACCATGCGAGCGGTCAGCGGCTCAAGGGCTACAAGGCCGCGCTCAGGGCGCACCGCATCGCGTTCAACCAGGACTACGTGCGCCAGGGCGACTTCCTGTTCGACTCCGGCCTGCAGGCTGCACGACAGCTGCTGGCGCTGCCGACCCGGCCGACAGCGATCTTCGCGGCGAACGACGACATGGCCGCCGGCACGCTGATGGCCGCGCATGAAATGGGTATCGCCATTCCGCGCGAACTGTCGGTGGCCGGCTTCGACGACGCGGCCATTTCCCGTACTGTCTGGCCGCCGCTGACCACCATCAGTCAGCCGACGTACGAACTCTCGTACTCCGCGGCCGATCTGTTGATCAAATCGCTGCTGACCGGTAATGCACCTGAATCCACGCGACTGCCGCACAAGCTCATCAGTCGCGCATCGACGGGCGTGCACAGATCCGCCGACGACTGAGGCAGGCACATCGGCATGCTCGCCGACGCGCTCCAGGCTGCCGCCGGTCGTCAGCCGTCATTCGCCGGTCGGTGGTATCGCATGTCCGGAAACGAGCCCATCATTGCGTCATTCGTCGAACTGCGACGGAATTGATCCAGCGAGGTCGAATCCATGACCCAGTTCAATGCTCCCCTGCGGCGGTCCCGCTCGAACCGCATGATCGGTGGCGTCGTCGCCGGTCTCGCGCGTTACTTCGGTATGGATGTGACGCTGGCGCGGGTGCTCTACGTCGTGATTTCGATCTGCTCGGCCGCATTCCCGGGCATCGTGGTCTACATCCTGTTCTGGATCCTCACGCCGGAACAGGAACCCGACGATCCGCGCATCGTCTCGACTCAATAACCAATCATTTCGTCCAATCGGGCTGCGTCGGCCCGATTGGAATTCGCTCTCACTGTGCGAAATGCCAAGATGTCGGATTCGCAAGCACCCGGCCGTCCTTGCGCCATCGATCCTCTCCGTCCGGCAGGAACACAATGAAATCGACAAACTTCCCTCTGATTCTGGTCGCAGCAATTGCTCTGTCCGCCTGTTCAAAACAGCCGGTACCTGCGGCGACTCCGCAGCCCGCCACGACGACGCCGGCGGCGGTGGAATCCGCACCGGTCGATGTTCCTGGCGGCGCGTATACGCTCGACAAGTCGCATGCGAGCCTGCTCTTTCGCGTCGATCATCTCGGCTTCTCCAACTACACGGCGCGCTTTCTCAGGTTCGATGCCACCCTGACGTTCGACCCGGCCAATCTCGCTGCCTCGAGCGCGACGGTAACCGTGGATCCACGCTCGCTGGAAACGGACTACCCCGATGTCGCAAAACTCGACTTCAACGCCCAGTTGCAAAGCGAACAGTGGTTGAACTCGGCGCAGTACCCGCAGATGACCTGGCAATCCACAAGCGTCGAGGTGCTCGCACCGCGCCGGATGAAACTTCACGGCGACCTGACGCTGCGTGGCGTGACCAGGCCCGTAACGCTCGATGCGACATTCAACGGCGGCTATGCCGGTCATCCCATGGACCCGAACGCACGCATCGGCTTCTCGGCGCGCGGCACCCTGAACCGTTCCGACTTCGGTATGGGCTACGGCATCCCGGAAGCGGGTTCGACCATGGGCGTGAGCGATGCGGTCGAGGTGATCATCGAGGCAGAGTTCAGCGGCCCACCGCTCGCCAGCGCCGCGACGGAATAGCCGCAGGTTCGACCGGACGCAACCCAGGGAAACCATCGTGTCACTGACCTTGTACCTGCACCCGCTCGCATCCTTCTGTCACAAAGCGCTGATCGCGCTCTACGAGAACGGGACGCCGTTCGAGAGTTGCATCGTCGATCTGATGGATCCCGCGGCCGCCGCCAGTTTTCTCGACCTGTGGCCCGTCGGAAAAATCCCGGTCCTGCGCGACGACCGTCGCAACCGCACGCTGCCTGAAACGACGATCATCATCGAGTATCTGGATCGCCACTACCCGGGACGACAGCCGCTCCTTCCGCTCGATCCGGACGAACAGCTGAACGCACGCCTGTGGGATCGCTTCTTCGATCTGTATGTGAGCGTGCCCATGCAGAAGATCGTGGTCGACCGCATCCGACCCGCCGGACGCAACGACCCCGCCGGCGTCGAAGAAGCCGCCGCGATCCTGACCACCGCGTACGGCATGATCGATCGGCAACTGGCGGACAAGCCCTGGGCAACGGGCGATGCCTTCACCGTCGCCGACTGCTCCGCCGCGCCTGCGCTGTTCTTCGCCGGGATCGTGCAGCCGTTTCCGCAGTCGCACACGCATCTGATCGACTACTTTGAACGCCTGGTCCAGCGCGCGTCATTCCAGCGCGTACTCGCCGCAGCGCGCCCGTACTTCCATATGTTTCCGTATCAGGAGGCGATCCCGGCCCGGTTTGTGGAAACCAAGGCATAGCCACAAAAGAGCACAAACGACCGCAATAATCGCAAAGCCAGAACACTGGAAAACTCTGGGTTCGAACTTTCTTGTGCTCCTTTGTGCTCCTGTGCGTTCCTTTGTGTACCGCTCTTTGCTCACTCCGGCAGCATCACGCCCGATCCGCCCATCTCAGCCGGCATGTCCTTCATCTTCGGCTTGCCATCGGGGATACGCAGCACGGTCTCCTGGTAGTGGACGTGCAGCGCCGGTTCGAACACCAGTTGCGGTAGCGTCGCTGCGTACACATCGACGAGCCCCAGCGTCGGATGTTCGGTGAAGACATGGCCGCCGCACTTCGTGCACCAGTTGCGATAGCTGATTGGCGTCTTGTTGTACGTGCCGACGCTGCTCGCGCCCCCTGTGATCTTCAGCGCCGGCAGCGGCCACAGGGTGAACGCATTGACCGGGCCGGCCGACCAATGCCGGCAGGAACTGCAATGGCAGTAACCCATGGCCGCCGGATTCCCCGACACTTCGAACTGCACCTCGCCGCAGAAACAGCTGCCCCTGTAGGGACCTTCGCCTGCATTCGCCATGAGCGCACTCCCCCCGGTCCGCCCGGGATTGATTGACCACGATCCGTCGGAGTCTACGCTCTGCTGTTATTCCCTCTACTGTCGGTCTGCTGTGGCTGAACCTGACTTTCATCAGGGTCCTGTTCGCGTCGCGAATCGATGGCCTGCCACGACAGTCGGTGCGACAACCAGATTTCGCGGCTGGGCGGAAAGCTCTCCGGATCATCCAGGCTCGCCGTGGTCAGTTCGATCGACGCCGGATCGTCCGCATGCCGATACGCAATCGGGCTGCCGCATCGGCCGCAGAACTGCCGCAGGACCGGCATCGAAGAGGCGAACGTCGACAGATCGCCGTGAAGCAAACTGAATTGCTCGGTCCTCACGACGAACCAGGCCACGGACGGAGCACCGCTGGCGCGCCGGCAGGTACGGCAATGACAGATGCTGCTGGTGCGGGGCTGTCCTGCGATGCGATAGCGCACTGCACCGCACAGGCAACCGCCTTCTGTCGTCGAGTCGCTCATGAGCCTCTCCTGATCGCAAGCGTCCGGAGTAAGCGCTGATCAAGTCCGCTTTCGCTGCGACTCGATCAGCTAACTTGATGTTTTGACCTGGATCCCGTTCTCCAACGGGACACGGTAAGGACTTGATCAGTCCTTACCTGAGTATGCCGCAGCAGGATGCGGCATCAGAACTGGCAAATCAGGCGGGGACTTGCGCGGGCTGAACGACCTCCTCGCTCGCGTCGACCGAGCGATGGTCCGACGCGATCAGGCTGTAGAACACGGGCACGACGAACAGCGTGAAGACGGTGCCGACGATCATGCCGGTCACGAGCACGATGCCGATGCTGTTGCGCGCCTCGGCTCCGGGGCCCGAGACCAGCACCAGCGGAAAGTGCCCGAAGACGGTTGCGGCGGAGGTCATCAGCACCGGTCGCAGACGCGTGAGCGATGCTTCACGCAACGCCGCGAGCTTTTGCAGGCCGCGCGCCTGCAGCGTGTTGGCGAACTCGACGATCAGGATGCCGTTCTTGGCAATGAGCCCGACGAGCGTGATCAGTCCGACCTGCGAATAGATGTTGATCGTCGTGAGATCCAGGAACGTGAACACCAGCGCGCCGGAAATCGCCAGAGGCACGGACCCCAGCAGCACGATCAATGGATCGCGGAAGCTGTGGAACTGCGCGGCGAGCACGAGATAGATCAGCACGATCGCGAATGCGAGTGTCGCGGTCAGTGCCGCCCCCTCCTGCCGGATTTGCCGCGACTCGCCCGCGTAGTCGATCAGTGGATTCGACGTGGCCGCGGCCGCAGCCTCCAGAGCTCGCAGTCCTTCATCCTTCGTGACGCCGGGCTGCACACCAGCGAACACGCGTGCGGAATTGCGTTGCTGGAAGCGATTCAGCGTACGCGGACCCGTTGCCGACTCGATGCGCATGAAGGTCGAAACCGGCACGAGCCTGCCGTCCGGCGTCTTGATCTTGAGATCCAGCAGTGGTTCGAGCGTCGCGCGATCGGCGTCGCCGATCTGCGGAATCACCTTGTAGCTGCGATCGAAGTAGTTGAAGCGGTTCACGTAGGCGCCGCCGAGCATCGTGCCGAGCTCACGACCCACCGTGGCCAGATCGAGGCCGAGATCAGAGAGCCGCTCTCGATCGAGCACGACCCGCGCCTGCGGCAGGTCGAACTTCAGATCCGTATCGACGTACAGGAACTTGCCGCTGCGCATGCCGGCCTCCTGCACCGTCTGCACCGTGCTCATGAGCTCTTCGAGCGACGATTCGTTCTGGATGATCATCTCGACGTCGTACTGTCCGGGTGTCGGCAACGGCGGATCGAGCCGGGTGTAGACGCGCAGACCCGGCACCTGGGACGTCGCGTTGTACACGTCGCCAAACATCTCCTGCGTCGACCGCTCGCGCTCATGCCAGTCCTTCGCCACCAGACCGCCGAATCCGCCCCAGTCGGCCGTCAGCGACCACATGAAGTCCGTCTCCGGAAACGACTGGATGGCCTCGACGAGACGTTGCGAATCGCGATCGGTCGCCGCCAGCGTCGAATCCGGCGCCGCCTCGAAGAAGAGACTGATATGGCTTTGATCCTCGACCGGCGCCAGTTCCTGACGTGAGTACAGATACAGCGGCCAGGCGGCGATAGTCACGCACAACGCCAGGACGACGACCACCGCACGCATGTCGAGAGCACGGTCCAGCCCCCGCGCATACGCCCGGCTCACCACGTCGAACACCCGGTTGACGACGGTCGTCAGGCGCGCCTGCTTGCCATGCGCATGAGCGAAACGCGAACTCATGACCGGCGACAAGGTCAGCGCCACGATGCCGGACACCACCACGGCCGCGGCCAGTGTGATCGCAAATTCGAGGAACAACGATCCGGTCAGTCCGCCCTGGAATGCGATCGGCGTGTACACCGTCGCCAGCGTGATGGTCATGGCGATGATCGGCCCCGAGAGCTCACGCGCGCCGAGCAGCGCCGCATCGATGCGGGTTTTTCCTTCGCGGATGTGCCGCTCGATATTCTCGACCACGACGATGGCGTCATCGACCACCAGACCGACGGACAGCACGATGGCGAGGATCGTCAGCAGATTCAGACTGAAGCCGCAGGCCAGCATGACGATGGCCGCCCCGACCAGCGACACGGGCATGGCCACCAGCGGCACCAGCGCCGTGCGGATCGATCCCAGGAACAGGAACACCACCAGCGCAACGATCAGTACCGTCTCCGCCAGCGTCTTGGTGATTTCCTTGAGCGCGCTGCGCATGAACATCGTGCCGTCCCAGACCAGGCGCATCTGGATATCGGCAGGCAGGTTCGCCTCGATCCGCTGCATTTCATCACGCAGATGCTGCGCCACTTCGATCTCGTTCGACCCGGGCAGCGGCCACACGCCCAGATACACGCTCTGTTGCGATTTGTACTTGGCGATCATGGTCGCCTCTTCGGCGCCGAGTTCGACACGCACCACGTCGCTGAGCCGTACGATCGCGCCCCCGCGATCGGCAACGATCAGGTTCTCGAACTCCGACACCGCACGCAGATCCGTATCGGCCAGCAGGTTGACCTGCACCAGGTTGCCCTTGGTCTGGCCTACCGCTGCCAGGTAGTTGTTCCGTTGCAAGGCCGCCTGCACATCGCCCGGCGACAGATTGTGTGCGGCGAGCCGGTCCGGATCGATCCACACCCGCATCGCCAATGGCCGCGCGCCCTCATAGCTCACTCGCTGTACGCCCTCGACGGTCGTCAGTTGCGGCTGCAGTGTGCGCGACAACCAGTCCGTCAGCGCCGGCACATCGCGTTGCGTCGAAGTGAAGCCAAGATAGAACGTGGCATATGGCCGGTCCGCACGCTGCACGTCCACCACCGGCGGCTCGGCTTCCGCGGGCAGTTCAGCCCGGACCTGCTGCAGTCGCGCCGTCACTTCCGCCAGCGCGTCGGTGCTGTCGTGATCGAGCTTCAATCGTACGATCACCGTGCTGATACCGGCGCGGCTGGTGGACTCGATGTAGTCCACGCCGCTGATCGCGGAGACCGCGCGCTCGATGGGCGTCGTCAGAAAGCCGCGGATCGTCTCGGCACTCGCGCCCGTATAGACGGTGGTGATGATGATCGAGGAACTCTCGACACTCGGGAACTGCTGCACCGGCAACGTCAGCAGCGCCCGGGTACCGACCAGCACCAGCACCAGGTTGACGACGACGGCAAGGACCGGATGCCGGATGAAGATATCGGTGAAGGAACGCATGGCAGCCTCTGTCAGGTGGTCATTCCCGCGCAGGCGGGAATCCATCCGAATGCGCGGGAATGACGAAAAGAGTCGGGTACCAGACCCTCATTGGAGAGTCGTCGTCGCAACCGTGTTTGCGGCGACCGCCGGTGATGGCGTCGCGGCGACGACCAGCGCCGCTTCACGCAGCTTGAAAGACCCCGACGCTGCCACGCGCTCGCCTGCCGACAGCCCTGCGGTCACGACGATCTCATCGCCTGTCATCGCATCCACGGTCACGGCGCGGGTCCGGGCGCGCATGTCGCCTTTCTCGTCCTGCTCGACCACGAACACGTGGTCACCGGAGGGTCCCTTGCGCAGTGCGCTGGCAGGTATCGCCACCGCGACCGTGGGCGTGCCGAGTGGAACCTGCACACGAACCGAGGCTCCGGGCGTTGGCGCGCTTTCGACATCACGCACTCGGGCCCGGACCATGGCATTACGCGTCGTCGGATCGACCTTCGCATCGATGGCGAGGATGTGCGCCTCGATCGCATGATCGCCGGTGGTCAGCACTGCGACGCTGGTTCCCGGACGAAGTGCCGCGGCTACCTGCTGGGCGACGGTGAAGTCCACATAGACGGAATCGTCGACACCCTGCAGCGTCGTCAGCAGCGATCCTTCATTCAGATACTGTCCCGGATGCACATCGGCGATGCCCACCCGCGAACGGAACGGCGCACGAATGGTCTTGCGCGCAATCACCGCCCGGGTTTTCTCTATCTGCGCCAGCGACACTTCGCGTTCCGCGCGCGCCGTGTCCACTTCCATTTCCGAGGCAGCGCGCTGCTCGCTCATGCGCTGCATGCGCGCGAACTGGGTTCGTGCCAGCTCGGCCTGCGCCTCGAGGGCGCGCAGTTCGGCCTGTTCGACGGACACATCCAGCGCCACCAGCACCGTGCCCGCCTCCACGATCTGCCCGGGCACCAGCGATACCTGCTTCACCGTTCCAGGAAGTTCATTGCGTACGCTGATCGAGCGCAGCGCCACGACGGTGCCGATCGATGTGGTCGTGCGGCTGTGCTGACGCTGCTGCGCAACGGCAATCGCCACCAGTTCCGCTGGTTCCGGTTGACTCGCAGCGAGCGCATCAGCCTCTGCAAGGCTGGCGTGCTTCCATGCGGCGAGTGCCGATCCAGCCATGACGACGACTCCGACCAGCACCGCCGGCGCGATCCATCTGCGTTTCATCCGGACTCTCCCGATTGATTCGACAACTGCCGGATAACTTAGCGGCGGCGTTGACCGGGAGAAATGCGCGCAACTGAAAGTCACAGTTGCCGCGGCGGCAGGAATGAATCGTCGTTACTCATTTCAAACACAGCCATGCGTCGCTGACCCGAGACGATCGGACAGTTCCGGAATGCTGATATGCGATTCCCGCGGGACTTCCGTTGGCCTTGATCTTCGTATGCGAACTCCGCACTCCGGGATCTACTTTTTTGCGCGAACAAAGCCTGCCTCTAACCCTTCGTCTCCGCAAACGGACCATCGATGATGAATACCGGCCAACGATCACCGCGCGACGTGACCGGTTGGTCGGTCGTCCACGTATGACGTGAAATCAGCCACATCATCGGACGAGCAGGATCCTCGCGAACGTGTGGCGTGGATTGCTCGGAACTCTCTCGCGCGTTCTGCAGCATCGCGCGAGTGTCAGGGCGCACGTACTCGCTGGCGATTACCTCGAAGGTCAACAGAGCGCGGCGATGGCACCGTTCGACTGCCATTGGCCCGGTGCAGACGCAGCTGGCCGGCTGCAAACCGCAACTCGTCCCATCGCTCTGTCGCCGGCACAGTCACTACGGCATCGTCAGTTCCTGTTCGACTTCAGGGGCCAGGTATGCAAGCTACCGTCCGCGACGATGTGAGCGATCTGATCGCCGCAATGGTCAAGCAGGTCGATACCGCCAACGGCGAACTGGACGCCCGCGCCACCTATCGCAAGGCATTCCTCCGCTTGCGCGCACATCTGTCTCTGCATCCCCGCTCCGTATCCAGACCGTCGCTGCTGTTCGAGTCCGCAGCGCAACCCGCACGCCTGCTCGCAGCTCAGTGCCTGCCACTGGCCACGGCCGTGGTGATGCATCTGTATCCGCTCTGTGCCCTGCAGTGCGTGCCCATACCGCTGCTGAGCCCGGCACGACTCAAGCGGGCCCTGCTGTTGCGGGATGTTCACCAGCGATCGCTGATCCTTGCCAACGTCGGTGGCGAACGTACGCAAACCGTCGACTCACCGTTGATAGCCACGGCCACTGCGGACGGAATCCGTATCGATGGGACCTGTGACTACATGTCGCTCGCCAGTGTGGCGGACGTCGTACTGTGCCGGGCGGAGTTGGCAGACGGTCGGGGCACGGTGTTGTGCGCTGTCGATCTGCGACGCGACTCGGTGCGAATCGGCCCGTGGAAATTCGGCGGCAGCATGCGACTGTCGGATACGTCGTCGGTGCAGCTCGTGAACCACCACGTGACGCGCGGCCGCTATCTCGTGGTGCGCGATCGGGCGGACATGCAATGCATCTCCGCCTATCAGCGCTGCTGGTTTCATCTCTTTCTCGCGGACATCCATCTCGCGCGCATGGAACGCCTGCGGCGCGACTGGCAACTACCACCGGCCAGCGATTCAATCGTGGCCCTCAACGAAGTGGGACATCTGCGCCAGTACTCGCTGCGGTTGCTCGATGACTTCGCGCCAGGCGCCGACATTGCGCCACTGACGCGCTGCACCGCCACGCTGAAACTGCGGACCTCATTGCTCGCGCAGACGATGATGGCGACGTTGCGGGGAAGCAAACCCCTGAACATCGGCGAGAAAGAGCGCCTGGAATCCGCTGCACAGGAGCTGGGCTACATCCGCTTCCAGCCGACGTCGGATCAGAAGATCCTGCAGAGCCTCGACTCCACCGCGCAGAACCGGGAGCAGCGCGCGGACGGCGCCCGCGCCTGGACTCAGGGAATGTGGTTCGACCAGAGGTCGTTGAGGTAGCTGAAATTCCAGTTCTCCGCCGGTTCACGCGCGACGATCTTTTCCTGAACCTGCGCGTCCGCGAGATCGAGCAGCTTCGGCAGCAGCGGCATGCCGGACCTGGTGGAGAAGAACACTTTCACTTTGGGCGCTGTAAGCTTCTTCGTGTTCTGCTCGACCACGACGGCGAGCTTGCCGGAGGCCATGCGCACCAGGGAACCGACCGGATAGATGCCGATCGTCTTCACGAACATCTGCAGAACCGTCGGATCGAAGTGCCCCTGCCACGACGCCATCCTGGCGATGGACTCGGCCGGATCCCAACCGGCCTTGTACGGGCGGTTCGATGTGATGGCGTCGTACACGTCGCAGACCGCGCTCATGCGGGCGATCAGCGAGACATCGTCGGCGGCAAGTTTGTCCGGGTAACCCGTGCCGTCCATGCGCTCGTGATGATGACGCGCGACATCCAGGACCCGCTCGTTGTCGACACCGCTCTCCAGCAGCATCTCGTACCCCTTTGCGGGATGCGATTTGATGATGGTGAATTCGTCGTCGGTGAGTTTGCCGGGCTTGTTGAGGATGTCCTGTGGCATCGCAGCCTTACCCAGATCGTGCAGCAGTCCGGCCATACCGGCGTCGCGGCAGGTCGCTTCATCCAGGCCGAGCTGCCGGCCGAGTGACACCATCAGCGCGCACACCGACACCGAGTGCATGTATGTGTATTCGTCCGCCAGTTTCAGGCGGCACAGACTGATGAGCGCATCGGCATTGCTGTCGACGGATTCGACGATGTCATCGACCAGCGGCTTGCATTCGCTGGTGTTTACCGCATTGCCCATGCGCGCTTCCGCGAAGAGGGAATTGACGGCCGTTCTGGAGCGCTTCAACACATTGGCTGCATTCTGCAGCTCGTCGCCCATCGACTTGCGTACTCCGGTCGTTGGCGTCGGCGCCGGTGCACGAACGGACTGCACGACCGGGGGTGCGGATTCAACATCCAGGCCCTGGGACGTGTCGATCCAGCATTCGGCGGCACCGCAACTGCGGACGCGCGCCAGCGTTTCTTCGTCATTGATGACGAAACGCAGCTTCCAGATGGAGTGATTCAGCCACGACCCTTCGATCGAACTCAGGAACATCCCCCTGCGAACCTGCGATATCGGGATTTTTTTCAACATCGATCCTGCACCACCGGCAGCCCATGGCCTCGCGTCTTTCGCGGGTACGTGGTTGCTGCATCGGCAGGAGCGAGCTGGAAATGAAGAAGCCCCCGCCGTCAATTGTGAGAACTGGGTCTCGGTGGGACCAGGTCGGGGCATTCGCCGCATGCCCCGAAGAACCTGAGTTCACAGAAGAGCATGACCAACGGAAATCCCGCGGGGCGCAGATCACGGAGGTCGGGACGCTGCGAGATGCTATCCGTGTCCTCCGTGCCCTCCGTGTGAAATTTTCTGCGGATCCTCAGTTGTTCGCGGCGCCCGCGTTGATCCACGCCTTGACCTGATCGATGGTTGCCTGGTCGAGGAAGGGTCCACCGAGCGGCATGCGACTGCCGTTGATGCCGGGCGTACCTTCGAGCTTGCGGATGACGTAGCTGTTGGCCGCATCGTTGGCCGCGACACGCAGGACCGCAGGTTGCTCGCTGCTGGCCACACCGACCAGCGCATTGAACGTTGCCACTGCAGACGAGAGATTCATCGATCCGGGCAGTCCCGTACCGTTGCCGTTGTGACATCCCGAGCAGACCGGAGTGAAGATCTGGCTCTGCAGCTGCGCCAGCGTCACTGTCGGAGGTGGCGGCGGTGGTGGCGGCGGAGCGGACGGATTCGGCGTGATCTGCCCGCGCAATTCGCCTCCTGCATTCGCGGGTGTGTGCATGTCCACGTACCAGCCGTTGTCGTTGAACTCCGTGCGATCTGCCCCAGTAATCGGTTGCAGTTGCGCCGACCAGCGGCCCGGCGCTGCACCATCCTGGGTGAGACTGATGAGCGCAGTGTCATTGTTGGCGCCAGCCGCCGCCTTGTGCACATGGGCGGCGGACGCATCGTCCACTCCGGTCGAGATGATGTTGATCGTCGCGGTACTGCCCTGGGCATCGACCGTGGTCGCTGCCGTGGCGGTCGCCGAGGTGGTGACCGCTGGCACGACCTCGGCGCCGGTCATCGCGGTGAAGACCACTGTGATGTTCTCGCACCGCAGCTGCGCGCGAATCTCACCGGCCGGATACGCCGCCGAATGCACGTTCACGTACAACCGGCCTGCAAGCAATCCGGTCACCTGGTCTCCCGTCAGCACGGCGCCGGCTTGCGCGTCCCATCGCGTCGGATCCGCAGCGCTCTGAACGAATGGCACGATCACCGGACCGGTCGCGCCCGCGAAGCCATCGTGAATATGCGCGGCGGTAGCGACGATGCCGGTGGTGTTGACCCCGCCCGTGACGCTGCCGTCGATGAGATTGAAGGTGAATTCTCCCGAGCCGCCGGCGCTCGATGTCGGGCGCGGCAGTGTTTCATCCGGCGACAGCGTGACCTGCACGACCGGATGATTGTTCACGTTGACCGTCGCTGCCGCCGAGGTGACGGCAGTGCCTGCCGCGTCGGTGACGCGTGCCGTCAGCGAATGCGCGCCATCGGCAACGGCCGAGGTATCCCAGTCGATCCGGTACGGCGCCATCGTCACGCTGCCGATGGCGGTGCCATCGACGACGAATTCCACGCGACTGATGCCGGCACTTGCAGTTGCAGCCGCTTCGAGCGCTACGGTCCGATTCACCGAGCCCGGTGGCAACGCGCCCAGACTGACCGTGGGTGCGGCAGGAGGCGGTGCCGGCGGCGGATTGTTGCCCCCGCCATACCCTCCTCCGCCACCGCAGCCGGCGACGATCAACAACAGGAAGGACCACAGGAATGCAATCGTCCCGCGCGCCGCGAGACCGGGTCGTTGCAACGAGCGCATGGCCAAAACCTCTTCGCATCGAATGACGACATTGCGTTGCGAAGCGCGCACGCGAGGTCCGCTGCGTGCAGCGGGCTCGTCAAATGCGTGCTTGCGGAGGTAAGTGGATGCGAGCGGTGCGCCGGTTCAAGCAGGCAACCGGAATTCCGGTCAGAACTGCAACGTCACGCCGGCGACAACGTTACGCCCCGGCAAGGGCACGACACCGGCCAGGAAGGACGCATGATTCCAGGCGCTTTCATCCAGCAGGTTGCTGCCGCGCAGGTACATTTCGAGTCCCGCCTTGCCACCGGTCCGATAGCTCACGGTCGCGTTCACCATGTCGTAGCCCGGCGTCGACGACTCGTAGTCCGCGATATCGCTCTGGCGATTGACACGGTAGTACTCGAGTTCGCCGCCGATGTTGCGCACCGTTGCGTTCAAACGCGTGCCCAGACGCGATGCCGGGATGCGCGGCAGATAGCTATCGTCATCGAACCTGGCACGTACATAGTCGCCGAAGACGGTGGCCGTCAGACGCTCCGAGAATCGATAGCCGACCTCCGCCTCTGCGCCGGTGAATTCCGCGTCGCGCTGTGTGTACTTGATCAGGCGAAAATCCTCGAACCGATCCAGCGTGCGGGCATAGATGTAGTCGTCGACCTTGTTGTAGTAGGCGCCGATGCTGAAGTTCAACGCACCGACATCGGAACTCAGGCGCAACTCCACATTGTTCGATGTCTCCGTCGCGAGCGGAGCATTGTTCTCCAGACCACCGCATGTCAGCGGATGCGCAATCAGGCCGCATTCGTAAGTGCTGGTCGCCAGATGGACGCCGCGCGCATACAGCTCCTGCGCGTGCGGCAGACGCTCGGAGCGCGCGCCGGACAAGGTCAGGGAATAGTCCGGCACCACTTCCCAGATGACTGCCGCTGACACCGAGGTCGCAGAGTCGCTGAACACCCGTCGGTTGCGTGGATCATTCACCGGCACGTGACGCTGCCACTCCTGGCGCGCGCCCGCTTCGAAATGCCAGGCGTCTGACAGCTCGAAGTGTTCGACGGCGAACGCTCCGACAGTCTCGCTCTTCACGGTGGGCAGGAAAGCTTCGTCGCCGCGTGCGCTGAACTCCGTGTTCGCGTACTGCGCCCCGATCACGCCTCGCCAGCCAAGCACGTCGGCGTGCTGCACTTCGAGCCGTGCCTCATAGCCTTCGTTGCTGAACGTGGTCGCGACGATGCCCTCTTCCATTTCGTCATGCCGGTAGTCGGTCTGGCTCGCTCGCAGACGAATGCGTTCGACGCCGGCAAACGGCCCATGCCACTCGCCTCGCAACTCGAAAGTCTTGCTGAGCAGTGCAATGCCCGGAGCGACGCCGTGTTCGTGCTCATCGTACTCGTGGCCCTCGCCTTCTGCTTCGTGGTCGCCGCAATGCAGAAGGTTGTCGTGAGGATGGCAGCCTTCGTACTCGTGATGGTGACCCGGCAAGCCATAGTCGTCGTCGCGATAGGTGTAGGCGAGACCGAGGTAACCGCGATCGGAGACCCACGACAGACCAATGCTGCCGCTGGCAGACTCCGCCCATGTACCGTCGACACGCGGCTCTGCGTAGTGCGGCGCCTCGTAGTTCTTCGCATCGCGCGACGCGCCTTCAATCCGCAGCATCAGATGATCGGTCGCCCGTGCAGTGATGCCCACGGCGCCGGCCCTTTCATCGGCAACGGTGCCGCCACGCAGCGCGAGAGAACCCGTGATGCGCTCGTCCGGTACTGTCGTCGGCACTTTGCGATCCAGAACGTTCACTACGCCGCCGATTGCACCGCTGCCGTAGAGCAGCGTTGCCGGACCGCGCAGCACTTCGATCCGATCGACCAGGGACGGCTCGACGGCCACGGCGTGGTCGGGCGAAATGTCCGAGGCATCGAGGATGGCGATGCTGTCGGACAGCACTTTGACACGTGGGGCCGTCTGGCCGCGGATGATCGGCCGCGCCGAGCCGCCGCCGAACGTGTCGGCGTTGACGCCGGGCAGGCCATTGAGCGTGTCGCCCAATGTCGCCTGCGCCCGTTCGCGCAGCTGCCGGCCACCGAGGATGCTGTACGCCGACGAAATGTTTTCGGGATCCTCATCAACGGCAGTGGCATACACCCGCACCGTTTCGATCGGATCGTCAGTATCGGCAGCGCTCGCGCAGCACGCTGCCGCCAGCGAGCTGGCGAGAATCGACCTGACGGCAAGCCGCAGGTCGCGTTGAATCCGGGAATTCATGGGAGCCTCAATGCATTGAAGTCCACGCGAGCTTCAGCCCGCGGCGGATGACCGCACACAGCAACGATGTATCGAGGCGATGCCTCGAGACGCTCGACCGCTGCTGCGACGACGGATATCGACAGAGGAAAGGATGCAGACCTGCAGCCAGGTCACGTACACCCGTCGGTCGATCAATGCGCGGGAGGACCCCGGCTCAGATAGAAGGAAGGAACATCCTGCGACCGCAGCGCAGGAACTCGATCGACGATCGCAGTCTCGGCACTGACCTGCGGTGCATGCAGCACCGGCAGCGTCGGCGGTGTGGCACCGGCCGGCAGCGACACGCAGAAGGAACATGCGGTGGAAGGATCGCCGAGCGAGCCGTGATCGTCTCTGGCATGCACATGGGAGGAGTACGCAACCAGCCATAACCCGAGCACAAGCGCGAGGAAAACGGCTTCGAGCCGTGGTCGCGAGCTGACCGGAATGGATGGGAACGTGCCACGCATGACGGTTCAAGTGTCAGCTGCGATTTACGCGTCCGTCAAGGGTTGTTTGCAGGAGTCAGGGCTGCGGAAAAACCCGCGAGGTTGCCAACTCCCATTGGTCACGCATTTCTGTCCGCGGCACAATCCGGGTCCGCCAAGCCACTCGCCCTGTTCTTCCCGTCACAAAGAGCCGCTGCCGATCGCGATTCCTCAGGCATCCATGGATGCGCGCGCCGCAGAAGGAGACCTCCGTAACTTCAACCTTGCGGCGTCGATCCGCCGAGCGCGAGGAACAACTGAGCCGTGTCGATATACCGCTGCGCCTGCGCGCGCACGAAACCCAGTCGTGCCTGCTGGTAGCGTCGTTCTGCATCCAGCACCTGTAACACGTTGACTCCGCCTTCCTGATAGCTGCGTCGCGTGAGGTCGGCGTTCTCGCGCGCA
>NZ_DATDJO010000013.1:0-52538 GCF_036520495.1 Povalibacter sp. | reverse complement strand
CAGGCCTACGAGGACACGCACCAACGAGCAGGCCTACGAGGACACGCACCAACGAGCAGGCCTACGAGGACACGCACCAACGAGTGGCCAACAAGCAGGCCTACGAGGACACGCACCAACGAGTGGCCAACAAGCAGGCCTACGAGGACACGCATCAACGAGCGGCCAACAGGCCCGAGGGGCCAACGAGGACACGCACCGATTTCCCAACGACAGGCCTACGAGGACACGCACCAACGAGGGGGCCAACATGTACACACACAAGGACGGCGGACCTCCAGCATGGAGGACGGCCAGCATGGACACGGACCGATTTACACCCGCCAGCTGGCGAGGGCCAACAGAGGCCAACAAGCGAGGGCCAACGAGAGGGCCGAGGGCCAACGAGCGCGATTTCGCAGCGAGGGCCAACGAGGACACGCACCGATTTCGCAAGGACGATTCCCAAAGGACGATTTCGCAGGGACACGCACTCATTTCCGGCCATGCATCGAGTAATGGGTCGACTCACAGGCGGGCGGTGTACCTATAAATGTCGGCAGCCCTCCGGAGTTGCCCGTGACATACGCCCGCAAGACGCTGATCTCATTGCAGGACACACCGTACTACCACGTGGTCGCGCGGTGTGTTCGCCGCGCCTGGCTGTGGGGCCAGGACGAGTACGCGGGTCGCGACTATTCGCATCGCAAGGCTTGGGTGCTCCAGCGACTGCGGCTGCAGTCGGCGGTGTTTTCGATCGACATCTGTGCGTATGCGGTGATGTCGAATCACTATCACCTGGTGCTGTACGTTGATCGTGCGCGATCGCGAGGGTGGAGTCGGCAGGAGGTCGCTGCTCGCTGGACGGCGCTGTACGGTGCTCCACCGCTCGTCGCTCGCTGGACACGAGGCGAGGGCAGTGAGGCCGAGCGCGCACAGGCCGAGAAGATCGTCGAGGTCTGGCGCGCTCGGCTGTCGGACATCAGCTGGTACATGAAGAGCCTGAACGAGCACCTCGCGCGTCGTGCCAACGCGGAGGATGACTGCACGGGCCGATTCTGGGAAGGTCGCTTCCGCTCGCAGGCATTGCTCGATGAGGCGGGATTGCTGACGGCCATGGCGTATGTCGATCTGAATCCGATTCGCGCGGGGATGGCCCCGACGCCGCAGCAATCTGACTTCACATCGATCTACCAGCGGATCCAGCAATTCCGCTGCGTCGAGCAGGGCTCCCTCAGCAATCCATCGCTACCGCACCTGCGGCTGTTCAAGACAGCGACGCAGCGAGCCCAGGCGTTGCCATGTGAACTGGAGGAATACGTGGCGCTGGTTGACTGGACGGGCAGGGCGATCCGATCCGACAAGCGCGGTTCGATAGACAGTCGGCGGCCGGCCCTGCTGCAGCGGCTCAGCATCGACGCCATTGCCTGGGAACAGGCGATGCAGCGCGAGGGCAACGTGTTTGGACGAGCCCTTGGGAAACTCAATCACCTGAAACTCCATGCCCAGACTCTCGGGCAATCCTGGATCCGAGGAGTGCGCCAGGCCGAGAAGATGTACTCGCGCTGATCTGGCTGCGTCGTTCCTGGGTGACGTTGTTCACCCGTCAATCTCCTTGCCTCTCAGTTCCCACGGCTCAGACGCGACCAGCAGCACTGCTCCAGCCAAGTGCTCGGTGCAGCATCCCTTGATCCTGGAAATTGATGCGTGCCCGAAAGCCACGGGAAATTGATGCGTGTCCCGAAAGCCACGTCCCGAAAGCCACGTCCCTGGAAATTGATGCGTGTCCCGAAAGCCACGTCCCGAAAGCCACGATATCGCCACACTCGGCTGCACCGCCGCCGCCGGGTCGACCTGGAATCGGGTCCGGCCAGCGTGCCGACACCTTCTTCGGGTCCGAGGACGCCTGGTCCGTTCATAACGCCCATGCTCGTGACGCTTCCAAACGAAATGCCACAGATGTCGTTCTCCGTGGCACCGACGTTTGTGCGCGTCGCAACGACAGCGGATTCACGATTCGGCATGGATGCGATGCCACTGCCGGAGAGTGCTCCGACCGCACCTTCGAGCGGTGCCAGCGGCAGCCTCGGTTTCCTGACCTGGACCGGACTGCACGGATGTGCGAATCCGGGCTGTTCAGGATTTCGCCGCTGCATGAGTTCTGGCACAAAGCGAGAGAGAACGCATCGAGCGTCTGCTCGGCGGTGAGTCCGAGGAGGCTTGCGGCCGCAGTCACGGCGCCAAACGTTCCAAGGATGGCGGGTCGATAGAACGCCCGCTGCGGAGCGGCACCGGGTTCCTCGATCTGGGCCAGCCCGAGTCGGACGACGATGTCGCAGCCCAGCGCGACTGCAGTGATCACCCTCTGACCGGTCACGGCGCCGAGGCCTTCCGCTGTCGCGAGCGCAGCCGCCACGGTTGCGGCATTCGGATGCGTTCGCGACGCCTCGTGCGAGTCTTATCGAGCGCATGCGCAAGCGCGCCATTCGCCAGCGCGGCAAGAGCCATCGACGCTTTTTTGCCCGAACCGATCAGTGTCGACTGGGCTGCGCCGCTGGATTCCAGCGCCAGATCGTGAAAAGGGGCGACATGCCGGTTCGAGCGCATAGGCAGCCGTCGATACGCCTACCGCGTCGAGGATCGCCCGCTCGAGTCCGTGATCTCGTGTCGAAACTTTCGTTCAACGCTGAGGTGGAGTCCATCGAGAACGCGTGAGTTGGGCCCATGCCTGGTCGCTTGCTAACCGAGGACCGCAGTTTAGCGGCCGTTGCCGCCGGAACCTCACGGCACAATTACCCTGTTGAGCGCGCTGCAGTTCTATCAGATCGGCACGCAGCTTCCGTTGCAGGGAGATCGGTGGGACGCGTCGTCGTATTACCTTCTCGGCACCGGTGATGAGATTTTGCTGGCTCAACCCTGGAGGAGTGCGTTGTGATGCGACCACCCATGTGCGCGAGATAGTCGAGCAGCTCTTGAAGGCGAGTCGTTGTTGAATCGAGGGTTGCTCTTGCGTGAGCCCGTCCTCATGCGCGGGGCCCGGTCATTGGCCGGTCACGAAGCGAGTCCACGTGCGGTTGAGCGTGCGAGTGAAGTCCGGCGACTTGGTCAGGTTTGGCTGCAGGCGCGCCTTGACCTCTGGCGTCGGGTAGATGCTCACATCGCTGCGCAGCGACTCGTCGAGCAGCGGGGTTGCCGCTGTGATGGCGTTCGCATACTTGACGAAGTTCGAATTGGCCGCCGCGACCTCGGGCTGCAACAGGTAGTTGATCAGTTTGTGAGCGTTGCCGGGGTGGGCGGCATCGGCCGGAATCGCCAGCGTGTCGAACCACATCAACGCGCCTTCCTTCGGAATCGAGTAGCGGATGTCGAGAGGCTTGCCGGCCTCCGCGGCCCGGTCGCGCGCCTGCAGCACGTCGCCGCTGTAACCCACCGCGATGCACAGTTCGCCGTTTGCGAGCTGCTCGATGTACTGCGAACTGTGGATCGTGCGCAGAAGCGGCCGGATCTTGAGCAGCAGTTCTTCAGCCAGCTTCAGGTCCGCAGGGGACTCGCTGTTCGGATTCTTCCCGAGGTACAGCAGCGCGGTGCCGACCATATCGGTCGGGTCGTCGAGCATCGATACGCCGCACCCCTTGAATTTTGCGAGCACTGCCGGATCGAAGATCAACCGCCAGCTGTCAACCGGGGCGTCAGGCATGATTGCCTTGAGCTTGGTCGCGTCGTAGCCGATACCAGTCGTGCCCCACATGTACACGACGGAATGTTCATTGTTCGGGTCGTGCGCGGCTTCCCGCTGGGCGATGTCGGGGTCCAGATTGGCGAGATTGGGCAGCTGCGACTTGTCGAGTTTGCGGAACACGCCCGCCTTGATCTGGCGTTCAAGGAAATACGCGCTCGGCACGACCAGGTCGTAGCCGGAGTTGCCGGTCAGTAGCCTCGTCTCGAGGACTTCGTTCGAATCGAAGACGTCGTAGCGCACCTTGATGCCGGATTCCTGTTCGAACCGTGAGAGCACTTCGGGGTCGATGTAGTCCGACCAGTTGTAGACGTTGACCACGCGCTCTTCCTGGCCAGCTGTCTTGGCGCCCGGCGCAGCGTCTGCCCTCTGCTCGGCGGACGGTTCTTTTTTCCCGCAGCCGACGATCGCGAAAAGCAGAACCGTCGCGGCACCGCAGGTCATGGTGGCCGTGCGTTTGAATGTAACGTTCATCGGGACTCCCTGGGTGTACGTATGGGGCCACCAACACCCGCCGCCATGGCGCTAATCGGCCGGCGACGTAGCAGCAATGAATCCCACGGTTGAGCGAACGCATTGCAGCGAAGTGCCCCACAGTGGATGGCGCGTACCTAACACGCAGGTTCGGCAATGGCGATGCGTAGTAGGGGCAGTCGGCCAAGACGCCTGAAGGTCGCGCAGACGGGGATAAGAGCGGCCGCGCTGGTCGCGAAACAGACTCAATGCCTCGCCGGTCAGTCGCTGCTGTCGTGCATCTTGCCGCCGGGTGCACGCTATCTCAGTCCCGCCCATTCCGCGAACACCACAGACTCGCCGTTGGGCCATGCTCATTTCTGGTGGCCTGCGCTGGCGCTGTGCAAAATCATCGCACGCCAGCGAGAGCGATGACGCCCGTAACAAGCGCGATACGTGTTCATTGTTCGCCATGAAGCGAACAATGGACACGTTGGAAGCATCGAATCGGAGCAATAGGCGCTTCAGGGTAACAAAGGGAGTTGTATTGCAATGAAACCCGTCGTGAATGTGCCTCTGTAAGGGTTCTAGATAAGGCCCCGATCGTCGAAGACCTTACGAGGTCGTTCGGCGGGTTTGAGCGAGCGGATGGTCGCGTCCGGCGGTGAGGCCGATGCCCCCTGAAATCCCCCCAACGGCGGGTTGGCTGTCGATGAACAGTTTCGAACGAATGTGGACGCAAATCCATGATAATCATGGAAATGGCGAGCGTTGGTGGAAGCTGTACAAGGCCTTGGACAGGCTGCTGGTGCCGGTGCAGCGCGCCATACGCACAGAAGTTCTCGTGCCACACACGATGAATCTCGGGTACAGCTCGATACCTCGCTGCGCTCGTGCCGGCAGGCGACTCGGATCGACCTGTCGCGCCTTGTGCTCGTAGTACGTCGATGGGGCGATCTGCAACTGTCTGCAGATCGGCTCGACCCCGAATCGATCTCCGTGGTCGTCGATGTACTGGACCATCACTTGCCTCGGCGGTCGAGCGCCGCCTGGGCAAAATATGCCGACGCCGTACGCAGGATCTCATTGGCTCGCTTGAGCTCGCGGTTCTCGCGATCCAACTGCTTCAAGCGATCGCGATCCGAGGTGTTCGCGCCAGCACCCTTGCCTTCGTCACGCTCCGTCTGCTGCACCCAGCGCCGCAAAGACTCACTCGTGCAACCGATCTTGCCGGCGATCGACTCAAAATTTTTCATTCAATCTGTCGGGCCCGAAGCTGCTGGCGTAGCCGCGCACCGTCAGTTCGACCCGATCATTGAAGTGCCGAGGCCGCTTGATTCCCTTCAGCGGATGAGTTTCAACCTCGGTCTATCGCGTGGAGTACGAGAGCGCATCGCAATTGAGTCGAGAGTACGCGCGAATGTTCCGCGCTCCACTGATAATCAACATCGCCGGAATTCGCAGCGTGCGTCGATCAGGCTCTACGCGATCATGGACTCCAACGTGCAGCTTCCGGCGTACCTGATCGCAACATACAATATGGGCCGTTACATGACGGCAGCCGCCTCGAAATCACGCACGAACCTACGTGGCTGCAGGGCGCTTACTGCTCAGGAGCGATGTACAGTGGACGCACGACATTGGCGGTCAAGGCATGAGCGTTCGCCACGGAGAGTCTCCTTTGAAAAAAAACATGGTCAAGCGGGGTCGGTCGCAGACGCGCCGCAATGGCAGCAGCGCGAACCAATCGGCGGCGAGAGAGCCGGAGAAGCTGACGAAGTCTCGCTTGCGATGGGAAGCGATCCTTCAGGCTGCGACGGAACTGTTCAACCGCAAAGGCTTCCACGCAGCCTCGATGCAGGACATTGCCGATCTTGTCGGCATCAAGAAGGGCAGCCTCTACTACTATGTTGATACCAAGGAAGAGCTCCTCTTCCAGATCCTGCGCGACCTGCACCAGGGAGGCGAGGCGCTGGTGGAAGCTGCGAACTTCCGATCAATCGACCCGCTCGGGGAATTGCGATCCCTGTTGCTGCAGATGGGCATCTACGCCGGCAAGCATGCCGGCCGCATGGAGATATTCAATCGCGATTTCGATCGCCTGACCGCAAGCCAGCAGAAGATGATCCTCTCCGAGCGTCGGCTGTACTGGGATGCGGTCGTAAAGCTCATCCGCGTTGCCATCCGCAAGGGGCAGGTGTCTGACACGCTTGACCCTCGGGTGGCCGCGCAAGCCGCGCTGCGGGCAGTGTCGTCGATATCTCACTGGTACCGCGGGAATGGTGACCTGAAGATCGAGCAGATTGCTGCGCAGACCGCCGTGCTGATGGTGCAGGGGCTGGCGAACTACAACCGGCGTTGATCTCTACGGGACGACCCGCAGGGTCGCGGTACAGGTGATGACGGGGCCGCGTCCTTCGGCTTCGAGCGTCGCCTCGCACGTCACGCGATCGTTCTCCACGGCGCAGATCCGGCCCTGTGCGATGAGCGGCTCAGCCGCGAATACATTGCCGACGAATCGGCTCTCCAGTTGCTCGATCTGCACCTTGCCGAGGTTCGAGGTCAAAAGGTTCATGACGATGGCCAGATTCAAGGGACCCTGGCTGATGACCTGGTTGCCAAGGCCGATGGCCGCTACTGCGGCCGGATCCAGATGAATGGGATTGGGGTCGGCGAGGAAACCCGACCACGCGCGAATCGTCTGCGTGGGGATTCCATCGACCTTCACCGGCCCGATGACGTCTCCGGCTTTCATGAAAGCTCCCTTCTGGGCAGTACCCAGGTGTTTGTCGTCACGAGCACGTCCCGATCGCCATCCACCAGTGCCAGGCGGTACTCGAGAACATCCATTACGCCGAACTTGCGGCTGCGCTTGCGCTCGATGTGGAGGATCGAGCCTGTGACGCGATACGGGCGATCCACGTAGAGCGGCGCATCGAACCTGACCGCGGATCCGATGATCATCGGGCCGTCCGCGACGTCGAATCCACACAGCTCGCACAGTCCCGCCACCGTGACGCCCATGCCAAGCTGCGTTGCGATGAAGTAATAGATCGGATGTGCGGTGCCGTCATGCGCCGGTTCGGTGCCCAGGGAATGACAAAGTGCTGCGTTTTCGTTCGCGTTGATCACGTACGGCGCACCGCCGTCCAGACTTCGTCCGCGTACATCGGGTGGGGCGGGCAGGTCAGCGCTCATGCTCATCGGGGCCTCATCGGAATTGCCAGGGTCGAAGCACTCATTGCGCGCCGACGGCGACGTCGAGGCGGTTGCGGATGACGCGCCCGCGTACGACATGTCCGTCCGCCACATGCACGATGCCTGCTGCGTAGAGACTGGCGAGTGTGCCTGCGGGGACATTCGTGAAGTCCGTCGCGATGCGGCCGTGCTGGATGATGTGAAACGCGACGCGACTGCCGACCGAGAACAGGTCGATGATCGTCACCGTGTTGTGTTCGATGACGCGTATCGGCGCTCTGCCGCACCAGGCGTCGTCGCAGAATACGCCGGGCGTGATCCACAGCGAGCCTCGTTCGAGCGACGTTCTCACGATGGACTCTGCCTCCGCATCAGGGGACTGGGGATCCTCGTCCCAGGGCGCGACAGCGGGATGGTCCACGGGATCGGCATGCCCCGAGGCAATCTGGCGTCGACGCGACCAGTAGTCCTGCTCGACGTTGCACTGGGTGAGCTTCTCGCCGTTCCAGCGATACAGGCCAATGCCGCCCCAGGCGCAGCGTCTGCCATCCTTCGCGCGGCAGCCGTGCTCGGAGAAACGCATCATCAGCCGTTCTCCGCAGGTTGCGATCTCATGCACAGAGAGCATGAGATGAGGAAACTGCTGCATCTGCCGTGCCGTGGCATCGAAGTACGCCGTATCGCGCCCGCGTACTTCATGGGGGCCCATGCGCAGCAGATAGTCTTCCACCATCAGGTCGCGCGTGACCGATTGGTCGCCGACATTCACGTAGTCGATGCAGTAGCGCTTCATGAGCGCGAGGAAGCGGGCACCATCGGCCTGGCGTTGTGACATGCGTGTTTCCTGTCAAGTCTGCCGCGGCAGCAGTTCCTTCAAACGAAACTTCTGCACTTTCGTTGCGGACATCGGCCATTCGGCCACGAACACCACCCGTCTCGGGATCTTCCAGCGAGCAAGTTCGCCGTCACAGGCCTTGATGACGTCCGCCTCGCTGATCGCGGCACCGTCGATACGCTCGACGAAGGCGACCGGTACTTCGCCCATCCTGTCATCGGGCATGCCGATGACCTGCGCGAGTCGGACGCCAGGCACTGACTGCAGGAACGCCTCGATCTCCGCGGCGGCGACGTTCTCGCCGCCTACTTTCAGCGTGTCCTTGATGCGGCCGAGGAACACCAGGTAGCCCTCGTCGTCGATCCTGCCGCGATCGCCTGTTCGCACCCAGCCGCCATCGATGATCGTTGCTGCGGTGGCTGCGGCATCACGATAGTAGGACTTGAATGCACCGGCGCCACGAAACTGGATCTCGCCTGCGACGCCAGCGGAGCACGGCTGAAGCGTTTCCGGATCGACCACGCGTACGTCCGTATGCGGTGGCGGCAATCCGGACGCTTCGGAACGTACCCGCAGCGACGAGTTCCAGGGCGTGAAGGTCACGATCCCTGAGCCTTCGGTCATGCCGAACAGGTTGAGCAGTACTGCGCCGTCGGGGAGCAGGGATTGGGCGCGCTGTTGCATCGCCGGCGGACCGACATTGAGCAGCGAGCGCACGAAGCTGTGGCGCTTCCTGTCGAATCGGGGATGTTCCAGCACGGGGAACGTCAGTTGCGGGAAACCGGGGTACAGATGATCGACCTTCAGGCGATCGATGAAGTCCACGACGCCGTCGGCCTCGAAGTGCGGCTGCGTCGCGAATGCGGCGCCGCGCGCGAGGATCGTGGTCATCGGGCCGATGCCACCGGTGTGAAAGAAGGGCATCGGCATCCACACGGTTTCACCCGCCTTGAGATTCACGATCCTCGCGAAGGTCGACCAGCAGTTCTGAATGCCGCCGTGTGTCAGTTCGCAGCCTTTCGGATTGGCGGTCGTGCCAGAGGTATAGATGATCGCTGCCGTGTCATCGAGACGGCGGCTGGCCTGCGCGCTCGCGAGGCGCGTCTCGGCAACGGAGTCCGCCGCCCGCAGGAACTCCGCATCGGTCAGGAAGGCGCCATGACTGGCCTCGCCGCAGATCACGATCGATTTCAGATCCGGCGCCGCGGCTGTGCGCAGGTGCGGGGACTGCTGGCCCTCGATGTCCGGCAGCACGCTGCGGATCAGCGTTTCATAGTCGGCGTGCTCGCGGTGGGCGCTGGTGGTCACGAGTACTTTCGCGCGGCTGTGTGCCAGCGTGTAGGCAAGTTCCTGCCGCTTGTATCGTGAGTTGAATGCCGCGACCGCAGCGCCGGCGTACAGGATGCCGTAGTACACGGGCGCCCAGGAGGAACAGTTGGGCATCAGTGTCGCGACATGATCGCCCGGTTGGACGCCGATGGCGATCAGTGCGCGGGCCCAGCGTGTGGCCTGTTCGTGCAACTGCGCGAAGCTCAGCGATTGGTCCGGGAAGTGAGCATGCGGCTGGTCTGCGCGAAGGCGTACCTGCTCCTGGAGCAGTTCCGGAATGGTCCGATTGGCGAGTTCCCCAGGGATGTCGAGTTTTCTCATGTTCTTCTCTCACTGCGAAGCATCAGGACAGGGATTTCAGTGCTTCCCGGGTATAGGGCTTCAGCTCATCGAGTCGACCCTCCCGAACCTTGCGTGCCCAGGCCGGATCGGCGAGCAGGGCGCGGCCCACCGCGACGATGTCGAACTCGCCGGCCTCGATTCGTTTGGCGAGCGGAGCAAGGTCCATGACGACGTCCGCCTGCTCACCGATGTTCGTCACGGACATCGGGCCGGCGAGACCTACGCTGCCGACCGTGATGACGGGCCGGCCGGTCAGTCGCTTCGTCCATCCGGCCAGGTTCATTGGGGAGTCGGCGAACAATGGCTCCCAGTAACGGCGCTCCGAACAATGGAAGATGTCGACGCCCGCCTCGGCGATCGGTTGCAGAATATCTCCGAGGAGTTGCGGGCCGTCAGCGAGCTTCGCCGCGTAGTCCTGCTGTTTCCACTGCGAGATCCTCAGGATCACGGGGAAGTCCGGACCAACGGCTGTCCGCACGGCACGCACGACCTCGACGGCGAACGCCGTGCGTTGCACACAGTCGCCGCCGTAATCGTCCTGGGTGCGCTTGTTGAGTTCAGACCACAGGAACTGGTCAATGATGTAGCCATGCGCGCCGTGTATCTCGACGCCATCGAAGCCGAGCTCGCGCGCATCGCTCGCAGCGCGTGCAAAGCTGTCGACGATCGCGCGCAGTCCGCGTCGATCCGTCGGCGCGAATACCGATTTGCCGCCGGGCTTGTAGATGCCAGAGGGACTCGCGCTCGGCAGATCCATGTTCGGATATTCGCCGGAGCGCGGATCGCGCATGATGCCCACGTGCCAGATCTGCGGCACGATCCTGCCGCCTGCCTCATGCACTTCCGACACGACACGTCGCCATCCATCGAGCGCGCGGCCGTGGAACGCGGGCACGCGCACCGAATAGGAGGACACCGGATGATCGATCGTGGTGCCCTCGGTGATGATCAGTGCGACGTCGTTCTCCGCGCGGCGACGATAGTAGGCCGCGACGTCCGCACCCGGATACTGGTCGGGCGACATCCAGCGGGTCATCGGCGACATCGCGATGCGATTCTTCAGTGCAAGGCTGCCGCACTGGAACGGCGCGAACAGCGCCGCGAGGTCCGCCGGTGGAAGCGACACGGTCGCTCGTTCCCGCATCAGAATGAGCGCGGCAGGCCGAGCTGCTCGGCGATGACATTGCGCGCCATCTCGTTCGTGATCGGACCGATGCGCCACAGGCGGCTGTCGCGCCAGTAACGCTGCATGTCCGTCTCGGCCGAATAGCCCATCCCTCCAAGAATCTGCAGTCCCAGGTCCGCGCAACGATTCGCCTGTTCGGAGGCGATCACCTTCAGCGTCGTCGTCTCGACCAGCTGGTCCTTGCCGGTGGAGATCTTCCATGCGCAATCGGTGAGCATGCATTCGACCTGGTACTGCGCCATCTTGATGTCCGCGAGCATGTGCTGGATCGCCTGGAACTGGCCGATCTGTCGTCCGAACGCCTTGCGCTGGCTTGCGTATGCAATCGCATCCTCAAGCACGCCATCGATGACGCCGAGGCAGAAGGCGCTGACCATCATGCGTTCGTTGTTGAGCGTCGGCAGGAGCATGCGCCAGGCGTTGTGTGGTTCACCGAGGACGTGGTCGTCGGGAACGAACACATCGTTGAAATGCACGGTGCAGCTGCCGATGGAGCGCATGCCGAGCTTCTGCAGCTCCGTGCAGGCAACTCCGGGCGAGCGCGCAGGCACCCAGAACAGCGACAGGCCCTGGTGGTTCTTCGTGACTTCGCGGTTCGAGCGGGCGAGCAACAGCAGGTAGTCCGCGACGTGGGCAGAGGAACTCCAGATCTTCTCGCCATTGATCTTCCAGCCGCCGTCCACCTTCGTTGCGAAGGTGCGCATGGCGCCGAGGACATCCGTCCCGCCGCCCGGCTCGGTGAAGGAGATCGATGCACGCAGCTTGCCTGCGGCGATCTGTGGCAGGAACTTGCGCTTCTGCGCCTCCGATCCGTAGACGCCGATCGATTTCACGCCTGCAAAGGAAGTGAGACCCCAGATCCAGGCGAGGCCACCGAGCGTGCGTGACAACGCCCGCGCAAGAATCATCTGCATGAGGATGTCGCCGCCGATGCCGCCGTACTCCTCGGCGATGCCGAGGCCGTGGAAGCCGCCCTGCGTGAACTTGTCCCACAGTTCGAACGGGTACTCGTGCTCATTCCGCTCCAGGTTTCGCGCCCACTGCTTCGGCATTTCCGCCGCCACGAAACTTTCGACCATGTCGCGGAAGGCGCGATGTTCTTCGGGAAGTTCCAGGTTCATGGCAGGCGCGTCCGTCGATGTTGCGGCGCCCGGGCGTGCGGTTTGAGTCGTCATGTCGTCTATGTTCCTTGTTCGTTTCAGATTGCTTGTGAGTGAGTGTCAGACGCGGGACAGCTTGCGAAAGAGGCCCCAGCGATCGCGAATGACGTGTCCGCCAACGACCCTGCCGCCTGACAGGCGCACCAGGCCGCTTAGTGGCATCGACACGGGCTGGCCCAAGGTGGCGCCGGTGCTCTTCGCGAAATCACTCGCCAGTACCCCGACTTCCAGCGCGTGGAAGCCGACGTGGTCGCCGCCTGAAACGATCGTCGACACCTCAACGTCGCGGGTGTCGATGACCGTTTCGATGTTGCCTGTGGCATGCGAATCATCGACACGCACAGCGGGATCGCGTTTCCACGCGCCGCTGCGCAGCCAGTCGCGGACGATGGCTTCGGCTGACGAGGAGGGTGACTGCGCCGCTTCGTCCCAGGGCGCAATGGCCGGTGGATCCACGGCCACCGCTTGTCGCTGCTCGAGCTGACGACGCCTTGAGTAGTAGTCCTGTTCGATCGAGCAGCGCGTGAGGACGCCATTGGACGTCTCGTAGATCGCAATGCTGGGCCAGGAAGCGCGGGCGCCGTCATGGCGCAGCGAGGCGCCATGCTCTGTGAACCTCGCGCATACACGGTCGCCGCAGACGACGAGTTCGTGCAGCGTGAACTGCAAGCCTGGAAATTGCGCGAATTGCTTCGCCACAGCGTCCCGGTAGGGACCATCCCTTCCCGTGACGACTGTTCCGGAAGTAACGAGCGTGTAGTCCTCGCCCATGATCTCGGGCAATACCGAAAAGTCATGGCAGTTCACGAGGCCGGTCACGTAGCGGCGAAAGACGCGCAGCGCCGCAGGCGCAATGCGTGCATCGAGTGGCGACTGGCTCACCGTGGGCTTCGACATGCGGATCTGGCGCTCTAAAAAATCTACCGAGAGGTAGAGAAATGTACATCCGTTGACGAATCAGTCAAGCAAGCGAGGCGAGAAGCGGCGTGCGTGCGGCGCATTCATTGATCCTGTAGATGGTGATTTGTAGCTATGAAACACGAGAAAACGCATTGAAATGGCGGCGTGTGATTCATCAACGTCAACGCTGAACGCCTTCGTTGATAAAAATGCATCTTGATATACTTTGCTTGACCAGCGGATGGGAGTCGGTGTAGAAATCGACCACAAGATCGATAAGACGAGCGTTGCTCCGCAGCCGACAGAGCGTGGCGGAGAGGAGGGGGTCGATGACCAGACGGTCTGCCGAATTACCGACGCATTGCGCAGCAACGCGCAGCTATCTGGCGCGCGAACATGGCCTGCTCATCGGCGATGCGCGTCCCGGATCTGCTTCGCGCGCGCATTTCGAGACGCGCAATCCTGCGACCGGGCAGGTCATCGCCAGCGTGGCGAAGGCCGGTAGCGACGACATCGATCAGGCAGTCCGCGCGGCGCGCGGCGCGTTCGAACACGCGGCCTGGCGCGGCATGTCGGCCACCGCACGCGCGCGGCTGATGCTGCGATACGCGGATCTGCTCGAAGCGAACGCGCAGGAACTGGTCGAGCTGGAAGTGCTCGACAACGGCATGCCGAAGGGCTTCGCCGAGTGGGGTGTCGCGGCCTCCGCATCGTGGCTCAGGTATTTCGCGGGCATGGCGGGCCGGGTGATCGGTCAGAACACCTCCGCCGTGGTCTCCGGAGAAGGGGCGCGATTCCATTCCTATACCGCGCTCGAGCCCGTGGGAGTCGTCGGCCTGGTGATTCCCTGGAACGGTCCCATCGCCACCTTCACGATCAAGGTGGCGCCCGCGCTCGCGGCCGGTTGTACCTGCGTGGTGAAGCCGGCTGAAGACACGCCGCTCACCGCGCTGCGGCTCGGTGAGCTCGCGCTCGAGGCGGGCTTTCCTGCCGGTGTGTTGAATGTCGTCCCGGGCTACGGCGACGCCGGTGCTGCACTCGTTGCACATCCCGGTGTCGACAAGATTTCGTTCACTGGATCCACGGCGACCGGCAAGCACGTCCTCAAGTCGGCGGCGGACAATGTCAAACGCGTCACGCTCGAACTTGGCGGCAAGTCGCCCTGCGTCGTCTTCGACGACGCGGACATGGACAAGGCGATCCCCGGCGCTGCCATGGCGATCTTTGCCAATTCCGGGCAGATCTGTTTCGCAGGCTCGCGACTCTTCGTGCAGCGCAAGTCCTTCGATCGCGTCGTCGAAGGAGTGGCGAACTTTGCGAAGTCGCTCAAGGTGGGTGCGGGACTCGACGCCGACAGCCAGATCGGACCGCTGGTCTCCGACAGGCAACTCAAGCGCGTGGCCGAATACATTGCGCTGGGTCAGAGCGAAGGCGGTGAAGTGATCGCCGGCGGAAAGAAGGTCGATGGAGAGGGCTTCTTCATCGAGCCAACCGTCTTCACGAACCTTGCGGGCGACGCGCGCATGGCGCGTGAAGAAATTTTCGGACCCGTGGTGGTTGCCACGCCCTTCGACACGTTCGACGAAGTGGCTGCGCTCGCGAACGACACGAACTACGGGCTCGGTGCCGGCATCTTCACCAGCAGCCTCGACAAGGCGCACACGCTCGCAAGCCGCTTGCGCGCCGGAAACGTGTGGATCAACTGCTACGGCGTGACCCATCCCTCCATGCCATTCGGCGGATTCAAGGAATCCGGTATCGGTCGGGAGATGGGCGATGAAGGTCTGAAGGCCTTCCTCGAGTCGAAGGCCGTCTACGTTTCCCTCGGGAACGTCTGAAGCCCGTGTCCAGGTTGACGTCACAATCGACGGATGGCGGCGGCGGGCGTGCAGCGGCTGCGGATGTACGTGCCTTCCTCGACAGCCTCGCGGGGCAGCCCCCATTGCGCTCTCTGTCGGCCGCCGATGCGCGCGCTGCCGTACGTCAGTTGGTGGCCGCTGTCGATCTGCCGGCCGATCCGAGCGTCGCGAGCCAGGATTTCCAGTTCGACGCGGGCGGTGCCCACCAGCTGCGGGCGCGGGCCTTCGAGCCTGCGAATGCCGCGCCCGGCCCCGTCATCATCTACATGCATGGCGGCGGCTGGACGACCGGCGATCTCGATACCCACGACAGCCTGTGTCGATCCATTGCCGCGCGCACGGCGTTGCGCCTGATCAGCGTCGACTATCGACTCGCACCGGAAGCGCCGTTTCCTGCGGCCTACGAGGATGCGCTGTTCGCGACGCAGCGCGTGCTTGCGGGAGCCGGTCCCTTCGATGCAAGGCAGGGCGTCGTCGTGGCTGGCGACAGTGCCGGCGGCGGGCTGGCAGCTGCCGTTGCGCATGCGCATCGTGGGAACGATTTCGGTCTACGCGCCCAGTTGCTCCTTTATCCAGTCCTCGATGTTGCAGGCCGCGGCCATTCGTATGCCGAGTGTGCCGAGGGCTACCTGCTCGAAGCCGCGGACATGGAGAACTTCATGGACGCCTATGTTCCGGACCGGGAACAGCGTCATGACCCGCGTTGCTCGCCGCTGCTCGCAGAGTCGTTCGATTCCCTGCCACCACTTGCGCTGCTGACGTGCGGCTTCGATCCGCTTCGGGACGAAGGCCGCGCCTATGCAGCGCGCTGCGTGAAGGCAGGGGTCGATGTCCATTTCATCGAAGCTGCGGGACATATACACGGCATCGCGACGCTCAGGCGTGCGATCGCGTCATCGCAGCACGTTCTGGATCGCGTGTATGCCGGACTGCTGAGACTGCTTTAGCTACAACACTACAGGGGAAAGGGGGCTTATCGTGAAAGGCAAGAAGAAGTCTGGGGCAAAGAGCGTGGCGTGCGCAGGCGTACTGGTCGCCTCCACCGTCGCATGGGTTATGAACGCGTCCGCCGCAGAGGGGCAGGAAGCCTCTCTCAGTTCCAGCACGCTGGAAGAGGTCATCGTGACGGCGCGCCAGCGCGAGGAAAGCCTGCTCGAGGCGCCCGTGTCGGTGACGGCCCTCACCGCCGCACAGTTGGAGGCGTTTGGAACGAGGGAGGCGCGCGACCTGGCGCGGCAAGTGCCATCGTTGGCGATCGATCGCTCGAGCAGCGGCGGCGGCGGTGTGATCGTGCTGCGCGGCATCGGCTCCTCGCCGTCGAACGCGGGCTTCGACCAGGCCGTCGCGGTGAGCGTCGATGGTGTCCAGACCGGTCGCGCCCGCATCATCGATTTCGGATTGATCGACCTGCAGCAGGTCGAAGTCATGAAGGGTCCGCAGGCATTGTTCTTCGGCAAGAACAGCCCGGCTGGCGTCATCAGCATGACGTCGGCGTCGCCGACGCGCGATTTCGAAGGCTACATCCGCACCGGCTACGAATTCGAAGCCGACGAGAAGGTGGTCGAGGGCGTGATTTCCGGACCCATCAGCGATTCGTTGTCCGGTCGCGTCGCTCTGCGCTACAGCGAGATGGATGGCTGGCTGCGCAATACCGCAGGTCAGCTCACGAGTTCGCCATTCGCGGGCCCGAACAACCTGCCGCAGGCACCCGCGACCAGCCGGCCGGGCGATGAGAACTTCATCGGTCGCGTCAGTCTCGCGTTGCAGCCCGAGGGCAGCCCGTTCGATGCGCTGCTGAAGGTCGCAGGTATGAAGCACAAGGACGATGGCCCCTCCGCCGGGCAGGAGGTCGTCAATTGCGGCGGATTCGCCACGCCGGTGGTGGTGTATGCGGGCTTCCCCGCGCCGGCTGCCGATCCGTTCGGCGACTGCAAGCTGGACGGCAGATATTCGAGCGGCGGCCTGCCGAACGGCTATGCAGACAACTGGCCGATCGCCAAGCAGTTCCCGTACACCGAGACCACGATGGCGCTGGCCAGCCTGACCATCAACTACGACGGTGACAGATTCGGACTCACGTCCGTGACCGGCTACTTCAACAGCGACACCGAGTACTTCGACAACTACGACGCTACCGTCTACATGGCGTACGACTCAGCCGAGAAGGAAAAGTACAAGTCGCTGAGCCAGGAAGTGCGCTGGCTGTCGAAGTTCGAATCGCCGTTGAACTTCATGGTGGGCGCCTACTACCAGGACGCGAGTCTCGACTTCACCAACACCGTGCTGATCGCGCCATTGCCCGCCGATGCCGCTACGGGCAAGTACCACACCTGGGAGAAACCCGGCAGCACCGACGGCAAGACGCTCTCCGCGTTCGGCCAGTTCACCTGGGACATCCTGCCGCAACTCGAACTGGCGGGCGGCGTGCGCTACACCGAGGAAGAGAAGGATTCCTGGCTGACCAACAGCTGGGTGCATCCGCCGCTGTCGGGCACCGTCCTCGCGCCCGAGGGCAAGATGTTCACGGACAAGTTCAAGGACGACAACCTGTCGCCGGAAGCGACGCTGACCTGGCGACCGACCGGGGACCTGACTGCCTATGTTGGCTACCGCACCGGCTACAAGTCGGGCGGCTTCGGCATCAGCACCAACCTGACGCCGGCCAGCATCACCGTCGATTCCATCCGTTTCGATTCCGAGGAGATCGAAGGCTTCGAAGGTGGCGTGAAGGCGCGACTGCTCGACGGCCGTCTGGTGCTGACGGGCGAGGTCTACACCTACGATTACACGGACCTGCAGGTCACCTCCTTCAATCCCGCGACCACGAGCTTCATCATCTCGAACGCGGCGTCGGCGACGATCAAGGGCGCCGAGATCGGGCTCACCGCGAAACCGCTCGACTGGCTGACGCTGAATGGTGGCATCGCCTACAACGAGGCGCGCTTCGATGACTATCTCGCGCAGTGCTGGGGTGGCCAGACGGCGGCGTTGGGCTGCAGCACGTCGAACGGCAATGGCACGTTCTCGTGGCAGCGTTCGGGCGAGGCGCTGTCACGCGCACCCGATCTCGCGGCCAATGGCGGCTTCGATGCACAGGTACCGGTCGGCGAGTTCGTTCTCGGTATCGCAGGCAATGTGCGTTACAGCGACGACTACATTGCCGCCGACAACGGCAATCCGTTCGGTATCCAGGAGGCCTTCTGGCTGGTGGACGCGGGCCTGACCGTCAGCCCGATCAGTGAGCGCTGGGAAGTCGCGCTGATCGGCAAGAATCTCACCAACGAGCACTACACCTCGTACATGGCCGAAAAGCCGGGCGCGCCCGTGGTCGCCGGAACCACGGTGCAACTGATGGGACTGGCGAACCGCACTCGCCAGGTATTGCTCCAGGCTTCAGTGAAGTTCTGATTCGTTCGCAAGGGTGGGGCCGAAGGCGCGGGTTCGCCTTCGGCCCTCTTGATTCATCGAAACAAGGCAGCGATGCAAGCACGCAAGGTCCCGGTCATCGTTGGGGTCGGTCAGATCAACGATCTGAGTGAGACCAGCCCGCATCCGCTGGATGTCATCGAGCTCATGCAGGCCGCGCTGGCGCAAGCGGATCGTGACGCGGGCGGCGACGTCCTGTCGCAACTCGACTTCCTCGGCGTCGAGAACCACATGAGCGGCGCCGTGGCACCTTGGCCAGGCACCGAAGACTTCATCCCGCATCTGCTGCAAGCCACGGGGCTCACGCCGACATCATCGTTGCTGACGCCGCAGCCCAGCGGCGACGGCCCCGTTTTCCTGCTGAATCACGCGGCCAATCTCGTGGCATCGGGCGAGATCGAGATCGCCGCGCTGGTCGGTGGCGAGGCACTGCGTACGGCGGCTCGCCGCAGCGCGACGCAGACAGGCCAGTCACAGAATGCGATGCGGCAGTTGCTCGATCAGTCGGTCCGGCCCTTGCTGCGCCAGTACGGTCTGATCACGCCGACCGACGTTTATCCGCTCTATGAGTCGGCCACGCGGGCCGCATGGGGACAAAGCTTCGAGGAAGCTCAGCGTGAGACGGCGCTCATGTGGTCCGCCTATTCACGGGTCGCGTCCGAGAATGACGCCGCGTGCATTCGCGAGGCGCTGACTGCCGAGCAGATCGCGACGGTCTCGGACCGCAATCGCATGATCACCTACCCCTACACCAAGTTCATGGTCGCCAACAGCGCGGTGAACCAGAGTGCCGCGGTCATCGTGACCAGCCTCGAACGCGCGCGGCGCCTCGGCATCAGCGAGGACCGCATCGTCTACGTGGGCGCGGGAGCGGCAGCCGGTGAGAGCGAGGATTTCCTGGCGCGCGATTCCTATGCGCACTCGCGCGCCATGGAGGTGTCGATCACAAAGACGCTGGAGATCAATCGACTGCAGCCTGAGCTCATCGACCACGTCGAGCTGTACAACTGCTTTCCCTGCGTCGCGAAGATGGCGCGACGCGTGCTGGGGTGGCCGCTCGATCGACCGCCGAGTGTCTATGGCGGGCTCAGTTTCGGTGGCGGTCCCATCGGCAATTGCATGATGCACGCCATCGTCATGATGACCCGAAAACTGCGGGGCGCCGGCACGCATGGGTTCATCTTCGCGAACGGCGGCTTCGCGACCCACAATCATTCGATCGTGCTGTCCCGTGAGCCTTCGGCGAATCCGCAGGCATGGCCGTCGGACTTCGATTATCAGGCCGATGCCGATCGGCTGCGCGGATCGATACCGGCGCTCGATGAGCAGTATTGCGGGCCCGGACAGATCGAAGCGTATTCGGTGCCCTACGGACGCGATGGACGTCCGAGCTTCGGCACGATCGTCGGCCGCTCGGCGGACAACCGGCGATTCGTCTGCCGCGTTCCGCAGGAAGATCAGGAAGGCATCCGCTTCCTGGTGGCAGGCGACATCGAGCCCGTGGGAACGCACGGCATCTGCGTGCAGGCGGACGACGGTTATCGCACCTGGCGACGGGCATGCTGAGGGACGCGGAACACACTCAGCTACTGGCCGATGCCGTCCGGCGCATGCTGCAAGGCGAGGCGCGCTGGTCGAATGTCGTCGAGCTCGGGCTCGCAGATCTGTTCGCGGAAGAACACTTCGATTCGCTCGAGGATCTGCTCGTCGTCATGACCGAGCTGGGTCGCCGTGCTTCGGCATTGCCCATTCTCGAATCCGCGATCGCAAACCGTTACGCACGTGGTCTGGCTGCGCAGCATTCGCGCCTTGCGCTGGTGATCGCAGGCATCGACAGCGCGGCACACGCCGGCACACTGGTATTCGACAATGGCTGCGTGCAGGGCAGGGCGCGCCTCATCGAGGGCGCAATGGACGCTGACGAATGGCTGATCCTCGCTGACGACGGCAAAATGATCGGCGTAGCGCCGCGCGATGCCGCCTCGCTTGAGCCGACACCCGCGCTCGTTCCCGGACTCGCGGATGTGCAGCTGCGCTCGCCCGTGCGTTCGCGTCCGCTCACCTTGCGACAACATGCCGAGCTGCTGGCCATCGTGCGACTCGGCTGGGCGGCACGTGCTTACGGCGCGGCGGCCGAGGGATTCGATGCGTTCCTGGACTACGGCAGGCAGCGCAAACAGTTCGGACAATCCATCGCCTCGTTCCAGGCCATCCAGCACAAGATGGCGAACAGCCACATGCTCCTGGAAGGCTGCCGACTGCAGCTTGCCGCGGCAGCGCATGCGCACGACGAGCAGGCGCCGAACTGGCGCGCGCTGGCTGCGTCTGCGACCGCATTTGCAGCCGGCTCACTGCGCCAGGTTGCGCTCGACACTCAGCATTGCTTTGGCGCGATCGGATTCTCGGAAGAACACGTCGCTCCGGCATTGTTCCGTCGCGTGCATGCGGATGTGGTGCGGCTGGGGGGTGTCAGCAACGCCCGCTCGGAACTCGGAGCGCAGGTGCTGGCGCAAGGCCGCGCGGGTGTCGATGCATTGTTCGCTCGCGCCGACGATCCGGTCGCGGCGTTTCGTGAGCGCTTTCGTGGCTGGCTCGCGCAGAACTGGACGCTGCAGGACCGCGATGCGCTGCGGGCCCGCGCGCCCGAAGCGCGCAACTGGGATCTCGCATTCGCCGAACGGCTGGGTCGCGCGGGCTGGACGACGCTCAACTGGCCGAAAGGCGCAGGCGGCATCGATGCGACACCGCTCGAGCAGATCGCCTACGCCGAAGAGCTGCTTCGGGCAGGCGCCACGGATCATGCGCTGATCTGCAGTTGCCGTGTCATGGCGCCGGAAATCATCGCGCACGGCTCGCCGTCGCTGAAGGACGCGCTGCTGCCGGGATTGCGTGCCGGCACGATCACCGGTTGCCTTGGATACAGCGAACCCGACGCCGGGTCAGACCTTGCGAGCCTGCGAACACGCGCGGTTCGCGATGGCGATGCTTACGTCGTCAACGGTCAGAAGATCTGGACGACGGACGGCCAGCGCGCCTCGCACATGCTGCTGGCTGCGCGTACCCATCCGGATCCCAAGCTCAGACACGCAGGCATCAGCCTGTTCGTCCTGCCGATGGACACGCCGGGAATCACCGTGCACGAAATGACGGCGATGTACGGGCAGAAGTTCTGCAGCATCTTCTTCGACAACGTGCGTGTGCCGGCCGACTGGCGGCTCGGCGAAGAGAACCAGGGATGGGCGGTGCTCGCCGGCGCACTTGCCAATGAACGCATCGCGATGGGCGGGCTCGCGATCCGCCTGCAGACGCTGCTCGGCGCGATCGCGGAGGCAGTGAGGATCTCGCCGCATCTTACGCACGACTCGCTCACCCGCGATCGCATCGGCGAGCTCACCGCCAACCTCGTCACGAGCCGCCTGCTGGTTGCGCAGTCGCTCGCGCCTGCCCAGCCCGGTGCTGCGCCGCTCGTGCATGCCGCGATGGCCAAGGTGTTCGCGAGCGAACTTTCCCAGGCCCTGTGCGAGTCGGCGCTCGACATGCTCGGCGCCGCGACGCTGCTCAGTCAGGGCGCGCCGGACGTGCCGGCCGATGGCGAGATAGAGCTGCTGCTCAGGACCTCGATCATGTTCGTGGTCGGCGGCGGCAGTAACGAAATCCAGCGAAACATCATCGCGCAGCGCGGCCTCGGGATGGGCCGCTGAACTTCGATCAATCGATAACCAAGGGTCAGAACAATGGAACCCATCAGAAGTCTCGTAGGTGCGGAATTTCCGCTTTTTGCCTTCAGTCACTGCCGCGACGTCGTGGCCGCGGTCAGTCGCGCCGGCGGTTTCGGCGTGCTGGGCGGCAGCAGCTTCACGCCCGAATCGCTCGAACTGGAATTGAAGTGGATCGACGAGCACGTGAACGGGATGCCGTACGGCGTCGACATCCTCGTGCCGGAAAATCAGGCCCTCACGGTCGGCACCGATCTGTCCACGCTGTCCAGCAGAGTGCCGAGTCAGCACATCGATTTCGCCGTGGAGCTGCTGCGCAAGCACGGCATCGCGGCCGAGCCCAGCGATGTCATCGACCAGTTGCCGCCGGCCACGCTGCCGGAAGTCGGCGAAGCGCTCATGGATGTGGCCTTCCGCCATCCGATCCGTCTCATCGTCAATGCACTCGGCATTGCGCCGCCGTCGATGCTCGAACGCGCGCGGCGTCATGGCATTCCGGTCGGCGCGCTCGTCGGTGCCAAGGAACATGCGATTCGCCAGGTGAAGGCGGGCGTCGATCTGTTGATCGCGCAGGGCGGTGAGGCCGGCGGGCATTGCGGCGAGGTCTCGACCCTCGTGCTCGTGCCGGAGGTGATCCAGGCCATCAAGTCCATTCGCAACGTTCCCGTGCTCGCCGCGGGCGGCATCATGAATGGCGCGCAGATGGCGGGCTGCATGGCGATGGGCGCGGCTGGCGCGTGGACAGGTTCGGTGTGGCTCGCGACCGCCGAGGCGGAGACGACGGAAACGTTCAAACAGAAAATGATCGCCGCCACCTCGCGCGACACGATCCGTTCCAAGTCGCGTACCGGCAAACCGAGCCGGCAGTTGCGCTCGAGCTGGCACGAGGCCTGGGACGGACCGAACAGCCCCGGCGCGTTGCCAATGCCGATCATGGCCATGATCAGCATCCCGACGTTCGCACGCATCGACAAGGCGGCGGACTCGGGCAATGCGCTCGCCAAAGACCTCGTCAGCTACTGGGTGGGGCAGGGCGTCGGCCTCATCGATTCGGTGCGTTCGGCGAGCGCTGTGGTGCGCGAGTTCAAGCAGGAGTTCGCCGAGGCGATCGAACGTCTCACTGCCACGATCGAGAGCTGAAGACCGAACCATGAACGCCACCATTGCCAACAACCATACGCGTGAGCACCCGCTCACGAAACTGTTCCGCCCGCGCAGCATCGCGCTGGTCGGAGCGACGGAGAAGTCCGCCTGGACGGGCTTCATCGTGCAGAACCTGCGCGATTTCGCCTTCGAGGGTTACGTCGCCGCGGTCAATCGCGGTGGCGTCGATGTCATGGGCCTCACCGGCTATCGAACCTGTCGCGACATCGGGCGCGAGATCGACGTCGCCTTCATCTTCGTGCCGCAGGCGGCTGTCATCGAAGCGCTCGAGGATGCAGCGGCTGCGGGCATCCGCAACGCGGCGATCCTGACTTCGGGCTACGCGGAAATCGGCGAGCAGGGAGTGAAGCTGCAGCAGCAACTGCTCGAGAAGGCGCGCGAACTCGGGATGAATATCTGGGGCCCGAATTCGCTCGGCTACAACAACGTCAGCGCGCGTGCGCCCGTATCGTCGATACCGGCGGTGTTGCCGCTGCTGCCGCCGTGCATCGCGATCGTGTCGCAGAGCGGGGCGACCGCGAGCGAACTGCACGAGTTTGCCCACAGCCAGAACATCGGTACGAGCTTCGTCGCGGCGACGGGCAACGAGGCACAGCTCAGCCTTGCCGATGTCATCGACTATCTCGTCGATGACCCCGACACGCGCGCGATCGCCGTGTTCGCGGAATCGATCCGCAATCCGGATGCGTTCGCACGAGCCGCCCAGCGCTGCCGGCAGCAGCGCAAGCCGATCGTGATGCTGAAGATCGGCCGCAGCCAGCTCGCGGGTGAAGTGGCGATGGCTCACACCGGATCGCTGGCGGGCGACGACAAGGTCTTCGATGCCGTGTGTGAGCGCCTCGGCGTGATCCGCGTCCATTGCGTCGAGGATCTGATCATCACGGCGGGCCTTCTGGCGGCGACTGGTCCGCTGCCCGCGCCGGGCCTCGGATTCATTTCGATCTCTGGTGGCGCCTGCACGCTCGTGGCCGACGGCGCCGAGGCCGGCGGTGCCAGCGTTCCCGCCTTTCCCGCCGAGACGACCGATGTGCTGAAGACGCTGATCGCGGAGTTCGCCTCCTCGATGAATCCGCTCGACGTCACGGGCGCAGCGGTGCGCGATCCCGCCTTGCTCGAGCGGCTGATTCCGGTCGCGGCCTCTGCACCCGGCATCGGCATCATCGGAATCAACATCGGCATTCCAATCGTCGAAGGCGCCGTGTCGCTGCCGGCGGGTCTGGCGGCGATCGGACGCGCCGTCAGTACGATCGACAAGCCCGCGATCATGGTGCTGACGACTGTCAAGACGCTCACCGACGTGACGCGCCGCGCGATTGCGCAGTACGGACTGCCGCACGTGGTGTGCGGCATCGATCCGATGCTGCGCGCCGTCGGCAAGGCAGCCTGGTGGTCGCAACGACTCGATTCGCCGTCGCGGCCATTGCACCTGCCGAAGTATGGCGACCGCGATGCGCAGCCCGTGCCCGCGCTCACGCACGAGCGGGCGGTGCTCGACTTTCTCGCAGGTCACGGCGTTCCCGTCATCCCGGCGAAGATCATCCGCTGCGGTACGGACGCGCAGTCGCTCGGCCTGTCCGATCCGCTCGTGTTGAAGATTCTCTCGCCCGACATCGCTCACAAAACGGAAGTGGGCGGCGTGCGCCTGAATGTCGCTGCCGCCGATGCGCCCCGAGCCTATGACGAACTGCTGAGCACCGTGAAGTCGCACCGGCCGGACGCCCGCATCGACGGCGTGATCGCCTCGCCGATGCGCCACGGCGGCGTCGAACTGCTGGTAGGTGTACGACGCGATCCGGCGTGGGGACCCACGATCACGATCGGCTTCGGTGGCGTGCTGGTCGAACTGCTCGCGGATGTGGCCATTGCCACGCTGCCGGTCGATCGCGCGCAGGTTCGCGACCTGCTGGGACGCCTGCGCGGCCGCCAGCTGCTGGAAGGCTTTCGCAACTCGGCAGCCACGGACCTCGACCGTCTCGCTGCCGTCATCGTGAGTATCGGCGACGCCGCGCTCGCGCTCGGTCCGACCCTCGACTCGCTCGAAGTCAATCCGCTGCTCGTGCGAGGCAACGAGATCGAAGCGCTCGATGGCCTCGTCATCTGGAGATCCAAAGCATGAACATGCCGGCAAACGATGAGGTGCAGTTCGAGCGGGTCGGAGAACACGTCGCGGTCGTGACGTTGAATCGGCCGGCTGCGCGCAATGCCGTGAATGGTGCGGTCGCGCGCACGCTCGAGTCGCTGGTGGCCCAGGTGGAGGCCGACAAGTCCATCCGCGTCGCGGTGCTCGCGGCGGCGGGCAGCACCTTCTGCGCAGGTGTCGACCTCAAGACGGTGGCCGCCGGCAACATCATGGAGGTCGCGCGTCCCCAGACCGGCTTCGCGGGCTTCGTGTACGCGCCGAAGTCCAAGCCCTGGATCGCCGCCGTGCAGGGTCCGGCGATGGGCGGCGGTGTTGAACTTGCCTTGTCATGCGACCTGGTCGTGGCCGGTGAAGCGGCGAGCTTCGCCTTCCCGGAAGTGAAGCGCGGGCTCATCGCAGGTGCCGCCGGCGCTTATCGGATCACACGGTGCCTGTCGCGGCCGCTCGCGATCGAGATGATCGTGACCGGCGAGCCGCTCGGGGCGCGGCGCGCGTACGAAGTCGGTCTCGTCAACCGCGTGACCGCGCAGGGCGCCGAGCGCGAAGAAGCATTGACGATTGCGACACTCATCGCGACGAATTCGCCGGTCGCGGTACGCGAAAGCCTGCGCGTCACGCGCTATGCGTCGGACCTGTGCGAGGCGGAGATCCGCGCAGTCCAGGACGATGCCGTCGCACGGGTGCTGTCCTCGAGCGACTACCAGGAAGGGGCGAAGGCGTTCGTCGAACGTCGCGCGCCCGTGTGGTCGAGCTGAGCGACCGCCCGGAAACAGAACCTGCGCAGCTTCGGAGAAAAGAACATGTCTGAACCAACATCAACTGAAAATATCCTGGACGTGCTCGTGCTCGGCGCGGGATTCGCGGGACTGCACGGCCTGTATCGCCTGCGTGAGAACGGGCTCAAGGTGCTGGCCCTGGAAGCGGCGCCGGACGTGGGCGGCGCGTGGTACTGGAATCGCTACCCGGGCGCGCGATGCGATGTCGAAAGCCTCGTCTACTGCTACACGTTCTCGCCACTGCTGGACGAAGGATGGTGCTGGAGCGAGCGCTACGCGAAGCGCGACGAGATCTGCGCGTACCTGGGGTGGGCCGCCGACAAGCTCGATCTGCGTCGTGATATCCGTTTCAACTCGCGCGTGATCTCGGCGGTGTTCGACGACAAGAACAACTGGTGGACGTTCCGCACGCAAGGCGGCGAGAGTTATCGGGCGCGGCATTTTTTCTCGGCGGCCGGTCCGATCACGACGCCGATCATGCCCGACATCCCCGGAATCAAGGATTTCAAGGGACCCGTGATTCACACGGCCCGCTGGCCCGAGCGTGCGCCGGATTTCGCCGGCAAGCGCGTGGCCATCATCGGCACGGGCTCCTCCGCCGTGCAGGCCATCCCGATCATTGCGCAGCAGTGCGAGCGCCTGACGGTGTTGATGCGCACGCCGAATTTCTACGCGCCCGCGCGCAATCGGCCGCTGACGGACGGGGATTATGAGTGGTGGCAGAAGAATCGCGACCTGACCCGGCAGCGGCTGCAGAACTGCCAGCGATGGGGAGGCGGCGACATCATGCTGGATGACGCCATCAACGATACGATGTTCCAGAAGGCTTCCGATTTCACGCCGCAGCGGCGGCGCGAGATCTACGAGGCGCGCTATGAGAATGGTGGCGGCGTGGTCGGCTGGGCGTTCTGTGATGCGATGGCGGATGTGGCGGTCAACGAGGAAGCGGCCGACTTTCTGCGCAGCAAGATCGGCACGATCGTCAAGGATCGACGCACCGCCGAGAAGCTGGTGCCGCGCGGTTTCGCGTACGGCACCAAGCGCTGCACAGTCGGTACCGATTTCTACGAAACATTCAACCGGGACAATGTCGATCTCATCGATCTCAAGGCCGAGCCGATCGAGCGATTCACGCCGGAAGGCGTCATCGTCGGCGGGCGATTGATCGAGCTCGACGTGCTGATCTGCGCGTCCGGTTTCGATGCGCTGACCGGTGCGCTGACCAGCATCGACGTGCGCGGCCTGGGTGGCGAATCGTTGAAGAAGAGCTGGGCGCCCGGCCCGCACTCGCATCTGGGTATCAGCATCCATGGCTTTCCCAATCTCTACATGGTGGGCGGACCGCTCAGTCCGTCCGTGCTGACCAACGTCGTCATGACGAACGAGATGCAGGTCGAGTGGATCGCTGCACTGATCGGTCATTGCCAGAAGAACGGCGTGCGACGCTGCGAAGCGACGCGTTCCGCGGAGGAGCAGTGGGGCCGACAGGTCAACGACCTCGTCAAGGGAACGCTCTGGGAGAACGCGAACAGCTGGTATGTCGGCACGAATGTTCCCGGCAAGCCCAGAGCCATTCTCGCCTACGTCGGTGGCTACGCCGCCTATCGCGAGCGCTGCCTGCAGGAACGCGATCTCGGCTATCCCGGCTTTTCGTTGGTCTGATCGGGCTTACGCACCATGACAACTCCATTGCGTATCACGACGCTGGTCGTCGCGGCCTTGCTCGGCGCATGTCAGCAGCACCAGGGCGTCGCCCCCGCGCCAGCCGCGTTTGCGGACGTCGACGATGCACGCCTGCTGCGTGCGGACTCGGAGGCGGACAACTGGCTGAGCTACGGACGCACTTACAGCGAGCAGCGCTTCAGTCCGCTGGCGGATATCAACGCCGACAATGTCGGCAAGCTCGAACTCGCGTGGTTCCACGATCTCGACACCAATCGCGGCCAGGAGGCAACGCCGATCGTCGTCGATGGCGTGATGTACACCTCGACCGCCTGGAGCAAGGTGGTCGCGCTCGATGCGGCGAGCGGCAAGCAGCTGTGGAGCTACGATCCGCAGGTGCCTGGCGCGGTGGCGGTCAACGCCTGCTGCGATGTCGTCAATCGAGGCGTCGCGGTCTACCGCGGCAAGGTCTACGTCGCCGCGCTCGATGGCCGTCTCATTGCGTTGGATGCCGCCACGGGCAAACCGGTCTGGTCCGTCGCGACGACGGATCCGACGTCGGCCTACACCATCACCGGCGCGCCGCGTGTGGTCAAAGGCAAGGTCATCATCGGCAACGGCGGTGCGGACATCCACAACGTGCGTGGCTATGTGAGCGCGTACGACGCCGAGACAGGCAAGCTCGCCTGGCGTTTCTATACCGTGCCCGGCGATCCGGCGAAGGGACCGGATGGCGCGGCGTCCGACAAGGTCCTGGCGGAGAAGGCGCTGCCGACCTGGTTCGGCGACTGGTACAAGTACGGCGGCGGCGGCACCGCCTGGGATTCGATCGTCTACGACCAGGAACTCGATCAGCTCTATGTCGGTACGGGCAACGGCCTGCCATGGAACCAGCGCATCCGTTCCGATGGCAAGGGCGACAACCTGTTTCTCTGCTCGATCATCGCGCTGCGGCCCGACACGGGTGAGTACCTGTGGCACTACCAGGTGAATCCGGGCGAGACGTGGGACTACAACGCCAACCAGACGATCACGCTCACTGAACTGCTCATCGACGGCAAGAAGCGCAAGGTGCTGCTGCAGGCGCCGAAGAACGGCTTCTTCTATGTCATCGATCGCGAGACCGGCAAGCTGGTGTCGGCGCGCAATTTCGTGCCGGTGAACTGGGCCACCGGCATCGACCCAGTCACCGGCCGTCCGCAGGAGACGGCGGACGCCCGCTACGCGAACACCACGTTCATCGCCGCGCCTGGCGGCGCCGGTGCTCACAACTGGCAGCCGATGGCTTTCAGCCCCAGCACCGGGCTTGCGTACATCCCGGCGCAGGAACTGCCGATGGCGTATCGCGACGATCCCGATTTCAAGTTCCGCCCGCACGCGGTCAACTCAGGGATAGATTTCAGCCTGCTGGGCGCGCCGGACGACCCGGCGCAACGCGCGGCAATCGCGACCATGCTCAAGGGTCGTCTCATCGCGTGGGATCCGGTGACGCAGAAGGAAGCCTGGCATGTCGAACACGCGGGCCCCTGGAATGGCGGTGTGCTCGCAACGGCCGGCGATCTGGTATTCCAGGGGACGGCCGATCAGCAGCTGCAGGCGTTTCGTGCGAGCAGCGGCGAGCGGCTGTGGAGCTATTCCACGCACACCGGCGTCATCGGCGGACCGGTGACGTATCGGGTGAACGGCGAGCAGTTCGTCGCCGTGATGGCAGGGTACGGCGGCGCCGTACCGCTGGCCTTGCCGGCGCTGAAGCCTGCCTTCGCCGCGCCCCATGGCCGGGTGCTGGCGTTCAAGATCAATGGCAGTGCGCAACTGCCGGCGTACACACCGGTTGCGTTGCCTGCTGCGGTGACGACCGCCGAGCAGTGGCCGCAGGCGCGCCTCGATGAGGGACGCTCGCTGTACAGTACGTACTGCGGTCGTTGCCACGGTGCCTCGCTGCTCTCGACGGGCATCCTGCCTGACCTGCGACGCTCGCCGATGTCGATCAGCCGGGAATCGTTCGCGAACGTCGTCCTGGAGGGCGCGCTCGAGTCGCGCGGGATGATCTCATTCGCCGCAAGTCTGAACCCCGAGCAGGCCGAATCGATTCGTGCCTATGTCATCACCTCGGCGCGGTTACTCCAATCCCAGGAGGCCGCGCAGACACATGGAGAGGCAACGAAGCGATAGACTCAAACCAATTCGCCAAGACGCAGGGGCACCATGCCACCGTCGATGCGCAGGTCAGTGCCGGTGATGAACGATGCATTGTCGGACGCCAGGAAGGCGGCGGCCTGCGCGATGTCCATGGACGTGCCCCAGCGCCGCAATGCGGTCTGCGCCAGCACCTCGCCGGCGGCCTGTCCGTGCTCGACTTCGTATCGGCCCATCGGCGTCCAGATGATGCCCGGAGAGATCGAGACGATGCGGGCGCCCCTGGCTGCCCATGCCGTCGAACGCAGCGCGGCTTCGCGAATGGTCGCCCGCTTCGACACGCCGTACGCGGGGCCGCTCAGCCCGGAGTATGCGAATGAGGCGTTCGGCGCCCTTGCTGCCACGAGGCGCCGCAGGTGTTTGCCTGTTTCTTCGATGAGGGTTGCAGCGGGTGTGTTCGAGGCGAGCAGGGCATCGACTTCCCGGTCCGCCGGCGCGAGATGGCCTGCGATGGAAGCGATCAGCACGGCGACGCTGCCCATCGACAGGCGCGATTCGATCGCGTCCAGGAGCAGGCGCGTGCCGATGACGTTGGTGCGGATGATCCGCTCCCATTCCGCCATGCCGGATGACACGCCGGCGGTGTGCAGCAGTACGCCAAGGCGCCCATGCGTGTCGATGGCCTCCATGAGCCTGCCAATCGTCGCGGGGTCGGCCAGATCGCCTGCGACGCAGGCGTGCACGAGGTATCCGTCGTCACGCAGCTGCGCTTCGGTCTGCGAGAGCCGCTGCGCCGAAATGTCGGCGAGCAGCAGATCGTGCGAGCGGCCGAACTCCCGGGCGCACGCGATGCCCATGCCGCCACAGCCGCCGGTGATCACGGCGAGCTTTCTCTCGATCATCGGTTTCATGTTGTCCTCTGGATTCGTGGGATGAGTCGACCAAAGTGAGGTAGGACGCAGTGACAAGAACAAGGAAAACCAGGATGGGTGCAGCGAAGCCTGCCCGTCGCACCTATAAATCCAAGGCGATGGAAGAGCGGCGCGCCCGCATCATCGCGGCGACGCTTGCGATCATCGAGGAAAGCGGCATCAGCGGCGCGACGATCAGGAACGTCAGCGAGCGGGCCGATGTCGCGCTGCGCACGCTCTATCTCTACTTCGACAATCGCGAGGCCATGATCGGCACGGCGATCAAGGAGTTCTTCTACGATCTGATCGCCGAAGAAGGCGCGGGCGCAGGTCCACGCAGCGTCGAGGAAGTCCTGAGCCGCATCGACCAGCTGACGAAGATCATCCGGCGCAAGCGCGAATACTCGAAGGAGCTGGCGCCGGTCTATTTTTCGTCGAGTCTGGACAGCAGCATCTACGCCATCCTGCACGACATCGCGATTTCGCACGTGACGCCTTTTCTCGACGATCTCGTCGCCGAGGGACCGAACAAACTTGCCAGGGCCGAACTGCATTTCCTGCGCACGCTGATCGCCAATACCGAGTACTCGGTCATCGACGATGCGATGAACGGCCGACTGCCCAAGGCCAGGCTCGGCACGTTCCTGAAGCTCGGCGTGCTGTCGAGCATCGCAGGTTTCCTGCCCGAGCCGCCGGCGCAACTCAGCGCCACGATCCGGGAACTGCGCAAGCTCATCGACTGAGGCCGCTGCAGACAATGGCCGATCCTCAGATCGAACCGAAGTGACCCACGCGGACTCCCGGCGGCGCAGGCGCGGCGGGATCCACGAAGAGATCGACCGCCAGCGCCGCAGCAGAGCTTCACGCGTAGCGGCTCAGATCGGTAACGCCTTCGGCCCACAGCACTTCATCGTCGAGGAAGAACTGCCCGGTCACCGAGCGCGCGGGACGGCAGAAGATTGCATGCGCCGCATCGGCAAGGATGTCCGGTGTGCGCGAACGTGAAATCACCTGCTCCCCGCCGACTGCAAACTTCACGGCCGAGGTCGCGATGGGCGTGCGCGGCCACAGACCATTGAAGGCGATGCTTTCATGCCGGAACTCGGCGGCCATCGCCATCATGTACAGACTCATGCCGTACTTCGATGCGGTATAGGCCGGATGGGCGGCGAACCATTCAGGACGCAGCTGTGGCGGCGGACACAACGCCAGCACATGGGGATTTATGGCCTTGCGCAGATGCGGGATGCACAGGCGTGAGACGAGGAAGGTGCCACGCGCGTTGACCTGATGCATCAGGTCGTAGCGCTTCATGTCCGTCTCCAGCGTGCCGGTGAGACTGATGGCCGAGGCATTGTTGACGCAGATGTCGATGCCGCCGAAACGGTTCACCGCAGCATTGACCGCCTCGCGCACCGATGCCTCATCGCGCACATCTACCACCACGGGCAGGGCGCGACCGCCGGCCGCTTCGATCTGCCCGGCCGCACTGTGGATGGTGCCCGGCAGTTTTGGATGCGGCTGCGAGGTCTTGGCCGCAATCACGACATTCGCGCCGTCGCGGGCGGCACGCAGGCCGATCGCAAGTCCGATGCCGCGACTCGCGCCAGTGATGAACAGGGTCTTGCCTTTGAGGCTCATGCGATTCGTACTCCCGCCTCTCAATCTTGTGTCAGACGCGCGCCTTGCACCGCGAGGCGCCGCAGCAGCGGTGTGGGTTCAAAGCTGTCACCGAAGCGGCCTCGCAGTGCGTCCATGTCGGCGACGATCCTCGACAGACCGACCGTGTCTGCCCAGAACATGGGTCCGCCTGTCTGCGCGGGCCAGCTGTAGCCCAGCGTGAGCGCTACATCGATGTCGGACGCGCGCAGGGCGACGCCTTCCTCGAGCAGCCTCACGCCCTCGTTGACGACCGGATAGAGCAGGCGCGCGAGGATGTCTTCGGGGCTGAGCGCTGCTCGCCGTTCCACTCCCCGCGCGCGCATCGCATCGGCGATGACGCCGGCGGCGATGGGCGAGGCAGTGGCATTGCGCTTGTCGTCATAGTCGTAGTAACCGCCGTTCTTTTTCTGGCCGAGGCGGCCGAGCGTCACCAGATCGCCCGCAACAGTCCGTCCGCTGCTGCCGCTGGCAATCACATCGAGGCCGACGAGATCGGCCAGTTGAAACGGTCCCATGGCGAAACCGTAGTCGCGCATCGCGCGGTCGACGTCGGCCGGATCGGTTCCCTCGAGGATCAGTGCATCGGCCTGCACACTGCGGGTCGCCATGACGCGATTGGCAATGAAGCCGTGGCAGACGCCGCTCAGCACCGCGACCTTGCCGATCTTGCGGGCAAGCGCCATGGCGGTGGCGATGACTTCGCGCGAGGTCCGGGCGCCGCGCACGATTTCCAGCAATCGCATGACGTTGGCGGGGGAGAAGAAATGCAGTCCGAGGATCCAGTCGGGTCGTGACGTGACGGAGGCGATCTGGTCGACATCGAGAAAGGAGGTGTTCGTCGCCAGGATCGCGCCGGGCCGGCAGATGCGATCCAGTTGCTGGAAGATGGTCTTCTTGAGTGCCAGGTTTTCGAACACGGCCTCGATGACGAGATCGACGCCGGCCAGTGCATCGAGCTCCAGCACCGGCGTGATCAGCGCCATGCACGCATCGACCTGGTCTTGCGTGATGCGTCCCCTGGCGGCGCTGTTCTCATAGTTCCGGCGGATGATGCCGATGCCGCGATTCAGTGCTTCCCGGCTGGTCTCCACCAGCGTGACCGGGATGCCCGCGTTCAGGAAGTTCATCGCGATGCCGCCGCCCATCGTTCCAGCACCGATGATGCCGACCGACCCGATCGCGAGAACGGGCGTGTCCGTGGCAATGCCCGGCACCGTGCCGGCCTCAAGCTGAGCGGCGGCCAGGTGGCGTTGCGCACGCGATGCCTGAGAATCTTGCGTGTCCGCTGTATCAACCGAATTCGTTTTCATGATTCCTGCCCGGTGCGTTGGCTGCGCGTGCGAGACCCGCTGCGGATCGCACGATGGTCAGCGGCAGCCGGCCATGCCGCCATCGACGTAGAGTTCCGACCCCGTGAGATAACGTCCGGCGCGGGACGAAAGAAACCGGCAGGCGCCCACGATGTCATCGGCATGACCGAGTCGCGCGAGCGGTACGCGGCGCACGAGTTGTTCGAGTTCGGCCGGCGCCTCGCGGATGTGGGCGGTCATGTGCGTCGGGAAGTAGCCGGGCACCACCACGTTGACCGTGATGTGCTGGTCGGCGAGTTCGGCCGCAAGAACGCGCGACAGATGGTGAATCGCGGCCTTGCTCGCCGCATACGAGAAGGCATCGATGCGTTCGACCACGGTGCCGGCGAGCGAGCCGATGTTGATCACGCGCGCGGGATCCTCGGCGGATGCGGCCTTGCGCAGGGGACCGAGCAGATCGCGGATCAGCGTGAAAGGGACCTGCACGTTCACGTCGAAGACCGGCGCCCAGGCCTTGTCCGGAAACGCTTCCAGCTTCGCGCCCCAGGTCTTGCCGGCATTGTTGATGAGGACGTTCAGTGCCGGTTCGCGCGTCATGATCTCCTGGGCGAGCGCCGTGGCACCCTTCGGATCAGTCAGGTTCGCGGCGAGCACGGTGCAATCACCCAGTGCCGACAGTTCGCGCTGCGCGGTGTCGACGGCGTCGGCCTTGCGCGTCGTGACGTACACCTTTGCGCCGGCGCACAGCATGCCTTCGGCGATCATGCGCCCGAGCCCGTTGACGCCGCCGGTGATGAGGACGGTGCGGCCGCTGACATCGAACAGCGAGTTCATTGCGGTGCCTGCATGGTCACGACGATCTTGCCCATGCGATGTTCGGTTTCCAGCGCGATCAGGGCTTCGCGGGACTCATCGAGCGTGTAGCGTCGATCGATGACTGGCTGCAGTCGCTGTGCGTCCACGAAACGCAGCATGTCGCGGAAATTCTCCGGCGTGCCCATGGCGGTGCCGAGAATGGCGGCGTGCCGCAGGAACAGCTCAGGTGCGCTGAAGCTCGCTTCGGCGCCGCCGGTGGAGCCGTACACCACCACGCGTGCGCCGAGGTTCAGGCAGCGCGTGTACTGTGCCAGCGAGGATGCGGGTGCGCCGTCGATGACCACGTCGAGACCGCCGCTCAACTTGCCGAGCGCCTTGCCCCACTTGTCCTCGCGATAACTCACACCGCCGCTGGCGCCGAGGGCTTCGGCCTGGCGCAGGTTTTCTGCGGAGCCGCTGGTGACAAATACTCTGGCGCCGAGCGCGAGCGCGAACTTGCAGGCAAAGGTCGCCACGCCGCCGCCGATGCCGGTGACCAGCACGCGCTCGCCTGCGGCCACGCGCGCTTTCACCGTGAGCGCGCGCCATGCCGTCAGGCCGGCGGTGGGCAGGCACGCCGCTTCCTCGAAACTCAGGAATGCCGGCTTGTCGAACGCATTGGCGGCCGGCACACAGATGAATTGCGCGAGCGTGCCCGGCAGCGGCATGCCATACAGCGAAAATCCCGGCGCCGGATAGTTGGGGTTGTCGCCCCAGCCGAGTCCCGGATAGAGCACGACCTCGCGCCCGATGAGCGCAGCGTCGACGCCTGGCCCGACGGCATCGATCACGCCGGCGCCATCGGCGCCGAGTCCGCTCGGCAGTTTCATCCCCGGATACTGCCCGCGCGAAATCCACAGCTCGCGATAGTTGAGAGACGCTGCGCGCAACGACACACGGACCTCGCCCGCGGCCGGGGTGGGCATGTCGAGATCCTGCAGCGATGTCGATGCCGGTCCATCGGTCCGCGTCAGCATCAGTGCTTTCATTGTTGTCCCGCGCTCGTAAGTGGAGACCGCAGTCTCCTGAGCGGGTTGCCGCACCGACACCTATCGAAAGATAGCGCTCGCCGTCGGATCTATGGACCGATGAGACCGAAGCGCCGCGCGCGCTCGACCGCATGCTGGCGACGCCGCGTGCCGATCTTGTCGTAGACCTGCTGCAGGTGCCATTTGACGGTTCCTTCCGTCATGCCGAGACGGTCGGCGACTTCGCGATTGCGCAGCCCCGACGCCACCAGGCTCAGGATCTCCCGCTCGCGCTGACTGAAGCGGCCATACAGACCTTCTGCTTCCGCTTCCTGCGTCGCCGGCATCCGTGCATTGAGATCGACGCTGTCGAGCGCCGCCAGGATCTCGCTGGCGAATGCATCTGTCGGATGAAGGTTCGCTGTGTCGATGGGTGCAAGCGAGCCGAGCAGCGGACGAATCACCGCACCCTCGTCGATGAAGCTGCGCAGCGTGCGGCAGGTGGCGCCGTGGCTCAGCGCTTCGCGCAGGGAGCGTTGCGCGGCGAGCTTGTTGCCGCCGGTGAGGTGGATCCGCGCAAGCAGGATGTTCCAGCGAATGAGCGACAGCGCCGCGCCGCGCGTCGCACAGAAGCTGCGCCACTGGCGCGCGACGGTCGTGGCTTCGAACAGGCGGTCGCCTGTCACGGCCAGCCGCACCCAGGCGATGGCGGCGAATTCATCGCCCGAGGTGACCGTGTCGCCCGGCAGCGGCGCGCGATCCGACAGCTTGATGCCGTGGCCGGCCGCGTAGCGCTCGGCTTCGTCGGGCTGGCCGCTGTCGACCAGCATCCGCACGCGTTGCTCCGCCAGGGCGCGGCGCAGACGCACCAGATCCCGCTCGATGGCGATGGCCATGCCCTGGTCGAGCGTATGGATCGCCGCGTCGATATCGTTGCGCGCCAGGAACAGTCGCATCCGGGTGACGAACACGGACTGCAACTGGTCCACGAATCCGAAGTCGAGCGCCGACTGCATGGCCTCGTCCACGAGTTGTTCCGCCAGGGCGAGCTCATTGTTCTCGTAGGCGACTTCGGCGAGCGGCAACGAGCACACAGCGGTCGCGGAAGAGCTTCGGCCGCTGAAGCGCATGCCTTCGTCACGACCCTGTTCGAGCACGAGGCGCGCCGCCGCCGTGCGGCCGGCAAGGAACAGGGCCGGCCCGACGCTCGCCTGCAGGCCGACCGAGGCGAAGCTATACACCGAGCGCCTGAGAATTCCCTGGACGACCGCGTGCAGCCGTTCGGTGTCGGCGAGCTTGTACTGATTGCGGCGCGCCACCATCAGGTGGCCGTAGATCGTTCCCTTGAGATAGGGATGCTGTTCTTCGGGGTACTCGGCCAGCAGGTGTTCGCAGCGCCGCTCCACGTCGGCCATGTCGTCGCGGGCGGTCGCCAGCACCATTTCCCGGTGCAGCAGCAGATAGCGCAGCTTGCGCAGCTCGCCCTGGGGAAGCCGGCCGGCCGCTTCTATTGCCGCGAGCCGCTGTCCCGCGGCATCGATCAGGCGAGCGGCTTCCTCGAAGCGCAGCGCGCGCGTCAGCAGCCAGGCCAGCGTCAGCAGCACGCCGGGATAACGGCGCAGCACGTCTTCAGGAATCTGCGCGGCGAACTTCGAAACGAGGCGGATCTTGCCGACATAGGCGAGTTCGTGGCAGCGCCGTTCGAGCAGTTCGGCGGCACGCTCGGTGGCGCGCGCTTTCAGCGCGTGCTCGATCGCATCGATCGGCTGGCCGGCCTCCCAGAACCAGTTGCTTGCGCGCAGGTGCAGTTCGCGATGAGCCAGCGGATCGGCGTCGCTGAGCCGTCGCTGCAGGAATGTCTCGAACATGTGGTGATAGCGATGCCAGTGGCGCTCCTGATCGAGCTGCAGCAGGAACAGTCCCCGTTCCTCGATCTCGTAGAGCTTGCGTCGTGCATCGGCGTGCCCGGTCACCGCTTCGCACAGCGCCGGACAGAAGCGATCGAGGATCGATGTCTTGAGCAAAAATTCCCGTACCTCGGGCGGCTGTGAGGAGAACACTTCCTCCGCAAAGAAATCCGAGACCGAGCGGTTGCTGCCGCTGAACGATGCCAGCACTTCTTTCGCACTCGGACCGCGGCGCAGGGCGAGCGTCGCGAGCTTCAGGCCGGCAATCCAGCCTTCGGTCCGCTGCTGCAGTTCGCTCACGTCGTCGGGGTCGAGACCCAAGGTGCCTGTGCTGGCCACGAAGCTGCGCAGTTCACCGAGCGTGAACTTCAGGTCCTCGGCCTGCACCTCGTGCAGTTGTCCGCGCGCCCTGGCGCGTGCCAGATGCAGATCGGGCAGCGAGCGCGAGGCGGTGATGAAGCCGGTGTTCGCCGGCGCCTGTTCGATCAGCCGGCTCAGGGCATGCGTCGCCTCGGGAGCGAGCAGGTGGGCGTCGTCGATGAACAGATAGGCGCCGCTGCTGCTGCGTTCGAGCGCTTTGATGATGACGTTGGTGAGGAATTCCGGCGGCGTGAACGCGTCCGTGCGCAGGATGCTTTCCAGTCGCGGCTCGAGCGAGATGCCGGCGTCGGCAAGCGCGGCCGCGACATACATCAGAAATGCGGCCGCGTCGTTGTCGGAGGCGTCCGCCGTGACCCAGCCGCAGGCGCGTCCGGACGCGAGCAGCCGGCGATGCCATTGCGAGAGCAGGCTGCTCTTGCCGTAGCCGGCCGGCGCGAGCACGGCGGTGAGCCGCGCCCGTTCCACTTCGGCGAGACGGTTGAGAAGTCGCGGTCGCTCGAAAAGGCTGTCGGACTCGATCGGTGGCGTCAGCCTGGTTCTGATGATCCCCAATGGCGGCTCCGGAAGGCGTTATACATATATATGTCGGCACATCGGTCCGTGAGCGGCCATGGCGATCATAGCGTGAACCCGCGGCCGCAGCCCCGTGTCCGGCAGGATCGGAGCCTCGCCGACCGCGGTGCCTATCGGAAGATAGGCGTCGCGATTCCCGGCGCGCCCTAGCGTGCGCCGATGATCGACAAGCAACCACCCGGCGAGCCTTCACCGGCGAGCGCTTCCTCCGCGGCCGCTGCGCCGGACGCGGCTGGCGCGGTGTCGCCCATGGAGACGAAGCTTGCGCAGTTGCGCGAGCGGCAGGCGCGGGCGCGGGAGATGGGCGGCCCCGACGGCCTCGTGCGTCACCGGCAGTCCGGACGTCTGCCGGTGCGCGAGCGCATTGCCATGCTCATCGATGAGGATTCCTGGTTCGAGATCGGCGCGCTCGGCCTGCCGGAGCTGCGTACTGCGCGGCACGTGCCGGGCGATGCGGTCGTGACCGGATTCGCGCGGCTCGATGGACGGCGCATCGGCCTCATCGGCATCGACTCCAGCGTGCTTGCCGGCACGACAGCGCCGACCAGCATGCGCAAGCAGGGCCGGCTGATCGAACAGGCGCAGCGCTGCGGATTTCCGATCGTCCTGCTGTGCGATGCCGACGGTGGGCGCATCCCGGACGTGATGGGCTGGCGCTTCAGTCATCTGCCGCTGGATTTCCGGACGTTCGTGAAATCACCGGAAGGGCAGCCGCCGGTGCCGCGCGCCGCCGCCATCCTCGGACCTTCGTATGGCGACTCCGCGCTCCACGCCTCGACGGCGCACTTCGTCGTCATGGTCAGAACGGGTGCCGTGGCGTTGTCCGGCCCGTCCGTCGTTCAGGCAGCGCTGGCGCAGGACATCACCGATCAGCAACTCGGCGGGCCGGCGGCCGCGACTGCGGCCGGCAATGCGCTGATGGTGGTCGATGATGAGCAGCAGGCGATGAACGCCATTGCCGCCTTCCTGTCGTACGTGCCCGCGAATGCATCGCTGCCGGCACCGGTTGCGCCGCCGCGCGCACCGGCACGTGATCCGGACGAGCTGATGTCGCTCGTGCCGACTGAATCGAAGTGCGGGTACGACATGGTTCGCGTGCTCGAGGCGATCGTCGACGAGGGGAGTCTGCTGCCCTGGGGCGCGGACTGGGGGCCGAGCCTGATCTGCGCGCTCGCACGCATCGAAGGACACCCCGTCGGTATCGTCGCGAACCAGCCGATCGTCGGCGCGGGCGCGCTCGATCCGGCGGCACTGCGCAAGGAGCACGATTTCGTGCACCTGTGCGACACGTTCAATCTGCCGCTGGTCTTTCTGCACGATGTGCCGGGATTGCTCATCGGCATGGATGCGGAGAGAAACGGCATTCTGCGCGCCTACGAACAGCTGGTCTCGCGGCTCGCCGATGCGCGCGTGCCGAAGATCGGCATCGTGATCCGCAAGGCCTACGGCGGCGGGCACTTCGCAATGGGCGGTCGCCCGACGTGCCCGAGCTTCCAGTTCGCCTGGCCCACCGCGGAAATGGGCTTCATGGCGCCGGAGGCCGGGGTGCAGACGGTCTATCGCCGACGGCTCGAAACGGTGGCGCGTGAAGAGGGCGAAGCCGCCGCAGAACGATTGGCGGCGCAACTGGAGCAGGAATGGATCACCGAGTCCGAGCCCTGGGAGGCGGCGGCGCACCTGGCACTCGATGATGTGATCGAGCCGGCACGCACGCGCGCCGTCATCGCCGCGAGCATCGATATCGCGTGGGGCGAGCGCGCATCGAGAGTGACCGGACGTTGGGGATGAGGCCGCTGCGCTCGGTGTTGATCGCGAATCGCGGCGAAGTCGCCGTGCGCATCATCCATGCCTGCCGCGAACTCGGCATGCGCAGCATCGCTGTGTACAGCGACGAAGATCGCGGCGCGCTGCACACGCGTCTCGCCGATGAAGCGCACAGACTCGGGCCCGCAGCGGCGAGCGAATCCTATCTGCATGCCGAACGTGTCCTTGCCGTGGCCGGCCGCAGCGGCGCCGATGCGATCCATCCTGGCTATGGCCTGCTGAGCGAGAACCCGCGGTTCGCCTCGGTGGTACTCGATGCCGGACTGATATTCATCGGGCCGTCCCCGCAGGTCATCGCGCAGATGGGCGACAAGGTGGCCGCGCGCGAGGCCGCGCAGCGCAGCGGCATACCGCAGCTACCGGGATCGACCGGGCCGGTGCCGGATCTTGCGGCGGCGGTGCAGGCTGCCGAACGCATCGGCTATCCACTGCTCATCAAGGCCTGTTTCGGCGGCGGCGGACGCGGCATGCGCATCGTTCACTGCCGTGAGGATCTCGAGGCGGGGCTGCAGGCAGCCGCACGCGAAGCGAACGCGGCGTTCGGCTGCGCCGATGTCTATCTCGAGCGCTACGTGCCGCGAGGCCGACACGTCGAAGTGCAGATCCTGGCGGACGCGCACGGCAACATCGTGCATCTCGGCGATCGCGACTGCTCGTTACAGCGCCGGCACCAGAAACTGATCGAGGAGGCGCCCGCGCCGGGCCTGAGCCCCGGGTTGCGCCGCGCGCTCGTCGATGCGGCGCTGATGCTTGCCAGAGACGTCGGCTACCGCAACGCCGGCACGGTGGAGTTCCTGGTCGAGACGCGTACCGACGACTTCTACTTCCTCGAAATGAACACCCGGCTGCAGGTGGAGCATGGTGTTTCGGAGCTCATCAGCGGCATCGACATCGTGCAGGCGCAGATGCGCATTGCGGCCGGCGAACCGCTCGGCTTCACGCAACAGGACGTGCAGATGCGCGGCTGTGCCATGCAGGCGCGCATCGCCGCCGAAGATCCATTCGAGCAGTTCCGCCCCCACAGCGGCACGATCCGGCATATGCGCACTCCGCTGGGACCGTGGCTGAGGTTCGATGTCGGCATCGAAGCGGGCGATTCGATCAGCCGCTACTACGACTCCATGTTCGGCAAGCTGCAGGCCTGGGGACCGGATCGCGAAAGCGCACGCAAGCGGCTCGCGATCGGGCTTGCATCGCTCGAGGTGGAGGGCGTGCCGACGACGGCGCCCTGTTTACGCGAGGTGCTCGCTCAGCCCGATTTCGTTGCCGTCACGCACGACACCGGATCGCTCGAGCGCGACTGGTTGCCGCGATCCGCGCTGCCGTCAGCACCTGCGCCGGTCGTGCGCGAAGCGGAACCCGCGAGCGCATTGTGCGAGCGCCGTGTCCGCCTTTCGACCAGCCAGGGAACGATCGAAGTCGCCGTATTCGGGCACGTGCAGAAGGCGCGTCCCGTGCGCGGTGTCGTTCAGACCGCCACGCTGCAATCCGATGTGGACCCGCTCGCGCCGATCGATGGCGCCGTCGTGAAAGTCTGTGTCCAGGCAGGCCAGCGCGTGGAGAAGGGAGCGGTGCTGGTGATTCTGGAAGCCATGAAGATGGAACTGCCCGTGACAGCGCCGCGCGCCGGCATCGTGGAGGAAGTGCGGGTCGCGGCCGGTGATGTCACCGCGCGCGGCAATCTGCTGGTGAAGCTCGCGCCCGTGCAGCCACCGGTGGCCGGGGAATGAAGGCTCAGCGGCGGCGGAAGCGGGGTTTGCGTTTTTCGAGAAAGGCCTGGATGCCCTCGCGGGCATCGTCCGCGCATTGCAGCAGGGTCAGCGCCTCGATCGAATAGTCGAACTCGGCGCGATCGATGCCGCGGCCGATCAGTTGCTTGCCGACCGCATGCGCAAGCGATGAATTCGCGGCGATCCTCGCGGCCAGTTGCAGCGTGACGGGCAGCAATTGCTCGTGCTTCACCACTCGCTGCACGAGGCCTGCGGCCAATGCTTCGTCGGCACTGAGACGCTCACCCGCCATGACCATCAGCTTGGTCATCTGGCGGCCGATGACATGCGGCGCACGCAGCACGCCGAATCCGGGCACCAGGCCGAGCGAGGATTCCGGCAGGCCGAACGTCGCACGTTCGGACGCAATGACGATGTCGCAGGCCAGGGTGAGTTCGCAGCCGCCGCCGAGTGCCCAGCCGTTGACCGCCGCAACCACCGGCAGCGGACATTGCTCGAGTGCTGCAAACGCGTGCATCGCCTGGGTCTGGTAGGCGCGCCGTTGTTCCAGCGTGGTAAGCGCAGCAAAGCCCGCGATATCGCCGCCGCCCGAAAATGCCCTGTCGCCAGCGCCGGTGAGCACGATGGCGCGCGCAGCGGATTCGTGTTCGATGTACGACAGCGCCTGCGGCAGATCGACCCAGAACTGTGTCGTGAGTGAGTTGTGCTTGTCGGGGCGATCCATCTGCAGCAGCACGACGTCGCCGTGCGGGACGAGCGTCAACATGCCGATGCGATGCGCTGGCCCGGCCGGGGCCTGCGGTGTCATGTCGATCGGATCCGGCACGGGGAAACCCTCGGTCTCTTGAGCTTCGATCCTAGTGGGGGGCTCGTGAGACACCGCCTATCTTTGGGTAGGTCCGCGCGCGCGGGCGAGACCCTAGCGTCACGTATGTCATGTGACACCAGGAGACATCGCCTGGCCGCGCACGCGAGGCGTGTCGGGCCGGTGCGCTATTTATGATCGACGCTCTCATCTACGACCACGTGCGCACGCCGCGCGGACGCGGACGTCCCGACGGCTCGCTGCACGAAATCTCATCGGCACAGCTCGCAGCACAGGTGCTCAAGGCGCTTGCCGAGCGCAGCCGGCTCGACACCGAACTCATCGACGATGTCGTTCTGGGATGCGCTCAGCCCGTGGGCGAGCAGGGCGGCAACATCGGCCGCGCCGCGGTGCTGGCGGCGGGCTATGCGCAGAGCGTCGCCGGCCAGCAGGTGCATCGGTTCTGCGCATCCGCACTCGAAGCCGTCAATGCCGCCGCGGCGCAGATCATGACGGGTGCCTCCGACGCGACCATCGGCGGCGGCGTCGAGTCGATGTCGCGCACCGTGATGGGCGCCGACAGCGGCGCGTGGTCGGCCGATCCCTGGGTGGCCTATCGCAACTACTTCGCGCCGCAGGGCATCGGCGCCGACATGATTGCGACACTGGACGGTTTCAGTCGCACCGACGTGGACGCCTACGCGGTAGAGAGCCAGAAGCGGGCGGCAATCGGCTGGCAGGAAGGCCGCTTCCAGCGTTCCGTGGCGCCGGTGCGCGACCTGCTGGGCGAAGTGGTGCTCGATCGCGACGAGCACATGCGTCCGGACACGACGCTGGATGCGCTGGCGAAGCTCAAGCCCTCGTTCGTGGCCCAGGGCGCAGCAGGATTCGATGCGGTTGCGATCCAGAAGTATCCGCAGATCGAGACCGTTCGCCATGTGCATCACGGCGGCAACTCGAGCGGCATTGTCGATGGCGCCGCCGGCGTGCTGCTCGGCAACCGCGCTTTCGGCGAACGCACGGGCCTGAAGCCGCGCGCGCGCATCAAGGCCTTCACGTCCATCGGCAGCGAGCCGACGATCATGCTGACGGCGCCGGCGGCAGTCACCCACAAGCTCCTGAAGCGCTGCGGCATGAGTCTGCGCGACATCGATCTGTTCGAGATCAACGAGGCATTCGCGGCGGTGGTGCTTCGCTACATGCGCGTGCTGGATCTCGATCCTGGCAAGGTCAATGTCAACGGCGGGGCCATCGCCATGGGACATCCTCTCGGCGCGACCGGCGCCATCATCCTCGGGATCGCGCTCGACGAACTCGAGCGGCGCGGCCTCGGCACGGCGCTCATCACGCTCTGCGCCGGCAACGGCCTCGGCACCGCCACCATCATCGAAAGACTCTGAGCCCGCTCAATGAAGACACTCAAGCTCGAAACAGACGCGGCTGGCATTGCGATCATCACGCTCGACGTTCCGGACAAGCCGATGAACGTCGTCTCGCCGCAGTTCATCGACGAGTTCATCGCGGCCATCGAGCGCGCCGCAGGCGACGCAGCGATCAAGGGCGCCATCGTCACCTCGGCGAAACCTGCGTTCATGGCCGGCGCCGACCTCAAGTACATCCTCGGCATTGCGGGCGGCGCGCTGCCGCTCAAGCAAGCCTACGAATTCAGCCGCAAGCCGTCGGTCTTGATGCATCGACGCATGGAGACCTGCGGCAAGCCGTTCGTCGCAGCGATCAACGGGCTCGCGCTGGGCGGCGGCTACGAGTTGGCGCTCGCCTGTCACTACCGCGTGATCGTCGACGATGCGAAAGCGGTCGTCGGGTTGCCGGAGGTCACGGTGGGGCTGCTGCCTGGCTCCGGCGGAACGCAACGCCTTGCCCGCATGATCGGTCTCGATGCGGCATTGCCGTTGCTGATCGAGGGACGTACGGTCGCGCCCGCGGAGGCGCTGCACCTCGGGATGGTCGACCGGATCGTGCCTGCATCGCAGCTGATCGACGCCGCGCGCGAGTGGATCCTGCAGTCGGCCAATCCGGTGCGCGCCTGGGACGTGAAGGGCTATCGCAGCAGCAACGGGCTGTTGAACCCCGCCGTCGTGCGCGTCATGAGCGAATACCCGGCGCGCATCGCCGCACAGACGCGCCGCAACTTCCCGGCGCCGATCGCCATCCTCGACTGCCTCTTCGAGGGCCTGCTGCTGCCGTTCGACAAGGCGCTCGACGTCGAGTCGAAGCATTTCGCGCGACTGCTGTGCGATCCGGTCTCGCGCAATCTGATCCGCACGAGCTTCGTCAACAAGGGCGAAGCCGCCAAGCTCGCGCGGCGTCCAGCGGGTATCCCGAAATCCCGCGTCACCAAAGTGGGCATCCTCGGCGCCGGCATGATGGGCGCGGGCATTGCGTACGTGTCGGCACTGGCGGGTATCGATGTCGTGCTGCTCGATATGGATCCTGAATTCGCACGCAAGGGCAAGAACTACTCGGCGAGACTGCTCGACAAGTCGGTCGAGAAGGGCAGGCAAAGCCGCGAGCAGGCCGATGCCGTGCTCGTGCGCATCCGGCCGACGACGGACTATGCGGATCTTGCAGGATGCGAACTCGTGGTCGAGGCAGTGTTCGAGGACCTCGCGGTGAAGGCCGATGTGACCCGGCGGGCAGAGGCCGTGCTTGGCGCGAATGCAATCTTCGCCAGCAATACCTCGACGCTGCCGATCGGCAAGCTGGCGGAAGCCTCGGTGCGACCGGCGCAGTTCATCGGCCTGCATTTTTTCTCGCCCGTCGATCGCATGCCGCTCATCGAAGTGATCAAGGGCGCGGGTACGAACGAGGAAACGCTGGCGCGATCACTCGATTTCGTCGCACAGCTGCGCATGATTCCGATCGTCGTGAACGACTCGCGCGGCTTCTACACGAGCCGCGTTTTCCAGACGTTCATCCACGAGGGAATGCGCATGCTCGAAGACGGAATCGAGCCCGCGCGCATCGAGAATGCGGCGCAGAGCGCGGGCTTTCCTGTCGGTCCACTCGCCTTGCTCGACGAGGTGACGCTGGAGCTGCCCTGGAAGATCGTCAAACAGGCCGAAGAGGCGCTGGGCGCGGACTTCGTGCGTCCCTGCGCCTACGATGTCATGCGGCGCATGCTTCATGAGATCAAGCGCCCGGGACGCCGCCAGGGCGGCGGATTCTATGAATATCCCGAGGGCGCACCGAAGCGCCTCTGGCCCGGCCTTGCGACGGCATTTCCGCCCAACGCCCTGCAGCCGGCCCAGGAAGAGATCCGCAATCGACTCTTATATATCCAGGCGCTCGAGACGGCGCGCTGCCTGGAGGAGGGCGTGCTCACTGCTGCGGCCGATGCCGACATCGGCGCGGTGCTGGGCTGGGGATTTCCGACCTGGACCGGCGGTCCGCTGTCGCTCATCGAGACGATCGGACTGCCGCAGTTCGTGCGGGCCTGCGACCGGCTGGCGGCCACGCATGGTCCGCGATTTGCGCCGTCCGCATGGTTGCGTTCGCGCGCGCAGCGCGGCGAAAAGTTCTACGACGCTGCGGGGCGGCAGACAGAGCAGCAGCGATGCGCCGGCTGATCTTCGATGCCGAGCATGAGGAATTCCGCGCCTCGGTGCGCCGGTTCTTCTGCAATGAGATTGCGCCGCATGCCGCCGGCTGGCGCAAGCAGGGCTACGTGGATCGGCGGGCGTACTCCAGGTGTGGCGAGCAGGGCTACCTGCTCCTGTGGGCAGACGAGAAATACGGCGGCGCGGGCATCGCCGACTTCCGCTATGAACAGATCGTCTACGAGGAAAATATCCGGCATGGCGAGCCGGGCTTCTACATCAACCTGCATTCGGGACTGGTCGCGCCGTACATCGGCAAGCTCGGCGACGAAGAACAGAAGCGGCGCTGGCTGCCGCGTTGTGTCAGCGGCGAGGCGATCCTGGCAATCGCCATGACCGAGCCCGGGGCGGGCAGCGATCTGGCCGGCATGAAATCGAGCGCCGTCGACTGCGGCGATCACTGGCTGCTCAACGGCTCCAAGACCTACATCTCGAACGGACAGATCGCAGATCTGATCATTGTCGCGGCGCGCACCGTGCCCGATCAGCGTTACGGCATCGGTCTTTTCGTCGTCGAGGCGGACATGCCGGGATTCAAGCGCGGCAACCGTCTCGAGAAAATGGGTCTCAAGGCGCAGGACACCTCCGAGATGTTCTTCGACAATGTGCGGGTGCCGAAGTCGAACGTCCTCGGCGATGCCACGCGTGGATTCGGCTACCTGCAGCAGTTCCTGGTCGGCGAACGACTCATCGCGGCCATCGACTCGATGGCGGCAGCCCAGACGGCATTCGATATCACGCTGGAGTTCGTGCAGTCCCGGCGGGCCTTCGGTCGCCCGATCGGCACGTTCCAGAACAGCCGCTTCGTGCTGGCGGGTCTGCGCGCAGAGATCGATGCGGCGCAGACATTCGTCGACCAATGTGTGCTCGAGTACAACGCACGGCGGCTGACCGCGGACGAAGTTGCCGGCGCGAAGCTCGTGGCGAGCGAACTTGAAGGACGCGTGGTCGATGCGTGCGTGCAATTGCACGGTGGCGCCGGCTACATGGAGGAGTACCGGATCTGCAGGCTCTACACCGAGGCGCGCGTGTCACGGATCTTTGCCGGCAGCTCCGAAATCATGAAGGAGATCATCGGCCGCGGTCTGGGCCTCGACGAGCGCAAGCTGAAATGAGTGAGTCACGAAAAGCAGGGCCGCTGGCGGGCCTCAAGGTCATCGAGATCGCCGGCCTCGGTGCCGCACCCTACGGCTGCATGATGCTGGCCGACATGGGAGCTGAGGTCGTCAGGATCGAACGCCCGGGCGGCGACGCCGATACCCCGGCCAACTCGCCGCTGCTGCGCAACCGGCGCTCGATCGTGCTCGATCTCAAGCGGCCTGCCGGAGTGCAGGCGCTGCTGGAAATGGTCGGCAAGGCCGATGCGCTCGTGGAAGCATTCCGCCCCGGCGTCGCCGAGCGACTCGGCATCGGGCCGGATGTCAGTCTGGCGCGCAATCCGCAGCTCGTGTACGCGCGCATGACCGGCTGGGGTCAGACGGGACCGCTCGCTCAACGCGCCGGACACGATCTCAACTACATCGGACTGACCGGCCTTCTGCATCAGATCGGACCTGCAGGAGGCAAACCTGTCGTGCCGCTCAATGTCATCGGTGATTTCGGTGGCGGCGGGTTGCTGATGGCCTTCGGAGTGATGTGCGCGGTGTTCGAGGTGCAGCGCTCGGGCCGCGGACAGGTCGTCGACGCCGCGATGATCGACGGCGCACTGTCCTTCATGGCGATGTTCTTCGGCTATCGAGCGATGGGCCAGTTCTCGGACGTCACCGGGTCGCATCTGCTCGGCGGCGGAGCGCACTACTACGATGTGTACGAAGCTGCGGACGGCAGGCATCTGGCTGTCGCCGCGATCGAGCCGCAGTTCTACCGGGCGTTCCTCGAAAAACTCGGGATCGATGCGCAGCGGTTTCAGGCGGCTGGCTATCCGAATCTGAGTCAGCAGACGCAGGGGCGGGAATGGCCTGCACTCAAGGCCGAGCTTGCTGCCGTCTTCCGTACCCGCTCGCGCGATGAGTGGATCAACGTATTTGAAGGCACGGACGCCTGCGTCACTCCCGTCCTGACGCTCGCCGAAGCGGCCGGGCATGCGCATCATCGCGCCCGCGGATCCTTCATCGAGATCGACGGCGTGCAGCAGCAGGCCCCGGCGCCGCGGTTCGATCGAACCCCAGCGGCGATGCCGTCGGCACCCCGTCCGTGCGGCAGTGATGTCGAACTTGTTGCAAGAGAGTGGGGAATAGAGCTGGATGTGCTGCGAGGCGCGTGCGGTTGATCCGCCTGCGGCGGTGCGATCCGGTGTGCGCTGTCGCCATCTCTTTTCACGATCCGATGGCGACGGTGAGGCGCATTCGTCGCCCTCTCGCCACGTACGCGAATCTTCCGGAAGTACCTGACCTGCATGTGTTCCCGGATTCGCGTTGGAACCTGTGAGTGACAGCCTGACCCAGGTGAATGCAGAGAGTATGGCGGCTGTTCTGGAACGCTACGGCAGTGTCTTTGCCGGCGCGAGGCGGTAGGGAGGGCACCTATCCAAGGATAGGCCCCGCGGTGGCGACGTGCGCTTAGCGTTCAGGCGGTGATCGGCGACGTAGCGTCCCGAGGCAGCCTGTGGGTGCGACTTTCAAAGGGGGAACGGTGAGTTCACAGAACAATGCACTAGTCACCGGAACCAGTGGCGAGCTGGGTGCTGCGATTGCAGCGAGACTGGCAAGTGAAGGCTATCGCGTTGTCGGACTCGACTTGCGTGCTCCGACAGTGCCGGGCTCATGGCAGCACTACTCGTGCGATCTGACCGATATCGCCGCGATCACTGCGACGCTCGAACAGATCAGCCAGGACGTGGGGCCGCTGCGCCTGCTGGTGAACAATGCGGCCTACTACAACTCGATTTCGTTCTGGGAGCTGTCGCCGCAGCAGATCCAACGCACCATGGCGGTCAACGTCACGGCCGTCCTGTACCTGTGCCAGCAGGTCGCGAATCAGATGAGGAATTCAGGAGGCGGCAACATCGTCAACATCGCCTCCATCGCCGGTCGATCTGCCAGTTCGCAGATCGACTATGGAGCTTCCAAGGCGGCGATCATCAATATGACGGCCACCATGGGACGGCTGCTGGCCGAGCACGGCATCCGGATCAACGCCATCGCGCCGGCAATGATCGATGCCGGAATGGGCAAGATCCTGCCGCCTGCAGTGAAGGAGAGGTATCTGCAGACCACGCCACTGAAGCGCGCAGCGCACCCGAATGAGATTGCGAATGTGGTGGCATTTCTCGCGAGCGACGAGGCGAGCTACATGACCGGCAGTACGGTCGATGTGACCGGTGGGTTGTGACAATGAACAAGCCCGTCAATTCCCTTCACGGGTCGGTGCTCATGGGGCTTCCAGGAAGCGCAGCACGGCAGCACTGAAAATGTCGTTGCGATCGCCGGCCACCATATGGTGGGCACCAGCGACGTCTACGAATTGGGCCGTGGGGATCAGCTCGAGGAAGTGCCGAACGTTCTCGGCATTGACCAGTTCGCTGTGTTGACCGCGAATGAGCAGCGTCGGTATGCGAACGTTCCTTGCGGCTGCTTCGTAACGCAGCCGCTGCTGCTGGGGACTGGCGTGCAACCGGTCGAATAACCGCGGATCCCAGTGCCAGTAGTAGCGGCCGTCTGCGCGCAGTCGCAAGTTGCGCTTGAGGCCGGCGGTGCTGGGTGGGCGAGGGCGATGCGGCAGATAGGCGGCGACCGCTTCGGCGGCTTCCTCGACGCTGGCAAATCCTCGTGGATGCGCGGTCATGAAGCCGAGTACGCGTGCCTCGCCGTCGGGATCGACCGTTGGTGTGACATCGACGAGCACGAGTCGGCTGGCGATGCGCTGCGGTGTTTCGCCCACCGTGAGCAGTGAGATCAGTCCGCCCAGCGATGCGCCGACCAGTACGGGGGGTGCTGACAATTGTCGCAGCACTGCGCGCAGGTCTTCGACCTGCAGATCCAGCGAGTAGTCGCCGTTGGCATCCCAGTCGCTTTCTCCGTGGCCGCGCAGATCGAGTGAGACCACGTAGTACCCGGCCTCGATCAACGCACGCGCGGTGACGCCCCAGGCACGGCGCGTCTGACCGCCTCCATGCAGCAGAACCACGGCCGGCGATTGAGGATCGCCGCCGACATCGGCAGTCAGTATGAGGCCGTGGCCTTGATAGCGTTGTTGCTTCACGAGAGGGAACGCAAGGGACGAAGGAAGTCGCGGATCTCCCGCACGAGCGCGGCGGGCTACTGTCGCGACCTTGTCTCATCGGCCATCCGGTGTTGCCTATCGAAAGATAGAAGACTGGAACTGCGATGTGTCTGCATGGTGAGCGTCAGCCCATTGCCATGGAACCGACCTTTGAGCGCCACCCCTTCGACTGACGCTGTGATCGAGCCCGTAAGCGAGCGCACAAACTACGCCTGGTATGTGCTGTTCCTGCTGACGTTCGCGTTCACGGTCGCCTTCATCGATCGGCAGGTACTGAACCTGCTGGTGGAGGACATCAAGCGGGACCTGCTGCTGACCGACACGCAGCTCAGCTTGTTGCAGGGCATTGCTTTCATGGGCTCGTACATTGCCTTCTCGCCCTGGTTCGGCCGCTGGGCGGATGTGGGGACTCGTCGCAACATCCTGGTGCTGGGTGTGGCGACGTGGAGCATTTTCTCGGCGCTGTGCGGATTTGCGGAGACCTACTGGCAGCTCTTTCTGGCGCGCGTCGCGGTCGGTGCGGCCGAGGCGTCGCTGGCGCCGGCTGCATGGTCGTTGATCGCCGACTACTTCAGCCGCGAGCGACTGCCTCGAGCGATGAGCATCTACCTGATGGGGCCGTACATCGGGGGTGGGCTTGCGATGATCGCCGGCGGCATGGTGGTCGGATCGATGAGCACCTTGCGCGAACTCGCGCCCGTGCTTGCAGACATGCAGCCGTGGCAGCTCACGTTCATCGTGATCAGCGTGCCGGGTGTGCTGCTCGCGCTCGTCCTGTTGACCATCCGCGAGCCGGCGCGCAAAGCGCCGGTCGCCAACTCGGTCGACCGAAACTTTTCCTTGCGTGAGGTGATGGTGTTTTTGTGGCGGGGACGTGCGTTCTACGTGCGCTTCTATCTTGGGATGGCCTTGATCGTGATCGTGCTCTACGCATTGCCCGCATGGATGCCGTCATTCCTGATGCGCGTGCACGATGCCGATCCGACGCGCGTTGGTCTTCGCTACGGCGCGCTGGTGCTGATCATGGGATCCGCCGGTGTGCTCAGCGGTCCCTTCGTCGATCGATGGCTGGCGAAACGTGGCCACATCGACAGTCCGATTCGAACCGCTGCGATCGCCAGCATCGGGCTGATGATCTTCACTGCCTCGCTGCCGCTGGTGTCTGGCTTTGCCGGTGCGCTGGTGGTCGCCGCGGGCGGTACGTTTTTCTACAGCTTGCCGCAAGCCATGTCTGCGACCGCGCTGCAACTGGCGACTCCGAATCGCATGCGAGGCATTGTCACGTCTTTGTACGTGTTCGTCCTGTCGGTGATCGGACTCGGAGCAGCTCCGACCGTGGTGGCGCTGGTCACGGATCGTGTGTTCGGCGATCCATCGAAAGTGGGTTTGTCGCTGGCTGTCGTTTGCGCCAGCAGCGCCGCAGGTGCGGCAATCCTTCTGTTCTCTTCGCTGCGACACTACCGCTTGGCGGTGGAACAGATGCGACAGGTGTAGTCGGCGCAGTGCCTGTCTTTGGGTAGGTTGTCTGGCGTGCCTGTTGGAAGGGAGGGCCCCGCAGTCGCGTGCACGAGTTGTTCGTCGAGAGCCGAAGCTCGGCTGGTAGCCGTAGCATCATGGCCATGATGCGTGAGGAAGGCGCGATGATTGGCCGCTTCAAGGTCAGCAGCTTGATGGAGGAGCTGGGGCTGATCTGCAAGCAGCCCGGCAGCCATGCCTACAAGCAAGCCACGGTGGAGCGGATCGATATACCGAACCACCTCAATCGTCAGTTCGCGGT
>NZ_DATDJO010000012.1:0-2126 GCF_036520495.1 Povalibacter sp. | reverse complement strand
CGCCGACATCCCAATCTCCTTCGCCAACATCCGCCGTACCAAAGACTCTCTGAACTCATTCGAATACGCCATCTCCTCCCGCCTTCCACCCCCAACAAGGTTTCAATCAGCAGAGGCGACAACTATCCTGACAGCGGGGGGATCCGGCGGGCACGCAGTTATTGTTGACGCCACATCGCACAGGAGGATTGCAGATGAAGACCAAACTGGTGAGCACAACATTCTTGGCGCTGCTGGCGGTGGCGTGCGCACGGCACCAAACGGACTCGGGGGACAACGTTAGGGACGGCGACGATGCCACCCGTGACGGAACCCAGGGATCAACGGAGCCCGCCTACCCGCCAACCACCGACCCCGCCACGCCGTCACCGTCTGAAACCGTGCCGCCCGTGCAACCGCCCGATAGCTCGTCGCCACCGGAAGGCACGCCCCCGCGCTCGCCGTAGTGAGGTACTCGCTGCGGGCAGGCAGCCCATGGCGGCCATTGGGCCGCCGCGGGCTGCGTTACTGGACTACGGACTGAAGGGCGACTGCCTCGATCTTGTTGCCATCGGGATCGAAGACAAAAGCCCCGAAGTAGTTGGGCGCGTACTGATGCCGAACGCCCGGTGCGCCAGCATCGCGTCCACCGTGTCGCAAGGCCGCCTCGTAGAACGCCGTGACCATCGGATGATTCCGCGCAACGAAGGCAATGTGCACCCCGTTGCCGGCAGAGGCGTCGTGGCCATTCGTCGGCCGCACTACACTGAAGAAGATGTCGCCGGTGCCGTAGTGAATCCCCACGTCGTCCTGCTTCAGCAACCGCATTCCCAGAATTCCCAGCGCTGCATCATAGAAGCGCCGGGCACGTGGGATGTCACCGCTGCCCACGCAAAGGTGATGAATCATCGCGGACACCTCGACCCGTTGACGCGCTACAGCAGTGTCAGTGCAAGTGACCGCTCAATGCTTGGCCGTTCCCGGCTCCGCCATCTTGCGGTGTCGCTTGGCGAGGCGCTCACCGGAAGTGACGTGCGCGGCAGCGGCCTGCAGCTTGTTCTTCAGCCCGGCGACGACGTCGGCCTCGCCGTTCATCATGGCATCGAAGCCGACTTTCGCGACTTCTGCGGGATCCGCTTTCTCGTCCGTACCCACCTTCGTATCTAGCATGTCGGCGCGCGCGAAGAACTCGGTGTCCGTCGCACCGGGCATCAGGCAGGTGACCGTGACGCCCGTGTCCTTGAGTTCTTCACGCAAGGCGAGCGAGAACGAATCGATGAACGCCTTCGTCCCGTTGTAGATCGCCTGAAACGTTCCTGGCATGAAACCCGCGATCGATCCTGTCACCAGAATCCGCCCCGATCCACGCTGGCGCATATCGTTGGCGACACGCTGGATCAGATAGACGGTACCGGTAATGTTGGTATCGATGACGTGCCGCACGGCATCAAAGTCCTGCTCGAGAAAGCCGCGACCCAGGCCATGGCCGGCATTGGCAAACAGTGCGGCGACGGGCCTGCCTTGTGCCGCGTCGTAAAGTCGATCGATACCCGCACGGGTAGCGAGGTCCGCTTCGATGGCCGTCACTTCGGCGCCTGCGCCCTTGAAATTCCCGACCGCTTCAGCCATCGATTCATCCGCGGCCACGATCAGATCGAATCCGTTGTGCGCCGCCAGCAAGGCGAGTTCCCGGCCGATGCCGCTGGACGCACCGGTCACAATGGCGAGTGGGCGTGAAGTCTCCATAAAACCTCCTCCGGAAAATTTGTCAGCGGTCTCGATGCAATCGAGCCGGCGGGCAAGAGTTCCAACCCTCAGCGGCAGATGCACGAAATCGGTAAGACGCGGCGCTCGCATTCCGCATTGGGCCGAGAGGCCCGCCCCGAGAGGGAGTAGAGCGAGCCAGTGAGACGACGGATCTCAGTGCGTCAGCAAAGACTGTCGCGGCTGCGTGGCGCGCATTCCGGTCGCATTGGTCAATGAATGCAGCAACACCAGGGCAGCGCCGCGATGATTGGCCGCTTCAAGGTCAGCAGCTTGATGGAGGAGCTGGGGCTGATCTGCAAGCAGCCCGGCAGCCATGCCTACAAGCAAGCCACGGTGGAGCGGATCGATATACCGAACCACCTCAATCGTCAGTTCGCGGT
>NZ_DATDJO010000011.1:0-178832 GCF_036520495.1 Povalibacter sp. | reverse complement strand
GGCTCTCCAGCTCCGCAGGGTCGACCTGGACGTCGAGGTGCCCGTTGGCCACATCCAGCCGGATCAGGTCACCGTCGCGCAGGAAGGCGATCGGTCCGCCGTCGACGGCCTCGGGCGCCAGGTGACCGACACACAGCCCGGTGGTGCCGCCGCTGAAGCGGCCGTCGGTGATCAGCAGGACGTCCTTGCCGAGCCCGGCGCCCTTGATGGCCCCCGTGATCGCGAGCATCTCGCGCATGCCGGGCCCGCCCTTGGGGCCCTCGTAGCGGATCACCACCACGTCGCCGTGCTGGATCTGCCCGGCCTCGAGCGCGTCCATGGCGGCACGCTCACCGTCGAAGACGCGCGCCGGGCCCTCGAACACCTCGTCGTCGAAGCCCGCCGACTTCACGACCGCCCCCTCCGGGGCGAGCGAGCCCTTGAGGATGGTGATCCCGCCGGTGCGGTGGATCGGCCGGCCCAGGTCGCGGATCACGTCGTCGTCCGCACGTGGCGGGTCGAGCTCGGCGAGGTTCTCCGCCATCGTCTTGCCGGTCACGGTGAGGCAGTCGCCGTGCAGCAGGCCCTCGTTCAGCAGCATTTTCATGAGCGGCTGGATACCGCCGATCCTGATCAGTTCCGACATCGCGTACTTGCCGCTCGGCCGCAGATCCGCGAGTACGGGCACCCGTTTGCCGACGCGTGTGAAATCGTCGAGTTCCAGCGGCACGCCGACCGAATGGGCGATCGCCAGCAGATGCAGCACGACGTTGGTCGATCCGCCCAGAGCGATCGCTACCGTGATCGCGTTCTCGAACGCCTTGCGGGTCAGGATCTGTGACGGGCGCAGATCGGCTTTGACGAGCTGCAGCACGGCCTTCCCAGCATTGCGGCAGTCGGTGAGCTTCTGGCTGGACACCGCTTCCTGAGCCGAACTGTTCGGCAGGCTCATGCCCAGCGCTTCGATGGCGGAGGCCATGGTGTTGGCCGTGTACATGCCGCCGCAGCTGCCCGGACCCGGAATCGCCGTGCGTTCGATATCGAGCAGGTCCGCATCGCTGATGGTGTTGGCCGCACGCGCGCCGACGGCCTCGAACACGGAGATGATGTCACGGCGCTTCTTGCCCGGCTTGATCGTGCCGCCGTACACGAAGACAGCGGGCCGATCCAGGCGCGCCAGCGCCATCAGGCAGCCAGGCATGTTCTTGTCGCAACCGCCGATCGCGACGATGCCGTCGAAGCCCTGTGCACCCGAGACCGCTTCAATCGAGTCAGCGATGACTTCGCGTGATACGAGTGAATAGCGCATGCCGGGCGTGCCGTTGGAAATTCCGTCGGAGACCGTGATGGTGCCGAAGGTCGTGCTCTTGCCACCGGCCTTGTCGACTGCATTGGCCGCGGCTTTCGCGAGCTTGTCGATGTGCATGTTGCACGGAGTCAGATTGCTCCAGGTGGACGCAATGCCGATCGCGGATTTCTTGAAATCCGCATCCTTGTAACCCACCGCGCGCAACATGGCGCGGCTGGGAGCCTGGGCGAAACCGTCGACGACTTCGCTCGAGTAGCGACGCGCGGAATCTTTGTTGCGGGGGGTGCGGGAGCGGGTGGTCTTGCGGGCTGGCATGGAGTTGGCTTGCATCTACATGGAAAAACGCGGGTCGCCATCCTCCGCGACAACGCCTGCCTCTTGCAAGCACCCGTGCGCGGTCAGGTGCCGGTATCGACGATGCGGTGCTCGCGCAACAGGACGATGAGCACTCCCGCGAGGGTGACGGCGCCGCCCAGCAGCATCCTGCCGGTCAATTGATCGTGCAGCAGGGTGACGCCGAAGAATACGCCGAACAGCGGCGACAACAGCGTCAGGGGCGACAGGCTGGTCACGGGATAGCGGCTGATCAGGTAGTACCAGCCGGTATGGGCGATGAGGCTCGACATGATGGTCGTGAACGCCAGTGCGCTCCAGCCGCTCAGGTCGGCATTCACCACCGCATTCCACTGCCCTCGTTCCATGACCAGGCTCAGCAGCAACAGCAGCGGCCCGCCCGCAATGGCGATCCAGGCCTGCAGCTCGAGCGCGCGAATATCCTTCATGCGTTTGACGAAAATGAGGCCGAGCGAGCCCACCAGGCACGACAGCACCACGAGCATCAGGCCTTCCCAGTAATCGAAGGCGCGCGGATCGAAACCGATGATCACAACGCCGCCGAATGCGAGAGCAATGCCCAGCCGGCGACGCCAGCGAATCGTCTCTCCGAGCAGCCACACCGACAGCAACGTGGAGAATGGCACGGTCATCTGACTGGCAATCGCCACCATCGACGCATCCTTGACGAGGTAGACGCCCACGAACAGCAAGCCGAATGCCGCGGGGCCGGTCAGGAGCGCCGCCAGCGCCAGCGTGCGCATCTGTCCCCGATGAATACGCAGGAATGGAATCAGCAGCACCGCGATCGAACCGAAGCGCAGCGCGGTGAAGAAAATCGGCGGGAACTGACCGACGCCGATCTTCGATGCAACGAGGTTCAGGCCCCAGATGAGATTGATGCCGACGAGAAACGCCAGATCCCTGCCGGCAAGCCAGGTCGGTTGACCGGCGGCAGTGCCGGTTGCGGCGGGTTCGCTCAACGTGTCAGCGCGCGTAGCGCGTTTTCAGGAAGGCGTAGAGCGCGCGAATACATTGCGCTTCCGCACCGACGGGTCGACCAGGGCGATCCTTGCCGTTCCATGAGTAGAGGTCGATGTGCATCCATGTGCGGGCGTCGCTGACGAACCGCTTGAGAAACAGTGCGGCGATAATGGCGCCGGAAAACCCTGAGGCCGATACATTGTTCAGGTCGGCAATCTTGCTCGACAGTTCGTCGTCGTAACCCGGCCACAGCGGCATGTGCCACAACGGATCGGATTCGACGAGGCCGATTCGCACCAGTTCGGCAGCGGCCGCATCGTCGTTCGAGAACAGCGCCGGCAACTCGGGACCGAGCGCGACGCGTGCCGCGCCGGTCAACGTCGCCATGTCGATCAGCAGATCCGGCTTTTCTTCGTCGGCCAGGGCCAGGCCATCGCAGAGGATGAGTCGCCCTTCAGCATCCGTATTGCCGATCTCCACGGACAGGCCCTTGCGTGTCGCGATCACATCGCCCGGTCGAAATGCATTGCCGGCAATGGCGTTCTCGACTGCAGGCACGATCACGCGCAAACGGATCGGCAACTTCGCATCCATGATGACTTGCGCAAGGCCCAGCACGGCGGCAGCGCCTCCCATGTCCTTTTTCATCAGCAGCATCGAAGCACCGGGCTTGATGTCGAGCCCGCCCGAGTCGAAACAAACGCCCTTCCCGACCAGCGTCACCTTCGGATGAGCCGGATCGCCCCATTCGAAATCCACGAGCCTCGGCGCCACAGCGCTTGCCCGACCGACCGCGTGCACGGCCGGGAATCGCTGCTCCAGCAACGCCTCGCCGACGATTTCGCGATGCCGACAGTCATGGCGCCTGGCCAGCGCGATCGCCGCGTCGGCCAGTGCCTGCGGCGTCATGTCATTCGCTGGTGTGTTCACCAGGTCGCGAGCGAAGGCTGCGGCGGCCCGCAGTCGTTCGAGTTCCACCACATCGACACCGTCCGGTACCTGCAGAACCACCGACCGGACCGGGCCGGCACGGCGGTAACGCTCGAACCGGTATTGCCCATAGAGCCAGCCGAATGCGAACTGCTTTGCAGCGGCCAACGGCATGGATTGCGCCAGATGGTAGTGTCCGTCCGGAATGCGATCAGGCAGTCCCGCTGCGAGCCAGCAACTGAATTCATCGCGCCCCGCTCGTTTGCCGAGCCCCAGCGCCACCGCGGCGAGGGCACCGCCGGATCCGGGAATCAGGATGACTTTGAAGCGCTCGCCCTTGAAGGAGTTCGCTGCGACCCAGGCATTGGTCGCAGCATCCAGCGCGGCACGCCATTCTTCGAAGGCATCTTCGTAGACCAGATGGATGGGAATGGAAGCAGCGTGGGCGACGGTCGTGAGCATGGTCTCGGCAGTGCGATGCAGCAGCCAGGAGGGGGGCGAAAGAATATCAGGGTTGATGCTCGCTTCTGTCCTCAGCTCGAGCCCGCAATGGGAGCAGTCAATACCCCTGATCAGACCGCGCAGACCCCGGGCAATTGTGTACAAGGGGTTGACAAGATCGGCGGGCGTATGATGCCATCCGCCTGATTTATCACACCGTCTTGCTCCTCTGTTCCCAATGTCGTCCGCCCGGTTGTGTAGCCCGCATCGAGCATGGCTCGCCGACGACGAGCAGAGAATGACGGCTGAAGCGTCAGACGTCATCGCGCGCCGGACGCAAGTCGGATAGGGCCACGAATCGCATTACGAACCCCGCACCGGCCAGCCCGAGGCGGGGTTCTTTATTTTGTTTGAATACGCCTCAGGAGCGCACATGCAGATTTACTCGCAAAAGGACGTCAACAAGAAAGCCCTCAAGGGCGCGCGCATCGCTATCCTCGGCTACGGCAGCCAGGGTCGCGCGCATGCACTGAACCTGAAGGACAGTGGCTTTGATGTTGTCGTCGGCGTACGCAAGAGCGGCGCCAGCTGGGGTAATGCAAAGAAGGACGGCCTGGCCGTCGCCGAGCCGGTTGAAGCCGTGAAGGGCGCCGCCCTGATCGCTTTCCTGACGCCGGACCTGTCGCAGAAGGATCTCTATAAGGATGTGATCGGCAACATCGCCAAGGGCGCAACGATCCTGTTCGCACACGGCTTCAATGTGCACTTCGGCCTGATCAAGCCGCGCAAGGATCTCGATGTCGTGCTGATCGCACCGAAGGGCCCGGGTGGCCTCGTGCGCCGCCAGTACGAGCAGGGTCGCGGCGTGCCGTGCCTGCTGGCCATCTTCCAGGATGCAACCCGCAAGGCGAAGGACAACGCCCTCGCCTACGCACACGGCATCGGCGGCACCCGCGGTGGCGTGCTGAAGACGACGTTTGCCGAGGAGACCGAGACCGATCTGTTCGGCGAACAGGTCGTGCTCTGCGGCGGCACCACTGAACTCGTGGTCAAGGGTTTCGAGACGCTGGTCGAAGCCGGCTATCAGCCGGAAGTTGCGTACTACGAAGTGCTGCACGAACTGAAGCTGATCGTCGATCTGCTGCACGAAGGCGGCCTCGCGAAGATGCACAAGTTCATCTCCGAGACGGCGAAGTACGGCGATCTGACCCGTGGTCCGCGCATCGTCAACAAGAACACGAAGCGCGAAATGAAGAAGGTTCTGCAGGAAATCCAGCAGGGCAAGTTCGCACGCCAGTGGGCGAACGAGAACAAGTCCGGCCGCAAGAAGTACAACAAGATGATGAAGCAGGACCTGAACCACAAGATCGAAAAGGTTGGCGTCAAGCTGCGCGCTCGCATGCCGTGGCTGCAGGAAAACGCATAACACACGCTGTGTTACCCGGCTGCCTCGCGCAGCCGGGTTGCTTCACCCGACGCACGAGATTCAGGAACTGTCATGCCGATCAAAGCCGCCAAACACATCTGGTACAACGGCAAGCTCGTGCCTTGGGAAAATGCCACGGTGCATGTGCTGGCCCATGCCCTGCACTACGGCTCGACGGTATTCGAGGGAGTTCGCTCCTACCCGACGCCCAACGGTCCGATCATTTTCCGCCTGAAAGATCACACACGGCGGTTGTTCGATTCCGCGAAGATCTACCGGATCGACATTCCCTACTCGCAGGACGAGATCAATGCCGCCTGTCGCGAGATCATCGTCAGCAATGAGCTGAACAACGGCGCTTACATGCGCCCATTTGCCTTCCGCGGTTACGGCGAAATCGGCGTGGCCCCCAAGACGCCGCCACAGGTCGACACCGTCGTCGCAGCTTTCGAATGGGGCGCCTACCTGGGTGCCGAGGGATTGCAGAACGGCATCGACGTTTGCGTGTCGTCCTGGCAGCGCCTCGCGCCCAACACGATTCCCTCACTCGGCAAGGCGGCAGGCAACTACCTGTCGAGCCAGCTCATCAGCATGGAAGCCAAGCGCCTCGGCTTTGCCGAAGGCATCGGTCTCAGCACGGACGGCACGGTCAGTGAGGGTGCGGGTGAAAACCTGTTCCTCATCCGTGACGGTGTCATCTACACGCCGTCACTCGCCAGCTCGATCCTGCAGGGCATCACACGCGACAGCGTGCTGACGCTGGCGCGAGCACACGGATTCGCGGTGGCCGAGCAGGCCATTCCGCGCGAACTGCTGTATCTCGCCGACGAGATTTTCCTGACCGGCACCGCCGCGGAAATCACGCCTGTGCGTTCGGTGGATCACATCGTCATCGGCGCCGGCAAGCGGGGACCGGTGACTGAAACCCTGCAATCCGCCTTCTTCGGTCTGTTCAGCGGCAAGACCCCCGACAACTGGGGCTGGCTGGAACCCTGCAGCGGCGACAAGAAAGGCGCAGCAGTAGGTGCCTGAGCCGGAGCCATCGCCTATGGCGATGGCGCGCTGACCATTCATCAAACCCGAGCCCGCAACGAGCGGGCATCCTGAACTACGAGTCGACTGACGATCTGTCCAGCTATTAATGAACGCAAAGACACTGTTTGAGAAGGTCTGGGAACAGCACCAGGTTGTTCCGGAAACGGCCGATACCCCGGCTGTGCTCTACATCGACTTGCACCTCGTGCATGAAGTCACCTCGCCGCAGGCGTTTTCGCTGCTGCGCTCGCAGGGACTGAAGGTTCGCCGTCTCGACCGCACGCTGGCGACGATGGATCATTCGACGCCCACCGATCCCGACGAAGTGTTCGGTCGCATCCCGATCAAAGTGGAATCAGCAGCGCGTCAGGTACAGGAACTGGACAAGAACTGCCGTGCATTCGGCGTTGAACTGCTGGGCCTGGATAGCGACCAGCGCGGCATCGTGCACGTGATCGGTCCCGAGCAGGGCGCGACTCAGCCTGGCAAGACCATCGTCTGCGGCGACAGCCACACGGCCACGCACGGTGCATTCGGCGCCCTCGCCTTCGGCATCGGCACGACGGAAGTCGGACACGTCCTTGCCACGCAGTGCCTGCTGCAACGCCGTCCGAAGACGCTTGCGATCGAAGTCAAAGGTCGTCTTGCGCCAGGCGTGACTGCGAAGGATCTGATCCTCGCGATCATCGGCAAGATCGGAGTCTCCGGCGGTACCGGTCACGTCATCGAGTATCGCGGCGAAGCCATCGAAGCCATGTCGATGGACGAACGCATGACCATCTGCAACATGTCGATCGAGGCAGGCGCCCGCGCCGGCATGATTGCTCCCGATGAAACGACGTTTGCTTACATGAAGGGCCGACGCCTCGCTCCGCAAGGCGCTGACTGGGACAAGGCGGTCGAACAATGGCGCCAGCTCAAGACCGATCCTGGCGCGACGTTCGATCGCGTCGTGGAGATCGATGCCAGCGTGCTCGAGCCGATGATCACGTACGGTACGCACCCGGGCATGGTCGTCGCCATCAGCGGTTCGGTACCTGTACGCGCGAATGATCCCGTCCATGAGAAATCCCTGGCCTACATGGGGCTGACTGGCGGCGAAAAGCTCGTCGGCAAGCCGATCCAGGTGGTCTTCGTTGGCAGCTGCACCAACGCGCGCCTGTCGGATCTCGAACAGGCTGCCAGCATCCTGAAGGGACGCAAGGTCGCACAGGGTGTGCGCGCGCTGATCGTCCCCGGCTCGCAGCAGGTCAAGCGGGAAGCCGAGGCTCGCGGCCTCGACAAGATCTTCATTGACGCCGGCGCCGAGTGGCGCGAATCGGGCTGCTCGATGTGCCTCGGCATGAACGGCGACCTGGTCGACAAAGGCCAGTACGCCGTCAGCACGAGCAATCGCAACTTCGAGGGACGCCAGGGCATCGGTGCGCGCACACTGCTCGCCAGCCCTGCCACCGCTGCAGCAGCAGCGATCGCCGGTCGCATCACGGACCCGCGCGAGTATCTGACCGCACTGAAAGCCTGAGCGCCATGCAACCTATTCGCATCATCGAATCCAAGACCGTCGTTCTGCCGTCGTCGAACATCGATACCGACCAGATCATTCCGGCGCGCTTCCTGACGACGACGACCAAGGAAGGCTTGGGCAAAGCGGCGTTTTCGGACTGGCGTTACGACAGCGCCGGCGCCCCCAATCCTGACTTCATCCTCAATCGGCCTGAGGCCGCTGGCAGCCTCATTCTGGTCGCTGGCCGCAACTTCGGCTGCGGCTCATCGCGCGAGCACGCTCCGTGGGCGCTCGTGGATTTTGGCTTCCGCGCCGTCATCAGCACCGAGATCGCCGACATCTTCCGCAGCAACTCGCTGAAGAATGGTCTGTTGCCAATCGTCGTCGATGAAGCGACACATGCATGGCTGCTCGCCAATCCAGGCGCGCAGGTTCGCATCGATCTCGAAACCAACTCGCTCACCCTGCCGAACGGCACGACGGTGAAGTTCCCCGTCGAGAGCTTTGCACGCTACTGCCTGCTGAATGGCACGGACGAACTCGGCTTCCTGCAGAAGCAGGAAAATGCCATCGCGAAATTCGAACAGAACCGGGTATGAGCATCCAGGCAAGAATCGTCATCCTCGCCGGTGACGGAATCGGCCCGGAAGTCACTCACGAAGGTGTGCGGGTTCTCGAAGCCGTTGCCAGCCGCTTCGGTCATGACTTCAAGTTCGAAGCTCATCTGATCGGCGGCGCCGCTATCGATGCGACGCAATCAGCACTGCCCGCCTCCACCTTATCGGCCTGTGGCAGTGCTGACGCTGTGCTGCTGGGCGCTGTCGGCGGTCCGAAATGGTCCGATCCGAACGCGAAGGTGCGTCCCGAGCAGGGCTTGCTGGCTCTGCGCAAAGGGCTTGGGCTGTTTGCCAATCTGCGTCCTGTCAGCGTGCATCCCGCCCTGGTCGATGCGTCGCCGCTCAAGCCGGAAATCCTGCAGGGTACCGACATCATGGTCGTGCGCGAACTGACCGGCGGTGCCTACTTCGGCGAGAAGACTCGCACGGCCGATTCGGCCAGCGATCTTTGCACGTACACCGTTGAAGAGATCGAACGCGTCAGTCTCGTGGCGGGCCGGCTCGCCATGACACGGCGCAGATCGATCGTCTCCGTTGACAAGGCAAACGTGCTCGAAACCTCACGGCTCTGGCGCAGCACGGTGGAAAGAGTGATAGCGAGCAAGTTCCCCGAAGTGAAGCTCGAGCACATGCTGGTCGACTCGGCAGCCATGCATCTCATTCGCAAGCCATCGAGCTTCGACGTGATCGTGACCGAGAATATGTTCGGCGACATCCTCACGGATGAAGCCTCGATGCTGGCCGGCTCGCTCGGCCTGCTGCCGTCCGCGTCGCTGGGCGCCGGCCGGCTCGGCCTGTATGAGCCCATTCATGGGTCCGCCCCTGACATTGCCGGCCTGGGAATCGCCAATCCCCTGGGTACGATTCTGAGCGCGGCCATGCTTCTGCGGCACTCCCTGGAGCTGCCTGAGGAAGCGCAAGTGGTTGAAAAAGCTGTGGCAGATGCCGTTGCCGCGGGCCTGCGCACCGCTGATATCGCCGTCGGCGGCGTCGCCATGAGCACCCGGCAGGCAGGCGACGAAGTGGTCAAGAGAATCCTGCAGTAAACACTGCAATGAATTGATTTATAATAAATTTCCCGACCAGTTGGGCACGGGAAAATTTTCTTGCCACAAACCGTAGTTGGACGGTTATGATCTCCCCAGCCCCGGTGATTCGATCTCTGGCCGGGGCTTCCGCCTTCGGGCAAATCTCCATGTCTCGACCACTACGGTCGAGGTGTCTTTGGTGGAAACAGAGCTCGTGTCGGGTTAGTCCCCAAGGTCGATGACGGCTCAAGCCGATATCGCCACGACCGCGCTTCTAGGTTGCCACATCAAGGCCGGCGAAGAGCCGGCCTATTTTTTTGTCTGCGCCGTCCTCGATGCGAGTCACGCGTCGGCTCGTCATGGCACGGCGGCAGATTACGCGGCACCTGCGACACAACGTCGGGTGCCCGCTTCTCGCTGAAAGACCGCGCAACCCTCCTTGCGTCGAGCTGGCTCGTGTAGCACACGGCCAGCGAATCGATGCGCCGGATTTCACCATTTCACCTCGCCTGGCTTCCTGAGCGGCGGAGTGATCGCCGGCAGGGTTGTCAGATTCACGATGCTCGGCTACTCGCCTGCGTGCTTCAGGCAGCAGCGGCGCGATCGAGTCCGCTCTGCAGTTCGTGCAGCAGATCATCGGCGTCTTCGATACCGACCGACAGGCGCAGCAACGAGTCGGAAATCCCCGCGCGTTCCCGCGCCTCAACAGCCATGCCAGCGTGCGTCATGCTAGCCGGGTGCGCGACAAGACTCTCGACGCCACCGAGGGACTCGGCGAGCGAGAAGCAACGTAATCCTTTCAGGAAGGCGCGGACCTGTGGAATGCCGCCCTTCAGCTCGAAGCTCACCATGGCGCCGAAGCCGCTTTGCTGGCGTTTCGCCAACTCATGTTGCGGATGCTGCGTGAGCCCTGGGTAGTAGACCTTGCTCACCGCGGCATGGCGCTCCAGCAATTGCGCGATCCGCAGCGCGTTGCCGCCGTGCACGGCGAGTCTGGCGTGCAGCGTGCGAATTCCACGCAGGGTCAGGTAGCTGTCGAACGGTGCGCCAGTCACACCGATGCAATTCGCCCACCAGACGAGCTTCTCATGCAGCTCCGTCGTTGCCGACACAATGGCTCCACCGACTACATCGCTATGACCGTTCAGGTACTTGGTCGTGGAATGCAGCACCAGATCGGCGCCGAGTGCGATCGGCTGCTGCCATGCAGGCGAAAGGAAGGTGTTATCGACCAGCACCAGCGCACCGGCAGCGTGAGCCGCGGCAGCCATGCCGCGAATGTCCACGATACGCAGCAGCGGATTGCTGGGGGTTTCGATCCAGACCAGCCGTGGCTTCCTCGCTATCGCCGCCGCCAGTGCTGCAGGATCAGTCTGATCGACGAACTCCACGTTGAGCACGCCGCGCTTCGACAATGAGTCGAAGAGCCGATACGTGCCGCCGTAACAGTCGTGTGGCGCGATCAGCAGCTCATCACTCTGCAGTAGCTGGCAGGCCAGCGTCACTGCGGCCAGTCCCGATGCGGTAATGACGGCACCCGCTCCGCCCTCCAGGGTGGCGATGGCTTCGCCCAGCGCGTCGCGCGTCGGATTTCCGGAACGCGTGTAGTCATACGCGCCCTTCTCGCCATAGCCCTTGAAGGCGTAGGTCGACGTCAGATGAATGGGCGGCACTACTGCGCTGTGCTGAGTATCGGACTCGAGCGCGGCTCGGACTGCACGAGTGGCGGAACTGAAGGCGTCGCTCATTGGGCAGTCCTCAGCACGTTGTCGAAAATGCGTCGTAGTGCGGCGCCCTCCTTGAGGAAGGCATCGTGGCCGTAGAGAGAGGAAATCTGGATCAGTTCCACCGGCCCACCGAGACGGGATCGCAGCGCCTGCATATCACCCGGAGGCACCAATTGATCTTCGATCACGCTGATCAATGTGGTGGGAACGGTGATGCGCGCGGCATCGACCCGGTGCAGATCGATGGATTCCGAAAGGCAGAGGAAGGCTTCGGGCAGGTAGGACGCCGCATACGCATCGCCACGCGCGAGCAGGTACGTTTCGACTGGAAATTGAAAGCGTCCGTCGATCCGTTCGGGCTCGGCGTCGAAGCGTGTCGAAAATTCCGCCGAACTGCGATACGTCGCCATCGCCAGGGCGCGCGCGAGGCGCAAGCCCTCCGGCCCTTCGCCCTTCTTCAACGCGTAGCGAACGGTGGCGCGCTGCACGCTACGCCACGCGGTCGCCATGGGATGCGCCCGATCGGCGGCACTGATCACGACGATATGTCCGACGGATTTCGGGAAGCGCTCTGCGAATGCCAGCGCCACCATGCCGCCATAGGAGGCGCCGACGATTGCTCGCAACGATGCAAGCTGCAGATGGTCGAGCAATTGCCGAAGCAGCACGGCCTGGTCGTAGGCGCTGACTGAGGGGAAATTCGTTTGGCCGGCGCGCGGCCCGGTCGTCTCGGCACTGCCGCCGAGAAAGTCGATTCCGAGGACACGATGATGGTGCAGGTCGAGCGGCGCGCCGGGACCTACGATCTCGCTCCACCAGCCGCGGGGCGACCTGCCCGTGACCTGTCTTCCCGCGGAGATGCCGCCGAGAGCAGCGACGATGGGGCCATCAGTGCCCACGAGTCGCCAGGCGATCCGGACATTGTCGAGCTGACCGCCGAAATGCAGTTTGAACGCGCCGGGCAGTTCCAGCACGCCTTCCTGGAAGGGGATTTCCCCCGGTGCACCGGCAGGTGCCACCGGATCTGACAGGGCAGCCATCGAAACACATACTCCATGATCCTCACCTGGCGGTGAGAAACTAAGGTTTCGCGCATCGCAGAAACCCTACGGAGTACCGTAGCGGCAGGTCGCTGTAAACCATCCGCAGGCTCGCTAAGAAGCACGCGGCTATACAGCAACTCATCTGTCGCGACCTTGCGGTCGCCGCAGGAGTTGGCACCTTTTCGAGGTGGTTGGCCTCGACGGTTGCCCCGGCATCCAAGGGCCTTACCCTCCGCCGGTCTCGATGAGCACGGGAAGTCTAGGGGCCACGCGGGCGAAGCGTCAAGGAAATCAACCGCATGGACGGCCCGCCGCCGCCGTCCTTCAGGGAAAACACGAAGTGTGACTGGCAATCGCCGCCCTTCTTCAGGTTGACAGCTGCGAGGCCGACGTAATAGTGTACTAGCGCGCTATTACACTCGTACGCGTTCACACTCTTCCCGGGTCTGCACATGAAAGAACATCGACTGGTCACGCCGCGCCAGGAAGCGCTGGCGGAGCGATCGCTCTGCGCTGCCGTTCTGACGCTGAAGAGCGTGGATGAATGTCGATCGTTCTTTCGCGATCTGTGCACGCCGGCCGAATTACAGGCGCTGGCGGATCGCTGGGCAGTCGTCGGGCTGCTGCAGGCAGGCGTCCCTTATCGGGAGATTCACAGGCAAACCGGTGTGAGTGTCACGACAATCGGCCGCGTCGCGCGTTATCTCACCAACGGCAACGGCGGATATTCCCTGGCGTCGGAACGCCTCAAGGAACATCGGGTCGGTTGAGGCCAAATATCATGATGGACAAATCTTCGCGTCTGAAAGTTGCCCTGCAGAAGTCCGGGCGACTCACCGAGAACTCGCTCGACCTGCTGGTTCGCTGCGGCCTGAAATACAGCCGCGGCAAGGATCAGCTGATGTGCTACGGCGAGAACATGCCGCTCGACGTGCTGTTCGTCCGCGACGACGATATTCCTGACCTCGTGCAGCAGGATGTCTGCGATCTCGGAATCGTCGGCCTGAACGTCATCGAGGAAAAGCGCCTGGCGTTCGCCGAAAGCGGCGTCACGCCACTGTTCGAACAGGTCATGGTGCTGGATTACGGCAGGTGCCGGCTGTCGATCGCAGTGCCGGACGGTACCGAGTACAAGGACGCATCGTCGCTGCGCGGCAAGCGCATCGCCACGACGTATCCCAACATCCTCGCCCGTTTCCTGCGCGAACGCGATGTACAGGCAAGCATCGTCACCATGTCCGGCGCCGTGGAAATCGCACCGCGACTCGGTCGCGCCGATTTCATCTGCGATCTGGTATCCACCGGCTCGACGCTGATAGCGAATCATCTCTCCGAAGCCGAAACGGTTCTGGAGAGCCAGGCGGCCATCATCAGCACTCCAGTGCCTGTGACGCAGGAAAAGCAGGAATGGATTCACCGCCTGACCATGCGCATCGATGGGGTGCAGCAGGTCAAGGAAAGCAAGTACATCATGCTGCACGCGCCGCGTGATCGATTGACGGAGATTCGCAAACTCCTGCCAGGCAGCGAGTCTCCCACCATCGTGCCGCTCGACGGCGACGGCGATAAGGTCGCCGTACACGCTGTCTGCCGCGAGAACGTGTTCTGGGAGACGCTGGAAAGCCTGAAAAACGCGGGTGCCAGCGCCATTCTGGTTCTGCCCGTGGAGAAGATGCTGGCATGAGCGAGCTGCCGATACTGCAGTGGGCGGATCTGTCGCCGGACGCGCGTCGTGCGGCGTTGCGACGCCCCGCGCAACAAGGCGCGGATGAACTCCACGCCAGCGTGCGTCGCATCATTGACGACGTGCGCACGCGTGGCGATGAAGCGCTGCTGGAGTTCACACGACGTTTCGATGGCGTAACTCTCGACGCATTCGAGGTATCCGCGGAAGAATTCGAGTGGGCGGAAACGCAGCTCAACGATGTGCAGCGCGAGGCCCTGCACCGCGCCATCGCCAACGTCAGTCGGTTTCATGTGGCGCAGCTCTCCGATCCGATTCGTGTCGAGATGTCGCCAGGTGTCGTATGCGAGCGCCACTTCCGCGCCATCGATCGTGTAGGACTCTACGTACCCGCAGGTGTTGCCCCCCTGCCCTCCGCCGCCATCATGCTGGCCGTGCCAGCGCGCATTGCCGGTTGCCCGATCCGCATCCTGTGCACGCCGCCGCGCAAAGATGGCAAAGCCGATCCTGCGGTGCTGACGGCGGCGCGACTCTGCGGCATCGAGCGCGTGTTCAAAGTTGGCGGCGCGCAGGCCATTGCGGCAATGGCCTATGGAACGAATAGCATTCCGAAAGTCGACAAGGTCTTCGGCCCGGGCAATGCGTGGGTGACCGCGGCGAAGATGCTGGTTTCGAATGATCCCGATGGCGCGGCACTCGATATGCCAGCCGGCCCGTCGGAAGTCCTCGTGATCGCGGACACCTCGGCCCGTGCCGAGTTCGTTGCTGCCGATCTGCTGGCGCAGGCAGAGCACAGCGCGGATGCCCAGGTCGTTCTGATCACCACGTCGGTCGATCTGGCTCGCGACACGCTCGAGCAACTCGAGCAGCAGATGCAACGGCTCGGCCGCGAAAAGACGCTGCGCGAATCCATCCAGCACAGTCGCATCATCATGGTGGATTCGCTCGAGACCGCCTTCGAGATCAGCAACGAATACGCACCGGAACACCTCATCGTGCAGGTTCGCGACGCACGCAGCTGGCTCCCCAGGATTCGCAATGCCGGATCGGTGTTTCTCGGCGCCTGGACGCCGGAGACCATGGGTGACTATTGCAGCGGTACCAACCACGTGTTGCCTACCTACGGCTTTGCACGCGCCTACAGCGGACTGTCCATGACGGACTTCCTGCGTCGCATGACCGTGCAGGAACTGAGTGACGACGGGCTGCGCGATCTCGGCCCGACCGCCATCGCCATCGCCCAGCTGGAAGGCCTCGACGCGCACGCCAATGCCGTCCAGGTGCGACTCGCTCACCTCGATGCCACAGGCTCCACATGATCCGGATCCTCGACCGCGCCCGTCCTGACATTCTCACCCTGCGGCCGTACGAGCACGCCGCGTGGGAGCCGTCCCTGGAGCGCCTGCACGCGAATGAAATGCCGTGGCGCGCCACGGAGGATGCCACTCACGCCGGTCTCAACCGCTATCCGGAGCCGCAGCCCGGCGAGCTGATCCAGCACCTGGCTGAGCTCTACGGCGTCGAGCCTCGCAACGTGCTGGCTGGACGCGGCAGCGACGAAGGTATCGACCTGCTGGTGCGTGCTTTCTGTCGCGCCGGTACTGACAGCGTCGTGATCTGCCCGCCGACGTTCGGCATGTACAAGGTATCCGCGCGGATTCAGGGTGCCGACGTCATCGAAGTTCCCTTGATCAAGGAACAAGGCTATGCGCTCGACGTCGAACGCGTGCTCGCCGCGTGGAATGAGAACGTCAAGCTGGTCTTCCTGTGTTCGCCGAACAATCCGACCGGCAACGTGCTCGACCGCAATGCGATCGAATCCGTCTGCCGGGAACTGGCGGACAAAGCCATCGTGGTCGTCGACGAGGCTTATATCGAGTTCGCGGGTGTCGACAGCATTGCTCCGGCCCTGCAGCAGTTCGAGAATCTTGTCGTGCTACGAACGCTGTCCAAGGCATACGCTCTGGCAGGTGCGCGTTGCGGGGCACTGATCGCGCATCCGCAGATCGTCGAACTGCTGGCTCGCGTCATTACTCCCTACGCGCTGCCGGTACAGACCATCGAAGCCGTGATGACCTTTACCAACTCGACCCATCGTGCCGACGCGGCGAAGCGCATCAAGACGATCCTGGGTGAACGCACGCGATTGATGTCGGAGTTGTCGCGCTCACGCGCGATCCGGCACGTCTGGGCCAGCGATGCCAACTTCGTCCTCATCGAATGCGTCGATGCTCAGGCAGTGATGCAGGCAGCGATTGGCGCCGGACTGATCATTCGCGATCTGCGATCCAGTCCCGCGCTGCCTGACTGCCTGCGTATCTCGGTTGGCACCGCTGAACAGAACACACGACTGCTGCGGGCCATCGACGCCATCGCGGCAACGGCAGGAGACGCGGCATGAGCGGCAAGAAAATTCTGTTCATCGATCGCGACGGTACGCTGATCGAAGAGCCGGCTGATTTCCAGATCGACAGTCTCGCGAAGCTGCGACTCGTGCCCGATACGATCCCGGCATTGCTGCAGCTGCGCGATGCGGGCTACGTCTTCGTCATGGTGAGCAATCAGGACGGGCTGGGCACGGCGAGCTTTCCGGAGCCGACCTTCCGTGAACCGCATGAATTCCTGCAGAACCTGCTGACCTCGCAAGGGTTGCACTTCGAGGCGCAGTTCATCTGCCCGCACCTGCCGGCCGACAACTGTGCGTGCCGCAAGCCGAAAACCGGCCTGCTGGAGGAGTACCTGGGCACTACCACTATCGACCGCGACAACAGCTATGTCATCGGCGATCGGGAAACCGATCTCGAGCTTGCGCGCAACATCGGTGTGCAGGGCCTGCGCATCGGTGCGGACCTTGGGTGGGCACAGATCGCGAAGCAGCTGACGGCGCCGAATCGTCGGGCCAGTGTCGAGCGCAAGACCAAGGAAACGGACATTCGCGTCACCGTCGACCTGGACCGGGAATCGCCCATCCACGTGTCGACCGGACTCGGCTTCTTCGATCACATGCTCGAGCAGATCGCACGGCACGGCGGCTTCTCGATGCACCTTGCCTGCAAGGGCGATCTGCACATCGATGAGCACCACACGGTCGAGGATTGCGCCCTCGCGCTCGGCCAGGCCCTCAAGGCGGCGCTCGGCGACAAGCGCGGCATCCATCGCTACGGTTTCCTTTTGCCGATGGACGAAGCACTGGCCCAGGTTGCCATCGATTTGTCGGGGCGGCCCTACTTCGTATTCGAAGGACGCTTCGGTCGCGATTCCGTGGGCCAGCTGCCCACTGAGCTCGTGCCGCATTTCTTCCGCTCGCTCGCGGAAACACTCGGCGCCTCGATCAACATGAAGGTCGAAGGCGACAACACCCATCACATGATCGAGGCCTGCTTCAAGGCAGTAGGCCGCACGTTGCGTCAGGCATTCCGCATCACCGACACGGAATTGCCGAGCACGAAGGGAACGCTGTGAACTCAGGCCTCGCCATCATCGACAGCGGCGGCGCGAACATCGCATCGCTGCAAATGGCCGTGGAACGGCTCGGCGTTCCTGCCGATCTCACCACGGACCCGGAACGACTGCGCCGCGCCAGTCACGTGATCCTGCCTGGCGTCGGCGCCGCGGCGGATTGCATGGGACGCCTGCGACAGTCCGGACTCGTCGACACGATTCGTCAACTGCGGCAGCCGCTGCTCGGCATCTGCGTCGGCATGCAGTTGCTGTTCGAGTCATCCGAAGAAGGTGAAGTGCCCTGCCTGGGACTGCTGCCCGGTCGCGTGCGACGGCTGCCGGATCGCGCCGGCCTGCCGGTGCCGCACATGGGCTGGAATCAGCTCGAGTTCACGCGTCCGTCGCCGCTGCTGAACGACATCAGCACCGGCGACTACGTCTACTTCGTGCACAGCTACGCCGCACCCCTCGGCGAACGGACGCTGGCGACGACCACCTACGGCGATCCGTTCGCGTCCGTCGTCCAGCGCGACAACGTGTACGGTGCGCAATTTCATCCTGAGCGCTCGGCCCGAGTCGGCGCACAGCTGCTCCGCAACTTCCTGCGACTGTAGAACCTGACTTCATGGAACTCATCCCTGCGATCGATCTCAAGGAAGGCCGCTGTGTGCGGCTGTTTCAAGGCGATTTCGCCGCCGAGACCGTGTACTCGACCGAACCGGCAGATGTGCTGTCGCGCTATGTCGCGCTCGGCGCCCGCCGCGTCCACGTCGTCGATCTCGACGGCGCACGCGATGGCGAGCAACAGAACCGCGCCATCATCGGTGATCTGGCCGCCGCCAAGCGCGCGCGACTGCAAGTCGGCGGTGGATTGCGCACGCTCGATCGCGTGCGCGAACTGCTGCAGGCGGGAGTCGACCGCGCTGTCATCGGCAGCGTCGCCGTCACCGCACCTGAGGAAGTGATGCGCTGGATGGGCGACGTCGATCCGAAGAAGATCGTGCTCGCCTTCGATGTGCGCATCGATGCCTCCGGCGCTCCCATGCTCACCACCCACGGCTGGCAGAAAACCAGCGACACCGTGCTGTGGAAAGCCGTGGAAAAATTCCTGAAGGCGGGACTCGGGCACGTGCTGTGTACCGACATCGCCCGCGACGGCGCCCTTACCGGCCCGAACTGCGAACTGTATGCCGATGCCGTGCGGCGCTTTCCCGAACTGCAATGGCAGGCCTCGGGCGGCGTCAGCGATGCGCGTGATCTGCATGCGCTACGAGACTGTGGTGTGGCCGCCGTGATCAGCGGCAAGGCCATGCTGGAAAATCGAATTTCTGCCGAGGAGCTGCGGCCATTCTTGCCAAACGCATCATCCCCTGCCTCGACGTAAGAGACGGGCAGGTCGTCAAAGGCGTGCGCTTCCGCGACCACGTGGTCGTGGGCGACATTCTCGAACTGGCTACGCGCTACCGCGACGAAGGCGCGGACGAGCTCGTGTTCTATGACATCACCGCGAGCCCGGACGGCCGCTCCGTCGATCGCAGCTGGGTCAGTCGGGTTGCCCGTATCCTCGACATTCCCTTCTGTGTCGCCGGCGGCATCCGTTCGGTAGCGGACGCCGAGCAAGTACTCGGCGAAGGCGCCGAGAAAATCTCGATCAATTCACCGGCACTCGCCGATCCTGAATTGATCTCGCGTCTGAGTGCGCGCTTCGGCGTTCAGTGCGTCGTGATCGGCATCGACAGCCAGACGGTGGACGGCAACTACTACGTCTATCAGTTCACTGGCGATCCGACTCGCACACGCAACACCGCGCGCCTGACGCTCGACTGGGCCCGCGAAGTGCAGGAGCGCGGCGGCGGCGAGATCGTGCTGAACTGCATGGCCAGCGACGGCGTGCGCAGCGGCTACGACATCGCACAGCTCACAGCGGTCAGGGACATCTGCACCGTGCCATTGATTGCTTCCGGCGGCGCTGGCCGGCCGGAGCACTTCACCGACGTGTTCCGCCAGGCGCGTGTCGATGGTGCACTCGCTGCGAGCGTCTTCCACAGCGGCAACATCGCCATTCCCGATCTCAAGCGCTTCCTGATCGGACAGGCCATCGACATTCGTCCCACGGAGATCCGGGCATGACACCCGCGCAGGTCGCAACACTGGATTGGAACAAGGGCGACGGCCTGCTGCCTGCCATCGTGCAGGATGCGCAGACGGGTCGCGTATTGATGCTCGGCTTCATGAATGCCGAGGCACTGCAGACGACGCTCGATCTCAAGCGCGTGACATTCTTCAGTCGCAGCAAGCAGCGCCTGTGGACCAAGGGCGAAACTTCTGGCCACCACTTGAACGTCGTCGACGTCGCTGCCGACTGCGACAACGACTCACTGCTGATCACCGCACTGCCGGATGGACCGACCTGTCACAACGGCACGCAAAGTTGCTTCGGTGACGACGTGACCACGGCAGCCTCCGGTCTCGCCTTCCTGTCCCGTCTTGAAGCCGTCATCGCGCAGCGAATTGCCGAGCAGCCTGAAGGCAGTTACACCGCGCGTATCTGGCATCAGGGTCCGACCCGCATGGCGCAGAAGGTCGGCGAAGAAGGTGTCGAGGTTGCGCTGGCGGCGGTGACGCAGGCCGACGATGGCCTGATCTCGGAGTCCGCGGATCTTCTCTTCCACCTGGCGTTGCTGCTGAAAAGCCGCAATCTGACGCTCGGCGCCGTGGTGCAGGAGCTGGAACGGCGCCACACCAGGCGACGCGGAGCAGGCAACGACTGAACTTGGGTCGTTGACGCAGTGAAACGACAGGCTGGCCAGCACTGCAAGGTGCTGGCCAGCCGGACGTTCAGATCATCACTTCCACGGCGGGTTGGCGCAGGTTGTACGTGGAACTCATCGCGCGACCGTAGGCGCCTGCCGTCGCGATCAGCAACACATCCCCTTCCTGTGTCGGTGGCAACAGCCGATCGAGCCCTAGCTGATCGCCGGACTCGCAGATGGGTCCGACCACATTCACCACTTCGGTGGCGAAATCATCCAGGCGACTGAGATTGACGATCTCGTGATGTGCGCCGTAGAGCGCCGGACGGATCAGCGAGTTCATGCCCGTGGCGACGCCGACGTACTGGACGTCGCCCTTGCCCTTCAGCTGCGTCACCTGCGCGAGCAACACGCCCGCTTCGGCCACCAGGTAGCGGCCTGGTTCGATCCAGAGCTTGAGCCTCGGATTTGCGGACTTGAGCTGCGAAAGCGCAGCACCGAACTCCGCCAGTACGACGCCCTGCTGACCCAGGCGCTCGGGAACGCCCAGCCCGCCGCCGACATCCACCGTGTGAACATGCGGGAAGCGTTCGGTAAGACCGGCCAGCGTCTCGCCGACCAACTGCCAGTTATCGACAGTGAACACGCCGCTGCCGGTATGCGCATGCAGACCGACGACGCGGGCGCCGCTGGCCTTCACCAGCCGCTCCAGTTCGTCCATCTCGAACAACGGCACACCGAACTTCGAATGCACGCCAGCGGTGCGCACCTTGTCGTGGTGGCCGCGGCCGTAGCCGGTATCGATCCGCACGAAGACATCGCGTCCCTTGAAGAGCTCCGGCCAGGCCTTGAGCGGATGCAGGTTGTCCAGCGTGACCCAGATGCCCTGCTCGAGACCCCAGGCATATTCAGCGCGCGGTGCGAAGTTCGGAGTGAAGAGGATCTTCTCGTGGTCCAGACCCGGCAGGGTCTCGAGCACGTGTTCGACTTCGTTGCGCGAGACGCATTCAAAGCCGAGTCCGCGCTCGTGGAACAACTTGAGGATCTCGGGATGCCAGTTGGCCTTGAGCGCATAGAAAACGTCGTCGATGCCTGGCAATGCCTTCAGGGCTTCTGCCCGCGCGGCCAGCGTGCTGCGGTCGTAGGCGAAGGCGGCGCCGTGCTTGCGGCCGAGTTCGATCAATTCGTTGCGGCGCGCGTCCCACCACTGTGTCGAGGTATCCGTTCCCTTGCTCGCTCCGCCGTAGAGTTCCTCCCACGTCGGGCCGAGAACACGATCGGCCGTCATCTTGCGGATGGCAATTTCGTGCAGGCGCGAAACCAGGCGATCACCCTGCTCCTCGTCGATGACGAACGTGATGTTGAGGTCGTTGGCGGCCTGCGTCACCAGGTAGATCTTCTGCTCTTCGAACAGCTCGAGCGCTTCACCGAGCCGATGCAGGATGGCGCGGATGTTTCTTCCGACGAGGCTTACCGCGGAGCAAGGGCCGATCACCTGCACGCGGCAGATCTTCCCCAGATCCAGGGTCAGCGCATCGAGTGCCGTCTTGGTCAGCGTATTCGCTGCAGGATCGAGCGAAACCGTGACGCTGGTTTCTGACGTCGATACCAGGTCGATCGAGATGCCGTGATCCTTGAAGACCTGGAACGCGTCGGCCAGGAAGCCGACCGAATGCCACATCCCGACGGTCTCCATCGAGATCAGCGTGATGTTCTTCTTGATGGTGACCGCCTTCACCTGGGCCGCCACATTGCCGCCCTGCGCCGAAATCACCGTGCCTTCGAGCTTCGGCGTCTGCGTGGCGTACACGTACAACGGAATGCCGTACTGCTTGACCGGCATGATGCAGCGCGGATGCAGAACCTTCGCGCCGCTGCTGGCAATTTCCTGCGCTTCGTCGTATTCGAGCGCACGCAGCAGGCGCGCCGTGGTCACCGAGCGCGGATTCGCGCTGAACATGCCTGGCACGTCGGTCCAGATCTCCAGCCGCCGAGCCTGCAGTTTCGCGGCCAGATAGCTGGCGGAAGTGTCCGAGCCGCCGCGACCGAGGAGCACGGTGTCGCCGTTTTCGTCGCTGGCGATGAAGCCCTGCGTGATCCAGATCGTGCCAGGCGTCGACCAGCGCCGCTGCAGTTCGACATCGGGTTCGTAGCTGCAGGTAGCAGACAGATAGCTCGAGCGCGCATTCGCGTTGCGACGCGCTTCGGCCTTCAGCACGGTGCGAGCGTCGACCCATTGCACATCGAGACCCTGTGCAGTGAGGAAGGCTGCGCCAAGGCGCGTTGCCATCAGCTCGCCCTGCGCCATGACGCGGGCGTGCAGTCGTTCGCTCACCTCGCCCACCAGCGAAATGCCCGCAGCAATCTGCCGCAGGCGCTTGAACTGTTCTTCGAGATCAGGTGACGGGACGATGCCGAGGTCACGCGCCAGATCGCGGTGGCGCTGTTCGATCTGATCCATCACGGGCTGCCATTCGCCGCCGAGCGCCTGCGACAGCAGCTGCTCGAGACGATCGGTGATACCCGACAGTGCGGAGTGCACCACGACCGGCCGCAGGCCTTCAGCCAGGCGGTCGCGCAACACGTCAGCGACGTTCTTCCAGTTGACGGCGGAGGACACGCTGGTGCCTCCAAACTTGAGTACGGCCCACGGAGAAGTGTTGGGCGTAGCACCCGTGGCGGAATCAGCCATCGTCATAGAAACCCCATCTGAGTCAGGGACGATGCCTTCACGTCCCACTGTTTCGATTGAAGCGCAGGCCAGCTGCGCGGGAAGCCCGTTCAGGGCGCAGGGACGGCATCAGCCACCCACTGCTGGCCAGGCCCGGACGATGACCCCGTCCGGTCGGCCAGCCGCAAACTATTCTTCGTCGTCGAAATCGTTGAGTTCTTTCTTCAGGCGGCGCTCGGCCAGAACGTCTTCCAGCTTGCTCCAGGCAGCCTTGCCTTTCTTGGTGTCTTTCGAGGCGCTGGGGCGAGCGCGCCGGTCGACTTTGTCGATGAACCGATCGAAATTCTGCTCTTCGTCGCTCTCCGCAACGAAGTCATCATCGATATCGAAGTGCTCGTCGTCTCTCTCCACCATGATGATTCCTGAAAAAATCCTGAAAAATCAACCAGATCGGGACCGGCGGGGACCCGCGGCCTGCGGACTATATACGATGCGCCGGGGTTTTCAATGGCCGCGGTACTGCTGGATGAAAGCTTAATCGTCGCCCGCTCCCGCCTGGGCCTGAATGGCCCTGCTTTGTCAGGCATTCAAGGGCTTTCGGAAGTCGCGCGCGCTGAAATTCAACGACTGGAAACGACTACAGGGGCACCCCGGCCCAGCCCCAGGCCCTCGGCGGCACTCTGTTCGGCGCGGGCCAGCTCCACTACGCCGAAGGAATTGATGAGGGCGAGGTAGTCGCCTGGACGGACATCGCCATAGGTGCGGCGCAATGGGAAGTCGTGGCCGGCCGTGCGGACGACCGGGCGACTGAAGCGCTCGATCAGCGTGGCGTCGATATTGGTGATCAGGTTGCCGAAATGATCGATGGTGATGATGACCCCCGCCACCTGGTCGGGCGTACTCGAGGGTTCATCCACCCAGGCCGGCACGACGTCCGTGGTGACTGGCCCGAGATCCTGCATCGCGATGTGTCCTGCGGCGATTTCAGCGGCTACGGGCGCGAAAATATCCCGGCCATGAAAGGTGGCGCTGGGCACAGGCAGCTGGAGGCGCTGACGGACGCTCGCGAGGTCGAGGCGGTATATGCGGGCGGAGGCGGCCCGACCCACCACAGGGGCCAGCAGGCCGTTATCCGGCGCCAGGAAGCCGTGGCCGTCCGCCTCCACCGCGATGATGTCGCGACTGGTGCCAACCCCCGGATCGACCACAGCGACGTGGACCGTCCCGCTCGGGAAGTACTGGTAGGAGCGGGAGAGCCAGAACCCCGCCTCTGCCGGCCAGTACACGGGCACCTCGTGTGTGACGTCGATGATGCGGGCATCGGCCAGACGCGTCAGCATGCGTCCCTTCATCGTGGCTACGAATGGTCCCTGGTGCCCGAAGTCTGTCGTGATGGTGATGACACCGCTGGGAACGAACAATCGACACCTCCATCTGAAACTGCGGCTACGTTGCCTGAAACTCGAACCGGCCAAAATCTTCTACCACGGTCTGGCGATCGGTGGCGACGAGCCGGAACGCCGCATCGCCCGGACCGACGTTCCACACCTCGACATGCAGCGGTTCGCCCGGATAGACAGGGCTGGTGAAGCGCACATCGAGCCGCCGCAGCCTGGCCGGATCGTCATTGCACAGCGCCTTGATGAGTGCGCGGCCCACCATTCCATACGCCGCGAGCCCGTGCAGGATCGGTCGGTCGAAACCTGCCTGGCCTGCAACGTCAGGATCGATGTGCAGCGGGTTGTAGTCGCCGGAGAGCCGATAGATCAGTGCCTGGTTCGACATCGTGTGCACCGGCACCTGCTGATCCGCCGGTCGATCCGCAGGCACCGGACGCAACTTCGGTGCGCCATCGCTCTTGCCGCCGAACCCGCCATCGCCGCGCAGAAAGACAACGCTTCCGATGGTGACCAGCAGATCGCCGGAAGCCTGGTCGAACAGCTTGCGTGTGAAATACATGACGGCGCCTTTCGCCGCGCCTTTGTCGTAGATCTCGTCGATCCTGCTTTCGCTGACGACCGTCCCTGCCACTGGCAGCATCCTGTGCACCTGCAGTGACTGCTCGCCGTGCAGCAGCATGGTGTAGTTCACGCCGAATTTCGGATCGGACAAATTCATCGCGCCGGCGCCGAGCACGACGGCCAGCATCGGCAATGCAACGAGATTGCGTTCATACACGTACTTGAGTTCGTCGCCGTCGAACGGATTCGTCGCGCCGACTCCCAGGCCGAGCGCGTACAGAATCGTGTCGCGCGCCATGTATGTCTGCGTCACGGATTCCGCAGGCATACGCATCAGGCGGTCGTAGTCGAGAGGCATGAGCGTTCTCGCATGCAGACAAGGAAGTTGAATTGTCCACGAAGCCCCGCGACGTTGTCTGCATCGCCGCGAAATTTTCACGCCTGTTGCGTCCAGCGCAGCGCCTGCAGTAGCATCGCCCGGCGCGTGTAACTGGCGTAGATGGATCACCATCGGGAAGCACGCGTGCAGAGCCCTCCTCTGCCGACCGCCGCTCGCCTGGGCACTCATGTCCACCCTTCACAGGAGCGAGCCGCCATGCAATCGACCCTCGAATTTCTCCGTTGCAGCGATCCCGACATTTACGCCGCGATGATCGGCGAGGAACAGCGCCAACGCGAGGGACTGGAACTGATTCCCTCCGAGAACTACGCATTCCCCGAGGTCTACGCGACCAACGGCAGCGTCTTCACCAACAAGTACGCGGAGGGTTATCCAGGACGCCGTTACTACGGCGGCCAGACGTTCACCGACCGCATCGAGACGCTCGCCATCGAGCGCGCCAGGCAATTGTTTCGCGCCGAGCATGCCAACGTGCAGCCGCTGAGCGGTTCACCCATGAATCAGGCCGTCTACATGGCGTGCCTCGAGCCCGGCGACACTGTTCTCGCGATGGACCTTTCACATGGCGGCCATCTCACACACGGTGCGCCGGTGTCGGCGATGGGCAGGATCTTCAACTTCGTGCGTTACAAGACCTCACCGCCGGATGGACGTATCGATTACGACGCTGTCGCCGCTGCTGCTCGTGCAACGCGACCCAGGATCGTGCTGTGTGGCCACTCCTCCTACCCGCGCGAACTCGACTACGCACGCTTTCGCGCGATTGCCGATGAGATCGGCGCGCTCGCGATGGCGGACGTCTCGCATATCGGCGGACTCATTGCGGGAGGCGTGCTCGCCAATCCACTCGACGCCGGGTTCGACATCGTGACGACGACGACTCACAAGTCTCTGCGCGGACCGCGCGGCGGGCTCATTCTGTGCAAGGCTTCCCTTGGACCGCAGATCGATCAGGCCGTATTTCCCGGAATGCAGGGCGGCCCGCACATGAATGCCGTCGCCGGGATTGCAGTGACACTCAAGCTCGCGGCGCAGCCCGAGTTCAGGAAGTACGCGCAGCAGGTGCTGCGTAACGCACACACGCTCGCGGATGAACTACGCCGGCACGGCTGCACGCTCATCACGGGCGGAACCGAAAATCACCTGCTCGTCATCGACACCGTCAGGTCGTTCGATGTCGATGGACGAGTCGCAGAAACGGCGCTCGATGCCGCCGGACTCACGGTGAACAAGCAGGTGATTCCGGACGACCCGCGTCCGCCGCTTCGCCCCAGCGGTATTCGACTCGGGACGCCCGCGATGACCACGCGCGGACTCGGCGAAGCGCAGATGAAGCAAGTAGCTGACTGGATCGTTCGTGCACTGCGAGCCGCGTCGGATGCGGACGCACTGCGGGCGGTTAACGCAGAAGTTCGTGATCTCTGCAGCCGCTTTCCGGTGCCCGGACTCGGTTAAGACTTCAATTGCAGAGTCTCAATCGGGTTCGATGCGTTGACCTGTCGTCGCGTCGAAGAAATGCAGTTTCTCCGGCGCGATCCCGAGCGAAATGGTTGCTCCTGCGGCGGGCAGATCCTGCGGTGACACACGCACGATCACGGGCCAGCTGCCGAATCGTGCGTGCAGGAACGCCTCGCTGCCGACCGATTCGACCAGATCGATGGTGGCGTCGAAACGGATCTCGTACGACAGGTCGTGAGGCGAAATCCGGTGCACATGTTCGGGACGCACGCCAACGACGATGTCAGCGTGCTGAGATGCCACTGATCGACCGAGCGGCAAGGTCGCATCGTCCGCCGCGAGCACGGCGCCGTTTGCTTCGCCCCGCACGGTGCCGGGCCAGCGATTCATCGCCGGACTGCCCAGGAATCCGGCGACGAACAGATTGGCCGGGCGCTGGTAGATGCGCATCGGCTCGTCGATCTGCTGGATGACCCCGTCGCTCATCACCACGATTCGCTGTCCCAGTGTCATCGCCTCCACCTGATCGTGCGTCACGTAGATCATGGTCGTGCCCAATGCCCGATGCAGCCGGGCGATTTCCGCTCGGGTCGTCGTGCGCAGGCGTGCATCGAGATTCGACAGGGGCTCATCCAGCAGGAATACCTGCGGCTGGCGTACCAGCGCCCTGCCCAGCGCCACTCGCTGGCGCTGCCCACCGGACAGTTGCTTCGGCAGGCGCTGCAGCAACGCCCCGAGTTCGAGCATGTCCGCGGATTTGCGCACGCGCTCCGCGATGTCAGCGGCCGAATGTCCACGCAGCTTCAGGCCGAAGCCGAGGTTCTCCGCCACGGTCATATGCGGATACAGAGCGTAGCTCTGGAACACCATGGCGATGTCGCGATCGCGCGGCTCGAGATGGGTGACGTCGCGATTGCCAATGAAGATCGACCCGGACGTCACGTCCTCGAGCCCGGCGATCATTCGCAGCAGCGTGCTCTTGCCGCAGCCGGAGGGACCGACGAGCACCAGCAGTTCACCGTCATGAATGGCGAAATCGGCATCGGCAACGGCGACCGGCCCGTTGTTGTAAACCTTGCGTACCGACCGCAGAACGACTTCAGCCATGCGATTTCCTCTGGCCGTATAGACTGCCGTCCCAGGCCCCGCCGCGAAACATCGAGCCATGCCCCGAGAAATCCCCGCCCAGCACTTTCCCGATGGTTTCTTGTGGGGCTGCGCCACCTCTGCCTACCAGATCGAAGGCTCGCCGCTCGCGGATGGCGCTGGCGCCAGCGTGTGGCATCGCTTCAGTCACACGCCCGGTCGGGTCGTCGCCAATGAAACCGGCGATATCGCGTGCGATCACTATCGTCGCTGGGAAAGTGACATCGACCTGATGCAACGTCTTGGTCTGCAGGCATACCGCTTCAGCATTGCGTGGGCCCGCATCCTGCCCGAAGGTATCGGTCGCGTGAATCCGCTCGGACTCGGCTTCTACGAACGACTGATCGATCGCCTGCTGGCGAAGGGCATTCAGCCGACGGCCACGCTGTTTCACTGGGACCTGCCCGCAGCGCTCGACGATCGCGGCGGCTGGCTGAATCGCGATAGCGCGGACTGGTTCGCCGAGTACGCCGACATCGTGTATCGCCGCTTCGATGACCGGATAAAACTGTGGGCAACGTTGAACGAACCGTGGGTGGTCTCGGACAACGGCTACCTGCATGGCACAGCGGCTCCGGGTCATCGAAATATTTTCGAAGCGCCGATTGCGACACACAACCTCATGCGGGCGCACGGCGCAGCCGTGCAGGCCTATCGCGCGACTGGTCGTCATCAGATCGGACTGGTCGTGAACATCGAACCCAAGTACGCCGCGTCGCAAGCGGCCGACGATCTCGCCGCGACACGCCGTGCCGAAGCCCAGATGAATCGTCAATTCATCGAACCGGCGCTGCTGGGTCGCTATCCGCAAGAGATGCGCGAGATCTTCGGCGACGCCTGGCCGGACTGGCCGGCAGCCGATCTGCAGCAGATTCACCAGCCGATCGATTTCGTGGGGCTGAACTACTACACACGCAGCGTCACTAAACACGATCCGCAGGCCTGGCCGCTGCGCGCGACGCCGGTCAAGCAGACGCAGCACCCGCATACGGAAATGGGCTGGGAAGTATTCCCGCAAGGACTGACCGATACCCTGCTCTGGATCAAGGATCGCTACGGCAATCCGCCCGTGTACATCACGGAGAACGGCGCGGCATTTGCCGATCCCGCGCAAGCCGATGGCGAACTGCTCGAAGATCCGCTGCGCGTCGACTATTTCCGCACGCACATCCGCGCGGTCCACGACGCACTGCGGGCGGGTGCCGATGTCCGCGGTTATTTTGCATGGTCGATGCTCGACAATTTCGAATGGGCGCTCGGCTACTCGAAGCGCTTCGGCATCATCCACGTCGATTACCAGACTCAGAAGCGGACGCTCAAGGCCAGCGCAACGTTCTTTGCCGATGTCATCGCTTCGAATGGAGCTGTCGCTTTCTAAGAAAGAAGAGGGAATCTCCACGGGGAACACGGGGTAGGAAAGAAGAACAGACTGTTTCCGCTCTTCTACCCCGTGTTCCCCGTGGAGATACTCTTCTCCCGCTGTCATTCCGCGAACTCGATCCGGAACGGCAGCGAGCTCACCCGCAGCTCGTCGCCATTCCAGCGCGCCGAGCCTGACGTGATCGTCTGCGTACCTTTCGGGCGTTCGGGCCAGCTCACGGCGATGCCGCCGGCGGGCATGCCGGTCTTCTCGATCTCCAGCACGGATGTCCTGCCGTCGACTTTGAAGGAATAGCTGAGCGGGCCGTACGCTGTGCGCAACCCGCGTACACCGAAGCTCTTCCTGCCGAACCATTCCTTCGGCACACCGCCCATCAGCAGCAACGTTTCGTCGACGGGACGCTCGTAGGCAAACATGTCGAGCAGCGATCGACCGTAGTCGGAGGCGACCCAGCCGTGCGGCATGTCACCGATGAAGCGGGTCTTGCGCACTTCGCGACCGACGACTTCCGCCCATTGGTTCCACGCCGCCGGGCGGCGGTCGTTCATGAAAAACGCCAGCAGTTCCTGTGCCCGATCGCGCCAACCCAACCGAACGAAGGCAGCGAGGTTACGCAGTTCATAGGGCGTGTACGCATCCCACGACGTGTCCGTGCGGCGCTTGTCGAACTCCTTCCAGTAACGTTCGAAGGTCGCGTTCACCGCCTGCGGCGGCAACATCTGCTGCTCGCCCAGCGGTGACAACGCGATAGTGGTCGAGGTGGCGTCGAAATCTCCCAGTTCGGCGGCACCCGGCAAATAGGCGATCCGATGCTGCGCCATCGCGGCCTGCAGAGAGCGGTGCAGGTCGGCGCGAAACTCATCGCGGGAGTCGATGAATTCACGCATCGCGGCGCGTTCGTCCAGGGCGCGCGCAATGGTCACGGCAGACTCATAACCGGTCAGCGCCCAGAAATTGTCCCAGTACGAATGCATCGGTTTGGCCGAATAGCCTTCGTGACTGATGGACGCGGGCATCATGCCGTAGAACGCCCGCCTCTCGCCCTGCCGGTTGGCTGCGGTTCGCTCCGACCGGCGCAGCGTGTCCATGTAGCTCACTGCCTTGACGACCCGGGGCCACAGGCTGCGCAGCAGCTCCTTGTCGCCGCCGTAGCGATAAATTTCGCCGATCAGAAACAGGAACTCGCCGCCGCTGTCGTTCTCGGGCACAGGGTCGGCGCCACGAACGTCCACGCAACAGGGCACCTTGCCATTGGCGAACTGGTAGTCCGCGTACCAGAGCAGGAACTCCTTTGCGACATCGTAGTGACCCATGCGCAGGAGGAACTCGGAGGTCATCGCGCCATCGCGAATCCATGAACGCTCGTACGAACGCGAGCCCGGTTGAATGCCGGGGCCATCGCGATTGATGAGAACGTGGGCAAGCGATGTGCGTAGCGTGTCGAACCACGCCTGCGCCTCGGGCGGCAGATCCAGTTGCACGCGGTTGAGTTTTTCGCGCCATTCGGTGCGGATCACTTCCTCTGAAGCAGGCTGCAATCCAGCGACTTGCGTGTCCTGGCTCGCATGCTGCGGCAGATCGAGCACGACTTGCTGCGATTCGCCCGGCTCGAGTTCGATGTCGTACAACAATGCACCCGACGCGAAGCCCGTTTCATCGTGGATGGACGTAGCAGCTGCATTCGAAGTGAGCCATTCACAAGGCGAGTCCGCATCGAATGGCACCGCGACGAATGCCGTCGGTGCTGATTGGGGGAAGATGGCGGCGATCCCATCGACGCGCACGTTGCCGTTCTGCCAGCTCAGATCCTGAATGGGACTCGCACCGCCTGCCGTGTTGAGGAACTGGGCTGGCGGGTTGACCTGCAGCGGACGCACCGCGAGCGCCAGCGTGAGCTTGCGAGGCGACGCGGTGGGATTGTCTATGTCGTAGGTGACGCGCGTATGCGCGCTGCCTCTGCTGCCAGCGGCGAGTGCCGTGACGTTCAATACGACGTCGTCGTGCGTCCATCGGACGCTCGGGATCGGGAGGTAACCGTCGGCGAGCGATTGCGCGAGAGAGACATCTGCCCAGGTCAGCAGACGATTCCCGGAGCGAATGAACGGTTCGACCGAGAAGCCTGCTTTGCGCGCCTCGATGGCGCCGTCCTCGGAGAAGAGCCCTTCCTCGCTGTCGCCGTCGACGCCCACGATCGTCCAGTAGGACTGTTCGTCGTAGTAGGCGCGCGGATAGCAGCCGCGACGAGTACGTTTCGCCAGTTCCTGCAGGAAAGCATTGGCAGATGCGCCAAATTCCAGATCGCGCACGTGAACTTCCGCAATGGCGACGTCGCGGCCGGGATCGGGAAACGTGATGCGGATCCAGCGCGCCTCGGATTCCGGCAGGCGGTGCGAGTCGCGACCGCCATTGCCGGCGCTGACCTCGCGCACGGTCGTCCAGTCCTTGCCATCCAGTGAGAGGTCGATCGAGTAGTGTGGGGCGTGCAGACCCTTCACCCAGTCGATCTCGACGCCGCCGAATTCCTTCACGGCTTGCAGATCGATGGTGACTGCCTGTGCCTTGCCGGGCGTTCTCACGCTACGCCAGGCGGTGCTCTCATTGCCATCGAGTACGGACACGGCACGGGTTCCTGAGCGCTCCGTCGTCGCCTGCACCGTCGGTTTCGCAGTGGCTGCGGGATGAGCCACCGTCTTGAGCGCCAGCCGATCGAACCAGAGCTTGCCGGAGCCGCCTTGCGCGCCGGCGCTGACGACGAACTCCACCGATGCGAAGTGTCGCAGCACCTTGTCGCTGGTCGGACCCCACGCAAACTCGATCTGCCGGCGTTTGATGCGGATGTGCTGCCAGTCGCCGGAGAACCTGGTGTTGGCACGGCGGTACCACCAGACGTTGTCGCCGGATGCATCGACGAACTTCACTTCGAAATGGTTCTGACCGGCCTCGCCGCGCATCCAGAAGGAGATTTCGTAATCGTCCGGCAACTGCACGTCGAGCGGACGAGCAGCGGCCGTGTAGCCGGCAGTGCGCGCGAAATCGAACTCGAGCAGCAGCGACCCACCACCATCCACGCCGGGCGCCTCATGGACTGACGCGCTCACGCCGTCCGACGCCACCGCCCTCCACGGCGTGATGTCATCCATTTCATCGAGCATCCGCTCTTCGATCGGTGGAGCCTGTGTCGCGCCCATGAGCATCGATGCCAGCAACAATGCAGTCAGAGATCGTAACAACCTGTACATGCCCTTCATCGTCAGCCCTTCACGCTGCCCGCGAGAATGCCGGCAATGTAGTAACGCTGCAGCGCCAGGAACAGGATCAGCACGGGCATTACAGTAATCACCGCCCCGGCCATCATCAGTTCATTGTCCTGCACGTATTCCCGCGACAAGCCGGCGAGCGCCACGGGCAGCGTGTACAGATTCTGGTCGCTGAGAACGATCAGGGGCCACATGAAGTCGTTCCAGGTGCCGAGAAAGGTCAGGATGCCGAGCGTGATGAGGATGGGCTTCAGCAAGGGCACGACGATGGATCGAAAGATGCGCCATTCGCTGGCCCCGTCCATACGCGCCGCTTCGAGCAGATCTTCGGGAATCGACAGGGCGTACTGGCGGACGAGAAAAATCCCGAAGATGCTCGCCATCGCCGGCACGATCACACCACCGTAGGTGCTCACCAGGCCGAGTTCCTTCACGATGGCGAACAATGGAATCATCGCCACCTGCGCCGGGATCACCAGTGCGCCGAGCAGCGCGCGAAAGAGCTTGTCGCGACCTGCAAATTTGAGCTTTGCAAAGGCATACCCGGCCATCGTGTTGAACAGGAGCGAAATGACAGCCACCGAGGCGGCGACCAGCGCGCTGTTCAGCATGTAGCGTCCGGCACTGTGACGCTCGAACATCGTGCGGTAGTTGTCGAGCGTCGGATGCTCGGGCCACAGCGGCGGCGGGTAATGCCCCGCGGCCCCGGTCGGCATGAACGACACCGAGATCATCCACACCAGGGGGAATGCCGTGGCCACCGCGCCGATCAGCAGCGCAGTGTTGATCCAGAAGCTGGCGACTGGCTTACTCATGTCGAGACCCGGCTCCGCGCCACGCGCAATTGCAACAGCGTGATGGCGAACATCAGCACGAACAGCAGGAAGGCCACGGCGGATGCACGGCCCAGGTTCCACCACTTGAACCCTTCCTCGTACATGAAGTACAGGACACTCAGCGTGCTCTGCAGCGGACCGCCCTCCGTCATGACGTAAGGTTCGGCGAACAGCTGGAAGTAACCGGTCATGGTGAGAATGCTCACGAGCAGCAACACCGGCGCAAGGCCCGGCAGCGTCACATGCCGGAACAACTGCCAGCCGGAGGCGCCGTCGATGCGACCCGCTTCGTACAGATCCTCGGGAATGCTCTGCAATGCAGCCAGCAGAATGATCATGTTGTAGCCGAAGTTCTTCCATACCGCGAGGATCACGATGGCCGGCATCGCCCAGTCCGGATCGCCCATCCAGTCGATCGGTTCGATGCCGAAGAAGCCGAGCGTGTAGTTCAGGAATCCGTAGCGCGTGTGAAAGATGTAACGCCACACCACCGCCACCGCCACCATGGTCGTGACGACCGGCGCGAAGTAGATTGTGCGATAGACATTGCGAAAGCGCGCCAGCTTCGAGTTCACCAGCAACGCCGCCCCGAGCGACGCGCCGAGCGACAAGGGCACGCCGAGCAGAACGAAATAGAACGTATTGCCCAGCGATTTCCAGAACAGCGGCTGCTGCAGCAGTTCGACGTAGTTATCCAGACCGATGAAGCGCAGATTGTGGTAATCCGCCAGCGCATACAGATCGAAGTCCGTAAGACTCATGGCCAGCGCTGCAAGCACCGGCAGGAAGAAAAACACCGTGAGCACCAGCAGAGCCGGCGCCAGGAACAGCCAGGCGTAACGGCTGCGGCTACGCACGGTGATCCAGCATCCAGCGACGCTTCTCGAGAATGGCATCGGTCGTTGCATCGAGCGCGATCGCAGCCTCCTCCACCGTCGAGCGGCCTTGCACGACACGCTCGGACGCCAGGCGCATCTCGGTGGCGATGCGTTCCCACTCCGGTACTTTCGGTGGCGAACGCACCCGATCGAGCTGCGTACGGTAGGCGCGCGCGTACGGCGATTGCACCAGCGCCGGCGTGGTCCAGGTGGAACGCCGCGGCGGAATGTTGCCGGTCGTTGCATAGAAGCGTTGCTGCGTCTGCGGTTGCGACAGGTATTCCACCAGCTTCCAGGCGGCATCCTTGTTGGTTGAGTGGCGGAAGATCGCCAGTCCCGCTCCGCCGGCAGTGGAAACTCCCGGACCGTCGGGCCCGGGCATCGGTGCCGTCATCCAGGCATCCTGCAATTGCGGCGGCAGGCGTTTGCGGAACTCGGCGATGTTCCAGGGCCCGGAGATGTAGAACGTGAACAGTCCATTGCCGAATTCGTCCCACACGTTCGACAGCTGCGTGTTCGTCATCCGCGGCGCGAGTCCACGACGAAACAGCTGCGCATAGAACTCGAGCGTACGCTGGAAATCCTCGCTGCGAAAATTCCCCCAGCGTCCGCCATCGCGCAGCAAATCGGAAGGCTGCTGCAACGCCAGCACTACCAGCGGCTCGAATTCATTCAGCGGCAACAGCACGGCATAGCGGTCTGGTCCGACGCGGGCCTTGATCGCTTCCATCATCGTCAGCCATTCGTCCCAGCGTTGCGGCGGTGAGTCGAACCCGGCCTGCTGCAACAGATCGGTGCGGTAGTACAGCAATCGTGTGTCGGCGTACCACGGAATGGCGTAGAGGCGGTCAGCGATGCGATTGGCGTCGAACAAACCGTCAAAGTAATCGGCTCGTTGCACGACACTCGATGCAGCGGCCCGGTCGTCGAGCGGCTCCAGTGCATCGAGCGCCGCAAACTCCGGTACCCAGGTGTTGCCGAGCTGACAAATGTCCGGCAGCGTCTCGCCCGCGTAGGCCGTCAGGAGTTTCTCGTGCGCGGATATCCAGGGAAGCCGCTGGATCTCCACCCGGATATCGGGATGCTGTACGTGAAAATCACGCAGCAACTCCGTCGTCGCCTCGCCTTCGCGACCGAAGGTCCAGAAACGCACGGTCTGTTGCGAGCTGCGTGCGCGACAGCCTGACAACGCGATTGCACTGGTGACGCCAGCCAGGACGGTTCGACGGGAGACCGCTGGAGGCGAAGCGCAGATCACACGATTGGCCGGTCAGCTACCGGAGGGCGGCGTGGTCGCCGGAGCGGGAGGCGCAGTGCCGAGCCATCCGCCGGTGAATCCCGCGCGCTCCAACCCACGTCGGATGTATGGATTGCGCTGCATGGTCCGCCAGATGACTTCGCTGCGATAGTTCTCGATCATGGCGACGATGGGACCCTGGTCGACACCGAGGTAGTCGCTTGCGATCCAGCCGATGCCATCGACGAGGCGGCCATGCCGTAGCGTCACGTCCTTGTAGTCGAAACTCTGGTTCACGGAATCGAGGAATCCATAGCGTTGATACAGATTCTCGCCAAACCGTGCACGGAATGCGCGGATGGTCGGAATGACGATCTCCGGCGCGAAGGCAATCGAGGCGACCGCGGCCGTCGGTGCGATGGTGCCGTCATCGACCAGATGCGGCGCCGCTGCGGCGCGCGCCGAATACGTAAAAAAGCCGCGCTCTTCGTCATTGAAGATCTGCACGGTGTCGGCCGGACCATCGGAGGCGCTGAGCCCCCAGATTTCGCTGTCATAGCCGCGCCAGCGCATCGGATTCTCGATCGCATAGTTGCGCTGTGCGTAGGTTGCCCGACGACTGTTCTCGAAGTAGTCGATGCCCTTCGAGCGCATGAACGAGTCCTGGATGCCGCGGAAGTCGATCCAGACATGCGAGTACTGATGACCGAAGTGCGGACCGAACGCCAGGAATGTCTGCCCGCCGAACTCGCCCCAGCTGTTCTTGTAAGTTTTCAGCCACTCATCCCAGGCGTCGGCACCGACCGGATACGTCGGCGATCCGAGCGCCAGGATGTACAGCAGCATCGCCTCATTGTAGCCATGCCAGTCGTGGGGGATGAATCCGCTCTCGGGGCGCCAGCCATGTGAAATGATCGGTGGATGATTCTGTGCCCAGACCCAATCGACGCGCCCGTAGATCTTGTCGGCGAGTTCGCGAATCTCGCGCTCCTGCACATGATCGCGATCGAAATACGTCTGACACAGCAGCACCCCGCCCAGCAGCAGCGCGGTGTCGACCGTCGACAGCTCCGTGGTCCCGAAACGGTGACCGGTCTGCATGTCGAGGAAGTGATAGTAGAAGCCTTTGTAACCGGCGACACCGGTCTCCGCCGTGCCTTGCGGCAATTGCTCGAGGAAACGCAACGTTCGCAGCACACGCAATCGCGCCTGAGCGCGCGACACGTAACCGCGTTCGGCTCCAGCGACGTACGCTGTCAGGCCGAACCCCACCGCCGCGATGCTGGCAAAGGACGGTGATGGATAGCGATCCGGCACCATGCCGTTGTCACGGTTGGTCGTATTCCAGAAGAAGCGGAAGGTGCGGCGTTCCAGATTGTTGAGCACGGGATCCGCATCGCGATCCGGCGCGACTGAACGTGAACGCTCGACCACGACCTCGGAAACGGTGGGCTTGGGCGCTTCAGTTCCTTCCGCTGTCGTCGCAATCATCGCCAATGCAGTCCATAGCAGCGCGCCAACGCTCGCTGCACGTTTCATGTTCTGTACCGGCGGATGCGCATTGCTGTCGCTCGCAATGCCACGCTGCCTGTTGTGTCGGGAAGCATATGCGCGCCCTTATACCATGCTCGATCCAGGCTCGATCGGGTCCGGCGTCGGACCACCCGTTGCCGGAATCTGCGCTTGCACGACGATAAAGTCGCGATGCAGAAGCTATCGCAACGACTGCGACGGCGCGTAAGTTCCTTCCCGGGACCGCCATGAGAGCGCAACGACCGCACCAGTGATCAACAGTGCGGTGGCCGTATAAATCACAATGGCCGACGTTGCTCCCCAGGCCCGCAGCAGCGACGCGAACATCAGCGGCGCGATGCCTCCGCCAACGATTCCCGCGAGGGTGTACGCCAGCGACGAACCCGCGTAACGCACGCGCGCGGGAAATTGCTCGGCAATGAAGGCAGCCTGCGGTCCATACATGGCCGCATGGATGATCAGGCCGCTCGTGAGCGCCAGGACGATGAACACGGGGTCGCGAGTGTCGAGCAAGGGAAACAGCGCCAGCACCCAGAGCAGGCCCATCGCCACGCCGATGCCATAGATCGTGCGGCGACCGAAGCGATCGGACAAGCCACCGAACAGCGGAATGCCGATCGCGTTGCACGCACCGGCGATCGACAGGGCGATCAATGGCAGCGTGCGTTCGAGTCCCAAGGTCGTCGTCAGGTAGCTCAGGGAGAACGTCGCCGTCAGCGAATAGAGCACATCCGGCCCGATACGGGCGCCGCCGCCTCGCAGCAGCGACCGCCAGTGCTCGCGAAAGACTTCGCCGACAGGTGATCTGGATTTCATGCGATCGCCCTGCAGGGCGATGAAGTCCGGTGTTTCAGCCACACCCATGCGCAGCCACAGTCCGAACACGACCAGCACGACGCTGGCGAAGAACGGCAGCCGCCAACCCCAGGCCAGGAAATCCTCGGGCGACAGCGATATCGTGAGCAATGCAATCGAGCCCGTGGCGAGCAGCGTTCCCAATGAAGGACCCATCTGCGCCCACGATCCATTGAGGCCCCGTCGATTGGCCGGTCCATGTTCCAGCGACAACAGCACGGCACCCGCCCACTCGCCTCCCAGCGCAGCGCCCTGGATGAAACGCAGCATCACCAGAAGAATCGGACTCGCGATGCCGGCGACGGCATACGTTGGCAACACCCCCATCAGCGCAGTGGTGATGCCCATCAACAGCAGCGTGGCGACCAGGACGAAGCGTCGGCCGTAACGATCGCCAAGATGTCCGAAGATCAGGCCGCCGACGGGACGGGACAGATAGCCCACGGCAAACGTCGAGAACGCGAGGATCGTGCCCACGGCCGGCTCGAACGACGGGAAGAACAGCTGACTGAAAATCAGTGCAGCCAGCGTGTTGTACACGGCGAAATCGAAGTACTCGAGCGTCGTCCCGACGATGCTGGCGGACGCCAGACGACGCATCTGACTGGATGGTGCGCTCACTTGCCGCCGAAGCCTCCGCCGCCGGGAGTCCGGATCACGAACACGTCGTCCGGTCCCAGAGTGGCTTGATGAGTTGCACCGAATTCCTCCGTGCTGCCATCGGCACGCTCGATCCAGTTCTCTCCTGACGCCGCGCTTTTGCCACCGAGCAGCCCGAACGGCGCTACGCGTCGCCGATTGGCAAGCAGCACTGCGGTCATGGGCTTCAGAAAGCGGATGCGTCGCTCCACGCCATCGCCGCCGCGATGCCTGCCATCACCGCCCGAACCGCGCCGGATCGAAAACGAATCGAGCCGCACCGGGAACCGCCATTCGAGCACCTCGGGATCCGTCAGGCGCGAGTTGGTCATGTGTGTCTGCACCGCATCCGTGCCGTCGAACTCCGGCCCCGCGCCGGAGCCGCCGGCGATGGTTTCATAGTATTGATGCTGATCATCACCAAACGTGAAGTTGTTCATCGTGCCCTGACTCGCCGCGAGCACGCCCAGGGCGCCGTACAGGCAGTCCGTGATGATCTGCGACGTCTCGACATTGCCGGCGACCACGGCGGCGGGAAAACGCGGATTCAGCATCGTGCCTTCCGGAATGATCAGACGCAGGGGCACCAGGCAGCCCGCGTTCATCGGAATCTCGTCGTCGACGAGCGTCCTGAACACATAGAGTACGGCCGCCCGCGTCACCGATCGCGGTGCGTTGAAGTTGTCGGCGCGCTGCGCGCTCGTGCCGCTGAAATCAACCGTCGCTTCGCGACATTCGCGATCGATGCGGATGACGACCCGGATCACGGCGCCGCTGTCCATCTCGCACGCAAACTCGCCGTCACGCAGCGCGTCGATGGCGCGCCGCACGGCCTCTTCGGCATTGCGTTGCACATGAGTCATGTAGGCCCGCACGACGTCGACGCCGTATCGATCCACCATTGCCAGCAGTTCGGCGCTGCCCTTCTGACACGCGGCGACCTGCGCACGCAGATCGGCCAGATTCTGTTCGACGTTGCGCGCAGGATAGCGGCCTGAAGACAGTAACGCCCGCATCTCGCCCTCGAGGAACCGTCCGCCGGCAACGAGTTGCACGTTGTCGAGCAACACGCCCTCTTCATCGATGTGCGTGGAGTTCGCCGGCATCGACCCCGGTGTGATGCCGCCGATGTCTGCATGATGGCCGCGGGCGGCCACGAAGAAAGAAGGTTCTGGCGCAGTGTGCAGGAACACGGGCATCACGACAGTGACATCCGGAAGATGCGTTCCGCCTGCATAGGGTGCATTCAGCACGAATACATCCCCCGCGACCATCGAGCCGGCACGACGCTGCAGAATCTCCTGCACGGACTCGCCCATCGACCCGAGGTGCACCGGCATGTGCGGTGCGTTTGCGATCAACTGGCCCGCGCCGTCGAACAGCGCACACGAGAAATCGAGTCGCTCCTTGATATTCACCGACGTGGCGGTGTTGGCTAGCGCCACGCCCATCTGCTCGGCGATCGACATGAACAGGTTGTTGAATACTTCGAGCAGGACTGGATCGGCCTGCGTGCCGATGGCTTTCTCGCGTACGAGCGGCTGAATCCTGCGTATGACTATGCAGTTCTGCGAAGTCACTGCCGCGCGCCAGCCAGCCTCGATGACCGTAGTCGTGTTCGACTCACGGATCACAGCCGGTCCGTCGATAGTGTCCTGCGCCAGCAATGAGTCGCGCTCGAAGAACGGTACGGACTGCCAGCGCTCCTGCACGTACACCGACCGATGATCAATGGGGCACAACTCCCCACTGCTCCGCGCAGCAAGAGCAGCGACATTGTCTGAGCTGGCATTTGCGCCAACAGCCTCGACGGACGCGGATTCGATCACGAGGTGCCGGCCCGACATGAGAAATCCATAGCGTGCCCGATAGAGTGACTCGAACGTCGCCTGGAGCTCGTGGATCGTTTCTGCGCTGACACCCGTCGGTGCGGGCAATGGCAGTACGCTGTCGGTGCCCGTGTATTTCAGCGCCAGTCGGCGGATCACCTGGACATCGTTGCCTGCGAACCCCTGCAGCCCGATCTCGTTGCGGGCTTCACGCTCGAGACGCTGAAAATCGGCAGCGGTTGCCTGCAGACTTTCCTGCGACAGCGCCACCTCGACCGCCGACTGCTTCATCACGATGACATCGGCGAGACCGATGCCATACGCCGACAGCACGCCCGCGAGCGGATGCATGAAGACGGTTTGCATGCCCAGCGCGTCGGCAACGAGACACGCATGCTGCCCCGCCGCGCCGCCGAAACAGGTCAGCACGTAGCCCGTCACGTCATAGCCGCGCTGCACCGAAATCTTCTTGATGGCATTCGCCATGTTCTCCACGGCGATACGAATGCAACCGGCGGCAACGTCCTCGGGTGCGTGCGGCCGCCCCGTTGCGGCAGCGATGACCGCCGCCAGTTCACCGAAGCGCTCGCGCACCACGCTCTCATCCAGCGACTGATTGCCGTCGCTGCCAAACAGTCGCGGAAACAGATCGGGCTGCAGCTTGCCCAGCAGCACATTGCAATCGGTCACTGTCAGCGGACCGCCGCGACGATAGGCCGCAGGGCCGGGGTTCGCACCAGCAGATTCGGGGCCAACACGCAGACGGACGCCATCGAAGCGACAGATCGAGCCGCCGCCGGCCGCAACCGTGTGGATCTGCAGCAATGGCGCGCGCAACCGCACGCCTGCGATCTCGGCGTCGAACACGCGCTCGTACTCACCGGCGAAGTGCGCGACATCCGTCGAGGTACCGCCCATGTCGAACCCGATGATCCGATCAAAGCCTGCCGCCAGTGATGCGCGCGCCGCGCCGACAATGCCGCCGGCGGGTCCGGACAGAATCGCATCTTTGCCTTGAAACTGCCGCGCATCGACCAGTCCGCCAGACGATTGCATGAGCTGTAATTTCACGCCGGGCAGTTCACTCGCCACCTGATCGGCGTAGCGTCGCAAGACCGGCGAGAGATACGCATCGACGACCGTCGTATCGCCGCGGGACACGAACTTCATCAGGGGGCTCGTCTGATGCGATGTCGATACATGAGTGAAGCCGATGACGCGTGCCAGCCGTGCGATCGACTGCTCATGGTCGGGAAATCGATAGCCATGCATGAGGACGATGGCGCAGCTGCGGATTCCCATGTCGAAAGCTGTCTGGAGTTGCTGGCGTGCAGCGTCGAGATCCAGTGCCTGGACGATGCCGCCGTGTGCATCCAGACGTTCGACGATCTCGATCACGTCTTCGTAGAGCATCGACGTCAATTCGATATGCCGCACGAACAAACGCGGCCGGTGCTGGTAGCCGATCCGCAACGCGTCCGCGAATCCCCGCGTTACGACCAGCAGCGTGCGATCACCCTTTCGCTCAAGCAGCGCGTTGGTGGCCACGGTCGTACCCATCCGCACGCAATCGACGGTGTCAGCGGGCACTCGCTGCGAGATGTCGAGACCCAGCAGGTCGCGAATCCCCTGTACCGCGGCATCGCGATAACGTTCAGGATTTTCGGAGAGCAGTTTGCGCGTGAGGAGTTGACCGAACGGCGTGCGTGCGATGACGTCCGTGAAGGTGCCGCCGCGATCGACCCAGAACTGCCAGAGTTCGCTCATGGCTGTGCAATGCCTCGCGTGGATCCGCTGGTTTCAGGCAAAGCCCACCTGCGTGGCTGGAGTCTCGACGGGCGTAGTGGATTCCTTGCTATCCGCGCTTACGGGCGGCGGCTGCACCTTGAAACAGTTCCTGCCAGCGCGCTTCGCTTCGTAGAGAGCCGCATCGGCCCAATGCAGCATGTCCTGTGCGGAGGAATTTCCACTCGTCGCGGTCGTCACGCCAATACTGACCGTGATGCGCCGCTCCCCGAGCCAGCCGAGTGATTCGATGGCCATGACGCGGGTCCGGATGATCTCGGCGGTGTCGCAGGCGTCGTAGTGGGCCGTTGCCGGCAATACCGCGACGAACTCTTCACCGCCAAGACGTCCAACGAAGCCCGGCGCGGTGATGGCATCCCGTACAGCCGCTGCAACCACCTTCAATGCCGCATCGCCCTCCGGATGGCCGTGCTCGTCGTTGATGCTCTTGAAGTGATCGATGTCTATGATGAGCATGGAGCACGGCGCGCCGCCGTGGCGGAGCACCTCTTCCAGGTGACCAAGGACCGCGCGTCGATTCGGCACACCGGTGAGTTCGTCGGTCATGGCCAGCGATCGCATACGCAAGGACATCCGACGCTGGTGCAGCGCCAGTACCAGCAGCACCGCCGCCAGGACGACCACCAGCACGATGACCAGTGCCTGCAGGTTGCGGGCACGCTGCTGCTGAGCCAGCGCTTTCTCGTTGGCCTGGTTCTCGCGCAACAGCAGCGCGTTTTCCTTTTCCTTCGCGACGGTGTCGAACTCGATCTTGAGCGTCGCAAAACGCTGATCGATCTGGTTCAGATATCGCTGCTCCGACACCTCGGAGGCCTTGTCCAGATAGCCGAAGGCGGCGCGCCAGTTACCAATCTCCGAATAGGTCCTGGCCAATTCGGCGTAGGTCGTGCGCAACTCACTCAGCGATTCGGCTTGCCGGAATACCTGCAGTGCGTCCTCGAGTGCCGCCACGCTTTCCGGCAGACGCCGGAGCTGATGCAATGCGATACCGCGCGCCAGATTGATCTGCGCCTCCAGGCGCGCATCCGGCGTTTGCTTCTGCACTTCTTCGGCCCGCTGCAGGATTTCGAGAGCGGTCTTCGGATTCGAGAGCCCGTTCTCCACTGCCGCCAGGCCCCGCAGTGCGTAAGCCTCACCTCGCGTGTAATTCAGCTGGCGACTGAGCTCGAGCGAAGCCTGGAACGAGTCGCGCGCGCCCTGCCATTGATTGAGGTTTTCCTGTGCGCGACCCAGGTTGTGGAGCGTGACTGCTTCCTCACGCACCAGCCTGCCATCCCGTTGCACCTTGAGCGCCAGAGCATAGATGTGCCGCGCCTGCTCATAGTCGCCCATGCGGTTGTACATGATGGCGATACCGTTGAGTGCGGTCATGGCGTGCTGAGGCAGATGCAGATGCTCATAAAGGCCCTGCGCCTGTCGCAGATCCGCCAGAGCCGCGGCGTACCGGCCCTGCAGCCCCAGCAGATAGCCGCGCGAGAACAACGCGCCGGCCAGCATTTCCTGATCCTTGCTTTCCGTGGCCACCACGACGGCACGCTCGTAATGCTCGAGCGCCTTGTCGTTGCTGCCTGCGGTCTCGGCAATCTGTCCCTGACAGTCGGACATGCCGGCGCGCAGACCGGGACGTCTGGATTGGAACATCAGGCCGCCGATGAGCCGTATCTGTTCTTCGGCAGCGGCCGTATCCCGCTCCGACTGGTAATCACAGAGAATCAGCCGGGCGCGAATTTCGAGATCCGCATCCGGACGGCGTTTCAGAATCTCGAGGGCCTGTTCGACGTCGCGCCGACCGGCTTCGGGGTCGATCCGCATGGCAACGGATGCGCCATCGACGATGGCCTGAGCGGGATGAGGTGGTGCCTCAGCGGCGAGGCCAGGCGCGGCGAATACCATGCACAGCACAGTCCACAGCAGCCGATATGTCGGCGCTGCCCAGGAGGAAACCCGGTGAGCAACGGTATGGGACAAGGTGCGTTCGCTTCAGAAGCTGCAGATCGTGCGGCTTCCCTGCACCACAAGTCCGTAAGCCCCTGCAAATTTAGCCGATTGCCGCGGCGAACGTCTGTGTTCTTTGAGGGTCGCCGCGCGAGATTTTTTCAGGACCGCTGCGCTGGGGCAGGCGTTATCGCGAGCTTGTCATCCACGTTGTCTTTGCCAATCGAGGCAAAGGTGGAGTTCGACAGAAAGATTGGTCGGGACGAGAGGATTCGAACCTCCGACCCCTTGCACCCCATGCAAGTGCGCTACCAGGCTGCGCCACGTCCCGACACTGGACTCGATGCTACACACTGCTCGACTGCACGACAACTTGTGACATTAACCAACTGAATTGTCGCATTTTTCCCATCGGCGCCTCAGTGGTGACCTCAGCGCTGATCAGTCGTCGCTTCCTGACTCTCGTCAGGCCGCGCATGGTAGCAGCGGCGCGCGGCTGACGTCGAATTTGATCTGGGTGCTGGCGACCCTCGAGAGAACGCTCAGCACGCCCGGGCCAAGCCACAGTTGCGTCCTCCGGCCATTCCCGGGTCCGGATTTTTGCGGAGGACAGGCCGCGCGCGGGCATCGTTCATGGCGTCTTCCCTTCGCGCCGCGACCTGCTCCTCGGTGAGAGCGTTGGCGGATTCTCTCTTGAGAGTGCACCGTCCAGCGCGCACAGGCTAATCGCGTCTTGTCTCCCATCGACGCCATCAGGCCGTACGCGGATTGACTGAACGATCACCCTCTGCGGTCTGTTGCTTCCAGGCCCACGCTCCGTAGCACGCCGCGAGCAACGCGAGCACGAGCAGATGCGGGCGAACTTCAGCCATCGAGGCCCCCGCCGAGTTGAGCAGCACTGACGCCTGGATGGCGGCCGTCGACGGGGACAGCTTCGCCAGCGCGGCCAGCATGCCCGGCATCATGAACGTCGGCCACGCCGCGCCGCCGAGGAAGAACAGCGGCACCGAGGTGCCGACGATGATCTGCATGACTCGCTCGTGGCGATCGAACAGGTGCCCCAGCATCAAGCCGAGCGCGGAGACGGCGGCAGCGAACAAGGGTGCGAATAGAAACACCCCACCCGGATTACCCATGCGGGGGTAGTCCTGATACCAGAACACGAATCCAGAATAGAACAGGGTGGACAGCGTGCCGAGCGCGGTGAGTGCCGCCCACAATCCCAGGAACCCGCGCGTCCGCAAGCGCGCTGCATGGCTCTGCCGGCGAATCGCTGCAATCAGCGCCGAGCCGAGCAGCAATGTCTGTTGCAGAATGATCGCGCTCACGGCGGGAACGGCGTAACTGCCATAACCCTCCGAGGTGTTGTAGAGCGGCCGCTGAACCACGCGCGGCAAGCGCTCTTCCAGGCGCACAGCCGCGTCCAACGGCGCCAGGCTCTCGGCGCCCACGGCTGAAACCACTTGAGTAAACGCATTGCCGAGCGCGGAAGCGCGAACGAGATGCGCTCCGTCCAATTCGACGAAGATGCCGCGTGGCGCACCGGATGACAGACTTTGCTGAAAGCGCTCCGGGATCAGCAACACGCCGTCGATCTCACCATTGCGCAGCATCCTCTGCGCCTGCTTGGTATCGACGTTGACAACCCGGGCATCGATGGAAGGTGCCGCATCCAGATGGCGGACGACGTCGCGACTGAGCTGCGAGCGATCCAGATCGATCACAGCGAACGGCAGCTTCACCGCCTTCTGTCCCGCGTATGCGAGCGGGTAATAGAACGCATAAGCCACGACCGCCAACACCAGCACACTGGCGACCGGACGCACTCTGAATACTCCACTGAATGTCGCGACGACCGCGCCCGTGATGCTGGCGGCGGGCAACGGAAACTCGAGCATCTCCTCACGCGGAGCGCATTGCGATCGGCGACCAGTCAGGATCAGCGCCAGCCAGAAACAACCGGCAGCGCCGCCCAGCAAGATCGACAGATCCGCGAATGACGCCGATGCATCGGCGCCCATGACCATCGATGCGTTCTGGATTCGGAGGTAATGGGTGTAAGGCAGCACGCTGCTCCACACCTGGGCAAACATCGGCCCATGCGTCAGCGGTAAAGTGCCATTGGAATAAGCGATCGCCGCGCCGGCATAAATGGCCGTGGCCGAGAAGCTCATATCCAGCTCGCCAGTCACCGCGATCAGTAACATCGAGATCGCGGCAGTGATCACCATCAGCGCCAGAATCCCCGCCAGCAGGACGAGCGGACTGCCGGCGATGCCCCAGCCACACCAACCGCACAGCCAGGCTGTCCACGCCACGCCCCATGCGCTGAACACTCCAACATAAGGAAGCGCCTTGCCCAGCATCGCCGGCAGCAGACGTCCCTCCACGCGCTCGGCCCAGTCCGAGAGCGAGCCCCCCCGCAGCTCACGGCCGAAGCCCATAACCATCGCGCATGCCATCAACAGATGCAGCACACCCGGTGCGATCAATCCGCCAAGGAACAACTCGAAACTCTTCTGCGGATTGCCGACCACCGAGACTTGCACTGCCGGCGGGCTCACGTGGATGCCCGGCAGGCCCATGCTTCGCAAGCGGGTCTGTGCCGCCGCCTCGATGCTTGCGGTAATCGCCGAGGCTTGGGCGGCAGCGGCGAGAGCGCCAGCTGTCAGGAACGCACCGTTGTAATAAACGATGGCCGCTTCGGGCTTGCGCAGCGCGCCTGCCTGCATCCCATTCGGCAGAAAAGCCAGGCTGTAGACTGAACCGGAGCGCACCAGAGGCCATGCGTCGTCCAGACTCATGGGCTGGGCGACGATGCGAATTTCCGGCGCCGCTTGCATCTTTCGGATTGCAAGGCGACTGACGCTGGAGCGGTCGAGATCGACGACCGCGACTGGTATCTCGCGCATGAGTCCGCGCGCAAGCATCGCGCCTACAACCGTCAGCAGGATCATCGGCAAGACAAACAAAAGAAACCTGTCCCAGCGGCTGCGCGCGATGTAGCCGCACTCCTCTCTCATCGCACGCTGCAGCACGACCCAAGGCGGGCTACCTGGACTCATCGGCGAACGGCCAGTCGAACAGCACGCTCATGCCCGGGCGCAAATCATCGATGCGTGGCTCGGGCTCGGCTTTGATCTCAAAGCTCCTGACATCGTAGCCGCGTGACTGACGGCTCGATCGCCAAGTGGCGAAATCGCCTTGCGGACTGATGTGAGTCACTCGAAAGCGCTGTCGGGTCAGACCCAGTGCCGGCACGGAACCCCTCAGCACCGCGCCCTGCCGAATACCCTGGAACTGGTCCTCGCGCAGCGAGAGCAAAGCCCAGGCGTGATCTATGTCAATCACCGTGAATACCGGCACACCGATCAGCACCAGTTCGCCGGGATTCGCGAAGCGCTCGGCCACTTCGCCGCTGACCGGTGAAACCAACCTGATTTCGTCTTTGAACGATTGAGCGGCAGAGACGCCGGCACGGGCGATCTCGACCTGTGCGTCAGCCACGGTCTTGTCCTCCTCACGGAAGCCCGCGGTCAATTTCACATACTGCTGTCGTGCAGCCTCGGCTTGAGCAGCAGTAGCCGCGCGCGCGGCCACTGCCTCGTCACGTCGCTGGGTGGAAATCACACCTTCTTTATACAAATTCTCCGCGCGACGCGCGGTCTGCGAAGCTAGCGTCGCGGCGGCTTCGGCGCTACGCCAGATGGCCTGCGTGGATCGCACATCTTCCGCTCGGGCTCCGTCACGAGAGATCTGGCGCAGCGCTTCAGCCCCAAGCAGCACCGCGTTTGCCTGCTGATCGCGCGCCTCGACCTCCGGACTCGCAAGGATGGCGAGCAATTGTCCTTTCTGCACGCGCTGCCCTTCCGTGGCTCGCAGCTCCAGTAAGCGCGCGGGTGCTTTGGTAGCGACGGTGAATGTATCCGCATCGACCATGCCCTGGATCTGACCCGGCGCGGGCCGCACGGCGAGGTAGATACCAAACATCACGAACAGTACGACCGCGGCGGCCAGCATCCACAGCCAGCGGCGATGACCAGACTTATCGGTGATGGCGGATGTCACGGCGTAATCGTCCGATCGGCGTGACTCAGATATCCATTGAACTCTTCCAATTGCCCGCTGGCGGCCAGCAGCGCGGCCAGTGACAAAACATACTCGTAAGCCGCCGCCGCTCGCTGCAATCGTGCGGATCCAAACAGAGTCCTCGCATCGATGAGGTTGGACACCGGCGCTTCACCCTCGCGGAAAGCCAACTCTTGAACGCGCAGGTTCTCCTGGGCCGCGGCCAGGCTCGAATCCAGAGACAGGAATTGCCGGCGCGACAGCTCGGTCAGGTTATAAGTGCGGATCACCAGCTGGCTCACGGTGTCGCGCACCTGCTGCTTGGAAGATTCGGCCGCGCTCCTGCGCGCCCTCGCCACATTCAACGTTCGGTTGCGATCGAGCGAGGACAACAGGTCGTAGTGAAGGCCGACGCCCACGGCCCAGTCCGGTTCGATGGGCAACGCATGGTCGCGATTGAGGTTGTAAACGCCGAACGCAAAGATAGTCGGCCAGAAGCGCGACCGCGCGAGATCGACTCCGGCCTCGGCTAGCGCCTCCATCGATTCGGCCTGCGCCACGAGCGGACTTTCCGTTACGCCGCGTTCGATGAAAGCGTCCAACGAGGGCAGCGGCTTCGAATCCACGAACAGCGGCGTCATCGTCTGGACGGCCGGATACGACAGCGCGGTGGCGAGCGCGCGACGGGCGGAATCATTTTCCAGTTCGGCGCGATCGAGTTGGCGTTGAGATGCATCCCGCGCCACCTGAACCTGGAGCCTCTGCGCGGCGCTCAGGAATCCCTCGCGCTCCATCGCACTGGCATTTGCCAGGTGGCGGTCGAAGCTGTCGCGCGACTCCAGCGCCACGCGCAATGCTTCGTAACTCAGCACCTGCCCGAAGTAGAGACGCACCAGATTGATCCGATCCGCGTCCATCGCATCGGCACGCCGCGCGTCAGCTAAACCAACGCCAGCCTCGGCGGCGCCGCGTGCGGCCGGAATGGCTCCTCCGGTGTACAAAGGCAGGACGACGCTCACCACTGGCCGGAATGTGGTATCGGCGGTCCGCAAGCGCACGCTGCTGGGCAGTGCAGCAAAAAATTCCGGCAGCGCTGCCCGCAATCTGGCTTCCACATCGGCAAGCACGTCGCTGGGCAGGTCCTCGACAATTCCTGGCAGCAGTTGATCGGCCACCGACTCGGCCTCGCGCAACGCTCCCGCCAGCGAGATATCGAAAGTTTTCTGATAGCGCAGCAACTGTGCATCCAGCGCCACTGTCGGGCGATTCAGTGTCGCCGATGCCGCCGCCTGCTCGCGCGCCGCCAACAGTTCCGCACCGGTCACCGCGCCTACTGCCGACATTTCAGCGTTGCGTGACTGGGCCGCTTCGAAGGTCAGTGCGACCGCATCCTTGGATTCACCCGCGGGCGACGCGGCCAGCACCAGCGAAGGCAAGCACGCGATGCAAGTGACGGCACATCGCAGCCTCGAATCGGAGGGCCGACTATCACTCTGCTGATTTCCCCTCATGCCGGCGTCCCACTCCGAAGCGATCCGCAATCCGCGAACAGCAAACAAACACCGACCGGCAAAGATGAATATCGTGAATGCACGATCTGACATATGAGATTGCGCTCTGATATAAGCGAGCGCTCGACAACTCCAGGGATCGGCCTTGAGCCGCCGGGCAGTCTGGATAGTCGTGCGTTTGGCCGCCGTTGTTTCGTCCACTGGCTCGGCGGAGCAGCCGGGCGGCGAGCTTGCGGAACTCAGGCGTCAGGTCCAGCAGTTCCAACAGGAAGTAGCGGAGCTGCGCGCGGCTTTGCGTAGCGCCAACATCACTTCTACATCTGGCGCGAGAGACGATTCCCGACCGCCTCGGCAGTCAATGCATCACTGCTGCCGCCCGGATCTCAGCTGCCCGAGCGCGTCACGGTTGATGATGAATCCATTGGCGTCGCACGTCTGGTCACCGCTTCGCCGCCGAGCGATCCGAATCTGCGCGGCTTCATTCCGATTCCCGGCACCGGGACCACGCCAAAACCTGGCGGCTTCGCCAAGGTCAGTGACGACGAGAACGCGCTGGCCGATCGCCGGAGCACGCACCATTCAGGCAGGACGGTGCACGTGCTCGACGGAAACATGAACAGTGCGCGGCATCGCCGTACGATCATGGTTCGGCAGCGTGATGGATATCATCAATAGGGTGATGCTGGTCTCGATCGTGCTGACAGGCACAGTCCTGATTCGCAAGCGCGAGCAAGGCACCATCGAGCACTTGCTCGTGATGCCGGTCACGCCAATGCGACTCTGGGGCGCAACTATTCTGTGCACTCACCCAATAACCTGGGCACAAGAGCACGCGTGCCGCTTGCGACTCGATGGAAGAGAACGGGCTGACACTGCGTTAGTCGCAGACTGAAAACGTATTATTTTCTATTCGTGGTCTTGTCGAAGGAGCGCCTTGCACCCCATGCAAGTGCGCTACCAGGCTGCGCCACGTCCCGACCGGAAGGCGGCGGAGATATTCGAAGATGCGGGCGAGCTACAGGCCTTGAGCATCCCGCGGCGCCTCAGCGACGCAGAATCCTCAGTATTTCTTCCAGTTCCGTCCGCAGTTGCCGCACGATCTGCTGTGCCTGCGACACGTCGTCGCGGGCCTCCTCGCCCTGCAAGCGATTGCGTGCGCCACCGATGGTGAAGCCCTGCTCGTAGAGAAGGCTGCGGATCTGGCGAATCACCAGGACATCCTGACGCTGATAGTAACGGCGATTGCCGCGGCGCTTGACCGGCTTGAGCTGCGGAAATTCCTGCTCCCAGTAACGCAGCACGTGCGGCTTGACGCCACACAGCTCGCTCACCTCACCGATGGTGAAGTAGCGTTTACCGGGGATCGTAGGAAGTTCGCTGTTATTCCCTGCTTCCAGCATAGGCTTCGACTCGTGCCTTCAATTTCTGTCCCGGACGGAATGTCACCACACGACGGGCGCTGATGGGAATCTCCTCGCCTGTCTTGGGATTGCGACCGGGTCGCTGATTCTTGTCGCGAAGATCGAAATTGCCGAAACCGGACAGCTTTACCTGTTCCCCATTCGACAACGATGCGCGCAACTCCTCGAAGAACAGGTCGACGAGTTCACGGGCCTCACGCTTGTTGAGCCCCAACTGATCGAATAGCGCTTCCGCGATCTCAGCCTTCGTGAGAGCCATGATTTATTTATCTCGTATCGTGGCGTTGAGCTGGCGACCCAGATGGTCCACCACCTGCGCCACGATCGTATCGGCGTCGTGGTCAGTCAGGGTGCGGGAAGTATCCTGCAATTGCAGACCTAAGGCTATGCTTTTCTTGCCTTTCTCGAACTGTTTGCCGCGATAAACCGAGAGGATTGTCAAGTCGGTCAACAGCGCACCGGCGCTCTTGCGGATCGCTGTTTCGATGGCGGCGACCTCGGTCGCTTCATCGACGATCACTGCGACATCGCGGCGGATGGCTGGGTATCTGGAAATCTCGCGGAACTCAGGCACGCGCGCTGCGAGAGCCGGTGCTGCCTCGAGTTCGAAGACATACGCTGGATATGTCAAATCCAGCGCCTTCATGTGCTGCGGGTGGAGCGCGCCTATCCAACCGACTGGCTGGTCGTTGCAATAGATGCGCGCGGACTGTCCCGGATGCAGTGCGGAATGCCCTGCGGCCACGAATCGAAACTCCTCTGCCCGACCCGACAGCGCGAGCAAGGCTTCGACATCCGCCTTCACATCGAAGAAGTCGATCCTGGTCGCATCGGCACCCCACTGCTCCGCGAGCGTGCTGCCCGACGCGAGACCGGCAATCATCTCTGTCTCCGCACCAGTGCCTGGCGCGAAGCGGCGTCCGATCTCGAAAAGACGGATGCGCGATTGCTGGCGACGCTGGTTCTCGCGCGCAGCGTGAATGAGCCCGGGCCACAGCGACACGCGCATCACACCAAGCTCCGCGGAAATCGGATTCGACAGCGCCAGTGCGGTATCGGGAAACAGGATCGACTGCCATGCGGCGTCGGTGAATGTGTAGCTGATCGCCTCGTTGTAGCCGCGATCCACCAGCAGGTCGGCTGCCCGTTCGTTACGCACCCGGCTTTCGGTCCACGGCTGGATCGCCTGATCGCCCGTGGCATCCTGCTCCGGGATGTTGTCGAAGCCGTAGAGCCGCGCGACTTCTTCGATCAGGTCTTCTTCGATGTGGATGTCGAAGCGCCACGATGGCGGCGTCACGAGCCATGACGCCCGGAGGTCATCACCGGGAGCCGCCTCGATCTCCATGTCCAGGCGGCGCAGGCAATCCAGCGTGGCCTCATCGGACACCTGCACGCCGAGAACGTGCCGGACGCGTCGGTGGCGCAGGGAAATGGGCTTGCGCGCCGCGCTGAACCCGTCGTGACGCGTAACGACCGTCGGACCTGCCTGGCCGCCCGCACATTTGAGCAGCAGTTGAGTGGCACGCTCGATGGCGCGCTCCTGCAGTTCGGGATCGACGCCGCGCTCGAAGCGCTGGGAAGCATCGGTGATCAGGCCGTAGCGACGACCGCGACCGGCGACCGCGTCCGGCTGAAAGAAAGCCACTTCGAGCAGGACATCCTGCGTAGCGTCACCGATACCCGAGTCTTCGCCCCCCATCACGCCGGCCATGCCGAGCGCCACTTTGTCATCGGCAATGATCGCGATGTCCGGCGTGAGTTCGATGGTGCGGCCATCGAGCAACTTCAACGTCTCGCCTGCCCGCGCGTAGCGCACGACAATGGCGCCGCTGAGCCGGCCCAGATCGTAGGCATGCATGGGCTGACCGAGTTCGAGCATCACGTAGTTCGTGACATCGACCACTGCGCTGATGGGACGCAGGCCGGCCCGACGCAGTCGTTCCTGCATCCACGCCGGCGATTTCGCACCGATGTTGATGCCGCGGATCACGCGGCTGACGAACTTGGGACAGGCATCCGTCGCTTCCAGCCGCACGGGAAACGTGTCGGCGCTGGCAGCGGCGACCGGCGACATCGCCGGGCTATTCAAGGAGACCGCACGCGCAGCAGCGACTTCACGGGCCACGCCCGCAACGCTCATGCAATCGCCGCGATTCGGCGTCAGGTTCACTTCGAGAATCGTATCGTCGAGATGCAAGGCGGCGACGAGATCCTGCCCCGTGGTCAGTTCGGACGGCAGATCCATCAGCCCGTTGCTCTCCTCGCTCAACGCGAGTTCGCGGGCAGAACACAGCATGCCGCTCGACTCGACACCGCGCAGCTTCGCCTTCTTGATCTCCATGCCGCCCGGCAGTTTCGCGCCGATCAGCGCGAGTGGCGCCTTCATGCCGACGCGAACGTTCGGCGCACCGCAGACGATCTGCAGTTCCTCGCGGCCGCTGGATACGCGGCAGACATTGAGCTTCTCGGCGTCGGGATGTTTTTCGACTGCGAGTACTTCGCCAACGACGATGCCCGATAGCACCGGGCCTGCGCGGTGGATGCCTTCGATCTCGAGACCGGCCATCGTGAGCGAATGCGCCAGCGTCGGCACATCAGCGCCGGTGTCGACCCAGTCACGGAGCCATTGCAGACTGATCTTCATGAGGTCGGATCCTCAGGCGAACTGCTTGAGGAAGCGCAGATCGTTTTCGAAATACAGACGGATATCGTTGACGTTGTAGCGAAGCATCGTCAGGCGATCGATACCCATGCCGAATGCATAGCCGGTGTAACGCTCGGGGTCGACATTCACTGCACGCAGGACGTTCGGATGCACGATGCCGCAACCCGCAACTTCGACCCAGCCGGTGTTCTTGCAGACACGACAGCCAGCGCCGCCGCAGGAGACGCAGGAGATATCCACTTCGGCCGATGGCTCGGTGAACGGAAAGTACGAGGGACGCAGACGCATCTTCACGTCCTTCTCGAACAGCTCCTTCATGAACCCATGCAGCACCGCCTTGAGATTCGCAAAGGTGATGCCCTCGTCGACAACCAGCCCTTCGACCTGGTGAAACATCGGCGTGTGCGTCATGTCCGAATCGTTGCGGTACACGCGTCCCGGCGCGATCACGCGGAACGGCGGCTGCCGATCCTTCATCGCACGAATCTGCACCGGAGAAGTGTGCGTGCGCAGCAATCGGCCGTCAGGAAAGTAAAAGGTGTCATGCATTGCCCGCGCCGGATGATTGGCCGGGATGTTCAATGCTTCGAAGTTGTGCCACTCGTCCTCGATTTCCGGGCCGTCTTCGATGGTGAAGCCGGCATTGCGGAAGATCTGTTCGATGCGGCGACGCACGCGGGTGACGGGGTGCAGCCCACCGCCCGTCTGGCCTCGCCCGGGGAGCGTTACATCGATGGAATCGGCGGCGAGCTGGTCAGCGAGCTTCTGCGCTTCGAGCGCATTGCGGCGCTCATCGAGCGCGGCAGCTAGTGAATTTTTCGCTTCGTTGATCTTTGCGCCCGCACTTTTGCGGATCTCGGCCGGCATCGCGCCGAGCGCCTTGAGCTGCTCGGTGATCTCGCCCTTCTTGCCCAGCAGGCGGACGCGGATGGCTTCGAGGTTTTCAATAGAGTTACAGCCAGCGATCTCTGCCCGCGCAGTGTCGACCAGTGCTTGCAGATCTTGTTGCGGTTCAGTCATGCACGCTGTTGCCGACGCAGGTGGATCGGCTCTTCTGTGGACCCGGCAGTCCCATTGGATTCCCATTGGTCATCCCGTGGGGTTCCCTCAGCCGGACGAATCGAGGGTGTGCGACGTCGTCGAACTATAAACAGGAAGACTCGGGCCTTACGGCCCGAGTCTTCCTGTCTCTCAGGCTGCTTCTGCGCCCAGGCTGTCCTTCGCCTTCTGCGCCAGTACACTGAATGCAGCAGCATCGTGCATCGCGATGTCCGCGAGAACGCGGCGATCGATGGCGATACCGGCCTTCGTCAGGCCTGCAATCAGCTTGCTGTAAGACAGGCCGTTAACGCGCGCTTCAGCATTGATACGCGTGATCCACAGCGAACGGAAGTTACGCTTGTTCGTCTTGCGATCGCGATACGCATACTGGCCGGCCTTGATGACCGCCTGTTTCGCTACGCGATAGACCTTGCGACGGGCGTTGTAGTAACCCTTCGCCTTCTTGAGAACTTTCTTGTGACGGGCGCCAGCGACGACGCCTCTTTTAACACGTGCCATGGTCTATCTCCTTACTTCGCGTGAGGCAGCAGTGCATCGAGACGACCGAGGTCCTGCTTCGAGACCATGCTTGGTGCGCGAAGCTGACGCTTACGCTTGCTCGTCTTGCTGGTAAGGATGTGCCGACGATGGGACTGGGCACGCTTGAATCCGTTGGCAGTGGCGCGAAAACGCTTCGCCGCTGCCCGGTTGGTCTTCAACTTGGGCATTGCAGTAACTCCGCTTGTTTAGCCTTGGAAGAACGCCGTCCGCTTACGCGAACTGCGCCTCTTGAGGCGGGACAACGAGGGCCGGCGTCAACCGGTTTACCCGTTGCTCACTTGTTGTCTTCGAACCGAGAAGCGTCCTTACTTCTTTTTCGGTCCGAACATCATGACCATCTGCCGCCCTTCCATCATCGGGTTCTGCTCGATCTGGGCGTGTGCCGCCAGATCTTTCGAAACCCGAGCGAGGAGTTCGCGACCGACTTCCTGATGCGCCATTTCACGACCGCGAAACCGCAGCGTGACCTTGGCTTTATCACCCTCCTCCAGAAAGCGCAGCAGGTTACGTAGCTTCACCTGATAGTCGCCTTCCTCGGTCCCTGGGCGGAATTTCACTTCCTTGATCTGAATCTGCTTCTGCTTACGCTTCGCTGCGTGCGCCTTCTTGTTCTGTTCGAACAGGAATTTGCCGAAATCCATGATCCGACAGACCGGCGGATCGGCTGTGGGCGATACCTCCACGAGATCCAGTTCTGCGGCCTGCGCCATGGCGAGGGCCTCGAACCGCGTCATCACGCCGGCTTGTGCGCCTTCAGCGTCGATGATTCGCAATTTCGGCGAAGTGATCTCTTCATTGCGCCTTACGCGCTTAGCAATGGGAGCAGCGATGCGTCATACCTCCAAACTGGTCCGGCCACGGCTCGCGATTTCTGCGGCAAATTTCTCAGCGATGACGTCCACTGACATCGCTCCGAGATCTTTACCGCTGCGGGTGCGCACGGCCAGAGAATTAGAACCTGCCTCGCGATCCCCTGCTACCAATAGGTATGGGACGCGTTGCAGCGTGTGCTCGCGGATCTTAAAGCCGACCTTTTCATTGCGCAAGTCCGTGATGACTCGAACCCCCTGATTTCTCAGGCTTTCAGCGACTCTGTTCACGTAGTCGTTCTGGCTGTCCGTAATGTTCATGATCACGGCCTGTACCGGGGAGAGCCAAAGCGGCAGTTTCCCAGCGAAATGCTCAAGCAGAATGCCGGTAAAACGCTCAAGGGAGCCGAACAAGGCCCGGTGCAGCATGACCGGGACATGCCGCTGCCCGTCCTCGCCAATGTAGGTGGCCCCCAGGCGGCCGGGCATATTCAGGTCGACCTGTAGCGTGCCGCATTGCCAGTCGCGGCCGATGGCATCGCGCAGGACGAATTCGAGCTTGGGTCCATAGAAGGCGCCTTCGCCCGGATTCAACGTGAATTCCAGATTCAGCTGCGTCAGCGCGGCCTTCAGCGCCGCTTCCGACTGATCCCACACCTCATCCGAACCGACGCGTTTCGCCGGACGATCGGAGAACTTGACGCGGACGTCTTCGAACCCGAACTCGGCATACAGGCCCAGGATCAGCCTGGTCTGGCTGACGGCTTCGTCCAGCAGCTGCTCCATGGTGCAGAAGGCATGGCCATCGTCCTGGGTGAACGCGCGCACGCGCATCAGGCCGTGCAGCGCGCCCGACGGTTCGTAGCGATGCACCTTGCCGAATTCGCAGAAGCGCACCGGCAGATCGCGGTAGCTCTTCAGACCCTGGTTGAAGATCTGCACGTGGCCCGGGCAATTCATGGGCTTCAGGCAGTACTTGCGCTCCTCGGGGACCTTCACGAAGAACATGTTCTCGCCAAAGGTCTCGAGATGGCCGGAGCGCTCCCAGAGCTTCTGGTCGACGACTTCCGGCGCGCTGACTTCCTGCCAGCCCGCCGCCGACTGGTACTGGCGCATGTATGAGATCAGGGACTGGAACAGCGACCAGCCCTTGGGATGCCAGAACACCGCGCCTGGCGCTTCTTCCTGGAAATGGAACAGGTCCAGTTCCTTACCGATCTTGCGGTGGTCGCGCTTCTCGGCTTCTTCAAGCCGGGTGAGGTACGCCTTGAGCGCCTTCTCGTCGGTCCATGCGGTGCCATAGATGCGCTGAAGCATTTCGTTGCGTGAGTCGCCGCGCCAGTACGCGCCGGCCAGCTTGGTCAGCTTGAATGCGCGCAGGAAGCGGGTGTTCGGCACGTGCGGACCGCGGCACATGTCGACGTATTCTTCGTGGTGATACAGGCCCAGCGCTTTCTCGTTGGGCATGTCCTCGATCAGGCGTAGCTTGTAGTCCTCGCCACGATCTTTGAATACCTTGATGACCTCATCCCGCGGCGTCATCTTCTTGATGACGTCGTAGTCCTTGACGATCAGCTCGCGCATGCGCGCTTCGATCGCTTCCAGATCCGTCGGGGTGAAAGGTCGCTCGTACGCGATGTCGTAGAAGAAGCCGTCATCGATGACCGGCCCGATCACCATCTTCGCCGTCGGGTAAAGCTGCTTGAGGGCGTGGCCCAGCAAGTGCGCGAAGGAATGGCGGATGATCTCCAGACCTTCCTGGTCCTTCGGCGTGATGATCTGGACCCTGGCGTCCTTCTCGATCGGATCGCAGGCGTCGACGAGCGTGCCATCCACTTTCCCGGCAACAGCGACCTTGGCCAGTCCCGGGCCGATGTCGGCTGCGATCTGGGCAACGGTTATCGCCCCCGGATAGGTCCGTTGGCTGCCGTCGGGGAGCGTAATGACAGGCATACAGGTCTACTTAGGGGCTCGGTCGAGAAAAAAAAGCGACGCCGGGCGTCGCTCGTGTTCATCGCTGCATTTTCTTTGTGTCAAAGAAAACGAGCCGGAAAAATGGTGCTCGGTATAGGGATCGAACCTATGACCCCACCCATGTCAAGGGTGTGCTCTACCGCTGAGCTAACCGAGCAAGAAAAATGGTGCGCAAGAATAGCGATGCATCGCGAGAGAGGCAAGGCAAAGAATGCGGTGCAAGCGATTGATTCCTACACGCCGGCGTGATCCCGAGGCCACATGGACGACGCCAGTCGGATAAACACTCCGGGAATGTCTTAACCGGTCTTCAATTCCGGAGGCAGACCCAGCTCCACATTGCGCAGCTTGTGGATTTCATCCCGCAAGCGCGCCGCTTGCTCGAACTCCAGATTGCGCGCGTGCTTGAGCATCTCCTGCTCCAGCTTCTTGATGCGCTTGAGCGCCTGCTCGGGAGTCAGCAACCGATAATCGCTGCCCGCCTCCGCCACTTTTACGGCACTGCGGAATTCCGGAGCGACATGGGCACCTTCCATGATGTCGGCCACCGCCTTTTGAATGCCGCGCGGCGTGATGCCGTGAGTCTTGTTGAATTCGATCTGTACCACGCGACGCCGATTCGTTTCCTCGATCGCTCGCTGGATCGAGCCGGTCATCCTGTCGGCATACAGGATCGCGCGACCGTGCAGATGCCGGGCCGCGCGGCCGATGGTCTGGATCAACGAATTCTCGGAACGCAGGAATCCCTCCTTGTCCGCATCGAGGATCGCGACGAGCGACACCTCCGGGATATCCAGCCCCTCACGCAACAGATTGATACCGACCAGCACATCGAACTTGCCGAGGCGCAGGTCGCGGATGATTTCCATGCGCTCGACGGTATCGATATCCGAATGGAGGTAACGCACCTTGACCTTGTGCTCTTCGAGGTACTCGGTGAGGTCTTCGGACATGCGCTTGGTGAGCGTCGTGATGAGCACCCGCTCGTTGTTGCTGGCCGCGATCCTGATCTCGGACAGCACATCGTCGACCTGGGTGCGCACGGGACGAATGGTCACTTCCGGATCGATGAGACCGGTGGGACGCACCAGCTGCTCGACGATCTGCCCGGACTGCTGTGACTCGTACTTGCCTGGCGTCGCCGAAACGAAAATCAACTGCGGCGCCTGCTTCTCCCACTCATCGAATCGCAGCGGACGATTGTCGAGCGCCGACGGTAAACGGAACCCGTATTCGACCAGGGTTTCCTTGCGCGACCGGTCACCCTTGTACATCGCCCCCAGCTGCGGAATCGTCTGGTGGCTTTCATCGACGACGAGCAGCGCATTGCCCGGCAGGTAGTCGAACAGGCACGGCGGCGGTTCGCCCGGCGCGCGACCCGACAGGAACCGCGAATAATTTTCGATACCGTTGCAGTAACCCATCTCGCGGATCATTTCGAGATCGAAGCGGGTGCGCTGTTCGAGCCGCTGCGCTTCAACGAGCTTGCCGCTGTCCTTGAGCAGCAGCAGGCGATCGTGCAGCTCATCGCGGATCTGATCCACCGCACGGATCAGCCGTTCCTTCGGCGTCACGTAGTGCGACGAGGGAAACACGGTGAAGCGCGGCAGTTTGCGCAGCAGTTCGCCCGTCAGCGGATCGAACATCGCCAGTGATTCGATCTCGTCGTCGAACAGTTCGAGGCGTAACGCTTCGCGCTCGGACTCTGCCGGGAAAATATCGATCACATCGCCGCGCACCCGGTAAGTGCCTTGAGTCAGCTCGAGTTCATTGCGCTTGTACTGCATGTCCGCAAGCCGGCGCAGGATCTTGCGTTGATCCATGCGCTCGCCCTGCACCAGATGCAGCACCATTTCCAGATAAGACGACGGATCACCCAGGCCGTAGATGGCCGAGACCGTCGCCACGATGATGGCGTCGGGTCGCTCCAGCAGTGCTTTCGTCGCCGACAGGCGCATCTGTTCGATGTGTTCGTTGACCGACGAATCCTTCTCGATGTACGTGTCCGACGACGGCACGTAAGCTTCGGGCTGGTAATAGTCGTAATACGACACGAAGTACTCGACCGCGTTATTCGGGAAGAACTCCTTGAACTCACCGTAGAGCTGCGCCGCCAGCGTCTTGTTGTGCGCGAGCACGAGTGCCGGGCGCTGTATCTGCTGGATGACGTTGGCGATCGTGAACGTCTTGCCTGATCCCGTCACACCCAGCAACGTCTGATGAGTGAGACCGGACTGCAGCCCGTCGACCAGTTTCGCTATGGCCTGCGGCTGATGACCTGCGGGCTTGTAGCCGTCGGCAAGCTGGAATCCCGCTTCTTTGGTCAGTGGTTCGGTCATGGGCAGGACATGAGGGCGGCAATGAATCACACAAGCTTGTCAGTGAATCCTGCCAGCGGCTGTCAGGGAAGAATTCGGTGCCGTTCGGCGACAGCGAGGGACTAGAATGTCCGGCGAATTCCTTGGCTTCCGTGGTGCTCAAGTGAGTCTAGCAGTTTCAAAACGCGTGCAACGCGTCAAGCCCTCCCCCACTGTCGCGCTCACCGGACGCGTGGCGCAGCTCAAGGCCGAGGGGAAGGACATCATCAGTCTCGGCGCCGGCGAGCCGGACTTCGATACGCCGATTCACATCGCGGATGCCGGCATCGAAGCGATCCGCAAAGGGTTCACGCGCTACACACCCGTCGAAGGCAATGCGGATCTGAAGGACGCGATCATCGCGAAATTCCGGCGCGAGAACGACCTCGACTACAAGCGCAGCCAGATCCTCGTTTCGACCGGCGCGAAGCAGACGATCTTCAACCTGATCCTCGCGCTGATCGACAGCGGCGACGAAGTCGTCATTCCCGCGCCCTACTGGGTGTCATATCCCGATATGGTCATGCTCGCGGACGGCATTCCAGTCATGCCCTATGCCGGACCCGACCAGGGTTACAAGATCACGCCGGCGCAGCTCGAGGCCGCGATCAGTCCAAAGACACGGTTGTTCATATTGAACAGCCCCAACAATCCGACCGGCGCGGCCTACTCAGCCACAGAGCTGCATGCGCTCGGGGCCGTGCTGCGACGCCACCCCCAGGTCGTGATCTGTACCGACGACATGTACGAACACATCTACTGGGGCGCCGAAGGCTTCTCGACCCTGGCGCAGGTCTGCCCGGATCTTTATGACCGCACGGTGACGACCAATGGCGTGTCGAAGGCCTACGCGATGACCGGCTGGCGTATCGGTTACTGCGGCGGACCGGCGGAAATCGTCACCGCCATGGCCACCATCCAGGGACAAAGCACCTCCAATGCCTCCTCGATCGCGCAGAAAGCGGCTGTGGTGGCGTTGAACGGCGATCAATCCGATGTGCGCGCAATGAATCTGCACTTCAAACAGCGCCACGACTTCGTCGTCGATGGCCTGAACAAACTGACGGGTGTTTCTTGCCTGTATGGCGCGGGCACGTTCTACGCGTTCGCGAACATCGAGAAGGCCATGCCGATCGTGGGTGCGCGGGACGACAGCGCATTCGCGGAATATCTGCTGAATCACGCGGGAGTCGCGGTCGTGCCAGGCAGCGGCTTCGGGGCTCCCGGTCACATGCGACTTTCCTACGCATGCAGCCTGCAAACGCTCGAAGAGGCCCTGCGCCGCATCGACAAGGCGCTGCGGTCTGCTCAAGCGGCGTAGCGTCCGGGAATGCCTGAGTCATTCGCCGTGAAGACGGTGAAAGGCTCAGGCGCTCGATCAACAGAGGAACGACCCATTGCCTCTGGCGAGGCGCGCATGAGCGCAAGTCGTTGAATTTGGCTCCCCGGGACGGGTTCGAACCGCCGACCAACGGATTAACAGTCCGTCGCTCTACCACTGAGCTACCGGGGAACACGGGAGGCAAATCGAAGGCGCGAGATTCTGCGCAAGCACCCTCAAGGTGTCAAGGTAACGCCGCTTCGATATCAAAGCTTCGGCATGGGCGCCTGCTCTTTCGCCGGTGCCGCTTGCCCGGACCTTCATGCGCCCCCGCGTGAATATACGCATGCAACTGCCGGATCTGCTCGTCGGGAAGCATTTCGAAGCTAGCCAACCGCGTTCCATCGACAAGCCTCGAGAACCCTACGGAATGCATCGAGGCTGACCTCGCGCGCGGATTTGCGCAGATCGGCACCCGACGTGCCGGTCCGACATCGAGGCACGCCGCGTTGGAATATTCCCGCTGCGCTTGTTCGATTCGTTTACATCCGCGTGCCGGCCACCATCGCGGTGCCGAACATGCCGAACGAGGTCGGCATTGCGCTGCGGATGCGCGATCATGCAGCCCGCCACGGCCATCGTCCGTGGCTACTTCCTTGGCCAACAGAGTCTTTCACCAGCGTTACCTGTGATGCGCGGCATCAGCATAAAAGCCATCGTTCTCGCCACCCTCGCGGTCTTCGGCATCGACATCGTCAGCGGCATCTTGGTGACTGTGATGTTCAGCCCTTCCCTGTGGTCGTTGCCGGAGGATCAGCTGCAACTCGCCATTGATGTGCTGAATGCGAACCCCAGCTATCTCGCGTCGACATTGTTTCTCGGCACTGCCTCGACGGTGATCGGCGGTTACCTCACGGCGCGCATGGCCAACCAGGTGCCGTACTTCAATGCGGCGGGCTTCGGCCTGGTCGGGTTGCTGCTCGGCGTGCCACTGACAGGCGACCTGCCGTTCTGGTTTCGGGCACTGGGGCTCGGGCTCACCCTTCCCGCCGCACTGCTCGGCGCATACCTCAGCAAGCGGCAAGGCCGGTGATGCATCCGTTCCTCGCGGTCACGGCGCACAAGTACATCGCTCTGTCCGATCTCAAGGATCGGCGCGCCACGCTGTTGCCGGCATGCAGACGGTGGCACCTGAAAGGCTCGATCCTGCTGAGTCCCGAAGGCATCAGCCTCTCGGTTGCAGGCGACGCGGATGCTGTTCAGTGGCTGATCGATGAACTGCATCGCTGGCCGGGTCTCGAGGACCTCCGACCAAGGGTTGCGGGCATCGAACGACACTCGTTCGGACGAATGATGGTCCGGGTGAAACGCGAGATTGCGGCTCTCGGCGTGGACGGCGTCGATCCGGCGCAAGCGCCTGTGCCGGGAATTTCGCCGCAGGAGCTGCGCCAATGGCTCGACGACGGCAAGCCGGTGACCTTGCTAGACGTGCGCAACGACTACGAGAGCGCACAAGGCAGTTTCAGGAACGCCGTTCGGAGCGGGATCGGGCACTTCCACGAATTCCCGCAGCAGTTCCCGACCCTGGAGCTACACTACGAGCCCGTGATCGTGTTCTGCACGACTGGCCTGCGCAGCGAGAAAGCGGCGGCCTTCCTGCGACAGCAGGGAATGACCGGTGTGCGGTCGCTCGACGGCGGAGTGCTCAGCTATGTCGAACACTGCGGCGACGTTCATTTCGAGGGCGAGTGTTTCCTGTTCGAGCAGCGCGGCGGCATTGATCCCGGGGCGCGGCAGACCCAATGGACTGAGTGTCCCAAATGCCGGCATCCGCTGACGCTCGAGGATCACCACCGCGACGACCTCAGAGCGGACGTGTCGTGTCCCTACTGTCACGAGATCGGCACAGACGAAATGGCCGCCCGCATCGCCCTGCGCCATGCACAGATCGACCCCCTCATTCATCCGTTGCCTGGCAGCGTCCCGCAGGATCTGTTGCGACCCCTCACGATCACCGCTGCCTGCGACGGCATGACATTGATCGAAGCACTGTGCCGCATAGTCACGCATGTCCCGGAGCTCTTCTGGCAGGAACGCTGCAAGCAGGGATTGCTGCTCGATGCCGCTGGCAATGCCATTGCCGCCTCGGCCGTCGTCCGCGCGGGTGAACGTTACTTTCATCGGTTTCCCGCCGTGATCGAGCCGGACGTCAACATGCGCATCGAGCTGATCCACGAGGACGAAGCGCTGCTGGTGCTGAACAAGCCGGCGCCGCTTCCCATGCATGCGGGCGGACGGTTCCAGCGCAACACGGTCAAGTACATCCTCGATGCGCTCTATCACCCAGAGACGCCGCGACCTGCTCACCGGCTCGATGCCAATACGACGGGCGCGCTGGTGGTTGCCCGCACTCAGTACTTCGCCGGCAAGATCCAGTCGCAGTTCGCGCGGGGCGAAGTGGAGAAGACCTACCTGACCCACGTTCATGGTCATCCGGCCGAGGACGACTTCCATTGCGCAGCGCCGATCAGCGCAGACGCCGGGCATGCGGGCTCTCGCGTCATCGATGCTGTGGCGGGACTGTCGGCGCGCACTGAATTCCGCGTGCTACGCCGACTCGACGATGGCACCGCGTTGCTGGAGGCGCGGCCGCTGACGGGACGCACCAACCAGATCCGCGTGCATCTGTGGCACCTGGGATTTCCGATCTGTGGCGATCCCGTCTATCTGCGCGGCGACGTGTTGGGCGACAGCCAGACCTTGCCTGTCGATGCGCCGCCGTTGTGCCTGCACGCCTGGCGCGTGCGCTTCAGACATCCGTTGTTACGCAAGATGAGTGAGTTCACGGCGCCGCCACCGCTGTGGTTCAGGGCCATCGACACGGAATCTCACGACGGGCCCGGCGGCGCTCCATCGAGATAGAACCAGGCGCCCTGCTCGCGCACGAAGCGGCTGCGCTCGTGAAGACGTCCGGCCGAGCCGCCGCCGACGCGATAGCGCGCGATGAATTCGACTTCGCCACGGTCTGCGTCAATGGGCGGTGCGCTGACGATCTTCAATCCCAGCCATTTCAACCCGGGCTCGAAGCTCACGGACGAAGGCCGGGTATCGACATGCCAGGTTCGCAGCAGGTAAGGCTCATCGAGCAGGACGAAGGCTGCATAGCGCGAACGCATCAGCGCCTCGGGCGTCGGCGCAGGTGCGCCGGCGTGCCAGCGCCCGCAACACGCGTCGAGTGCCAGCGTCGAGCCGCACGGACAAAGAATGATGGTCATGAGATCGATCGGCGCGAACGGCTTCCTTGCCGTTCGCACCCGGGTGCTACGCGGCAGGCTTCAGATCCGCCTTGTGTCCCTTCAACCCGTAGTAGGCGATATAGATATAACAAACCGTGGGAATGATGAAGGAGTACAGCAGGTTGATGTCGGCGAAGTAGCCCTGTATCACCGGCACGATGGCGCCACCCACGATTGCTACGCACAGAACGCCGGACGCGGCGCCCGTGTGCTTGCCGAGGCCCTCGATCGCCAGCGTGAAGATCGTCGGGAACATGATTGAGTTGAACAGGCCGATCGCCAGCAATGCCCACATCGCGGTCTTGCCGGCGAACAGCATGACGACGATCAGCAGCCCCACCGCCACGAACGCATTGAACGCCAGCACCTTGCCAGGACGTATGCGCGTCATGACCCAGGCGCCGATGAAACGGCCGACCATCGCGCCGCCCCAGTAGTACGACAGGTGCTTGCCGGCATCGATCTCCGTCAGTCCACCGATCGTCGACTGGCTCAGGAAGTTCACGGCGAAGCTGCCGATGGACACTTCGGCGCCGACATAGACGAAGATTGCGACCGCACCCAGCACCAGGTGCCGATACGCCCAGACGCTGTCATGGTGCTGATACACCGACTGCGCACCGGCAGGCTGATCCTGAGCCTCGACCTGCGGCAGGCGCACCACAGCGATCAGCACGGCGATCACGAACAGCGCCAGCGCCAGCAAAATGTAGGGGCCCTGCACCGACGCCGCCTCCGCAGCACGCACGGTCGCCTCGTCGCCGTCCGGCCTCGCAGCCGACAGGATGAGCACGGAACCGAGGAAGGGTCCGATGGTCGTGCCGAGTGAGTTGAAGGCCTGGGTGAGCGTCAGACGGCTGGACGCGGTGCGCGCCGGCCCGAGAATCGCGACATACGGATTTGCCGCGACCTGCAGCAGCGTGATACCGGACGCAAGCACGAACAATGCGCCGAGGAAAAAAGGATAGGAACGCATTCCCGCGGCGGGATAGAACAACAGGCAGCCGATGCCCGCCGTGACCAGTCCGATGATGATGCCGCGCTTGTAGCCGGAGCGTTCCACCAGAAATCCCGACGGCAGGGACATCACGGCATAGGCGCCGAAGAAACAGAACTGGATCAGCATCACCTTCACATAGCTGAGCGAGAAGGCGGCCTTGAGATGCGGAATCAGAATGTCGTTCAGCGAGGTGATGAGGCCCCACATGAAGAACAACGAGGTCAGGACGATCAGCGCGGAGAAGTAGTGAGTTTCTTTGGTACTGGTGTTGGTTGCGGATGTTGTTGTCGTTGACTGGTAAGCCATGATCGGTCTCTTTTAGTTGAGTGCCGACGCACTCGTGCGGCCATCCCCCACGTCCGCGCCGGTCGGCAGGGCCGTCCAGCGCGGCGACATCTTAGCCGAACCCACCGGTTGACAGCGCAAGCATTCTCCCGGCAGACGGTCACGCAGCGCTAAGTTCGGAGGTGGCGAAGCGTTCAATGACCATTGCGACCGCGCCGGGCTTCGGACTCGAGTGGCGCATCCCTGTGGGCGTCGCACGTCGCGCATCACCGGCGTGGAGAATGCAATCTGAGCACCGCGCTGCGTCAGCGGCACCGACTACATCCATTGCCATGCGGAGTCCATCGACAACTGCGGCAGTCCCAGCCATTTCGCCGCGGCACCAAAGACGATACCCGCAAAGCCGAGCTTCGGCAGATCGCTCAGCCGGCTCAAAACGCCGAGTTGCAGACTGCTGATGGTGTCGTTGATGCGGTAGGTTTCGTCCCGACGAATTGACCGTAGAGAAACTCCAGCGCCGGAGCCAGGATGATGAACGATACGGCGACGTCGAGGTGGTTCATTTGCGGATCAAGGGCCAACTGGCTGACTGGCCGACGAGTCTGTTGGCCAGCGCGGGTGGACCGATCGTCCACCCGCGGCTCGCAATCCTCAGAATTTCTGTCCGAACCTCAGGCCGACCGTGCGCGGCTGATTGGTCACGATGTATGGAATCGTGCAGACATCCGTCGCGCAAGCCGCAAACTTGTAGAACTCGGCCCGTTCGTCGAACGCATTGTTGACGAACAGTTCGACCGTGTAGCTGTCGCGGCCGACGCCTGCCGAGAAATCCGCGATCGTGTAGCTCGGCTGCTTGCCGAGCGCGGCACGATCGGCGTCCTGCAGATCCGACCAGCTGCTCCCCTGGTAAACCGCCGATCCCTGGAAGGATCCGTTCAGCTGACCCACCGGAAATACAAAACGCGCCGTCAGATTGGCCTTGAATTCCGGCGTGATCGGCAGCTGCGTGCCGTCGGACGCAGTGGGCGGCTCTTCCGGATCGGGAATGTAGTCCTCGGTGAGTTTCGCATCGAGATACGACATGCCGCCCGACAACGTGAGGATTTCCGACGCTGCCCAGGCCAGATCCATCTCGATGCCCTTGATCTCCGCTGAGCCGGCGTTACGGATGACGGTCAGTCCCGCCCCGCTCGGCGGCAGGAACGAGAACTGGATGTCATCCCACTTTTCCAGGAACACCGCGCCGTTGAAGCGCACGCGATTGCCGCCCCAGACTGTCTTCCAGCCGAGTTCATAGTTGTCCAGATAGTCCGGCTTGTACGGTGGCACGGTGCCGTTGCGGTTGATGCCGCCGGGACGGAAGCCGCGCGAATACGTCGCATAGACCATGACGTCGTCGTCGAAGCGATAACTCAGGTTCACGCGTGGAATCGTGTCCTCGTCGCTGACGCTGTCGTCCAGATTTACGCAGGGCGAACCGCGGAACTGTTCTGGCGAGAAGCACAGGTCCTCGCCGTAGTTGGAGCTGTAGCCGGACGAGAAGCCAAAGAATCCATTGAGCGAATTCTTCGCCTTGAACGTGCGCAGGCCGCCGGTCAGCGTCAGGTGCTCCGTGATGTCGAAGCTGACCTCGCCGAACAGGGCATAGTCTTCGTCCTCGCGATGCTGGTTGGTGAGCCAGATCGTGCCCGGCCAGTTGGTGACGCTGACGTCAGAGCCGAGCCCTGCGATCTGATAGTTCTGGAAGATCTCGTGTTCCTGGAACTGGTAGAACGCACCGACCAGGAAGCGCAGGCGCTGATCCGCAGGCGAGGACAGCCGGATCTCGTGGCTTTGACGCTTGTACTTGTCGGTGCCATGAATGAACTGCGACGGGTCACCGAGCGGTACGCCATCGTCATCGGTCCAATAGACACCGGACCCACCCAGGTCATAGAAATACGAGTAGTCCGAATAGTCGGAATTCACCACGTCGTCGCGCTTCAGATAGGCGCCTGCATAGACCAGATCGAAGTTGCCGATCTTGCCTTCGACCGTCAACGCGGCCTGCATCCATTTGTCTTCGCTGTCGTCCGGGTAGTAGCGCGCCACTTTCAGATCGCCGGCGGCTTTGTCATAGGCGAAGAAGCCGTCAGTCGTCTGCTTCTGCGCCATCAATGCGGGTGTGATCGTCCAGCTGTCGTTCAGATCGATGCGCAGCGCCGCGCGTGCTCCGTAGGTCTTGACCTCGTTCTGATCGTTTTTCGCGGTGGTCGGCGTGGACACGCAGCCTGCCGGCGGCGAGCTGGAATTGACGACGCACTGACCGGAGGTTGTGAACGTGCGCTCTATCGGTACATTGTCGATGTATCCCCCTTCCTCTTCGTACCAACCGACCAGCCGGATGGCAGCCGACTCGCCCACCGGTATGTTGACGAAGCCTTCCGCCACATAGCCGTTGCCGCCGTCCTCCATGAAGTTGCCTTCGAGGTCGTAACCCGCCTCGAACTTCGACGGATCGGGCTTGTTGGTGATGATGCGGATCGTGCCGGCCTCGGAACTCGCGCCGTAGAGCGTTCCCTGCGGTCCCGCCAGCGCCTCGACGCGCGCAATGTCGTAGAGGTGAACGTCGAGCGCACCCTGGATCGTCGTGATCGGCTGCTCGTCCAGGTACATACCGACCGTCGGCTGCGGACCGGAGTGGTTGTTGTTCTCGCCGCTCGTGACTCCGCGCATGTAGGCCAGCGCAAATCCGGGGCCGATCGAAGTGAATGACACGCTGGGCAGAAACTTCACGTAGTCGTCGAAACTCTTCACATTGAGTTCTTCCAGCTTGGTGGAACTCAACGCCTGCACGCTGACCGGAACGTTCTGCAGGTCCTCCACGCGCTTCTGCGCCGTGACGATCACATTCTCCAGAATGACGTTGCCCGTACTATCGGCGGCTGGCGCCCCCTGGCTCAAGGCCAGCATGGCCGCTGCCAGCGGCAGCGTCGCGACAGCCCGGCGACCTCGCGCGGTCTGTACTCTTCTCAGCTTCCGCAACCTGCTCCGCGTCATGTTCTACTCCCCGGTGTGTTGGTCTCAAACATCGCGGCATGCCGTACGAACGGCGGCACGCCCGGATAACAGTCGAGCACTTGCCCCAGCGCTCGCTTCAGATCGCCTAACCATGGTTCGAAATGGCGCCAGTGATCGACGCCATCCCGGAAGATCGGTTGCCGGACCTGCTCGGAACTGGCAGTGCGCACCGCACGGTCGTTCTCGTAGAACCGCAGGCAGCGGTCATCGAAAGGCAGTCCGCAATACTCGAGCAGGCGGCGCACCTGCGCCTCGGTGTCATCGACCATCTGCTCGTAGATGACGCGGTGGACGCGTCCTGGCAACACATCGTCGAGATGCGCCATCAGTTCGACGTAGTCGCGGTAGTATCTGCCGACGTCGTCCAGACCGTAGGTGAAGTGCTGGCCGCGGGCGAAGTGCTGTTTGAATGCCGAGAAGCAGCAACCCAGGGGATGACGGCGGGCATCGATGATCTTCGCGTTGGGCAGGATCAGCTGGATCAGTCCTGCATGAGCGAAGTTGTTCGGCATCTTGTCGATGAAGAACGGTGCGCCCCGCTTGCGATAGATGCGGGTCTGATCGAGATAGCGTTGGCCGAGTTCCGCACATTGTGCTGCGTCGAGCGTGGCGAGCACTTCGGGATAGCGGGACGTTTCGCCGCGAATTCGGGGTCCGGCCAGTTCGCGCGCCAGCGCAACGATATCCGGCAGCTCCATCGTGCCTTCGACCAGCGGGTGGCTGGAAAGAATCTGCTCCAGCAGGGTCGATCCCGCCCGCGGCAGTCCGACGATGAAAATGGGATCGGCAGCCTGTGCACCCCAACCGCGTCGAGCCGCGAAAAAATCGCTCGTGAGGAGCGACTTGCTCCGTCGCACATGATCGGAGGTGTCGTCCGCACGGTACTGGATCAGCGCACGCCTCTGGCGGTTACCTTCCTGGTAGTGACTGAAGGAAGTGGCGTAGTTGCCGGCATCTTCGTGCGCCTTGCCGAGAGCGAAATGCAGATGGAATCGGTCCTCGGGCGACAGCGAATCGCGGACGAGTTGCGCCTGCATGCCGGCCATCTCGTCGGCTGAAAAGCGGAAGGTCTTGAGATTCGCCAGGCTCCAGTACGCTTCACCCAGTTGCGGCGCGAGGTCAATCGCACGACGGTAGTTCGCGATGCTGTCCGTCTGGCGTCCGGCAGTCTTGAGCGTATGCGCAAAGCTCATCCAGACCTTGGCGTTGCGCGGATAGGCCTGCGTCACCTGGGAGTAGAGCTCGGTCGCACGTTCGTAGTCGCCCAGCGCGCTCAGAATGGCGGCCTTGAGACTGCGATATCCGTGGTTACGAGGCTCCGCAGCGAGGGCCTGGTCGATGGCGACGAGCGCTTCGGCAGACTTGTTCTGGCGATGCAGAACGACCGCGTAGTTGTGCCGGGCGGCCACGAAGCCGGGCGCAAGTTCGAGACACCGTCGCAGCAGAGTTTCCGCATCCCCGTACCTACCCAGTCGGGATGCCACCTCCGCCAGCATGCGGATGGCAGGCACATCTGTTGGTGCCTGCTTCAGATAGTCCCGAAGCAGCATTTCCGCATCGGCGATGCGGTTCGAACACAAGGCGGAGGCCGCATCCAGGAGCCGCGGGTTGCGGGTCGAGTGACGGATATGCTGAGCATAGGCCTCATCCGCGCCGGCCGTATCGTTGAGCGCCCGCAGATGATCAGCAAGCACGCGCCATGCATCGGGAAGATCGGGTTTGAGTTGCAATGCGCGGCGGAGCGCGACCACCGCGGCATCCCCCTCGCCTGCTTCCGCCAGCGTCAGGCCCAGTTCGTACTGCGTGCGTGCCGATCGTGGCTGCGCGGCCGCGAGCGGCCGCAGAACCTCGAGCGCACTCTGCGTGTCACCGGCCAGCCGGTGACCGACCCCCAATAGCAATGTGGCCTGGGGATGGTCCGGAACGACTTTGAGAATTTCGTGCGCCTGCGCAACAGCCAACTTCGGTTGGTCGGCCAACAGCTTCGCGGTATGCGCAAGCGCAGTATCGAGATTGCCAGCAGCTTCGGCAGCGGCATTCATATCGCATCGGACTCGGCAGGAAAGCCAGCGATGCAGGCGCAACTGATGCGCTGTCGTTCGATGAGCCAATCCGCGGCCCACCGGTCGAGACCCGACACCTGTCGACCAGGCGCTGTATCTAGTGAATGACTCAGGACACTCCCCGTGCTCGTCGCCCCGCTCGCATCCTGCACCGAACGTGGCGCAATGCCGTGTTAATCCCCGTCGCTAGGCTAACCATCGGCCCAGACCGAGGCAAGGCGCAGATGCGCTTAACGCGTCGCCCGGCATGCGGGTTTTTGTATTCATTGCCTGTTTGCGTGGCTTGCCGGCAACATACCATTGTCCGGGCAACGCAGAGACTGACCGCAATGATCCGGTGGCAATGGTGCGATCTGAGCGAGCTTTCGACACGGCAACTCTATGCGCTGTTCGCCGCCCGCGAAGCGGTGTTCGTCGTCGAGCAGACCTGTCCCTACCAGGAACTCGATGGACTCGACCTGGAGGCGCGCCATCTCATCGGCTGGTCCGATGATGCGGTGGCTGCTTATCTGCGGGTGCTGGCACCCGGGGTGAAGTTCGCGGAAACGGCACTCGGCCGCGTGCTGACCACCACCGATTTTCGCGGTACGGGCATCGGACGCGAACTGATGCAACGAGCGCTCGATTACACAGATATGCAGTATGCCGCCCATGGCGTGCGGATCAGCGCCCAGGCGCATCTGCAACGGTTCTATGGTTCGTTCGGCTTCACTGCGGTATCGCAGCAATATCTCGAAGACGGCATTACCCACATCGAGATGCTGCGCGCCGTGCGCACAGGCCGCTGATACCTTTTGACGGTCAGAGCCGTACGCAGATCGTCGGCGACGACCTGCGTTGTTCCCGTTTCGGCAGTCTGCGTCCTCTCGGGCTCACCATGCTGGCGTTGGTTGCACGTCCAACGGGTCCTCCCTGATCACTCGCTGAGTCGAGATCCACTCGCGCACGCGCTGGTCCAGAACATCCATTGGCAGCGGTCCGCCGAGCAGCACCCTGTCATGGAACGTACGCACGTTGAACTTCTCGCCGAGCGCGGCCTCGGCCTCCGCGCGCAGCGCACGGAATTTCAGCTCACCGATTTTGTAACCGAGCGCCTGACCGGGCCAGGAAATATAGCGTTCGAGTTCTGTCTGGATGTTGTGCGGCGCCAGCGCTGAATTATCGGTGAAGCAGCTGCGCGCTTTCTCGATGTCCCAGCCAAGCCAGTGGATTCCCGTGTCCGCAACGAGACGGCATGCGCGCCACATCTCGTAGGAATAGCGACCGAACATCTCATACGCATCGCGGTAGATGCCCATCTCCTCGCCGAGAAACTCCGAGTAGAGCCCCCAGCCCTCGACGAACGCGGTCGGACTCAGGTTGCGACGGAAATACGGCAGCCCATCCAGCTCCTGCGATAGAGCGATCTGCAAGTGATGTCCGGGCACCGCCTCATGCACCGTCAACGCGGGCAATTCATACAGCGGTCGCTGATCCAGCCGCGAGGTATTCACTATGTAGCTGCCGGGCTGACCGAGCTTCATGCTGCCGCCCCAGTAACGACCGGTCGTATAGCCTTCGGCCATCTCCGCTGGCACCGGCCGCACGTCGTACGTCAGCCGCGGCAGGGTGCCGAACAGCGGCGGCAAGCCACCGTCCGCACGCTTGGCGATCTCGCTGGCCTTCTCGAGCAATTCCTGCGCCGTCTGCGGATAGAACTTCGGATCCGTGCGCAGCATCTGCAGGAACTCCGCGAAGCTGCCCTTGAATCCGGTCGCCGCGATGGTCTTCTCCATCAGTCCCCGGATGCGCGCGACTTCCGCCTGGCCGAGCTGGTGGATCTCATCGGGCGTCATCGACGTCGTGGTCTCACGACGAACCAGGAAGCGGTACGTGGACTCGCCATCCGGTGTCGAACGCCACGCGGTGTTCTTGCGCGCCGCCGGCAGATACTCGCGTGTCAGGAACTCCGCGAACGCCTGCTGCTGCGGATGTATCCGGTCGCGCACGATCTGCAGTGCGCGAGCGCGGTAGTCGGCCTGCGTCGCCTGCGGAATGCTCGGTGGCATCTTCGCGAACGGCAGCAGCAAGGAGCTGTCTTCGACCTTCCCCGCCGCTTGTTGACGTGCGACGTCGAGCACCCGATCCACGACGATGCGTGGCTGCGTCAGTTTCGTGCTGATGCCGCGCCGCAGATTCGCCATGTTCTGCTGGTAGTACGCGGGCATCGATTGCAGCCGCGACATCCATGCGTCCGCGTCGGCGCGCGATGCGATCGTGGTCGTGCGGGCCAGGTAATCGCCGAGCGTATGGAAGCCGCTGTCGTTCTCGAAGGCGATGCGCGAAAAGTCATGGCCGTACTCCTCAACGAGCATGTCGACCGAGCGCTTCAGCAAGGTGTGGTTGAGTCGTGACTCCGCCGTGAGCTGCTGCGCGTCGATGGCATCGAGACGCTTGCCCAGCGCGGCGAAATCGCTGCGCAGTTTCTGTTCGCTTGCCGGACGGACGTCAGGCAGGCGCGCCAGCGCTTCGATATCGCCTTCCTGTCCTGCCGTCAGCGGGTCGCGGATCCGGTCGAGCCGCTCGTACTCCGCAATGATCTGCCCGAGGGCAGTTTCGGAGGTGTTGGACTGGGCGTGCAGCAGCGAGGGTGCGCAAAACAGCGCGAGACACAGACACAGCAGACGGGACATTGTTGTTCTCCGGCACCACGACGTGTCCGGAGCATATGTCATCCGTATCGCATTTCCGGCATGTATACACACGACCGGACCAGAGAAAGCTCACACGGAGTTCATGACCAACCGGCAAAGGAGTGCCGCAAGGGATCCCGTGGGACAAAAGAACGAGGCTGGTCCGAATCAGTGTTCTATGTCTTTTAACCGCGCGCGACTAACCGCTCGCGACCGGTAGTTTGCGAACCATGCTTCGATACACCGACTGCGCCTTGCGCAGTGCTTCACCCGGAGTCGAGGCGGCGCCGCTCGAACTTGCGCGCCACAGGGAACGTTGCGTCGCCGGATCGAGGATATAGAGGATCAGATCGCCTTCACGTCCCACGCCCGGCGGCCGGTCTTCTGCGACGGCGGTGGGCGTGTCGATGCCGCCTTCGAACACGTCCGTGTTCACGGGATTGATGTGCTTGCTCAGATCCTCTTCGACGGCAGCCGACATCGTGGTGCGTCCTGCTGCGCCGAGGACGATGAGAACGTCCGCTGGTTCCGCGCCGGCGACTTCCTGATAGCCGCGACCCTGCAGTGCGCCGACGGCTGCCTGGCGCAGCTCACGCGCAATGCGCTCGCGCTGGTCGTCGGGAATCTGCTCGGGGAACAACAGTCGCTCCTCCTGGACCTTGAACGTGCGGAACGCCGGTAGCGCGGACGGATCGCCCGCCATTTCGATCGGGTCGGTCGCGCAGGCAGACAGCAGCAGCAAGGAGAGAGCGAACGGCGCGAAAGGCTTGGTCACTTGAGGTTTACATCCAGTTCGTAGTCGACCCGACCTACCTTCTGTACCTGCGTTCTCAGCAACCCCAGGCGTACCGTGTAGGTGCCGTTGCCCGGGGCCACCCCTTCCCACCGGGTCGTACCATCGATGAAGTTGGTGTAGATCGCAGGAGCAGCCTTGCCGCTGCTCGCGAACACGGGCGCCAGCAGATCGATACCGATCCATGGCGACCGGTCGGAAGACACCGCCAGGATGACTTTCTGCCCCTTCCGGGCGTCGAATGTGTACTCGTGCTTGTCCTTACCGACCAGCCGGCCCTGGACGCGTGCCGATCTGGCTGCATCGAATGCCAGTTGTGAGACGGGGCTCGATGGGCGTACCTCGATCTTGTCATCAGCGCCAGTGGTGAATGACCACCCCATTGCGACGATGACCGTCAATCCCAGGCTCCGACTCGTTACGCGCCACATGACACACACCCCTGGCCATCAATGGCCCACGCGGCACTGCAGTTCCCTGTGCCGACCAAGAGATCCGATCAATCGTTGCCTAGTAGCGCGCTAACGAGAGGGCGGATCAATCCGTAGTTCCGGAGGCCGCCTGCTGCGGCGCTTTGCGATTGCCGCTAGGTGCGCTCGAGCCAGCGGACGATGCCTTCCGTCGACGACGGCGCCCGTGGGCCGGGCACAGCAGTGGTGCCGAGGTACAGGAAGGCAACGATGTGATCGTCGGCGGACAGCCCGAGCATCTGCTTGATGCCGGCGTCGTAGGCTGCACCGCCCGTCTTCCACATGGCGCCGTATCCCAGGGCATGGGCCGCCAGCATCATGTTCTGAACGGCGGCTCCAACGGCGAGCACCTGTTCGATCTCGGGAATCTTGCCCGGTGTGATATGCGCGGCAACCGCAATGATCGCAGGCGCGCGCAGCGGCTTGCGTCTTTCACGGTCGAGTTGTTCCGCGGTGGCAGCTGGGTTCTTCCTGAGCAGCAAGTCACCCATCGCATCGGCGAGCGCCAGCCGCGCGTCGCCCTCCAGCACCACGAAGCGCCACGGACGCAGGCGACCGTGATCGGGAGCGCGTACGGCGGCGCCGATGATGCGCTCGATGTGCTCGCCCGTCGGCGCAGGGTCGGTCAGTTTGATGGCAGAGGTACGCGACTCGATGCCGGAAAGAAGATCCATGATGACCTGCAGATGAAATGTGACCGGACGAGAGGCAGGACGGATGCCTGCCGGGCTCACGCCAGCTTGCGCACCTGCATGGCGAGATGCAATCGATCGCCGCGCATCGTGCACATGCCGATGTCGATGCCGTTCTCGACGGCCCAGAAGCGCGCGAGCGCCTGTGACGGCAGGTAGACCGGCAGCTTGAATTGAGTGTCGATCTGGATGCCGTCGGCCGGCAGCTCCGCTGCCGCCGCGCCGAGACAGCGCCCCAGCGACCACATGCCGTGAGCGACGGCCTGTTTGAACCCGTACATCGCAGCCGTTCGCGCCGTCAGATGAATGGGATTGAAATCACCCGAGACGCGCGCGTAACGCCAGCCGGTGTTCTCTGCGATCTCCAGCGTTTGCGTCTGCGTACCCTCCTTCGGGTGGCCCGATCGTTCGATCGAGGGACGCTTGCCGCCGCCGCCTTCGACTTTCGTCGGCACCGTACCGCGCGCAAACATGGTGCTGACTTCTTCCCAGACGATCTCGCCGTCGCGTTCGTAGCGGGTGGTGAAGTCGTACTCCTGCCCGGCATCCGTCAGACGCTGGGTGTCGAAGTGCACGCTCAGGCGCAACGGTGCACTCGTATCGATGGCCTTGAAGACGCGAATGGTATTGCGCAGGTGAATCAGTCCCAGCACCTTGACCGGAAAATCGCGCGCGATGAACAACTGCATGTGCATCGGCATCGCGACGGCATGCAGATAGGCCGGCGGCAGATGCGGCGCCGCTGGAACGTCGCAGACGTCGCGATAACGTTGCAGATGGCTGGCCGATAATTCGACGCGCCGCGTTTCCAGTTCGATCGGCGTCACTACCGTTCCCGCAGGCGCCACGAAGGGCTTCTTGCTGAGCAGGACGCGGACGAACGCCGGCACAATCGATGGCTGCGTGGCGAAGGAAATCTTTTCAGTGGCTGACATCAGAAAACTGTCGGGCGCTCAGGGAACGGTGCGATCGATCACGATCCGCAATGTGCCTGTGTCCTTGCCGAATTCATAGTCGGCTTCCCCGTAAAAATCGCCGCTGCGCTCCTGAGGCGCGCCGGACAGCGACAGGCGTGCGACCACCTGCACTCGCGACGCCGATGCAAGGGTTCGCGTCGGCATCATGGCATCGGCTTCACTCAGTTCGATGGTCAACGGCGCATCCGCAGAAGTCCGTCGCTGCACGGCGAGCGGCGGGCCCGGCGCAGTCGGGTCACGCGCCAGGACGAACAACGGCGTCGGACCTTTGAGCTGCTGCTGGATCGCAGGCGCGATCGACACTGCAACCTGTATCGAATGCTTCGCAGCGACCGCAGGCCCGGCGGCAATCGTACTGCCACCCTCGCCCGCATCGCCGAGCTGCTGATTCAGATCCTGGATCTGCTGCTCGAGGATGGTTCGCAGTTGCGGCGGCGGCTCGTGCGCGAGCATTGCCTGCATGCGATCGCGACCGAGCTTGAGATCGCCCGCCTGCAGCGCTGCAATGCTGCCGTACCAGAGCGCCTTCGGATGATCTGGCGCACGACGCAGGGCTTCGTTGAACAGATCACCGGCCCGTCCACCGAGCGCCGACTGATCCAGCAGCGCCAGCGCTTCGCCCAGACCGACGATGGCTTCGATATCCTCGCCCTTGCTGAGATCGTAAGCGCGCTGATAGGCCTGCGCTGCCCGCGCAAACTGCTGCAGCGACGTGTAGGAACGTCCCAGCAGCAACCAGCCCTGCAGGTCCTGCGGATTCGCAGTGAGCTTCGACTCGAGTTGCGCCAGCATCGAATCGACCTGCGCATTCTGCGCCACGGCCGTTTCGTCAGGACTCCAATCCCAGTTGCTGAGATAGGCATACAGACCGGCAGCCAGACCGGTAACGGCGAGTACCACGACCACACTGGAAACCCGCCGCTCGCTGCGAGTGGCCACCGCGTCCACGCTGGGACGCACGCGCCACAGCGGCAATGTCGTCCACACCAGCGTGACGAGCAGCATCGCCGCACAAACAATCGCAAACGCCGTCATACGTCACCCATGCCGGTGCGAGCCCGGTCGTCCGCGGGAAGATCATCGTCCGGCAACTTCGCCTTGCGCCCGATGACAACGAAGGCCGCGATGCATCCGGCCAGCAGGAACAGCACCGGCGCGGCCCACAGCAGCCAGGTATTGGACTTCATCGCCGGCCGGTAGCGAACGTAGTCGCCGTAACGATCGGTCATGTACGTCATGATTTCGTCATCGCTCTTGCCTGCGGCGATCAGTTCGCGCAACTGACGACGCAGATCTTCGGCCAGCGACGCGTTGGAATCGGCAATCGTCTCGCTGCGGCATTGCAGGCAGCGCAGTTCGCGCGAGAGGTGCTCGTAACGCGATTGCTGTACCGGGTCGCTGAACGCTGGTGCGGTATCGATCGCGTGCCCGAGCGGGACGATCATCAACAACAGGATGGCAAGGACACAGGTTTTCATTCGCGCACCGGGGTCTTTTTTAGCAACGGCAGGAACTCACGCTCCCAGACGTCGATCGACATCGGTGCGACGTGTTTGTAGATCACCTTGCCCGAGGCATCGATGAGGAATGTCTCGGGCGCGCCGTACACGCCCCAGTCGATGGCGACACGTCCTTCCGGATCGAAGGCCGTTGCCACATAAGGATTGCCCAGCCGACGCAACCATTCCTGCGCCAGATCCATCTCGTCCTTCCAGTTGAGTCCGACGATGGGCACTTCGCCACGGCCCGCGATCTCCAGCAACGTGTCGTGCTCCTGTCGGCAGCCGACGCACCAGGTGGCCCAGACATTCAGCACGTAGGCCTGACCCGCGAAATCGGCCGTGGACACGTTCTGCGTGGGGTCACCGACGCGCGGCAGCGAGAATTGCGGCGCAGGTTTGCCGATCAGCGGCGACGGCAGCGTTTCCTTGTCGCGACCGAGACCAACGAAGAAGAACGCAACGAGCGCGGCCAGCAGGCCGACCGGAATCAGATATCGCCACATGAGTCAGGCCGTCCTGACGCCGGCCGCTGTCGCCGCCTGGGTAGCGTCGGCGGTCACTCGCACGCGGTAACGACGGTCGAACGCCGCGATGAGTCCGCCGAATGCCATCGTGAAGGCGCCGAACCAGATGAACTGCACCATCGGCTTGTATTGCAGCCGCAGGCTCCACGCGCCGTCGCCCAGAGGCGCTCCCATGGATACCAGCAGGTGACGCGTCCAGCGCGAATCGATGCCTGCTTCAGTCATCGGATTTTTCTGCACGCGATAGGTCCGCTTCTGCGGATGCACCACCGCCACTTCCTTGCCATCGCGCGTTATCCGGATCTCGCTTTCGACAGCGTCGTAGTTGGGTCCGGCCACATCGCCAAGCCGGGTCATCGTGAACTGAAATCCTCCCAGTTCCGCCGTCTGACCCGGACTCAGGCTGATGTCCGTTTCGCGTCGATACGATTCCGTGGTCGCCACGCCGAGCATGAACAGCGCGAGGCCCAGGTGCGCCACGCTCATGCCGACGATGCTGGCCGACAACGACTGTCGCTTGAGCAGGCGTGATACCGGATCGACCAGGGCAGCAAGGCCCACCCAGATTGCCAGCGTGAATCCGACGATCGTCATCACTGAGTGCCAACCGTACACGACGGTACCCAGCACGATGGCGCCGACGACGGCGATGGCAAGCAGGACCCCGAGCGTGCGCTTCGTGCGGTCGAAGTTCGCGCGCTTCCAGCCGGCGTGCATGCCCGGTGCGAGCAGCATCACCATGGGCAGCATCGGAATGAGGAACGCGATGCTGAAGTAAGGCGGTCCCACGGAAATCCTGCCGAGGTCCAGCGCATCCAGGAACAGCGGATACAGCGTGCCCAGCAGGATCAGGAGCGTTGCCCCCACCAGCAGCACGTTGTTCATCAGCAGGAAGCTCTCCCGCGAGAGCGGCGCGAATCCGGTGTCGGAACGAAACAGTGGCGCACGCCACGCGTACAGCGCCAGAGCCGACCCCGAACAGATCGTCAGGAACGTGAGAATGAACAGGCCGCGCGTCGGATCACTCGCGAAGGCATGCACCGATTCGACGACCCCGGAGCGGACCAGGAACGTGCCGAGCACCGACAGCGAAAATGCCGTGATGGCCAGCAACAATGTCCAGCTCTTGAACAGGCCGCGTTTCTCCGTCACTGCGAGCGAGTGAATCAGCGCGGTGGCGATCAGCCAGGGCATGAAGGACGCATTCTCCACGGCGTCCCAGAACCACCAGCCACCCCAGCCGAGTTCGTAGTACGCCCACCAGCTTCCAAGCGTGATGCCGCAGGTCAGGAACACCCACGCGACGTTGGTCCAGGGCCGTACCCAGCGCGCCCACACGGAATCCAGCTTGCCTTCGAGCATCGCGGCGATGGCGAAGGCGAATGGCACCGACAGGCCGATGTAACCGGTGTACTGCATCGGCGGATGAAAGATGAGTCCGGGATCCTGCAGCAGCGGATTCAGGTCCCGACCATCCAGGGCGGCTGGCCACAGGCGCTCGAACGGACTCGATGTCGTGAGAATGAAGAGCGCGAAGCCGGCGCTGATGAGGCCGAGCACACCCAGCACGCGACTGGTGACGACTTCAGGAATCGAGCGACTGAAGCCCGCCACGGCGAGCGTCCAGATGGACTGCACGAGCAGCCACAACAGCAGCGAGCCCTCGTGGGCGCCCCAGGTCGCCGCCAGCCGATACATGGTCGGCAGCTCCGAGTTGGAGTTGCTCGCGACGTACAGCACCGAGAAGTCGTTGCGATAGAACGCGTACACGAGGCATGCGAAGGAGATGGCGGTCAGCACGAAATGCCCCACCACTGCGTTCTTCGTCAGTGCCATCCAGTGCGGTTTGCGCCACGCAGCGCCCGCAAGGCCGAAGAAGGCCTGTGGCAGCGTCAGACAGAACGCCAGGATCAGCGCGAAATGGCCGAGTTCGACAGTCATGATGGATTACTCAGGTGGCCGGCTGCGAAGCGCGGATCGCTTCCTGATGCTGCTTCTTCAGGCTGTCTGCGACGTCGGGCGGCATGTAGTTCTCATCGTGCTTCGCCAGCACTTCTTCCGCAATGAAACTGCCGTCGGAGCCGAGCTTGCCGCGCGCAACCACTCCCTGACCTTCGCGAAACAGGTCGGGCAGTACGCCGCTATAGCGCACTTTCACCTCGTGCGCGTAGTCCGAAAGAACGAACGTCGCTTCCATGCTGCCGGTCGGACGATGAAAGCTGCCATCGGTGACCATGCCGCCGATGCGGAAATTCCGGTCCTGCGGCGCCTTGCCGGCGGTGACGTCCGACGGTGAGTAGAAATAGAGAAGATTGTCCTGGAAGGCATTCAGTGCAAAGGCCGCAGCGGTGCCGACTCCCACCACCATGAGCGCGACGAGCAGCATGCGGCGCTGCCGTGCCGTCATGACTGGCTCCCGGCGATCTGTGCCCGACGACGCGCGTGTTGTTGCGCCGCTCGCAAGCGTCTCTGGCTGCTCCACTCCATGCCGAACAGGACTACGGCCGTCAGTCCATAGCAGGACCAGACGTATCCCGCGTAACCGCCCATGTGAAGAAAGTCGCCCAAGCTCATGATTCCACACCGATTTCAGATAGCCACGCGGTATTCCTTTCCCGCTGCAGGATTTCGGTCCGCACCCGCGTGCACAGGACCGCGCCAAAGTAGAGCACAAATGCCAGGAGCAGTAGCAGCAGCGGCCACACCATCGAGCCGGCGATAGCGGGCTTATCCAATTGCGTCACGGTGATGCTGGGCCCCTGATGCAGGCTGTTCCACCACACTACTGAGTACTTCACGATCGGAACGTTCACTACGCCGACGATAGCCAGGATGGCGCTGGCGCGATCGGCTCGCTGTACGTCGTCGAAGGACCCACGCAGGGCCATGTATCCGAGGTACAGGAACAGCAGGATCAGTTCGGAGGTCAGCCGCGGATCCCATTCCCACCACGTCCCCCACATCGGCTTGCCCCAGACAGATCCGGTTACCAGCGCCAGTACCGTGAACCAGGCGCCGATCGGAGCACAGGCCGCAGCGACCGCATGAGCAAGCTTCATCCGCCAGATGACGCCGATCGCGGCAGCCACAGCCATCATCACGTACACCATGAGCGACAATGACGCGGCCGGCACGTGCACGTAAATGATACGGAACGCGTCCTTCTGCTGGTAATCCGGCGGCGCGAGCACCAGCCCGCCGTACACGCCTACTGCCATCAACAGCAGCGCCGGCCATAACAGCCACGGGCGCCACAGCCCCAGCAACCGGTAAGCATGCGGTGGCGAGGCCAGCTGGAAGAACCAGAGCCACCGCGAAGGTGGCCGCGATTCCGTTCCTGTGCGTGATTGCGTATTCATGACTCCACACTGACTCTCATCGCTGCGGACATCGCCAGCGGGCCCAGGCTGACGAACAGCAGCAGCGCGGCCACCAGCAAGTTTAACGGACCGGCCGCCGATTCACCGTGCATGGCCAGATCGACGGCGCGTGCGCCGAAAATCAGAATCGGTACTTCCAGCGGCAACACCAGCAACGCCAGGAGCACGCTGCCGCGCCGCACACCGACCGTCAACGCCGCGCCGATGGCCCCGAGCATGCTCAGTGACCCCGTGCCCAGCGCCAGGGACGCGATCAGCACTGGCCAGGCCTCGTGTGACATCCCGAGCGCATAGCCGACAAACGGCGCGAGCAGCACGATGGGCAATCCCGCCAGCACCCAATGAGTGAGCGTCTTGGCCAGCAACATCAGCGCCAGCGGCTGACCAGACAGCGTCCACTGCTCCATGGTTCCGTCTTCGACATCGGGACGGAACAGCGATTCGAGCGCCAGCAGCGACGCCAGTATCGCAGCGACCCAGACGACGCCTGGCGCAATGCGACGCAATTCATCCAGCGATGGGCTGACAGCCAGGGGAAACAGTGTCGTCACGATCATGAAGAAGACGAGAGGTTGGATCACCTGATCCCAATGCCGCAACGCCAGGCGCAGGTCGCGCTGCACGATCAGGCGGATCAGACGCAATGATCCCGTCTGCATCAATGCAACCCCAGCGTGCGGACTCCGGCACGCTCCCGCAGCAGCAACTGGTGCGCAGCGGTGAGGATCATGCCTCCCCGCTCAAGGTGCTCATCCATCAGTCGTTCAAAGAGTTCGATTCCAGCAGCGTCGAGGTTGGTGATGGGCTCGTCGAGAATCCACAGCGTCGCTGCGCTGAGAAGGATTCGCGCGATGGCGACCCGGCGCTTCTGTCCGGCCGATAGCGCCCGCACCGGCAGGTCGGCGCATTGTGGAATCTGCAGACGATCCAGCGCCTGCCGGGCTTCGTCGAGCTGCAGTTCACGGCGGATGCCGACGCCGAAGTGCAGGTTCTCGAGAGCCGTGAGATCCGTCTTCAAGGCATTGACGTGCGCGAGATAGGCCAGTTGATGGTGATAGCTGTCGCGCGATGCACCCACGGATTCGCCTCGCCAGTGAACCTCGCCGGACTCGTACGGCAGCAAGCCCGCGGCACAGCGCAGCAGGCTGGTCTTGCCAACGCCGTTGGGCCCCGTGATCTGCAGCAGTTCACCGGCGTTCAATGACAGCGACACACCACGCAGCAGATGGCGCTCGCCGCGCCACAGGTGCAGTTCGTGGATATCGAATCGTGCTCGATCGGAATCGGCAGTAGTGATTGGCATGCCGGCGCGGTATCGGAGTTTGCGTTGAGTCGTCGGCGTCGACGCGGCGCAGTCTACCAGATGAACTTATTGCACCGGCCGGTGCGAGGTGGCACTGCGATGGGTAGAATCCGCGCCGACAACGAGCCTCTACTTCGACACGGCGGTGTGGCGGAATTGGTAGACGCAGCAGACTTAAAATTTGCCGACGCAAGTCGTACCGGTTCGACTCCGGTCACCGCCACCAATCGTTGCTGTGGGGACTGATTTCCATCAATCCCCACAGCAACGATTCAAAGAAGTGTCTTGCGCGCGCCAGCGCATACCATCTGACTTACCGGAAGGCAGTCACGGGAAGACAACGGGAAGACAACGGGAAGACTGAAGGTGGAGGCGCCGGCCGGAATTGAACCGGCGTACGCGGTTTTGCAGACCGCTGCGTAACCACTCCGCCACGGCGCCAGACAATTGCAGACCCCGGAAGTGCAAAACCCCGGGTGGTCAACCGGGGTTCTGCGGATATCTGGAGCGGGAAAAGGGGCTCGAACCCTCGACCTCAACCTTGGCAAGGTTGCGCTCTACCAACTGAGCTATTCCCGCGGGGCCACTTGAAGCGGCGCTATTCTATGGCGACAGCTCACACTGTCAAGGTAAAGATCTGTCTCCGTGTACGATTTTTTCAAAATGTTTTTTTCAAAATGAATTTTCAGTGCACGCACTCAATGATTTTGTGAATCACTGAGCGCCGGCCACGCAGCCCGCAGATAAACCACCATCGACCACAGCGTGAGCGCTGCCGCAGCTACCAGGCAATAGACACCGAGCTCGAATGCGGGGATGAACCAGACGTCGCTCCGGAACAGCATCATCGACAACCCCGTCATCTGAAAAATGGTTTTGAGCTTGCCGAGCGACGACACCGCGACGTTGCCGCGCTTGCCCAGCTCCGCCATCCACTCACGCAGCGCCGAGATGGTGATCTCCCGACCGACGATCACCGCAGCCGTCAGCGCAATCAGCACATGCGGATCGAACCGGATCATGTTGAGTTCGGGAGGATCGTGACTGACGAGCAGGATCAGCGCAGTGGCGACCATGAGCTTGTCGGCCACCGGGTCGAGGAAGGCCCCGAGCGCCGATGTCTGCCCGAGACGCCGCGCCAGGTAGCCGTCGAGTGAATCGGTGATGGCAGCGAAGATGAAGACGCAGGCCGCAGCCGGGTCGGACCAGCTGTAGGGAAGGTAAAAAAGCACGACGACCAGCGGGATCATGAGGATCCTCGCGAACGTCAGGACATTGGCAATCGGAAACGTCATCGACAAACCCCACTCGATGACGTCGACACCTCAGCTCCCGGCATGCAACGTCTCGTAGATCGACTGCGCCAGCTTGCGACTGATGCCATGGACTTTCTCCAGATCCTCGACGCCCGCACGCGTGATGCCCTGCAATCCGCCGAACTGTCGCAACAGTTCGCGTCGCTTGCGTGGGCCGAGACCCGCAACGGTTTCAAGAATGGATTCCCTGCGTGCTTTGGCGCGTCGATGGCGATGACCGGCAATGGCAAAACGATGCGCCTCGTCGCGGATTCTCTGAATCAGATGCAGAGCTGAAGAATCTGGCGGCAGTATAGTGGGCAGCTCATGGTGCGCCAAGAAAAGACGCTCCTGGCCAGGACGACGGTCTGCGCCTTTCGCCACGCCCACCACTGCAATTCCGGAGATCTCCAGCTCGCGCAGCACCTCGACCGCCTGGGTGAGCTGCCCCGGCCCGCCATCGATCAGCAGCAGATCCGGCATCGGCACTTCACCTTTCTTGATGCGGGAATAGCGGCGCGTCAGCGCCTGACGCATGGCGCCGTAGTCGTCGCCCGGCTCGATGCCGTCGATATTGAAGCGCCGATAGTCGGCCTTGAGCGGGCCGGTGGGCCCGAACACGACGCACGAAGCGACGGTCCGCTCGCCCATCGTGTGACTGATATCGAAACACTCGATGCGCGCAGGCGCAGCCGGCAGGCCGAGCGCTGCTGCGATGCCCTGCAGCTGCTCCGCTGTCGTCGCCTCCGTGGCCTGGCGCATCTTGAGCCCCACATCTGCATTGGTGCGCGCCATATCCAGCCAGCGCGAACGCAGGCCGCGCACACTGCTGCGGACCTGTACGGCGCGTCCCATCTTTTGCGACAGCGTTGCTTCCAGCAGATCGGCATCTTCAACGGGTTCGCTGATGAGGATTTCATCCGGTGCTTCACGCGCCAGGTAGTACTGGACCAGGAACCCGGACAGCAGCTCGCCCGCCTCGGCCAGCCCCGCCCGCGGAAAGAAATTATTGCTGCCGAGATTCTGGCCGCCGCGTATGAACACGATCGAGACGCAGTGCTCCCCTGCACTCGACACCAGCGCGACCGCATCGATGTCATGCGACGTATCGCGGCTAACCGCCTGCGTCGAGTGAATGGCCTTGATGCCGTGGATCTGATCGCGCAGCCGCGCAGCACGCTCGAACTCGAGCTGCTGCGACGCCTGCTCCATGCGCTGCGCGAGGTCCTCGAGCAGTTCCGCGCCCCGCCCCTCCAGTACTTTCATCGCATCGCTGACGTCCTGAGCGTAGGCCTCCTTCGAGATCAACTCCACGCATGGCCCCGAGCAGCGCTTGATCTGGTATTGCAGACAGGGACGCGATCGATTCGAAAAAAACGAATCGCTGCAGGGGCGCAGCAGGAACAGCTTCTGCAATAGCAACAGCGTTTCCCGAGTCGCGCGTGCGTTCGGATACGGACCAAAGAACTTGCCCGGCATCTTGCTGCGGCTGCCGCGATAGAAGCTGATGCGCGGATAGTCCTGATCGGTGGAGATATAGAGATAGGGAAAACTCTTGTCGTCCCGCAGGGCCACGTTGTAGCGCGGCTTGTGCTGCTTGATCAGGTTGTACTCGAGCAGCAGCGCTTCCGTTTCGGAGCCCGTCACCGTGACTTCGACGTTGGCGACCTGGCTCACCATCGCCATGGTCTTCGTCGTCTGGGCTTTGCCGACGAAGTACGTCGTGAGCCGGTTCTTGAGGTTGCGCGCCTTGCCGACGTACAGCACCTCGCCGTCCGCTGCGATCATCCGGTAGACACCGGGGCGCTGACTGACGTTGGCGAGGAACAGCTTCGAATCGAAGTCGGACATGGCGGCATTCTAGCCGACCGCAGTCGCGATCCCTGTCAGGGTTTGCGGGCGATCAGCTCCGCGGCGCGTTTGAAAATGGCCTCGAACATTGCATCGGTCAGCCGGCGCGTCTGGGTGTTGTAGCGGCTGCAATGATAGGAATCGATGAGTCGCATGCCGCGGGGCAAGTCATGCTCCGCTGCATGCGCGAACTTGAATCCTGCGGGCTTCAGGCCGAGCGTCCGCAAGACCGCGTTGTGGCCGATGGACCCGAGCGCGACCAGCACCGCCCCGTCCGGCACTTGTGCCAGCTCCGCTGCGATGTAGCGATTGCATTGCTGGATCTCGGCCGGCAGCGGCTTGTTCTCCGGCGGTACGCATTTGACTGAATTGGTGATGCGGCAATCGATGAGCTGCAATCCGTCATCGCTCGCAATCGATTCGGGCCGGCTGGCAAAGCCGAACTTGTACAGCGTGCGATACAGCAGCAATCCAGCGTGATCGCCTGTGAAGGGACGTCCCGTGGCATTGGCGCCATGGAATCCGGGCGCCAGCCCGACGAGGATCAGCCGCGCGTTGGGGTCGCCAAATGGCGGCACGGGCAGGCAGTAATAATGGGGATATTCCTCGCGTCCCTGTGCGAGAAAATCCGCGAGTCTCGGGCAGAGCGTGCAATCCCGATCGAAGATCACGCCGTCCGACGGCCAATCGGGCTGCGGCCGCTGCGTGCGAACGTGAGACGGATCAAGGGCGAGCGTGCGCCGCGGCGTGGCCTTCTTTTTCATGGCGGCAAGTCTGCCGGAAAAACAAACGGCCCGGTGATCACTCACCGGGCCGCCGATCTACTTCGCTCTAGTTCCTGGTGCCTTCGCAGTCGTCTTCAGAACTGATTCATCGTGTTGTGCTTGCCGCCAGCCTTGAGCGCAGCTTCACCGGCGAAGTATTCCTTGTGATCGTCGCCGATGTCCGAGCCGGACATGTTCTGGTGCTTGACGCAGGCGATACCCTCGCGGATTTCCTTGCGCTGCACGCCCGCAACGTACGCCAGCATGCCTTCTTCGCCGAAGTATCCCTTGGCCAGGTTGTCGGTGGACAACGCGGCCGTGTGGTACGTAGGCAGCGTGATCAGGTGGTGGAAGATGCCGGCATCGCGCGCCGCATCGCGCTGGAAGTTCTGAATGCGACGATCCGCTTCTTTCGACAGATCGGTGGCGTCGTAATCGACGCTCATCAATTTGGCGCGATCGTAGCTGGACACATCCTTGCCTTCCTTGCTCCAGACATCGAACACCTGCTGACGGAAATTCAGCGTCCAGTTGAACGACGGGCTGTTGTTGTAGACCAGCTTGGCATCCGGGACGACTTCGCGGATGCGATCCACCATGCCCTTGATCTGGCCGATATGCGGCTTCTCGGTTTCGATCCACAGCAAGTCGGCGCCGTTCTGCAGACTGGTGATGCAGTCGAGCACGCAACGATCTTCACCGGTGCCGGCGCGGAACTGGAACAGGTTGCTGGGCAGGCGCTTGGGACGCAGCAGCTTGCCGCCGCGATTGATGATGACGTCGCCATTCCTCATGGTGTCCGGCGTCACTTCTTCGCAATCCAGGAAACTGTTGTACTGATCGCCGAGATCGCCAGGCTGTGTGGTGTAAGCAATCTGCTTGGTCAGGCCGGCGCCGAGTGAATCGGTGCGAGCAACGATGATGCCGTCATCCACGCCCAATTCCATGAACGCATAACGCACGGCGCGAATCTTGGCGAGAAAGTCCTCGTGCGGCACGGTGACCTTGCCGTCCTGATGACCGCATTGTTTTTCATCGGAGACCTGGTTTTCGATCTGGATGCAGCAAGCGCCCGCTTCGATCATCTGCTTGGCCAGCAGGTAAGTGGCTTCGGCATTACCAAAGCCGGCATCGATGTCGGCGATGATCGGCACGACGTGTGTCTGGAAATTGTCGATGCGGCTCAGCAGGTCCTTTTCCCTGGCAGCATCTTTCGCGCTACGAGCTGCGTCGAGGTCGCGGAACAGGCCACCGAGTTCGCGCGCATCCGCCTGACGCAGGAAGGTGTACAGCTCTGCAATCAGCGCCGACACCGATGTCTTCTCATGCATCGACTGATCGGGCAGCGGGCCAAACTCGGAGCGCAACGCAGCGACCATCCAACCGGACAGATACAGGTAGCGACGCTTGGTGGAGCCGTGATGTTTCTTGATGGCGATCAGCTTCTGCTGACCGATGAAGCCGTGCCAGCAGCCCAGCGATTGCGTGTATTGGCCGGAATCCTTGTCATAGGCGGCCATGTCCTCGCGCATGATCTTCGCGGTGTAGCGCGCCACATCCAGACCAGTCTTGAAGCGGTTCTGCAGACGCATGCGCGCCACATATTCCGGGCTGATGGCGTTCCAGCTCGGGCCATTCTTGGCGATCACCGCGCCGGCTTGATCGGCAGTGCTTGCATAATTCGACACAACTTACTCCTATCGATGAACCACAAATTCCGGCGATGACTCCTCGGCGGAACGAAGGATTCAATCCGACTTGCCTTTCCGCCAGACGGAAGACGGTTCCAACAGTCATCCGATGGAGCGCACCATAGCGGGTCACTGCTCTGACGTAAAATATATGTCGCGTAGCTAATCAAGACCTGATAAGTATGGCAGATGGAACTACGCCACCTCCGCTACTTCATTGCCGTGGCCGAAGAAGGCCACATCACCCGGGCCGCCGAGCGCCTGGGCATGCAACAGCCGCCGCTCAGCCAGCAGATCCGCGCCCTTGAACGCGAGTTGGATGTGCAGCTTTTTCGGCGTAAACCCCGGGGCGTAGAGCTTACGGACGCTGGTACCGCCTTTCTTGAGCGCGCCCGCGCGATCCTCGATCAGGTGGATCGTGCCTTTGCCACTGCCCGCCGCACGGCGCGAGGCGAACAGGGCCGCGTCGTGGTGGGTTTTACCGGCTCGGCCCCCTTCCACCCATTCGTCCCACGTGTGATCCGGGCCTTCCGCGAGATGCATCCCCTTGTATCGCTGGTGCTGGAGGAAAGCGGCAGCAGCGAACTGGTACAGGGCCTGCATAACGAAGACATCGACGCGGCCTTCATCCGCTCGCCGGTGGCCGACGTCGTGGGGCTGGTCGTGAAGCCGCTGCTGGAGGAAGACATGCTCGTCGCACTTCCTGCCGCCCACTCACTGGCGCGCGAAGCCAGCGCACTGCCGCTCTCGGCGCTGGCGAACGAAACGTTCATTCTCTACAAACGCCCTGGCGGCCCGGGCCTGTACGACACGATCATCACCGCGTGTCGCCGTGCCGGCTTCAGCCCGCGCGTCGGGCAGGAGGCGCCGCGCATCATCTCCACCCTCAACCTGGTGGCCGCAGGCCTGGGCGTGTCCGTCGTGCCCGCGTCGCTGCGCCGGCTGCAGATGGATGGCGTCGTCTATCGACGGCTCATCGACAGCGTCGATCTCAAGGCACCGCTCATTCTGGCGTCCCGGCCCGGTGAGAACTCTGCCGCCGTGCAGCGCTTCCTGGACCTCGTGCAGCGTCCGACGGAATCGGTCGCGAGCGACCTCTGAGCAGAGCCTGAGAGTCGATGCTGATCCTGCTCAACAAACCCTTTCGCGTGCTGACGCAGTTCACCAGCACTGATGGCAAGGCCTCGCTGAAGGACTACGTGCATGCCCCGCGCATGTACCCGGCAGGTCGCCTGGACTACGACAGCGAGGGGCTCGTGCTGCTCACCGATGAGGACGCGCTGCAGACGCGATTGGCTGATCCGCGCTGGAAAGTCGCCAAGACGTACTTCGTGCAAGTGGAAGGAAATGCGACGGAGCAGATGCTCGACCCGCTACGTCGCGGCGTCGAACTCAACGACGGACTCACCCGCCCTGCCGAAGCCGCCATCGTTGCCGAACCCCACTGGCTGTGGCCGCGGGATCCGCCGATCCGCTTTCGTCAGGCCATTCCGACGAGCTGGATCTCGCTCGCCATTCGCGAAGGACGCAATCGCCAGGTGCGTCGCATGACCGCGGCGGCTGGATTGCCAACGCTGCGACTGATTCGCTGGTCCGTGGGACCGTGGACGCTGGAAGGACTCGCGCCGGGTGACTCGCGAGCCGTAGATCAGGCACAAATACGGGCCTTCCTGGCGGAGAAGAATTTCTCCGTGTGAAATTTTTGATCCCTTACCTTATCTCTTCGCCGGTGGATGCAACCCTGCCATCCGCATCGCGAGCTCCAGCGCCTGTTCGTAATTGAGCCGCGGATCGACCTGCGACTTGTAGGCTCGCGCCAGATCGGCATCCGTCAGGCCGCGTGCGCCACCCGTGCATTCGGTGACATCTTCGCCGGTCAGCTCGAAATGCACACCGCCGAGCCAGGAGCCCATTTCGCGGTGAATGCGGAACGAAGCTTCCAGCTCCGTCACGATGTTGTCGAAGCGGCGCGTCTTGAGACCGGAACTCGCCGACTCCGTGTTGCCGTGCATGGGATCGCACATCCACAGCACCGGGCTGCCGGTCGCACGCACGGCCTGAATGAGCGGCGGCAATCGCTTGTCGATTTCCTTGGCGCCCATGCGATGGATCAGCACGATGCGACCCGGCTCGTTATTCGGATTCAAGGTCTCGAGCAGCCCCTGCACCCACTCGGCGCTCATCGACGGCCCGACCTTGATGCCCATCGGATTCGCGATACCGCGGAACAGCTCCACGTGCGCACCGTCGAGAGCGGCCGTACGCATGCCGATCCACGGCATGTGGGTCGACAGGTTGTACCAGCGCTGCTGCCGTTCGATGTAGCGCGTCTGTGCCTGCTCGTAATGCAGGTGCAGACCCTCGTGGCTCGCGTAGAAATCGACCCGACTGGTTTCGTGGATCGGCCGGCGGCTGGTCGCCTCGAAGAAATCCAGCGCATCCGAAATCGAATGCACGATCTGTTCGTACGCGGCCTTGAGCGGCGAATGACGCACGAAATCCAGATCCCAGTATTCGGGATGGTGCAGGTCGGCGAAGCCGCCATCGATCAGCGCACGCACGAAATTCAGCGTCAGGCCCGCACGCTCGTAGCCGCGCAGGAGCAACTGCGGATCGGGCTCGCGTTCCTCCGGCGTGAAGCCGGGACGATTGACGATGGCACCGCGATAACACGGCAGCGTCACGCCATCGCGTGATTCCGTATCCGCCGAGCGTGGCTTCGCGTACTGACCCGCCATCCGGCCGATCCGCACGATCGGCTTCTTCATGCCGTGCAGCAGCACCAGGCTCATCTGCAGCAGGATCTTCAGCTTCTTGGCGATCTTGCTGGATTCGCAATCATCGAAACCCTCAGCGCAATCGCCTCCCTGCAGCACGAAGCCCTCGCCGCGTTGGGCGGCTGCAATCTGCTCCTTCAGCGCTTCGATTTCCCACGACACGACGATCGGCGGCAGTCTGGACAGTTGGGCGACCGCACTGTCGAGCGCCGCCTTGTCGCTATAGACCGGCTGCTGCGCCGCCGGCCTGCTCTGCCAGCTTGCGGGATGCCATTGAATCAGATGGGGATTGCGTGTCATGTCGGATGAAAACCTGGGCCATCGCCCGGAAAACGGGTGCCGGTCGATCCTAGCATCGGCTCTGGCGCTGCAAAAGCGCGCGGAGGCAAACTTGCATACAGTTCGTGGCTCGCGTTTACAGCCATGAGGGACACGCCTTAAATGGCCGCCTTCTCACGGAGTCTCCTCATGCACAAAGTGCTCATTCTCGGGGCGGGCAAGATCGGCGCCCTGATTTCCGGCCTGCTCGCCGAATCTGCTTCGTACCAGGTTCACCTCGCCGACGTCAGCGGCGCTGCGGCAAATTCAGTGGTGAGGGCCCATGGCCTCGCCAATCTGCATGCACATACCGTGGATGCCACGGATGCCCGGGCGCTCGACGCACAGCTGCAGAATCACCCTGTCGACGCCGTCATTTCGAGTCTGCCGTTCTACTGCAACGTCGCAGTTGCCGAAGCCGCGCGCCGCGCCGGTATACATTACTTCGATCTCACCGAGGACGTCGAAGTCACGCGCGCGGTGCGAAAGATCGCCGACGGCTCGCGCCAGGCCTTCGTTCCCCAGAGCGGACTTGCTCCAGGTTTCATCTCGATCGCCGCGAACGAACTCATGGGGCATTTCGATGAACTACGTACGGTGAAGCTGCGCGTGGGTGCGCTGCCGCAACATCCTCACAACGTGCTCAAGTACTCGCTCACGTGGTCCACCGAGGGCCTGATCAACGAATACGGCAATCCCTGCGAGGCACTGGTCGACGGTCGACGCATCGAAGCTGCGCCGCTCGAGGGTCTTGAAGAAATCGAACTCGACGGCACCTTGTACGAAGCGTTCAACACATCGGGCGGGCTCGGCTCGCTGGGCGAGACCTATGGCGCGCGTGTGAAGAACATGGACTACAAGACCATGCGTTATCCCGGTCACTGCGCGCAGATGCGCCTGCTCATGAACGACCTGAAACTGAATCACGATCGCGGGACGTTGAAGCGCATCCTCGAGAACGCGGTTCCGCAGACACTGCAGGACGTAGTCATCGTTTACGCCGCAGTGACGGGCACACAGGATGGCGATCTGCGCGAAGAGAGCTATGTGAACAAGGTGTATCCGCAGATGATCGCCGGCCGTCTCTGGTCCGCCATCCAGGTGACGACGGCTGCGGGAATCACCGCAGTGGTCGATCTGGTACTCAATGGCCAGGGCAAGTACGCAGGTTTCGTGCGGCAGGAGAATTTCAGCCTGCTCGACGTCATCGAGAACCGATTCGGCAAACACTATGCTCCGGGCGCCGGCGGCAAAGAAATATCCGCACAGATCATCGCCAGCGGCCGCACCGGCCACCAGCGCACAGCACGAGCTTAAGCATGCAAAACGTATTCAACACTCTCGAACTCGGCGAACTCAATGCCGGTTCATGGTCTGGCCCCACTACAAGCGACGCGGGCGGCTGGTCGAAAGATACCGCCGCGCCGATCATCGATTCGATCAACCCCGCCACTGGTGAAGTGCTGGGCCGGGTGCAGACTGCATCCCCGGGCGACTATGAGCGCATCATCCGCAGCTCGCGACAGGTGTTCGAGCAGTGGCGCATGGTGCCGGCGCCGAAGCGCGGCGAACTCATCCGCCTGATCGCCGATGAACTGCGTGCCAACAAGGATGCGCTCGGCAGCCTCGTCACTCTGGAAATGGGCAAGATCAAGCCCGAAGGCGACGGCGAAGTGCAGGAGATGATCGACATCGCCGATTTCGCCGTTGGCCAGTCGCGCATGCTCTATGGCAACACCATGCACTCGGAACGGCCGTTGCATCGCATGTATGAGCAATGGCACCCGCTGGGCGTCGTCGGCATCATCAGTGCATTCAACTTCCCGGTCGCGGTGTGGTCCTGGAACGCATTCCTCGCCGCCATCTGCGGCGATGTGTGCATCTGGAAGCCCTCACCAAAGACTCCGCTCACTGCCATCGCCGTGCAGCGGCTCGTCAATCGTGTGCTCGAGCGCCATGGTTACCCCGCCGTATTCCAGCTCCTCATCACTGCGGGCAACGAACTCGCCGAGAAACTGGTCGATGATCGTCGCGTCGATCTCATCTCCTTCACCGGATCGACTGCGGTGGGCCGACACGTCGGCGAGCGCGTCGCCGCGCGCCTCGGCAAGAGCCTGCTCGAACTCGGCGGCAACAACGCGATCATCGTCGATGAATTCGCGAACCTGGATCTGGCGGTACCCTCGATCGTGTTCGGCGCCGTCGGCACTGCCGGCCAGCGTTGCACCAGTACGCGTCGCGTGTTCGTTCACGCATCGAAGTCAAAGGAACTCGAAGAACGGCTGCTGCGTGCCTATTCGCAGGTACGCATCGGCAACCCGATGGAGCAAGGCACGCTCATGGGACCGCTGATCGACAAGTCAGCCGTCGAGCGCTACAAGGCCGCGATTGAATCCGCCAAGCGCGCCGGTGGCACCGTGCTCTGCGGCGACAAGGTTCTGCCCGGCTCGGGCAACTTCGTGGCCCCGACCATCGTCCGCGCCAAGGCCGACTGGTCCATCGTGAAGACCGAAACCTTCGGTCCGATCCTGTACCTCATCGAGTTCCAGGATCTGGACGATGCCATCGCCATGCATAACGCCGTCGATCACGGACTGTCATCCTCGATCTTCACCGACAACATGCGCCACGCCGAGCGCTTCCTTGCAGCAACAGGCAGCGATTGCGGCATCGCCAATGTGAATATCGGCACCTCGGGTGCGGAAATCGGCGGCGCCTTCGGCGGTGAGAAAGACACCGGCGGCGGCCGCGAATCCGGCTCGGATTCCTGGAAGGCCTACATGCGCCGCCAGACCAACACCATCAACTGGAGCAAGGAACTGCCGCTCGCGCAGGGCATCGACTTCAAGGTCGCTCCCTGAGAAGCCGTAAGAGGAAGATATCCACGGGGCACACGGGGTCAGAAGTATTTAACCCCGTGATCCCTGTATTCGCCGTGGAAAATCTTCCTGGTTCTTGCTTTTGTCATACGCGGCGAGCCTCGGCGCGGGCGAGTTCGAGCTGATCGGCGAGACGTTTGTCTGAGACGGGCGTTGCGGTGCGCAGGTCCTGCGCGAACAGTGAGACACGGAATTCCTCGATCATCCACTGCAGTCTGTCGAGCTCGGTGCGAACTGTCTGCCCCTGGCTTGCGCGATTGAGATCGTTGAAGCCTTTCAGGAACGGCGCAACGCGGTGTGACAGTTCGGCATCGTGCTTCGCGTTGCCTGCCACTTTCTCCAGGCGGCGGCTGAGCGCCTTGAGATACTTCGACAGGTGCGGCCAGAGCAACTCCGGCACGTCGAGCGGAAAGCCTGGCGGGATCAACGCCGCGAGCTGCGCTGTCGCCACCTCCGAGATCGCTTTGAACGCAGGCCCCTGGAGAGCTGCAAGCTTGTCGCGCACACCGCGCATTTCCTTCAACACCTCGATAATCTGCTGCGAGAGCCGATCGACCACTGCACCAAACTCCGCACGACGTCGATCGAGCAACGCCTGGAAGGCCTGTGCCGATCTCGGCAGTTCGACACCGGCGCCCAGAAAGCACTCTGCGAACGCACGTTCCGCCAGGCTGTCAGCCAATGGTCGGCCGCTGCTGAGTCCCTGCCCCAGCAACACCAGCTCGCGCTGCTCGGCGAATCGCTTGCGTGCGTACTTGACCTGCTCCGGTAGCGCGAGCATCGCGAGTCTCAGCACACCCTGACGCAGCAGCGTCATGGCTTCCTGCAGGCTCTTGGCCTCGACGATCTCGACGCTGTCGCCCCGATCGCGCAGCGTCGGATACACGGTGAAGCGCAATCCGCGACGCTCCACGGACTCTTCGACTGGCAACGGCTCGAAGTCCCAGCTGCGATGCTTCGCGGCGGCGAGTTGTCGTGCGGTCGCGCCGGGATCTGCATTGCGCGCACGCAGCGTGCGCTTCAATTCGGACAGGTCACGTCCTTCCGCGATCTTGCGACCCTGCAGATCGACGACGCGGACATTGAAGCGCAGTTCATCCGGAAGCGGCAGCCTCGCGACATCGTCTGCACTCACCGTCTCGCCGGCCGTCCGACTGATCCAGCGCGCCATCGCCGCGTTGAAGTCGCCACCGACGTCGATCTCGGCAACGGCGCGTGCTGCGTGTTCCGGCACCGGCACCAAGGATTTGCGCACCGACTTCGGCAAGGCTCGCAACACAGCAGTGATCTTCTCTTCGCGCCAGCCAGGCACCAGCCAGGCGAGCTGTCCCGCATCGAGTGTGCCAAGGAGCGGCTCCGGCACGGTCACGGTGAGACCGTCGTCCGGGAGGGCTGGCTCGAAGCGATACTGCAACGGCAACGTATTGCCGCCGATTTGCAATTCGTCAGGATAGTTCTGTTCGCCGATGTCATCGATCGGGCGGCGCAGCACATCCGGCAGCGACATCCGCAGGTTGGCGCCATTCCCGTGGGCGCGCTCCTTGAGCCAGCGTTCCAGTGTCGGAACAGAATTGACCTGTTCCGGCAACCGCGCCAGATAGAAATCCACCAGCGCCTGCTCGTCGACCATGACGTCGCGGCGCCGGATCTTTGCCTCCAGACTTTCGACGCGGTGACGCAGTGCCCGATTATGCGCAAGGAAATCCGCCTGTAGCCTGGAGCGCCCCTCCACCAGTGCCTCGCGAACGAAAATAATCTGGGCTTCGCGAGCAGCGACGTTGCCGAAGTTGACCCGACGGCGCGCCGATAGCGTCAGCCCATAAAGCGCCGTCGACTCGAACGCCGCGACGAAGCCACGGTCTTCCACCCAATGCGGTTCGCTGTAACTGCGCTTGATCAGGTGCTCACCCGCAGCCTCGATCCACTGCGGCTCTATCGCGGCGACCATGCGGGCGTAGAGACGCGTCGTCTCCATCAGGTTTGCGGCTACGATCCAGCGCGGCGGCTTCGCGGCCAGCGGCGTACCCGGCGCGACGACGAACCGCGTGCCGCGAGCGCCTTCGTACTCACGCCTCTCATCGAGCACGCCGATGCCGCCGAGAAAGCCTGTCAGGATCGATTGATGCAGATCCCCGTACTCGGCGGGCGCTTCGTTGAGCGGAAGTTTCAGGTCGCGGACTACTTCCCCCAGCTGCCGGTGCAATTCCTGCCACTCGCGCATCCTGAGAAACGAGAGGAAGTTCTCGCGACACCATTTGCGCAGCTGATTGCCGGAGAGCGCGGCGCTTTGCTCGCGGAACAGCTTCCACAGGTTCAGGATTGTCACGAAATCTGATCGCGGGTCTGCATAGGTTGCGTGTCGCTGATCGGCCTGTTGCTGCGCGTCGGACGGTCGTTCACGAGGGTCCTGACTGGCGAGGAAGGCGCTCAACACGAGCATTTCGGTCACGCAACGATGATGGCCTGCGGCCACCAGCATGCGGGCCAGGCGCGGATCCACCGGCAGCGACGCGATCTGGCGGCCAAGGCTCGTCACGCGACGCGAGTCGTCGACCGCTTTCAATTCCTGCAGCAAGCGGTAGCCATCGTTGATGAGCCGCGTATCCGGCGGATCGACGAACGGAAAATCCTCGGGCTCGCCCAGCCCCAGGGTCGACATCTGCAGGATCACGCTCGCCAGGTTCGTACGCAGAACCTCGGGCGGCGTGAATTCCGGTCGCTGCAGAAACTCGTCTTCGGCGAACAGGCGAATGCAGATGCCCTCGCTCTCGCGACCGCAGCGTCCCTTGCGCTGATCGGCGCTCGCCTGCGATATGGGTTCGATCGGCAGACGCTGCACTTTGCCGCGCAAGCTGTAGCGGCTGATGCGCGCCAGGCCCGAATCGACGACGTACTTGATGCCTGGAACGGTAAGCGAGGTTTCCGCGACATTGGTGGCCAGCACGATGCGCCGCGCAGTGTGACGCTCGAAGATACGTTCCTGGTCGCGTGTCGACAGGCGCGAGTACAACGGCAGCACTTCGGTGTTGTGCAATTTCGCCTGGCCGAGTTCGTCGGCCACATCGCGAATCTGCTTTTCCCCCGGCAGGAAGACCAGCACATCGCCGCGCGATTCGCGGTCGAGTTCCTGCACGGCATTGACGACGCCTTCCGGCAACGACAACTCGCTCTCTTCCTCGTCATCGAACAACGGGTGGTACCGAACTTCGACCGGATAGCTGCGACCGGAGACCTCGATCACCGGAGCGCCGTTGAAAAAATCGGCAAAGCGCTGCGGATCGATGGTCGCCGAGGTGATGATCACGCGCAGTTCCGGACGCTGCGGCAGGATGCGTCGCAGTACACCCAGCAGGAAATCGATATTGAGATTGCGCTCGTGCGCCTCGTCGATGATCAGCGTGTCGTACCGGCGCAGCAGCCGGTCGCCTTCTATCTCGCGCAGCAGGATGCCGTCGGTCATCAACTTGACCCGACAGTCCGGCCCGACGCGATCGGTGAAACGCACCTGGTAGCCGACCGCGCCACCCACTGAGGTTCCCAGCTCCACCGATAAACGGTCCGCGATGGCGCGAGCGGCAATCCGCCGCGGCTGGGTGTGGCCGATCATGCCGAACGTGCCGCGTCCGGCCTCGAGACAGATCTTGGGCAGCTGGGTGGTCTTGCCCGACCCCGTCGCACCGCAGAGCACGATGACCTGGTGTGCGGCCATCGCTTTCGCGATCTCCTCGCGATGCGCGGTGATCGGCAGTGCAGCGTCGAACTCCAGCCGCAGGCGCAACTGACTCAGCCGCTCGACATAGCCGGCAGATTTTTCGATCGACGCGCCTAACGACGTACTCACGCGTTCGAAATCCGCGCCGTGATCCGTGCGTGTAAACAGCCGGTCGAGTTCGCGTGCGAGCCGCGGCCGGTCCGCGAAGCGCGTGTGTTGCAGCCGCGTCCGAAGCGCCAGTAGCTGGTCGTTTGCTGATTTCAGGGAAGTCGTCATGAGCCGGACAAGAGTAACCGCATAGAACGCAAAGAGCGCATAGAAGGAAGAAAGAACATCCTTTCTGTTTTGCGTTCTATGCGTTCTTGCGGTTACTCCAATTCCGTATTCTTCAAGCCGGCGGCAGCCGGATCTCTACCGATGCTCCGCCGAGCACCGACTCGCCGATGCTGATGCTGCCGCCGCTCAGTTTCGCTACTTCGCGGACCACCGACAACCCGATTCCCTGCCCGCTGATGCGCTCGTCCAGCCGCGCGCCACGATCCAGTACGCGCGAGCGCTCCGCCGGCGGGATGCCCGGACCATCGTCTTCGATGATGATCTGCAAACCATCGCGACGTGAGGTCGGCGTCGACAGACGGTTCGCCGTCACCCGGACCCTGCTGCGCGCCCACTTGAACGCGTTGTCGATGAGATTACCCGCCATCTCGGTGAGATCTTCGCGATCGCCGAAGTACACGCACCCGTCAGCAACGCTCAGATCGCAGGTGATGCGGCGATCCATATACACCTTGAGCAAGGCGCCGCGCAGCGCTTCGAGCGCATCACGCACATCGACTGGCGCCGAACCCAGCCCCGTTCCGCCCGAAGCAGCCGCGCGCTTGAGCTGGTACTTGACGATGTCGTCCATTCTGCCGACTTGTTCATCGAGCTGTCGGGCCACGGCGAGATCCTTGCCGGGCGGGGTGTTCAACAGATTGCGCATGACGGCCAGCGGCGTCTTGAAGCTATGCGCGAGGTTGCCCAATGTATTGCGATAGCGCTGCAGTCGATCGCGTTCGCTGCGCAACAGCGCATTGAGATTGGTGGTGATGCCGAGCAGTTCGCGCGGATAACTCCCGCCGAGTTCCGTGATTTCACCGACTTCGACTGCTCCGATTTCACGCTCGACACGCCGCAGCGGCGCCAGCAGACGGCGCAACAGAATCGCCAGCGCTCCCAGCAGCACCAGCATCAGCACGCTGAACCAGCCGAACAACTGTACCCGGAAGCGGTTCAATTGCGCGTAATACGGCTCGCGGCTCTCCGCAACGCTGTACACGAACGAACGTGTCTTGTTCTTGCTGAACTCCCACTCGATGGCGCGACTGAGCGCCAGCACCACGGTTCCATCCGTCCTGCGCAATTCGCCGAAACGCCGCTCACCCGGCTGCAGCTTGCGCGAGAATGTCAGTCCCGTACCTGCCAGCGATGCCGAACGCCAGCTCACGTAGCCGTCACTGCGCACGATTTCCCCGTACAGGCCGGAGCCGGGATTGTTGAAACGCATCTCAGCCAGCTGCGCCGCGGGCTGCAACCCCTCGTTCGCTTCTTCTTCGGAGGCCGAGATCAATGCCAGCACCTGAATTTCGAGCCGATCGCGCACCGAGCGTTCCGCCAGATCACGGAACACCAGGTCGAGCGCAACGATCGTGATGCCGAAGAACAGCACGAGCAACACGCTGACCGAGGCCAGCAGTCGGGTGCTTAGCGAGTGCGGCTGCATGCGGGAAGACAGCCGGATTTCACGCAGAGATCACAGAGCACAGGAAGCGTCGGATCGGGATCCGTTGACCATTGATTTCTGTGGACTCTGTGTGAAATCTTCAGGCGCTGTCCCGCTGCAGAGCGAAGCGGTAGCCGCGGCCGCGGAGCGTTTCGATGGGTTTGATCGTGTCATCGGGGTCGAGCTTGCGGCGCAGACGCCCGATGAAGACTTCGATGGTATTGCTGTCGCGGTCGAAGTCCTGCGCGTACAGGCGATCGGTCAACTCTGCCTTGGAAATGACTTCGCCGGCGCGATGGATCAGGTACTCGAGGATGCGGTACTCGAAGCTGGTGAGGTCGACACGCTTGTCGTTGACCGTCACGTCCTGCGTGCGCGGATCGAGCGCAACAGGGCCGCATCGCAGGACAGGCTGCGCCCAGCCGCCGGAGCGCCGCAGCAGCGCTTGCGCCCGCGCCAGGAGTTCCTCGAAATGGAATGGCTTGGCGACGTAGTCATCAGCGCCGGCCTGCAGACCTTCGACCTTGTCCTGCCAGCGATCGCGCGCGGTCAGGATCAGGATGGGAAAGGACTTGGATTCGGCGCGCAGTTTACGGATGAGCTCGAGCCCGGGCAGCTTTGGCAATCCCAGGTCGATGATGGCCAGATCGAGCGCGTATTCACGCCCGCAGAAAAGCCCCTCCTCGCCGTCCGCCGCCAGATCGACGGTGAACCCCGAGTCCTTCAACTGCTGTGCGAGGGATTCGCGCAGCGCTGTTTCATCTTCGACAACCAGTACACGCATCAGTACATCTGCCCTGTCTGTGCGTCGACCTGCACCGTCCAGACTTTGCCGTCCCCGCTGAGGAGACGAATGTTGTAGACCACGCGATCGCCGCTGACGGACTGCTGGGCCTTGACGGCTTTTGCACGGTAACGGCTTTCGGCCATGTTGACGGCCTGATCGAGGGAAACACGGGTGCGATCCGTCGGGCGTTCGCTGCGCGGACGCTTCTCGATCAGGCTCTGGGCATTCACCACCGGCACGCTGAGGCCGAGGGCCAGCGCCGGGATAAGTGCCAGAAGCGAAAGGCGGGCTCGCATGGTCGATAGTCTACGGTCGATGGGGTGTCGAATCACACCCCATCGATGCGGGAACGCTATTCAGCGGGGGCCACGGCGACACGAACCCGGATCTGCGAACCCGGGTCGTACGGCATCCGCGTGGTGTATTGACGTCCGTGGTACTCGTACGTAACTCGATAACCATCGATGCGCTCCTCGTACTGCTCTTCATGGCGCACCTCGCAACGCTGCACGGTTTCCTGCGACGTCGACGTGCCGTAGACGCGGCGAGCACTGTCGTAGCCGACGCCTGCACCAATGGCGGCGCCCGCAACCGTCGCAGCATCACGTCCCCGGCCGCTGCCGAACTGATGACCGATCACGCCACCGATGATGCCGCCGAGGAGAGTGCGACCGCCGACAGCGGGCTCGGAAATATGCGGTCGCGATTCGACGGTGTGCACGTCATTCCAGCATTCACGGCGCGGCGTCTCCACGCGGATCTGCCGTACGATCGGCTCGGCCCGTACGACCGGAGCGTAGTCGTAGCCCTCATCGGCACGGTTATGTCGCGAGTTGGACCAGGACGGTGGTGCGGCCAATGTGATCGACGTCACGCTCAGGCCGGCCAGGATCACCAGAGCACTCGCAGCACGAGCCGAAATCGCCATGTTCTTCTCCAAGGACCCGACGGGAAAAGTCGGGCATGCAACGCACAATAGGAGTCAGGCTCTGAATGAAGCCTGAACTCTGTGTCGCGTTGCGATGGTCTGCGGTCAGAGCAACGTTGCTGGCGCACTCACGCTTCGCGTTCTTTGCGCTTCGCCTCGTCCCACAACACGTCCATTTCCTCCAGGGTCGCTGCTTCTGTCGTGCGCCCTTGCGTCTTGAGTCGTTGCTCGACGTGGCGAAAACGGCGTTCGAACTTTGCGTTGGTCAGGCGCAGGGCGTTTTCCGGGTCGATCTTCAGGTAACGACATACATTGACGAGACTGAACAGCAGATCGCCGATTTCCTGCGCCATGCGCTGCGGATCGGCTCCCGCCGTCACTTCCTGGCGCAGCTCCTCGACCTCCTCCTGCACTTTGTCGACGGCGCCACCGATATCGGCCCACTCGAAACCGACCTGCGCGGCCCGCTTGCCAAGCTTGCTGGCGCGCGTCAGCGCGGGCAGCGCGATGGGAACGTCATCGAGGACGCTGTCGCTGGTCGCCGCACGCTCGCGACGCTTCAGCTCTTCCCAGGCGATGGTCTGCTGCTCCGCATCGGCAATGCGCACGTCGCCGAAGACGTGCGGATGGCGCCGTTCCATCTTGTCGCAGATCGCATTGACCACATCGTCGAAGGCAAAGGCACCCTGCTCACTCGCCAGCTGCGAATGAAATACCACCTGGAAGAGCAGATCGCCCAGTTCGTCGCGCAGATCCGGCAGATCGTTGCGCGAGATGGCGTCGGCAACTTCATAGGCTTCTTCGATCGTGTACGGAGCGATCGTGCCGAAGTCCTGTTGCAGGTCCCAGGGACAGCCGCGCTGCGGATCGCGCAGACGGGCCATGATCGACAGCAGACGGGTGATGGGCATGACGGAATCCATGAAAGGTCACTTCTCTAGCAACAATCGGTACAGCGCCATGAGCATGCCCGCCGTCGCGCCCCAGATGTGATGCGATCCGAAAGGAATGTCGTAGACCTGTACCGCCGTATCGCCGATCTGGCGTTCCAGGCTCGAATGGTTGGCTTCATCCAGCAGGTAGCGCAGCGGCACTTCGAGCACGGAATCGACTTCGTGGGAGTTGAGCTTCAGCGAAAAACCTGGCCGGACCATGCCGACCACCGGCGTGATCCAGTACCCCGTCATGACGACATGGGGATCGAGATAGCCAGTCACCTGCACGAACTCCCGTGACAGCCCGATCTCCTCTTCCGTCTCGCGCAACGCAGCAGCCACCGGTCCATCGTCCGAGGCATCGATGCGACCACCGGGAAAGCTGATCTGACCTGCATGATTCTTGAGCTGCGCCGACCGCTGCGTGAGGAGGATGGAGAGCCCTTCGTCGCGATCGATAATCGGTATCAGAACGGCTGCCGGCACCGGCGACGCCGGATAGAACCGCTGAAACTGCGAACCGATCTCCGGCGCGATCCCGCCCGGCAGCGCCATGCGCAGATCCGTGACCGGCTGCGTCCCTTTCAGTCGTGCTTCGATTTGCCGCCGCAGGTCGCTGCGATCACGGGTGTGCGGCACGTCAGCCGCCGCCTTCGGCTTTGACACCGCCTTTCGTCAGTTCGCGCGGATCGAGAAAACGCGCAAGCTCATCGGCTGGCAGCTTCGTCTGCTCCGCGGCGACGTCGCGCACCGGACGACGCTCGGCATAGGCCTGCTTGGCAATCTTTGCACCCAGCTCGTAACCAATCACGGGGTTGAGCGCGGTGATCAGGATGGGATTGCGTTCGAGCGCCGCACTCACCGCCGTCTCATTCACCTTGAAGCCTGCAATCGCCGCGTCGGCCAGCACGCGGGCTGCATTCGACAACAGATCGATGCTCTGCAGCACGTTGTAGGCGATCACTGGCAGCATGACGTTGAGCTGGAAATTTCCGGACTGTCCCGCAATCGTGATGGTCGCGTCGTTGCCTATGACTTGCGCCGCGACCATCGTCACGGCTTCCGGAATAACGGGGTTGACCTTGCCAGGCATGATGCTGCTGCCGGGCTGCAGTGCCGGCAGCGTAATTTCGCCGATCCCCGCCAGCGGTCCACTGTTCATCCAGCGCAGGTCATTCGAGATCTTGGTCAGCGATACCGCGAGCGTCTTGAGTTGACCCGACAGCTCCACCGCAGCGTCCTGCGACGACAGCGACTCGAAGTAGTTCGGGCTCGGCCGCACTTCCAGTCCGCTCTTCACTGACAGATAGCGTGCCGCCAGTGCCGCAAACTTTGGATCGGCATTGATTCCCGTCCCCACGGCAGTGCCGCCGAGCGCAATGGCCTGCAGCCGCGGCCGGCACCCCATGACCCGCGCCGTGCCAAGTTCGATCTGCGCGCGCCAACCGCTCAGTTCCTGACCGAACGTCACCGGCATGGCGTCCATCAGGTGCGTGCGTCCGGTCTTGACGATCTCGCCGATGTCACCGATACGCCGCGAGATGACGGCATTCAGATACGCCAGCGCCGGCAACAGATGCTGCTCGATACCGAGCAACGCGCTGACATGGATGGCAGTGGGAATGACGTCGTTCGAGCTCTGCCCCATGTTGACGTGGTCGTTCGGGTGCACCGGCATACCCGCATAGCGGCTAGCGAGATGCGCCACGACCTCGTTGACATTCATGTTGGTGCTGGTGCCGGAACCGGTCTGGAACACGTCGACCGGGAAATGCGCGTCGTGTTTGCCATCGATGACTTCCAGTGCGGCTTTCTGGATCGCACCGGCACGCTTCGGATCGAGTGCATCGAGCTCGAGATTGGCCGTGGCTGCGGCCCACTTGATCAGCCCCAGCGCGCGAATGAAGTCGCGCGGCATGCGCAGGCCGCTGATGGGAAAGTTCTCGACCGCACGCTGTGTCTGTGGGCCCCACAAGGCATCGGCGGGGACATTGAGTTCGCCCAGACTGTCTCGTTCGATCCGAAATCCGCTTTTCGTCACGTCGTGCTCCATCGAATGGCCACTACCGATCGGGTATTTCCGGAGCGTTCGAGACAGGGCCGGAGACGGCAGCGTGCGGTATGATTCTACAATGAACATCCATCTCCTGAACGCCATCTCTCCCATCGATGGCCGCTACGCCGACAAGTGTTCCGAACTGCGCCCGCTTTTCAGCGAGCGCGGCCTCATCCGCCAACGCGTGCGCGTCGAAGCATTGTGGCTCAAGGCACTCGCCGCCGAGCCGTTGATTCCTGAGCTTCGTGGCCTCCCTGCGGAGGCGCTGACCGTCCTCGACACGCTTGCCGCCGAGCTCACCGATGCGGATGCGATCGAAGTCAAGCGCATCGAACGCGAAACCAATCACGATGTGAAGGCAGTCGAATACTTCGTGAAGAGCCGCCTGGATGGCGTGCCTGCGTGGCGTTCGCGTCGCGAATTCGTGCATTTCGCCTGCACGTCCGAGGACATCAACAACCTGAGCTATGCGCTGATGCTGAAGGAAGCGCGCGACCAGGTGCTGTTGCCGCGCCTCGATACGCTGATCACCCGCCTCAAAGCGCTTGCGCACGCCAACGCGGACACGCCGATGATGTCCCGTACGCACGGCCAGCCGGCGACGCCGACCACGCTCGGCAAGGAAGTCGCCAATTTCGTCTACCGCCTGCAGCGGCAGCGCCTGCGTTTTTCGAGCGTGACGATCGAAGGCAAGATCAATGGCGCCGTCGGCAACTTCAATGCCCACGTCGTCGCCTACCCGCAGGTCGACTGGCCGGCGCTGGGCTCGAATTTCGTGGAATCGCTGGGACTCATCTGGAATCCCTACACCACCCAGATCGAGCCACATGACTGGAATGCCGAGTACTTCGACACGCTGGCCCGCATCAATACGATCCTGGTCGATTTGTGCCGGGACTTCTGGGGCTACATCTCCATCGGTTATTTCCGCCAGCGGGTCGTGGCCGGTGAAGTCGGCTCCTCGACCATGCCGCACAAGGTCAACCCCATCGATTTCGAGAACGGCGAAGGCAATCTCGGCCTGGCCAATGCGATGCTGAGATTCCTGGCGGACAAACTGCCCGTCTCCCGCTGGCAGCGGGATCTGACCGATTCCACCGTGCTGCGCAATGTCGGTGTGGCTGTCAGCCACTCGCTGATCGCCTGGCGTTCGATCGAACGCGGCCTCGAGCGCGTCGATGTCGACAGCCGGCAGATGGCGGCGGACCTCGATGCCAACTGGGAGCTGCTGGCCGAACCCATCCAGACGGTCATGCGACGTTTCGGGGTGGAGAATGCCTACGAACAACTCAAATCCCTGACCCGCGGCCAGCGTATCGATGCCGCCTCACTGCGCCAATTCATCAGCGGACTCGCCATCCCCGATGAAGCCAAGCAGGGGCTGCTCGCGCTATCCCCCGCGACCTACACCGGGATTGCCAGCCAGCTTGCGCGGGATGTCTGACGCACGGACGGCGGTTTCCCTCTCGTCCGACCGATCAGTTGTGTCCGAGCTTGAGGCAGGTCACAATTTCTTATGTAAGGTCACGGATATACTGACGTAATGTCGCTGAGACCCGATCTCACTGTAGCCGCCATCGTCGAACGTAACGGAGAGTTCCTCCTCGTCGAGGAACGCGTTGGCAACGCCATGGTGTTCAACCAGCCGGCGGGGCACGTGGAACGCGGCGAAGAGCTGGTGGCCGCCGTCATTCGCGAAACGCTCGAGGAGACGGCCTGGGCCTTCCGCCCGGAAGCCCTGACCGGAATCTACCTCTGGGATCACCCGGAGAAACAACGCAGCTTCCTGCGTTTCGCTTTCTGCGGCCAGGTCACCTCCCACGATGCCCAGCGGCGTCTGGATCGCGGCATCGAACGGGCGCTGTGGTTGAATCGACAGCAGATCGTCATGCGTTCGGCGCGACTGCGCAGTCCGATGGTGCTTCGCTGCATCGATGACTACCTGCAAGGGCAACGTTATCCACTCGAAGTCATCCAGCACATGCTGCCGGGGATGACGAGTGTTGGCGGCGAAGAGCGTCGCTCCTACCCGCGTGACGATGGACCAACCATCAGCCGCCTGTAGCAACCTTCTCTGCGCTCTCCGTTTGCGGCCCGCGCGGGCCTTCGTAACTCATGGCATCACCTCTAGTCATTGTCGGCATGTCCGGCGGCGTCGATTCTTCGGTCGCTGCATGGCTGCTGTTGCAACAGGGTTACGAAGTCCAGGGGCTCTTCATGAGCAACTGGGACGAAGACGAGGATGGCTACTGCACCGCTGCGGCGGATTTCCAGGACGCGCGCGCCGTCTGTGAACAGCTCGGAATTCCGCTCCACAAGGTCAGTTTTGCCGGCGAGTATCGCGAACGCGTGTTTGCCTACTTCCTCGAGGAGTATCGGGCCGGACGCACGCCAAACCCCGACGTGCTGTGCAATCGGGAGATCAAGTTCGGCGTCTGCTTCGACTATGCGCGCCGACTCGGCGCCGATTGGGTGGCCACGGGTCACTACGCGCGGGTGGCTCACGGCGAACGGGTGCGACTCCTGAAGGGCATCGATCCGCAGAAGGACCAGAGTTACTTCCTGCACGCGATGCCATCGGCTTCGCTGGCACGCACGCTGTTTCCGATCGGCGATAAGCACAAGGACGAGATTCGCCAGATCGCGCGCGATCTCACGCTACCGGTGTTCGACAAGAAGGACAGCACCGGGATCTGCTTCATCGGCGAACGCCCCTTCGCGGAGTTCCTGTCGAAGTACCTGCCGGCGCAGCCTGGCGACATCGAATCGCCGGACGGCCGCAAGCTCGGTCGGCATCAGGGGCTGATGTACTACACCCTCGGTCAGCGCCAGGGCCTGCGCATCGGCGGGCAGGCCCATGCCTCGGAAGCGCCCTGGTATGTCGCCGGCAAAGATCTGCGACGCAACGTGTTGCTGGCGGTCCAGGGCCACGATCATCCCGCCATGCTCAGCAGTTCGCTGATCGCATCGCAAATGCAGTGGGTAGCCGGCGAACCGCCGGCCTTGCAGTTCGAGTGCGCCACCAAGGTCCGGTATCGACAGGCCGACCAGGCATGCCGGGTCAGGGTGATCGATCGCAGCACCATCGAGATTCGATTTGAATCCGCTCAGCGCGCCGTCACAGCGGGCCAATACGCGGTTCTCTACAGCGGCGATGAATGCCTGGGCGGCGGCGTGATCGAATCCACCGAGCCGTCGATTGAGATTCCGCTGACCGCGCGCGCCAGCTAGGCACACTGCAGCCGTTCAGACGTGCATGTTTTACAAGCCAGACGTTTCGGATATCGCATAATCGCAGTCGATGCACTTCGAGGTCTCCTTCTGGCGCGATAGCCGCTATAATTCGCGCCGCTCAGACCTCGGGGCCCTCTGTTCATGAGGGGACACCCGACCCCTTTTTCGTCCCGGAGGACGCATGAAAGATTCGTTCAAGGCGCGCACCACGCTCGCTTGCGGCAGCAGTAACTATGAAATCTTCAGCCTTGCCGCGCTGAAGGACCGCAACGTCGCGCGCCTGCCGTATTCCCTGAAGATCCTGCTCGAAAACCTGCTGCGTTTCGAAGACGGCGTGAACGTCACGCGCGCCGACATCGACGCCCTGCTCAGCTGGGATCCGAATGCCGCGCCTTCCTACGAAATTTCGTTCACGCCGAGCCGCGTGATCATGCAGGACTTCACCGGCGTTCCTGCGGTGGTCGATCTCGCCGCCATGCGCGAGGCCATGATCAAGCTCGGCGGCAACGCCGATGACATCAACCCGCTGTCGCCGGCCGAACTGGTCATCGATCACTCGGTGCAGGTCGACGCCTACGGCGACAAGGATTCGCTCGCGAAGAACACCGAGATCGAGTTCAACCGCAACACCGAACGCTATGAATTCCTGCGCTGGGGCCAGTCGGCCTTCCGCAACTTCAAAGTGGTGCCGCCGAATACGGGCATCGTTCACCAGGTCAACATCGAGCATCTCGCCCGCGTCGTATTCGACGCTGACAAGGACGGCGTGCGCTGGGCCTATCCGGACACGCTGGTCGGCACCGACTCGCACACGACGATGGTCAACGGCCTCGGCGTGCTGGGCTGGGGCGTCGGCGGTATCGAAGCCGAAGCCGCCATGCTGGGCCAGCCAGTGACCATGCTGATTCCGCACGTCATCGGCTTCAAGCTGGTCGGCAGCCTGCCCCCGGGCTGCACCGCGACCGACCTCGTGCTGACCGTCACGGAAATGCTGCGCAAGAAGGGTGTCGTCGACAAGTTCGTCGAGTTCTATGGCGACGGCCTCGCCAACCTGCCGCTCGCCGATCGCGCCACGATCGCCAACATGGCGCCGGAATTCGGCAGCACCTGCGGCATTTTCCCGATCGACAACGAAACCCTGCGTTACCTCGAGCTGACCGGCCGCAACGCCGAGCAGATCGAACTGGTGAAGCAGTATGCAAAGCATCAGGGCATGTGGCGCGAAGACGGCGCCGCTCCTGCCGACTACACCGACATGCTGGAACTCGATCTCGGCACGGTCGAGCCTTCGCTTGCCGGCCCGAAGCGCCCGCAGGATCGCGTGCCGCTGCGCAGTGCCAAGCAGGTGTATCAGTCGTCCTTCAAGAAAATGGCCGAAGAGCGCACGCAGAAGAATCCTGCTGCAACCGGCACGGCAACCGCCGTCATCAACGGCCAGTCCGCGGAAGTGAAGGACGGCGCCGTCCTGATCGCTGCCATCACCAGCTGCACCAACACGTCGAACCCCGCCGTGCTGATCGCAGCCGGACTGCTCGCACGCAATGCCAACCGGCTCGGCCTCAAGTCCAAGCCGTGGGTGAAGACGAGTCTGGCACCCGGCTCGCGCGTCGTGACGGACTATCTGGCGAAGGCCGGCCTGGCGTCGGACCTGGAAGCACTCGGCTTCTTCACCGTCGGCTATGGCTGCACGACCTGCATCGGTAACTCCGGGCCGCTGCGTCCTGAAATTGCGGATGCAGTGAAGGCGGGCGACGTGGTCGCCTGCTCCGTCCTCTCCGGTAACCGCAACTTCGAAGGCCGCGTGCATCCGGAAGTGAAGATGAACTTCCTCGCTTCGCCGCCGCTGGTCGTCGCCTACGCGCTCGCCGGCACGCTGGAACTCGACCTGACGACCGAAGCGATCGGTACCAGCAGCGACGGCAAGGCGGTATATCTGAAGGACATCTGGCCGACGCCGGCCGAGATCCAGGAATTCATCGCGAAGTCGGTCGACTCCGCCATGTTCCGCAAGAGCTACGCCAGCGTCTTCACGGGCGACGAGAACTGGAATGCGATCCGCCTGCCTGAGGGCAAGATCTACTCGTGGAACGACAAGTCGACCTACGTGAAGAACCCGCCCTACTTCGTCGGCATGACGATGAAGCCGGGCGCGGTGGCCGATATTCGCAATGCACGTGCTCTCGCACTGCTGGGCGACTCCGTCACGACCGATCACATCTCCCCGGCCGGTGACATTTCGAAGTCGAGCCCGGCGGCGAAGTACCTCGTGTCGCAGGGTGTGCAGCCGGTGGACTTCAACTCCTACGGCGCGCGTCGCGGCAATCACGAAATCATGATGCGCGGCACGTTCGCGAACATCCGTCTGCGCAATCAGCTCGCACCAGGCACCGAAGGCGGCATCACCGTCCACGTACCGAGCGGCGAACAGATGAGCATTTACGACGCCGCGATGCGCTACAAACAGGAAGGCACGCCGCTGGTCGTCCTGGCGGGCAAGGAATACGGTACCGGCTCGTCGCGCGACTGGGCCGCCAAGGGCACGATGCTGCTGGGCGTCAAAGCCGTGATCACGGAAAGCTTCGAGCGCATTCACCGCTCCAACCTGATCGGCATGGGCGTGCTGCCCCTGCAGTTCAAGGAAGGCCAGAACGCGCAGTCGCTGGGACTCACCGGCAAGGAGAGCTTCGAGATCATCGGCCTCAACGGCGGTGCGGCGAAGGTCGTGACCGTGGTCGCCACGCCAGACAACGGCGCGCCGATCAAGTTCGAGGCGCGTGTGCGTATCGACACGCCGAAGGAGCGCGAGTACTTCCAGCACGGTGGCATCCTGCACTACGTCCTGCGTCAGCTGGCGAGCGGCAGCAAGGCCGCCTGACCTCGAGGGAACATCGCCAGGGCAACTTGGAGACACGAAGGGGGAAGCCGCGAGGCTTCCCCCTTTTTCGTTTCCGGCCTGCAGGCCTGTAATTCAAATTGATCCGGTTTCATGCACCAGCGGATAATTTTCAAACCATTTCAGGGGAACCTCATGACTGACCACGTCCGCATCAGCGTCGAAGATCGTGTCATGCGCATCGCGTTCAATCGACCCGACAAGAAGAACGCGATCACCAATGCCATGTACCAGGCAATGGGTGAAGCGCTCGTACGCGCCGAGCAGGACCCTGGCATTCGCGCCGTTCTGTTCGAAGGCGAAGGCGACGCGTTCACGGCAGGCAACGATCTTGCCGACTTCGCTGCGGTCGCCTCGGGCCAGCTGGCACGCAGCGACATGAAGGCGCACACCTTTCTCGAAGCACTCGCACGCGCCGAGAAACCCTATGTCGCCGCCGTACAGGGACTGGCGGTCGGCATCGGCGTCACGATGCTGATGCATTGCGATCTGGTCTATGTCGCCGACGACGCCAGACTCACGACGCCCTTCGTGAATCTTGCGCTGGTTCCCGAAGCTGCATCGAGCTGGCTCATTCCCGCACGCATTGGCCATGCACGCGCTTTCGCCATGTTTGCACTGGGAGAGCCTGTCGACGGTCGCACAGCAGCAGCCATCGGTCTCGCCAATGCCGCAGTGCCCGCCGGAGAAGTACGCGCCAAAGCACTCAACTCGGCCAAAGCCCTGGCGACGCGCCCGCTGGGAGCCGTGCAGGCAACCAAGCGACTCATGCGCGATGCGGCGGCGATCTCCGCCCTGATGAAGCGCGAAAACGAAATTTTCGGGCAGCGATTGGGCAGCGCCGAAGCAGCAGAGGCGTTCCGGGCCTTTGCCGAGCGACGCGCGCCGGATTTTTCGAAAATCTCGGACTGACGTCATGCGAACGCCGTTCGCCACTCCGATCGATGACTCGGCCGACACGCTGGCCGGGCCGCTGCGCGGTCCGCGACAGATGCTCGCGACCCAGCAGTACGACAGTCACACATCGATTCACGACGATGCGACGGCGCAGAAGCTCGGATTCAAGGGCGGCGCGATCGAAGGGCCCACGCACTTCAGCCAGTTCGTACCGCTGTGTGTGGCGCTGTGGGGCGTGCGCTGGCTGGAAGCGGGATGCGTCTCGGCTCATTATCGCAATCCCTGCTTCGAAGGCGAGCAAGTGCGCGCCTTCATCGCGAAGCCACGCGACGGCGAGACGCAAACACGAATCTGGATGCAGCGCGACGACGGTACCGAGATTCTGCGCGGCACCGCGTCCATCGGCACGGACAACCCGCCTTCGGCGCTTCAACAGCGTATCAGCGAGGTTCAGCCTCCGGAGGCGCTCGTCATCCTGCGCGATGTGCGCGTGGGAATGCGCAGCGCCCGAACCCGCATTCGCATGGGCGCCGATCAGCACATGGGCGATCTGTATCCTTTCTCGCTTGCCGACAAGCTCGAGGTCATCGCCGAGAACTCACCGTGGTACACGGCGGCGACGGCCGGCGAATCGCCCTGGGGACGCGCCATCATTCCTTTCGAGATGATCAGCGTCCTGTTGAATCATGCGACGGATTCCCACATGTTTCCCGTCCACGGTCCGGTCGTCGGCCTGTTCGCCGATCAGGAGATCCGGCTCATCAAGGGGCCGCTGTTCGTCGACGAGGACTACGAGATCGAGCGCGAAATCATTGCGCTGAGCGGCAGCCGCCGCACGGAAAGCATGTGGATTCGCACCAGCGTGATGCGACCCGGGTGCGACGAAGTACTGGCGACGATGCTGCTCAATTCGGCATCGCTCAAAGATTCCTACGCGAACTACGCGAGAGATCTGGCTCAGTTGCAGGGCTGATTACTTGCCTGAGCGTCTGACGGGCCGCGGCTGCTTGGGATTGTTCCTGGAGCGCATCTGGTCCTGGATGCGTTTCACCATCTGCAGGTGCTGGGCTGGCGGCACTTCCTGTTCGTCCTCCACGCCCCACCGCTCCTTGAACGAACGTACGGCCTCTTCCCGGACCGCCGCGTGACGGCTCACCAACATCAGCGAATCCGGCGAGCACACGCGTGCCCGAATCAGTCCGAGGTCCTCCGCCGCATGGAACAGGCTCGGATACCAGCTCTGCCAGTTGGGCAGCAGGCGCTCCACCTGCTCGCGCAGGTTCTGACGCTGTGGGATGTTGGCGACCGTGCTCATGACGGCCCCGTTTTACCACGGAGTCCGCGCGCGAATGAACCCATGAAAGCCCGAATTTTTAACTGCATCGGCCCTGCTCTGGAGGAGTCCGTCACATATTGCTATCGTCCGGTGACACTGCGCGTCGTCGCCTTCCCCGGAGCCCGTCATGTCCGTGAAGCATCCGCCTGTGCAGGGGACGTGTCTCTGCGGCGCGGTCCGGTACGAGGTCGCCGGTCCGCTGACTATGATGGTGCATTGTCATTGTTCAATGTGCCGCAAGCATCACGGCGGTTCATTTGCGACGTTCGTTGCCGCGCCGCTGGTCGGCTTTCGCTGGATTTCCGGCGAAGACAACGTCGCAAGTTATGCCTCCTCCGAGAAGGGTCGACGCTTCTTCTGCAAGTCGTGCGGATCCGTCACTCCCACGATCATGAAACAGATGGACCTGGTTATCTGCTCCGCAGGCAATCTGTTGGGAGATCTCGACGTGCGGCCCGAGGCCCACTGGTTCGTCGGCTCGGAGTCGCCCTGGTATGAGATCACCGACTCGCTGCCGCAGCACGAAGAGTATCCGGAAGAATTTGGCGCCACCGGGGTGACCCGCCCACCCGTCGAGGCGCGCGCAGGCGTAGTTGCCGGCCGCTGCCTGTGCAATGCCGTCGCTTACGAAATCAGCGGACCGCCGATTCGGATGATGAATTGCCATTGCACGCGATGCCGGCGTGGGCGCAGCAGCGCGCATGCGACGAATCTGTTCTACAAGCTCGACGATTTCCAGTTCGTGCGCGGAGCCGATGACGTCGTCATCTACAAGGTTCCGGACGCAAAGTTTTTCGCCGTCGCCTTCTGCCGGCATTGCGGTGGTGCCGTGCCTCGAATCTCCAGCGAACGCGGCGCCGTTGTCGTACCGGCGGGCTCACTGGATACGGATCCGGGCACGCGCCCGCAAGCGCATATCTACGTGAACCACAAAGCCAACTGGTTCGATATTTCCGATACGCTGCCGCGGTTCCCGGAGGGACCGCCCCTGTGACGGAAGGACGCCGGCTCAGCAAGGCATCGTCCTCCAACAGCACCCTGACACCCGGCGCGCAATGAGTGCAGTCCGAGGCCACCCACCCCTGTTCGGGGGATTCCAGCGCTCGCCGGCAGCAACTCTGATGAACTGTCGACGGTCCGCGTGCGTTCTACGTGATAATTTCCGGGCACCCCGGGTCTTATTGATAGGTCAGTTTGTTGATAGGTCAGTTTGGTCGATAGTCAATTTGCGGAGACGAATTCATGTGGATCAGGCGCAGACAGCCCGGCGACTCGGCAGCCATCGTTGCCTCGGAGATCACGTCCGAGGCGACCTATCTCAATCGTCGGGCACTGCTGCAGGCGGCGCTCGCAGCCGGCGTCACAGGAATAGGCGCCGCGATGTGGAGCGACTCGGAGGCGGCGGCAGCGGCGTTGAAGTTCACACGCAATGCCAGGTTCAGCACCAACGAGCCGCCGAACAGTTACGAAGACATCACCGGGTACAACAATTTCTACGAGTTCGGCACCGACAAGTCGGACCCGGCGGCGAATTCCGGGCGCTTCAAGCCCGAACCGTGGAGCGTGACGATCGCGGGCGAAGCCGAACAGACCGGCAAGTTCTCGCTCGAGGATATTCTCAAGCCGCATGCGCTCGAGGAACGCGTCTATCGCCTGCGTTGTGTCGAAGCCTGGTCCATGGTCATTCCCTGGGTCGGCGTACCTCTGGCCGACGTACTGCAGCGATTCAAGCCGACGTCGAAGGCCAGGTATGTGGCTTTCAAGACCGTGCTGCGGCCGGAGGAAATGCCGGGACAGCGCTATAACGTGCTGGAGTGGCCGTACGTCGAAGGCCTGCGCATCGATGAAGCGATGAATCCTCTGTCGCTGCTGGCGGTCGGTGTCTACGGCAAATCGCTTCCCAACCAGAACGGCGCGCCGCTGCGACTGGTGACACCGTGGAAGTACGGCTTCAAGGGCATCAAATCCATCGTCGAGATCCGCTTCACCGAGAAGCAGCCACCGACGTCATGGAACATTTCGGCGCCGCGGGAATACGGCTTCTTCGCGAACGTGAACCCCAATGTCGATCATCCGCGCTGGAGCCAGGCACGCGAGCGCCACATCGGCGCAGGTCTCTTCAACTCGCGCGTGCCGACCCGGATGTTCAATGGCTACGAGCAAGAGGTCGCCAGTCTGTACCGTGGCATGGACCTGGCCAAGTACTACTAGCCCCATGCCCTCCACGTTCGTCGTGCGCCGGATTTTCAAACCGGCGCTATTCCTGCTGTGCTCCCTGCCGCTGTGCCTGCTGGCGTTGCGCGCATTCGGCATTGCAGGCTCGCTCGGCCCCAATCCGATCGAGTTCGTGCAGGACACGCTGGGCGAATGGGGACTTCGGCTGCTCATCATCACGCTGGCCGTCACGCCGCTCCGCGACTGGTTCGATGCGCCTTGGCTGGTGCAGCTGCGACGTCTGCTCGGCGTGTACGCGTTCGTCTACGTGCTGCTGCACTTTCTGACGTGGCTGATTCTCGATCAGGACTTGTACTGGCCCGGCATCCTGCCGGACATCGCCGAACGACCGTTCATCACGATCGGCTTTGCAGCGCTGCTGCTGTTGATTCCCCTGGCGGTGACATCGACCAACGGCATGATGCGCCGCCTCGGCAAACGCTGGAAAACGCTGCATCGGCTCATTTACGTGATCGTGCCGCTCGGAGTCTGGCACTACTGGTGGCAGGTCAAGGCCGACATCCGCGAACCGCTCATCTACGCGACGATCGTCGCGGTGCTGCTGGGCTGGCGGGTCTGGAAGAGACGAAGCAAGTACGCAAAAGAGCACAAAGAAGCACAAATGAGTTCAAGACTGTCCTGAGCCTTCCGACCTCGTGCTCCTTCGTGTACGGCTTCAGCTCTTCTCTTACATCGACGTCCGAACGGTCCACAGTTCGGGGAAGAACCGCAGTTCCAGCGCCTTGGCGAGATATGACACGCCGCCGGTGCCGCCCGTGCCGCGCTTGTAGCCGATGATGCGTTCGACGGTCTTCATGTGACTGAAGCGCCAGAGCTGGAACTTCATGTCGAGGTCGACCAGCTTCTCGGCGAGTTCGTACAGGTCCCAGTTCTCGTCGATGCTGTGATAGACGGCGAGCCACGCGGCGGCGACCTGCTTGCTCGGTTGATAGGGCTGCGACCAGTCGCGATCGAGGTAGTCCTGTGGAATCTCGAAGCCGCGGCGGCTCAGCAGCCGCAGCGACTCGTCATAAATGCTCGGGTTATGCAGCGCGCGTGACAGGACATCGTAGTGCGCCGGATCGCGACGATGCACTTCGATCATGTCCGCGTTCTTGTTGCCGATGATGAATTCGAGCATGCGGTACTGGTACGACTGGAATCCCGACGCGCGCCCCAGCTGATTGCGGAACGCGGAGTACTCGGCGGGTGTCATGGTCGCGAGCACGTCCCAGGACTGCGTCAGCTGCGCCTGAATGCGCGAGACACGCGAGAGCATCTTGAACGACGGACCCAGGTCGTCGCGGCGGATGTGGTCCAGCGCGGCGGACAGTTCGTGCAGGCAGAGCTTCATCCACAACTCGGACGTCTGGTGGATGATGATGAACAGCATCTCGTCGTGTTCGTACGAGACCGGCTGCTGTCCGCTCAGGATCCTGTCGAGTTGCAGGTACTGGCCGTAGCTCTGCGATTCGCCCAGATCCCAGTGGACCTGTTCGTCGGACAGATCGACCGGCTTCTTCTGCGGGTCGGGGGCAGACTTCTCGTTCATCGGAACATCCATCCCGGAACCCGCTGCCAGCCTTGCAGCAGTTCGCGATCGAGGCGGCGATAATCGGGCTCGATGGCTTCCACCTGAGCCCAGAAGCGCCGTGAATGATTCATGTGTCGGGTGTGGCTGAGCTCGTGGATCAGCAGGTAACGCATCACCGCCGGCTCCTGGAACAGTGCGCAGACATTGAGACTGATGGTGCCGCGCGCCGAGCAGCTGCCCCAGCGGGTGCGCTGGCGGCGAATCTGCACGCGCTCGAAACTGAAATCGTGCTTCGCAGCGATCTCGGCAAGGCAGCGACTGAGCGCCGCATGCGCGTGGTCCATCAGCCAGCGCTGCAGCGTTCGGGCGACCCGCTGTTCGTTGTCGATCGCACCGGCCACGATCAATGTCCCGGGAGTGACGACGACGGCGCGGATATCCGAGCTGGCAGTGCGACGATAGTCGACAGCGTAGCGCTGCTCTGTTCCTGCCAGCGAAATCGCTTCGGGAAGCGTGTCGCGCTCAATTCCGCTGACGGCCGACAGATCTGCGACGCGTTCATCGATCCAGCGCCGGTGGGTGCCGACGAATCGCTCGACGATTGCCGCCGAGGCGCCGGGCGGCACCACCACTTCCACCCGTCCGCCCGGATACACACGGACCGACAGGCGCCGCGCTCGCCGACTGATGCGCACGTGCCAGGGCTGCGCAGGATCGCGCGCCTCGAACAACTGCATCTGGGTCGCCGGCGGTGAAGAGCGATTCATGATGCTGGAGTATAGGCCGCTTTCACGTCATTTCGGCCGTGTCGCCGTGGCCTGCAGCAGTTCCTGCGCCTTGCGATAGTCCGGTGCGATCACGAGTGCGCGCTCGACGATGTCGCGAGCCCCGCGCGCATCGCCGCGTTGCAAAGTGCTCCAGCCGAGCAGCACGAGCGCCTCGGCCTGCCCCCAATCAGGCTCCCCCGGACTTGCCGGGGGAGCGGTCTCGAAATCACCGACCAGATCGCGAAGCTTCTGTGCATAGGCGACAGAACCGCCCTCGCCCTTCTCTGCGCACAGCAATTCGATCAGGCGGATGCGGGGATTGCGGGAATCGAGTTCCCGGGCAGTACGCAGCGGCTTCCCGGCACAGCCCGAAGCAAGGACGGTCGAGCCGAACGCGGAGCACACGGCTTCGATGGCATAGGCCTCCGCCATCCGCGGATCCCTCGTACGGGCTGCCTTGGCCTGTCGCACACATTCCTGCGCAGCCTTGTTCGAAGCGCCGGGATTGAGTGGCTTGGCCGCGGCCGTCGGCTCTGCATGGATTTGCGCCAGCTTCCACTGGCCGTAGGCGGCGTTGTACTCCTGAATGCCGGGAGCGAGCGCCATGGCGTCCAGTTGCGAAATCAGCGCCAGTCCTTCGGCGAGAGCGCGGGCATCCTGCGTGTAGAACGCATACTGAATCCGTGCCGCCGCATCGCCCAGATCGGACGCCGTATCGGCTCCCGCCGGTATACACAGCAGTCCGAAAATCGCTGATGCAATCAACGGCACATGCCGCGCCTTCATGCAGGAAACTCCGCTGTTCTTTCCACTACAATTCGCCACGCAATTGCCGCTGCACGATAGCACACGCCACTTTTTTCCTCGTACCACAGGCCATCGGTTTGACTACTCCGCCGGAACTCATCGACATCGGATTGAACCTCGCTCACGATAGCTTCGACCACGATCGCGAGGCATTGATTGCCCGCGCGGTGGATGCCGGAGTGACGCGCATGGTGATCACCGGCAGTTCGCTCGAAAGCACGCGCTGGGCGATCGAGTGGTCGCGACTTCATCCACAGCGGTTCCGCGCTACTGCCGGGCTTCATCCGCATCACGCAACGGACCTCGATGAGTCGGCTCTGGCTGCCTTCACCGAATATGCGCAGGAGCCTGAAGTGGTGGCTGTCGGCGAATGTGGGCTCGACTACTTCCGCGACCTGTCGCCCCGGGAGGCGCAGCGTCTGGCGTTCGAACGGCAGCTCGATCTCGCCGTTCGTGTCGCCAAGCCGGTGTTTCTGCATCAACGCGATGCGCATACGGACTTCGTCGCCATCCTGCGCGACTTCCGGCCCCGCCTGGCCGGCGGTGTGGCGCATTGCTTTACCGCCGGCATGGATGAAGCCCGCGCCTATCTCGACCTCGACCTGTACATCGGCATCACCGGCTGGATCTGCGATGAGCGCCGCGGCCAGCATCTGCGCGACGTCGTGCGCCAGATCCCGGCTGACAGACTCGTCATCGAGACCGATGCGCCGTATCTGTTGCCGCGCGACCTCACGCCCAAGCCGTCGAACCGGCGCAATGAGCCCATGTATCTGCCGCATGTAGTCGAGGCGATAGCGCAGGCCCGCGGCGAATCCGCCGCACAATTGGCGGCGACGACTACCGCAAACGCGGCGCGACTGTTCAACTGGCCCAACTGATCATGTGATCTGTCGAGGTACCCCATGAACGCACAGCAGCTGAAGCAATTCGTCGACCGCGTGTGGGATGACTCCATCATTCCGACGCTCTGCGACTACATCCGCATCCCGAACAAGTCGGAGAATTTCGATCCACAGTGGGCCGAGCATGGCCACATGGACAAGGCGGCGGAACTGATGCGCAAGTGGTGCGAGGCGCATGCGCTGGCAGGCACCACGATCGAACTCATGCGCCTGCCCGGACGCACTCCCCTGCTGTACATCGAGGTTCCGGGCGACATCGATGACACCGTCCTGATGTATGGCCACCTGGACAAACAGCCCGAATTCACCGGCTGGCTGCCAGGACTCGATCCATGGACGCCGGTCATTCGCGACGGTCGCCTGTATGGCCGTGGCGGCGCTGACGACGGCTACGCCGTGTTTGGCTCGCTGCTGTCATTGCTGGCGCTGGCCGATCAGAACATCCCGTTCGCCCGCTGCATCATCCTGATCGAGGCCGGCGAGGAAAGCGGCAGCCCCGATCTGCCCGCCTATATCGATGCGCTGGCCGGGCGCATTGGCGAGCCTTCGCTGGTCGTGTGCCTGGATGCAGAGTGCAGCAACTACGATCAGTTCTGGTGTACGACGTCGTTGCGCGGCAATTTGATCGGCACGCTGCGAGTCGAAGTCCTGCGAGAAGGCGTGCATTCCGGCATGGCCAGCGGCATCGCCGCGTCGAGCTTCCGGATCGCGCGACAGCTATTGGCCCGCGTCGAAGACGCAGCGACCGGCGAGATCCTCGTCAGTGAGCTGCAGGGAAACATCCCCGCCGATCGCCTGCAACAAGCTGCCGCGGCCGCGAGCGCACTCGGTGATGCCGTGCATCGCAAACTGCCGTTCGTCGAAGGCATGAAGCCCATGTCCGATGATCCGGCCGAGCTGCTCTTGAACAGCACCTGGCGGCCGACGCTGTCGGTGACCGGGGTCGAAGGTATTCCGGCAGCGAGCAACGCGGGCAATGTCCTGCGACCCATGACGGCATTCGTCCTGTCATTCCGCTTGCCGCCTGGTGTCGATCCGGAGAAGGCAGCGATCGCGGTGAAACAGACGCTCGAAGCCGATCCGCCGTACGGGGCGCATGTCGCATTCGAGCTCGAATCGAGCATGGGCGGCTGGAACGCGCCCTCCACCGAACCCTGGCTCGCAGACGCGATTCAATCCGCGTCGAGGAATTTCTTCGGACGCGATGCGATGTACATGGGCACGGGCGGCAGCATTCCGTTCATGGGCATGCTGAGCGAAAAATTCCCGAAGACGCAGTTCCTGGTGACAGGCGTACTGGGCCCGCATTCGAACGCGCACGGACCGAATGAATTCCTGGATATCGAAACGGGCAAGCGGGTCACCGCCTGCGTGTCGCAGGTAGTGGCGGAGCATGGAAGGAGAGGAGCGCCAGGCTCTAGGCTCTAGCCGAAGAAGGGACGCTGCTCCGACCTAGCGCCTAGCTACTAGTACCTGGCAGCTTGTCTCACGCTGCCAGCGGATTGGGCTCGGCGTGCTTCTTCACGTTGTCCCAGACATCACCGAACGCGGCGGTGATGTTGCCGCGGACCTTGTCGACGACCGGGAAGTCGTTGGCGAGGTCGTCGATCCGCAGCACGTTACGCGGCTTGCCCTTGGGGAAGTTGCCACGCACCGTGAAGAGAACGCGGCCTTCGACCGGCACGTCGCCGATCAGCAGTTTCACCGCTGCCATGCGGTCGTACAGCGCGTGTTGCGGATTGGTGAAGGTGTAACGACGCTTCTTGCCGATGGCCGTCCACTCGAGCATCTGTTCGCCGCCGAAGACCGCTCCCGGCAGATCGAGCAGGTCGGCGACCAGTACGCCGCGCTGGGTCAACAGCACGTAGTTGAGGTGGATCTGACCGCCACTGCCGTTCGGCAGCAGGACGTTCTTCAGCATCTCGTAGCCGACACTGGCGATCGTCGCGTCGATGGAGCGACGCAGCCGATAGGCCTGAATCCTGAGGAAAACCCAGACGGCGAATGCGATCAGCAGGATCGCGCCGGCAATTGGCCACGCCCAGGGAGGAATTTGCGTCGGCAGTGGCATGTATCAGCTCTGCAGGTCCGCCCGCAGCGCGTCGAGCGTGGGCTCCAGTTCCTTTTCCTGACGCGGCAACGACAACAATCGCTCCAGGCTGGACGGGATTTCCACCGTCCGGCCAATCTGCGGCTCGACGATATCGTTGAACTTGGCGGGATGCGCCGTCGACACCACGACCCAGTCGCCGCGTGTTCCACGGGCCAGCAGCCGGCGGAATACCTTGGCCGCCGTGGCCGTGTGCGGACACCAGACCTGCCCAAGCTCGTGGGCATCGCGACGGATCGTGGCACGGATCTCGATGTCGTCGACGCTCGACGCACCGATCTGGCCCTGCAGCTCCTCGAAATCGGGGTGCAGGGCCCGCAGACGTTCCATGTTGCTCGGGTTGCCGACGTCCATCGCCGACGCGAGGGTGGCGACGCTCGCACGTGGTTCCCATTCGCCGGTGCGCAGGTACTCGGTGACTGTCGGGTTGGCGTTGGTCGACAGCACGATCTCGCCGATCGGCAGGCCGCAATGACGCGCCCAGATGCCGGCGAGTGAATTACCGAGGTTGCCAGCCGGGATGATGAAATTGGCACGGCGCCCGTTGCGACGCCACAGCTCCAGGCCGGCGTAGGCGTAATAAACCATCTGCGGCAGCAGGCGCCCGACGTTGATGCTGTTCGCGGAGGACAGCTGATGTGTCTCGGCAAGCGCTCGATCGAGGAAAGCTTCCTTCACCATGCGCTGGCAGTCGTCGAAGGTCCCATGGACCGCGAACGTACGCACGTTGCCACCCCAGCAGGCGAGCTGCTGCGCCTGACGCTGCGAAACCAGTCCCTTCGGATAGAGAATGACCACATCGACCCACGGACGATTGTGGAAAGCGGCCGCCACTGCTCCGCCCGTGTCGCCGGAAGTGGCGACCAGGATCGTCAGCTTGCGCTTGGCATTGCGACGAATGCGTTCGAGACACTCCGCGAGGAAGCGCGCGCCGAAATCCTTGAACGCGGCGGTGGGTCCGTGAAAAAGCTCCAGCACCCACAGCGGCGCCGGCGCTTCCGGCACTTCAACCAGCGGCGCCGGAAAATCGAAGGCCGCGCGACAGATATCGGCGAGTTCCTCGGTGAGGAGCGCATCGCCTGCGGCGAACGGCGCAATCAGGTGCTGAGCGATCGCAACGAGATCCGCTTCGCCATCGAACTGACGCGGGACGAAGTGCGGAAAGCTCTCCGGAACGAACAGCCCGCCATCGGGCGCGATGCCCTGTGCGATAGCCTCACCGAGCAACACCCGGTGTTGCGGGTTGCGGGTACTGATGTAGTGCATCTGGTCGGAAATGTCGTTAATCAATTACACGAGCGCCGGTCGGATCGAGAGTCGAGATCCAGGCATCGGAATCGAGTTTGTGGGCAGCGAAGGCGGCGACCATCGCATCGCGGATCGCGACTGCGTCAGGCTCGTCGCACCATGCGAACACTGTCGGACCGGCACCCGAGATCGAACAACCCAGCGCGCCGTTGGCGATCGCCGCGTCCTTCACCGCCTGGAAGCCGGGGATCAGCAGCTTGCGCTGCGGTTCGATGATGACGTCCTCGAGCGACTCGCGGATCAGGCGCAGATCGCCGGTGAAACAGCCGGTGAGGAATCCCGCCAGGTTCGCCGACTGCCAGATCACGTCGGACAGGTCGATGGAGCGATTGAGGATTTCCCGCGCGGCCTTGGTGGCCAGCACCATGTGCGGGTGCACGAGCACGCAACGCACCGACGGCGGCACGGGAATCTGCTTCACGTTCGGGTTGTCGATGCCGACCGTCAGCACCAGACCACCGAAGAGCGATGGCGCGATGTTGTCGACGTGCACTGCCCCGCTCGCAACTGCTTCGCCCTTCATCGCGAACTTCAGCAGCTCGAGCTTGCTCAGCGACGTCGGCAGCAAGGCATTTGCAGCAACGACGCCAGCAACCGCGGAAGCGGCCGAACCGCCCAGACCCGAGCCGATGGGAATGCCCTTTTCGATGGTCAGTTCGATACCGAAATCGAGCTGCAGATCGCGAACCATGCTGAGCACGGCCATGCCGGCGGTGTTCTTCTCCGGCTCGAGCGGCAGATCGGTGACGAGTCCGCCGATGGAGGCGATACGCACGCCCGGTTCGGCGATGCGGCGCGCCAGGACCTTGTCGCCGATCGTCTGAAAACTGTGCCCGAGCACATCGAAGCCAACGGCGACGTTGCCGACGCTGGCAGGCGCAAAAGCAGTAGCAGAAGTTCGCATCAGAGTTTCGCGCCCAGGTATGCACAAACACGCAGCAGGTCACCGAAGATGCCGCCGGCAGTGACTTCAGGCCCTGCGCCGGGCCCCTGCACCACCAGTGGATTCTCGTTGTAGCGCCGCGTGAGGAAGCGTACGACGTTGTCGGTCAGATTGATGTTGGCGAAGGTGTGCGAGCGTTCGAGCTCGACCAGCCCGACCGACGCCTTGCCGGTCGCCGCATCGAGCGACCCGACGTATCGCAGCACACGGTTGCGGCTTCGCGCTGCTGCCAGCTTCTGCGCCATCGGCACATCGAACTCCGGCAGCCGCTCGAGGAACTCCTCCGGGCCGCACGCGGTCAGCGCCGGCGGCACCAGGCTTTCGAGCTGCACGTCGCCGAGTTCCAGGTTGAGTCCCATCTCGCGACCGAGAATGATCAATTTGCGTGCGAAGTCGATACCCGACAGATCGTCGCGGGGATCGGGTTCGGTATAGCCCTTGGACTTTGCCGTACGCACGACCGAGGAGAACGGTTCGGAACCGTCCCAGACATTGAACAGGTAGGCGAGCGTTCCCGAGAGAATGCCCTCGATCCGGTAGATCTCATCGCCCGTGTCGCGCAGATCGCGCAGCGTCTGAATGATCGGCAGGCCTGCGCCGACGGTAGCTTCGTACAGGAAGTGCGACCCGCCCTGCTTCCTGGCGTCCCGCAGTTGCGCATAGAGACCCAGATCGCCGCTGTTGGCCTTCTTGTTCGGCGTCACGATGTGAATGCCGGCAGCGAGCCATTCCGGATAGCGCGCCGCAATCACGGCGCTCGCGGAACAATCGATGATGACCGCGTGCGGCAGATGATCCGCGTGAATGTGATCCGCGAACCGCGTGAGGTCGGCAGGCTCGCCCGTGGCGCTGACTGCATCGCGCCAGTGGTTCAGCGGCACCTCGATATTGGCGAGGTGCATGCGTTGCGACGACATGATGCCGCGCACCCGCAAGTCGAGTTTGAGATCGCGCGACAGACGTTCGATCTGCGAGGCCATCTGGTCGAGCAACACGCCGCCGACGAGCCCCGGCCCGATGAGGCCGATCGATATCGTGTGCTGCGACAGGTAGAAACTGGAATGCACCGCTCGCAATGCGCGCGAGGAATGCTTGCCGTCGATCACGACCGAGATATTGCGCTCCGAAGCGCCCTGCGCAATGGCCCGAACGCTCACGGCAGCGCTGCCGAGCGCGCCGAAGACTTTGGCGGCTACGCCGTGCGAACCGGCCATGCCATCGCCGACCACCGCGAGAATGCTGCAGCCCGTATCCACTTCCACGCTCTGGATCTGGCCCTGACGCAGCTCACTCTCGAAAGCTTCGCGAACGACCGCCTCGGCACGAACCGCTTCGTGCTCGGGAATCGCGAAACAGATCGAGTGCTCCGAACTGCCCTGGGAAATCAGGATGACGGACATGCCATGGTCACGCAGCGCGCCGAAGAGGCGGTGCGCCGTACCCGGCACACCGATCATGCCCGCACCTTCGAGGTTGACGAGCGCGCAGCGGTCGATCGAGGCAATGCCCTTGACGGCAAGTTCAGACGTGGGATTCGCGCAGATCAGCGAGCCCGGCTTTTCCGGCGCGAAGGTATTGCGGATCCAGATGGGAATGCCCTTTGTCACTGCAGGGGCCATGGTCTGCGGATGAATGACCTTGGCGCCGAAGTACGCGAGTTCCATCGCTTCGTTGTACGACAGCGAATCGATGACTTTGGCGTCCGGAACCAGGCGCGGATCCGCGCTCAGAACGCCATCGACGTCCGTCCAGATGATGATCTCGCCGGCATCGAGCAGCGCACCGAAGATCGACCCCGAAAAGTCGCTGCCGTTGCGACCCAGCGTCGTCTGCAGGCCCTTGGCATCGCGCGCAATGAATCCCGTGATGATGAGCGTGACCGCGGGATCGGCCGGCACGATGCGGTCAATGTTTTGCTGCGACACATCCCAGCGAACCGCGGGTCCGAGCGAACCCCATTCGACGGAAACGACATCGCGCGCGTCGACCCATTCCACCCTGCCCGGCCGCTTGCCGCGAGCACGCAGGTAGGCGGAGAAGAGTCGCGTCGACCAGATCTCGCCGTAACCGGAGATGAGGTCGCGGATCATCTGCGAGGCGGCGCGGATGAGCTGTACGGTGTGGAGGATGCCGGCGATGTCGCGGCAATCCTGTTCGAGCGTAGCGAGAAACTGCGTGCGAGGTTCGCCGGTCAGCAGTGTGTCGGCGATCACCTGATGCCGCTTGCGGATCTCTTCGATACGACGGTCGACGCCGTCGTCCTGGCGTTCCGCGGCGGCGACCACATTCAACAGCGCATCGGTGATCCCCCGGCAGGCCGAGAGAACCACACCGAGACGCGGATTGGGGTCCTCCTCGAGGATCCTGGCCACGCGCTCCATGCATATCGCATCGGCGACACTCGAGCCGCCGAATTTATGAACTCGCCACCGATCCACAGCTTGCCAGTCTCTTTGTTTGCCCCGCCGGTCCCCATCCGCCGCTTGCGACCGCCGCGCAGCAATCCGACCCGTGCATCGCGATCTACACAGGAAACGGGCTGAACATGCCGGAAGTGCGGGCGTTGGGAGGGCGACACTCTACTGGCAGCCCCCGCGGGCGGCAAGCGTAAGCGGCTGAATCGGGAAACGAATCAGCGCCCGGCTGACGGCGTCTGCGTGTCTGTATGACCGAAGGCAATGATGGTTCCATTGCCTTCGTCTTCGCCCGCGGCCGACGGGAATCCGGGGCGCGCAAAGCAGATCGTTTCGGCCGGATCCAGCTGCACGGACGGCACCGCCAGCGGATTCACGTACTGCATTCTGGCCGGACCGACCTGGATCAGATCGCCGTCCTTGAGGATGCGGCGCAGAACGCGGCGTGAGTTGAACAGGAGCCCGTTGGTGCTGCCCAGATCGAGCAGCAGATCCTGCCCGTCATGTCGCACGACGAGCGCGTGATAGCGGCTGACGAAGACGGAGTCGATGCGGGCATCGGCCTCTTCGCCTCGGCCGATCAGCACGCGATCGTGATCGAGAAGGACTTCCCGATCGGGCATTCCCTGCATGGAAAGCACCAGTTTTCCGCACGCCTCGGGTACATCCGTGCGACGGTGTGCCTGGATCGCAGCCGGGTTGCGATTGATTCGCGCCTGCCACCCGAGCGCGTCGATCGCTCGATCCAGCGCTGCGGACGTGACGATTTCGGCATCCTCTTCGGCCGCGCAGGCCAATGCCCGTGCGCACAGCCGATTGATCTGCGCAGGTACGCCAGCGGTGCAGGCATACACACGCGGCATGAGGGTGTGCGGTATGAGTGCGTCCGGGTCGGAGCTGCCCGCGGCGCGCAGCCGATGGGCAACGTAGGCTGCTGTCTGATCCTCTGACAGCGTCTCGAGAGCGAAGCGCATGGCCCCGCCCGCCAGCAGACCGACCATGCGGGGAGATTCCACTACCCGATCGATCGGCGGCTCGCCGAGCAGCAACACTTTCAGCACCCGGCGGCCGTCGGCTTCGAGCGAGGTCAGAAGACGCAGCTCCTCCAGTACGGACGGATGCATCTGCTGCGGATTCTCGACGACCAGCATGCAGACCCGGCACATCGCCGCCTGGTGATGCAGGAAACGTTCGAGCAGACGCCGCCGATCGGTCTTGTCGCTGTCTTCCAGCGCAATGCCGAACTGACGCAGCACATCGAGCAGAAAATCGCGCGCCGACAGATTCTCTAGCGTGATCGAGGCAACGACAAAGCGGTCATCGAGCTTTTGCAGAAAGCGGGCAATCAATGTGCTCTTGCCAAAGCCGCGTCCCGCGGTCAGCACGCCCAGGCGCGCACGCGACCAGAGAACCTGGGCCATGAAATCCAGTGCGCTGACGTGCTGGTCGCTGGGGAAGAATGCGTTGCCGACATCGTCGGCAAACGGCTCGGTCACAAGGCCGAAATGCAAGTTGGCGAGATCAGTCGTGGGCGGAGCTTGCGTCATGGGCTAAGACGATGACCTGATCAGGTACGAAGAATGAATTCCAATGCCACTCTGCCCCGTTGCGGTGTAGCAACCTATGCGAAACCAGTGAATTACCCTGAACTAGTTTCAATAACTGTTTGAATTTACGGCAATTCGAACCAATGAGTTCTCTGCCATTTCCGGCCAGTCATTGGACAATAGTCGCTGCCTGTGAGCAGCACAAGACTGCAAAGAGCGACAGGGATGGCCTGAAGCGAAGGATGGTGGGTTGGGAGGGATTCGAACCCTCGACCAGCGGATTAAAAGTCCGATGCTCTACCGACTGAGCTACCAACCCGTGAGGACAAAGGGCTGCTGGGTACTGGGCTCTGAGCTCGCCAGAGACAAGAGTGAGAGTTCGCCTCCTCTTGCCAGCAACCCAACAGTCCAGAACCCAGCAGCCCCATTTGCGGGGCGCGCATGATACCGAAACCGAATGACGAGTTCACCGAAAGTAGCGAGTGGGATCGGCCAATGACGCTGACGCAAATCCCTCACGACGCAATCGGCATGCATCGCAGGCGCCGCATGCACGTCCTGCATCGTCCGCCTGGTAACAGGACACGGTCTGCGCGAAGTCCACTCCAAGCTCTGTACCGCGTCGAATGATCTGCGCCTTCGACAGGTCGATCAGCGGTGCAAACACCCTGAAAGTCGCGGTTCCCTCTACGCCGCTGCGCGTCGCAAGATTGGCGACGCGTTCAAATGCCGCCACGAATTCGGGACGACAATCGGGATAGCCCGAGTAGTCGACGGCATTGACGCCGATGCAGATACAGTCGGCGCCGAGCACCTCGGCCCATCCCAATGCGAGAGACAGCATGACGGTATTGCGCGCCGGAACGTAGGTAACCGGAATTCCGCTTTGCGGCGTCTCGGGCACCGCGATGCTCGCATCGGTAAGTGCTGAGCCGCCGATGCCGCCGAGATCCACGCGGATGACCCGGTGCTCGATCGCACCCAGCGACTTTGCGACGCGCTGAGCCGCCAGGAGTTCGGCGCGATGACGCTGCCCGTAGTCGACGCTCAATGCATAGCACTCGAATCCTTGCGAGCGGGCAATCGCCAGCGTCGTCGCAGAATCGAGTCCGCCGGAAACCAGTACTACGGCGCGTTGGGATTGGGATGTCATGAGGAAAAGAGGAATTTCATACGCAGATCAAGACACAAAGCCTGGAAGAACTCCACGGGGGACACGGGGAAAAGAACTCTTTCTGTTTCCGAACCCTGTGTTCCCTGCGTCCCCGTGGAGATCCTTGTTCATCCGGCGATCTTCGGAGCTCATCGTCCGGGTGTGTCGCCCCAGAGATATTTATGGAGCTGCACCTGCAGCCGCACCGGCAGCCGTTCATCCAGGATCCACTGCGCCAGATCACGGGGCTCGACTTGCTGGTGACTCGGGCTGAACAGCACCGTGCAACGTTCGTTCAGGGACTGCTTCTTCACCAGATCACGCGACCACTCGAAATCCTCGCGGCCGCAGATCACGAACTTGACCTGCTCGCCGGTGCGCATCCGATCGAGATTGTCGTAGCGATTGCGCTCCACCTCTCCGCTGGCGGGAGTCTTCATGTCGACTACCCGCACAACGCGCGCATCGACGTCACTGATATCCATCGCGCCGCTGGTTTCCAGCGAGACCTGATAACCGGCATCGCACAGCCGCCGCAGCAACTCTACGCAGGACTTCTGCGCGAGCGGCTCGCCGCCAGTCACACAGACGTGCCGTACGCCAAAGCCGGCGACTTTTTCGAGGATCTGCTCGAGCGAGTGCCACTCGCCGCCATGAAAGGCATACGCCGTGTCGCAGTACCCGCACCGCAGCGGGCAGCCGGTCAGCCTGACGAACACCGTGGGCCAGCCGACGCTGTCGGCTTCACCCTGGATCGACAGGAATATTTCAGTGAGTTTGAGACGAGGAGACATGTGGCGTGGCACCAGTAACGACGGTCACGAAGGGTGACGGGTCCGGAACGGAATATTCCGGCTCGTCACTCACGCCTTGCGCGTGACCTTCGTGAATATTCTATCGGCCTTCGCTCTGCATCTTCGCGAGGCGCTCGCGCGCCAGCCGACCGGCGGTCGTATCCGAATACTGCTTGACGACCTGGTCCAGGGCGGCCCGTGCCTCTCCCCAGTTCTTCAGCTCGTAGTTGCAGTAGCCGATCTTGAGCAGTGCATCTGGAAGCTTGCGCGAGTCCGGGTATTTCTCGATGACGGTGCGAAACGCCCGCAGCGCGTCCTGATACTGCTTCGTGACGTAATGCGACTCGCCGAGCCAGTACTGCGCATTATCCAGCAGCTGGCTGTTCGGGAAAGTCACGAGGAACTGCTTGAATGCGGCAGCGGCCTCGGGATACTTGCCATCCTTCAGCAGATCGAACGCTGCCTGGTAGTTGGCGCGGTCGTCACCCTGGGGAATCGGCAGGCCGCCGACCTGGGCGCCCGCCGCCAGCACACCGGCAGACGCTCCGCCCTCCACCATCGCCAGCCGCTTGTCGAGATCGCCATACAGCTCGCGCTGCTGGTCCTGCGACTTGGTGGCCGCGTGCTGCAACTCTTCGAGCTGGCCGCGCAATACACGAACTTCGTTCTGCGACGCTTCGATCCGCTGGGACAGATCGAGCAGGCTCTGGTTGGCCAGCACCCGCTCGATACGCAGCAGCCGGCCATCCATCTCACTCAGCTTCTGCACCACCGGATCTGCTTCGGGGGGTGTGCTGGCACACCCCCCGAGCATTGCCGCCGCCACGATCAGCAGCGGAAATTGCGAATGCCGTTTCATCGAGTGGGCGCCAGTTCGACCCGGCGGTTCTTCGAGTATGCCGACTCATCGCTGCCCTGCACCGCCGGCCGCTCTTCGCCGTAGCTCACGGTCGTGAGCTGCGTCTCGTTGACTCCCTGCAGCAGCAGGGCGCGACGTACTGACTGGGCACGGCGCTCGCCGAGACCGATGTTGTATTCGCGCGAGCCGCGCTCATCGGAATGGCCTTCGAGCCGCAGCTTGCGGGCCGGATTGCCAGCCAGGAACTGCGCATGGGCAGTCACGATCGGCACGTATTCGGACTTGATATCGGCGCGGTCGTAATCGAAGTAGATCACCGTGCCGGTGCGCTGCAGGGCTTCGATCGCCTGCTGATCCGCACTCAGAGCTGAACCCGAAACGTCGTTGCCGGACGTGCCGCTGGTCGATGCGCCATCGCTGGTGGACGGACCCGCGTCCGGAATCGTCTCCGGCTTCTTGGGGCAGCCGCTCAGCACCAACGCGCTCATCAGAACCAGAACCAACTGCACTGCTCGCATTCCATTCTCCTGGCGGGATCGGGTCCCGGGTCAGTATTTGATCAAGGGTGAAAATTTGCCCGAAATTCTGCCACAAGCCCGCCAGCGTGCCCACGCTGACCGCTCGAAGTTACGGCTTTTTGTCAGGAAACGGACCCCAGACCGGCTCGCGCACATCGCCGCTGCTCGCAGCCAGGGTCTGCTGCACCCGACCGTCCACCGACACGGTCGCGAGCACACCCCGGCCCTTGTCCTGAGTCGCGTAGATCAGGGTTGCACCGTTGGGGGCGAAGCTGGGGCTCTCGTCCTGCCGTCCCTGTGACAGCACCCGCACCGATTTGGTTGCAACATCGACCACCGCAATCCGGTAGTTGCCGCGATCCAGGTACACGACCGCCATCTGCTTGCCATCGGGCGAGATGCGCGGCCGGGCGTTGTAGCTGCCTTCGAACGTAACACGGGTGGCGCGATTGGGCTGCGCCGGATCGACTTCGTAGATCTGCGGACCGCCGGAGCGGTCGGAATTGAAGTACAGCTTGCGCCCGTCATTGGACCACTGCGGCTCGGTGTCGATGCCGGGATCGAATGTCATGCGAGTCAGCACCTGGCTGGCCAGGTCGAGCGTGTACACGTCGACATCGCCATCCTTGCGCGACAAGGTCAGCGCCAGCGTGCGGCCATCGGGAGACCACGCAGGCGCACCATTGATGCCGGCGCGAGCGGACACCCGGCGGCGTTCGCCCGTCGCGAGCGTCTGCACATAGATCGCCGAAGCCTTGCTCTCGAACGACACGTAGGCAAGGCTCAGGCCGTCAGGGGACCAGGCCGGTGACATCAGCGGCTCGGTCGAATTGGCGATGATCTGCGGATTCTCACCGTCGGCATCTGCAACGATCAGCTTGTAACGCTGCTGCGGCGGCGTGCCTTCGGCGCTGATGAACGCGATGCGCGTCGAGAAGGCACCGCGAATTCCGGTGAGCTGTTCGAAGATGATGTCGGCGATGCGATGCGACATCGCACGCATGCCCTTGGCATTCGAGCTCAGGCGCTGGCCGGTGAGGCGCTGGCCGGTCAGTACGTTGTACAGCTCGAATTGCGCCGTATAGCGGTCGGTACCTTCCGGCGTGACTTTTCCCACAGCGATGAAATCGCTCTTGAGATAGCGCCAGTCCTGGAAACGGATCTGATCGCCCGCGGTCGGGCGATCGATCATGTCCTTGCGATCGAGCGGCGCAAAGCGACCGCTGCGCTGCAGATCCGCAGCCACGACCCCAGCGACATCGAACGGCGCTGCGCCGGACGATTCCCAACCGAACGGCACGATGGCGATCGGGACGGCGTTTTCCTGTCCGCGAGTGATCTCCACGACCAGTTGCGCGTGCGCGCACAGGCCGGTCATCGCCAGCACCGCGCCCAAGATCAGTCGCCGGGCAAATTGCATCATCCGTTTCTCCTCGCCATCAGTCGGATGGCTTGAACATCAATATCAGGTTGCGCTGAAACAGACGCCGGTCTGGCGGCAGCGGCAGCGGCGAAGCACGCATCACCGCGGCTTCGATGGATTGCTTCACAGCCGCATCGCCGTTGCAGCGGCCCACCTGCGCCGAGAGCACGACGCCGTTCGGGGACTGCGCCACCCGGATTTCACATTCCAGTCCGGCGCGAGCCGAAGGCGGGCGATTCCAGTTGCGCTCGATCTGCTCCTGGATGAGTGCCGCATACTGGTTGTTCAGACCAGCACTCTCGGCCTGCCTCAAGCCTTCTTCCTCCGCCAGCTGGCGTCGCAGCTCTTCTTCGCGCGCATTCTGCACGCGTGCGTCCTCCGCAGCCTTGCGACGTTGCGCCTCCTCCTTCTGCTTGCGCTCGATCTCGGCGACGCGCTGGCGTTCGGCTTCGGCTTTTTTCTGACGCTCGGCCTCGGCCTTCTTCTGCTGTTCGACCTCGGCCTGGCGTTTGCGCTCGGCATCCTGCCGCTCGATCATCATCTGCTGCTCGGTCGCGCGCTTCTGCTCCTCTTCCTGCCGCCGCTGCGATTCCGCCTGACGTTCCTGCTCGGCCTGCCGTTCGGATTCCAGCCTGGCCGTTTCGCGCTGCTCTTCCAGTTGCTTCTGCTCGATGGCCGCCTTCTCACGCTCCTGCTGAACCCGCTGCCGTTCGCGTTCACGCTCGCGTTCCTGACGGCGGCTCGCGGCACCAATCTGCGAGGCATCGACGACGACCGCTTGAATCGCCAGTTGCGGCGGCGGTGCATCGCGCGACATCTGGACCATGGTCAACGCGAACAGACCAGCGAACAGCAGATGCAGCAGCGCCGCTCCCAGCAGGTATTTCCAGTTGATCTTGATGAAATCGACCATGGGCTTGGGATCAGCTCGGCTTCTTCTGCGCCCGCCGCGCCTCCGCCGGATCGGTGATGAACCCTACCTTCTCTGCGCCCGCCTGCTGCAGCAGCACCATGCCCTCGACGACGCGTCCATAGGGAACGCCCCTGTCGGCCTTGATGAGCACGGCCGTCTTCGGTTCCCGACGCAGCACTGCTGCAACACGATCCACCACCGTGTCGTCCCCGATCGCCGCTTCCTCGTTCTCGCCGATGTTCAGATAGAAGCTGCCGGCCTTGTCGACACCCAGGATGAGCGGCGGATGTTCGGTCATGTCCTGCGTCAGCGGTTCGGTGGCTGCTTTGGGCAGATCGACCTTGATTCCCTGGGTCAGCAACGGTGCGGTGATCATGAAAATGATGAGCAGGACCAGCATCACGTCGATGTAGGGAACGACGTTCATCTCCGCCATCAATCGTTTGCCGCGGCGTCCCGATGTCATGCGTGCGCCTCCGCTCCGGCGGCAACGCTCGGGCGTGGCACAGCGGCGTGGCGCTGCAGGATCGAGGAAAGCTCTTCCACGAAGGTGTCGTACCGCGTCTCGATACGTGTCACCTGGTCGGCATAACGGTTGTAGGCGATGACGGCTGGAATGGCGGCAAACAGACCCATCGCAGTGGCAATCAAGGCTTCCGTGATACCGGGCGCCACCATTGCCAGCGTCGCCTGTTGCACGTTACCGAGGCCATGGAACGCGCCCATGATGCCCCATACGGTACCGAACAGACCGACGTACGGGCTGGTCGAGCCGATGGTTGCCAGCATCGCCAGGCCCATTTCCAACCGATCGCTTTCCTTGAGCAGCGCCACCTTCATGCCGCGGCGTGCGCCTTCGATCAGCTGCGCACCGGCAACTCCACCCTGCTGGCGCAGACGCGAGAATTCGCGAAAGCCGGACTCGAAGATGCCTTCCATGCCCTTGGTCACGCGGCGGCTCTGATCGATGGCCTTGAACATCGCCGACAGATCGCCACCGGACCAGAACGCTTCCTCGAAGCGATCCGCCTCGGCGCGTGCGCGACGCAGCTCGGCCCGCTTGCGCAGCATGATCGACCAGGACACCACGGAAGCCAGCAGCAGCAATGCCATTACGAGCTGCACGACCAGACTGGCATGCAACACGAGCTGCAGCGGCGACATATCACTGGGCATCAGAATCTCCCGACACTTTCATTTGCTTGATCAGCACGTCCGGCAGTGCGCACGGACGCATTCTTGCGGAATCGAGACAGGCCACGCGTACCGAACCGCTGACCAGCAGCTCGCGATCCGCATCGCCGTCGGCCCGGCTCACTTCCTGCCTGAATGTCAGGCTGGTTCGCGTGCACTTTTCGATCTCGCAGGAGACCTGCAGCAGATCGGCGTACCGCGCCGGGCGCAGGAAGCGCGACTGCACATCGACGACCACGAACATCAATCCATGCTCTCGTTGCAGCGGCCCCTGCTCGATACCGAGCGCCCGCAACCATTCGGTCCGTGCGCGCTCCATGAACTTCAGGTAGTTCGCGTAATAGACGATGCCACCGGCATCGGTATCTTCCCAATACACGCGCAGCGGCCAGGAAAAGGAATTCACGAACACGCGTCAGACGCCCCACTGTTCAAAAAAGATCTCCAGTCGTCCCACCGCGCTCCGGCACTTTCAAGCCGAAGTGCAGATATGCGTTGCGGGTAGCCACCCGACCGCGAGCCGTCCGCATGACGAATCCCTGCTGAATCAGGAAGGGCTCGATCACATCCTCGATGGTGCCGCGCTCTTCACCGAGCGCCGCCGCGAGACTCTCCACGCCCACCGGACCCCCGTCGAACTTTTCGATGATGGTCAGCAGCAGCTTGCGATCCATGACGTCGAAGCCCAGCGGATCGACATCGAGCATGTTCAGTGCGGCCTCCGCCACGTCGTCGGTCACCCGGCCATCCGCCCTGACCTCCGCATAGTCGCGAACCCGCCGTAACAACCGATTCGCGATACGCGGGGTTCCGCGCGAGCGCTGGGCAATGCGCATCGCGCCGCCGGCATCGGCCTCGACACCGACGATCGATGCGGAGCGTTCCACGATCCGCTGCAGCTCCGCCACATCGTAGAACTCCAGGCGCTGCACGATGCCGAAGCGGTCGCGCAATGGCGACGTCAGCAGACCGGCCCGCGTCGTGGCGCCTATCAGCGTGAACGGCTGCAGATCGAGCTTGATGGAGCGCGCGCCGGGACCTTCGCCGATCATGATGTCGAGCTGGAAGTCCTCCATGGCGGGATAGAGGATTTCCTCGACCACCGGGCTCAGACGGTGAATCTCATCGACGAACAGCACGTCGTTGGGCTGCAGATTGGTCAGCAATGCGGCGAGATCACCGGGCCGTTCGATCACCGGCCCCGAGGTCTGTTTCAGGTTGACCTGCAATTCGTTGGCGATGATGTTGGCCAGCGTCGTCTTGCCGAGTCCCGGCGGTCCGAAGATCAATACGTGATCCAGCGCCTCGCGTCGCTTGCGCGCCGCCTGGATGAAGATTTCCATCTGCGTCTTGACGCTGGTCTGACCCACGTAGTCCGCCAGGCGTTTCGGACGCACGGCCCGATCCAGGGCGTCTTCCTCGCCCTGAACAGTCGCCGCTACGATTCGATCCGGATCCATCATGGCCATGCGGCTCTCTACGTTATCTGGCAGCGGCAGCCTGTAGCGCACCGCGGATCAGCTCTTCAGTCGTTTTCGCCGCGGGATCCACCGACTTGAGCAACCGTGTCACTTCGGCGGGCTTGTAGCCCAGCGCCACCAAGGCACTGAACGCTTCAGACTGAGCCCCGGCGTCGGAGTTCACCGCTCCGCCCTCTGCCACCGGCAATACGGCATCGAGACCGGTCAGATTCTTGATCCGGTCCTTCATCTCGATCAGCAGCCGCTCGGCGGTCTTGCGGCCGACGCCTGGAATCTTCACCAGCATGTCGGCGTCCTGCGCTTCGATGCAGGTCAGAAAGCCATCGACGCTCATTCCCGACAGCAATGACAATGCCAGCTTCGGACCGACGTTCGACACCTTGATCAGCTCACGGAACAACCGGCGTTCGCGTTCGCTGCCGAAGCCGAACAGCACGTGGGCGTCTTCACGCACGACCAGATGAGTGAACAGGCTGACATCGGCGCCGGTCGGCGGCAGGACGTAGAAGGTCGACATCGGCGCCTCCACCTCATAGCCGACACCACCGACGTCGACCAGCAGTTGCGGCGGATGTTTCGCAGCGAGCCGGCCCCGCAGAAACCCGATCATCGAGACTGACTCAACAGGCTATGCACCTTGCGCGAATGCGCGTGACACAGCGCGATCGCCAGCGCGTCGGCGGCGTCTGCACCCAGCGGGCCGGCAATGTTGAGCAACCGCTTCACCATCAACTGAACTTGATCCTTCTGTGCGCTACCTGTGCCGACGACTGCGAGTTTGACCGCCCGCGGCGCGTATTCGAAGACCCGCGGCCGGGAGGAGAACGTCGCGCTCAGCGCGGCTCCCCTGGCCTGCCCCAGTTTCAACGCACTGTCGGGATTGCGATGCATGAACACGCCTTCGATCGCGACTTCGTCGGGCCGGAATTCCTGCGTCAGCCGTTCCACGCCAATGAAGATTTCCTGCAGTCGTTCCGTGAAGGAGGATCCCTCAGCCCGGATCGTGCCGCTGACCACGTAGGCCACGCGCCCTGCGTTCGATTCGACCACGGCGTAGCCGGTGCGCAGAGAGCCGGGATCGAGACCGAGAATACGCACCTGTGCCGGCAGAACCCGCTCTTGCGTGCTCCTGCCTGCTGCTCGCGCGGGACGCGGGACTGCCACGCGACCATTGACATCGGGCTCGGCAATACCCAGTTCGGCAAGACTTCGCGGGCGCCTGAGTCTGCGCAAAGATTTCTCCGCTCCCTACCTGCGTTTTTGAAGCCGCTATGATACGGCAAAAGCCCGAGTCCCTGACGATTGCAATGCAACCCTCCGGCCCGACACCGTCATCCGCACCCAGCACGTCGTTGCAACGCGACGTGCTGGAATATCTGCAGAGCATCGCGGTTACGGATGCGGGCAGAGAGGCGAGCCGGCGATCGCAGGAAATCGTCGAGGTCGTCGGCGGTTTGACTGACGATGAGGACATTCGCAAGGGCGCGGCCTTGCTGCCCTTGCTCGAAGCCGGGCTCATCAAGGAAGACGGCGCGCTGTCCGTCTTCGGCGAAACGGCGACGCGTATTGCGGCGGAACTGATGCGTGTCGGCTCGCTGGGCTTCGGCGGGCAATCCGGCGCCGCGCTCTCTGCGGCGCAGGCCGAAGCCCTGCGCAAGATGCTGCTCGCCATCGTCACGGATCCACGACTGGTGCTGATCAAGCTGGCGGCGCAGCTCACCTTGCTTCGCAGTAGCAAGGATGCGCCGGCGCCGGAACGTGAGCGCATTGCACACGAGACGCGCGATATTTATGCACCGCTGGCCAACCGGCTCGGCGTCTGGCAGATCAAGTGGGAGCTCGAAGACCTGAGCTTCCGTTATCTGGAGCCCGACAACTACAAACTCGTCGCCAGCTGGCTGGCGGCAAAGCGGGTCGATCGCGAGCGCTACATCGACGAGGTCATCGAGCAGCTCAACACCGAACTCGCACGCGCGGGTATCGAACACGATGTCGCCGGGCGACCGAAACACATCTACAGCATCTGGCGCAAGATGCAGCGCAAGGGCCTGTCGTTCGATCAGCTCTACGACATTCGCGCCATCCGCGTCCTGGTGGATTCGATCGCGGATTGCTATGCCACGCTTGGCATCGTCCACAGCCTGTGGCCCTACATTCCAGGCGAGTTCGACGACTACATCGCCACGCCGAAGGACAATCTGTATCGCTCGTTGCACACGGCCGTGATCGGTCCGGGCAAGCTACCCGTGGAAATCCAGATCCGCACGCGGGAAATGCACGAGCACGCCGAACTCGGCGTGGCGGCGCACTGGCGCTACAAGGAAGGTGGCAAGCGCAATCCGGCCTACGAGCAGAAGATCGTGTGGCTGCGGCAGATCCTCGAACCCGCCGACCGCGACACACAGGAATCGAGTGACGACTTCCTCGACCGTGTGCGCTCGGAGGTATTCGAGGATCGCGTCTACGCACTTTCGCCACGCGGCGAAGTCATAGAATTGCCGCGCGGTGCGACACCACTCGACTTCGCCTACCACGTGCACACCAACCTGGGTCACCGGTGCCGCGGCGCGAAGGTGAATGGCCGCATGGTGCCGCTGACGCAGCAGCTCGCGAACGGCGATCAGGTGGAGATCATCACCGCCAGGCAGCCCAATCCCAGTCGCGATTGGCTCGTACCGTCGCTTGGCTACCTGGTTTCACAGCGCAACCGCAGCAAGGTACGTTCGTGGTTCCGCAAGCTCGACGAAGAACAGAATCGACAGCAGGGACGACAGATCCTCGAGCGCGAGATGCAGCGCCTCGCGATCCACAGCGTCTCGCTCGACCAGCTGTTGAAGGAATTGCGCTTCGACACGCCCGAACTGCTGTACCTGGCCATTGGCGAAGGCGACGTCACTGCGGCACAAATCGCCGGCGCGACGCTGCGTCTGGTGCGTCCCCAGGAACTGCCCTCACCGGTATCGCGCCGACCCGCCGTTGCGACCAAGTCGCCGCAAGGCATCACCATCGAAGGCGTCGGCGATCTGCTGTCGCACTTCCCGCGCTGCTGCAGTCCGGTACCGCCGGAAGCCATTGCCGGTTACATCACGCTGGGACGCGGGGTCAGCATCCATCGTCAGGATTGCGCCGCGCTGAAACGATTGGAGCAGGAGCACCCCGAACGGCTGATCGCCGTCGAATGGGGCACGGGCAGCGATCGCGCCTTCCCGGTCGAGGTGAACGTGCGCGCCTTCGACCGCCGCGGACTGGTGCGCGACATCACCGGCGTACTGGCCGATTCGAAGATCAATATTCACGGGATGAACACGCTGACCAACGATGCAGACGGCATCGCCGACATCAACCTGCGCATCACTGTGCAGGATCTGGAAGAACTGTCGCGGGTGTTGAATCGCGTACAGGGACTGCCGAACGTACTGAGCGTGCGGCGCAAGACCTGATCCGCTCTCTCGCTGCAGCCAGCTAGCGATGCCGCCAGGCGCGCAGTCCGTACAGCGCGACAATGATCGTAAGAGCGATCAGCAAGGCGTATAGCTGCGTACTGTCACGGGCTGTCTCGAAGAACAACCAGGCAACCGCCAGGCAAGCAAGGATCGGCACCGTCGGACCGCCGGGAATGACGAACGGCTCGCCAGCAGTACGGACGTCGCGCCGCCGCAGGATCAAGGTCGCGATCGCACAGAGGAAGTACAGCGAGAGCGCCGCCAGATTGGCAAAGATGGTCAGCCATTCGAACGTGCCGGACAGAGCGATCAGCGCGACCATCACGCCGTAGATGGCAATGGCCGTGTTGGGCGTCCTGACCTTGGGATCGACGCGGGTCAGCACCTTCGGCAGGAATCCATCCCGGCTCATTGCGAACAGGCCGCGCGGCTCCGACAACACGTTGGCAGTCAGGTAACCGAACATCGACACTACCGCGGCAGCGATCATGATGCTGCGTGCCGTCGGTCCCAGTGCGACTCCTGCAGCCTCTGCAAGCGGCGTGCGACCGGTGTTCGCCAGGTCGAGCCCCATGATTCCCAGCGCCACATATTGAATGGCGATGTACAGAACCGTTGCAGCCCCCAGCGCCAGCAGGATCGCCCGGGGAACCGTCGATGCCGAACTCTTCACTTCGCCACTGGGAATCGTCGCGCCCTCGATGCCCGAGAACGCGAAAATCATGATGCCCGCGGCACCGAGCACCGTGCTGGTATCGGGAACACTGGTCCAACTCAGGTTCGACGGCTCGACGAAGAACGCGCCGATGACGACGAACAGGAGCAATGGCAGCAGCTTCAGCAGCGTGATGCCCTCCAGGACTCGCGCGCTGTTGCGCACACCACGCATGTTGATCGCGACCAACGACGCGACGACGGCGATGATGAGCACCTTCGATACCCACACAGGTGGGCTCGCGTTGAACAGCGCGAGCAGCGACCGTACGAAACCCGTGAAAATGGCGGAAGCCGCAAACAGACCGGTGGTAAAGACCAGGCATCCGGCGACGAACCCGAAGAACGGGCCCATGGCCGTTTCAACGTAGGCGTAAGAGCCGCCGGTGGCGGATACCCGGCTGCCGGCTTCCGCGTAACACAGGACGACGAGCCCGATCACGACGGCGCAGGCGATATATGCCAGCGGTGCAGCAGTACCCAGGGTCAGAACAGCCGTGGCCGGCAGGAGAAAGATGCCGCTGCCCACGGTGTAGTTGAAAATATTCGCCGCGAGCTGGCGTACGCCAAGCTCGCGCGACAAGAGGGCATCCGGATTGGCAGTGCCAGGGATTCCGCTCGTCATGCGACGCACCGTCCTCTTGTTTTCGAGACTGCGGCGACGTTAGCACGCCGCATCGACGGCACGCGAACCCTCAGTCCGTTTCGGGCGGCTTCGTGCTCATGGCGAGCGCAGCGAGTTCCTCGTCGCTGACGGGGCTGGCCTGCAACACATCGCGGGCGCGCTGCACATCGCCCGGCGCCACTTCGACATGGAATGCCAGGCCCAATCCGGGAACCGGCACGTTGGATCGCAGCCGTGCCGGTATGGATTCGGATTGCAGCTGCCCGAGCAGGATGCGGGCTGACGCTTCGTCAGTCCGCTCCGCCACCGATTGGTAGACCTGCCCGGTCATGCGGTCAGCGATTCGGAAAATCGATCGCGATCTTGTCCACGGCCAATGCAGCTTCGTGGACCGCTTCCGACAAGGACGGATGCGCATGGATCGTGCGCTGCAGGTCCTCGGTGCTTGCCGAGTATTCCATCGCCAGCACCGCCTCGGCGATCAGTTCGCCCGCCATCGGGCCGATGATGTGGATGCCGAGAATTTCATCGTCATCCATGGCCGACACGATCTTGACGAATCCGGCGATCGACTCCATGGCGCGGGCACGACCGGCGGCCGCAAACGGGAAGGATCCGACCTTGTAGGCGCGACCGCTCTTCTTCACGTCTTCTTCGGTCTGACCCACCCAGGCGATTTCCGGCGCGGTGTAGATCACGGACGGGATGACCTTGTAGTTCACCTCGCCGTACTTGCCTGCAATCAGATCGGCGACGACAACGCCCTCTTCCTTGCCCTTGTGCGCCAGCATCGGGCCGCGCACGAGATCGCCTACTGCCCAGACATTGGCTGCGCCAGTACGGCACTCGTGATCGACTTTGACGAAGCCGCGCTCATCGATTTCGACGCCGGTGCCTTCCGCCAGCAGGTTTTTCGTGAAGGGACGGCGGCCGATCGCAACGATGACCTTGTCGACTTCCAGGGTCTGCTCGCCCTTCGCATCCGAGTACTTCAGGTCCACGCCGCTCTTGGTCTTGTCGGCGCCGCTGACCTTCGCACCGAGGCGGATATCCAATCCCTGCTTCTTGAACTGCTTGAGTGCTTCCTTCGAAACCGCACCGTCAGTCATTGGCAGGAACGCATCGAGCGCTTCCAGCACGACGACTTCGGCACCCAGGCGCTTCCACACGCTGCCGAGTTCGAGTCCGATCACGCCGGCGCCGATGACACCGATGCGCTTCGGCACCGCGGTCAGTTCGAGCGCACCCCAGGAATCGATCACCTGCTCGCCGTCGAACGGCAGGCTCTTCAGTTCGGTCGGAATCGAACCGGCAGCCAGCACCACGTGCTTGGCCGTCAGTTCCTGCGTCTTGCCGTCTTTATCCGTGAATTCGACCTTGTTGCCGGGCAGCAGCTTGCCATGCCCCTGCAATCCGGTAACGCCGGCCGCCTTGAACAGCGAGTTGATGCCGATCGTGGACTGCTTGACGATCGTGGCGCGACGCTTCTGCATCTGCGCGAGATCGACTTCGACGCTGCCGACCTTGATGCCGTGTACGGCGAATTCGTGCTGCGCCCGATGCACCAGCTCCGACGACTCCAGCAGCGCCTTCGAGGGAATGCAGCCCGCGTTGAGGCACGTGCCGCCGAAGGCGTAGCTGCCATCCTTGTTCTGCCACTCGTCGATACAGGCGACTTTGAGCTTGTTCTGAGCAGCCCGGATCGCGGCCGGATACCCGGCGGGACCGCCGCCGATGACGATGACATCGTACTGGGACATGAGAAAACTCCAGAAAGGCAACTAGGCTCTAGGCGCTAGGCCCTAGGCGCAGGAAAGAACGTACGAGCAGTCTGTTGTAGGCAGGTTCACCGAATTCAAGATGATCCCGCATCCGGCGGTCGGCCCTAGTGCCTGGCACCCAGGGCCTGGCGCCTTCTTGTTACAGCTGCAGCAGCAGACGCGCCGGGTCTTCCAGCGCTTCCTTGATCGCGACCAGGAACTGCACCGAATCCTTGCCGTCGACGATGCGGTGATCATAGGTCAGCGCCAGGTACATCATCGGGCGGATCTTGATCTCGCCGTTGACGGCCATGGGCCGCTCCTGGACCTTGTGCATTCCGAGGATGGCAACCTGCGGCGTGTTGAGGATCGGCGTCGACATGAGCGAACCGAAGACGCCGCCATTGGTGATGGTGAACGTGCCGCCGGTCAGTTCTTCCAGCGTGATCGACCCTTCGCGAGCCTTGGTCGCGTAGCCGCTGACGCCCTTCTCGATCTCCGCGTAGCTCATCGATTCCGCGTTACGCAGCACGGGCACCATCAGGCCGCGCTCGGTGGAGACCGCGACACCGATGTCGTAGTACTCGTGATAGATGATGTCGTTGCCATCGATGGAGGCATTCACGGCCGGGAAGCGGCGCAATGCTTCGATCGCGGCCTTGATGAAGAACGACGAGAAGCCCAGCTTGACGCCGTGCGTCTTCTCGAACTTGTCCTTGTAGCGCGCCCGCAGCGCATTCACTTCGGTGAGATCGACCTCGTTGAAGGTCGTGAGCATCGCCGCTGTCGACTGCGCCTGCAGCAGACGCTCCGCAATGCGCGCACGCAGGCGGGTCATCGGTACGCGCTGTTCGCCACGCGAACCGCTCGCTGCCGGCAACTGCACAGCCGGTGCTGCTTTCGCAGAAGCTGCCGCCGGCGCGGACTTGGCGCCCGCCATATGCTGAATCACATCGCCCTTGCTGACCCGACCGTCGCGGCCGCTGCCGGGGATCTGCGATGCATCGAGCTTGTTCTCTTCGACCATGCGCTTTGCGGACGGCGCGAGCTTGCCACCTGCAGCAGCAGCTGCCTTCTGGGCAGGCGCTTCGGCCTTGGCTTCAGCGGGTGCTGCCGTCACGGCTACTACGCCCTCGGCGGTTTCCAGAATCGCCAGCACCTGCCCGGCGGTCACCGTGGTGCCGCTTTCGATCCTGATTTCCTTGAGCACGCCCGCGGACGGCGCTGGTACTTCCAGCACGACCTTGTCGGTTTCGAGATCCACCAGGTTCTCATCGCGGCCGACGGCGTCGCCCGGCTTCTTGTGCCAAGTCATCAGCGTCGCGTCAGAGACCGACTCGGGTAGTTGCGGGACTTTTACTTCGATACTCATTGAACTAGTTCTTCCTGTTGGCAGCGGCCTTCAGACGGGTGGTTTGCCGCAATGATTCTTCGGTACTGGTCGAACGCAGCGCTGCGTCCACGAGGCCCTGCTGCTGTTCGACATGCATCTTGAAAATGCCGGTCGCCGGCGCCGCTGCCGGTGCGCGACCCGCGTACAGCAACACATGATCTGGCGAGAGCGACTCCTGCAGGCGATGCCGGATCTGATACCAGGCGCCCTGGTTCTGCGGCTCCTCCTGACACCAGACGACCTCGCGCGCCGCGGAGTACTTGCGCAGGATGGCTGCGTACTCCTCGGCCGGGAACGGATAGAGCTGCTCGATACGCACCACCGCGACGTTGTGCACGCCATCGGAACGACGCGAGTCGAGCAGATCGAAGTACACCTTGCCCGAGCAGAACACGACGCGAGTGATCTTCGAGGGCTGAACCTCGTCGACTTCATCGATGACGTTGCGGAAGCTGCCCCGCGTCAGGTCTTCGAGCGAAGACACCGACATCTTGTGGCGCAGCAGGCTCTTCGGCGTCATGACGATGAGCGGCTTGCGGAACGGCTGCAGCATCTGTCGACGCAGCATGTGGAACATCTGTGCCGGCGTCGACGGGACGACGACCTGCATGTTCTGTTCGGCACAGAGTTGCAGGAAGCGCTCGAGACGGGCTGATGAATGCTCCGGACCCTGACCTTCATAGCCATGCGGCAGCATCAAGGTCAGGCCGCACAGACGACCCCACTTGGCTTCGCCTGAACTGATGAACTGATCGATGATGACCTGGGCGCCGTTGGCGAAGTCGCCGAACTGGCCTTCCCAGATGGTCAGACAGTTGGGTTCGGTGGTCGAGAAGCCGTACTCGAAGCCCATGACGGCTTCTTCCGAGAGCAGCGAATCGGTCACGCGGAAGTTCGGCTGACCCGGCGAGAGGTGTGCGAGCGGGATGTACCACTCGCCGCGCGTCTGATCGTGCCAGACAGCATGACGGTGGAAGAACGTGCCTCGACCGCTGTCCTGGCCGGTGATACGTACTTCGTAGCCCTCGGTCAGCAGTGTCGCGTACGCCATGTTTTCCGCATAGCCCCAGTCGAGCGGCATCTGGCCGGCCGTCATCTTCTCGCGGTTCTGCACGATGTTCGAAACCTGGCGATGCAGCGTGAAGTTCGACGGGAACGTCGTCAGCTTTTCGCCGAGTTCACGCAGCTTCTCGATGCGCACGCCGGTGGGAACCGCCTGGCTCCAGTCCGCATGCTGATACTTGGTCCAGTCCACGGTGTGCTTGTTGCCGATCATGCCGAGCGCGTGACTGATCGTGGGCTTGCCCTCGTCCAGCGTGCGGCGGTATTCCTCGACCATCGCGTCGGCTTCCGCCATCGAGATGACCTTCTCCGCCGTCAGCTTCTCTGCGTACTTCTGCCGCGTCGTCGCCTGTTGGCGGATCTGCTGGTACATCACAGGCTGTGTGGCTGCCGGCTCGTCGGCCTCGTTGTGACCACGACGGCGGTAGCAGACCAGATCGATCACGACGTCCTTGTGGAACGTCATGCGGTAGTCGAGCGCCAGCCGCGTCACGAACAGCACGGCATCGGGATCGTCGCCGTTCACGTGGAAAATCGGCGCTTCGATGATCTTGGCGACATCCGAGCAATACAGCGTCGAACGCGCGTCGCGCGGGTCGGAAATGGTGAAGCCGACCTGATTGTTGATGATCAGGTGCAAAGTGCCACCCGTGTAAAAACCGCGAGCCTGCGACAGCTGCAGCGTTTCCATTACGACACCCTGCCCTGCAAAGGCAGCGTCGCCGTGGATGAGGATCGGGACAACCTTGTCGCCCAGGGTGTCTTTGCGACGCTCCTGGCGCGAACGTACCGAGCCTTCGACCACCGGATTCACCACTTCGAGATGAGAAGGATTGAATGCGAGGCCCACATGGACGTTGCCGCCCGGCGTGCGGATGTCGGTCGAGAACCCCTTGTGGTACTTGACGTCGCCCGAGCCCTGCATGTGGTTGGTGTCATAGACACCTTCGAACTCGGAGAACATCACCTGCGGCGACTTGCCTACGACGTTCACGAGCACGTTGAGCCGGCCGCGATGCGCCATGCCGATGACCATCTCTTCGACGCCGCGCTGACCGCCTTGCTGAATCAGGTCCGCAAGCTGCGGGATCAGCGCATCGCCGCCTTCCAGCGAGAAGCGCTTCTGCGCCGGATACTTGGTCGCGAAATACAGTTCGAGACCTTCGGCAGCCGTCAGGTGGCGCAGTGTCGTCTTGCGCTCTTCCGCGCTGAAACGGTACTTGATGCGCCCTTCCTGGAAGCGATCCTGCAACCACAGGCGTTCCGCGGAATTCGACACGTGGGCAAATTCAGCGCCGACCGGGCCGCAATAGATGTAACGCAGCTGGGCAACGATGTCCCGCAGCTTCATGCGCTTCGGAATCGCGTCACTACGGCTGCCCGTATAGAACTCGGTATCGAAATCGGCGCTCGACAGGCCGAAATGCCCGAGTTCGAGAACTTCAGGCACCGGGCGCCGCATCAGACCCAGCGGATCGATGTCGGCCAGCAGGTGGCCCCGATTCGAATACACCTGCACGAGCCGCGCGACGGCTGCCTGTTTCACGGAAGCATCGGGCGCAGTCGCCACTGTTGCCGCAGATGAAACGGACCGATTCTGGCGCGCGCGCAGTGCGAGTGCGTCCCTGATCGGGCCGTGAGCCGTATCGCTGGCAGCCGCCAGCGAGCCGAAGTAGTCACGCCACTTCGCACTCACGGAGGCTGGATCGGCCAGATAGTCTTCGTAGAGGGATTCGATATACGGGGCATTTTCCGCCCCCAGAAGTGTATTCCGGGGCGAAGGGTCGAGCTTGGCTCGGCCAGAGTCGCTCTTAGAGTCGCTCATTGCGCTCGCAAGTTCCTGTTCCAACGGGGTAAATTTGCAGAAAAAACCTTGCAGTCAGGCCTGCAAAAGGGCGCGTAGTGTAGCTGAACCGTGCTGCACATGAGAATCGCGCAGCTACACAATATGGTGAATGGTTCACATAGCAAGCTGATTGAATCAGCAAACCCGGCAATTCGACCACGTGGAAAACAAAACGGCGCGCATCGAGCCGATGCGCGCCGTAACTGATCGAGGGGAAAATTCGTCGTCGCAGGATCAACGCGCCTGTCCGAGCCCCTCTTCGATCCGATGGATGATATCGATCAGGCGCGGACGCACTTCCGACATCAGATACTCCTCTGAGACCTTGAAGGCCGGCGCTCCGCAGTTGATCGCCATCGGCGGCAGACCATTGCCTGGACGAAAGCCGCAGGCGATGCCGTTCACGTCAGGCTGCCAGTCGCCGAACGAGCCGCAGACGCCGCTTTCACCGTACGTTGCCAGGGCCTTGTCGATGCCGTTCCTGATGTTCGGCCATGCCAGGTGGTCGAGTTCGCGAATCTGCTCCATGAGGTCCGCGCGCTCCGTGTCCGAGCACACCGACAGATAGGCGCGGCCGATGGCGGACGTCGCGAGCGGCAGGCGCATGCCCACTTCACCATTGAGCGACAGCACTGCATTGCCCTTGCAGACCTCGACATAGACCATGCTCAGGCGCTGCCTCGCACCGAGTGACACCGTGGTGCCGGTCAGATCCGCCAGTTCCTGCATCAGCGGACGCGCCAGATCGCGTACTTCGAAGCGGCTCAGCACCGCACTTCCCAGCGCCAGGGTTGCTGTACCGAGACGATACTTGCCGGATTCCTTCACATAGTGGAGGTAGCCGAGTTTCGTGAGCGTGTAAGTCAGCCGGGACACCGTCGACTTCGGCAGTCGGCAGCGCTCCGAAATATCCTGATTGCCCAACAGCCGGCTGCCGCTGCGGAAGCACGACAGCACATCGAGTCCGCGCGACAGCGCCGTGACGAAGTGCCGATCCTGCTTGCCGACATGGGGTCGGGGCGCCGTGGCTTGTGCGCCGGTCTGTGCCAGCCTGGTCATTTCCGATGCTCCTGTCGCCATAATGAGTTCGCCCTGGGTTTCAAGTGTCGATGATTCGATTCTTCCGGCCGCGTGCTCAGGCGTGCGCCATTTCCGCTTCCTGCAGCAACCGCCACTGCACCTTGCCGGTCGCCGACTTGGGCAAGGCGTCCACGAACTGGACGATGCGCGGATGTTTGTAGGTCGCCATGTTCTGGCGTGTCCATTCGATGATCTCCTCTTCGCTCACCGAGCCGCGATGGGTCGAGCGCAGCACGACGAGGGCTTTCACGGTCTCGCCACGATGAGCGTCCCTGGTCGCGATCACGCAGGCTTCCTGGATCGCCGGATGCTGGTACATCTGCGCCTCGATTTCGGCCGGCCAGACCTTGAAGCCTGAGGCATTGATCATCCGCTTGAGGCGATCGACCAGGAAGAAATAGCCCTCGTCATCCACATACCCCAGATCACCGGTGCGAAAGAATTTCCTGCCGTCGATCTCGATGAATGCATCGCGCGTCGCCGCCTCGTTGCGCCAGTAACCCTGAAAGACCTGCGGACCGTGCGTCACGATCTCGCCAACCTGGTTGGGCGGCAGTTCCTGCAGGGTTTCCGGATCGACGATGCGCGAATCGGTGTTGCACACCGGAATGCCGAGACACTGCCGCTTCGGTCGATCCGGCGGATTGATATGTGTCGGTGCAATCGTTTCGGTGAGCCCATAGCCTTCGATGTAGCCGGATCCGATCAATTGCTGCAGCCGTTCACCCACTGCCGCCGGCATGGCCGCCCCGCCGCCGGACACCTGCACCAGCGAGGACAGGTCGTAGTCGGGTAGCCGCGGATTCGCGAGGAAGTCGATCACCATCGTCGCTATGGCAGTCCACGACATCGGCTCGTAACGCTGAATGAGTTCCGCGGCGGTCTCACGATCCCAGCGACTCATTAGAATGATCGTGCTGCCCTGGAAGATCGGCCCGTTCATTCCTCCCTGCATGCTGGTCACGTGAAAGAACGGCAACACCACCAGCTGTGTCGAATCGGGCGTCGCGCTGAACCAGGCGCGGTTGACCAGCAGCGTGTGCATCACATTGGCGTGCGACAGCATGCAACCCTTGGGACGTCCGGTCGTGCCGGAGCTGTAAGGAATGACGCAGAGATCGTCCGGCCCCATGGTGAGCGGGCCCGGCAGCAACTTCTGAGCGAGTGCATCCGCCCACAGCGTGACGTTCCTGTCCTCGATCTTTTCGCGGGGAGCCGCCACCGCTTCTGGAATCCGCAGATCAGTGGGATGCGTAACGTAGTCGGAATACGCAGCGACGATGGCGTGGTCCACCGTGGTACCCACCAGCGGCCGCAACTGAGGAAATATCTCCTGCGCCACCAATGCAATCCGTGCGCCGCTGTCGTGCAGGTAATGCTCGAGTTCTGCGGTCACGCTCATGGGACTCACAGGCACCACGATCGCATTGGCCCGCAGAACTGCGTAGTAGGACACGATGAACTGCGGACTGTTTTGCATGACGAGCAACACGCGGTCGCCCTTCTTCACGCCGCATTGGTGCTCGAGGTAACCCGCCAGTCGCTCGGCCTGCGCGTGGAACTCACCATAGGTGAGTTCTGTGCCGTAGAAATTCATCAACGGCTTGTCTGGGAAACGCGCGGCGGACACTTCCGCGTTGTAGAACAAGTTCGTCGACGGCGCGGTGATGTTGCGCGCCAGGTGCCGCGGCCAGAATTCAAAGTGCTTTCGGGACATTCTCCCTGGACCCCTGGATCGATTGAACGCCGATCTTCTGTTGGTCGCAGCGCTTTAGAATTGTCGGCATGGATTCCACGCTGCGGTCTTTTGTTCCGCGCGGACGCTATCACACCTCTCCGTTCACAACCAAGATCTTCGACCATAAACAAGCGGCTAGACGCGAACGATGTCCAGAATGCCACGCGAAGACAGGGGCTGCGGCCTGAGTCCGGAGGATATTTGACAACTCAACCGGTTGCTAACTGCTCCGGCTGATCCCTATGATGCCGCCCACTAGGGAAATCTGTATTCCACACAGCGGTATTTACGCCACCAAGAGCGCATTCCATGGATCTGACTTTTACTGCCGATGAACTCGCTTTCCGCGATGAAGTACGGACCTTTCTCCGGGAACGGCTTCCCCAGGACATCGCGACCCGAGTCAAAAATGGCTTGCCCGTCCGGGCGGAGGACTACACCCGCTGGCAGCAAATCCTGCACAAGCAGGGCTGGGCAGCGCCAAGCTGGCCGAAGCAGTTCGGCGGCACAGGCTGGGGACCGGTGCAACTGCACATCTACGATGAGGAAGCATCGGCCGCCGGCGCACCTCGCACGATTCCGTTCGGCCTCAAGATGGTCGCGCCGGTCATCATGGCCTTCGGCAATCCGGCGCAGCAGCAACGCTTCCTGCCCCGGATCCTGAGCGGCGAAGACTGGTGGTGCCAGGGATACTCGGAACCTGGCGCAGGTTCGGATCTGGCCTCACTCAAGACACGCGCGGAGCGCCAGGGCGACCACTACATCGTCAATGGCCAGAAGACGTGGAATACCCTCGGTCAGCATGCGAACTGGATCTTCTGCCTGGTACGCAGCGATCCGAATGCGCCCAAGCAGCAGCAGGGAATTTCATTTCTGCTGATTGACATGAAGACACCGGGCATCACGGTGCGCCCCATCATCACGATGGATGGCGCACACGAAGTGAACGAAGTCTGGTTCGAGAACGTGAAGGTGCCGGTCGAGAATCGCATCGGCGAGGAAAACAAGGGCTGGACCTACGCGAAGTTCCTGCTCGGGCACGAACGCACGAACATCGCAGGCGTTGGCGCATCGAAGCGCGAACTGGGACGTCTCAAAGACATCGCCGCCAAGGAACACAAGAACGGCAAGCCACTCAGCGAAGATCCGCTCTTCGCAGCACGCATCGCCCAGGTCGAAGTCGACTTGATGGCGCTAGAGATCACCAACCTGCGTGCATTGTCGGCCGAAGCCGAGAAACGCGCGCCCGGCCCGGAAGCGTCCGTGCTGAAGATCAAGGGCACCGAGATCCAGCAGACGCTGACGGAACTGATGATGTACGCGGTCGGGCCGTACGCCCTGCCCTTCCATCGCGAATCGAGCGAGGAAGGTGATCTCAAGTCGGTCGCCGGCCCCGGATACGCCGCGCCGCTCGCAGCGACCTACTGCAACGCGCGCAAAGTCACCATCTACGGCGGCTCGAACGAGATCCAGCGCAACATCATTTCCCAGATGATCCTGGGACTCTGACGACTGGCCGGACTGCAAGGGAACATCATGGATTTCAATTTCAGCGAAGAACAGCAACTCCTGGCCGACACCGTGCGGCGCTTCGTGCGTGAAAGCTATGCCTTCGAGACTCGTCGGGAAATTCTCAAATCGACACAAGGCTGGAGCCGCGATACCTGGAACGAACTTGCCGGCCTTGGCCTGACGGCACTCAACGTTCCGGAAGCGCACGGCGGCCTGAACGCCGGACCGGTCGATACCATGCTGGTGATGAATGTGTTCGGCGAGGGACTGCTGGTCGAACCATTTCTGGGTGCGGCCGTGTTCACGCCGGCATTGCTCACACGCTTGAGCGACGAGAAAGCCGCCGCGGACCTCTTCCCCGTCATTGCCTCCGGCGAGCGCATCGTCATCGTTGCACACCAGGAACCGCAGACGCGCGGCGCCATCGATCATCTCGCCACTCGCGCGGAAAAGAGCGGCGATGGCTATGTCCTGGATGGACTCAAAAGCGTCATCGCTCATGGTGGCGCCGCGGACGAACTGCTCATCACGGCGCGCACCAGCAGCCAGACCCGCGACGCGGACGGCATGTCCGTCTTCCGTGTGGACCCGACGTCCGCCGGTGTCACCGTGAACAGCTATCGGACATTCGATGGTCAGAGCGCCGCAGACATCGAGCTCAAAGCCGTCAAAGTCCCGGCCGGCAATCTCATCGGCGTGGCCGGCCAGGCATTCGCAGCCATCGAAGGCGCTTACGAAGTCACCATCAGCGCGTTGTGCGCCGAGGCCGTAGGCATCATGAAAGCCGTGAACGCCGCGACGCTCGACTACACCAAGTCCCGCAAGCAGTTCGGACAGCCGATCGCCAAATTCCAGGTCCTGCAGCACCGCATGGCCGACATGTTCCTGCAAAGCGAACAGGCGCTGTCCATGAGCTATCTGGCTGCGATCAAGTGCACTGATCCCGATGCCAGCGAGCGCAAGCGTGCCTTGTCCGCCGCCAAGGTCATCATCGGACAGGCAGGACGCTTCGTGGGTCAGCAGGCGATCCAGTTGCACGGCGGCATGGGCATGACCGACGAGTTGATGGTCAGCCACCACTTCAAGCGCCTGACAGCGATCGACCTGACGTTCGGCGACGCCGATTTCCATCTGGAACGTTTCGCGGCAACGCCCGCAGCCTGACGTTTTTTCTTCACGCGCCGCCCACACACGGTGACCGCGGCGAGGTACGCGCTACGCTGTCAATCGGGAGCGTAGTGCTGATTCGGACGCACGGCCGCCGTTTGCTTCAACTCGACTTCGCCCGCCACTCCTGCCGCTGCCCGCTCTTGATCGAGCCGGCCACTTCGCCAAGCAGATTGGCGAGCAGGTCGATCACGTCGTCGAGCGCCATGATGCCCGTCAGAGCCCCGCGAGAATCGACGACCGGCACGCGGCGCAGGCCAGACTGGCGCATCGCCTGCACCAAGTCGCCGAGCTCGTCGTTCTCGTTGGCGATCAGCGGTTGATGTGTCATCGCATCGCCGATCGTCACCGAATGCGGATCAACATCCCGGGCGGTCACCTGCAGCACGATGTCACGATCTGTCAGCACCCCGACGGGTTTGCGCAGCGTATCGCCCTCATTGAATACGACGAGGAAGCCGACATGCTTTTCGCGCATCAGCCTGGCTGCCGCGGCAACGTCCTCCTTGCCGCTGATGGCGACTACACCGCGTCGGCAATACTGTTCGATCTGCATCGTTGGTCTCCTTCAATTGCGGGAAGGCAGAGCAACCTGCCCTCGTGTCAGCGCCGGTAATGCCGTTCGCCGCTACCTCGGGTATCGATGCCCATCAGGCTGTACAGGGGACAACTACCCACGAACGCCGTGAGCAGCGGAACGAAACCGAGCAGACCCCACCAGCGTGTCGCCGACGGCGTGAACAGCAGGAACCCGAACAAACCAAGGCCGAGCAGAATGCGAACTGCGCCGTCCGTACTACCGATGTTCTGTTTCATAACGGACTGCCTCGTCGCCACACTGCGGATGAAGTGTTTCGCAAACGGGCAGGCCAGCGAATGCGGAGATCCGCTTAAGGGCTCAGGGGCATCTGCAATGACGCAGGCTTTTCAGGCGTCGCGTCGGTTCTCCCGGGCGAGTCATGTGGTTTTCTGCTACCCGCGCAACGAGGGTGCGCTACCTTCTGTAGGAACCGGCTCAGGGTCGCGTTTGCTGATCGCCAGCGTCCGGACGCTGCAAAAGCCACACATAGTCCGCCAGACGCAGCGTGATGGTCCGCGTGGCCGCTTCCGCATCGGGATCGCCGATGCGCAGGCGACCGAAGTCCTCGCCCCAGACGGGCATCGTGCGTGTGCCGTGCGCACCGAGGATATGGCGACCGTCGATGATCCGCTCCACCAGGTCGCGCGGATACGTGCCGCCGTGACGACGCGCAATCAGCGTGAGATCCGGCACTTCGATGGCGAAGGAGTCGGACACCGGTCCATCGCCGCGTCCCTTGACGCCATGACAGGCGACGCAGTATCTCTCATAGAGCTGTTTGCCGGACAACGTGACGAGATCGTCCGCTGCCGGTGTCGCAGCCGCATAAGCGAGCACCAGACTGGTCAACGCGAGCGATTGCAACCAGCGCCGCATCATGAACGTTGCACCGACTTCAGGTAGGCCACGAGGCGGTCGATCATGGAGTCCACATGCTCCCGCTCGCCCGCGGCATTCGGCGAAGACATATCGAAAAGCTGCCAACCCCAGACCGGCATATCGCGCTGCCCATGCGCCCGGCGATCCCAGCGTCCGTCGATCGCCCGCCGCACGTCCTCCGTCGGAAACTCGCCGCCGTCGCGACGCGCGAGCAGGGTCAGATCCGGTACGCCGGTCTTGAGCAATGGCGCTACCGGACCGTCGCCGCGTGCCATGGGGCCGTGGCAGCTGGAGCACAGCCGCTCGTAAAGCTCCACCCCGCTCAACGGTCTCCCGGAATCATCATCGACCGGTGTGCTGCGGCATCCGGTCAGGCACATCGCCGCGATCGCAACCGCGACCGCTGGGCGGAGGATGCGCGAATCGAGCTCGACCTTGGTCATGCCTGGGCTCCCATTCGAAGCTTCCCTGGAAGAATCACGGCGATGATGGATCACCCGGCGGACTGGCATTACGCGTGCGATGCTGCCAGTTCGCATGGTGCCGGGCAGCAAGGATCACATTCCCTTGCCTCGGCGGCGACCGGGAATGCCCGAGACGAGTTACGTGGATGACCGGAACCGGTGCGCAGCCCCGCGTCGAGGCGCGACGCGGTATTTCATCGGCTGCGATGCAAGGTGGTGCGCGCAAGAGTGGTCGCGACGATGTTCCATCCTTCGATGGGTAGTGGCGCCCCGGGCAGGAATCGAACCTGCGACCTGTCGCTTAGGAGGCGACCGCTCTATCCACTGGGCTACCGGGGCGGCGATTCGAGAAGGAAGTTGGTGGAGCTGGGGGGGATCGAACCCCCGACCTCGTCATTGCGAACGACGCGCTCTCCCAGCTGAGCTACAGCCCCACCGATGACGAGAGGCGGCGAATTGTAGCATCGAGGTCCCAACTGGCAAGCCACGATCAGGGGTCGCCCATCACGGTTACGATCAGTTCGCGGCTGTGTCGCGCGTGTCGATGCTCCCACAGATAAAGCCCCTGCCAGGTACCCAGCATCAGGCGGCCATCGGTTACGGGCACTGACACACTCGTGTTCGTCAGCACGCTGCGTATATGCGCAGGCATGTCGTCCGGACCCTCCGCATCGTGTTCGTAGTCCGGACTGCCATCGGGCGCGATGCGCTGCATGAAGCGTTCGAGATCACGCTGCACGGCAGGATCGGCGTTCTCCGAGATCATGAGCGAGGCGCTCGTGTGCTGGATGAACAGATTGCAGATCCCTTCGCGAATCCCGGAGCTGCGGACGAGTTTCGCCACAGCCTCGGTCAGCGGCTCGAAACTGCGACCGCGGGTCTGCAGTCGGAGTATTTCGCGAACGATCATAGCGGTCAGTAACGCAGCCGCATGACCTTGGTCTTCGAGATCTGCGGCACGAACAGGATGAACATGGCGTCGTATTCGTCCTCGCGCAGTTCGACCTGCTGGCCGCTCAGTGCCTCGACCAGAGCCGGAATGGTATTGGTGTTACCGGATACGAGGACGTATTCCCCGCGGTGGCCCCGCAAAATGCGTTTCGGCAATTCGTTCCAGCGTGCCGAGGGCACGACGCTCAACGGCAGGGCGAGCGTCTCCGCCAGAGGCGTCACGGTCTGCTGCGTTCGCTTCAACTCGGACGCAAAAATCGCATCGAGACCGCGCACCGGACGCGCCTGCGACAGCATCTTCGCCAGTCTCGCGGCACGCTCACGTCCATCGATACTCAGTCCCGGATCGGGATCGGCCCCCACCTCGGTTTCCGCATGGCGCACGACCACCACCACGGTCGTCGCCCGGGCATCGAACAGCCAGGCGGCCGCCGCGACGACGGCAATGAATACCAGAAGAGGGAAAATCAGCGGGAAGAAGAACGGGCGGCGACGTAGCTTTTCCAGATCTTGATTCATCGTCCGATCATAGCATTGACGATGATTTCACCGCGGTACGCGCGGTTCACGAACGGAACAGCCGCGTGTACTGGGTTTCATGTCGCGCACTCGCGACCGACTGCATCACCGAACAATAGCCGATGTCTTCGTCCCGCAACGACAGTGCCCGTTCGCCGGCCGCGGCCAGCTGGGGAATCAACGCATGCAGAATGCGCTGGCCCGCGCTCTGTCCGAGCGGCACCAGCTTGACGGCCGCTAGCACCTGATTCTCGGTCCAGGCCCAGGCATACGCCTGCAACGCATCCTCCGCGCTCACACCCCAGCAATAACAAGCCGCCGCGAAAACCGCTGCGTATCCCGGCTTGTCGGGCACATGGTCCAACGCCTGCGGATCGATCTCGCGCAGAATCTTGACCAGCGCCGGTCCCATGTGACGATCCTCTGCCCGCAGTTCCGCGGTTTCGCGCGCCGCGATCAGCATGGCATTCCAACGCGACACATCGGCGGGACTCTTGTGCTGATAAGCCTGAAGCAGGCGCGCCAGCACGGGAAGATCGAGCAATCCCAGCGACCCCACTGCAAGCCCGCCGATCCAATCGAGCGTGCTCGTCTCGTCGTGCACCCACCCCGCTTCGATTGCGTATTCGAGTCCTTGTGAAAAATGAAATGCGCCGATCGGCAAGGCTGGACTGGCCAGGTGCAGTAAACGCAGCAAGCGCAAATCAGCGGACATGGCGCTCAATCGTGAGCGCGAGCGACACCACGGATGATGGCGTGTTGCGAACCGGGTTCGTGGGAGTGTGCTCCGTAGGCGCCCGCCTCCGGTTCGAACGGCGCGAGTTCGACATCGACCGACAATCCCAGGCCGCGCACCATGTCATCGAGCACGTAGTCATTCTGATAGCGCAGCCAGCCGGCACCGATCTGCAGCGCGATATGACGGTTCCCCAGGTGGTACGCGGCACGCAGCAGCTGCAGCGGATCGGCCGAGCGGACCGTCGAAACGGTTTCGGGAGCCGCAATGACTTCAACGATGCGCCCATCGTCGCACACGAGTTGATCGCCGCCGCGCAGGACCGAACCGCGCTCCAGGAACAAACCGATTTCCTCGCCATTGTCGAGCGTCGTGCGCAGCCGGCTCTTGCTGCGCTGATCGAACGGCAAGGACAGATACCGCTCGGCGTTGCGTTTGTCGGGAATTTTTGTCGATGCACTCAGCATGTGATCAGAAGAGGAAGTAGCGTTGAGTCAGAGGCAGCGTCGCCGCGGGCTCGCAGGTCAGCAACTGACCGTCGGCGCGAACCTGGTAGGTCTGGGAATCTACTTCGATCCGGGGCTGGTAGTCATTCAGAATCAAGTCGCGCTTGCGCAGCTGGCGCGTGCCCCGGACCGCCACGAGTCGCTTGCTCAGACCCAGACGTTGCGCCAGGCCGCCATCGAGCCCGGCTTGCGACACGAAACTCACGGAGGTCGCAGCACGGGCACCACCGAGCGCGCCGAACATCGGCCGATAGTGCACCGGCTGCGGCGTGGGAATCGACGCGTTCGGATCGCCCATCGGTGCGGCCACGATCATGCCTCCCTTGATGATCATCGCCGTCTTCGCGCCGAAGAACGCCGGCTTCCACAGTACGATATCCGCCAGCTTGCCAACTTCTAGAGAGCCCACTTCGTGGGCGATACCATGCGTGATCGCCGGATTGATCGCGTACTTGGCAACATAGCGACGCACGCGGAAATTGTCGTTACGCGCGGTGTCTTCGGGCAGCGCACCACGCTGCACTTTCATCTTGTGCGCCGTCTGCCAGGTCCGCGTAATGACTTCGCCGATGCGACCCATCGCCTGCGAGTCGGACGAGATCATGGAGAAAGCACCGAGATCGTGCAGGATGTCCTCGGCTGCGATGGTTTCGCGACGGATGCGAGACTCGGCGAAGGCCACATCCTCGGCGATGCCCGGATCGAGGTGATGACACACCATCAGCATGTCGAGATGTTCATCGACCGTGTTCAGCGTGTACGGCCGCGTCGGGTTCGTCGACGACGGCAGCACGTTCGCTTCGCCGCAGGCGCGGATGATGTCCGGCGCATGTCCACCGCCCGCACCTTCCGTGTGATAGGTGTGGATCGTCCGTCCCTTGAAGGCTGCGAGCGTGTCTTCGAGGAAGCCGGATTCGTTCAGCGTATCGGTGTGAATGGCCACCTGCACGTCGTACTTGTCCGCCACAGACAGGCAGGCATCGATCGCCGCGGGTGTCGTTCCCCAGTCTTCGTGCAGCTTGAGTCCCATCACGCCCGCCTCGACCTGTTCGGCAATCGGCGCATGCAGGCTCGCATTGCCTTTGCCCAGCAGACCGAAGTTGATGGGCAACTCGTCGATGGCCTGGTACATGCGCTCGATATGCCAGGGACCGGGCGTGCAGGTCGTTGCGCTCGTGCCCGCTGCCGGGCCGGTGCCGCCGCCGATCATCGTCGTGATGCCGGCCATCATCGCTTCTTCGACCTGTTGGGGGCAGATGAAGTGAATGTGGGCGTCGATGGCGCCGGGCGTCGCGATCAGTCCCTCACCTGCGATGACTTCCGTGCCAGCGCCGATCACGATATCGACGCCTGGTTGCACGTCCGGATTACCGCCCTTGCCGATGCCGACGATGCGACCGTTCTTGAGGCCGATGTCGGCCTTGACGATGCCCCAGTGATCGACGATCAGCGCATTCGTGATGATCGTGTCGACGACGTCGGCCGCAACACGCTGGCTTTGCCCCATGCCATCGCGGATCACCTTGCCGCCGCCGAACTTCACTTCTTCGCCGTAGATGGTGAGGTCGCGTTCGACTTCGATGATCAATTCGGTATCAGCAAGGCGCACGCGATCGCCGACGGTCGGCCCGTACATCTCGGCATAGGCGCGTCGCCCGATCTTCGCCATCACAGCTTCCCCATGATTTTCTGCGCGAACCCAAACACGGCGCGATCGCCTGCGTACGCCACCAGCTCCACTTCGCGCTCCTGTCCCGGCTCGAAGCGCACCGCGGTGCCCGCAGCGATGTTGAGACGAAAGCCACGCGCCGCGGCACGGTCGAATCGCAGTGCGCCGTTGGTTTCGAAGAAGTGATAGTGCGATCCCACCTGGATCGGACGATCGCCCGTATTCGCGACCTTGACCCGCACCGTCGGCCGACCGACGTTGATCTCGATCTCGCCGGCTTCTGTAAATACTTCGCCTGGAATCATGTGGACCTCTGCGAGCCGAAAGAACAATGGCCGCAAAAAGGCGCAAAAAATACAAAATGAAAAGGCACGTTTGCCTTCACTTTGTGTCTCTTGAGCGTTTTGCAGCCATTCTCTTTTCGCCTTCATGGAATCGGTTGATGGACCGTCACGAGTTTGGTGCCGTCCGGGAAAGTTGCTTCGACCTGAACATCGGGAATCATTTCGGGCACGCCGTCCATCACCTCATCTCGCGAGAGAATGGTCGTACCGAAGCTCATGAGCTCAGCAACTGTCCGGCCATCGCGTGCACCCTCCATGATCGCCGCCGAGATCAGCGCTACGGCTTCCGGGTAATTTAGTTTCAGGCCGCGAGCCTTGCGTCGCTCCGCGACCAGCGCAGCGGTGAAGATGAGTAGTTTGTCTTTTTCTCTGGGGGTCAGGTCCATGGGAAATCTCGGCTAAAGGCTGTTGGGCACTGGGCTGCTGGCCAGGGAAGATAGCCCTAATCCATTCTGACCAGCAGCCCAGTACCCAGAGCCCGGCAGCCCCTTCTTCACTCATGTCGCCCAGATCCGCGGCAACACCGCGGGCCGTCCGAGCAAATACGGTCGCAACTTCTGCCAGATCTCGATGAACAGCAATCGGATTGGTTCCGCCTGCGCCGCCACTGCGCGACACACCAGTACGCCATCGACCAGCGTCACTGCGGATTCCGCCGCAGACGAGGTCACGCTGCGGACTAGATCCACCGCTGCACGATCTGCAGGCCAGGCGAGTAACGTCCCGATGGCCTCGTAGCCGCTCAGACCCCAGCGCGCACTGCGCTCGTTACCTTCACCGTCGAGACGCATGCGATCGACCAACAACGGCGAGTCATCGCACCACAGTTCCAGATTCAATCGCAGCTGACCGTTCTCGAAGGCCTCCTGGCGCGCCGGCAGGCCGAGACAGGGGATTTCCCAGCCGATGAACTTCGACTGTTTATCGAGCTGAATGCGCGTTTCGCTGGCGACATGCGCGCCGCGGTAGAAAATCGTTTCCTGCGGCAGCCATTCGAGCGTCGAACGTCGCAGCGTCAGGACCTGCATCTGGCAGGCGAAGCGGGAATCGCTGCGATAGAACTTCGTGGCGGCAGGCGTGGTGAGCAATGCATGTGCACCCTCCTCCACATCGACGTCGAGCTGCAGCTCATCGCCACCGACCACACCACCCGGCGGATGCACGAGATAGGCATGACAGGGAGCGCCTTCGGGATGGAACACACGCTGCACCAGCAGCGGGCCCTGGTGCTGGCGCAACGGCAGATAGGTGACACCGTCGCGAGCCGCGAACTGCAGCTTCAGATGCGCGCGCCAGCCTGGTGGGTGAGCGATGCCTGCCGGAACGCTGTTCACTGCACGATCCCTCAAACCGTCAGATGGTGTTTCACGAGATCGTCGGTGAGCCCACCGATACCGTCGGCGGCGACGATGCGACCCTTGTCGATGATCCTGAACTCGCTGGCCACCCGGCGTGCGAACGGTAATTTCTGTTCCACCAGCAGCACCGTCAGATTGGCCTCTTTGTTCAGACGCAGGATGATATCGCCGATCTCGTGAACGATGTTGGGCTGAATTCCCTCGGTAGGCTCATCGAGGATCAGCAGCTTCGGCTCCAGCACCATCGCGCGCCCGATGGCCAGCTGCTGTTGCTGTCCGCCCGACAGATCACCACCGCGACGTCGCAGCATTTTCTTCAGCACCGGAAACATCGCGAATATCTGCTCCGGGATTTCTTTAAGTTTGCTGCGACTGGCGGACAGTCCGATGCGCAGATTTTCTTCGACCGTCAGCTGCGAAAAGATCTCACGACCCTGCGGCACATATCCGACACCGAGCCGGGCACGCCTGTCGGCAGCCACCTTGCGCAAGTCCTGGCCGTCATAAAGCAGCTCCCCCGACGTGGTGGGCAGCAATCCCATGATGCACTTGAGCAGCGTCGTCTTGCCCATGCCATTGCGCCCCATGAGACAAGTGCAGGAGCCGGTCGGCACGACCATGTCGACATCCCAGAGGATGTGGCTGCCGCAGTAGAACTGATTGAGGGATTTGATGGTGAGCATGCTGTTTAGTTGATAGTGGATAGTTGACAGTTGATAGCGAAAGAGCGACCCGCCCTACTCACTATCCACTTTCAACTATCAACTGCTCACTCTCCCAGGTAGACCTCGATGACCTTCTGATCGTTCTGCACCTGATCCATACTGCCCTCGGCGAGTACATGGCCCTCATGCAACACCGTTACCTTGCGGGCGATCGACCGGACGAAATTCATGTCGTGTTCGACGACCACGACCGAATGCTGGCCCTCGAGCGACAGCAGCAACTCGGCAGTGCGCTCGACTTCCTGCGGCGTCATGCCGGCGACGGGCTCGTCGACCAGCAGCATCTGCGAGTCCTGCATGAGCAGCATGCCGATCTCCAGCCACTGCTTCTGGCCGTGCGACAACATGCCGGCACGGTGATCGCGGCGGTCCTGCAGACGCACGATCTCCAGCACATGATCGATACGATCGCGCTGTGCACCCGTGAGTGGCTTGAGCAATGTATGCCACACGGATTTCTTGCCCGCCGCCGCCAGCTCCAGGTTTTCGAGCACCGTGTGCTGCTCGAACACCGTCGGCTTCTGGAACTTGCGACCGATACCGACCTCGGCGATCTCCGGTTCGGTGAGCGTCAGTAGATCGATTCGCTGGCCGAACCACGCCGATCCCGCATCCGGCCGCGTCTTGCCCGTGATGACATCCATCATCGTGGTCTTGCCCGCGCCGTTCGGGCCGATGATGCAACGCAGTTCGCCGACGTCGACGTATAGCGTCAGCGCATTGAGCGCCTTGAAGCCATCGAAACTGACCGTGACATCTTCGAGATAGAGAATCGTGCCGTGCGTCGTATCCGGTGCAATCGGGCGCTGGCTCTGAAGGCCGGTGCCAAAGGCCTTCTGCAAGCCATGACGTACGAGAGTGGCAGCATTCATGCCCTCACAGCCTCCGGTTCCGGTTCACGACGCCGCGGAACGAATCGATCAGCGAGACCGACCACACCTTGCGGCAGGAACAACGTGACCAGTACGAACAATGCACCGAGCGCATAGAGCCAGAACTCCGGCACCGCTGCGGTGAAGTAACTCTTGGCGTAATTCACCAGCACCGCGCCGGCCACTGCACCGTACAACGTGCCGCGACCGCCGACCGCCACCCAGATGACCACCTCGATGGAGTTGATCGGCTGGAATTCGCTGGGATTGATGATGCCCACCTGCGGCACGTACAACGCGCCGGCGATGCCGGCCAGGACCGCCGAGAATGCGAACACCCAGAGCTTGTACGACTCGACCCGATAGCCGATGAACCGCGTGCGGCTTTCGGAGTCACGGATCGCCTGCACCACCCGCCCTGCCCGCGACAGCGTGATGTAGCGACATGCGAAATAGCCGAGACCCAGCGCGATCGCCGACGCCACGAACAGCGCCACGCGCGTTCCTGGCGCATTGATATTGAAACCGAGAATGTCCTTGAAGTCGGTCAGGCCGTTGTTGCCGCCGAAGCCCATGTCGTTGCGGAAGAACGCCAGCATCAGCGCGTACGTCAGCGCCTGCGTGATGATCGAGAGATAGACCCCCGTCACGCGCGAGCGAAACGCAAGCCAGCCGAAGATCAGCGCGAGCACTCCCGGCACCAGGACGACCATGAGCGCCGCGAACCAGAACATGTCGAATCCGGACCAGAACCACGGCAGTTCCTTCCAGTTCAGGAACACCATGAAATCCGGCAGGACGGGATCCGCGTATACGCCGCGCGTGCCGATCTGGCGCATGAGATACATGCCCATCGCGTAACCGCCCAGCGCGAAGAACGCCGCGTGTCCGAGACTCAGGATGCCGCAGTAGCCCCACACCAGATCGACGGCGACCGCCAGCAATGCGTACGTCATGTACTTGCCGATCAGGGTCATCGTGTACGACGACAGATGCAACGGCGAGCTTTGCGGGAACGCGAGGTGCAGGATCGGCACGAGGATCGCCGTGATCACCAGCACGCTGACGAAGATCTGCGTGCCACGCTCACCGAGCAATGAGTTCAACAAGGGTGTTGGCGCTTTCATGGTCAGGCCTCCGCCGCCCGGCCCTTCTGCGGGAACAATCCCCGGGGCTTTCTCTGGATGAAAAGGATCAGTGCGATGAGAACCAGGATCTTCGCGAGCACCGCGCCCGCGAACGGCTCCAGCACCTTGCTGATGACGCCGAGCGACATGCCGCCGATCAGCGTGCCCCAGAGATTGGCGACGCCGCCGAACACCACGACCATGAACGAATCGATGATGTACTGCTGACCGAGATTCGGACCGACGTTCGTCAGCTGACTGAGCGCCACACCCGCAACGCCAGCGATGCCGGAACCCAGTCCGAACGTCAGCGCGTCGACCCACTCGGTCCGCACGCCCATCGATTTCGCCATCGCACGGTTCTGCGAAACGGCGCGGACCTTCAGCCCGAGCGTCGTCTTCTTCAGCACGAACAGCAGGATCATGAACACCACCGCCATGAAGAGAATGACGTACAGGCGGTTATAGGTGATCGACAGCGCCTCGTTGATCTGCCACGAGCCTGCCATCCAGGCCGGCGTCTCCACCGGTCGATTGTTCGCGGAGAAGATGTCGCGAACGACCTGCTGCAGGATCAGGCTGATACCGAACGTCGCCAGCAACGTCTCGAGCGGCCGGCCGTACAGGAATCGCACGACGCCTCGCTCGATCAGAACCCCGACCAGGCCCGAGACCAGGAAGGCCAGCGGCACCGCCACGACGATCGATGCACCGATGTGATTCGGCATCAGCAACTGCACGACGTAGGTCGTGTAGGCGCCGAGCATCATCAGCTCGCCGTGCGCCATGTTGATCACGCCCATCACGCCGAACGTGATCGCAAGGCCGATGGCCGCGAGCACGAGGACCGAGCCCAGGCTCAAGCCGAAGAACAATGTCTCGACACCGGCATAGAAGCCCCGCCAGTTGTCGATACTGCCGATGGTCAGGACCGCCGCACGACGAATGCGTTCGTCCGGTTCGGCATAACTGCCGTCGGCGCCACGCTGCGTGAGTGCCTTGATGCGGTTGTAGACGTCCGGACTCAGGTTTCCCTTCAGACGCTCCAGGGCCGCAAGGCGCGTCTCTGCTGCTTCGCTGTCGAGATCGGCCAGTGCGAGTCCGCTGTCGATCGCATGTTTGACGCCGTCGTCGGTCTCGCGGGCGGCGCGCTCACGCAGAATCGCTACGCTGCTTTCATCCATCGAGCGGAGCATTTCATTGACGGCTGCCAGGCGCACTTTGGTATCGGGATCCGCCAGATCGAACCCGGCAATCAATCCCCTGAGCGCTTTGCGCAGCCCGTTGTTGGTGGTGACCTTGCTGAAATCCGCAGCCGGACCAGTACCCGCGGACTGCAGCGTCGCGGCATCGGTCAGTGTGAACGTCTCATCGGTCGGCTGCACGATGAAGACCTGCTGGTCTGCCGTGCGGTAGTAAAGATAGCCTTCGAGCAGTGCAGCGAGCACGGCCCGCGCATTGGGATGACGCGTTGCGGCGATGGCAGCAACGGCTTCCTGCTTTTCGGAGAAGCTGGCAGTGGCCAGCGAATTGACCGTCGCGACGAGGCTCTCTGCTCCCTTTTCGGCATGCACTGTGTAGCTGAACGCGCCGGCGATCAGAAACAAGGACAGCGCAAGAGCTTTCATGACGCGAACCAGCGAATCGTTCTTGAACAAGACATGGCTCCGTCGTTGGTGTGCCATCGTGTCTGCATCATTCGTTCCAGTCGGTGAGAGCTGTCGGCTCGCGCCTTTCCCTGTGGGTCCGGCTTTATCCGGACGGCCTTGAAGAGTCCGGCTAAAACCGGACCCACTAAAGGAGCACTTGGTGCTGGCTGGCGGCTGGAACCCAGCCGCCAGCAGCTTCATCTCACTCGTAGTTCTGCCCCGAGCACTTCCTGGTGACTTTGTTGTAGTTGCCGCACTTGAGCGTCACCCAGTCGGCCTCGATGTCCTTGCTGCCCGGCAGGAAATCGGACCAGGCGTCGCCTGGCACCAGGCCCGCGGTCTTCCACACCACGTCGAACTGACCATCGTCACGAATCTCACCGATGAACACTGGCTTGGTGAGGTGGTGATTTGACAGCATCTTTGCGACACCGCCGGTCAGGTTCGGCGCCTCGATGCCGATCATGGCGTCCGTCACCTTGCTCACATCGGTCGTCTTCGCCTTCTCGACGGCCTTGACCCACATGTTGAAGCCGATCACGTGGGCTTCCATCGGATCGTTGGTCACGCGCTTCTGATTCTTGGTGAAGGCCTTCCACTTCCTGGTGAACTCGGTATTGGCTGGACTCTGGATGCTCTCGAAGTAGTTCCACGCCGCCAGGTGGCCGACCAGTGGCTTCGTGTCTATCCCTGAGAGTTCTTCTTCGCCCACCGAGAAGGCCACGACCGGAATGTCTTCCGCCGAGATCTTCTGGTTGCCGAGTTCCTTATAGAAGGGCACGTTCGCGTCGCCGTTGATGGTCGAGACCACCGCCGTCTTCTTCCCCGCTGAGCCGAATTTCTTGATGTCAGCCACGATGCTCTGCCAGTCGGAGTGACCGAATGGCGTGTAGTTGATGAGGATGTCTTCCTGCTTGACGCCCTTCGCCTTGAGGTAGGCCTCGAGGATCTTGTTGGTCGTGCGCGGATAGACATAGTCGGTGCCTGCCAGCACCCAGCGCTTCACGCCGATGTCCTTCATCAGGTAGTCGACGGCGGGAATCGCCTGCTGGTTCGGCGCTGCACCGGTGTAGAAGACGTTCTTCGACGACTCTTCACCTTCGTACTGCACCGGATAGAACAGCAGACCGTTGTTCTTTTCGAACACCGGCAGCACGGACTTGCGCGACACGGACGTCCAGCAGCCAAACACGACAGAGACCTTGTCCTTCACCAGCAGCTGCTCTGCCTTTTCGGCGAACAGCGGCCAGTTCGACGCCGGGTCGACGACGACCGCTTCGAGCTTCTTGCCGAGCACGCCTCCCTTCTTGTTCTGCTCGTCGATGAGCATCAGGACGGTGTCCTTGAGCGTCGTTTCGGAGATGGCCATCGTGCCTGACAGCGAGTGCAGCACACCGATTTTGATGGTGTCGGCTGCGTTCGCGGCGCTGGCCGCGATGAGTGAGATTGCGGCGGCGAGGTTCGCCAGACCGCTGAGTTTGCGTTGATGCTTCATGGGTAGTTCCTCGTAGCAAAGTCTGTGGGTCCGGCGTTCCCGTGGGATTTCCTGCGGTCACAACCGGGAATCGCTAGATCTGAACCTGCACGCCGAGGCCGTACTGCTTGACATCGGAGCCGGCGAGTTCCTGATCGATGTAGAACAGCGAGATGCGCGCGCTCTGCTGCTTGATGATGTAGTTCACGTTGAGTTCCAGCGTTTTCAGGTCCTCGTCACCGCTGAGGAACTTGTAGGTGGCCTCACCGTACTTGCCGAGCACCTGGAAGCGGCCGATGCCTACGACCGGCGCGAACATGTACGCACCGAGCACGTAGTAGCCGTCGCTGTCCGCATCGACTCCGCCGACATAACCCTGCGGGGCCTGGTAGTCCGCGATCTCTGCCTCGACGGTCACGACGCCACCGCTGCCGAGTTTCTTCTCCAGCAGGAAGTCCCCCGTAATTCCCGTGCTGCTGCGGACCTTCTGTGCGGCGACGCCGACGGCCAGCAGATCCTTGTCGCCGTAGTACGAACCGTTGAGGTAGTAGCCGCCCTCTGCATCCCAGAAGTCGAGTTGCACACGGCCTGCGTACAGAACATCGGAATCACCCCGGGTCTGCGGCACGTCGAACACGCCGAAGGACACCTTGGCGATGCCGAACTGGCCCCAGTACATGACGCCGTCATCGCGACCCGTGGTCTCGAAAAGATAACCATCCTGCACACCGTCGCGAAACACGCCCCAGTTGCTGGCGTAGTACGGACCATAAAGATTCGCCCGATCGCTGGGCGGCAGGAACCGGCCCGCCCAGATGTTGAACTGGTCCGAGAAGGCGAACTGAACAGCGGCATCGATCACGTCTACCCGACGATCACCGTCGCTGGCTCCGTTGTACTCGGTGTTGAACATGACGCTGATGGTCTCAGTCACCTTGCCGCTGATGTAGATACGGGCGCTGTCGAGAGTGAAGTCGTTGATGTCTTCGTCCGAGCCGTCGAAGTCCGTGCTGGTGAAGCTCGTGCGAATGCCCGCGCCCACGGATACGGGCGGAAGGTTGATGTCTTCAGCCCGTACGCTCGCCAGCGGTGACGCGATCAACGCGGCACCGAGTGCGAGCATCGCGGCCTGTAGCCTGATCAAGGGTGTTGCCGATTTTTGACGCATGAACGGTGTTCCTTTGAAAAGTTGTTACAAGCGTTCGACTCGTGCCAGGGAATCCCTGCGTCAGAAACTACGGACCTGTTCCCTCCCCCGGTACGGGGTGTTTGACGTACTCCCATGGGTCGTTTGACGTAGACGCAAACGCAAGCAGGCGATGCTGCGCGAATAGAGGGCACATCGGGAATTCGCCGCACCGGAAGACGGCAAGCGCTCGTGAATTTCTCGATAAAACCCTTGCCGGATGCGCTGGCACAGGGCTTGCTCTCTCTCGCTGGGGATCTTCCGCCGACAATGCCCTGTGGGGTCCGGCTTCAGCCGGATGACTGTTCGACTAACGTCGAACCCACAAGGAGATGGCACAACAAGAAACGTAATGACGGCCAGACAACGAATCGTTCGCGAGCGGCGGCAGTACAACCAGTGGGTTGCGAGCCAGACGCTCGAAGACTATGCGCTGCGCTACACGGCGGAACGCGCACGCAAATCGACGTTCCAGGTCGGTAACACTGCGCTCGGCCCCATTGCCTTCCTCGCCTGCGAAGCCATCGGCGGCGCCATCACGCTGGCGTATGGATTTTCGAACGCGGCATGGGCCATCGGCGCGTTCTCGATCCTGATGTTCCTGATCGGTCTGCCGATCGCCTACTACGCCGCGAAGTACGGCGTCGATCTCGACTTGCTGACGCGCGGCGCCGGCTTCGGCTACATGGGATCGACGATCACATCGCTGATCTACGCATCGTTCACGTTCCTGTTGTTCGCGTTCGAAGCCAGCATTCTGTCGATGGCGCTGAAGATGCTGTTCGACATGCCTCTGTGGGTGGCGCACATCATCAGTTCCCTGGTGGTGATTCCGATCGCGATCTACGGCATCAGCCTGATCAGCAAGATGCAGATCGTCACCCAACCGGTCTGGCTGATCCTGCAGTTCCTGCCCCTGATCTATCTCGCCTGGAATTTTCCAGCAGATGTCGGCGATTGGACCGGCTATACCGGCCGCGAAGGCAATCCGGACGGCTCCGTGGACTTCCTGCTCTTCGGTATGGCTGCGTCCGTGCTGTTGTCGCTGCTGCCGCAGATCGGCGAGCAGGTCGACTACCTGCGTTTCATGCCGAAGCGCACCCGGCAGAATCGGGTCGGCTGGTGGACGGCACTACTGGCCACCGGTCCCGGCTGGATCATCATGGGCGCCTTCAAGTTGCTTGCAGGCTCCTTCCTCGCCTTCATCGCACTGAAGCACGGCGTGTCGGTCGACCAGGCCGACGAGCCTACGGAAATGTACTTCGTGGCTTTTCGCGAAACGGTGCAGTCACCAACCTTCGCGCTGATCCTCATGGGCATCTTCGTCATCGTCTGCCAGCTGAAGATCAACGTCACGAACGCGTATGCGGGCTCGATCGCCTGGTCGAACTTCTTTTCGCGGCTGACGCACAGCCATCCGGGCCGCGTCGTGTGGCTGGTGTTCAACGTGCTGGTCGCATTGCTGCTGATGCAGACCGGCATTCTCAACGTCATCGAGAGCATCCTGCTGATCTACGCCAACTTCGCGGCGGGCTGGATCGGCGCGCTGACGGCCGATCTCGTCATCAACAAGCCCTTGGGCTTCAGTCCGAAGCATATCGAGTTCAAGCGCGCCCACCTGTACGACATCAATCCGGTCGGCGTCGGCGCCATGCTGGTGTCGGTGGTCGCGTCCACGCTTGCCTTCGTCGGCGTGTTCGGCAATGTCGCGCAGATCCTGGCGCCGTTCGTGGCGCTGCTGAGCGCCTTCGTCACCGCTCCGCTGATTGCCTGGGCGACGAAGGGCCGTTACTACATCGCGCGTTCGCCGTCCGGACTGCCGGATGGCGCCGAGCTGCGCTGCACGATCTGCGAGAACACGTTCGAGCGTGCCGATGTCGCGATGTGTCCTGCCTACTCCGGCCCCATCTGTTCGTTGTGCTGCACGCTCGAAGCGCGCTGCCGCGACATGTGCAAGACCAACAGTCGCTTCAACGAGCAGCTGGGCGGGTTCCTTGCCGTACTGCTGCCGAGCCGCGCGGCATCCGCACTCAATACACGCTCCGGACAGTTCGTCGGACTGCTGCTGCTGTCGAACCTCGCGATCGGTCTGATGCTGTCGCTGATCTATCACAATGCCGGTTTCACCGATGCGGAACGCGCCGTCATCGGCTCGACTCTCTGGGCAGTGTTCTTCAGCCTGGTCGTGCTCTCCGGTATCGCGGCCTGGATCATCGTGCTGGCTCACGAGAGTCGCCGCGCGGCGGAGACGGAATCGGTCCGGCAGACCACGATGCTCATGGAAGAAATCGAGGCTCACAAGCGCACGGACGCAGCACTGCAGAAGGCGAAGGAAGTGGCCGAAGCCGCGAATCTGGCCAAGACTCGCTACATCGTCGGCGTCAGTCACGAGATCCGCACGCCGCTGAACTCGATCTTCGGCTATGCCCAGTTGCTGGAACGCGGCATCGCCGGACCTTCCGACAACGCCGTGCGCGTCATCCGCCGCAGCGCGGAGCACCTGACCAACCTGATCGACGGCCTGCTCGACGTCTCCAAGATCGAGAACGGCATGCTGCGCCTGAATCGCGACAAGGTGCACCTGGTGGAGTTTCTCGACCAGCTCGTCGACATGTTCAAGCTGCAGGCCGCAGCCAAGGGCATCGACTTCCGCTATCAGCGCCCGCCGCACCTGCCGTTGCACGTGCACACCGATCAGAAGCGGCTGCGTCAGATCCTGATCAACCTGCTGTCGAATGCCATCAAGTACACCGAACGCGGCTACGCCAGCCTGACGGTGCGCTATCGCAACCAGGTGGCCGAGTTCGAAGTGGCGGATTCCGGCGTTGGCATCCCCTCCCAGGACATCGATCGGGTGTTCGAGCCGTTCGAACGCGGCAACACGCCCGACGTCCGCGCGATTCCCGGCACGGGCCTGGGCCTCACGATCACCAAGCTGCTGACGCATATCATGGGCGGCGAGATCAGTCTTCGCAGCACGCTCGGCAGCGGCACCACGTTCACGGTGCGCCTGTTGCTCTCCGAAGTGATGCACGAACACCCGATGGAGTCGCACCCCGGTACGGCGCGCGACCACGACGGCCCGGCACTCACGGTCCTGCTCATCGACGACGATCCGCAGCACGTGGAAATCATTCGCAGCCTGTTGCAACCGCTACGCTTTCAGCTGTTCGTGGCCTCCGATGGCGCGAGCGGTCTGCAACTCGCTGCCGAACACCGCCCGAATCTTGCTCTCGTCGACATCTCGCTGCCAGACATGACGGGCTGGCAGATCGCCGCGCAGCTGCGTGCAACGAAGAACAAGGCCCGTATCGTCATGGTGTCGGCCAATGCGCATGAATACCACCCGGGCGGCGGCGAAGACTCGTTGCACGATGGATTCATCATGAAACCCGTCGACATGCAGGCGCTGCTCGATTGCATCGGCAGCGTCCTCGGGCTGCGCTGGATCTACGAACTGCCCGCGGGAGCCACGGTGGCGGATTCGACCGCCGCACTGCCGACGCACTCGCGACATCATCTGGACGACCTGTATCAGCTCGGCCGTATCGGCCATGTGCGCGGCATTCAGGCGAAGCTGCAGCAGATGGAAGACGAGGATGCCGCCAACAAGCCGTTCGCGGCGCACCTGCGCGCCCTGGTCGTCAATTTCAACTTGAAGCGCTACATGAACGTGGTAGAGGACATGCGCAACCATGGTTAACGAAGCACTGCGTCGCGACACGATCATGGTGGTCGACGACACGCCCGAGACGCTCGGCTTTCTGACCGACACGCTGGATCACGCGGGCTTCACCGTTCTGATCGCCACCGATGGCGACAGTGCGCTGGACCTGGTCGATCAGATCACACCCGATCTGGTGCTGATGGACGCCGTCATGCCCGGCATGTCCGGCTTCGAAACCTGTCGACGACTGAAGCGCGAGAAACTCCTGACGCAGCTGCCCGTCATCTTCATGACGGGATTGAGCCAGACCGAACACGTCGTCGAGGGACTCGCCGCCGGCGGCGTGGACTATGTGACGAAACCGCTCGTCATCGACGAGTTACTGGCACGCATTCGCGTTCATCTGGCGAATGCTCGCGTCGCGCATGGCACGCATGTCGCGCTCGATGCCACCGGACGTTTTCTGCTCGCCACGGATCGCAGCGGTCGCTTGCTGTGGTGCACGCCCAAAGCGCGTCAGTTGCTCGCCGAACTGTTCCCTGCGCAGAACGACAACACCGCCAGCCTGCCAGCCGCGCTGGTGGAACAACTCACGCAGCTGCGCCAGGAAGGCACCCGCTCACCGACCCGACCTCCCATCAATGTGGGCGGACGACGCATCGAGATATCCATGCTGAGCGCACTGGGCCCCGACGAGCTGTTGTTCCGCCTGACCGAAGTCGTCACCGGAAACGAAGAGCAGGTGCTGGCTCAGTCGCTGTCCCTGACAGGGCGGGAATCGGAAGTGTTGCTGTGGATCAGCCGCGGGAAATCCAATCGCGAGATCGGCGAGATCCTCACCATCAGCCCGCGTACCGTGAACAAGCACCTGGAGCAGGTGTTCGTGAAGCTGGGTGTGGAGAATCGGGCGTCGGCGGCTGCGAGAGCAGTACGGACGTTGGCGAGATGAGAGAAGGCAAACTGGCTAACCGGCCAGAGTGAAGAATTTCCCATCTCTGGCCAGCGGAGCAGTTTGCCCGTTAGCCAGTTGGCCTCTTTTCCAGCATCCCCTGCTTCTCGATGAACGCAATCACGTCATCGAGCCCCTGGCCGGTCTTGAGGTTGGTGAAGACGAACGGCTTGTCGCCGCGCATCTTGCGCGCATCGCGATCCATCACATCGAGTGATGCTCCCACGTACGGCGCGAGATCGATCTTGTTGATGATGAGCAGGTCGGATCGCATGATCCCTGGCCCGCCCTTGCGCGGAATCTTGTCGCCCGCAGCAACGTCGATGACATAGAGCGTGAGATCGGACAGTTCCGGACTGAACGTCGCCGCCAGATTGTCACCGCCGCTCTCGACGATGATCATGTCGAGGCCGGTGAATTCCTGCATCAGACCGTCGATGGCCGCGAGATTCATCGAGGCATCTTCGCGAATCGCCGTGTGCGGACAGCCGCCCGTTTCGACGCCGCGGATGCGCTCCGCGGGCAACGCCTCGCTGCGGATCAGGAACTCGCAGTCCTCGCGGGTGTAGATATCGTTGGTCACGACCGCGATGTCGAAGTCTTCGCGCATGCGCTTGCAGAGACGATCGACCAGTGCCGTCTTGCCCGACCCGACCGGGCCACCCACACCGACCCGCAATACATCCGGTTTCGCTGCCATCCGACCCGCCTCCCACGTTACAGAGCGCTCATCTTACGATGCGGGCAACGCTCACGACTGGGTCAAATGACTTATCTCCGTAGTGGCCTACGGGTTTCGCGACTTGCTGCGGCGTCTTGGGCGCCCACACCATGCCATTCCGACGGTAGCTCCCTGGAGTCCGCATGAGCGAAGCATGGCCCGAACTGCCTTATGCGCGCTGGAGTGACACCTGCGCGACGCTGCAACTGTGGACGCAGATCATCGGCAAGATCCGGCTGTCACGCACGCCGTGGCTGAACCACGGCTGGCAGGTGGCGCTGTACGTCACGTCCAACGGCCTGACGACCTCACCGATTCCCGACGGCGCGCGTACGTTCGAACTGCGCTTCGACTTCGTGCGTCACGAACTCATGCTCGAGGTCAGCGATGGCCAGAGCCGCTGGATCTCGCTCAGCCCGATGTCCGTCGCGGACTTCTATGAGGGAGTCCACCGGATCCTGCGCCAGGTCGGCATCCACGTTCAGATCAGCGACTTGCCCTGCGAAATTCCCGGCGCGGTCGCGTTCACCGACGATCACACCCACAACTCCTATGATCCGGAATACGTCGAGCGATTTGGCCAGGTGCTGCGACAGGCCGATCGCATCTTCAAGCAGTTCCGCACCGGCTTCGTCGGCAAAAGCAGCCCGGTGCATTTTTTCTGGGGTAGCTTCGATCTGGCGGTGACCCGGTTCTCGGGCCGACTCGCCCCGAAGTTCACAGGCACCGTGCCCGGACTGCGCCAGGAAGTCATGCAGGAGGCGTATTCGCACGAAGTGAGCAGCGCGGGTTTCTGGCCGGGAAACGCGACGAGCGACGCTGCGTTCTATTCGTATGCGTATCCCACACCGGCAGGATTTCGCGAGTTCCCGGTCCGGCCTGCATCGGCATTCTTCAGCGATGCGCTGGGAGAATTTCTGCTGCCCTACGCCGCGCTGCGAACAGCCAGCGATCCGGACAACGAGCTGCTGAGCTTTCTGCAGAGTACCTATGAGGCGGCAGCGATCAGCGCGAAGTGGGATCGTGCGTCGTTGGAATGTGAGTTGGGGAAGCCACTTGTGCCGCGTGGGGGATTCAGTTCTTGAATGGAGCGATGCGAGCGTTTCCCATGGAGGCGGTGGGTAGGGATGTTCGCGCGACGACGCCGAATAGAAGTCGGCACATGATCAATTACCCGATATCCGATGTTCGGAACCAGCGGCGCAGCCTGAGCGACGAAGCATTCATCGAGCGTACTCGAGCAGTGATGCTCGAAGCCAGACACGAGAACCCGGAGATTCCGCGTTCACAGCGGATAAAAAAGACCCGCGTCGTTAGCCGACATTCTCGTTGACACCGGCGATGTCGCCCCCGGCGTCGTCGCTGCTTGCTGTTCGGTGCGGTTCACCATGCGACAGATCGCCGCTCATCTGGGTGTTCACTATTCAACCATCAGCAGGTTGCTTGCTCGCCTTGAAACGCTGGATTGCAAGACCTGACCCCAAGATCCTTGACCCCAAGATCCTCGTCTTTAACTTTGCGGATCGCGCGGTGCCGTGCCGAAGATTCGAAATTTCCATTCCGACTGATGTCGCCGACGAACCTGCGAAGCTTCGACCCGGCGCCGTCGCGGCAGACACCGAATTCTCAGAAGAACCGGTCAGGGAAGGTGGCTACTACAACGCCCACGGCCAACCATAGCAGCCCCGCGATTGACATGCTCAAGCCGCCTGTGTGGACCGACTTGAGCAGTTCCATCGTCTTCTTCGTCTGAGCGATCAACTCATGTTGCATCGCCTGCACCGCCTGTACTCGCTCTGTCTGTTCCCTCTTTAGATCCGCCTGCACTTCCTTCATCGTGGTCTCGATCCTGTTTACGCCCACTTCCAGCTCTGCGACGCGCTGCTCAAGCGTCCTCACAGCGGGCGTGAATGCGACCGCCCACCGCTGTCGCGGTCACAGACGGCAACTGCGCGGAGACAAAGCCATTGATGGGCTTTGGTCCCCGCCATGGGATGCTCTTGAGCCAACGCCAGAGCGCCATAAAGGCCCGAGAATGTCCGAACTGCTCCCGCGTTCTCTCGTAGCCTTCAAAGACGGTGCCGATGCCCGCGAGCTGCAGCAGAGTGCCAACGATGCGGGCCCGCTCTTCGTTGTCGGAGGGCAAGTCGCAGCAGTAGAGGTAAGCGAAGACAATCGCGAGTACGCCGAGTGTGATCCACACGGCCCAGCCTTCTCTGAGCCATCGCCCCATGACGATGAACCAGCCGCAGACCTTACGGGCGCGAGGGGATTCGCTCAGGTATTTGTCCAACCACTTCTTCATTGTTATTGACCTCTCCCGTGGCCATTGGCGCTAGGGTAACGCAGTTGCGTTAACATCGGGACGTCCGGGGTCAGGTCTTGCAATCACACAAAACTGACCCGACAGACCAATAGTCTCTGCACCTGTCGTACATGACACGGCCGCTCCACCGTGGCTGACAGTGTCAGATGTATTGCATTACTTCGCCTCCGATGCAGAACGGTAATGCGTGCATCGTCGATGCCGGCATGGCCATGCGTTCGCCGTGGACCCGCGCTGACCCAGCACATCTACCTGAGCGACGAAGCATCATCGAGCGGACTCGAGCACTGATGCTTGAAGCGAGACGCGAGAACCCGGAGTTCCGCGTTCACAGGTGACAAAAAGGCCCGCGTCGTTAGCCGACATCTTCGTTTACGCCAGCGATGTCGCCTCCGGCGTCGCCGCCGCTTACCGTTCCCGGCGGTTCACCATGCGACAGATCGCCGCTCATCTGGGTGTTCACAATTCAACCATCAGCAGGTTGCTTGCTCGGCTTGAAATGCTGGATTGCAAGACCTGACCCCAACATCCCCCTGACCCCAACATCCCGCAAAATCGCTGGCGGCGATCTTTCATCGTTCTCGTGCGTTATGCGATCTACTGGTCATGAGCGAGCTCCTTACGATGGCTGACGCATACCGATTGATTGCACCCCTGCTGCTGACGACCCTGCTCGCCGCCTGCAGTAGTGACAACAACGACAGAAACGACGGCCCCATCGAGCCGCCCACGCCTTCGCCTTCGGGACGAGGTTCATTGATCGTCAGCCCGCCTGAGCGGCTGGGGACATACACCCCGTCGCAGTTGGTGGCGCTGGCTGGCGTCGACGGGGCGGCGGCCACACTGCTGGAATTCATTGCCGATCCGGTGTGCTCCGTAGATGTGCATCAACTTCGCTACAACACAGTGGACCCGGCAGGTCAGCCGACTACGGCATCAGGCGCGATGATGGTCCCTGGCGGCACCGATGCCACGTGCCAGGGAGCACGACCCATCATCCTGTATGCCCACGGCACGAATCCCGAACGCTCGTTCAACATCGCAAACATCGGCGACCCGAACAGTTCCGAGGGGTTGCTGATGGCCATCGCATTCGCGGCACGCGGCTACATCGTCGTCGCACCGAACTACGCGGGCTATGACACCTCGTCGCTGCCGTGGCATCCCTACTTGCACGCACAACAGCAGGCCGATGACACGGTGGACGCCCTGACTGCCGCACGCAGTTCGTTACCGACGAGCACCGCACCGACCATTACCGACAGCGGCAAGCTGTTCATCACCGGCTATTCGCAGGGCGGGTTCGTCGCCATGGCGACGCACCGGCTGTTGCAGCAGAATGGCACAGCGGTAACTGCGTCCGCCCCCATGTCGGGGCCGTATGCACTCGGCGCATTTGGCGATGCAGTCTTCCAGGGTCAGGTCGTTGGCAGCGCGCCGTTGTTCGTGAGCTGGCTTGCGACTTCGTATCAGCGCATCTACGGCAACATCTACAGCAACACGGCAGACATGTTCGATGCGCGCTATGCCCCCACCATCGAATCGCTGCTACCCACTGCCGCGAGTCGCTCCGCCATCTACGACCAGGGGCAGTTGCCGCGCGAGCAACTGTTCAGCAGCACCCCGCCAGACCCGGCATTTGCTGCATTCACTCCCGCGACGTCCCCATCGGAGCTCGCCCCTGTCTTTGCACGCGGCTTCGGCCCCGAGGCGCTTATCCTCAACAGCTATCGATTGAACTACCTGCAGGATACACAGACGAATCCAGACGGCGGCTTTCCCACCCGGACCGACGGCCGGCCTGCCGCCGCCCCGGCAAACGGTCTGCGCCAGGCATTCAAGGCCAACGATCTGCGCAATTGGGTGCCGACGTCACCCACGCTGCTGTGCGCCGGTGATCAAGATCCCACCGTGCTCTACATGAACACGGCGCTGATGCAGCAGTACTGGTCTGACAACAACGCCGCCAATATCACGGTGCTGGATGTCGACGGCGATATCTCGCTCAGTGATCCCTACGTCGAACTCAAGACGGGCTTTGCAGCGGCCAAGGGGGCGCTCGAGCTGAGCGGCGGCGACACTGCCGTGTACGAGGCCTATCACACCACGCTGGTCGCTCCGTTCTGTCTGGCGGCGGTGGCGTCTTACTTTGGTGATCGGTAGGGATTTCTGGGGTCAGGTCTTGCAAATTACGCAAAACTTACTCGATCGGCCAATATTTCCGGCCCGTCCATGAGACGGGCCGCTGCACCGTTCCGGGCGGTTCATCATGCGACAGATCGCCGCTCATGGGGGTGTTCACTATTCAACCATCAGCAGGTTGCTTGCTCGGCTTGAACTGCTGGATTGCAAGACCTGACCCCAGGCTCTCAGCAGTCATCTGATCCTCGAGGAAGTCATCCCCCTCGGGCTCCCCCTCCAGGGCAGTTTCTACAAGGGTCAGGGGCAATGCCTTCGTCGGCTTCACCCCAAGCTTCTTCAGCATCTCCGCTTGCCGGATGACGTTGCCCTTGTTCTTGCTCAGCTTGTCGCGGGCATCATTAAAGCTGTCTTGTGCCTGCCTCAACCGGTCACCCACCTTCTCAAGATCCAGGACGAAGGCCTGCAACCGGTCGTAGAGCTCGGCGCCCCGTTTTGCAATGTCCTGAGCGTTGCGACTTTGTGCTTCCTGTCGCCACAGATGCGCCACCGTCCGCACAACGAACATAAGTGTCGACGGACTGACCAGCAGGACGTTGCGGTTCCAGGCTTCCATGAACAGGTCTCGATCATGCGTGACCGCCAGCATGAACGCCGGCTCAATCGGAATGAACATCAACACGAAGTCGAGCGACTTCAGCTGATACCGGCGACTGTCAACGTAGTTGTCGCCTCCGGTTCTAAGCAGCCTCCTGCATGAGGGCAGGCTGCGTCGGCCGATTCAGCCAGACTTGATCGGACAACGACCAGTCGCGAGTGTTGCGACTCCATCGCGCTGGGTATCGGGC
>NZ_DATDJO010000010.1:0-51309 GCF_036520495.1 Povalibacter sp. | reverse complement strand
GGCCTCATTGAAGGGTTGGCTCTAAAGAGCTAGTCGATGCGTGGCTGAAGGTTTCCGCAGCGTGATCGCTGCGGCCTCATTGAAGGCTTGATGATCAGACCGTCAGAGATGAGGTCGCCGCCAGTTTCCGCAGCGTGATCGCTGCGGCCTCATTGAAGGTTCGTGGATGCGCGCGTGAAGTTCGCACCCATGATCGTTTCCGCAGCGTGATCGCTGCGGCCTCATTGAAGGAGTGCGTTGCTGATGCGCCGCTGCGCAGCCTCCGGCGTTTCCGCAGCGTGATCGCCGCGGCCTCATTGAAGGCCTCACCCGCGTTGCCCACGGCCCCGCGATCGTGCGGTTTCCGCAGCGTGATCGCTGCGGCCTCATTGAAGGAAGGGCGAACCGCGGATCCCTGTGGGTGACGCTTCGGGTTTCCGCAGCGTGATCGCTGCGGCCTCATTGAAGGATCGGCGGCGCTTCAGCGCATGCCCACGGTGAGTCCCACATTGGCACCGTGGCTGCTGCGGCCTCATTGAAGGATCGGCGGCGCTTCAGCGAGCTGCTCGCGCGTTGATTTCGTGGGATACAGTAGCAGGACGCATCAGTCGGAGTGGCGAGTGGAGTTGTGGTGACGGGGCGGCGATGGATTCGTTGATCACGGCGGCAGCGCGTGCGTTGGCTGCGGGCGATCCGCTCGGCGCTCTGCGATGCGTCGCTTTGCGCGATGACGCGCCTGCGCTCGCGTTGCGTGGCATCGCGATGGCGCAGCTCGGTGATTTCGTCCGGTCAAGAGCGCTCGTACGCCGTGCGGCGCGCGCCTTCGGTCCGAGAGAGCCTGTGGCGCGCGCACGATGTGTCGTCGCGGAGGCCGAGATCGCATTGGCCTCGCGCGAGCTGAGCTGGCCGATGCCGGCGCTCGATGCGGCTTGCAGGGTGCTCGAAGTGCGCGGCGATCATGTGAACGCTGCCCATGCGCGTTACCTGAAAGCGCGGCGCCTGGTCCTGATCGGCCGGCTCGACGAGGCCGAACGTACGCTGGCCGAGTTCGATCCGGCACCGTTGCCGCCTGCGTTGAAGGCTGTCCACGAACTGGTTGTCGCAGGAATTGCGATGCGCCGCATGCGAACGAAAGTTGCGCGAGCGGCGCTTGCCCGGGCCGATCGCGCTGCGCATCACGCGGGAATCCCTGCGCTGCTGGCAGAAGTCGAGAACGCAGTCCTGGTTCTGAACAGGCCGGCGGTGCGCCAGATTGCAGGAGGTGCGGACCGGCTCCTGATGCCTCGGGAGGTCGAAGTGTTGCTGGCGTCGCGCGCGGTAATCGTCGATGCCTGTCGTCATGAGGTGCGCCACGCGGGCAGCGTGATTGCGCTGGCGAAGCGTCCTGTGTTGTTCACGCTGGTACGTGCGCTTGCCGAAGCATGGCCGGCAGACGTGTCGCGGGAAGTGCTCGTCTCGCGTGCCTTCCGCGCGCGGCGTGTCGACGAATCGTATCGCGCGCGGTTGCGTGTCGAGCTTGGCCGGCTGCGCCGGGTGCTGCGGGCGCTGGCCGATGTGCGCGCGACGAAACAGGGATTCGTACTGGCACCGCAACAGGCACGCGAAGTCGTCGTGCTGGCTTGGCCGGTCGACCAGGATCATGGCGACGTGCTGGCCTTGCTCGCAGACGGCGAAGCGTGGTCAAGCTCGGCATTGGCGCTTGCACTGGATACGAGTCAGCGCACCGTGCAGCGTGCGCTCGACTCGCTCGCCAGCACAGGCAGGGTCCAATGGTTCGGGCGGGGACGTGCGCGTCGCTGGACGATGCCGCCGCTGCCGGGATTCGCGACGACTTTGTTACTCCCGGCGCCGTTGCCGGGTGATTAGGATGCAGCCATGAAACATTCAACTGCTGAAATCATTGTCGAGTACGGGCCCTTTCCGGGTGTCGATGGCGTGCACGGAGTCACGTATGACGGCCAGCATGTCTGGTTTGCATCCGGCGACAAGCTGACTGCTCTCGATCCGGACAGTGGCGAGACGCTGCGCTCGATCGACGTCGCCGCCCATGCAGGCACGGCCTTCGACGGTCAGCATCTGTTTCAGATCGCCGAGAATCGCATTCAGAAAATCGATCCGGCGACTGGTCATGTGATCGCGACGATCCCCGCGCCCGGTGGTGGCGGCGACTCGGGACTCGCGTGGGCCGAAGGTTCGTTGTGGGTTGGGGAGTATCGGGAGCGGAAGATCCACCAGGTCGATCCCGACACCGGAAAGATCCTGCGCAGCATCGAATCCAACCGTTTTGTCACAGGAGTGACGTGGGTCGATGGCGACCTCTGGCATGGCACATGGGAAGCCGATGAGAGCGAGTTACGCCGCATCGATTCGCGCACCGGCGAAGTTGCAGAGCGCCTGACCATGCCAGCGGGAGTCGGTGTGTCCGGGCTCGAGTCCGATGGCGGCGATCGATTCTTCTGCGGCGGCGGCAAGAGCGGCAAGCTGCGAGCCGTGCGCAGACCCCGATAAGTCCCGGACGAGCGGCGCTAGCGGGGTTGCGCGAGTTGCCGTTGCCGATGCCAGTACGCCAGATAGGCGACGGCCATCGCCGTTGCCACAGATGCCGGAATCAGCATGGATTGGAAACGCAGGACGTTGAAGCCCGCGGCCCCGACGGTCCCGCCCAGAATGAAACCGCAGATCAGCGTCACGTAGAGGATCACGCGTCGCCGGTCCGCAGCCTGGCCGCGCAGCCACAGTCCGACTGTGATGCCGATATCGGTGAACAGACCAGTGACGTGCGTCGTGCGCACGACCGCGCCGCTGTAGGTGCTGGTCATGGCGTTCTGCAAGCCGCAAGCACCTGAGGCGAGGTAGTGACCCAGGCTGGAGCCGCGATCCAGCAGCGCGGCGCCATAACGATGACCCGGGTTGAGCGATTCGTTGCCGATGACGAAACCGTTGACGGCGTCAGCAACGCCACATCGCCGCGAGATGGCATTCCCTGCCATTGGCGGATCGGAAGAGCTGGGTACCAGCGAAGCATCGCCATGGCCACTGGTCCGAACGAATTCAGATATTTTGCCCGCCCTCGTCTTGCCACCGCTTCAGTGCGGTCCACTGCTCTTTCCGGTCTGTCCGACGCTGGTCTGGCGCAGCGCCGGGTTCCATCTGCGGCCAGGGGACTTCATATGGCGTGGGAGGCACGGCCTGCATCTGCAGTTGGTGGGTGTCCTGATGATTGTGTGGCCCGATCCTGTGCAAGTTGAACCAGGGATTTGGACTCCACGGCCCCGAGAAGCGCTGTCGGCGAGGCTCTTGTCGGTCGGTAGTGAAACGGCTCATGAGTGCTCCGTTGAAATCTCATCTTGTCGACGCCGCAGCGCTCTGGAAAAGTTGTGAAGCAGAATGCGGCCCGTGTGGGTTTGCTCGCGAAGCATGATCAGAACAGTCACGTTTCTCCGAGCGCTGTCGCAGCACACACTATCTGCCGGGAACGATCGAAAGTCGGTGCGCTGGCGTACCCAGGTCAATCAGCGTACGGTGTACGCTACCGCACATACCGGGCAGAGCCCCTTGCAGCACGCCCACGATCTTCGACGAAATCACCTGCTGGCAGCGTTGCCAATGCCGGATCTCGAACGGCTGCGGCCGCACCTGACGCTGGTGCCTCTGGCGTTGGGCGAGGCACTGTATGAATCCGGCAGCGTGCTGCGGCACGTCTACTTTCCAATCGATTCCATCGTGTCGTTGCTGTACGTCATGGCCGACGGCGGCTCCGCCGAGATTGCCGTCGTCGGCAATGAGGGCGTCATCGGCGTGTCGCTGTTCATGGGTGGAGAAACCACACCCAGCCGGGCAGTCGTGCAGAGCGCAGGTCATGCCTATCGGCTGACCGGCCAGTTGCTCAAGGAAGAATTCACCCGCGCGGGTGCCATGCAGCATCTTTTGCTGCGCTACACGCAATCGCTGCTGACGCAGATGGCACAGACGGCCGTCTGCAACCGTCATCATTCTCTCGATCAGCAATTGTGTCGCTGGCTGCTGCTCAGTCTCGATCGCCTGTCTTCCAACGAACTGGTGATGACGCAGGAACTGATCGCCAATATGCTCGGTGTTCGGCGCGAAGGCGTCACGGATGCCGCGGGAAATCTGCAGAAGGCGGGACTGATCAAATACAGCCGCGGCCGCATCACCGTGCTCGATCGCCCCGGCCTCGAAGCGCGTACCTGCGAGTGCTATGCAGTCGTGAAGAAGGAGTGCGACCGTCTGCTGCCCGATCTGACCGCGTCACGTTGAGGTTGCATCGCGAACGGCTTTCACTGTGCCGGCCATGTCGGCTCCCGGCGTTGCACGGTGAATCCTCAGTGTCACCACCGTACCGCCGCTGTGCGACGGCTTCTCGAATGCAAGACTGGCTTGCAGCTGGTCCGCGAGGCTCTGAACGAGTTTCAGGCCCAGGCTGCCAGTGCGGCCGGCGAGGCCCATGCCAATCCCATCGTCCATGATGCGCAGAAGCATCACGCTCTCCGCTACACAACTGAAGTTGACGCGGATCATTCCGGCGCTGCCCTCCGGAAAAGCATGCTTGTAGGCATTCGTGACGACTTCGTTGACCAGCAATGCGATCGGAATGGCGTCGTCGGGTGAAAGCACGATCGGATCGGCAGTGATCTGCAGTCCGACCCGGCCAGACAGGTCGGAGAACACGCCCTGCAGCGCATCTCCCATGGAGTGAAGCAGCTTCGATATTAGGATCTCCTGCACGCCGTCGTCGCCGACATAGAGCATCTCGTGCACTTTGGCGAGCAGGTGCAACCGCCCGAAGCTTTCCCGCAACGCATCGCGCGCTTCGACAGACGTGGTTGCGCGGCCATGCATGGAGAGCAGGCTTGCCGCGATCTGCAGCGTGTTCTTGACCCGATGGTTCACCTCGATCAGCGCTGTGTTGCTGAACATCAGTAGCTGTCGCGCTTCCCTGTCCGATGCTTCGGCGCGTTCTCTCAGTCGGCGCTCCTCGGCCAGATCGAGCGCAAGCAGTTTCTGGTGTGCCAGTTGATGCGATTGGACCAGGGCCAACGCGTAGACGGCGTCTCTGGATTTCTCCTGCAGCGTCAGCGCCAGCCTCACCTGCGTCGCGACTCGTTCCAGGATGGACGCGTCGTCGCGGGAGAAGTGCGACGTCGCGTCGTGACTGGCAACCCATAGCGTGCCGATGGTCTTGTCGGTGTGGTCGTGCAGGGGAACGATCAGATCTTCGACGATCGCAGGCAGCGTGTCGCGCAGGCCGCAGAACGCCTGCTCCGGCTGGCCGATCAGGACAGTCTCGTTGGCGTCGAGACATAGGCCGCAGGGACTGAGATCGCGCGGCGTTTCGATCCCTTCATGCGGTGCGAGTGCACCGCTGACCATCTCCCAGCGAACGGTTTCGTGACCAGAGTCATTGGAGCTCAGGATGCTCAGGCCGGCACTGCCGGCGCCACACAGGCGAATGGCGATTTCCAGAGATCGGCGTATGGCGGCTCGAGGGTCGTCTACCAGTGCTACGGACAGCTCGCAGAACGCCGCCAGCTGGGCCGGCAGATCCGGCTGCTTTGACGGTGCCCGCAACAGCGCCCTGGACGTACGCAAGTCGCCCGGTTGAATGCCGGTTTCGCCGTTTATTTCCGCGCTCATGGGGAACTGGAGCCTTGACGGATCTGATTCTTGGAGGCCGGTCGTCGGCGTCGCATCGGGGCTGAGCTTCGTTCTTGCAAAAGATGGATTGTTGCGTTTCGCAGGGCCGCGGTCTGTACGGCAGCGCTCATAGCGGCAGGGGATTCTCCGTACGCACGCGAACATCCATCCAGACACCAGCGCGTGTACGCTGGTGAGTCATGAAATCGCCCACCGAGACAATACGACGACTCCGCCTCATAGCCGGCAGCGGGACGCTCGTGACCGCCGCGGCGCCGGCATGACCGGCTCGCCGCGTGTCACGCTTTCCAATCGGCTGCTTTCTGTATTACCCCCGCAAAGCCGGCGTCGGTTCCTCGCCGACTGCGAGGGCGTCGAACTGGAGTTCGGGGCTGTCATCTGCCAACCCGGCGACCGGATTCGCCACGTGTACTTCCCCACGCAGAGCTTCATATCGCTGGTGACCACTCTGGATGACGGTGCGCGGCTGGAAGTGGGGATCGTGGGCAACGAAGGCATGCTGGGGACATCGCTGTTGCTTGGCGTGAATGCATCGCCGCACCTCGCGCTGGTGCAGGGAGCCGGTGCCGCCCTGAAAATGAGCGCGACTGCATTCATGGACGCGTTGGAACGGCATCCGCCGCTGCGCCAGCAGTTGAACCGGTATATCCACGTGCTACTGAGTCAGCTCGCACAGACAGCCGCCTGCACCCGCTACCATCTCATCGAGGCGCGCCTCGCTCGCTGGTTGTTGCTGACCCGCGATCGCGCTCATGGCGATCGCTTTAATCTCACGCAGGAATTCCTGGCGTACATGCTTGGCGTGCGACGCGCCGGGATCACCAGCGCCGCAAGCGAGCTGCACGAACGCGGATTGATCAGTTACGTCCGGGGGGAAATCACCATCCTCGACGGCGAGGGACTGCAGCGGGCCTCGTGCCGCTGCTACCAGCAGGGCAACCGGACATACGAACAGACCCTCGGGAAACACATGCGTTGAGGCAAAACCCGGCTGTATCGCAGCCCGGTCGTCGACCTCTATGTTCGATGTCGCACGGACGCGTCGGCACCGGCAGAGCATGCTGCACGCAGCAATACCGGAGCGGCAGTATGGGTTGGACGCATGTGAGGAACGGATCGCGGCGCATCGCTCGTCATACATGGCGTCGATGCCAGGCCGGCGTGCGATGGGCTGTGGACGCGCGCGCACGGTTTCCGGCAATCCGCTCATGGAGCGAGGTGCTGGGCATCGCAACGCCCTGCGAAACAGCGCGCTACTCCTCCGGTAGCGCCGCTCGCGCGTCCGACAAGGCTCAGATGTTGCGACGTCGGGCGTTGCACCGTCGAGGCGCCAGCATCCGCATGGCCATGTCTCCCGCTGTCCGGGACTATTCGCTCGCCATGCTGGATGAAGCCGGCATCGTCGTTTCATGGCACGACGGCTCATCCCCTGATAACGCTACAGCAGGATTTTCCGACGATGTCATCGACGATCATGTGGGCCAGTTCTATGTCCTCGCCGATGTGGCCACCGATGTCCCGCGTCGCAACCTGCGCATCGCGGCGAGCAAAGGCACGTGTACCGAACAGGGATGGCGGCGCCGGTCATCGGGAGCCGTCTATTGGGGAACCACGACGATCAAAGCGGTGGTGAACCGACACGGGATGCTGCAAGGATTTTCCCATCTGACGCAACGTACAGCGGAACCGCGGGACGGGACTCGCTCGACCGTGCAACGCAGATCCGGCACTCGCGATTGCGAACCGGCTGGTATTCTCGACGTCATGCGACAGACACTACGCACATGAAGAACCGGATGGCAGCAAGCAGCGCCAGCGCGCGCCAGCGTCGGCTGTTCAGATTGTCCGAATCGCGATGGCGGGACGCTCAGGATGCAGTCGTGAACCCGGGGCCGTCCGCACCTGCTGCGGCGCCGCCCAGGAAGCCTGCGATGACTGCGGCCGCCGTGCTGTGCACGACAGGTTCATCCGGCTTTCGCTGTACCTGGTCTCGCTGAGTCTGCACCGCGTCCGGAAACGACTGGGCGTGCGACGGCGGATTCGACCAGCATGGATCGGGGTGCCTCACACGCTGAACGATTGCGCCGGGCCCGATCACGTCAGCTATCTCACCAGTACGACTTCCAGCCGGCTACTATCCGCTCGCCCGCGGTCGTCGACGGCGCGGACGATGAAGCGCCCCGATCCCTGGGGATTCCATCCTATGGCGACACCCGGTGCGCCGGTGCCGATGTAACTGTCATCGACGAACCAATGCAGTCGGCGCACTTCGCTGTCCGCATTCGCCGCGAGCGGAATGGACTCCTTTCCGACCCGCGCAGCGCGCACGGTGTACGTGGCAGCTGTCACGGGTGAAGTGATGTGCGGTGGTGTGCCGCCGGGCACATCACGCTGACAATCGGCAGGCGCGGGTGGGCGTCGGCGCGGCATGCCGGCCTGCGTGAAGAGTTGCAGCAGATCGGTCGGCCAGTATTCGAAGACTTCGCTGCGGACCGTTGCGGGATCGTACGGCGGACACGCTTGTTCGCCGGTACGCGTATCGATCCAGACGCGACGGTGGATCTGACTCACGCGGATGGGCGACACGCCCGGGATGTACCAGGTACTGGCGATCTGCGGGCAGTCCGCATTCGGCAGATCGCCGGAGGCGCTGCACACCTCGACCCGCTCCAGTCGCGGCGGTTGTCGGAAGATGGGTTCGGCCAGCGAGCGATCACCCGACGTGATGCCATCGGTGAGGCGGAAGAACAGCGGCGCCGCCGCCTGCACGCCGACGAATGCGGGATTGCCTCCGCCATCGAAGTTGCCGACCCAGACGATCAGCACGTACGGCCCGAAGACTCCCGCCGTCCAGGCATCGCGAAAACCCCACGACGTGCCGGTCTTCCACGCCACCGGCAATCGATCCTGCTTGCGCGTGAACGGATCGTCGGGGCGCGGCGTGGTTCGCAGCATGTCGAGCGTCATGAAACTGGCTTCTTCGGAGAGCAGCCGCGGTCCGGGCGATTGTGGTTCATCCTGAAAGTAACGCAGCGCCGCCAGTTGCCCGCGATTCGCGAGCGCCGCGTAGAGCATGGCGGCTTCTTCCATGGTCACTTCGCCGCCACCCAGCGCGAGTGCCAGGCCGTAGTGTTTCTCCGAGGCCATGCGCGACACGCCTGCACTGCGCAGGAACTGATACAGGTTCGGCTGTGCCAATTGCGAAGAGAGCGCCACGGCGGGAATGTTGCGGGAGCGCGTGAGCGCTTCGGTCGCGGTGATCGGACCGACGAAACGGCCATCGAAATTCTCGGGACTGAACGGACCGAACGCCGCTGGTGCGTCCTTCAGCACAGTGAGCGGATGAATCAGCCCCTGATCGATCGCGAGCGCATAGATGAACGGCTTGAGCGCCGATCCCGGCGAGCGCTTCGCCAGCGTACCGTTCACCTGTCCCTGGATCGCGGCGGAATGGAAGTCCGCCGAACCCACCATGGCGCGAACCGCCATGTCGCGCGAATCGACCAGCAATGCGCTGGCATTGCGGATGCCGATATCAAGTTGCTCGCGAACGTAGCCGGCGACGACCCGTTCCGTGAGACGCTGCAGAGGAATATCGAGCGTCGTATCGATACGGCGGGAACCAGTGATGGACTGCCTTGCCAACGCGGCGTTCACGAAATGCGGCGCCATGAACGGCAGCTCGCTGAGCCGTCGATAGCGCAGTGGCATCGACACATACGGATCCGTCGAGTCCGACTGCGGATGTGCCTCGCGCCACCGTACGTACAGGCGTTCACGCGCGGCACGCAAGGCGACCGGTTCATCGGCATCTGGATCGCGGCGCGCAGGTGATTGCGGAATCAGCACCAGGGTCAGCGATTCCGCGAGCCCGAGTTTGGCGGCGGGTTTGTCGAAATACACCAGGCTCGCCGTGCCGACGCCCTGCACGTTGCCGCCGTAGGGCATCAGGTTGATGTGCGCTTCCAGCAGATCGTGCTTCGAGTACAGCAGCTCGAGCTGCGCCGCCCGCAGCATCTGCGTGAACTTGCCGCCGATGGAGCGCGTGTTGATGCCATACATCAATCGCGCCAGCTGCATCGTGATCGTCGAGCCCCCGACGCGCGGCCCGCCGGCGTACGTCGAGAATGCGGCGCGTACGAGCGCTGCAGGATTCACGCCGAGGTGGCGATAGAAATGCCGGTCTTCGTGCAGCAACAAGGCATCGACGAATTCCGGCGACACGTCTTCCAGCGGCGTCCACAACCGATACTGCTCATCGCGCGCCAGCGTCAGGCGCAGGAGCCGACCATTGCGGTCGAACACGGCGGTCGAGGAGGGAATCTGCTGGGCGAGAGGCTCCCGGGGCCAGAACCTGATCGCGCCGACTGTCGTGCCCGCGATCACTGCTATCGCGAGGATCAGAAAACCGGAACGGAGTAACCGTGACCGAAAGGAAATCCCGCGGGGCAAAGAACGCATAGAACGCAAAGAAGGAAATGGCCGCAAAAAAGCGCAAACGCGCACAGACTGGAACTCGGTTCGCTCGAGAATTTGAGATTGTTACGCCTTTCCGCGGCCAATCTCTCTGTCTATGCGTTCTATGCGTTCTTTGCGGTTACTCCGGCTTCCCTCCTATGGTCTGGCAACAGTGAGCTTGCCGGCCGTCGATCGCGCCACGACGCTGCGGTCGTACATCGCTTCGCCGTAGGCCGGCGGGACGATATAGGTGCCGACGTTGGTGGCCTTGATGCGATAGACGATCTCCTGCACGTCGCGATTGGCACTGACGTAGAAGACGACGCGGTCTTCGCGCATATCGGCGTACTCGAGCATGGCTGTCGTGTTGACGCATACCTGGCACTGCCAGCCGGAGTAGGCAGCGCCAGAGTCGTTCTCTGCCTCGCCCGTCGCTTCGGCGAATGGGGTCTGGGTCGGCTGGGTCGGTACGACCAATTCGAAGCCACCCGGCAGCAAGTCGACCAGTGCGATGCTGCCGATGGTGTCCGCCTTCAGGCCGCGGAACTTCAGGCGCACGTCGACCTGCTGGCCCATCGTGATCTGCGTGAGCGGCTTGCCGCTGGCGTCGGTGTATTCGCGCAGCACTTCGAGACCTTCCTTGATCGCGGTCGTCGGCGGTGCGCGATCAAAGCCGGATTGCTCGATCAGGTAGTAGCCCGCAATACCGGCGTTGTTGCCGAAGCGCAAAGCGGCTGCCTGATCCGAGAACGCCGTCTTCGGGAACAGTCCCGGTGGCAGCGTGAGGGCGCGGACTTTCTTGTCCTTCAGCACTTCTGCGATGGACAGGTTGCGTTCGGCGCCCTGGGTCGCATTGGCGTAGGCATCGAGCGCCAGCAGCGTCGTGCCCGCGGAGAGCGAATGGTAGTAGCCATCGTTCATCCGCTGCGCCAGCGTCGTCATGACCTCGGCCGGAATGCTGCTCAGCCGTTCGGGGAAGTGACGCGAGGTAATGAAGAGCAGCAATGCGTCGCGCGTCATCGCGTCGTAGTAGATCTCATCGGGAATCTTCGAGCCGAACCTGATGCCTTCGATGAGATTCGTCGCATCGCGATCCTGCTTCATGAGATCCAGCGCCGCCGCGAGCCAGGCTGCCGTCAGGTCCTGCTCCCATTGGCCGCGATAGCGCTCGTTCAGGCGTTTACGCTGCGCGGCAACTTCCGCAGTCGTTCGCTGTCCCTGCCGGGTCAGCAGGTAGATGGCGTAGGCGGTCTGACGCTCTTCGGTCAGGTTGTTGCCATCGCGTGTGGCGATTGCGCGCAGGTAGTTATTGCCATTCTCGGTGAGGTCGGCAGGCACCGGCTCGCCATGTTCGGCGGCTTCGATCAACAAGTGCTGCGCATACAGCGCGACAAATTCGACGACCTGGTCGCTGCCGGGCCACAGGCGGTACGCACCTGCGTCGTTCTGGCGTGAGCGCAGTTCGCCGATCAACGCGGACACATCCGCACCGGGCTCGGCGCGCACGTAGCCGAACTCCGGCTTCGCACCCAGCAGCACGGCTGGCATTGCCTGGCTGACGATCTGTTCGGTGCAGGCGTAAGGATAGTTCGACAGGTAGCTGACGAAGCCGTGCGCGAACTGCAGCGGCAACACCGAGATACCGGTTTCGAGCGTGCGGTGCTGCGGATACAGCGTCCTGCCGATCGGCACATCGCGTTCACCCTTGTCGATGACGCCGGCTTTGAGCTGCGTCATGAACGGCGTCGCGGGCCGGATGCTCAGATCGATCTGACGTTTGCCTGCACCACCCGCGGTGCTGGTCGCGAACTTCATGACGCTCGGTCCCAGTTCATCGAGTGCGCGCAGTCGGAAGCGAACCGAACCTTCGCGACCTTCCGCGATCGCGACCTTCTGTGTCGCATCTCCGACGATCGCCAGGCCGCTATCTGTCGTGATCGTCACATCGACCTGGGCGTTGGGACCTGAGCCTTCGACGTTGTTGGCAACACCCAGGCTGACATCGAATTCATCGCCGGGCGTGACCGTGGTCGGTGCGTTCGGCGACAGGACGAAGTCGCCGCGAACGATCGAGCGCGACTCGTGGACGCCCACGCGATCGTCGGTTACCGCAACGGCCATGATCCGCAGCGTGCCGTTGAAGTAGTCAGGGACGGTGTATTCGACTTCGCGTACCGTCGCGTCCGCATCGAGCACTCCCGACCAGTAGGCCACCGGCTTCTCGCCCTTGCGACGGAATGGATTCAGGTGCTTGCCCAGCAGGCCTTCCGCGTCGCCGCCCGGTGCAGCGGACAGACCGAGATGACGGAACTCCGGCAGGATGAGATCGAGGATCTGCGAGGTCGACACTTCCAGCGAACGCTTCTGGAAGAAATGACCCAGCGGATCCGGCGTGCGATAGCCGGCGACCTGCAGGATGCCTTCATCGATCGCGAACAGCACGATGCGCGACGGCCTGTCCGTCGAATAGCGCAGCTTCAGCGTCTCGCCCGGCTTCACGAGCGACGGTGCTTCCACCTTCACCGGATTGCGCCGTGCGTCGACATCGATTGCGAACGACTGCACACCGTAGGACAGAGGGCTCGTGTAGACCTCGGCCGAGCCCGGATCGCGCACGAACGTGACTGCAACGTAGGCGTTGCCTTCGAGGCCGGCGGGCAGCTTGATCGTCTGCACCGTGCTGTTGGTGGATGTCTTGAACCAGCGCCATGCATACGTGCGCTCGCGTTCGATCGTGATCAGGCCCGCGCCTTCGTACGGCGCGCGAATGGATATTTCGACGTCCTCGCCGGGCGCGTAGTCCTTCTTCGACAGCGACAATTCCAGCTCGGCATTCTTTTCCAGTGCGCGCGTGACATTGCCTTCGCCGGCGACCTGGTAGTCGATGCGCGCCAGCTGCTGTCCCGCCGGGTCGCGCACGATATAGGCGAAATTTCCAGGCGCATCGGTCGCGAGCTTCAGCGTATGGCCCTGCTGCGCAATCGACAGGTCGGTCTCGTCGATGACGGATTCCTTGCGCCGCGATTCGTACTTGTAGGTGCCGTTCGGCTGGCGCATCAGCACCGACACGTAGCGCGTCTCCAGGCGTGCCAGCTTCAGCCCGGTCACGGCAGCGGCTTGTGCCTGCGGATCGATCGCAATCAGGCTCACGTTGCGCGCCGCGCCGCGCGACAGATATGACACATCGCCATCGGGCTTGAAGCCGACGAGGTACGGCATGTTCGACACGAGTTGCGCCGCTTCCGTCGTCACGCCACGGCCGCCATCGGCCTCGAAGCCCTGCACGACGAGGTGCAGGCGATAGGTCGCGCGTGCGAAGCGCTGCAGGTTGAGGGCCAGCGTCGCCTTGCCCGACGCGTCGGTGGTCGTTGCGGCGAGCGGTTCGTTGAAACCTTCGCGGGCGTGCTGCGGATCGTAGAACTGGTAATCGGGATAACGACGGAATGCCGGGAAACTCGGTGTCAGTGTCATCTGCGCCGTGACGCGGCGGTTCTCGGCCGGCGTACCGAACAGATTTTCCAGTGTGATCTGTGCCGAGAGATCGTCGGGCGAGACCCAGCCCTCGGCAGATTGCGTCGAGAACGTTGCCGACATGTGCAACCGGTCGGGCTGGAAGTCGCGCACCTGCACGGTGGTCGAGCCGATCAGGTCACCGTAGTTCGCGTTGCGAACGACGGAGAGCGACAACGTGTACGTGCCGGTCGGCGACGTCTCGCGCGTGGGCTGGCGGATTTCACCGAAGCCTGCCGGGCCGGGTACGAACGTTTCGCGACGGATGACGGTGCCGCGCGGATCGGTGATCTCGAGTCGCAGCGGCACGCCGGCGAATTTGCGATGCCAGTCCTGGCTGCGGACGATCGCCGCGGCGCGGATTTCTTCGCCCGGCCGATAGATGCCGCGATCGGAGAACACATACGCCGACAGCGCACCGCGATCGGCATTGCTCTGCACGCCGCCGATATCGAAGCGCGACAGATCGAGTGCGCGGCCGCGCTCGTCCCAGCCTGCGGAGAGCGGCAGGAAGGAGCTGTCGCCACCGCGCCGTGCGAGATACAGCACGGGCTGACGTTCGTGCTGGAAACTCTTCAGCTCGGGAAAGCGGACGTGCCCCTCGGCATCGGTCGTTTCGGTCAGCACCGGCAGGCCATTGCGACCGATGATGTCGACGGTCACACCGGAAACGGGTGTGCCATCGGCGACCGACTGCACGAACACATCCTGCGAGCCGTCGACGGCACGCTTGACGACCAGGCCCAGATCGGTCACGACGATCAGCCGCGCATCCGCAAGACCGCCGTTGCGAGCGTCGTTCCAGTTATCACCCGAATGTTCGATCGGACGATCGTGGCCGGTATCCCACGCCTGCACGCGCAGCAGGAAGATGCCGCGCCGGTCGCCGGCCTGCGAATCAAGGTAGTCGCCCAGGTCCAGCGCTTCGTATTGCGGCTTGCCTGGCGCGACCTGCGGCAGCGGCGCGATCTTCACGAACCGCTCGGTGATGTTCGCGCTGTCGAAGGCCCAGTTGTTGAAATGCGGCGTTTCGAAACTGCCGCTGGTCTGCGAGACCAGGTGCTGCAACTGCCGGGGCAGCAACCGACCGACTTCGATGCGCATTGCCGGGACATTGCGCGCGAACAGCGAGAGCGTCTTTTCGCCCGACAACGACAGCAGTGAGCCCTTGCTGAGAATGCTGAGTTCGCGCGGGAACTCGGGCACCTCCAGGATGCGTTCGACAGCCTCGCCGAGCACATAGCCGCCGAACGACTTCAGTCCCGAACTCACGCGTACATAGAGTTGCCGGCCGGGATCGGCGGTGTAGCGGAAGCTGTGATTCTCGTAGTGATCCTGTTCGCCGGGAATCTGCGCCAGTTCGAGTTTCGTGTTGGCGTTCAGGACCTCGGGCCGGAAGTTCGCCGCGGTCCACTGGAAGGGTTTGTTGCTCCCGTGCCTGCGCTCGAATTCCTGCTGCAGCTTCGGGTCCGGATGCTCGAGCGGCAGCAACCACGCGCTGAGTTTGGTCGGCAGTTCTTTCTCCGTGACGGAGAACGAGGTCGACACCAGCAGGATCTGGTTCGGCTCGTTGCGTTCATCGCGCGCGATGTCGAGCGCCAGATTCGCGATCTTCAGACTGTTGAGACCCGGCACTTCGACATCGCTAGCCAACGGCTGCCGGGTGCTGTTACCGCCGCGTGCGGACTGCACGCCCGGAGCAATGGTGATGCGCAGTCGGCCGGATTTCGGCGGCACTTCGAGCTGCGCCGAATGCACGTAGGCGTTCAGCTTGAGCTTGTCGTACACGATCGTGTGGGCGGGCGCCGCCAGTTCCTTCTCGGTCTTGTCGGTGACGCGATCGAACATCTGCAGGCGCACACGCTTCTCGAAGTTCGCCGGATCGACCGGATGCGTGAACGCGACGGCCGCAACGACCTTCTTGTTGCCGGCGACGACCGGATCCTGGTGGAACTCGATGGCCGCGATCCTGGCGTCGAACGCGGGCGAGGTGAACTCGAAGTCGTAGCGAGCGAGGCGCACGGATTGCGCAACGAAGTTCTTGCGATCGAACTTCACGGTGTAGCGCGTACCGACCGGCCAGTCGGCCTGCGGCTGGAAGCGCAGCGACTTGTCGTCGTCCCAGGTCCACTGACCGGCGAATTCCGGCGACATCGCGATGCCTGTAAGCCTGGGATCGATCGTGTGGCCGACGCGATCGAGCGGCGCCGCCGAGGCGGCGAACTGCACGATCAACGGATTCGGTGTGCCCGGCGGCTCGCACGCGTAGCAGGTGACGGCCGGTACGTGGACTTCGTACGCAACCTCGACCGGCTTCGGCTGACTTTCATACCAGCGCCACAGCGCCATGCCACCGGCGATGCTCGCCAACGCGGCACCGGCGATGATGGCGAAGCCACGGGGATTGGCGCGAACGTGCGCGCTCCCGCGCCGCAGAGCCGCGTCGCAGTTCGAAATCCAGGCGGGCTTGGTCCATGCGACATCGCCGACGATGGCGCGCAGCGCCCTGCGAAAGTTCTCGCCGATTGCACTCATATAGATGTAGCGTTTCTTCTGATCTGGCGTCATGCCGAGCGTGGCGCCGGATTGTGCCGCAGCGGTGCAGCCAATGTGGCAGTCCGGTGGAGGCAAATCGGATGGGATTTCACACAGAGAGCACAGAGTTTAAAAAGAGCCGCCGGAGAGGGAGAACAGCCACCAGCGCGACCACGAAGGGGGGTATGGACGGCATTCCGGGAGCTTCATTCCCCGGTCGGGAACTCTGTGATCCCTGTGTACTCTGTGTGAAACCTCCTGGTTCCGCGCCTTGCCATCCCCGCGTGCTGCCGGTACGGTAGGCGCCACTCGAACCGGTGGCCCTCCGGCTACGGTTTTCCCGGTTTTTCATGAGAAATATCCTGATGTTGCTGTCTTTTCGACGCTTTGTTCCGGTGGTGCTCGGTGCCCTGGTGTTGTCGGCATGCGGCGGAGCCTCCCGTAATTGCCTCGATCCGGATGAGCCCTACCTGGCGGCGCGCAACAATGCGCCGCTGCGGGTTCCGGAGGGGATGAGCTCGCCGGATCGGTCGGCAGCGTTGGCCATTCCCGAAGGACCAGCGTCGTCCGGCAATGCGGCGTCGGGCAGCGGCTGTCTCGCCGCCGCGCCGTCGTATTTCCGTTCGAGCGGCACCGTCGCACGTTCGCCCGAGGAAGTCGTCGCGAGCTGGGCCCAGGCCTGGGCAGCGCGTGAAGGCGATGCGGTCGTCGCACTCTATTCAACCGGCTTCGTCGCCCCCACCGATACAGCGGGCGCAAGCGCCTGGCTCGAGCAGCGTCGCGAACAGGTCGCCACCGGCCCGGTGCCCGAATCGATGGTAGAGAGCCTGACGGTCGAGCCGGAAGGTCCGGATCGCCGCGTGGCCAGCTTCGTGCAGAAGTTCGGAACCAATTCCGTGCGCAAACAACTCGTGATGGTCCGCGAGCAGAGCTCGTGGCGGATCGTGGAAGAGCGAGTGGTGGAAGTGAAATAGAGGCCGACTGGCTGACTGGCTGACTGGCTGACTGGCTAACTGGCTGACTGGCTAACTGGCCAACCGGTCAACTGGTCTGCTGGTCACTGGCCAGAGAGGAAATATCCGCTGCATGAACGCGCTCATTGCTCTGTGTATTGATCTGGCCAGTCGGCCAGCTGACCAGTTGGCCAGTTAGCCGGTCGCCATGTCTTCTCTCCCATCCGCCATCACTCTGCGCCCCGGCGTAGTCAAAGACGCCATCGTCGATCGGCTCGAGCGTGCGCTCGGCAAATCTACGGCGGGCGCGAGCCGTCGCGATTTCTACGATGCGCTGGCGATTGCCGTTCGCGAAGAACTGGCGGAGCGCTGGATCGCCACGCGCACGCGCGTCACCCAGGCGCACGTCAAGCGGGTCTGTTATCTGTCGATGGAGTTCCTGCTCGGGCGCAGTCTCATCAATGCGCTGTCGTCGTTCGATGATCGGCTCATCGATGAAGTGCGCGAGGCGCTGCTGGGCTTCGGGCACAGCCTCGAAGAAATCGCTGCGGAGGAAGAAGATCCCGGACTCGGTAACGGCGGCCTGGGGCGGCTGGCGGCATGCTTTCTCGATTCGCTCGCGACACTCGGCTATGCGGCGACCGGCTACGGTATCCGCTATGACTACGGCATCTTCACGCAGGTGATCGGCGCTGACGGCGCGCAGCGCGAAGTCGCCAGTTCGTGGCTGGGCATGCACAACTTCTGGGAAAGCGGTCGCGGCGGTATCCGATATCGCGTGCGCTTCGGCGGTCACTGTCGTGCGATGCGCGACGACAAGGGACGCGTACAGAGCGAATGGATGGATACGCATGATGTCTGGGCGGTCGCGTACGACCTCCTGATTCCCGGCAATCGCAGTCCGGCCGTCAATCACCTGCGCCTGTGGTCGGGCCGTGCGGTGGAGCCGTTCAAGATCGAGGATTTCAATCACGGCAATTATGCAGCGGCCGTAGCCGAGCAGATCGACGCGAAGAACCTGTCGCGCGTGCTCTATCCGGACGATTCGACGCCGCAGGGCAAGGAACTGCGCTTCCGCCAGCAGTACTTCTGCGTGAGTGCGTCGCTGCAGGACATGCTGGCGCAGCATCTTGCGGACGGCCGTGGCATCGACGAGCTCGAACGCGCCTTCGCCATCCAGCTCAATGACACGCACCCTGCGCTCGCGATCGTCGAATTGATGCGTCTGCTGGTCGACGAGTATCACATCGGCTGGAGCGGCGCCTGGCAGATGACGCGTCGCATCTGCGGCTACACGAATCACACGCTGCTGCCGGAAGCGCTGGAGACCTGGCCGGTCGAGATGTTCGAGCGCCTGCTGCCGCGTCATCTGCAGATCGTCTACCAGATCAATCGCGATTTTCTGGAGGCGGTGAGCGCCAAGTATCCGAACGACATGGATCGTCGCCGGCGCATGTCCCTGATCGCGGAAGACGGCGACCGGCGCGTGCGCATGGCATATCTGTCGGTGGTCGGCAGCCACAGGGTGAATGGCGTTGCCAAGCTGCATTCGCGCCTGATGCGCGAGACCATTTTCTCGGACTTCGCGCAGCTGTGGCCGGATCGCTTTATCAACGTGACCAACGGCATCGCCGTGCGTCGCTGGCTGAAGCAGGCCAACCTGGGTTTTGCAGCACTGATCACCGAGAAGCTGGGCTCGGCGTGGGAGAACGATCTCGAGGATCTCGAACGCCTCAAGTGGGCGGTGGACGATGCCGATTTCCGCCAGCGCTTTCGCGCCATCAAGCGCGACAACAAGCTGCGGCTGGCGAAAACCATCGAACTGCTGCTGAGCCAGCAGGTGAATGTCGATGCGCTGTTCGACGTTCAGGTGAAACGCATTCACGAGTACAAGCGGCAACTGCTCAACGTCGTGTATGTCGTCGTGCGCTACCTGCGCATCATCAACAACGAAGCGCCCGACATCGTGCCGCGCGTCGTGATCATTGCCGGCAAGGCGGCGCCCGGCTACCTGATGGCCAAGGCCGTCATCAAGCTGATCAACAATATCGCGCACGTCATCAACAACGATCCGCGCGTCGGCGACAAACTGAAGCTGTGTTTCCTGCCGGACTACGATGTCTCACTGGCGCAGGAGATCATGCCCGCGGCCGATCTGTCCGAGCAGATTTCCACGGCAGGGATGGAAGCGTCGGGCACCGGCAACATGAAGCTGTCGCTGAACGGTGCGCTGACGATCGGTACGCTCGACGGCGCGAATATCGAGATCGGCGATGCCGTGGGCGCAGAGAATATTTTCATCTTCGGCATGACGGCCGAGGAAGTCGTCGCGCGACGCGCACAGGGCTATTCGCCTTCGAGCATCGTGAACTCCAATCCGGAGCTCAAGCGTGCCATCGACACGCTGGAGTCGGGCCTGTTCACGCCGAACAACATTGCGGACTCGACGACCGTGGTCGATCGGATCATGAGCGACGGCGAACACTTCCTGGTGCTGGCGGACTTCGAGACCTACGCGGCCGCACAGGATCGCGTCGATGCATTGTTTCGCGACACCGACGAGTGGACCCGCAAGGCCCTCATCAACGCGCTCAGCATGGGGCCGTTTTCCAGCGACCGCAGCATTCGCGAGTACGCGGACAAGATCTGGGGCATCAAGCCGGTGATCTGAGTCTTCCTACAGAACTACAGCCTACAACCTAGCGCCTCATGTCCATCTCCTCCCTCGATCTGCACCTCTTCGGCGAGGGCAATCACCACCACATCTATCGCAAGCTGGGTGCGCATGCGGATGTGGTCGATGGCGTGAGCGGCACGCGTTTCGCCGTGTGGGCGCCGAATGCCAGTGAGGTGCACCTGGTCGGCGATTTCAACGACTGGAACGATCGGGCCACGGCCCTGCAGCGCATCGAGTATTCGGGCGTCTGGCAGGTGTTCATGCCGAACCTCGGTCCGGGTGCGCTGTACAAATTCGCCATCACGACGCAGCAGGGACAGCGTGTGCTCAAGGCCGACCCTTATGGCTTTCAGATGCAGCTGCGTCCGGAGAATGCATCCGTCGTTGCGGACCTTTCCGGATATGACTGGAACGACGCCGCATGGGTGGCGGCGCGCGCACGATGGGAGCCGCAGCGCGCGCCGATTTCGATCTACGAAGTGCATCCCGGTTCGTGGCGCCGTTCATGGCATCGCAAGCCTGCCTTCCTCACCTGGGACGAACTTGCGGATCAGCTCATTCCCTACGTGCTGGATCTTGGCTATACGCACATCGAGCTGATCGGCGTGGCCGAGCATCCGTTCGACGGGTCCTGGGGTTACCAGGTGCTCGGGCATTTCGCGCCGACGGCGCGTCACGGTTCGCCGCATGACTTCAAGCGGTTCGTGGATCGTTGTCACCAGGCCGGCATCGGCGTGTTCATCGACTGGGTGCCGGCGCATTTTCCGCGCGACGCGCACGGTCTCGCGGAATTCGATGGCACCCATCTGTACGAACATGCGGACAGCCGTCGCGGCGAGCACGTCGAGTGGGGCACGAAGATCTTCAACTATGGCCGCCACGAAGTACGCAACTTCCTGGTGTCGAACGCCGTGTTCTGGCTCGAGGAATATCACATCGATGGCCTGCGCGTGGATGCGGTCGCCTCGATGCTGTATCTCGACTACGCGCGCAATCCCGGCGAATGGCTGCCGAACCAGTACGGTGGACGCGAGAATCTGGAAGCCATCGATTTCCTGAAGCAGCTCAACTGGACAGTGGGGCACTACTTTCCCGGCGTCGTGACCATGGCCGAGGAGTCGAGCTCGTTTCCCGGCGTCACACGGCCGGTGCATCTGGGCGGCCTGGGTTTCTGGTTCAAATGGAACATGGGCTGGATGAACGACACCCTGCGCTACATGACGCTCGATCCGCTGCACCGGTGTCACGAGCACAACCTGATCACGTTCTCGTTCATGTACGCGTTCTCGGAGAACTTCATCCTGCCGCTGTCGCATGACGAGGTCGTGCACGGCAAGCGGTCGCTGCTCGACAAGATGCCGGGGGATGAATGGCGCAAATGCGCCAACTATCGTCTGCTGATCGGCTACCAGGCGGCGCATCCCGGCAAGAAGCTCATGTTCATGGGCGGCGAGTTCGGCCAGTGGCATGAGTGGCGCGACTACGAGGATCTCGCCTGGGGCGCGCTCGAGCATCCGCATCATCGGCAGCTGCAGGACTGGAATCGCGCGCTGAACCGTCTCTACCGCGACTATCCCGAACTGCACGCGAGCGAGCACGACTGGCAGGGGTTCCGCTGGCTCGAAGCAGACAATCGCGACGAGAGCGTGTTCGCCTTCATGCGTCAGCGCCTGCCGGGCGAAGGCGGCACGCAGCTGTTGATCGTCTTCAATGCAACGCCGGTACCGCGCAACGGCTACGTGCTCGGTGCGCCGCAGGCTGGCGAGTATTGCAAGATCCTCGACGGCGATTCACCCGCGTTCGGTGGCTCGGGCTACTCGCAGCAGACGCAGGTCGTGGCGTCGGCGGAACCATTTCGGGATTTTCCGGCACGAATCACACTGGATCTGCCGCCGCTTGCCATGACAGTGTGGGCGCGCAAGCTGTGACGCACGAAGAGCACGCGTAAGCAGCACGCTGCGCTTACACAGTACATCTCAGGCGTTACACTGCGACGCATGGAATATTCCAACGTCACTCTTCTGCCCGGTTCGCCGCAACCGTTTGGCGCCACGCTCACCGCCGAAGGCATCAATTTCGCCGTGTACTCCAGTGGTGCGGCAAAGGTCGAGCTGTGCCTCTTCGATGCCAGCGGCGAACATGAGCTGGCGCGAATTCCCTTGCCGGAACGCAGCGAGAACGTGTGGCATGGTTTTCTACCGACCCCTCATGGCGTCGCGGGCGTGATCTACGGATTTCGCGCCTACGGACCGTTCGATGCGACCTATGGCCTGCGTTACAACGGTGCAAAGCTGTCGCTGGATCCCTATGCGCGTGCACTCGCCGGGCACTTCACCTGGAATGATGGGTTGCTGGGATCGACTGTCACCGCCGATGCGTCGATGCCGGAGACATGGAATTCCGTCGATAGCGCGCCGTTCAATATGAAAGCGCGGGTCATCGACACTGCGTTCGACTGGGGCGAGGACCGGCCGCCTGCCATTCCGTGGCGTGACACCGTCATTTACGAGGCGCACGTCAAGGGATTCACCAAACTGCATCCACGCGTCGCCGAACCGGAGCGCGGTACGTACCTGGGGCTCGCGAATCCGGATGTCGTGGCCTATCTCAAACACCTCGGGATCACCGCCATCGAACTGCTGCCGGTACAGGCCTTCGTCCCGGAGCGCTTTCTGAGCGCCAAGGGGCTGGTGAACTACTGGGGCTACAACTCGCTGGCATGGTTCGCGCCCGCGCCCCAGTACGCGATCGCCGATCCCGTCGCCGAATTCAAGACGATGGTGAAGGCGCTGCACGCCGCCGGGATCGAAGTAATTCTCGACGTCGTGTTCAATCACACGGCCGAGGGCAATGAAAGCGGCCCGACGCTCAGCCTGCGCGGACTCGACAACGCGTCCTACTACAAGCTCGAACCGACGAACCTGCGTCACTACGTGAATCGTTCCGGCACGGGCAATACGATCGGCATCGAGCACGCGGCGACGCGGCAGCTCATCATCGATTGCCTCAAGTACTGGGTCGAAGAGATGCATGTCGACGGCTTTCGCTTCGATCTCGCCGCGGTGCTGGGTCGCGAGAGTGGACGCTTTCGTACCGATGCCGCGTTCTTCAAGGCAGTGGCCGCGGAAGCGTCATTGCGCTACGTGAAGCTCATCGCGGAGCCCTGGGATATCGGACCGGACGGCTATCAGCTCGGGCATTTCCCTCCACAGTGGGCCGAATGGAACGACCTGTACCGCGACACGATGCGCGGCTTCTGGCGCAGCAACCCCGGCATTCTCGGCAATTTCGCCGAGCGCTTCGCCGGATCGAGCGACCTGTTTCGCAGCACCGGACGCCGGCCGACTGCGAGCATCAACTACGTCGCCTGTCACGACGGCTTTACTCTGTACGACGCGACCGCCTACGACGAGAAGCACAACGAGGCCAATCTCGAGGACAACCGCGACGGTCACAACCACAACCTGAGCTGGAACTGCGGCATCGAAGGGCCGACGGAAGACGGGCAGGTAATCGAGCTGCGCGAACGGCAGGTTCGCAACCTGCTGGCCACCGTGCTGCTGTCGCAGGGTGTGCCGATGCTGCAGGCGGGCGATGAATTCGGTCGCACGCAGCGCGGTAACAACAATGCCTACTGCCAGGACAACGAGATCAGCTGGATCGATTGGGATCTGGCCGGACGTCGCAGCTGGCTGACCACGTTTGTGCGGCAACTGCTGACGCTGCGTCAACGCGCTCCCGGCCTGCGCCGCGACACGTTCCTGAAAGGCGCGCGACAGGTCGACCGCGAACACAAGGACGTGAGCTGGCGGCATCCGCTGGGTCACGAGCTCACCGCAAGCGACTGGCACGATCAGAACGCACGCGCCATCGGTGTGCTGATCGGGCAGGCATTCACCGATCCGCACGGAACACCGAACGGCCATCTGCTGTTTCTATGCAATACCAGCGACCAACCCGTCGATTTCAAGTTGCCCGAACCGGTGACGAATGCCGTATGGCAGATCGTCTTCGACACGGCGCGCTGGCGCGCCAACGATCTCGGCAATCGCATTGCCGCGGGCGAGAACTGCGTCGTCGCCGCTCATTCCTGCGTGCTGCTGGCCGATGGCGATGCGCCGCTCAGCGTGCGCAGCGGTTTCTCGCTGAACTGATCCGCGGAACAGTTTCCACGGGAACACGGGGTAACACGGGGTTGAAGAGCTGCCGATAGTGTCGAGAATTCTTCACCCGGTGTTGCCCCGTGCCCCCCGTGGAGACCATCTCCGTTCTGTGGACTCCGCAAAGAGGTGCCATGAAGAAAGATCCGCTCGATCGTCTTGCGAAGCTCTACGGCATCGCCGGCTCGTACCACGACTTTCGGGGCGAGCTGCACGAAGTGTCGCGGGCGAGTCGCATCGCGATCCTGTCGGGACTCGGGGTCGAGGTCAGCGACGACCAATCCATCGATACGGCGATTCATGCCTTCGAGACATCGCGGTGGATGCGTGCGGCGCCGCCGGCGGTCGTTTGTACGGCAGGCGAAGCGCCGCGGCTGCCGATCGCGATTCCCGTCGATCTGCAGGCGGCGCAGCTGAGGTGGGTGTTGACCCACGAGGACGGCAGTCGCGCGGAAGGTTCGGCGCAGCTCAAGGGTCTCGAGGTTGCGGAACGCGGCGACCTCGATGGCCGGAGTTTTATCCGCGTGCTGTTACAGCTTCCGGCCGACCTGCCGCTGGGATATCACCGGGTCGCAGTCACTCTCGATACGGGACTGAATGCGCAGACCCGCCTGATCGTCACGCCGCCGCATTGTCATCAACCGGCAATCATTGCGGAAGGACAGCGGGTCTGGGGCATTGCCGTGCAGTTGTATTCGCTGCGCTCCGCCGACAACTGGGGTGTCGGCGATTTCCGCGATCTGCGTGAACTCATCACCTTCGCAGCGCCGCTCGGCTGCACGCTCGTCGGACTGAATCCCTTGCATGCGCTCATGCCCGCCGATCCCGCGCACATCAGTCCGTATAGTCCGTCGAGCCGCCAGTTTCTCAACGTGCTGTACATCAGCGTGCCCGACGTGCCGGAGTTCTCCGAGTGCGCAGAGGCGCGCGCGAAAGTTGCCAGCAAGGAATTCCAGACGCAATTGCAGCGGCTGCGTGCGCCGGCAAATGTCGACTATCCCGGTGTCGCGCGTGCGAAGTTCGACATGCTGCGACTGCTGTACGAGCACTTCCGCAAGGAGCATCTGCAGACCGATTCGCCACGCGCGGTCGCGTTTCGCACCTACGTCCAGTCGCGCGGCGAGCCGCTGAAACTGCATGCCATCTACGATGCGCTCGATGCGGATTTTCGTCGTCAGGGGCCGCAGTACTGGGGCTGGCCGAGCTGGCCGGAGGAGTACAGCGACCCGACGTCGTCGGCCGTCAATCGCTTCGCGCGCGAACGGGTGGTGGAAGTCGACTACTTTCTGTGGCTGCAATGGCTGGCGGAAGAACAACTGGCGAGTGCGCAGGCATTGGCACGCACGAGTGGCATGTCGATCGGACTCTATGGCGATGTTGCCGTCGGTGCGAATTCCGGCGGCTCGGAAACCTGGGCCAATCGTCATCTGTATCTGCAATCGGCTTCCGTCGGTGCGCCGCCGGATGCGCTCGCACTGAAAGGTCAGGATTGGGGAATTCCGCCGCAGAATCCGTTCGAGCTCGCGAACCAGGAGTACGAGCCCTTCATCGTCATGGTCCGCAACAACATGCGCTCGGTCGCTGCGTTGCGCTTCGACCATGTGATGACGCTGTTCCGGCTGTGGTGGGTGCCTCGCGGCATGATCTCGGCCCACGGCACCTACGTGCACTATCCGCTGCGGGATCTGATCGCGATCCTGGCGCTGGAGAGCGTGCGGCATCACTGTGCCGTCATCGGCGAGGACCTTGGCACGGTGCCGGATGAAGTGCGTGTGGCTATGGAGCACTACGAACTCAACCACTACAAGGTGCTGTTGTTCGAGCAGGAAGCAGGCCTGTTCAAAGCGCCGGAACGGTACGTGAAGAATGCGCTGGCCACTGTGACGACCCACGATCTGCCGACGCTGCGCAGCTGGTGGGAAAGTCACGACATCGCGCTGCGTGCGCAACTGAACCTGTATCCGAGCGAGGCGATCCTGAAGTCGGTGCAGGAAGTGCGCGCTGCCGAGTTGCCGGCGATGATGTCTGCACTCGTGCATGAGGGCCTGTGGCATTGGCAGCCGCACGATCCGCTGCCGCCTTATTCGGCGGCACTCGCACGCGGCATCCATGCGTACCTCGGTCTGTCGGCTGCGAACTTCGCGATGCTGCAGATCGAAGACCTCATCGGCATGATCGATCCGGTCAACGTGCCAGGCACCGACAAGGAACACGCGAACTGGCAACGCAAGGTCGTGCTGAATACGGCAGAGATATTCGCGCGCGACGATGTGCATGACCTGCTGGATGCGATGAACCGGACGCGCCGCGGCGAACATCCCAATGCCGCGGAGCGGCAACCATGACATCCGGTGTCATCGGCATGCGTTAACGTGTCAACAACTTCTGTCGTTGCCCCCTCTCTCCCATGCACAAAAGTCGCCTCGCCGGATTCATCATCGACTGCAACACGCCGGACCTGGAGCAGGCCTCGACATTCTGGAGTGCAGCGCTGGGCTATCCACTGCGCCCGCTGGATGACGAGCACGCGCCGGAGAAATATCGCGAAATGCTCACTGGGCAGGACGGCCTGCATATCGAGGTGCAGAAGGTGGATCATCCGAGCCGGCTGCATCTGGATATCGAAACGGACGACATCGAAGCCGAAGTCAAACGGCTGGAGGCCCTGGGAGCCAGGCGCGTCGAGAAGGGCCTGCGGTGGTGGATCCTGGAGGCGCCAACGGGCCAGCGCTTCTGCGTCGTGCGTCCACAGCGCACGGATTTTGCCGATAACGCCAACGCTTGGGAGTGACGAGTCAGCAAGGATGGTCAGCGTGGTCTTTCTGTAGGTCCGACTTCAGTCGGACATCTACGACAAGTCTGAAGGGGCCACTGCGGCAGCGCGCTTCGCGGCTGGAAGAATAGGGCGAGGGACTTGGCGGACCCGGCTCGTACCGGGAAGGGCAACGCAAGTTGGCACTCCCAAGTCAGCACTCCCAAGTCAGCACTCCCAAGTCAGGATGGCATGCGGCCCACGCGGTGCGCGACAGCTGACTGACTCAGCTACGATTTATCGTGAGAACACTCGTCAGCGAACAGCGAGCACCTGCGCCGCCAGTTCCTCGATCGTCGTCACAACGTTCGCCGCGTACTTCTCTGTCAGCCAGGCCCGGTTGAGCCGGTGTAATTCATTCCCGGCATCGAAACGATTCAGCATCACGGTGGCGGTCAGTGGGGCGAGGCAGGCAAGCGACAGTCGCACGGCGTTCAACGTGCCGAGCCCCGCGTCAGCAACCAACACGATGCGGTCGGGCTGCAAGCGCGTGATGAGATCGACGCTGTCACCGTCGTGAGCAAGCGGGGACAGCAGGCCGCCGACCGTTTCCACCAGGCCGATATCGACGCCTGCGGGCCACTGGATCTCGTCGACAATGTCCTGCAGAAGAATGCGCGGTCGTTTCAGTAAGTCCGCGGCCATCGGTGGTGCGAGTGCCAGCGGATAGCAGCGATGCTCCGGACAGACGACAGTGATCGGCTCGCCGGTCGATTCAGCCAGTTGCTGTGCGTCCGTGACGATGGGATTCGTGTCGTACGATTGCACTGGCTTGCGTGCCGCGACTCGCAAGCCCTGGGCTCGTGCATGTGCCAGCAGGCGTGAGGAAACCCATGTCTTGCCGACTTCCGTGTGCGTGCCGAGCACGCCGATCAGCAGTCGCGGTCGATTCATCGCTGCATGCCCAACGATTGCAGCGCCTCCCGCAGCCGCTGCAGCATCGGCTCGGTGTGAGCGGCCGACAAAGCAATGCGCAGGCGGGCGGTGCCTTGCGGTACGGTTGGCGGTCGGATCGCCGGCACGTACAGGCCGTGCTGCAACAGCGACTCGGCGGCCTCGAGTGCGGCGCGATCCTCACCCAGGATGACCGGGATGATCGGCGATGGATGCGACGGTGCGATCATGTCGACGTTGCGTCGCAACTGCGCGCGAAGCTGTGCGCCTTCCTCGCTGCAACAGATCTGCAAGGCTGCCAGCGCGGCTGCGGTGTCAGCGGGTGACAGACCCGTCGTGTAGATGAACGGACGGGCGCGATTGATCAACAGTTCGATCAGCGAGCGTGATCCGGCCACCCAGCCGCCCAGGGCGCCGAGCATTTTCGACAGCGTCCCGACGCGCAGCAGTTCGCACGGCAGATCCGCGAGATCGGGCCCCAGTGCCGCGTGCGCTTCATCGACCACCAGCAGCGCGTCATGACGTGCACACAGGGCGGCGATGGCTTCGAGAGGCGCCACGTCGCCGTCCATCGAGAACACGCTGTCAGTGACGACGAGCTTGCGTCCGGGGGTGGCCGTAAGCTGCGATTCCAGATGTCCGGCATCGCCGTGTCGATAGATTTTTCGAGTGGCCTTCGACAGGCGACAGCCATCGATGATCGACGCATGATTGAGTTCATCGCTCAGCACGGTGACATCGGGTCCGCCGAGCACCGACAGTACGCTGAGGTTCGCCGCGAAGCCGTTTGGAAACACCAGGGCACGCTCGGTGCGCTGCCATGCGGCGATGGCGCGCTCCAGTTCCTCGTGAACACTGCGTGTGCCGACGACAAGACGCGAAGCGGTGGCCCCCGCGCCGAATCGCTCCGCGGCTTCGGCCGCTGCCCGCTTTACCGCCGGGTGTTGGCTCAGGCCCAGGTAGTCGTTCGACGAGAACACGATGACATCGCGTCCGCGCAGCGTGCCCTCAACGCCGCGGCTGTCGAAAGCGACGGTCGCCCGCCAGCGATCGGCGCGACGAATGGCATCCAGTTCTGCTTCGGCCCACGCGGTCCAGCTCATGCACCGACCTCGTCGAGCGCGGCGATGAGCGTCGCGACGATGCGCTCGATTTCCTCTGGCGTGATGGTGAGTGGCGGCACGAGCGTAAGCACCGGACCCATCGACCGGCTCAGAACACCCCGCCGGACCATCGCAGCGCCGACGCGTCGCGCCAGCAACGGATCGTTCGCCGTGTCGAGTTCGACGGCGCCCATGAGCCCGATCAGTCGGATGTCGCGAACCGCAGCGCGCTGTTGCAGCGGCGCCAATGCGTCGCGCAGCTGTGTCGAGCGTTCGCGGACATTGGCGAGAATCGAGCTCGACTGCAGCAGCTGCAGATGACGCAGCGCCACGGCAGCCGCCAGTGCATTTCCGCCGTAGGAATGGCCGTGATAGAGCGTGCGTTCGCTCAGGTCCGGTCCGAGAAAGGCGTCGAATACTTTCTGATTGGCGATGGTCGCGGACATTGGCAGATAGCCGCCGGTGATGCCCTTGCCCAGACACATCAGATCGGGCCGCAAGCCGCATTGTTCGCTCGCGAACAGCGTGCCGGTCCGTCCAAATCCGGTGGCGACTTCATCGCAGATCAGCAGCACGCCCGTTTCGCGGCACGCATCCGCGAGATGCCGGAAGGATTCTGCCGGCGCGCTCAACATGCCGGCCGCGCCCTGGACCAGCGGTTCGACGACGACAGCTGCCAGCACGTCTTTGTGTGCGCGAACCATCTGTGCCGCAGTCTGCAGCGCGCCGGGTTCGCTGAACGACGGTGCGCGCAGCACGGGGAAGCGCAGGGGATCGAAGATCTGCGTGCCGAAGCCGCCGGCACCGAGCGACAGAGAGCCGATCGTGTCGCCGTGGTAGGCATCGCCGAAGGCCAGGTAGGCCGTGCGGTCCGCGATGCCGCGGTTCGTCCAGTATTGAAACGCGATCTTCAGCGCCTGCTCGACCGAACTCGCGCCGTCCGAGGCGAACGCGATGTGCGCACCGTCCACGGGAACGACGCGTGCCAGTGCCTCGGCAAACTCGATGACGATGCGATTGCCGTTGCCGAGCAGGGTCGAATGCGCGACGCGATCGATCTGCTCGCGCAGCGCATCGTCCAGCTCCGGAACCCGATGACCGAGCGTCGTCACCCACAGCGAAGAGATCGCATCGAGGTAACGCCGTCCTGCGGTGTCGATCAGCTCCCGCCCCTCGCCGCGCTCGACGATCACCGGTGCATTGTCCGCGTAGCACGACATCTGGGTGAAGCCGTGCCAAACGACGGCAGCATCGCGCTGCGTCCAACTGCTGTCCGTCACTGGTGGAATGATCTCGTTCGAAAAAGGGCGCGCAGTTATGCAGGGCTGGGTGCTGTGCGTCAAGGCAGCGAAGAAGGAAGAATTTCCGCGGGGGCACGGGGATCACGGGGTAAGAATCAATTCTCAGGCTCAAGCCCGACGATAGTTCGATAGCGCAACTACGCGGCAATTCGTAGTTGACGCTGAGAAAGCCAGCGAAAAGTGCCCGGTAGCAGTCTTGGTTCCGGCCCCCGTGGTCCCCCGTGTCCCCCGTGGAGAGCTTCCTTCTCCTGCTTTCTTCCTACTTCCCCTCCGGCTCCAGGCGTTCGCCTTCAGGCGGCGGGAACTGGTTGCAGACATCGCGCAACCAATCGCGGAAGCGGATCACCTTGGGCAGTTCGAAGTGATGCGGCGGGGCGACGAAGTAGTACGAATTATGCTGACGAACGCTCTGTGCGGACGGGCGCACGAGCCGGCCGGAGGCGAGATCGCCGGCAACCAGTGACCAGCGGGCGAGAGCGATGCCATGGCCCTGTTCGGCTGCCGTGAGCAACGACGCCGAATCATCGAGCACCGGGCCGCGTTCGACGCGAGTCGTATCGCCGCCGACACGCCGCAGCCAGTCCGTCCACGGTTCGCTGGCGCTGTGCAGGAGCTTGTACTTGTTCAGGTCAGCCAGCGTATTGATCGGCCCGAGACTGGCGAACAGTGCCGGGCTCGTCACGGGAAACACCCAATCGTCGAGCATTTTCTCGGCACGCAGGTTTTCCCACTGGCCGCCGCCATAGCGCACGGCGGCATGAAAATCGGTCTGCATGAAATCGACCAGCTCGCGGCTCGCGTTGAACCGCAGATCCACGTCCGGCGATTTCTGGTAGAAATCACTCAGCCGCGGCAGCAACCACTTCTGCAGGAAGGAGCCCAGCAGGCTGATGTTCAGCAATCCGCTGCTGCGATCCTGGCGCAGCTGATCGACGGCGCGGGTGAGTTCGCCCATGCCGCGCTGCACGCCTGGTAGCAGGCGCGCGCCCTGTGGAGTCAGTCGCACCGAACGGCTGTGACGCACGAAGAGGGGGGTTTCGAGGAATTCTTCCAGCGATTTGATATGCGAGCTGACGGCCGCTGTCGTCACGTGCAGTGACTTCGCAGCATCGGTAAAGCTCAGGTGCGCGGCTACGGCTGCAAAGGCGCGCAGGGCATTCAGTGGCAGTTTCGAGTGCTCGGTCATGGCTAGGTATTATTCAGAATATCTTGATCCCTGATGCCCCGCTTCTAGCTACGAGGGCCAAAGTATATGGAACGGGTTAACGGTGCAAGACAGGTCTCAACCCGAGGGTGCCCGCTTGAATACGTCGTTTGAGATTCAGCCCGCCACGGAGGCGGACGTACCGACCATCCTGGAGCTCATTCGTCAGCTGGCGGAGTTCGAGCGCCTCTCTCATGAAGTGGTGGCCACAGAGGAAGGCCTGCGCGCTACGTTGTTTGGGGCACGCCCCGGAGCAGAAGTCGTCATCGGCCGGCTGGCCGGCGAGGTCGTCGGCTTCGCGCTGTTCTTCCCGAGCTACTCCACATTTCTGGGTCGACCGGGCCTGTATCTGGAGGATCTGTTCGTGCGGACAAAATTTCGCGGACAGGGCTACGGCGCGCAGCTGCTCGGGCACTTGGCGCGGATCTGCATCGAACGCGATTACGGCCGGCTCGAGTGGTCGGTGCTCGACTGGAATCAGCGCGCAATCGACTTCTACAAGGCCCTCGGCGCGCAGCCGATGGAGGAGTGGACAGTATTCCGGGTGACGGGGGAGGCCCTGGTGAAGCTCGGAAGCAGTGGATAGTGGGTAGCGGGTAGCGGGGAAAAGAGAGTGGTCCGAGTCCGCATGCTCTCCACTTACTACTTTCAACTACCCACTATTGGTCGCACGGAGTCATCGTAGTAGCGTCGACGCAAAGCAACAGCGACGACTGGTCTGCCAGGGCATCGACCAGATGGGGGGTACATCCATCCGATCGTTCCGGTACCCCGGCCTAGTGCCTGAATTTCACGCGCGCCGCCGAGCGTTGCTCGGTCACCCAGTCCACGTTGAGCATTCAACTGCGCAAGCTCCAAGAATACCTGGGCGTCATGTTGCTCGGCCGTACTCGTGCCCGTGTCGTGTTGACTGCGGAAGGCGAGCAGGTGCTGCGTCTGGCGCGGGTCGCCGTGCGCGCCACGGATCGGATGGTCGCCACGAGCCGCGCTGCACATGGCAACCGGCTCGCCGCACCGCCGGAGCGTCTTATTGAGGAGATCAATCAATTGCGAAGTCGGGCCCCGCGATTAGACTGATTCCAAGAACCGTCAGTGGGGAACAGCATGGGACCGCCGAATCACACCGTGCTCGCGGGTGCTTGCGCGAGTCTGATTTGCACGATTGCGCTGTCGCAGCCGCTAGGCCTGCCGCCGGTTCCGGTGCCTTCAGACAATCCGCAGACGCCGGAAAAGATCGCGCTCGGCGACAAGCTGTTCAATGACAAGCGCTTCAGCAGCACGGGCGAAGTCAGCTGCTCCAAGTGTCATGACCCGACGAAGGTGTTCACCGACAGTCCGCTGGTCACCTCCGAAGGCATCAACAAGCTGACGGGCACGCGCAACTCGCCCACGGTCATCAATTCAGCGTATTTCTCCCGGCTTTTCTGGGACGGCCGCTCGCCCAGCCTGGAGGACCAGGCGCAGCATCCGATCATCAACCCCGTCGAAATGGGTCTCATCGACCACGTGCCGGTGCTCAGGATCGTGCGCAGCGACCCCGACTACATCGCTGCCTTCAAGACGGTCTTCGGCAAGGAAGGCCAGCAGGTGACGATGAGGGAAGTGCAACAGGCCATCGCGAGTTTCGAACGCACGCTCGTCAGCGGCGACTCGCCTTTCGACGAGTGGTACTACGGCAAGAGGCAGGATGCGATCAGCGCGCAGGCCAGGCGCGGCTTCGACGTCTTCCTGAACAAGGGCCGCTGCGTCTCCTGTCACACGATCGAACAGGATTACGCGCTGTTCACCGACAATCGCTTCCACAACATCGGCGTGGGTGTGAATCGCATTCAGTCCGACATCCCCACGCTCGTGCCGGTGTTCCTCAAGGCCAATGCGACCCTGGAAGAAGTCGACAAGGCAGTGCTGAGCAATCCCAAGGTATCGGAACTCGGCCGTTTCGCCGTCACGGATGCGCTGGACGAGATTGGCGCATTCAAAACCTCGACCCTGCGCAACGTGGCGGTCACTGCTCCGTTCATGCACGACGGCAGCCTGAAGACGCTGCGCGATGTCGTGGACCACTACAACAACGGCGGCATCACCCGAAAGACCGATCCGGTCAACGACTTCCTGAGTGGTGGTATTCGTCCACTCGAACTGACGGACGATGAGATCTCCGACCTGGTGGCCTTCATGGAGACGCTCACGAGTCCGCAGTTCGCGGCACAGAAAGCAGCATCACTGAACTCCGCCTCCTGCGACGTCAGCACGACGTCGATGGCTGCGGCGGCGTCACCAATGAGGACGACGGAAGGCGCGGCACAATGAGTCAGAACTTCGATCGGCGCACTTTCCTGCGCAACGCCGCGCTTGGCGTCACCGCCGGCGCGTTGCCGCTGACCCTCGTCGAGCTGGCGTTTGCCAGGCCGGAAGATTCATTCACGTTCGCCTATATCTCCGACTCGCACATTCAGCAGATCAAGGGCACGCAGTTCGTACGCAACTGGGATCGCGGCCTGATCCGTGCGGTGGCGGAGACCAACCTGATCACGCCGCAACCCGACTTCGTCATGTTCGGCGGCGATCTCGCGCAGCTGGGCAACAAGCCCGAACTCGATCACGGCGCCGAGATGCTCTCGAAGCTCAAGGGCAAGGTCTACCACGTGATGGGCGAGCACGATTACTACCTCGATCTCGGCGAATACTGGTCGAAGCTGTTCGGCCCGCAGTACTACAGCTTCAATCACAAGGGCGTGCACTTCGTCGTCCTGAACAGCATCCTCACGTACGATGACTGGACCTTCAATCGCTGGCCGAGTGCCCAGCAGCGCATGCAGGAAATGGCCGGCCTCGACAATCCGAACGGCTCGCCCTTCATGGTCGGCGACAAACAGCGCGACTGGCTGCGCAAGGATCTGGCGAAAGTGAAGAAGTCGACGCCGATCGTCGTCTTCTCGCATTCGCCGCTGCAGAAAATCTACAAGGGCTGGAATTTCTGGACCGAGGACGCCGAACAAGTGCAGGCGCTGCTGGCGCCGTTCGACAAGGTGACGGTGCTCTACGGGCACGTCCACCAGATCCAGTACAACCAGATCGGCAACATCTCGTTCACCTCCGCGATGGCGACCGCCTGGCCATGGCCGTATCCGCAGAGCTATGCGCAGGCAGAGCAGCTGCTGCCGAAGCTCACCGTGCAGATGAATCGTGCCGATCCGTTCTTCGAGCGTGATGCCACGGGCTGGCAACTGATCGATGTGAATTCGGGTCGCGCGCGCGTCAACTTCAATCTCTACAACAACGCCTCGCGCACCGTGGCGTTCGATGAGAAGACGGGGCAGCCGCAGGACACGGTCTATCAGGCCGAGGACAAGCGCATTGCGCCGCAGACGCATTTTTGAAGAAGGCGCTAGCCCCTAGCCCCTAGCCCCTAGCCCCTAGCCCCTAGTCAGAAGCAGGAACAGGACATGAAGATCGCTCGCATTGCATTGCTACTGCTGACCGGATTCGCATTCAGCTCGCTTACGCTGGCTGACGAGTTCACCGACGCGGATCTGAAGAGTTGGCAAGCGCAGTTCGACGGCGTCGTGAAGCAGGGCCGCGCTCTGTGGACCGACGGCGGTCTCGGCACCAACGGTGTGGCCTGCGCGCAGTGCCATCCGAATGCAGCCAACACGCATCCGGAAACCTATCCGAAGTTCCAGAAGCAGCTCGGCAAGGTGGCGAATCTGTGGGAGATGGTGAACTGGTGTCTGCGCAACCCGTTGCAGGGACAGCCGCTTGCGGCGGATGATCCGAAGATGACCGCGATACTCTCCTACGTCGCGTGGGAGCGTCGTGGCGTGAAGCTGGAGCCAGGTAAACACTGATGAAATCTGCACTGAGTCGGATCGCTGCGATCGCGTTGCTGTTGAGCGGCGTTGTCTTTGCCGACACGCCAACGATCGATCAGTCTGCTCTCAACGAGCGTGTCGCCAGCATGGATGCTTCGCTCTTGATCCTCGATGTCCGCACACCGGAGGAGTTCGCGGCCGGCCACGTTCCGGGTGCGATCAACGTCCCGTACACCTACCTGCCCGCCAGCATTTCTTCGTTGCCCGATGCAGCGAACAAGGACATCGTTCTTTATTGCGAGACCGGTGTGCGCTCTGAGCGCGCTGCCTCACGGCTGCGGGAGAACGGCTTCCAGCGGTTGCTGCATCTGGACGGCGATATGAGAATGTGGCGAGCGAAACAACAGCCCGTCGAGAAGTGATCTTTACGACAGCCGACCCAGTCGGCTTCGGCAGCTCGCACAGCGTCATTGCGTGATAAAAGACCGCGCCGCGAGCGCCGGCTGGTCGGCGCATTCACTCACTCTGTTGATTCATTGGTCGATCTCATGCCACTTGCCGAGGAGCACTGGTCGTCTGCCAGTTACGACGACGTCGTTCTGGCCTTCCTGGAGGCGGAATGGGGCAAATACCCGGAACCCATCAGGACTCAATGTGCCGGCTTGATTGTGTCGCCGTCCCTGAGCAGTGAAAGGGAAAATAGAATCAGAGCGAAATTCCTGTGGGCCCTGAGAGAGCCGCTACTGACGCACGTACCAGGCGATACGAGATGGTTCGCTGTCACTCATTTGCGGCGCCAACATTTTCCCGAGCTTCACGCGATCAATCATCCGGCCTGGACATCGCCCAATGATCGGAACGAGCTGCTCAACGTGGCTTGCCGACGCCCGGAGCGATTGAAGTCAGAGCCCTCCGCGTGGGCGCCGCCCATCCTCTGGGGCCATCAGAAGTCCGGACCGTTCACGATCCTGGAAGGCAACCATCGATTGACCGCGCTCGCCGGGTCAATCGATCCGCCGGAATTTTCTTTGGCGGTGTATGTCGGCTTGTCGGACGGCAAATGTCTCTGGCATCGTCCGGACGCGGACTCATCGACTGACAACATTGCGCGCCGGCACGGGTGATGGCTCAAGATCGGCTGGCCAGGGCCTGATCGAGATCCGCGATCAGATCGTCGGCATGTTCCAGACCCACTGACAGTCGCAGCAGATTCTGCGGCGTGACAGTGTGCGGTCCTTCGATGGAAGCACGATGTTCCACCAGCGACTCCACGCCACCGAGGCTGGTTGCCCGGGTGAAGTACTTCATCTTGCCGGCGACGGCGAAGGCCTCCTCGCGTCCGCCGCGGACACAGAACGACAGCATCGCGCCGAAACCGCCCTGCATCTGTTTGCGCGCGATATCGTGGCCGCGATGCGATGCAAGTCCGGGGTAGAACACCCGCTCGATGCCTTGGTGCGTGCTGAGGAATTCTGCGATGCGTGCAGCGTTCTCCGTCTGTGCACGAACGCGGCAAACCAATGTGGTCAGGCTGCGTCGTAGCAACCAGCAATCGAACGCCGCAGGGGTGTTTCCCGCCGTACCCTGGTAATCGCGCAGCCGCTCGGACAGCGTGCCGCCTTCGCGAGTAACGATCGCACCACCCATCACGTCACTGTGGCCACCGAAGTACTTGGTGCTCGAATGCATGACCAGGTCGACGCCGAAGCGTAAGGGCCGTTGCCATACGGGCGTCGCGAACGTGTTGTCGCAACACACGATGGCGCCGCGCTCGTGACTGAGCGCCGTGATTGCTTCGATGTCGCTCACATTGAGCATCGGGTTCGACGGTGTTTCGATCCACACCAGTTTCGTCGCTGGCGTCAGCGCGGCTCGTACCGCGTCGGCTCGCGTCATGTCCACGAATGTGTACTGCACGCCCATCGGGCCGATGATGTCGCGCAACTGCTTGGCGGTGCCGTGATAGGACTCGATCGGTGCAACGACGTGATCGCCCGGTCGCAGCAGGCTGAACACGGCGAGCGATGCAGCGGAACCGGATGAATAGGCGGTGGCGTCGTGCCCCCCTTCGAGTGCCGCGATGCATTGCTCCAGCGCCTTGCGACCCGGGTTGTCGGCACGTGCATAGGAGTAGCCCCGCGAGAACTCACCATCGCTGTCGCGCTCGAAGGTCGTGCTCATGTGGATCGCCGGCGCGACATCGCCGGCCATTGGTTCGACGTCGCGGCCAATACGAACGGAAAGGGTTTCGAGTTTCATGATCGGATTCCGCCCTGCTGGCAACGAGTGTGAGCCGCGGATCGCATTCCGCGACGGCGCAGCCACTATAACAATGGTCTGCCGGATGTCACGGGAGCGCGTACCGTCGGACCGCGGGTGCGGCTCACGACATCGATAGCCGCAGAGAATCAATGCGGTGGGGGAGCCTGCGGCAGGGGCATGACGGTCGCGCTATGGTCCGGCGCGCTGCGGCTTCGGTCCATCGCCGGCGGAATCAACTTGTACATCACCGGCGTGACCAGTCGCGCCAGCAGCGTCGACGAGACCAGGCCACCGATGATCACCCAGGCCATCGGCGAATAGAGTCCGCTGTTCTGCACCGCCAGCGGCAGCAGGCCGCCAATGGCAGTCGCGGATGTCAGCAGGATCGGCAGGAAGCGGATCTCGCCGGCCTGCTCGATGGCTTCATCGAGCGGTGTGCCGGCTTCGCGCAGCTGGTTGGTGAAATCGACCAGCAGGATCGAGTTCTTGATCTCGATGCCGACCAGCGCGATGAAACCGATGCTGGCGGTGAACGAGATGGAATTGCCCGTGGCGAACAGGGCGACGAATCCGCCGAAGATGCCCAGCGGCACGACGGTCAGCACGATCAGCGTCGATTTGAAGTTGCCGAACTCCAGCACCAGCACGGCGAAGATGCCGAACAGCGCCACGATGCTCGCGGTGCCGATCCCTTTGAATGATTCGGCACCGGACTCGGCTTCGCCGCCGAGCACGTAGCGATACCCGCGCGGCCAGTCGAGGGCATCGAGGCGCTTCACCACGTCCGCCGTCACTTTGGCCGTGTTGTAGCCGGGTTCCACGTCGGAATTGATGGTCACGGCACGTTCGCGGTCGTAGCGCTGGATCTGCGTCGGCGCACGCTCGAATTCGAGCGATGCCAGCTGCGACAGCGGCAAGGTCACTCCCGACAACGATGGAACGCGCACTTCACCGAGTGTCGCGAGGTCCGCGCGTGTACCGACAGGCGTGCGCACGACGATGGCGTACTGCTCGCCGCTCGCATCCTTGTACGTGCCCGCGGGAATGCCGGCGACCGACAGGCGCACTGCGCGGTCGAACTCGATTGTCGGTACGCCGAGCATGTTGGCCTTCTGCGAATCGACTGCCAGCCGCAGGTTGGTGCGTGCCACCTTGAGAGGATTCAGTACATCGCGCGCGCCCGGCGTTTCTTCGATCAGTTTCTCGACCCGGGCCGCCAGTTCCTCGATGACCGCGAGGTCCGGTCCGATCACACGCACGGCGATGGGTGCCGTGATGGGTGGGCCGTTCACGAACTCTTTCACATAGATGCGTGCGCTGGCATAGCCGCTCAGTGAGCGGCGTAACTTCTCGAGCTGCGCGGGCGTGCGCCGGGTGTCGTAGTCGTGCAGCTGCACGAACACTTCGGCGTAGTTGGGTGAATCGTTGCGCACGATGTGGTTGTAATAGATCTGCGGATTGCCGTGCCCGAGGTTGGCGAACCAGCTCTTCACCTCGGGAAATTCACGCAGCTTCTCTTCGACGAACCGGAGCGCTCGATCCGTCTCGTTGAGGCTGGCGCCGTTCGGTGCCTCGACGGCGATCAGGAACTGTGGCGTGTCAGCCTTGGGAAACAGGCTGCTGCCGAGCACCGGTACCAGCGCTGCCGAGAGCAGGATCGATCCACCTATGGCGACGAGTACGGTGGCGCGCGGACGCGCCAGGCAATAGTGCAGCGCCGGACGGTAGTACCGATGAATGACGCCCATGACCCGCTGCAGGAAGACATTGCCGTGTTCGTCCTCGTTCTCCCTGAGCAGGCGGCTGGCCAGAAAGGGAATGATGAACAGGGCGATCAGCAGCGAACCCAGAATGGTCATCACGACGGTCATCGGCAGGACGCGGATGAATTTTCCGGCGGTGCCCGGCAAGGCCATCAGCGGCAGGAACGCGAAGATCAGTGTGGCCGTGCAGCCGAGAATCGCCACGAATATCTGCTTCGTTCCCGCCAGCGCCGCCGCTGTGCGCGATTTTCCTTCGCGCAGATGGCGAGCGATGTTCTCCGTGACGACGATGGAGTCGTCGACGAGCAGGCCGAGCGCCACCACGAAACCGGCGATCGACAACTGGTTCAGCGAGTAGCCGAGGAAGTAGAGTATCGCCAGCCCGAACGCGAGCGACAACGGGATGGAGATCATGACGATGCTGGCGGCGCGCCAGCCCAGCGGCAGCAGCGTCAGCATCACCAGGGCGATGGCGATGCCGAAATCGGTGTAGAGCCGCGAGAGCCGATGCCCCACGTTCTTCGATTGGTCGAATCCCATCTGCAGTTCGATACGCCGCGGCAGTCCCGCCTGGAACTGTTCGACGGCGGCGCCGATGCGCTCGCGAACCTGCAGGATGTTGTAACCATCCTTCTGATTGGCCGTAACGAAGACCGCGCGCTTGCCGTTGAAGCGGCCCACATGGCTGTAGGGCTGCGATTCCCAGCTGACGTTGGCGATATCGCGAATGCGGACTATGCGTCCATCAATGGCGGCGATGGCCGTGTCGCGAACCTGATCAAGCGAGGTGTAGCTGCCCGAGGTCTTCAGGCTGAAGCTGCGTGACCCGATGTCGATGACCCCCGCGGGAGTGTTGGCGTTCTCACCCTCGATGGCCTGGATCACCCGTGCCGGCACCAGACGCAGCTCCGCCATGCGCTTCAGATCCACTTCCACCCGCAGCTCACGCGGCGGAAACGCCCAGCTCTCCGACGTGCGTACGCCATCGACGGTCTTCAGCGTGTCCTTGAGTTCGCGCGCATAGTCCTCGAGTTCGCGGTACGACGCATCCTCGGACACCAGGGCGATCTGCACGATGTTCACGAGCCCGGGGCTCAACTTGCGGATTTCCAGCCGCGCGATGTCTGCCGGCAGGTCGGGACGCAGCGCATTCACTTCGCGGGTGATTTCGTCGAACTTTTTATCCGGATCGACGAACGCCTCGAATTCGATGGCGATGACGGCGAGGCCGTCGAAGATGGAGGTTTCGAGCTTCTTCAGGTCGTCGAGTTCGGCAACCCGATCCTCGATCGGCTTGGCCACCAGACGTTCCAGATCCACCGGATCGGCGCCGGGATAGACGACGGTGACGAAGTAACCCGGAATCTTGAGGGACGGGTCTTCTTCGCGCGGTACGGCGCTGAACGCGAACCAGCCCATGCAGACCAGGCACAGGAACGTCACCAGGGTGAACTGATAGCGCCGGATCGGAAATTCGAGAAATGACATGGATAGCTTCCTTGCCGATCAGGTCTGTCCACCCGCCGGCTGCACGGCGACGGCTTCGCCATCCTCGAGATACAGCGCGCCGTCGGTGACGACCTGCTCGTCGACATCGATCCCGTTGAGCAGAGCGACGGACTCGCCATCGATGAAAGCGATCTCCACGTCGCGGCGTCGCGCATGGCCCTGGTCCAGCACGAAGACGGTGGCCTTGCGCTGGTTGCCTTCGACGATCGCCGCGATGGGTACATAGACACGCTCGGCGGCGAGCGCAGCGGCGGGCACGATGTGGAGTTTGGCAACCAGGCCGCTCTTCAACGGCTGACTCGTCGCATCGAGCTGCACGTCGATGTTGAACAGGCCGCTGGCCGGATCGGCCGCGCTCGCGATCTCGCTGACCTTGCCGGTCAGGGTGACGCCGGGCAACGCATCCAGACGAACCTGCGCAGCATCGTGCAACTTGATCTGCACGATCTCGCGATCGGCGATACCGGCACGAACGACGAAGCCCTTGTCCTGTGCGCCGAGCACGAGCACGGGCGCGCCGGCGGCCACCAGTTCGCGTTCTTCGGCGAGGCGTCGCAGCACCGTGCCGTCGCGGGGCGCGACGATCGATGAATAGCTGGAGTTGAACTGCGCCGATTTCAGTGCGGCCGCGCTGACCGCGCTCTGTGTGCGCAGATCCTGCAGCTGCTCGAGACTGATGACCTGATCGGCGTACAGGCGTTCGCCGCGGTCCACGTCGCGTGTCGCCTTCTCGTGCGCCTGGCGGGCCTGTTCCACCTGGGCGTTGACCTCGGTGAGTTCGATCTCCGCAAGCTTCTGGCCCTCGCGGACTCGTTCGCCCTCGCGCACCGCGAGCTGGCGGATGACGCCACCCATCTTGAACGACAGGCGGATCTCGTCCCTGGTGAGCAACAGTCCGTTCGTGTGGATCGGTGGCGCGGCGGGCCCGGCGAATGCAGCCGCCACGCGCACGGGAGTTGCGGCGGGTGCAGCTGTGTCGGCGGTGCCTTTGCAACCGCTGAGGGCCAGGGCGCCCAGTGCCATCAACCAGAAGCTAGCGATATGCATATTCACTCTCTTTGCGACGTCCGGCTGAAGCCGGACCCACAAACTGTCTTTGATGTCCGCCATTCACTTATCTATGGATCCAGCGGCAGATCGCCGCTCGACGTTGCGAATTCGAGATCGGCGCGGCGTGCGAGCACGTTGAAGCGCGTGAGATTGAAGTTGAGTTCGGCGCGGGTGAGCGTGCTGCGCGCGTCGATGAACTCCACCTGGTTGATCACGCCTTCGTCACGTTTGCGGCTGGCGATGCGGAAGGCGGCGCGTGCTGCGTCGGCGCGCGCCTGGGCTGTCGTCAGCGATTCGCGTGCGGTCTGCAGCCGGTCGAAGGCCTGCTGCACTTCGAACCGGATCTGCTGCGCCACTTCTTCCTGGCGCAACACGAGCTGTCGTTCGGTGGCGCGCGCCTGTCGCACGCGCGCACTGTCGCCGCCGCCATCGAACAGCTTCCAGGTGAACACCAGCGACGCCGTGCCGAAGTTGTAACCGTCGCCAAAGCGGTAGTCCTCGCCCTGCGATCCGGCATCGAGTGCGAACGCGAGCATCGGCCATTTCTGCTTGCGCGCCAGGGTCACCTGCTCCGTGCTGGCCTGCTTCAGTCGTTCGATCTGCGATATCTCCGGGCGGCGCTGCAGCGCATCGGCCCAGAGTCGCTCGAGCGCGGAAGGGCGTTCCGCCAGTGCATTCGGCGGCACGGTCACGTCGATGGGACTGAGCAGGTCGCGATTCAGGAGGAAGTTGAAGAAGCTATGCGCCTGCGTCGTCAGGTCGGCGATCTCGCGCTTCTGCTGTTCGACTTCGAGCAGTTCGGCCCTGGCGCGCAGCACCTGGTCCTCGGTGATCTTGCCGTTGTCGAACAGCGATTGATTGACGCGCACGTTTTCGCGCAACAGTGCTTCGCTCGCCGCGACGATGTCGGTCGAACTGCGCGCCTTCAGCCAGTCGACGTAGGCATTCGTGATGTCGCGGCGCAAGGTGCGGGCGATCGCCATCCGCCGATAGTTGCTGGCGCCGAGCAGCGCACTCTGAGCGCGGACCGCCGCCGAGATCGTCGGCGCATACAGCGGCTGACGCAGCACGATGCGCGTGTCCTGTTCCTCTTCCCGCAGGAACGGAATCTCGACGTTGCCGATCTGTGGAAACGGTACGGGCTGTCCCTGCGCTGCGAGCATCTGGTTCAGCGTCGTGTACACGGGATTCAGTGCATCGCCGATCGGCAAGTCGATGACCCGACCGCCTTCGGCGCGGGTGTAACGCGCCTGCACGGACAGTTCAGGAAAGAAGCGTGCGCGGGCTTCTGCCAACGCGGCGGTCGCCTTCTCGACTTCGAGCCCTTCGGTCTGCAGACCAAGGTTGGTCTGCAGTCCTTCGGCGACGTAGCGCTCGACCGTCGATTCGAAATCGCTCCCGCTCTGCGCTCCGCTCATGAGGGGAGCCAGCAGCAGGATCGACATAGTGGCGGCGACTGAACACGGGAAGCGCATCGGATTTTCAATCACCTGTAAAAGCGTTAGACAGCTGTCAAAGATCGGCCAAAAAATTCAGGCCTTGGGGCCCGCCAGGGTGAGGCGCATGAGCTCGATCGCGTGCTGGGTCAGCTGCGAGACGCTGATGCCGTCCTGCGCCAGCAGCGGGCCCTTGGTCATGGCGATCTGGATCAACCCGTGAGTGAACCCCCACAGCACGCGTGAGGTGACCGCCAGGTCATTCAGGGTGGTGCGCACTGTGCCGTCGCGCTGGCCGATTGCGAGCGCTTCCTCGACGATCTCGTGCACGTGCGTGCTGGCTTGCAGCGAATCCGATTCCTGCGGGCTGCCGTCCGCGGCATACAGTTCGAGGCGCGCACAGGCATCAAAATAGTGAGGAAATTCATGGCCATAAGCCATGTAGGCACGGCCCAGTGCTTCGACCTTGTCCAGGCCCAGGCGCGAGCGGGCGCTGGCCTCCTCGAACCGGATGCGCAGCGTTTCCATGGCGCGTGCCGCGATGGCGAAATGCAGATCGCGCTTGTCCTTGAAGTACACATAGACCAGCGCGCGGCTCAGGCGCGCGCGCCGGGCCACGCTGTCCATGGTCACGGCATCCCAGCCCCGCTCGCGATACAGGCTTTCAGCCGCATCCACGATCTCGGCGCGGCGGCGGTCCTTTTCTTCCTGGCGTCTCTCGGCGATGTACGACATGCCGCGACCCTAGTGCGCGCGCTGACATGGTGTCAATGACTGAACGTATGTCTGTTGGTGGCTGGACGAGCGCTCAGAGGCCACACTCTGCGACACCTCAGCCATCCAGCGAACGAATGGGCTTACAGGACGAACACGTCGATAGCGCCGCCGAGTGGGCTGATCTTCCCGCGATCGTGCGCCGGCTGTCGTTGTTCGAAGGCCTGGAGTCGGCGCTGCTGGACGGGATCACCGGTCAGATCGACTGGTTCGCGTTGCCCGGCGGCACTACGCTATTCGATGCCGGCGATGCACCCGATGCGCTGTACCTGGTGATCAGCGGCAACCTCGGGGCCTATTCCACGTCCACTGAGGGTCATCGTCGTCTGGTCGGTACCATTGCGGCCGGCGAAACCGTGGGCGAAATGGCGCTGATCTCCGGCAAGCCGCGCAACGCGACCGTGATCGCGCTGCGTGACAGCGAACTCGGACGCCTTTCGCGCGAAGCCTTCGAACAATTGATGCTCTCGCACCCGCAGGGATTGCTGCGAGTGGCGCAGCTCATGGCGCAGCGTCTCGATGCGTCCCAGCACCAGGTGCGCGGTCGACGCGCGATTCCGCGAACCTTCGCCGTCGTGCCGCACGACAAACATGCCCATGCAACGACGTTTGCGGCGCAGCTCGCGACGCATCTGGAGCACGTGGGGCGTACCGAACTGGTGTGGAGCCAGCGCGGCGCCGATCACACGAGCCTGTGGTTTCACACCGTCGAACGCTCGAATGAATTCGTGGTGTATGTCTGCGACCCGGGACCCACCAGCTGGACGAAGTTGTGCCTGCGACAAGCCGATGTCGTATTGCTGCTGGCGCCGATGGAATCGAAGCCGACGGACTGGCCGGCGCTCGCTCATCATCATGCGAAGCCGGTCTCCCAGCGCACGGAGCTGGTCCTGCTGCACAAGGAACGCCTGAGTCCCGGCATGGCGTCTGCCTGGCTCGATGTGCATCCCGGCGTTCCTTATCACCATGTGCGCAGCACGGCGGATATCGCGCGGCTGTCGCGCCTGCTGACGGGACGCGGCCTGGGCATCGTGCTGTCGGGTGGTGGTGCGCGCGGGTTCGCTCATATCGGTGTGCTGCGTGCCATTCGCGAAGCGGGTCTGACGATCGACTCCATCGGTGGCACCAGCATCGGCGCCATCATCGCAGCCGGATTCGCGCTCGAATGGAGCATGGACGAGCTGCAGGCGCGGGTGTACGACTGTTTCGTGCGGACGAATCCGCTCAACGACTACACGCTGCCTCTGGTCTCGCTGGTCTCGGGCCGCAAGGTCACCCGGTTGCTGAAGCGTGAATTCGGCGAGCTGCAGATCGAGGACATCCCGCTGCCATTCTTCTGCGTCTCCTCGAATCTCAGTACGGGACAGCTGGCGCTGCATCGTCGCGGCGAACTGTGGCGCTGGCTGCGCGCGTCCGTTGCCATTCCGGGTGTACTCCCACCCGTTGTCTACAAGGGAGAGTTGTTCGTGGACGGCGCCACCATCAACAACCTGCCGGTGGATGTCATGCGCGAAGCCGGTCTCGGCCAGGTGATCGGCGTCGATGTCGGGTCGGATCGCGCCTTCACCACCGACACCCTCGATTCCGACGTGCCGCCGTTCTGGAAAATGCTGCAATGGTTTCGCGGCCGCAAACACCGCGTGAACATCCTGCAGATCCTGTGGCGGGCGGGCATGATCAACAGCGCCGGCAATCGCGCTGCGCGTCACGAGATATCCGATCTGTTGCTGCAGCCACCGCTGGAGCAAGTCGACATGCTCAACTGGCGTGGGTTCGACGTTGCCGTCGACGTCGGTTATCGGCACGCACAGGCGCGACTGCAGGAGTGGCTGACAAAGCAGCAGGATGGGCTGCCGCGCGACGACGTAAAAAGCGCAACCTGAACAGCGTTGGCGTCGTGCGGCCGCGCAGCGCTACTCCGCGCGCTTCCACTTGATCTGGAACTCGACTTCCTCCTCGTCGCCGGATCGCTCGTGCTCGATATTGAAGACGGCGCGTGCGGGAACGTAGATGCGCTCGCCGGCAATCTGGATCTCGAAACGCTCGTCGCTTTCGATGGCGTCCGCGAGTCGCCGCAGCTTCGCAACGAAGTCGTCTTTGGGGTACGTCTTCTCGATATCTCGTCCGGATTTTTCAGTCATGAGCTATTGCCTCGGCAGAACGAAACGCAATCCCTGGCTGTTCAGGATCGCGCCGTCGGGCGTGATGCGCTCCACGGTGGGTCCTTCGGTGAGCGTCTGGCCCTCGGTGTACTTGCGCATGTTGATGAACACGAAGCGCTCGGCGGGATTGTTCGAATAGACGTGGATATCGAGGCGCATGTCGGGCAGCGAGGTGCCGCTGGCGATCAGGGACGACGCGCTCGGCAGCACTTCATTCTCATTATTGCCACGCGGCTCTGCCACGGGGCGTGCGGGTGCTACGGCGGGTGGGTTGACGGGGCGCACGGCCTGGGGCTGGGCTGATTCCATGTCCTGTGGATACGAGAAGCCACTGTCATCGTAAGAGTTGCTGGACACACCAGCCTCTTCGGCGAGCGAGCGCACGGACGGATCAGCGCCGGGTCGGCTCGGGGCTCGCGCTGGCGGTGATCGAACGGGGGCTCGACTGACTGCCGCTGGAGCGGGCGTCGCGGCGGGAGTTGCAGCCGGCGTGACGGGTTCGGGGGCCTTGTCATTGCGCAGGAGCACGAACAACAGAACGGCCAGATTGCCGATCAGCAGCCCCGCAACCGCGACTGCCCACCAGGGACGTTCCGTTTGCGGCAGGCGTGCCGGCGCATCTGCCAGCGATGGGCCGACCGTGCGTTGACGTTCGTTCTCGGATTTTTTCAATGCGTCGAGGATGAAGCTCATCGATGTCAGCTCCCCGAGGCCGCAAGCAGCAACGGTCCACCCAGGGTGCTGCTCAACGTATCGAGCACCATCTGCGTCTGCACGCCGGCGATGCCGTCGACATTCAGCCGATGCCTGCGCTGGAAGTCTTCCACCATCTTCACGAGCTCCTGGTCGTAGTAGTCGCTGGCGGGCGTATCAGGGCGGCCCTGCAGCGAATTGAGACTGCGTCGCAGCCAGCGCACGCCATCACCCTGCATCCCCGCAGAGAGCGGGCGTTGCGTCACCACCTGCGGACGCCACAACACCAGATAGTCGCCGTACCAGAGTCGCGAGATCGATGCGATCGATACGTCCGGCTGCGAGTCGGCGAGCGCGATGCGCGCGTTGCCATCGTCGTTCAGGCCGGTGACAGTGACCTGATGCGCGCTGCCGTCGTCGTCGATGAGTGTGAGGATCGCCGGACGATTGAGGGTACGCAACTGACCCCAGGATCCCTGCTGATAGACGCATTCGAGTCCCTGCTGGCGCGCCTGGTCGCACGGCCTGCCGCCGACCGGATCGAACTTCGCGCCCCACACGCTGAACATCTGCGCGAACGCACCTTCGGTGGTCGTCTCGCTGGGGTGGTCCACCAGGATGTCAGCAATATCCTGCGCCTGCGGGACGGCGGGTGCGGTCTCCTGCGGGGGCGGTGGCGCTGGTACGACCGTCGCAACCGGTGTGGCCGCGTTTGCCGTCGCTGACTCGGAGGATTCCTTTCTCATCAGCAGCAACAGACCCACGCTCATGACGGCCAGCGCAGCGGCGACAGACGTTACCGCCGCCGCCTTCATCCACGGTGGGCTGAAGGGGCGACCGTACACTTCGGCCGCGGCGGCGCGCACCATCGACGGTCCCACGCGATGCGTTTCCTGCGTGAATGCGCCGAGCAGGGCCCGGTCGCAGATGACATTGATGATGCGCGGAATGCCGCCGCTCAGGCGATGAATCTCGCGCAGTGCCGGGCCGGTGAGGATTTCGCCATTGGCGCCGGCGATGCGCAGTCGATGATTCACGTACAGCGCCGTCTCGGTCTTCGACAATGGATCCAGGTGATACCGGCCGGTGATGCGCTGGGCGAGCTGGCGCAGTTCGACCCGATCCAGCACGTCGCGCAGTTCCGGCTGGCCGATCAGGATGATCTGCAGCAGTTTCTGCGAGGCTGTCTCGAGATTCGTGAGCAGGCGAACCTGCTCCAGCGTTTCCGGCGTCAGGTTCTGGGCCTCATCGACGATCACCACGACGCGCCGGCCTTTCGCATGCGCTTCCAGCAGTCGACGGTTGAGCGTGTCGATCAGATCCTTGAGGTTGGTGGTGTCGTCGTCCCGCAGGAAGAGTCCCAGCTCTTCGCAGATCGTCACGACGAACTGTATTGGCGACAGCTGCGGGTTGAGGATCACCGCGACATCGGCATGCCCGGGCATGCGTTCCAGCAGCGAACGGACGATCGTGGTCTTGCCGGTGCCCACTTCGCCCGTGAGCTGGATGAAACCACCCGCCTCGGTGATGCCATACAGCAGATGCGCCAGCGCCTCGGCGTGCCGCGCGCTCATGAAGAGGTAGCGGGGATCCGGGGTGATGGCGAACGGCTTTTCCGTGAGTCCAAAAAAGCTCGCGTACATAAGAACTTAGCGAACGGCGCAGTCGGTTGGGGGAGGGATAATGCCACCGTGTACTCGGGCGGCGATAGCTCGCCGTGCAAGCGACGGGTGACGTTGCCGTCATGCACCCGCTACTGTCGTTCGATCACGTCATTCGTGACCGCGGTTGCCTTGCTCCCACCGGATCGGACCGATACGCTTCCCCGCCGCTTCCGACCACAGTCCGGTCATTTTTCCGACGCCACTCAAGGCAGTAGCACGATCCCCATGAAGGCACTTTCATTCCGCGGGCTGACCAAGACCTACAAGAACGGGGTTCAGGCACTCAAGGGCATCGACCTGGACGTGGAGGAGGGTGATTTCTTTGCGCTGCTGGGGCCGAACGGCGCTGGCAAGACCACCGCGATCGGCATCGTGACCTCGCTGGTGAACAAGACCGGCGGCAAGGTGGAGGTTTTCGGACACGATATCGACACCCAGCTGGCGGCGGCGAAGTCCTGCATCGGACTGGTTCCCCAGGAGATCAATTTCAACCAGTTCGAAACCGCCACGACCATCCTGATCAACCAGGCGGGTTTTTACGGTATTCCGCGTCGCATCGCACATCAGCGGCTGGAGAAGAACCTGAACGCGCTGCAGCTCTGGGAGAAGCGCAATGCGATTGCGCGCTCGCTGTCGGGCGGCATGAAGCGTCGACTGATGATCGCGCGCGCCTTGATGCATGAACCGCGGCTGCTGATCCTGGACGAGCCGACCGCCGGCGTGGACATCGAAGTGCGGCGCACAATGTGGACTTTCATGCGCGACATCAACGCGGCCGGCACCTCGATCATCCTCACCACGCACTACCTCGAAGAAGCGGAGAACCTCTGTCGCCACGTCGCGATCATCGACAAGGGCCGCATCATCGAGAACGACGCGATGAGTCGCGTGCTGCGCAAACTGCAGACCGAAGTCTTCGTGTTCAACCTGCGTAACCCCATTGCCGCGGCGCCCGTGCTGCCCGGCTACAGTGTCGTGATGCCCGACGATCACACGCTCGAGATCGAGGTCTCGAAGGATCAGACCCTCAACGACATCTTCTCGCGCCTGAGCGGGTTGGGTATCGAGGTACTGTCGATGCGCAATAAATCGAACCGCCTGGAAGAGCTGTTCATGCGCCTGGTCGGGCCGCAGTCTGCGGCCCAGGCCGTCAACGCGGGACAACCGTTGGTAATAGGTGAGTAGGCCGTAGCCAGAAGAAATCGCGCCTTGCCGGACTGCACCCTTCGTTTCATTCGCGGATTCAATCGATGAACCAAGTATCTCCTTCCGACCTACAGCCTAGAGCCTATAGCCTGGACCCCGGCGAGCCCGACCTGGCTCGCGTCAACCTCGTCGGTTTCCGCACGATCATCATCCGCGAGTTCAGCCGCATCATCCGCATCTGGGGCCAGACCATCGTGCCCCCGGCGATCACGGCGACGCTGTACTTCATCATCTTCGGCAGCCTGATCGGCGGCCGTATCGGCGACATGGGCGGCTACACGTACATCCAGTACATCGCACCCGGCCTGATCATGATGTCGGTCATCACGAACTCCTACGGCAACGTCGTGTCGTCGTTCTTCGGCGCGAAGTTCGGCAGGCACATCGAAGAGTTGCTGGTCTCGCCGCTACCCAACTGGCTGATCGTCGCGGGCTACGTCTGCGGCGGCATCGTGCGCGGTCTGATCGTTGGAGGCGTGGTCACGATCATCACGCTGATCTTCTCGCGCCTGCATGTCTACAACGTATGGATCGTGGTGTCCGCAGTGCTGCTGAGTTCGATCGTGTTCTCGCTGATGGGCATGATCAACGCCATCTTCGCCAGGAACTTCGACCAGATCTCGTTCATTCCGACTTTCGTGCTGACGCCGCTGACGTACCTGGGCGGCGTCTTCTACACGATCCATCTGTTGCCGCAGTGGGCCCAGCATGTCTCGCATGCGAACCCGATTCTCTACATGGTCAATGCGTTCCGCTTCGGCTTCCTCGGCGTCTCCGACGTCAACGTCGGACTGGCCTACGGCATCATGATCGGTGCAGCTGTCGTGCTGTACGTCACATGCGTGTGGCTGCTGGAGCGGGGAGTGGGGACGAGGGAGTAAGCACTCCGGTGAGTTGCCGGGCAGAAGTGACCACTGCCGGCCTTTGCCCCCTTTGGTGGGGCGCTTTGCTGACTTTCGACGGCTGTCGCGCTCGCCGGTCCGAGCCCGCACTGTGGGCATCCTGACTCTTCCTGTGCCTGTCGAAACCGCCGCCGACGTGGCCAAGCTGCGCGTTCGATCAGCGTCGCGCCAGGGTTTCATCGATGTGTTCCGTGGCTCGCTCATCGCGCACATGGCGCTGGATCACGCGTCGTTGATGTTCTATGCCGGACGCGGTGCTGAAGAGCTGGCCGCGTCCGCGCCTGCGGTGGGTGACTTCTGGCAATTCCTCACACGCTTTACCGGTGTTCCGGTCGCGCCGGGCTTCTTCTTCATGGCGGGCTTCATGGGTGATCATGGGATTGCCGCGTGCGCTGATGGGCTTCTACTCCTTCATGGTGCTGAGCTGCATCGGTGTCGGCATCATCGTGGTTGCACTGCTGCGGCATATGTCGACGCAGGTACTGCTGGCCGGCTCGATCGCCGTGCTCGTGCTTGCATCTTCGCTGCGCTGGCGATCCTGTCACGGCTCGCCGGTCGCGGTACGCCCGTACTGCTGAAACCGCTGGAGATCTTTGGCCGCGTGCCGTTCTTCTTCTACGTCGTGCATTTCTACGTTCTGGGCATCGCGGCAGCGCTGCTGCGAACGCACTACGGTCTGGTCGGCATGTACTTTATCTGGGGGGTTGTTGCTGGTCGCGATGGTCGGACCGTGCGCCTGGTACTACCGATTGAAGCGCGACCGGCCCAATGTCATCACGCGATACCTGTGAGTGAAGTGGACCGGCAGTCGGAT
>NZ_DATDJO010000009.1:0-24510 GCF_036520495.1 Povalibacter sp. | reverse complement strand
CCTGGATTGGACCCGGGCGCACGATGGCGACTTCGACGACGAGGTCGTAGAAGCGCGCGGGTTTCAGGCGCGGCAGCATGCTCATCTGTGCGCGTGACTCGATCTGGAAGACACCGATCGTGTCTGCCTGCTGGATCATCTTGTAGGTGGCGGGATCCTCGGCCGGAATGGTCGCGAACGTAAGGTGCGTGCCACGGCGGGTATTGTAGAAGTCGAGGGTCTTGCGAGTGGCAGTGAGGATACCCAGGGCAAGCACATCCACTTTCAATAGCCCTAGGGACTCCAGGTCGTCCTTGTCCCACTGGATCACCGTGCGATCTTCCATGCTGGCGTTTTCAATGGGGACCAGCGATTCCAGAAGATCGGCGGCGATGACGAAGCCGCCGACGTGCTGGGAGAGATGCCGCGGAAATCCTCTCAATTCCTCGACGAGCAGGAGCAGCAGCTGCACCAGGCGACTGTTCGGATCAAACCCGGCCTCGCGCAGCCACTGCGCGGTGTTGTCTTCTTCGGCATGTCGGCGGGAGAGGGCCATGATGAGCCGCTCGATCTGCAACACATCAAATCCCAGCGCCTTGCCGACATCGCGCAGGGCACTGCGGTGCCGATAGGTGATGACGGTGGCGGCCAGGCCCGCCCGGTGGCGTCCGTATCTCTTATAGATGTACTGGATGATCTCCTCGCGCCGCTCGTGCTCGAAGTCGACGTCGATGTCGGGCGGCTCGTGGCGTTCCTTGGAGATGAAGCGTTCGAACAGGACTTCCTGGCGGGAAGGGTCGACGGCCGTGATGCCGATGCAGAAACACACGGCAGAGTTGGCTGCGGAGCCACGACCCTGGCAGAGAATGTTGCGTTCTCGGGCCTCGCGGACGAGATCGTAAACAGTGAGAAAGAAGGGTTCGTAGCGAAGCTCGGCGATGAGGGTGAGCTCATGCTCCACCAGGGCACGGACTTTGTCAGGAATGTCTTGCGGCCAGCGCTCGCGTAGCCCGCGTTCGGTGAGCTCGCGCAGCCAGGTGGTGGGCGTGTGCCCGTCCGGCACGATCTCGCGTGGATAGTCGTAGCGCAGTTCATCGAGGCAGAACGTGCAGTCGTCCGCGATCCGCACGCTCTGGGCCAGCAGTGCCGGTGGATACAGTTGCTGCAACCGTTCCAGCGGCCGCAGGTGTCGTTCGGCGCTCGCCTGCAGGGCGTAGCCGCATTCCTGGACGGGCTTGATGAGTCGGATCGCCGTCAAGGTGTCGTGCAAGGGTTTGCGCTCCGGCCCATGCATGAGCACGCCGCCGCAGGCGACACAGGGAATCGCAAGCTGCGTTGCGAGCTGTTGCAGTTCGCGTAGGCGTTGAACGTCGTGACCGGTGCAGGTGAGTTCGACACCGATCCACAGATGGTCCTTGACGTGCTCTCGTAACCAGGTGCCTTGAGCGCGTGCCGTGTCTGGATCGTCCGGTGGCAGCCAGAGGAGGCTGCACTCCGGCAGGGCGTCGATGAGCTGGGCGTCATCGAGCCGGTAACTGCCTTTCTCGGCGGCACGCCGTGCACGGGTGATGAGCACGGACAGGGCGCCATAGCCACGACGAGTGCGTGCAAGGGCGACGAGGGTGAGGCCCGAGGTGCAGCGCAGTGTGCTGCCGATGATCAGGTGCAGGCCGCGTTTTTTGGCTTCGTCATGCGCACGCACGACGCCTGCGACCGAGCATTCATCGGTGAGGGCGAGTGCGCGATAACCCAGCTCCGCCGCGCGCATGACGAGTTCCTGCGGATGTGAGGCACCCAGCAGAAAGGAAAAATTCGAGAGCGCGTGCAGTTCGGCGTACATGGAGGGTCATCGCCATGGTCAGGCGAACAGGCCCTGCAGGAACCAGCGATCCTGTTGCAGATGGTCGCGGTATACCCAGCCGACGGCGCCGGAGGCGGAGCGCATCGCAAAGTAGTCGCGGTCCGTGAGGTCGCCGTCCCACCAGCCGCCCTGAATGCGTTCCGGATCATCGATGAGTCCGCGCGGCTGACCGCGCGTGATGGACGACATGGCCTTGGGTTCGCTCAGCAGCCACAGCGGACGCGGCGGTAGTGATGGGATCGGGGCAGGCGAGGCCGATGGATCGGCGTGTGCACCGTGGCTTCGCTGGGTGTGTGCCGGACGGCGGTCGGCATGCGCGGTGATCGAGCGCACGCGATCGGCACCCAGGCGTGCGCGCAACTGTTCGAGTAATCGCACCTGCGAGGTGGCCAGATCATCGCAGTGACGCTGCGATTTCGGATCAAAGCGCAACGAGGAGGTCGTTGCCGCGGCACTGAACCAGCGTGGCACGTGAATGTGCATCTCACGGATCGGCGCCGGTAACTGCAGTCCGTTCAAGGTCTCGTGCAAGAGACGAGTCAGGTGCGTGGTATCACCGGACGGTGCAGCCAGGCCCAACGGGACCGTCGTCGTCGGTAGGTCGCGATGTAATAGCGAAATCGTGAGTTCACTGAGCGTGGCATTGCGTCGGGTGAGGAAGCGTTGCAGTCGGCCAAGGCGGTACACGAGCACCGATTCGGCGAGCGTCAGGGTCTCGATCTCGAAGTCGAGCAGGATGCGATCGTGATAGCTCGAGGGCGGCGCGTAACTGGGGCGCAGGTCCGGCTCGCGTCCCTGGGCCTGGTCGAGCTGCTTCAGGTATTCGTGGCCGATGCGCCGGGCGAGTCCGCCGCGCGGTAGTCGCACGAGTTGTCCGACCGTATTCACACCGAAGCGCTGCAGTCGCTGCTGAATGTCCGGCGGCCATTTGAGGACGCGCAGTGGTAGTTCGGCCAGCGCCTTCGCTTGCTGGTTGGGCATCACGATGCGCCGATCAGCGTGGCGGGCGAACCATTGCGCGCTACGCAGGGTGCGACTGATGGCGAGGCTCGCGGTGAGGCCGGCGGCTTGCAGGTCCTGCGCCAGCGCATCCATCAAGGCGTCGATGCCGCCGAAGAGTTTGAGGCTGCCACGTACCTCGAGCACCAGTTCATTGGGCGGCTCGATGACTACTGTCGGGGTGTAACGCTGGCAGTGCAGGGCGAGCGATTCGAGCAGCTGGGTTTCCTGCGGCAGTGAGCGTGGCAGGCATTCCAGTGGCGCGCACAGGGCGATGGCGGCATTCAGGCGATGACCGGGGCGCACGCCGTGTCTGTGGGCGTGCTCATTGCAGCTCAGCACACTGCGAAAGCGATCGTCGTCGACGACGGCCAATGGACGATGGGTCACGGTGGATCGTTGTTCAGCAGTCAGTGCGCGCAGCGCGGCAGCGAAGGGCAGGTCCATCAGGCGCACGGCCAGCCACGCCTGACGCCGACGCGGATCGGTCGTGGGTTGAGGTGGCGGTTCGGTCGTGACGACGCGGCGCAGCGGTACGCGTCGCCGCGCCTCCGGCAGCTCGATGTGCGGCAGCGGCAGCGTGAATGGGGCACGTTCGGCGTTCATGGCGAGCGGCCTTGCTCGATGCGCGAACGAAGATCGAGGCACAGGTTGGCCTGGCGTCGTCCCTGGATCTTGAGCAGATGGACTTGCAGGTAAGGAGGCTGCGGTGTCAGCTGCAATCGCACGGTGGCCGGTGAAGGTGTACCAGCGGCGCTACCGGGACGAAACAGCACGCCCGTCGTGTAACCGGTGCTGGTCGCGAGCTTGAGGCGACGCAGTACGGCGGCAGCGGGACGTTGCAGCCAGCCGAGCACGACGCTGCAGGCACCGGAGCGCAGGGAGGTCTCGAATGCCCACGCCGCATCGCGTTCGCTCAAGTCGCTGGCGATCCACTGTCGCGCGGGGTCGAGCTCCCGCTGCAGGAGGGCCACGGCGTGCAATGCATGAGGAGGATTGAGCCACACCGCCATCGTTCCGGGTCGGATGTCACTTAAGGATCTGAGCAGCGGCAACAGCAGGGTGAGTTCGCCGATGCCGTAGTGATCGACCAGGAGCTCAATGAGCGCGGGCGTCGGCCAACCACCGCCGAGTGCAGCATCGAGTCGTGGGTCACCTGAGGCAATCAACTCGCCGTGGGCGCGTGCGAGTGACTCGGCGGGCCAGACGTTCGGCAGTTGCTGCAGGTCGATAGCCACGAGCGTTACTCGCGCTCGCGCTTACGCTGGTTGATCGTCGACCACGCCTGATATGGATTTTGTGTAACGGGCTTGCGCTCGGAGGATTGCGGGCGACCCTCATAGCCGTGCGTAAGCGCGAGCGGATCCAGGAACATGACGGTGCAGATCGTGCAGGCGTAAAAGGCCGTGACGTAGGTGGTGCCGTTTGCCCGGGGCACAGTCACCCGCTGGCAGGACACGCTCTTGCATAACGGGCAGCGAAAGTAATCGGGACGGTCTGGCATAGGGGTACTGTATGTTTATACAGATGCTAGCGCCAAGGGCGACCAGAACGGAAGCAGGGAATTCGCCTAAATTTTGCTGCGGAGGCTTATCGGTCGGTAACTCATTGAATCGGCTGGATCGACCCATTCAGCGGCGTTGCATGGCCGCCATCCGCGCTGAAGATCGGGTTGCCGATGGGTCTAGGCCGGGTCGGCGGCGGTTGCGCTGTCCGGGTTCGTCGGACGCAGCAGGCGGATGCCGCGGGAGATCCTTGGCGTGAGTTGGATCGCCTTCTTGGTGGCCAGTGCCTTCAGATGCTGATCGATGCCCTGGCGGTTTTTCAGTCCCAGGCCCGCCGCGATTTCGCCGCGCGTGGGCGGCCAGCCGTGATCGGCGATGAAAGATTCGATGAATCTCAGGACGACCCGCCTGTTGCGGACTGAGGGAGTAGGACATGGGAGCGATGGGGATCTCGGCAATGCGCTTATGGTAACCGGCAATCTCTATCGCGAGGAATGACTGACAAAATCCTTACCGTGGCAGCAGATCAAATGCCGTGTGCCGGCGCGCTGCGAGCGCCTATTGGCCGAGGCGGAATCAGTTGCTACGCTTGGAGCGAAATTTTCAACAAGGAGGTTGTGATGCTTGTTATCACGTTGCGTTCCTCCGAGGCGATTCGGATCGGTGATGAGATCCGCGTAAGCATCGAGCGCATAGAGCGTCACGAGTCGACCGAGTTGACGGAGGTGAAATTCGGAATCGACGCACCGGTCGACGTTCTGGTGCTGCGCAGTGAGTTGAGTGTTCGTCGACCGCCGCCCGAGGAGAGTTGAGCCCATGTGCTACTCCGCGCAGATCGATTCGCACATCCGCCGCCTGATGCGGGAGGAGGGAGTGACGATCGAGTATGAGGAAGCCGAACGTATTTTCCTGCGTCGCCTGGCGGATTCACGCATCCGCATTCCACGTGCGTTCGAACAGCAGTTTCTGGAGCCGCAGAATGATGCCGAGGCGCGCATCAAGGGGTGGATCGAGCAGTATCGGGCAGAGACCGAGAACAAGCTGACGCAGGAGTTGTTCAAGCAGCGTAAACGTCTATCGGATGCCGAACGTGCCTTGCAGACCAAGGAGACCAAGAAGGCGCGGGAGGATGTGCGGATCGCGAGCACGAAGATCGAGGCGAATCGTCAGCGATTGTCACGCCTGCGTGCCGCGGACATTGATGTCGAAGACGAACGCATCTTCCCGTTCTGGTATGCGCCGATCATGGTGCAGCAAGACGGACGCAAGGTGCTCAAGCTAGCGCGCTATCACTTGAGACAGAAGAACGCGCCGGAGTTCATCGACCGAAAGTATCCAGGACTCTACAACGCGCGCCGAGATAACCTGGAAAAGTTCTGGCGCAATGAGTTCGGTCATTCGCATGCGCTGATGGTGGTGACGTCATTCTTTGAGAACGTCGAGCGTGATGGCAAGAACGTGGTGCTGCATTTCAATCCGCAACCACGTGATCGGATGCTCGTTGCCTGTCTCTACAGTGAGTGGACGAGTCCGAGCGAGGGCGAGATGGTGAGCTTTGCGGCCGTCACCGATGATCCGCCGCCGGAAGTGGCGGCGGCAGGCCATGACCGATGCATTGTTAATCTGCAGCCGCAGAATGTTGAGCGGTGGTTGACACCGGAAGGTCGTACTTCGGCGGAATTACAGGCGATTCTGGATGAGAAGCAGCGACCGTACTACGAGCATGCGATAGCGGCGTAATTGGCAAGCTATTGGGTTTGATAACGCTCACGCCTGTTCGTACGCGGGTGGGACGGCCGTCGGGGAGGCGAAGGAGCGCTGGCTTATGAGTTTGGCGGGCGTAGATCGTTGGCAGCCCTCAAATCAGCGTGGGTTATGTGATCAGGTTGCACGTGAGCTGTCTTTCCTTTGCACGAGTCGCAGTTGCGGCGAGGTAGCTGCAACGGATCGGCGAGAATCGCACCGCCACAGGCGGCGCAATGCTGCAGCAGGATGCTTTTTCTCGCTTCGAGTCCGCGAGCGAGCAGGAGGAGTTGGTCGAAACTGACGGAGGCGGCGGGGAAGCAGGCGCGATGGAAGTCGAGTAAGTCGCACAGTCGTTCGCCGGTCGTCAGGCAGTAGAACGTGCTGGGCTCCCGACGATGCGGATGCAGCACGCCGAAGGATTCGCACAGCACCGCCAGGTACGCGCCTTCAATGCGTAGCGTGGGACTACGAAAGAAGGGTGCAAACGAATTCGGTGCCGGTCCTCGGCTGCGCTCCGATTCATCGAAGCCCCAGCGGGTTCGCCAACTGCTCAGTCGATGCACGGATAGGGAGGTGAGCCGGCAGATCGTCTGCGTGCGTGCCTCCACACACAGAAGCCGATATGCGAGCCCGCATTGCCGAAACTCCCACTCTGCGCGGTCTGGATGCGGCGGAGTGGTCATGGCGGCCAGTCCGTCTGCGAATCGCCATACGGGTCGAAACTCAAACACTGCGAACGGGAGACTCTCGCTAGGCTTGGCCGAGTGCTGGGTTCGATGGAGGTTCGCTCATGACCGGTGAAGCATTTCGCACGGCGGAGATGGAGGAGACCGCGCGGGTGATGTCTCATATCCAGGACTTGAACCAGGCAGTGGCGGAGGAGGCGCTTGGCGCATGTTGCGAAGCTATGCCGCACGCAGTGCGTCGACTGCAGCAGTTGCCATTCGCACTGGCAGCGTTTCGCTTTGACGACGCAGAGTTCTGGCGTGCTCGTATATCCGAGCAGGAAATGATGTCCGCGCACTCCCGGCAGCCACAGCCGGACACCTGTCTGGCGCGACATCTGCTGAGCATCGCGTGGCACTGTGGACGTGCCTCGGTCGGGCCGCGGTTGCTGCTCGGTATCGGGCGTGAAGTGGGGGAGCTGATCACGACGCTTCGATTCAGTCAGCTCGATGACATTGCCTTGCGGCATGCCGCCGATGTCCATCGTCGGTGGTCGGAGGTGCCTCGCTTCTGGCCGCAGATGCTGGAGGCAGCCTGCGATGAAGAGGAGACGCGATGGTCCAGGTTTCAGCTTCATGCCCTGCGACTCCTTGGGCGTGAACGTCAATGACGGGCCGAGGGTGCCTCAGGTTCGCGCCATCGGCACTCCTCTGATCAGGTGGGTTTTAGTGCGGTGACTGGGCACGCTCTTTGACGACAGGCGATTCGAATGGCCTGTGCATCGATGTTGTTCGAGTTTCACGGAAATGTTCGTCGAAACTCAAACAGGTCGGGCTGTGACCGCGTGATTCGCTACTTGCCGACTGAAGCGGCAAGGGATGCGTGTCATGGCCAAGCGACTTGAAGTTGTTGCATCGTCCAGGCTGTCGGTGGCGGTCGCCGGCATGCTCGTCAGTCCGATGCTCGCTGCTCAATCCGTGTTTGATACCGGCGTCAACGCGGTCGTGGCGTGGGCTTTCGTTATTGCCACACCTGTCGCCGTGCTGATCGTGATGGCGCTGGGTGGTGCGGCGCTTGTTGGCAAAGTGAGCTGGTCGTGGGCGATCGGCGGACTGATTGGCATCGGCATTCTCTTCGGTTCCGAGCAGATCGTCGGCTGGATCCGTAGCCTCTTTGGCGTCTGAGAACGGCCATGAGCGATCGCAATCAAGGACTCATCGCCGATCCCTTGTTCGTGGGCGTGACGCGGCCGCCCATGCGCTGGGGAGTGGCGTACCCAGCGCTGCTCCTCAACCTTGTCGCGGTCTCAGAGATATTCCTGGTCAGCCGCAATCTGCTGACGCTGCTGATTGCGATTCCCGTGCATGGTCTGTGCGTGCTGCTGTGCGCACGCGATGCGCGTTTTTTCGATCTTTTGTTTCTCTGGGGCGCAACACGCTTGCCGGCGTACTTCGGTAACGCGCGTTTCTGGCGGGCCGGTTCGTACAGTCCACTGACGCTCGATGTTCCCGATGCGCGCGGTCGCCGCAAGGCGGTGGTCATTCCGGTGCTGGAGCGTTCATGAGCTCGGTCGTCACAGCACGGGACGATCGTCGCCGACGCGAGCTGTGCGCGTCGCTGCGCATTCCCTACACCGCGCACGTGACGCCGCAGGTCGTACGGACCAAGGCGGGGGACTGTGTGCAGGTGTTCAGGCTTGCGGGTGCAAGTTTCGAGAGTGCCGATGATGAGACGCTGAATCAGTGGCATGAGCGCCTGAACCTGGCATGGCGAAACATCGCCAATCCGCAGGTCGCACTCTGGGTCCACACGCTGCGACGGCGCGAATGCGTGACGCAGGGCCGCACCGCGGGGACAGGATTCTCGGCACACCTGGCGCAGCGGTACCAGGCACGCCTTGCCGGCGAAGCCTTGATGGTGAATCAACTCTATGTGTCGGTGGTGTATCGGCCGGCAGCCGGGGCGACCACCAGTCTGATTTCCCGAGTGCTCGCGCGCGGCCGTGCGCAGGCGCTTCCGGCGCAGGCCGAGGCCTTGGAAACCTGCGAGAAACTGGCGCAGTCCATCGTCTCCTCGCTGGAGCGGTATGAGCCCGAGCAACTGGGCACGTATGTGCGTAACGGTCGGCGCTTCTCGCGAGTCCTTGAATTTCTGGGCGAGCTGATCAACGGCGAGGCGGCGCCGATACCGCTGCCGCGCTCACCTCTTAATGACATGCTCGCGACCAGTCGTGTGGTGTTCGGCACCGAGGTGATCGAGTATCGCCTGCCGGCGCAGACGCGGCTGGGCGCCATGCTCGGCATCAAGGAGTATCCGACGCCGAGCGCCGTCGGCATGTTCAATGCGCTGCTGTCGGCACCGTTCTCGTTCTTGCTGACACAGTCGTTCACCTGCATCAGCAAGGCCGCTGCACAGGGACTGCTGCAGCGGCAGTTCAATCGCATGGCGAATGCCGGGGACTTTGCCGTGTCGCAGGCGCAGGACCTGACGCAGGCGCTGGATGAGCTGACCTCGAACGAGTTCGTCATGGGAGATCATCACTTCTCGCTGCAGGTGATGACGGACGCCGATGCGGGGAGCGATGGTCAATCGCAGGATGCTCGGATGCGACGTCTGAATGATGCGGTCGCTCTCGCCCGTGCGACGCTGGCTGACTGCGGCATGACGGTGGCTCGCGAAGATCTGGGACTGGAAGCTGGCTTCTGGGCGCAGCTGCCGGGCAGCTTTGCGTTGCGGCCTCGGAAGTCGCCCATCACCTCGCGCAATTTCTGCGCGATGGCACCGTTCCTCAACTTTCCGACGGGGCGTGCGACCGGGAATCACTGGGGCGATGCGCTGGCCGTGCTCATGACGCATGCGCGCTCGCCGTACTACTTCAGTCTGCATGCCAGTGATCCGCGTGATCCGCAGGGCGGCAGTCGCAAGGACACCGGGCATACCTTCATCTGTGGGCCGACGGGTTCGGGCAAGACGGTGTTCATCGGGTTTCTGGTGTCGATGCTGGCAGCTCGCGGCACGACCCAGGTGGTATTCGACAAGGATCAGGGGCTCGAGATCCTGGTGCGGGCGCTGGGCGGTGAGTATTTCTCGCTCGCGCAGGGTGTACCGACGGGACTCAATCCGCTGCAGCTGGAGGTCACGCCAGGCAACGTGGAGTTCTTGAAGGCGTGGCTTGCGATGCTGGCGCGTGGGTCGCGCACGCTGGAGGCCAGCGAACACATCGAACTGGAACAGGCGCTGCGCGGCACGCTGGCCTTGCCGGTGACGTCGCGCCGGCTATCACGACTCATTGAATTCACGGATGCGACCCGCGTCGATGGTGTGCACGCAAATCTCTCAAGATGGTGTGAAAGTAGTCGCGGTGAATACGCGTGGGTGTTCGACAATCCCACCGATACGGTCGTGCCCAGGGTCGGGGCCGGAACGATCGTCGGCTTCGACGTCACGCACTTCCTGAATCACGAGACGATCCGTGGCCCGCTGAACCGCTATCTCTTCCATCTGGTTGAACGTCTGCTGGATGGGCGGCCGCTGGTGTGCTGGGTGGATGAGTTCTCGAATGCGCTCGCCGATCCGGACTTTCAGAGCTTTGCGGACAACGCACCGAAAGTCTGGCGCAAGTTGAATGGCGTGCTGTGCGCGGCGACGCAAACCGCGGGCAGTGTGCTCGACAGTCCGATCGCACGGACCATTGTCGAGCAGACCGCGACCAAGGTCTTCTTTCCGAACCCCGATGCCAATGCGCGTGATTACGTCGAAGGATTTGGACTGACGGAGCGCGAGTTTCATTTGATCCGGGAGCAGCTGGAGCCGGGGTCGCGATCATGCCTGGTGAAGCAGGGGCATGCGAGTGTCGTGTGTCAGCTCGATCTGAAGGGATTTGAGGATGAGCTGCGGGTGATTTCGGGAAGAAAGACTTCGGTGGAGCAGATGCACGCGGCGATCAGCGCGGTGGGATCCGATCCGGAGATCTGGCTGCCACAGTTTCTGGGGTCTGAGCATCGGTGACGGACTGGAGAAGCAGTGGAGGTCCTATGAGCGCAAAACGAGTCTCGTTCTGGGTGATGGGTGTGGTGTTCCTGCATGTGGCATCGATTGCGTCGGCGCAGTTCGCGGTCGTGGATGTAGGGGCGATTACTCAGCTGGTGCAGCAGCTGCAATCCATGCGCCAGCAGTTGGAGACGGCGCGACAGCAGCTGACGCAGGCCCGACAGACCCTGGATTCGATGCGAGGCGGTCGAGGTATGGAGCGACTGTTGGAGGGGACGGTGAGGAACTATCTGCCGCCGTCCTGGCAAGAGCTGGAGGCGGCTGTAGTGAGTGCCAGCGTCCAGTATCAACAGCTCTCGAGCGAGATCGATGCGGTGCTTCGCAGGAACGCGATCCTGGAGCCGGAGGTGCTTGCGCGTCTGTCGCCGCGAGATCGGTTGGAAGTGGAACGAGTGCGCCAGTCCATCGCGATGCATCAGGTGACGGCGCGGTCGGCGCTGAGTGCGAGCAGCCAACGGTTCGACTCGCTGCAGCAGCTTATCAATGCCATCCCAGCGGCGACGGATCAGAAGGCGGTGCTCGATCTGCAGGCAAGGATTGCTGCCGAACAGGGGATGCTCGTGAACGAGCAGATCAAGTTGTTCGTGATGGCGCAGGCAGCGGAGGCGGAAGAGAGGGCGAGAAAGCAAAGACTTCGAGAAGAAGCGATGCGCGCCATAGGTTCCATGCGCAGTTTGCGACCAATCGGTCTTTAGGAGATTGCTATGACCAAGCATGCGATTCGTCGAATCTTGATTCCGCTGATCCTGTCACTCGTTGGGTGCACTAGGCCGCCGTCTGAGTTCACCGTGGATTATTACCTCAGCAATAACGCCGCTAGGGAAGAGAAGCTTAGCGAGTGCGCTAACGATCCCGGAGCACTTCAGGGAGATGCGTTGTGTGTAAACGCGCAGAAGGCGGGAGCGATAAAGGGGTTAGGCAGTCTCCGGGAGCGTCCACGAACGAGCCTCTTGGAGGCACAGGAACGGCGAGAGAAGGAGCAGGGAAAATCAGGGAACTAGTTCTTTTCTGACTATGGCCTATCGGCGCGGAGGAAACTCAAATGGGCTTCTTTCAGGAACTGACTGTCTGGCTCAATCGCGTACTGATTGACTACGTTTCCGAGAACACGGCCCGGATCGCGGCTCTGCTGGAGCCTCTGATGGTTTCCCTCGGCGTTCTCTACGTGATCATTTGGGGATTCATGCAGCTCACAGGGAAGATTGAAGAGCAGTTTGTGACTGGTATCAAGCGCATCTTTATGTTGGCGATAGTCTTAGGGGCTGCCATCAATCTGTGGTTCTACAACGAACTCATTGTGGCTACATTCTTCTCACTCCCAGCCGAACTCGCTTCGGGAATCATTGGAGGATTCAACTCAGGGGAGACAATCGATGGGATCTTTCTCACTGGGTTCGACGTGGCGACACTCTTAGTGAGCAGAGGAAGTGTCTTCAATGACGACATCGTATTTTACTTTTCTGCGGGGATTATCTACGTCGTTACGCTCATAACGGCGCTTTACGCGACCTTTCTCCTCACCTTGTCACGGATAGCGCTCTCTGTGCTGCTGGCTGTGGGTCCATTGTTCATCGGATTTCTACTCTTTGAGACCACGAAAAGGTTCTTTGAATCTTGGATTGCTCAACTGGCGAACTATGCGCTGATCGCTGTTCTGACAATGTTGGTCGCGGCACTGATGATGTCACTCGCTCTGGATGCGGCTCGTGCTGCGATGGATGCCGGCGGGGAGATTGAAATCTCTGATGCCGCAAGACTCGCGCTTGCGTCAGGAGTGGCGTTCTTGGTGATGCGTCAAGTCATGCCAATGGCGGCCGGGATGGCGAGTGGATTGGCGCTGAGCACATTCGGGGTGGTGAGTGCGGGTCTGCGATGGGGATTGGGGTCCTCGCGTCGGGGTCTGGGTCAGTTTGCTCGCGGACTGACGGACACGCAGACGACGCGTTGGGATTCACTGAGTCGGAAGGCGGGCTATCTCGTACGGCGCGGTGCGGTGGGCAGTGCTCGCTTGATTCCGCACCGTCAGAACTCAATTCGTCGCGCATGAGAGCGGAGGCAATGACCATGAGAGCTGTCGTGGTGTTCCTGGGTGTCTGGTTGCTCTCAGGATGTACGCAGGACCGTGCTCATCGCGACTGCGATCGGACCTTGGTGCCGATCAATGTGCTGCCGCAGGAAGAGCTGATGCATTCCGATGACGGATCTTCGACGGAGAGCGACGCAGAACTGGAGTAGATGCCGTGGCCAAGGATGCGCAACTGGAACAGTACCTGACCGAGGCGGCGAGCTGGGATGCCGATCGCGCGGCACAGGCGCAACGTAGTGCGAAGGTGGCATGGTCCGTCGCAGCGGGGGCCGGGACGTGTGCAACGCTGACGGCGGCGGCCATTCTGGCGTTGATGCCGCTCAAACGGGTGGAACCGTTTGTGATCCGGGTTGATAACACCAGCGGTGTGGTGGATGTCGTTCCGGTGTTTACTGGCAATACGGAGTTGCCCGAAGCGGTCACCCGGTACTTTCTCGATCATTACGTCAGTGTGTGCGAGCGGTTCAACCTTGCCACTGCCGAGAGCGACTATGAGGAATGCGGTGCGTTCCATACGGCGCAGCGCAATCAGCTTTGGTATCAAGCCTGGAATCGCTCCAATCCCGACTCGCCGCTGAATCGCTATCGCGACGGCACAATAGTGCAGGTGCGAGTGATGTCGATCAGCTTCTTTACCCGCGGCAACGGGGTGGCGGATCTGGCGCAGGTGAGGTACGCGAAAAGTCGGCGTGGCTCCGGCGGCGGGGAGGAGGAGCGCTCGCAATGGATAGCGACGATTCAGTATGCATACGGGCAGCCGTCGCAGGATGCGCGCTCGCGTCGCTGGAATCCTCTTGCCTTCAAGATCATCGATTTTCGCCCGGAGCGGGAGCTGACGCCGCCGGCGGCGGAGCGCGGCACGGGGTCCTACTCGATCACACAGGGGCCGGGTGCACCATGAGCCGGTGGTCGTGGCTGGCGAGTCTCGTGCTACTCGTTGGCCTGAGCGAGGCAGCCGTGGTGCCTGCGCGGGGAGTGGTGGACTCACGGATACGCACCGCGTTCTACGATCCATGGCAGGTCTACCGACTGGAGGCATTCGTCGGGTTCCAGATTGAACTGGTATTCGCGGTGGGCGAGCGGTTCGCGGGCCAGGGCAGTGGGGATCTCGATGGCATCTCGGTGGGTGCACACGAGAATCACGTGATCGTGAAGCCGCGGGCCGAGCAGGTCGGGACGAACCTCGTCATCTACACGAATCGGCGTGCTTATCGGTTCGACTACGTGGTCCATGGGCGTGCGCCGGATCCGGCGGTGGATGATGTCATCTATGCGGTGCTGTTCGTGTATCCACCGGAGCCGGAGGGGCAGCGGCAGGCACAGCAAGCGCTCGATCGATCGCTCGATACGGCCAGTGATGCACGGGTCCGCAACCTCAACTACTGGTTCTGTGGCAGCGACGCGGTGAAGCCCACCTCCGCCTTCGATGATGGGGCGAGTACTCATCTGACGTTCGGTGCGCGGGCTGAGCTACCGGCAGTGTTTCTGCTCAATGACGACGACAGCGAGTCGTTGCTCAACTTCAGTGTCGAGGCCGGTGTGATGGTCATCCACCGGGTGGCGCGGCGCTTCATCGTGCGGCGTGGCGGATTGACCGGCTGCATCGTCAATCGCGGTTACAGCGGCGGTGGTGAGCGGCTTAAGTCCGGAACGCTGACCCCGGCCGTGGTGCGTGAGCGCAAGGCGGTGCCATGAACCCCAGCGATCCAGTCGGCAATGAGCCCGCGCAGGAGCCCGTTGAGCAAAGCGTCGATGACTCCACCGTGGCGGGCGAGCGCGGCATCCCGTCGGTCAATCGGGCGCGCTCGTTGCAGTCGAGAGTCAGCAATGCGCTCGCCATGGGGTTGATGGGATCGCTCGGATTGGGATTGCTGACCTGGTACTTCGCGAACATGTCGGCACGCCACGCGCGCGTGGAGGCGAGTGCGCGATCCTCGGGTGAAGACAAGGCGAAGACCGAAATGGTGTTGCCGGCACTGGGGCCGGCAATGCCCGCACCGATGATCGAGCGTGTCTTGGGTCCGGTGCCGGAGCTGCCGGAACACGAGCCGTTCGATTCAGACGCCTTCGGCGGCGCGACGTCGGTGGGGCCTGCGAGTGCACCTGGGACGGCGAAGTCGCCCGAGGCACAGGCGTTGGAGCGGCGGCTGTCGGGACCGGTGTTCGTAGCGGTCCAGGGCGGTGCGCAGGGTTCTTCGGGGTATTCAGGCTCGAACGCCATGGGTGTGGAGCGTGGCGAAGAACCGGATGACCCGCAGGGAATGCAGGCGTGGCTCGCGCCGACGGTGACGCCAGCCGCGGTGGCGGGTGTGTTGCCGACATCGCGACTGCTGCTGCCGAAAGGATCGTTCGTTGATTGCACGTTGGAGACAGCGCTCGATTCGACGCTGCCGGGCATGGCGACGTGTGTAACGGCGAGCGATACGTTCGGCGCCGATGGCAAGGTCGTATTGCTCGAGCGCGGGACCAAGCTGGTCGGTGAGACGCGCGGCTCGGTGCGGCAGGGGCAGGCACGGATCTTCGTGCTGTGGACGCAGGCACGTACACCAACCGGTGTGCTGGTCGAACTTGCATCGCCTGGGACCGATGAGCTGGGTCGGTCGGGATTGCCGGGCGAGGTGGACCGGCATTTCGTTGAGCGCTTCGGTGCGGCGATGCTGATCTCGCTCATCGATGGCATCGTGCAAAGCGCGGTGCAGGACTCGATGGGCGGGGCGACGGTGATCTACAACCCGTCGACCTCGCAAGACATCCTGACCGAGGTGCTGCGCAGTACGGTGAGCATCCCGCCGACCGTGCGTAAGGCGCAGGGAGACCGGATCCAGGTGCTGGTCGCTCGCGATCTGGATTTCCGGTCGGTGTATCGGTTGCGGGCGGTGAGTCGCGATGATGCGGGTGGCGGTCATGGCTTCGGCGAGTGAATACGTCGAGCCGGTGGCGGTCGCCGACCTGTCGGCGCTGGAACTCAATGTGCGGGTGTTGCGACCGTGGCTGTCGGATCCCGATGTCACGGAGGTGTGCATCAACCGGCCGGGTGAGGCGTATCTCGAGAGTCGCAGCGGCTGGCGATGCGAGAGCGCGCCGTTCGCGGACTTCGATTGGTGCCGGCGCTTTGCGAAGCTGATCGCGAATGCCACGCGTCAGCGCGTGGATGAGACTTCGCCCTTGTTGTCGGCGTCGCTGCCGGGGGGAGAGCGGGTGCAGATCGTGTTGCCGCCGGCGACCTCGCGCGGCTGCGTGGCGATCACGATCCGCCGGCCATCGGATCGGGTGTGGAGCTTGAGTGAACTTGGTGAACGCGGGTTGTTCCGGGCGACCCGGCGTGCCGCGGTGGATCTGGAGGCGACCGAGGTCGAACTGCTGCGCTTGCTGGACGCGCAATCGTACGAACAGTTCCTGCGACTCGCCGTGCGCTCACGCAAGAACATCCTGGTGTCGGGACCGACGGGCAGCGGCAAGACGACCTGCACCAAGGCGTTGATCCGCGAGATCCCGGCGGACGAACGGCTGATCACGATCGAGGATGCGCAGGAGTTGTCGCTCGATGTGCATCCGAACCATGTGCGGCTGTTCTACAGCAAGGACGATCAGGGGCTTGCGCGGGTGAGTCCGAAGCAGCTGCTGGAGTCGTGCCTGCGCATGCGGCCGGACCGGATCCTGTTGGCGGAATTGCGGGGTGAGGAGGCGTTCGATTACTTGCGCAATGTGAACTCGGGACATCCGGGCTCGATTACAAGCATTCATGCGGCGAGTGCGGAGCTAGCGTTCGAGCAACTGGTGCTGCTCGTGAAGCAGAGTCGCGGCGGACAGGAGCTCCAGCGCCCGGACATCAAGCAGCTGTTGTACCTGCTGGTGGACATCGTCATCCAGTTCGGCGTCGATAGTCACGAGCGCTACATCAAGGAACTCTGGTATGACCCGGCGCGCCGGCTCCGCACCCTGGCCGCGGTGGGTTAGGGGGCGCGGCGCTCGCGCGCTCGGGCTCGCCATGGGCGTGCTCGTGGGCAGCGCCTATCTCGGTGGGTATCTGTTCCTGTGGTCAATGCGGCTCGATGCGTCCCAGGCGACGCCGATGACGCTCGTGCGATACGTGTACTTCCACGCGCATCGCGTCGGTGTGCGCCAGCGCGCGGTGGTGTGTGCCGCGTTGTCGGCCGGGTTCGTGAGCGTTGTTGCAGTAACGGTGCTGTGGCCAAAACGACGCGCGTTGCACGGCGATGCGCGCTTTGCGACGGGGCTTGAGATCGCGCGGTCCGGGTTGCTGGGTGAGCGCGGCATCATTCTGGGCGAATGGCGCGGACGGTGTCTGATGCTCGATGGCCAGCAGGGCGTGGCGCTCGCGGCACCGCCGCGCACGGGCAAGGGCGTTGGGGTGGTGATTCCCAATGCGCTCAACTGGCCTGGATCGCTGGTATGCGTCGACATCAAAAAGGAGAACTGGACGGTGACGGCGGGCTATCGCCAGCAGCAGGGACAGCCCTGTTTCCTGCTCGATCCCTTCGGGGAGGATGGCTCAACGGCCCGCTGGAATCCGTTCTTCTATGTCTCGGCCAATCCGCAGCGGCGGGTGAATGATCTGCAGCGCATTGCGGAGATGCTCTATCCCGATCCACCGAACGTCGATCCGTTCTGGACCGCGTCGGCTCGATCCCTGTTCCTCGGCATCGCGATGTATCTGTTCGAAACGCCGTCGCTGCCGAAGACCATCGGCGAAGTGCTGCGGCAGGGGATGGCTTCCGACGATGAGGGGTTCGGACAGCATTGGAAGCGGCTGGTGGAAGGCAGGAACAGCGGGCGCTTTCCGTTGTCGTCGCAGTGCGTGCGGGCGCTGTACGACGTGATTGATCTGGCGCCCGTGACGGCGTCCAGCATCCGCAAGACGTTCACGTCGAGACTCGATTTGTGGCTGAACCCGATCCTGGATGCGGCGACCTCGGGCAATGACTTCGATCTGCGCGAGTTGCGCAAGACGCCGATGTCGATCTACGTCGGTGTGAACCCGGATGACCTGCATCGGCTGCGTCCGGTGCTGAGCCTGTTCTTCCAGCAGGCGATCGGGCTGCAGACGCGCGAGCTGCCGGAACGCAGTCCGGCACTCAAGCATCAGGTCATGATGCTGCTGGATGAGTTCACGGCGCTCGGACGCATTCCGATCATCGCCGAGGCCATCTCGTACCTGCCGGGTTACAACGTGCGCGTGGTGCTGGTGATCCAGACGCCCGCGCAGTTACGCGAAGTGTACGGACAGAACGGCGCGGAGACCATGCTCAAGTCATTGGGTGCGCGCATTGCATTTGCGCCCAAGGATGCGGTCGATGCAAAGGAGATCTCGGAGGAGCTGGGCTACACCACGGTGAAAGTGAAGAGCTGGTCGAAGCCGGCGGCGGACTGGCTGAACCCGAAGGGGCGGCGCGGACGCAGCGTCAATGTCAGTGAACAGAAGCGGGCGTTGTTCCTCCCGCAGGAAGTGAAGGAGCTGGGGCCGGACACTGCGCTGGTGTTCTGCGAAGGACTGCGCCCGATCCGTTGCCGCAAGCTGCGGTACTTCGAAGATGCACGCTTCGTGGGGCGGCTGGTACCGCCACCGTGGTGCACACCGCACGGGTCCTCGGATGCTGTCATTGACCGTGGACCTGGTGAGCCGGCGTTGCCGGCGCAGGGAGGTGTGGCCGCGCGAATTGATGAGCGGCGTTCAGCAGTCTCAACTCCAGCGACACGAGAGGCGACGCTGGCGGATGTCGATCGTATCGGGTCGCTGACGCTGGAGGATTTTGTGGGGGACGTCGGGCAGATCGGTCTGCCGCTCGAGCAGTCGGTCGCGGGTCGAGCGAGCGATGAGGATATGCAGGGCGCTGTGCAACAGTTTCTGACCGCTATACGTGATGGAGGCCGGCAATGACCCATGATCCATCGTCCGGGGATCCGGACACGCAGACGCGGCGGCGCAAAGCGAAGCGTGCCGCCGAGAATGCGATTCGCTGGGAGCGGCCAGCTGAAGCGCCACAGGTTCGTGAAAGCGACGGCAAGAAGTCATCTTCGAACTCGTCGAAGTCCGCGGAGGCGGTGCGTGATGCATCGACGGCCGTGCCCTCGATGGTGCGTTCGCATTTTGTGCAGGTCGGGCGCGACTATTATTTCTCGGACGGGGCGCGGGCGTTCAGTGATCGGGCGGTGAAGCTCACCACGCCGAGCGAAAACACGCAGGTCATTCGGGACCTGGTGGCCATCGCACAGGCGCGTGGCTGGCAGAGGATCGTGGTCAGCGGTACGCAGCGATTTCGGAAGGAGGCCTGGGTGGCGGCTCGCGAGGCCGGGTTGGAGGTGAAGGGCTTTCGGGCGAGTGAGGTGGATGAGGCGCGGCTGGTGCGGCGCCTGGGAACGGATTCGGTCAGGGAAGAAAAAGGCAGTCGTGGGAAGGAGCGATCGGACGATGTCGCACAGGCGCGAGAGGCGAAGTCCAGTGCACCCGCGAAACCACGTGAGCATGTGGGTCGGCTGATCGAGCATGGGCCCGCGCCGTACCAACACGATCCGCACGAACCGATGTCGTACTTCGTGAAGCTCGAGACCTCGCGCGGTGAGAAGGAGTTGTGGGGAGTGGATCTGGACCGGGCGTTTCGTGAGTCATTGTCGCGTCCGAAGACAGGCGATGAAGTGGTGGTGCGCGCCGTGAAGCAGGAACCAGTGACGGTGCGATCACGACGTGAAGTGGACGATGGGCCGGCCATCGAAAAGGAAGTGGCCACGCATCGCAACCGCTGGGTCGTCGAGCAGCGGCAGTTCCTCGAAGAACGGGAGAAGGCAGCGCAGGTGCTGCGCAATCCATCGGTGGCCGCTGCGCAGGGCAGTCGTGAGCACCCGGAACTCGTTGGCGCGTACCTGCAGGTGCATGCCGCAGAGCTGGCGGCGAAGCAGTTTCGGGATCCCCAGGATCAGAAGAAGTTCGTGGCACTAGTGCGTGCGGCGATTGCGGATTCGGTGCAGCGGGGCGAGGCGTTGCCGGCGGTTCGCTTGCGTCAGTCCGAGAGCGAGAGGCGCGTCGCCGAGCGCGGGGCAGGGGCCATTGCCGAGCGTGAGCGTACGGGAAGGGCGCGCGAGCGCTGACGGAGGTCTTCGCGGGAATTCCTCGAACCCATCTACGCGAGGCTGGCGACGAAGCATTCAGTCTTTCGACGCGCTCGCTTGTCTCTGCTTCATGGCGTCAGTGACGTTCATCGCGTCCCTCACGTAGGGTAGATATCCGAACTGCGAATTGATGCGGTCAAAAAGCGCACGGCAAGAATTGGTTTCGAAAGCGATCGTGGCATTCAGATCGACTTCAGTGCCATCTGGCGCAATGAAACGCGCGTCGGAGTACAAGGGCGTCGTTTGGGTCGCCGGATTGTCGGAACGCTGAAGCACGAGATTCCCTTCACCTGAAAAACAAAAAAGAGCGGAGTGGTTTCCGTCCGCTGTCACAGGGGCGGCCATTGCGAAGGTCTCCATGGAGCCATCCTCTGCGTTGACGCGCACTTGTCGAGCCTGTGTTTCAGGCAATGAAACCAGGCCGTCGTCGATGAGTTTTGCGGCTTCGGGTATTGCGTCAGCGCGCATCCCGGCCGACAGCAGGAACGTTTCGAGCCGCGCTCGATAATCTCCGTAGTGGGGAAGACTATCGGGCGCTTGCGCAGGAGGGGTAGTTTCGACGGATAAGGGAGGCAGCGTTTCGCGTGGCGTTTGGGTATCGGGTTGCGATGCCTCCATGAGAGATGCCGGGGTGGGAGCTCCCGCCTCCCGATCCTTGTACCACCAGACAAGTGCACCGAGAGCGATGACCCAAACCCATCGATTGGAGCCGCGCGAGCGGGAACTCGGTGTCCTGCCGGAAGAAGGACTCCTATTCGCGTTCCTGAGAGCATCCAGATGTCGTTGATACTCCAACAACGCCTCGCGCTCTCGCCTCATGCGCTCGTTTTCCGCTTCTACCGCTTCGCGACGTCTCTCAACGTCAGTCTTTTCGAAGGACATCACTACTCCTCTGCAATAACGCGCGGAACAGTCGACGATCCAAGACCATGAAGAGAAAATGCACCCGTACAGGATCAATGTATCACCAGCGGGGCTCATGCGCCGTGGTTGGTATTGAGGGAATGCTGCGGATGCACGCCGCGGAGCTCGGGGCAAAGCGGCTTTGGGTCTCCGCAGGATCAGGGAAAATTCGTTGCGTTGGTGCGCGTGGCGAATCCGGATTGGGTGCAGCGCGGGGAGGCGCTGGGCGGTGCGACTGAGAGGGGACACTCAGGACAGGCAGGAGCGCGGACGAAATGCGCCGACGTTCGACCGTGAGGGCCGCAGGAGGCGGCGGTAGCAAGATCCCGAGCTGGTTGACCATGGCGGAGATCACGGCTCATCGAAACTGAGAAAGGAGGTTTGTGTCGATTGCCTGGAGTCAGCGGTGGCTAGATAGTTTGCGGGTTGGGTACGCGTCATTGGCCTTCCAGGCGGGGCAAAAGGCGCCTACAGGCCGCTAATCTAGTTCTCTCGCGCGCGACCTCGGGTGCCTCGTGGCCGACGACAATATAGAGATCCTGGGGAAATGGAACGTCAGCTTCGGTCCATACAAGTGGGAGTACGTGTTCACGTCGGACGGCGTTGTCCGTTGGCGCGACCCCTTCAACAACGAGAGCGGCGCTGGGCGCTGGTCGGTCACACCCAAAACCATCTACCTGTCATGGCAAAAAAGCTCCTCGAAGGAGTCTTGGAGTCGGCCAGTCAAACGTAGCGGCCAGAGCGGTTGGATCGAAGCGTCTTATCGCACCGGCGCGCTGAGCGCCGAGAAGGTGGACGCGCTCGCCCTGCCCAACACAAGCGGCGGCGCTTCGGAAATAGATCTTGAACTCGACCCAGCGACTGGCGAGTACGTGCAGGCCAGCCCCGAATCGCATCGGAAATACATTGAGCGCGTGTTCACAGCGGTTGCGTACGGTGTGTTTCCAGATGGCTACTACGTCTACTGTGAAGGGATGGATCTGCCCATACAGGTCACCGAAAGCGTCGTTGATTTTTCTCTAGGAACCGCAGAGAGAGAGCGCAGCAAAATCTTCGCCAGCTATGCGGAAGCCAAGCAAGCCGCCGCCGACAGCCCCAGCCGGAGACGAATCGGCTATTTCTGGGGCGCGGGCAGCGCGGTGATTTCTCCAACGGTCATTGGGCCCGCGACGACACCAGAATTGTATTCAACCATCATCGCGGTCCGTGGCCTGCACGACAAGTTTGTGGAGGTCATGATGCCCGCTATCTGCCACGCGATCGCACTGATCGGCGGACCCTCACCCCTGACCGTCAAAGGCAAACAAGGAACGGGACGCGTAGCAAAGCGACGTGGTGGAAATGAACCGCCGCGTGCCATGACTGGACCGAAAGCCATGCCTGTCGTCACTCGCCCCAGGGCCACTCGGCAGCAACTACCATCGGTGGTGTTGAACCCAAAGGACTATCTGACGTTCAGAACGCGAGATCCAAACGTGGCGTCAGGACAGCCATTGGTTTTCACGGGACAGACGAACCAGAACGCGCAGCCCGACGTGCACGCATGCTACGGCAAGGGCAATGATGGCTACGGGCCCTACGGTGTGACCTTCAAAGCGTCAGAGGTGTCCGCTCGACCTCTTCCCGGACGAGCCGAAGAGTTTCACATCGTTTCTCCAATCGAAGCCGGTGACGGTATGTGGTGGCACGTGTCGGACCTGGCAGGCATCAAGAAGTAGCTTAGTTCGCGACAGTTGTGGTGATCAGTTCGATATTGGATTCAGAATGGCAAAGTTGCGGCGCATCGCAAAAGCTGGATCGTGGAGCCAAGGAAATTGCTGGGCGCACGCGAGAAGCCGCGGATGTGCTTCGATCGCGCCGGCGAAGGGCAGACTCGTGGCGAAACTGCAGCTGCATGCGGCGGAGCTGGCGGTGCGGCTGAGGCGGAAGGAACTCCCAAGCCTGGAGATGATGTCAGAGGCAGAGAATGGGAAGGGAGCCTGCGGGTCGCGGCCGCGAATAAATCAAACGGCGGGCGGCAGGCATCGACCCGATATAGATATTCCGTCTCGCTTTCCGTGATAGTGAATACGGCTGGCAGGTAACTGTCAGTGAGGGCGGGACTGCACCGGCGAATTACGAATATTTCGACCCAAACATTCGATGTTCACCGCTTTGGCTTCGAATCCGCAGGTGCGCTTGGGTTCGTCAACGAATACTCAGGGCTCGCTGTTACGTCAGCTCACTATATTGCCTTCGCAGAACTCAAGCATGCACGTTCCGGGTTGGTAGTTCATCACTTCGGAGGAGCAACATGAATCCTCAGCTGGATGGTCAGTACACTGCCTTCGTCGGCCTTGATTGGGCTGACTCGAAGCATGACGTTTGTTTGCAGGGTGCGGGGAGCGAGCAGCGGGAATTTGATCAGTTTCCGCATCAGGTGGATCGAATTGAGCACTGGGCTCTCTCGATGCAAGCGCGCTTTGGAGGATCCATCGCAGTCGCCCTGGAACTGTCCAAGGGGCCCATCGTCTCGGCACTCCAGAAGTACGCCTGCTTCGTGCTCTTCCCGATCAATCCCACCACCTTGGCGAAGTATCGTGAAGCCTTTAAGCCCAGTCGCGCTAAAGATGATCCCACTGATGCAGAGTTGGCACTGGATCTGCTGCTGCACCACCCGAACCGATTCAAACCGCTCAAGCCGCAAAGCGTGCCGATGCGCACGCTGCTTTATCTAGTCGAACAGCGTCGCCAGTTGGTCGGCGACAAAGGTCGATTCGTTAACCGCTTAGGCAACGCTCTCAAGCAATACTATCCGCAGGCATTGGAGTGGTTCGAGCAACACGACACGCCGTTGTTCTGCGACTTCATCAGCCGCTGGCCCACGCTGCTCAAGGCGAAGCACGCCCGCAAGGCCAGTCTCGAAAAGTTCTTCCAAGAACACAACGTGCGCTTCGCCAAGGTCATCGAAGCGCGCCTCAGCGCGATCAAGGCTGCCCAGCCACTCACTCACGACCTGGCCGTCATCACGGCGTATCAATTGCAGGCGCTCGCACTGGTCAATCTTCTACGGGTGACGCTACAAGCCATCGATCACTATGACGATGAGATTGCCATCCTGGCACCTACACTACCGGACTACGCGCTGTTCAGCACGTTACCGGGCGCCGGGCCCTCACTTACACCGCGCCTGCTGGTCGCCTTTGGTGAACAGCGCGAGCGCTTCATGAGCGCCGATGAGATGCAGCGATACTCCGGTGTTGCTCCCGTCACCGAGCACAGTGGCAAGAAGCGCTGGATCCACTGGCGTTGGCAATGTCCTACTTTCTTACGCCAGACGTTTGTTGAATGGGCGGCCCAGACGATCAATAAATCGTTCTGGGCCGGTGCGTTCTATCATCAACAACGCGCCAAAGGCTGTTCACGTCAAACAACGCTGCGCGCCTTAGCGTTCAAATGGATCCGCATCCTCTATCGTTGCTGGCAGACCCGGATGCCTTACGATGAATCGACCTACCTCATCGCGCTGCAACGCCGCGGCTCACCGTTGCTCAAACAGCTTGGAGCAACCCAGTGAATACTTGACGGAACAGCTCAGGGCGTGAAGCGGA
>NZ_DATDJO010000008.1:0-51189 GCF_036520495.1 Povalibacter sp. | reverse complement strand
AGCTGGTCAAGCAGCTCCTTCGGGATCTTGGGCTCAGCGGCGCGCTGTGCATCGTTCTGCGTCTCGTGCTTTTTCTTTCTCGGCATATCGACTCCTCTCGGTCATGATATGCCTCGAACACAGAATTTCAGACAGGCCCCAATAGCGCTGTCTTAACTGTCCTGATAAATCGCGGCTGGGATAACCCGCATCAACACGATCGCCACGCGCGCCTGTCGGCCGGCGACTGGAGCGGACAGGGCGAGTGTCTCGGCGAGACCCTCCGTTGTCTCATCTCAGCGTCGAAGAGGTCGCCGCAACATCTGTTCATTGCCAACGTCGCGTGTGGATTCGCTCTCGCGCACCGCGTCGGCCTCATGCCATCCTGACTTGGGAGTGCCCACCTGCGTTGCCTTTCCCAGCACAAACAGGGTCCGGCAAGCCTCGCCCTAGCCTCTCCAGTCGCGAAGAGCGCGCTGCCGCAGTGGTTTTCTTCTGGAGAATGTCGATCGACGCTGTGTACGCGCCGTGCAGCGCTCGCATGGCGCGGGACTCGACATTGCACGATGAACTCGCAAGCAGGTGCATTTCCAGAACCGGTCCCGGCTTGTGTACTCTCTGTAAGACTCCGGACCCGGCGCCTCCATGAAACAAGTCATCGTCAACGAAGCCCTAAAATTGCCGCGCGGCAAACTTGCCGCGCAGGTGGCGCATGCCTCCATCGCTGCGTTTCTCGAAGCGCCGGCCGACGCGCGCAGGAAATGGTTGAGCGACGGGATGGGTAAGGTGGTGCTGCAAGGAGAGTCCGAATCGACGCTTGCGGATCTTGAACGGCTCGCCATCGAAGCGTCGTTGCCAGTGGCCCTGATCATGGATGCGGGTCACACTGTCGTCGATCCGGGAACGGTGACCTGCATCGGCATCGGTCCGGCATCGGCGGCTGCCATCGACAAACTGACGGGCGCGTTGAAACTGGTTCGATAACACGTCGACATCAAGGGGAGCACTATGGAAGCGCTCCATGGGTGGGCAATTCTGGTGGCACCCTCGCGTCCTTCCTGCTCGGCGGGCCGTGGTATTCACCCGCCTTGTTCGGCAAGGCATGGAATCGTGAAGCCTGCGATTCGCGCCCGAAGGGCCAGGGACATCCGCTCAGAGTGTTCGGGCTGAGCTTTCTGTTTTCGCTGGTCGCTGCCACGGCCTTCGCTTACTGGCTGGGACCGAACCCGCCGCTCTCGTATGCATTGAGTCACGGCCTGCCGGCCGGCGCATGTTTCGTTGCCGCCAGCTTTGGCATCAACTACCAGTTCGCCAATCGCAGTTTTCTGCTGTGGCTCATCGATGGCGGCTACCACACGCTGCAGTTCCTGCTGTTCGGACTCGTGCTTGGCCTGTGGCATTGATTCCCGCACTTGCATGTCGGCGGCGGGGCCGTGAACAATGCCCGCATCGGGTTGCGGAAGTCACACATGCCATCCAAACGTAAAGCCAGTCGTCGCAGTGTCCGCAAGGCACCCGCCAGCAAGCAGCGCAGCCACGCGCGCAACGCCGTACTGACCAAGCGCAAACGACCCGCGCGTCCGGCGTCGGGATTGAGGGGACTGTATCCCGCGATCCAGCCGTACAACACCGGCACCCTGCGCGTCTCCGACGAGCACGAGATCTACTACGAGGAATGCGGTAACCCGCAAGGCAAACCCGCCCTGTTCGTCCATGGCGGACCGGGCGCGGGCTGTGACAGTCGCGCACGCAGCTTTTTCGATCCCGACGCGTACCGCATCGTGCTGTTCGATCAACGTGGTTGCGGACGCAGCAAGCCGCGCGCGAGCCTGGTCGACAACACGACCTGGCACCTGGTCGCCGACATGGAAGCACTGCGCACGAAACTGGGCATCGACCAGTGGCTGGTCTTCGGCGGGTCGTGGGGATCCACACTCGCCCTCGCCTATGCGCAGACTCATCCGCAGCGGGTCTCGGAACTGATCCTGCGCGGCATCTTCATGCTGTCGCAGTTCGAGCTGCGCTGGTTCTATCAGGAAGGCGCGAGCGCGCTGTTTCCGGATCACTGGGAGAACTACGTCAAGGCGATCCCGCCCGCCGAACGCGGCGACCTGATCCAGGCGTTCTACAAGCGCCTGATCAGCGACGATCGCAAAGTGCGCGTCGATGCAGCAAGGGCGTGGTCGATCTGGGAAGCAGCCACCAGCTACCTGCACGTCAACGAAGACAACGTCAACAAATGGGGCGAAGAGGACTTCGCGATTGCGGTGGCCCGCATCGAGTGTCACTACTTCGTCAATCGCGGCTTCCTCGAAACCGAGGATCAGCTGCTGCGCAACGTCTCACGCATCCGGCACATCCCCGCCGTGATCGTGCAGGGTCGTTACGATGTCGTCTGCCCCATGCAGACCGCCTGGGCGCTGCACCGCGCCTGGCCAGAAGCAGAGTTCCACATCAGTCCGGACTCCGGCCATTCAGCCTTCGAAGCGGGCAACACGCATGCGCTGGTCACCGCGACTGACAGGTTCAGATAAGGCGGGAGCGTGAAGTACACAAAGGAGAGCAAGGAGGGCACAGCAGAGCACAAAGGAATTGATGTCGTCGAACTCTCTTTGTGGTCTTTTGCGCCCTGCTTTGTGCTCCACCCGTCTTGCTCTAAGAAGTCAGCGTAAAGAAGAAGGCGGCGCCTTCGCCCGGCCGGCTTTCGACCCAGAGCTGCCCCTGGTGTCGGTCGATGATCCGTTTCGCAATCGCGAGGCCCACGCCGCTGCCGTGAAACTCACGCTTGTCGTGGAAGCGCACGAAGGGCTGGAACAGCCGATGCGCCGCGATCGCGTCGAAGCCGACGCCGTTGTCCCGCACCTGGTAGACGAGACGTCCCTGACGAGGGTAGCGAGAGAACTCGATACGCGCGGCGGGGTTGCGCGACGAGAACTTCCAGGCGTTGAGCAGCAGGTTGTGCAGCACGTTGCCGATGAGCTGCGGATCGGCGCTGTCCACCATATCCGGCTCGATGCACAACTCCACGACGCGGCCCGGCTCGGTCACCTGCAGATCGAGCAGCATGCGCTGCGCCAGTTCGCTCAGGTTCACCTGCTCGCGCTGGATGACTCGCGTACCCAGCTGGGAGAACTTCAACAGGTGTCCGATCATGTCGTGCATGCGTCGGGCCCCGCCCTGGATCTTGTGCAGGTACTCGCTGGCCTTCGTGGTCGACCCTTCCTGCAACGCCAGCGAACTGAAGCCTTCGATCACCTGCAGCGGCGATCGCAGATCGTGCGAGATGGTGTAGGAGAAACTCTCGAGTTCGCGGTTCGTCTGCTCGAGACTGCTGATACGTTCGTCGATGCGTCGTTCCAGGTCCGCGTTCATCTCATGCAGGCGTGCATTCGCTTCGGCCAGCTGCGCATTCGACGCCGCCAGCATCTGGCCGCGGGCCGCCTCACTGCGCAGCAGGTCGTGAAGCTTGCGACAGATCGTGCCCGAGATCACCGTCGCGATGGTGATGAAGCCGATGAACGCCGAGCCCGTATGAATCCAGTTGGTGAGGCTCTGTAAATAGTCACCGGCGACGACCGCGTAGTCGAGCACACTTGTGACAGTCAGCGTGCCGACGACCACATAGGCGAGGCCGCAGAGCACGGCGGCCACCACACCTGCCCGGTAACCGAAAATGAGCGGGGTGATGATCGCCAGCAGGCCGTAGGCCATCCCGTTGATCCCGACGATGCCGGTGCGCAGCAGACCGACGGTGCCCAGCATGAAGAGCGACCCGAGCAGCACCCACGCAATGGCAGTCGCACCGAGCTGCCGGTGTCGCAGCCACGTCACCAGCAGCGCGGCATAAATGCACAAATGAACGAAAATCGTCCAGGGACGGGTGTCCAGGTCGCGCATCACGACCAACGGCAACAGGATCGTGAAGACGATCAGGATCCAACCCGCCGTGCGCACCAGCAGATCGCGACGCGTGGTCTCCAGACCCGCCGCGGTCGTCATGCGCACTTCGGCTACTCCCTGCGTTGCCGATGCGGCAATGCAGTCCGGCGTCGTTCGCGACAGCCGGCCGGAACGCCGTTTCCGGCGCAGCTTTCGTTCCACAGCGTCCATTGCCGGATCATTCGGTGATCGCACTGCGGCGCTCTGATTCGCGCTCCAGGAACCAGCGCAGCATGCGCAGCTCGTCCTTGGAAACGAAGAAGGCGGCACCCATTTCGGCGGCCTTGCGCCGCAGGTCCGGAAAGTCGGCCTGAGTCACGATGATGACGGTCTGCTGGGGATATTGCGCACGCAGGTGGCGCAATGTTTCGAAGCCGTCGATCAGGCGCATGCGCAGATCCAGCGTCACGACATCAGGCCGAAACGTCGCACACGCGTCGATACCGTCGCGTCCATTGGCAATCTCACGGATCTCGCTCGCGACGCTGCGGACCCAGGTCGCGATCAGGGCACGCGTTGGGGCGTGATCGTCAATGATCAGCACTTTCATGAGGCGGGATACTCTGGTGGCCCGCGCGTACTTTCCTCGATAGGCTGCCGCGGATAAATCACGAGCGGCACGCAATATGAACTCGGTGTCGGGGCGTAGGGGCTGCGTAAGCCTACGTAGGGAGGGGGATGGTGGGCGGGACAACGGGCCAACTGGCTAACGGGCTAACGGGCTAACTGGCTGACTGGTCAACTGGCTGACTGGTCAACTGGCTAACTGGCTAACCGGCCAGACAGCTGCTCCGTTCTCTCTTCTTTTTCCCGGCCAGTCGGCCTCCTTTGTCTGGCCAGTCGGCCGGTTAGCCAGTCGGCCGGTTAGCCAGATAGCCGGTCGACCGTTAGCCAATTCACCAGTCAGCCAACTTCCTCACGCCAACGAACTCAACGACTCCCGATTCTCCAGCGCGAACTGCAGCAGCGAGTTGGCACCCTTGAGCGCCAATTTCGTACAGATGTTGGTGCGATGGGTTTCGACCGTTCGTGGGCTCACGTGCAGTTCCGCGGCGATTTCACGGGAGGTCTTCTTTTCGGCGATGCGCTTCAGGATGCGCTTCTCGGCGGTGGTGAGATCCATCAATCCCGGTTTGTGTGATGCGAGTGCTTCGGCCTTGCCGCGACGGCGCAGCAGGAAACCCGTCAACGACGGACTCACATAGGCATTGCCCGCGGCCACAGCGACCAGGCAGCTGATGATCTCGGTGCCTGCATTCTCCTTGAGAACGTAGCCGTCGATGCCGAGGTTCATGGCCTTGTTGAAGGCCGGTTCGTCCTTGAGCATGGTCAGCACCACGAAGCGCGTCACGCTGCCTTCGGTACGCAACGCTTCGGCAATATCGAGTCCGGTACCGTCCGGCAGATTGACGTCGAGCACCGCGAGATCGGGTGCGAGGTCACGGATCAGCTGCTTCGCCTGAGCACCCGTCTCCGCCTCCGCCAACAGCTCGAACCTGGCATCGGACTGAATGACCTGCCGCAGACCGGCCCGAAACAACGGGTGGTCATCGACGATCACGACACGAATCGGCTTCATCCCCGGCTACTCCTGCCCTGCGCCATCATCCTGTCTCCCGCTGTCCCGGTCTGCCGGTTCGGTGAACGGCAGGTGGACATGCAGATGTGTGCCTCGACCCGGCGTGCTGCGAACATCGAGCGTACCGCCCAGTATCTGCGCCCGTTCGCGCATGCTGCTGAGACCGAGCCCGCCACTTCCGACGGCGTTCGCCGTATCGAATCCGATACCGTCGTCTCTCACGTCCAGATGCAGCATACCCACATCGCGTTCCAGCGACAGTGTGGCCTTGCGCGCCTGCGAATGCCGCAACATGTTGTTCAGGGCTTCCTGGCAGATGCGGTAGAGATGGGTTGCGCCCTCGCCCTGCAACACGTCGTCCACGTGCTCGATACGGCTCTGGATGGTCGTGGTAGTGGATTCGCGCACGCGTTCGACCAGGCTGTTCAGCGCTTCGGTAAGCCCGAGCTGTTCGATCTGCACCGGCCGCAGGTTCTGCGCCAGGTTGCGCACCTCCGCAACGCAGTCGGAAGCGATCTCCGCGACGGCGCGCAGATGATCGGCTACTTGCGGAGAAATCCCCGGCACCTCCAGGGCGAGGTGCATGCGATTGCGGATCAGCGACAGGTTCTGCCCGAGACTGTCGTGCAATTCGTTCGCCAGCCGTTGCCGTTCGAGTTCCTGCGCATTCAGCAGATGACGCGAGAACTCCTCGCGTGCGCGCAGTTCGCGTTCCTGTGACTGACGCAACAACTCCGCCGCGCGGCGCCGTGCCGTGACGTCGCGGACGGCCGCAACCCGCAATGTCCTGCCCCGATTGGTCTGAAAGGAGCGCGCCTGAATTTCCACGTGTGTCCGACTGCCGTCCGGACGATCGATGAGGGCTTCGTACACTCCAATGTCGCTGCTGCCCATCTTCCGCTGCATCAGCGGCGCGGTCTCGCTCGCGAATACCTGTTCCGCGTCCAGCCCGATCACCTCCTCGCGACTGCGACCCAGCATCGCCAGCAGGCGATCATTGACGTCGACGAGCTGGCGCTGATCGGTGATCGCGATGCCCTCGAACGCCGCATCCGCCAGTGTCCGGAAGCGCGCTTCGCTGTCACGCAATGCCTGCTCGGCCCGCTCCCGGATCGTCACGTCCATGACGGCTCCCAGCATGTACAGCGGATTGCCATTCGCGTCGCGCTCGACTTCACCGCGCGCCTCGAACCAGCGCGGCTCTCCTTCCTGCGCGTTCATCTGAAACACGGATACGAACTTGACGTCCGGCGTCTGCAACACTCGCTCAATCTCGCGGGTAACGCGTGCACGGTCCTGCGGAGCGACCATCGCCTCCAGCTCATGACGCGTCCTGGGGGTACGCGATGGTGTCAGATCGAAGACGCGATGGACGTTGTCCGACCATTGCATGCCGCCGCTGGCGACATCCAGGCGCCAGATCACCATGCGCGCGGCGTCCAGCGCATGACGCAACTGGTTGCTGCTGTCACGCAGCGCATGCTCGGCCTGCTGTTTCTCCGTTACGTCCTCGATCATGCTGATCGCATACTGCGGCTCGCCCTGGGCGCCGCGCACCAGCGATGCATTGACGTGAACCCAGATGGTCCGGCCGTTGCGACTGACGTAACGTTTTTCGCGGCGGAAGCATTCCATGTCGCCGCGCATCAGCGCAGCGTACAGACGGCGGTCCTCCGCCACGTCATCCGGATGCGTGACGTGTTCGAACGAAACCTGCTTGATCTCCTCGCGCTGGTAGCCGAGCAGGTTGAGCATCATCGTGTTCGCCAGCACCGCATAGCCTTCCGGATTGACCACCACGATGCCGATCGGCGACGAATCGAAGACGATGCGGAACTGCGCCTGCGCGTGCTGCAGCGCCTGCTCCATGTCGCGACGATCCGTGGCGTCGGTGAACATGCCCAGCAGGCCGACGATGGCGTTACTCTCGTTCTCGACGGCGCTCGAGGAAATCCTCGCCCACAGATCAGTGCCGTCGCGACGGTGCAGGTGATGGTAGCGACCTTCCCCGCTCTGCCCGAGCCAGGCGCGCAGATCGCGCTCGGCCTCGACTCGTTCATCGTTGTCGAGGAACTCCATGAGCCGTGCGCCAATGAGATCGTCGACGCTTGCACCCAGCATGTCCGCCATCCGCTGGTTCACGAAGGTCGTACGCCCCTCCAGGTCGAATAGCCAGACGCCTTCGCGGGTGGTGTCGACGATCTTGCGCACTCCGACCTGACTCAGATCGGAATGCGGCGCCGCGTCTTGCGGCCGCGGCGTACCTTCGAGCCCGAGTATCCGACGTATGCTCATGCACCCCGCCCCCTTCGTCATGGAGGACTAGTTCGCAGTGCGCGCGATTAGACTCGTCTCGCGCGATCGTCACCATTGCGGCTGTACGCAAGAGCCGCGGGCGCGGCACTAGGCGTGGCGCTGGGCCCTAGGCCCTAGGCCCTAGGCTCTAGGCTCTCGGCGTGATTGGTAGTCTGCATCGCTTCTTACCTAAGCACCTGGTGCCTGGCGCCTCACCCTCCAGGTAGGCACACCTGCCGCGCTGATGACGCCTTGCGCAACCAGCCAGTCATGGGCGTCCGTGGCGTCCTGCTCGAACCATGCACGCGCGGATCCGAGCCGGAACGTATAACCCCAGGCATCCATGTCGGCCTGCATCTGTGCGCACGAAAAGCCCGGCAGCTGGTCGGCCAGCACGATCTGCAGATAGCAGACAGCGTTCTCCTCGTCGTAGTCCCCGCCTGCGTCCTTGTCCAGGCCCGCACGACGCTCGTCATCCATGCAGACGAAGTGACAAGCCTCGTGCAGCAGCGAATGCAGCGGCGTATCCGGCCGCACATAGAGACGATGACCGATGAGGCCGGCCTCGCTGTCACCCCAGTAGGAGCCCGGAATCTCCTCTCCAGACGCGAGCTGGACAAGGTCCAGCCCATAGCGCTGCAGGATGTGCGAGATCTCGCTGCTGTCGCGGTCGCGGAGAAGGATCATTCGCAGTACGTCGTTGAATCAGGCAGTGATCGTGCGCAGGCGCGTCACTGCTACTTCACAGGGACGCCACGCGGCGAACGACCAGGCCCGCCAGATCGCGGGCCAGGGACTCGCGCAGCATCGACTGTTCGCGCTGCTTGGCCAGCACCGCCGCCGTGTCGTAGCTGTAGTCGCGCGTCAGTTCGAGTTTCTGCGGGGCGATCAGTTCGCCCGTCTGGCTTTCCACGGAATACTCGACGGCATAGAAGACTTCATATTCTTCCGGCGTATTGCGCGCCGACACAGACAGCACCCGCTGGCCGCTGGTGTCCTTGCGAATGCGCAGGATGGCGCTGGCGTCATTGCGATTCGACACCAGACGCACGCCGGAGGTTTCCAGGCTCTCGCGCAGTGCGCGGTTGAACTCGGTGTAGGTGTCGGTGGTGTCGATGAACGTGGCCGACATCACTTCGGGCAGGCGCGCCGTGCCCTGCATGCGCCAGCCGCAGGCACCCAGCAGAAGCGCGGCAGCGAGAGCGGAAACACGCAGAATTAGGGACATCGACGACGGACCTCACGAATGCGATTCGCGGGGAGTATAGCGGACGGCGGAGAACGAAGATCTCCACAGGGGACACGGGGAGCGCGGGGCTGGAAAGACAGACCAACGCTCTTCAGAGCTGTTTCTCTCTCGTCCCCGTGTTCCCCGTGGCCCCCGTGGAAATAATCTTCAGGTCCGATAGCCCGGATCGATCTTGTCCATCTTGCGCAGCAGGGCCGGCCATGTCAGGGAACTGCCTGCACCGCGCAGCACCGCCTTGCTGTATTCGGGCACGGTATCGAGCACCGGTTGCGGGATATGCAGCAACTCCGCACCGCTGCCCTGCGCGAGCACCTGGATCTCGCAGGCGCGCTGGAACGTGTACATCGCGAGGAATGCATCCGGGACGCTGCGGCCCACGGTCAATAGGCCATGGTTACGCAGCATGAGGTTGCGGGCGTTGCCGAGGTGCTGTTGCAGACGCGACTTCTCGTCGGGATTGAGGGCGATGCCTTCGTAGTCGTGATACGCCAGCGACTGCACGACGATGCTCGCCTGCTGTGAGATCGGCAGCAGTCCTGCCTTCTGGCACGACACTGCGATACCGGCCATCGTATGAAGATGCAGCACGCAGTAGGCGTCGTCGCGCGCCGCGTGAATGGCGCTGTGAATCGTGAAACCGGCCGGATTGATGTCGTATGGACTCGTCAGCGATTTGTTGCCTTCGAGATCGACGCGCACCAGGCTCGACGCGGTGATTTCATCGAACATCAAGCCGTAGGGATTGATCAGGAAATCATGAGTGTCGGGTACGCGCGCGGATATGTGCGTGAAGACCAGATCGTCCCACCCGAAGTGGGCCGCCAGTCGATAACACGCCGCCAGATCGACACGCACCGCCCATTCCTCGGCGGACACCTGGCTACGCAGATCCGACTGGTCGTGATCGACGACACGCATTTGCATAAGTCACCTGCACGCTGAAGAGAGATCCTGCGCAGAGGCTACGCCCGCCGCTTTGCGACGGGCAAGCCGGACGACTCATCCAATCTGGCCAATCTGGCCAACCTAGCCAACCTGGCCAACCTGCCAACCTGGCCAACCTGCGGAATCCAGGGCTGCGGGTCCTGCTTTGGCAGGGGCTGACGGATGTCCGGCTGAAGCCGGACCCACAGGGTGGTGCTACTGCTTCACACCACCACGTTCACCAGCTTGCCCTTCACCACGATCACTTTCTTGGGCGGCTTGCCTTCCATCCAGCGCTGCACGTTGGCGTCGGCGAGGGCAATTTCGCGGATCGACGCCTCGTCGGCTGCTGCGGCCACAGCAATGTGGCTGCGAAGCTTGCCGTTGACCTGCACGACCAGCTGAATCTCGTCCTGCACCAGCGCCTGCGGATCGGGCTGCGGCCAGGCGCGATCCATCAGCGAATCGTCATGTCCCAGCGCCTGCCACAGGGCATGCGTTGCATGGGGCACGATCGGCGACAGCACCTGCACGACGAGTTGGAGCGTCTCGTGTGCAATCGCGCGACCCTGCGGCGACTTGTCGTCGAATTTCGCCAGCGTGTTCATCAGTTCCATGACGGCCGCGATCGCCGTGTTGAATACCTTGCGACGGCCGATATCGTCGGTGACCTTGGCCAGCATTGTGTGTGCGGCATGGCGCATGGTGCGCTGCTCGGCCGTGAGCGTTGCGCCTGCCAACGGCGCAGGCAGCCCTTGAGCGACATGCTCATACACGGTTCGCCACAGCTTGCGCATGAAACGCGCAGCGCCTTCGACACCATCATCCGACCATTCCAGCGTGTCTTCGGGCGGCGCCTTGAACATCATGAACAGGCGGATGCTGTCGGCGCCGTACTCCGCGACGAGTTGCTGCGGATCGACGCCATTGTTCTTGGACTTGGACATCGTGCGCATGCCTTCCCAGTCGACGGGTTTGCCGTCGCTGCGCAGCGTTGCGCCGAGTCGCGTGCCTTTCGCGTCCACCTGCACGTCCACATCCGCAGGATTGAAATACTGGACGCGGCCATCGCCTTTGCGCGAGTAGATGTCGTTCAACACCATCCCCTGCGTGAGCAGGCGCTTGAACGGTTCGCGCACCTTGGTCAGGCCGACGTCGTTCATCACGCGCGTCCAGAAACGCGAGTACAGCAGGTGCAGGATCGCGTGCTCGATGCCGCCGATGTACTGATCGACCGGCATCCAGTAGTCCGCGCGCTCGTCCACCATCGCCTGCGCGTTGTCCGGCGAAGCAAAGCGCGCGAAGTACCACGACGAATCGACGAAGGTGTCCATCGTGTCGGTTTCGCGGCGCGCATCGGCACCGCACGTCGGGCATTTGCATTCATAGAACGCGGGCAGCCTGGCCAGCGGATTGCCGCTGCCATCCGGCACCAGCCCTTCGGGCAGCACGACCGGCAGGTCCTTGTCAGGCACCGGCACATCGCCGCACTTCGGACAGTGGATCAGCGGAATCGGGCAGCCCCAGTAGCGCTGGCGTGAAATACCCCAATCGCGCAGACGCCATTGCACTTGCTTGTGCCCGAGGTCGAGTGCCGACAGATCCGCGGCAATTGCCTCGATGGACTGCTGATAGTTCAGGCCGTCGTACTTGCCGGAGTTGATACAGATCCCGGACTTGGTGCCGTACCACTCCGACCACTGCTCGGTGGAGTACACATTGGCGCCATCGGCAATCACCTGCCGGATCGGCAGGCCGTATTTCTTCGCGAACTCGAAGTCACGTTCGTCGTGCCCCGGCACGCCCATTACGGCGCCCTCGCCGTAGGTCATGAGCACGTAGTTGCCGACCCATACCGGCACTTTCTCGCCCGACAACGGATGCGTCACGAACAGGCCGGTCGGCATGCCCTTCTTTTCCATGACGGCGAGTTCAGCCTCCATGGCCGTGCCTTTCTTGCACTCCTCGACGAACGCGGCGAGCGCCGCATCGTTCTTTGCGGCGTAGGTGGCGAGCGGATGTTCCGCCGCGACGGCGCAGAACGTCACGCCCATCAGCGTGTCGGCACGGGTCGTGAATACATTGAGCGTGTGCGACTCGCCGTCCAGTTCGTACGGGAAGCCCAGGCGCACGCCTTCGCTGCGGCCGATCCAGTTGGCCTGCATGGTGCGCACGCGCTCGGGCCAGTCGGTGAGTGTATCGAGCGAGTCGAGCAGATCCTGCGAATAGTCAGTGATGCGCAGGTAGTACATCGGGATCTCGCGCTTCTCGACCGGTGCGCCGGTGCGCCAGCCGCGACCGTCGATGACCTGCTCGTTGGCGAGCACGGTCTGATCGATCGGATCCCAGTTCACGACGCCCGTCTTCTTGTACGCGATGCCCTTCTCGAGCATGCGCAGGAACAGCCACTGGTTCCAGCGGTAATACTCGGGCTGGCAGGTCGCCAGCTCACGCTTCCAGTCCAGCGCGAAGCCCAGCGACTGCAGCTGACCCTTCATGTACGCGATGTTGTCGTACGTCCACTTCGCCGGCGGCACGCCGTTCGCCATCGCCGCGTTTTCGGCGGGCAGGCCGAACGCATCCCAGCCCATTGGCTGCAGGACGTTGTAGCCCTGCTTGCGCATGAAGCGCGACAGCACATCGCCGATCGTGTAGTTGCGGACATGACCCATGTGTAGCCGACCGCTCGGGTACGGAAACATGCACAGGCAGTAGTACTTGGGGCGCGAGCTGTCTTCGCGAACCGAATAGGCGTCGGTGGACTGCCAATGGTCTCTGGCCTGCGACTCGACAGCCGCAGGATCGTAACGTTCTTGCATGGGGAAAAATTCTGCCGGATCCGAAGGATTTGAGCGGCGAAGGATAGCCGAGGCGCCGCGCGAATGTCAGGCGCGGGACGCTGGGACCACCTGGAAGACATCAGGGAATACACACGGGCCCGGGGTGCGGGACAACCCGTCGAGGCAGCGGGGGTCTTTCCTGGCCAACCCCACCCTGGAGTAGCCCATCGGGCATCGACTCCTGCGGGTCGACGGCGGCAAGGAACGCTCTCGTCAGTCGCCGAGCGCCATGCGCAGCGCCGCAATCTCTTCCGTGCAGCCGTTCATGATGTGAACGCACTTGTCATTGTCGAGCTCGAGGCGCCAGAACGCTTTCACGCCCTGCATGTTGAGCTCCAGATCCGCTTCGTGACCGGCGAAGCCGGCCATCATGACAGCCACGGTCAGAACATCGGTGACATCGGGATGGCCCGCGTTGCGGTCGATGTTCTCGTGCTCGGCCACGGCTTCGGAGATGTGTTCGGGAAAACCCCAGTTCTCGACAATGGCCTTGCCGACGTTCGAGTGCCAGTCGCGAATGACCTGGGCCAGCGTTCCGGCATCCTTGAACAGGTTTCCGTGGCGATTGGCGCGGGCCAGGATGTAGATCTTCCCCACGTTGTGCAGCAGGCCGGCGAGCATGCACTCGTCTGCATTGATCTTGTTGGCGCGCGAGCCGATCGCGTACGCCAGCGCGGCCACCATGGTGGCCTCCTGCCACAGACCTTCGAGTTCCTTGGCGATGTGGCGCAGTTCGGCAGCGCGGCGCAGCTGGGCGATCGCGAACGACACGGCAGCGGTGCGCACGTTGTTGTGCCCGATGCGATTCACAGCGGTCTTGAGTTCGGAGACGTTTCTTCCGCCGCGATTCAACGCCACGGAGTTCGCCAGCGTGAACACGCGCGCCGCAAGGCCCGCGTCCGAGCCGACCACACGCGCGATCTGCTCGTTCGACACCTGTTCGTCCGCCAGTACCTTGCGCACACGCACGGCAACGTCGGGAAACGACGGCAATTCGACGCGGCCACGGGACACTTCTTCGGCGAGTTCGGCGACGAACTGGAACGCGCCCGAATGACCTGACGGAACGGTGGCTTCGTCGGAACTGGCTGGGTGCTGGTGGGTCATGGACGTGATATCGGCAGTGCAACAGGGGCCTTGAGGTAGCCACTGTATGAACATCCGCCGCCCCAGTCTGTTAACGGCCTCGTGGTTTCAGCGGGAAAGACAAGACCAGGTACACAAAGGAGCCCATAGCGGAGCACAAAAGCGCACAAACAACAGAAGTCTTCTCGTCGTGGACTTGTGCTCCTTTGTGCCCCTTTGTGTACCCGCTTCTCTCTGATTCCTACCCCGCGCCCGCCGCCTTGCTGCGGCCGACATCCGACGACAGAAGGAGGATCTGCCCCGGAATTTTCTGCAGCGGCATGACGTGCTCCGCGGCGCCGAGTTTCACGGCGGCGCCAGGCATTCCCCAGACGACGCTGGTGGCTTCGTCCTGTGCAATCGTACCGGCGCCCGCCTCCAGCATTTCCTTGAGGCCGCGGGCACCGTCGTCGCCCATGCCGGTGAGAATCACGCCGGTCGCATTCGGGCCGACGTTCTGCGCCACCGACCGGAACATGACGTCGACGCTTGGACGATGACGGTTGACGTGCGGACCGCCGCTGAGCCGGCACCGGTAACGCGCGCCGTCGCGCTCGACGATCAGGTGCTGATCGCCCGGAGCGATGTAGGCGTGGCCGGGAAGGATGTACTGGCCGTCCTGCGCCTCGCAGACCGACATGGCGCTCGTCCGGTGGATGCGTTCGGCGAACGCCCGGCTGAACGCGGCAGGAATGTGCTGCGAGATGACGACGGCCGGGGCATCCGCAGGCATTGCTTCCAGCAACTCGCGGATCGCCTCGGTTCCGCCCGTCGATGCACCGATGGCGACGATGCGGTCCGTCGTCCGCAGCAAACGCCGGCCGGTCACCGCCGGCAGCACCGCGTCCGCCGTGCGCCGCTCATCGACCTTCAACGCTGACGACGCCGATGCTGCGGGCGCTGCGCTGGGCCGTGCATGGCTGCGCGGACTGACACGTGCGCCTGCGGCCATCTTCACTTTCGCGATGAGTTCCTCGGCATAGTCCGCGAGGCTGCCGGCGACGTCGACCTTCGGCTTGGCGATGAAGTCGACCGCCCCGAGTTCCAGGGCGCGCAGCGTGATGTCCGCGCCATGCTGTGTCAGCGACGACACCATCACCACCGGCATGGGTCGCAGGCGCATCAGATTTTCCAGGAACGTCACGCCGTCCATGCGCGGCATCTCGACGTCCAGGGTGATCACGTCCGGATTGAGCTGCTTGATCTTCTCGCGCGCGGCGTAGGGATCCGTGGCCGTGCCGACCACTTCGATGTCGCGATCGCGGCCGAGCATCTCGGTGAGCAGCTTCCGCACCAGCGCCGAGTCGTCAACGATGAGTAGTCTGATTGGCATGGGAATGGGTAGTAACGCGGGTCACCAGGGTGACGAAAGTGAAGGCCGCAATGGCAGGACGCATCTCGCGAGGTCGCGGCCGTGTGCATGCTGCGCTCTGATACTCGTCACTTCCGTCACTTCCGTCACTTTCGTCACCTGGGTTCAGAACAGATCGATCTCGCCTGCCACCGGCGCCTTCTCCAGGCCCGACAGGTACTTCTGCTCGTGCGACACGACGTCGCTGGTCTGACGCGAGTTGAGGTGCCGCACGCGGACCCGGCCCGTCAGCGGAAAGTACTGCACGTGGCGCGGACAGGATTCGCCGACATCTTCCGATGTCACGCGCAGACCTTCCGCACGCAGGAATTCGCGAACGAACAGCACGTTGTGGTTGCCGACATCGGTGAGGCTCGACAGCACGCGGCCACCACCGAAAATCTTCACTTCCAGATCGGCGCGCGAACCGCCGGTCCGCAGGACGCGGTTGATGAGTTGTTCCATCGACGCAGTGCCATAGCGCGTAGCGCGTCCGGCGACGCTGCCCCAGGTGTCATCGCCGTCGCCGCTCGGACGCGGCAGCATGAAATGATTCATGCCGCCGATGCCTTGCCGCGTGTTGCGGATGCAGGCCGAGACGCAGGAACCGAGCACGGTATCGAGCACTTCGTCGGTTTCTGTCACATAGAAATCGCCAGGCAACAGCTTGGCGATGACCTGGCCGGCCGCATTGCGATAGCGCCGGATGGTTTCGAAACCCGGCAGAGATCGCGGCAGATCTGTCGACACCACAGCCATATGACGCTCAGCCCTCGAGGGCACCCTTGCCCTGCTTGCGATAGATGGTCTTGCCGACGAGACGGAACGGGGCCGTCCCCGCGTGAATCGATTCCGAATGACCGAGGCAAAGATACCCATCTGGCGCGAGCAGCGCCGCGAAACGCGAGACCATGCGTTCGCGGGTCGGCTGATCGAAATAGATCATCACGTTGCGACAGAAGATCACATCGAATGGCCCGCTCACCGGCCAGTTCTGCATGAGGTTCAGCGTGCGGAAGGTGATGAGCCGCGCGATGTCCGGCTGCACCAGCGCCTGTCCGGCATTCGCACCGACCCCCTTGCGAAAGCAGCGACGCAGCCGCTCCTGCGGCACCGCCTCCAGTCGGTCCAGCGGATAGATACCGCGCTGGGCGAACGCAATCACTTCGCTGTCGATGTCAGTCGCCAGGATCTTCGTATCCCAGCGAATGCCCGGCGGCATCACTTCCGTGAGCACCATCGCGAGACAGTACGGCTCTTCGCCCGAGGAACAGCCGGCCGACCAGATCCGCAGGCGTCGCGAATCCAGGTTGCGCTTGAGCGCCTCGGGAATCATGTACGACGCGAGGGCTTCGAAATGATGGTTCTCACGGAAGAACGCCGTGACGTTGGTCGTCAGCGCGTTGATGAGATCGACCAGTTCTTCGGGTCCCGATTCGCGCACGTGCGCGCAGTAAGCCTCGTAGCTCGGCAGGCCCAGTTCGCGCAGTCGCCGCGCCAGACGCCCCTGCACGAGCTGGCGCTTGTTGGGACCCAGAACGATACCGGCGTTCTCGTTCACCACATGGCGGATGAAGTCGAACTCGGCATCGGCAAGCACGGGTCCGAGCGCCACGCCCTCGGATGTCCGCGTCTCGTGGTCGGGATTGGCAGCTACGGTAGGCATTGAGATTTTTTGCAGATCCGCAGACGGGTGGTCGAAATCATGTTCGTTTGCGCTCCACAGGCACGGCAGTCAGCCGCGCCTGCAGCATCCCTCGGATCACCGACCTGACTGGAACGCCTCAGAGTCCGTGCATCAGGCAGCAGCCACCGCCGGCGCGAGGCCGGTGACGTCGCCACCGATCAGCGTGTCGATATCGAGCAGCATCACCATGCGACCCGACACGGCCGCGAGACCTTCGATGAACTCCGTGCTCACCTGCTCGCCGAGTTCGGGCGCCGGCTTGATGTCGGCCGCCGCAACGTCGATCACGTCGGACACGCCGTCCACCACTACGCCGAAATCGCGGCGTCCGAGCGGCGACTCCACCGACAGCACGATGATCACCGTCAGTGGCGTGTACTCCGCCTGCGCGAGGTTGAAGCGCATGCGCATGTCGACGATGGGCACGATCGATCCGCGCAGGTTCAGCACACCAAGCACGTGCGCCGGTGCCTGCGGAATGCGCGTTACAGTGGAATAGCCGCGGATTTCCTGAACCCGCAGAATGTCCACGCCGTAGGTCTCGTCGCCCAGCGTAAAGGTGAGCACCTGGTGCGAGCCCGCATCGTTGGCCGCGCGTGTCGTATCGCCTGCCTGCATAGTCATAGCCTCATTCCCTTCGATTGACATTGTGGGTGTCAGCTCAGTTATCGGCGCGACACCTGCACATCTCGAGTCAGTCATTACCTGTTTTCGTCGGCCCTGAACCGATCAGAACTCCTGCCACGAGCTGTCGTCACCCGACGCCCGGGCCAGCGGGGCCGAACCGGCGGACGCCACCCGCTTCTTCGCGATCGGGCGCACCGGCGCTTTCGCCTGCTGGCGGACCGCGACCGGCGCTTCTGCCCTGAGACGGGGCTTGGTCGTCGCCTGCGGCGTTTGATAGATGACCGACGCATCGCTGCGGAAGTAGCCGATCTGCGTGACCAGTTCCATCGACTGCTGCTCCATGGACTTGCTTGCAGCCGACGCCTCTTCGACCAGCGCCGCGTTCTGCTGGGTCACGCTGTCCATCTGCGTCACCGCGTTATTGACCTGTTCGATGCCGGCCGACTGCTCTTCGCTGGCAGCCGCGATCTCGGCGACGATGTCCGTGACTTTCTTGACGCTCTCCATGATCTCCGAGAGCGTCTTGCCGGATTCGTCGACGAGTTCCGACCCGACCTTGACCTTCTCCACCGAATCCTTGATGAGATCCTTGATCTCCTTCGCGGCGCTGGCGCTGCGCTGCGCCAGATTGCGCACCTCGGTCGCAACGACCGCGAAGCCGCGGCCCTGTTCGCCGGCACGTGCGGCTTCGACAGCCGCATTGAGCGCCAGCAGGTTCGTCTGGAACGCGATCTCGTCGATGACGCTGATGATGTCGGCGATCTTGCGGCTCGACGAGTTGATCTCGCCCATGGCGCCGATCGCACGATGCACCACCGCACCGCCGCGCTCGGCCTGTTCGCGCGCGCCGACCGCGAGCTGATTGGCCTGGCGGGCGTTGTCCGCGTTCTGTTTCACCGTCGCAGTCATCTCTTCCATGCTCGACGCCGTCTCTTCAAGCGCCGCCGCCTGCTGCTGCGTGCGCTGCGACAGGTCGTCATTGCCATGCGACAACTGGCGGGCCGCCGAGCCAACGGCGTCGGCAGTTCCGCGCACGCCGCCGACGATGTCGACCAGCTTCGCGTCCATCCGCTTCAGGGACTCGAGCAGGCTGCCCAGTTCGTCCTGGCTCTGCACATTGATGCGATTGCCCAACTCGCCGTTGGAGATGCGGTCCGCGACGCCGACGGCGGTGTTCAACGCACCGACGATCGAACGCACGAGCAGGAAGCCGAACAGCGCGGAAATGCCGATGCCGAGCACGATGGCGCCGATGATCACGACGCGATTGCGCTTGTAGGCGACTTCCGCCTCGGTGCGCATGGTCTGCGCCACTTCGATCTGCGTCGTCAGCAGCTGTTCGCTGGCCTCGGTCATCTTGTCGAAGGACGGCCGTGCTTTCTCGATGAGCAGGCTTTCCGCCTTGTCGAACGTACCGCTCTGCGCAGCCAGCAATGCCTGCTCCACGCTGCTCGATACGTCAGCCCCGTGGCGGCTGAAGGTATTGGCGATCTGCCGTTCCTTGTCGGTCAGTTCGGTGGCATTGAGCTTGACGAGCAGTTGCTGCACTTCGGCTTCGCGGGTCTTCACGAACTCCAGCGTATCCCTCACGGCGCCGACGTCCTGGCGGATGACCACGTCTTCGGCTTTCGTCAGCAGCTCGCGGTCCTGTGACTCGATCGTGCCGACCCACCCCGTCGGCATGAAGCGATTCGAGAAAATCGCGTCCAGGTCGCCGTTGCTCGCATACGTGCCGCTGAGGCCGATCGCCCCGACAGCAACCAGGATTGCCGAGCTCAACGCCAGGATGGCGTAGAGCTTCACTTTCACGCTCAAGTTCGCATTGATCATTGTTCTTACTCTCTGTCTTGGTCTTGCGGATTCGGCAGATTCGTCCTGCTCATGCTGCCGCGGCAGATTGAGCGGCAACTCGGATCAGTCCAGCCACGTCCAGGATGAGCGCGACCGAACCGTCGCCGAGGATCGTGGCGCCTGATACGCCATCGACCCGGCGGAAATTGGTTTCCAGCGACTTGATCACGACCTGCTGCTGTCCGAGCAGATCGTCGACGAACAGACCGACGCGTCGGCCCTCGCCTTCCACGACCATGATCAGGCCTTCATGCAGCTGCGTCGTGCGCGGCTTCACACCGAACACATCGTGCACGCGCACGATGGGCAGGTAGCGATCACGGAACCAGAAAACCTCGCCCTGGCCGGCGACGCGATTGACCATGCCGGCCTTCAGCTGCAGCGACTCGATGATGGTGATCAGCGGCACGATGTAGCTTTCGGTACCGACTGCGACCGACTGGCCATCGACGATAGCGAGCGTCAGCGGCAGTGTGATGATGAAGCGCGAGCCCTTGCCGTGCTCCGAGCGAACTTCGATCGTTCCGCCCAGTTCCTTGATGTTCCGGCGCACCACGTCCATGCCCACGCCACGACCGGAAATGTCCGTCGTCTGTTCGGCCGTCGAGAAGCCCGCCATGAAAATCATTTCGTAGATCTGCTCGTCGCTCAGCGTGTCGTTCGCGCCGATGAGACCGCGCGACCGGGCCTTCTCCAGGATGCGTACCTTGTTCAGACCGCCGCCGTCGTCGCCGACTTCGACCGTGATGTTGCCGCCCTTGTGATAGGCCTCGAGGAACACCGTGCCCGTGGCGGACTTGCCGGCCGCAGTGCGCACATCCGGCATTTCGATACCGTGGTCGACGCTGTTGCGGACCAGGTGGACCAGCGGATCGCCGATCTTCTCCAGCACCGTCTTGTCGAGTTCGGTCTGATCGCCCGTGACTTTCAGATCCACATTCTTGCCGAGCCGGCCGCTGAGATCGCGGACCATGCGCGGGAAGCGGCTGAACACGAAGCTGATCGGCAACATGCGCACGCGCATGACGCTTTCCTGCAGCTCACGCACGTTGCGCTCGAGCTGCGCGAGACCTGCCCGCAACTGTTCTGCCACCGCACCTTCGGTCCTGGTACCGAGCTGCGTCAGCATCGACTGCGTGATCACCAGTTCGCCGACCGTGTTCATCAACTCGTCGATTTTCTCCGTGCTGACGCGGATGGAGCTGCCGTCACCCAATCCATGCTTGGGCGCCTCGACGACTTCCGGTGTCGGCACCGACGACAGATGTGCGCGCGCGCTTTCCTTCCTGGCAGGCGCAGGTGCAGCAACGGCAGCGACAGGCTGTGCTGGGACGGCCACTGCCTCGGCAGCCGCCACAGACTCGATGTGCAGTTCGCAATCGCCTTCCGCCCAGTCGAAGATCTGCTCGATCACTTCGCGCGTGACATCCGACGTCAGGTGCAGGTCCCAGGTGAGGAAGCAGGATTCGGGATCGAGCTTCTGTAGCGACGGAACATTGCTGGCATCGACGCTGACCGTGAGATCGCCAACGTCTGCGAGCTCGCGGAGCATGCGTAACGGATCATTGCCATGCAGGAGCAGCTGCGAATAGGGCCGAAAGTGGATATGCCAGCAATGTGCGGCCGCCTTCGCTGCCGGCACCGGCACGGCGGCAGGCGCGGGAGCCGGCGCCGCAGGCGCAGTCTCCTTCTGCAGGATCGAAAGTTCGAGATCGAACTGCAGATCGGCAACGCGCTGTGCATCGACCGGAGTCTTGTGCTGCACCGCGCGCAGCATGTCGCGCATGACGTCGACGGAACGCAGCAGCAGGTCGGTGATGTGTCGCGTCACATTCATACGATTGCCGCGCAGCTCATCGAGCAGCGTCTCGCAGGTATGCGTGAACGAAGCGACGTCCGAGAAACCAAAGGTCGCGCTGCCGCCCTTGATGGAGTGCGCGACACGGAAGATCGTCCCGATGAGTTCCGGCTCGGGCGCGCCCACGGTGAGCTTCAGCAGCGACGCCTCCATGGTGTCGAGCGCCTCGAAGCTCTCATCGAAGAATGCATCATGAAACTGGGCAAGATCGAGCGCCATGATGACCTCAGGAAGCGGCGGGCAGGCAGAGAAGATCGCGGACGCCGAGAAGTCGCGCCGCATCGGTCAGAGCTGCCGGAACACCTCGCCAGGTAACTTCGCGGTCGCCGCCAAGGCGATCGCGCACGAATGCATGGAGAAGCTGCAGCGTCGCGGTATCGACGCGCTCGACGGCGCTGGCATCGATCATGACCGGCCCGCTCGTAGCGACGACGGCGCACAGCCGTTCGCGCAGCGCCGCCACTTCCTTGATCGTGCAGTTGGCCTCCAGGGCGATGGCGGGACCGACCGCGACGTCGGCCACGTTCTGTGACGCGCCGGGCACGATCGCACTCGCTGAATCTGCGACAGCGGTATCCGCGGTCGAACTCTCTGGTGCCGCTGCATCGACGTCCGCACTGGCAACGTCGGTCGCAGCGCGCTTGCGTCTGGATGCTTTAGCTGGCGTACGCGCCATTGTTGCCTCTCGCGGACCTGGTGACTGATTTGACGAAACTGCCTGTCGTATCGGCATTTTCTTGAGAGGCTTTAGGCGCAGCAGCCGGACGCTGCGGATTTGTGAGGCAGGTCGCGCCCTGCGGCCCGCCGTGCGTGCGGATCGTGCTGGCGCGAATGCGCCGATCAGGCAAAACCCGAACGAAGATGCCCGAATGCTCAATCCTCGATCGCGCCGTCCGCGTTTTTCTCAAGCTTTTCCTCAGCGAGCCGTTAAATGGGTGACATACGTCACAGTGGCGTTCTGCTTTCATGCGCATCGACCTCAACACCATTCGCAGCACCGGGTATGCGGGCCAAAGCCCCAGCCTGCTGTCGGATTGGCGTGTCGGCGCGATCCTGCAGGCCGTCGCGTTGCGTGACGCGCGCTCCGGCGAGCTGTGGCTGAAGATCGGCGACGCGCGCTATGCAGCCCGCATCGCATCCGGCAACGCTGCTGGACCTGCAGATGGCGAGCAGCTCACCGTGCGTGTGTTACGCAGCAGTCCGGTACTGGCACTGGAAACACTGTCGACTCAGCAAGCTTCCGGCGGCGACGACGTCGCGGCCGACGCACTGCGTCGCTTCCTGCCGCGGCAATCCAGCGCAGCCCCGTTGCTGTCGAATCTGGGCTGGGTTGCGAACGGCAAAGGCGCCGAGGCGCTGCCGCCGACGGTGACACAAGCAGCCAATCGTCTATGGCAGGCGCTGCCGGACGCCGCAGCGTTGAGTGACCCCGATGGACTGAAGACGGCAGTGGTGCGCTCCGGCGCCTTTCTCGAATCCACACTCGCCAACGGCGATCGACGCACGATGGCCGCCTCCGTCGCTCAGGACGTCAAGGCGCTGCTGCTCAATTTCTCGCGCGTGCTGCGTGATCTCGGCGCGCGACCCGCTGCTGCCACGGCCGAATCGACCGTGCATTCGCCGCTGCCGTTGGCCAGCGGACCGCTGACATCATTGCCCGCTGCACCTGCGACCCTGGCCGTCGTGGACTTGCCGGCGCAGCAGATGAACGAACTGGCGCGCCAGACCGACGGCGCGCTTGCACGAATGACAGCGCTGCAGGCCGGCGCCAGCACGCAGGACCCGGCGCTGCAATCGATGCTCGTGGAAATTCCCGTGCGTCACGGCGACCGCGCCAACATCCTGCGATTGCGTATCGAACACGATCGCTCACGGCAACGCGACGGTGGCGCCGGCGAATCCTGGGCCATCGAAGCCGCCATGGATCTCGGCCACGCAGGCGCCCTGCATGCCCGCGTGACGCTGCACGGCCAGCGCATCGGCGTGCAACTGCGCGCCGACTCCGCCGGTGTGGTCGATACATTGATCTCACGCGCGCCAGAACTGGAATCGATGCTGCGGGAAGCTGGTCTGGAGGTCGATCGCGTCGTCTGTCTGCACGGCCTGCCTGCCGGCGACCACGGCGCACGTCCAACGCGACTGCTGGACTTGCGCGCATGAACGACCGCCCACCTTCATCCCTGGCGGTTGCACTCCACTACAACGGCAACGGCGCACCTCGCGTCGTGGCCAAAGGCGGCGGCGCGGTCGCCGACCGCATCATGGAAACCGCCCGCGAACACAAGGTCCCACTGCAGGAAGACGCAGCGTTGGCTGCGTCGCTCGCTCGACTCGATCTGGGTACCGAAGTGCCTCGCGAACTCTACGTCGCGGTGGCTCACGTCCTCGCGTTTGCGTGGGCGGTGACGGGCAAAGCGAAGTAGCCGGCGGCCCGATTCGCATCCCGAATTTCCCTCTCCCTCGCGCCATGCTCAGACCAAGGAGCGCAATGGCCATCCACCAGGAAGTACTGCCACCTCCTCCTCCACCTCCTCCGCTCCCGCTGCCACTTCCTGTCGGCGGTGCAGGTTTCGTCACCGTCGTGGTAATGGTCCCGGAGTTGTTCCCCATCGTCAGATCCACACCATCACTGGATATTTCAAAGGTGCTCTGAAACGTGCCGACGGCGAGCACACCGCTCGCGATTGAAACAGTGGCGCGCGCCGATGCAGCCAACGCCCCGATCGTGCACGTCACGGGTCCAGAACCGCTGCTCTCGCAACTACCCGTGGACGGAGTTACCGACGCAATGCTCAACCCTGCAGGGGGCTGGAAGGTCATACGCACCGCGCTCGCACCATTGGGGCCGACATTCGTGATCGTAAGCACATACGCGCTGGTTCCACCCTCGTTGACGTTGGACGGGCCCGTTGCAGCGATGGATAAATCAGCCACCTCAGCGACGGTGACCTCGACGCTCGCGGTGTTGTCCGCCGCGACCAGGTCCGGTTGCGCCGCTTCGAGGACAGCGGGAATACGGAATGATCCCGTGGCGGACTCCGCGAACGTCACCGTAATCGTGGCGGTTGCGCCAACGCGCAGCGCGCGTTCGCTGCACACCACGGCACTCCCGCTTCTGGAGCACGTGCCATTCGATGCTGTTGCAACAACGTTCGTAGCCCCGCTGCCAAGACCAATGGTCGTGCGGACATCAGTGGCGTCGAATGGTCCGCGATTGCGAACTGTGTACGTAATCGTAACCGGCCGACCATGGCCGATGACGCTGGTTGGCCCCTGCGCTGCGATGCTGAGGTCAGGCACGAGGTCGATCTGCTGCAAGCCGTCACCGTCGGCAGCGACAAGTAACCGATGGGGGCGCAATGCGTCCACGGACATTGCGCGCACGCCCCAGAAGGGAAATTCGCGTGGTGCAGGCAGCAATTCCCAAGTCTGCCCTGCATCGACCGAGCGCGACATTCGCTCGAAGCTTGCTGCGTACAGAATGTCCGGATCTACTGGATCGAGTGCGAAGGCAGACACCGCAGTATTGACTGGCGCCCACATCATCTCCGACCAGGAGTTGCCGCCATCGATGGATCTCAACAGAGACACGGTCGTCGCGACATAGACCACTCGATCATCGCGAGGATCGACGACGATCTCGATGGGATGACCCGACGGCAGTGGCACCGTGGGGTTCCACGTCAGGCCGGCGTCTATTGACTTGAGAATCTGGCTCGTCCCGCCAGCCTGATTAACCCCAAGATAAAGCACCGATCGATTCGAAGGGGCAGCGACCAATCCCTCTGTAGCCTGCACGAAGGCGGGTTCTGTCAGCGTCGTCCAGGTGTCGCCGCCATTGGTGCTGCGGAGGAGCCGGTAAGTCCCGGCCGCAACCAGCACCTGGCCATCAGCGGAACCTGCGACGATGCCCATGACTGGATTGTTGAAGAACCCAGCGTTCGACAATAGCTGCCACGTCTCGCCGCCATCCTCCGATCGCGCGATACCACTGGCTACGCCGACCAACAGGCGATCAGGTTGTGCCGGATGAACAAACAGTCCGCGTGTTTCCACGTTGAGGCCGGAGTTGCTGAACTGTCGCAGCGGCTCATTGTTGACCGGCGCCACCGTGCCATCGGTCTCAACGACGTGCAGACCTCCCAGAATTGCACTGACGTAAGTGCGACCGCTCACGGGCGAAGCAGCCAGTTCATAGACCGACGATGCCTGCACTCCGGCATTTCGGTAAGTCCAGTTCACTCCGGCATCAGTCGTTCCGGCAACGCCTTCACTACCAGCGAGCAACAGATGCGTGTTGCCTCCCGGTCTTTGCGCGATGGCCTGCGGGACGCCGACCAGTGCATTGGCGTGGATCGGTATCCAGGTCGCACCACCGTCGCTGCTTCGAACAAGCCCGGTCTGCCACGTAGCGGCGTAGACAATGGAATCGTCGTCTCGATCGACATAAACGAAGTTGATCAGGGGACTCAACGTTGTCACAGTCCAGCTCTGTCCTTGGTCATCGCTGTACCACAAGCCATAGTAGTGCGCTGCCCATATGCGTTGCGGCGTAGAGCGCGATACCGCGATGTCGATCACTTGGTTGTTGGTGCCGGGTGTGTTCAGGGGTGCCCAGGTGGCGCCATCGTCAATACTGCGGAAGCCGCCTTCGCTGGTTCCGGCATACAACGTACCCGGCGTCAGAGGATCCGCACGTAGCACATACACATAGGCGCCCGCAGTCGTGATGAGTCCACCCTGCGTCCAGGTATGCCCATCATCCGTGCTTCTCATGAGACGCGTCGTGGCAACGACATAAATCGTGTTGCCGTCGGCGCTGTACTCAACCTGGCTGACACCGAATGCAGTACCCAATGTGCTGAGCTGCAGCAGGGTCGCGCCCGAATCCTCACTGACAAAAATCCCCGAACCGCCGACCAATACCTTGGTGGGATTCGCCGGGTTCACTGCGATATCGCGGACGCCGGGAACGTCCTTTGACACGAGGTTCCATGAAGATCCGCCGTCCGTGGATCGATAGAATCCAGAGCTCGTACCCAGATACGCGATGTCCGGATCCGTTGGGTGATAGCTGACGGCCTGAATGTATCCACCCTCGGGCCCGAGTGGCGAGAAGACGTTCACGCCCGCATGAGCGCCGCCAGTGAAGAGAGGTATCGCCGCGAAGAATCCGGCCAACAGTGCGCGCCTGGAACGGGCAAGTACCGATACGCGGCAAGTCCGCCGCCAATTGATGGCAATCATCCCAATGCCTCCCTTTGCCGCAGGTTGCGCTGCTTGTTATGTCAACGCGCCTGCTGCTCTGTTGTTATTCCCGGCTACATCGTAGCCGTTCGAGGCTTGTAGGGCATAGTCAGAATTCGATGGGCGTTCTCCGGGCGCGGTGGAGGCAGGATGCGTCGCTTCGACGGCGCGCTCTCTATCCGACAACGCTGAGGAGTGAGCCGCGCTTGCGACCCGTGTTCGTCGGGGGCTGCGGCTGTTGCGGCTGCATAGTCACCTGCTGTTGCGCTGGTTCCTGAGCGTGGCGCGGCTGGGTACGCACTGGTGCTGGCGGCGCTTCCTGCCGTGCGCCGTGCAGGCGCGTGAGCAACTCCGCTTCGTGTCGCGTGATGCCGCAGTTCGTCATCAGCTCTTCGGCCGAGGCGCCATTGCGCGCCAGGCGCGTGGCGACGTCGTAGCCGCGCTGTGAGCCGGCTGGCGCACGATGCGATTCCATTTCGCTGCGCTCGCTCATGCCATCGATGCGCGCACTCATCACGCTCACGGTTTCATGCAGGCTGCGCAATTCCACGAACGCACGATCGAGCTTGGCATGCAGGGCCGCCGTGGCCCGCTCATCGGCGCGACGCCAGCGAATGAATGCCAGGGCAAACACCCAGAAGGCGCCAACGAGCAGCACTGCCCGGCCAGCGATCATCAACGTCTCGAGCGAGGGATTCGGCAGGATCTCGAACATCGCAACAACTCCAGTGACTGACAGTGATCACATTCATCCGTCAAATCGCTGACGGTGGGATCGATGCCTCTGGAGTAGCAGGAAAGATGCCAGAAGAGGCCAACGGATCCGCTGGCCGACTGGTCAGCTGGCCAGAGTGAGAACGAGTCGGCACTCGAAGAGGCTAACTGGCCAACTGGCTCACCGGTCGGCTGGCCGGAGCGGGACTCGAGAGGCTAACTGGCCAACTGGCTCACCGGCCAACTGGCTCACCGGTCCGCTGGCCAGAGCGGGGACGGAACATAGGGTCAACTGGGCCGCGGCTCCGTTTCGGGCCAGCAGACCAGTTGGCCAGAAAGCCAGTTGGCCTCTTGCTTACCCCATACCCAGCGAACTCAACGCCGCCGTGCCGCTTTCCTTCGCTGACCTGGCATGTTCGACGGCTTTCACGGGATCGCCGGCGGAGAACGCAGCGGTTGCGTCGCCCCATGCGGCCTTCGCTGCCTCGAGTCCGGTCTGTGCTGCCTGGAGAGCATCCTTGGTGACGTTCTTCGGCAGTTTCTTCGACTGGGTGAGGATGTCCACGCGACTCTGGACGGCCTCTACCATCTGCGGCACTTCGGCGCTGAGCGTGCGCCATTCATCGCTGGCTGCGACCATCGCCGCTTTCACTTCCTCGCGCTTTGCACTGACCACCTGCTGCAGGCTTGCTACCCGCGCAGACACGGCGGGTGCGGCAGCAATCACGCCCTTGTAATCCTCCCTCGTCAGCTGCTCTTTCAATCCGACCACCGCTGCCTCGGCCTGCTGCAGCTCGGCAGACGCGTACTTGGCGGCATCGTCACGAATCGATGCGATGGACGCTTCCAGATCGGCAACCGCCCTGGTCGCCGGCTCCTTCTGCCCGGCACAGGCGACGAGCATCACAGAGGCGATGAGCATCGCGACCCACTTGAGAGTAATGGCTTTATTCATTTGTGATTCTCCTTAAGGAATACGCAGTTCCTGGCCCGGCTTGATCTTGTCGGGATCCTTCAGCACGTCCTGGTTCGCTTCGAAAATCTTCGTATAGAGCTTGCCGTCGCCGTAGAACTCATCCGCAATCTTCCAGAGCGTGTCGCCTTTCTTCACGACGTACTTCTGTGCGTAGGGATTTTCCTTTGGGACGGGAGGAACGGGTTCTTCTGGCGCCACGATCGCCTCCAGGCGGTTGTGAATGACTTCGCAACTGAATCTTAGCGGCGCGATGCAGCGTGGCTATCGTGGAAATGGGTAATGGCGCACGCACAAGACACTGCGTTGCAGCACCCTGTGCGCACAAGACCTACAACGAGCGTTGCTAACGCATCGCTGGATCAGGAGATGGACTGAAGCCCTGCACTGTCCGCCACCGCTTCGCTGGGCGGCGACGACTCATCCACCTGCGTCACCGCAGGTGCGACGTACGGTTTGCCACGATCTTCCGCGTAGTCGCCCTCGGGCGGTGTGTCACCGCTGAGGATGACCAGCACGACGCGACGGTTCGCGTTGCGGCCGTCCGCGGTCGAGTTGTCCTGTGCCGGCCGGAATTCACCCAGCCCGATCACTGCCAGCCGCGCCGGTGTGAGTCCTGTTTCGGTGAACAGATGGACCACGCTCGCAGCACGCGCCGACGACAGCTCCCAGTTCGACGGAAACGCGCGAGTGTTGATGGGACGATCGTCCGTGTGCCCTTCGACCCGGATCGGATTCGGGAACGGCTTGAGCGTTTCCGCGAGTTGCTTCATGACCTTCACCGCCGCTGGCTGCAATGTGGCGATGCCGCTGGGAAACAGAATGTCCGTGCGAATCTCCACCTCGATCCACAGTCCGTGGCGACGCACCGCGATCAGATTCTGTTCGACCAGCGTCGACATCGCCTGCTCGACCTCGCGCGCCACTGTTTCCAGCTGCGCGATCGCTGCTTCGCCCGGCTGAATCTCGGAGTCATACGTGGTTTTCGACAGGTGCCGCGACCCCTTGCTGGGATCCGCCATATCGAGCGGACTCGGCTCGAGCATGGAACGGGGCTGCCCTTCGAGCATCGCCTGCTGCACGATCGTCATCTGGATGTCCGCGCCGGAACCGACGGCCTTCTCACCCACCTGCACCGGCTGCAACGTGCGCGGTGAACCACGAAACGCGGCGAACAGCGAATCGGACAGCACGCGATACTTGCCTTCGTTCACCGAGGAGATCGCGTACATCACCACGAAGAACGCCAGCAGCAGCGTCATCAGATCCGCATACGGGATCGACCACGCTTCATGGTTGGTGTGTTCTTCGTGTTTGTGACGGCGGCTCATCTTCAATTGATAATTGACAATTGATAATTATCAATTAGTGCAGATATCCCTGCAGCTTCGACTCGATCGAACGCGGATTCTCGCCCTGCGCAATGGAGATCATGCCTTCGATCACCATCTCGCGGGACTCGGTCTGGCGGGCGATCGCTACTTTCAGCTTGCTGGCGACGGGCAGGAAGAACAGGTTGGCGAGGCCGATGCCATAGATGGTCGCGGTGAATGCGGCAGCGATGCCCTGCCCCAGCTTGCTGGGATCGGCCAGGTTCTGCAGGACCGCCATGAGTCCGAGGACGGCGCCGATGATGCCGAGCGTCGGTGCGTAAACGCCCATGCCTTCGAACACCTTGGCGGCGCGCAGATCGCTCTGCTCGCGCACACCGATCTCCACTTCGAGAATGCTGCGGATGACTTCGGGCTCGCTGCCGTCGACGACCAGCTGCAGACCCTTGCGCACGAATGGATCGCTTTCGCGCTCGATGATCGGTTCCAGACCGAGCAGGCCCTGCTTGCGCGCGGTATTGCTCCAGTCGACCATCCGTTTGATCAGTTCGCCGCGGCGATTGGCTGGCGGGCGAAACACCCACGGCAGGATGCGGCCGGCATCTTTCATGACGGCCAGCGGCGTCTGGATGCAGATGGCCGCCACGGTGCCGACGACCACGATCATGAACGCCGCGGACGACAGCAGCGATGCCAGTCCCGCGCCCTTGAGCACGGCGCCGATCAACAGCGCGCACGCTGCGAGGATCAAACCTATGACGCTGAGAATATCCATTATTTGGCGGCTGGAAGCGTGAGGCCTGAAGTTTCCGGATCACCGCGGCCTGCGCATCGCTGCGAGTCCGCCCCGCTCTGAAACCTCACGCCTCACGCCTCATGCCTGTCTCCTTACATTCCCAGGCCCGACAACAATGCATCGACGTCCTGCTGCCCGCTGACAGCCGGACCGTGGTCGACGCCCGGGATCATCGGACCGAACCCACGCGATACCGCTGGCTTCTCAGTATTCAGGGTTGCCTTCGCACCACCCTTCGACAGTCGCACCAGTTCGACCAGCGCCGTTTCGAGTTCGCCGACCAGCTTCATGACACCACGGATGATCTGTCCCGACAGATCCTGGTAGCCCTGGGTCAGCAACACTTCGGCGAGATTGCCGCGCACCTGACCCATGTCGGTGCTGGCCGTTTCCAGGAACGTATCCATGCGAGTGACCATGTCGCGAAATTCATCGACCGCGATGGCGCGTGCGCGGAACTGGCGCCACAGCACCACGAGTTCCACTGCTTCCTTCGCCGTGCGCTCGGCAAGCGGACCCGACTGCTCCACCAGGTCCATCGTGCGGTGCGCCGCCTCGTCGGTGAGCTTGAGAACGTGATCGAGCCGCATGCGCGCATCCGGCACTTCCTTCTCCGCCAGGTCCACCAGGCGCGAATCGATGCTGAAGCGCACCAGCGCCGACTGCAGGTCCGACGTCAGTTTGCGCAGGTCGCCGAACAGACTGCGTTCACGGCCCTCGACCAGCAGATCGAGCTCCCGGAAGAACAGCGCGTCATCGCCAGCGGCCAGCGCACCGGCAAGCGACGCGATGGCGGGGCCGTATTCTTCCTGGAGGGATAGGGATGTCATGTTCAACCTTTGATCTGTGGGCCAACTGGCTGACTGGCTGACCGGCAAACCAGCCAGAGTCGGACGTGCCGCCGTCTTGCCAGTAGGCCAGTTGGCCCGTGAGCCGGTTAGCCCCGATTCACGCCGCTCTCGCATCCAGAATCTTGTCGATCTTTTCTTTCAGCGTGACGGCGGTGAAGGGCTTGATCACGTAGCCATTCACGCCGGCCTGCGCCGCTTCGATGATCTGCTCGCGCTTGGCTTCCGCGGTGAGCATCAGCACCGGCATCTTGGCGAGCTTCGCGTCGGCGCGAACGGCCTTGAGCAGATCCAGACCCGGCATGCCGGGCATGTTCCAGTCCGTGATGAGAAAATCGAAATTGCCAGCCTGCAGCAGGGGCAGCGCAGTCTGACCGTCATCGGCTTCCGTCACGTTGGCGTAGCCAAGATCGATCAGCAGGTTCTTGATGATGCGGCGCATGGTCGAGAAATCGTCGACCACCAGAAACTTCATGTCTTTGCTCATTGCTGCCTCTCCAGACAAGCCAGGGCTGTAGGCTGTAGGCTGTAGGCCGTAGGTCCGGAACCGGAATATCGCGTATCGCTCATCTCTTGAATCCTCTCACCTGTCTCTTATCTGGCTACAGCCTACGGCCCACAGCCTTTCCTCACTTCCGATCCCGCCAGTGCGCGAGTCGTGCCTTGAGCCGCACCAGCGCCTGGCCGTGCAACTGACACACACGCGATTCCGTCACTTTCAGGACCGCGCCGATCTCTTTCAGATTCAGCTCGTCGTCGTAGTACAACGACATCACCAGACGCTCGCGCTCCGGCAATTCCTGGATCGCCGCGATCAGCGCCGTCCGGAATCCATCCTCGGTCGCATCCAGGAAGGGGTCGGCGCCCGCGTCCTCGATCCGGCCGATCAGCGAATCATCGTCGCCCGTCGTTTCGTCCAGGCTCGCTACCCGACAGCTCGCCGCGTCCTGCGCGATGCGGTGATACTCGTTGAGAGACACACCCATCTTTTCCGCGACTTCGGTGTCGCGCGCCTCGCGACCGAACTCTGCCTCGATCTCGCGCATCGCCGCCGCTGCCGCGCGCGCTTTGCGATGCACCGAGCGCGGCGCCCAGTCGAGCTTGCGCAATGCATCGAGCATCGCGCCACGGATACGGATACCCGCATACGTTTCGAAACTCGCACCGCGATCGGCCGTGTAGTTGGCCGCCGCTTCCAGCAGGCCGAGCATGCCGGCCTGAATCAGGTCCGATACTTCCACCGAAGCGGGCAGGCGCCCGGCCAGGTGGTAGGCGATGCGCTTCACGAGTTCAGCGTGGCGCATCACCATCACGTCGGTTTGCCGACTGGGCTTCCCAGCCCTGTATGCCGCGACGCCGCTCATCGGACCACCTCCAGCCGCGCCTGCGGCCGGCGCACCAGACGTTCGACGAAGAACTCGAGATTGCCCCGCGGGCCGTCTGGTACAGGCCACTTATCGGCCTTCAGTGCCAATTTCTTGAATGCCCGGGTCGACGGACTGGCCGGGAATGCACCAATCACGGGACGCTGTTCACGGATTGAGCGGCGCAGGTACGGGTCTTCAGGGATTTCCCCGACGTACTCCAGGGTGACATCCAGGAATTTCGAGGTGACCCGCTGCAGTTTCTCGAACAGCGAATCGCCCTCCCCCGGTGAGCGCGCCATGTTGGCCAGGACCCGGAACCGCGTCACATCGTGATTGCGGCTCAGGACCTTGATGAGCGCGTAGGCGTCGGTCATCGAAGCCGGCTCGTCGCACACGACCATCAGCACGTGCTGCGCCGCCTGCGAGAACTGCACGACGCTATGGGAGATGCCCGCCGAGGTATCGACGATCAGGGTGTCGACCCGCGAGTTCAGCGTGCTGAAGGCCTGAATCAGGCTCAGATGGCCCGCCGCGGACAGATTCGCCATGTCGGCGACACCCGATGCACCCGGAATCACCTGCACGCCATGCGGCGATTCGATGATGATTTCATCGAGCGAGCGCTCGCCCGACATGACATGCGCCATCGTGTGCCGCGGCGACATGCCGAGAAACACGTCGACGTTCGCCAGCCCCAGGTCGCCATCGAGCAGCATCACGCGTCGCCCGGTCGTCGCCAGCGCCGTGGCGAGATTGACGGCCACGCTGGTCTTGCCGACTCCGCCCTTGCCGCCGGTCACGGCGATGACCTGCACCGGACCGGGATGTGCCGATCTTCGCAGACCGGCTGTTTGCATTGATTCCATGTATGAACCTTGTTGGTAAAACCGGCAATCCCGCGATCGCCTCGTCAATCTCATGCCATTACATGCGCCACTGCGCCGAATCGTCTCTGCAGCAGATCCTCGTCTGCCGTCGCGCTCGCCGTACGCGATAACTGCACCGCACGCGCCACGAGCTGATGCGCACGAGCAGCCGACAGATCTTCAGGCACACGCTGCCCCTCACTGACGTAGGCCACGGGCAGCCGTGAGCGGATCAGCATGGAAAGCGTGCCGCCCAGGCTGGTCGCTTCATCGAGCTTGGTGAGGACACAGCACTGCGGCGCCGCCGCGGCAAAGCGCTCGACGGCCTGCTCGATCGTGCCGGCCTGCGCAGCTGCCGAAAGCACCAGCGTGGTTTCCAGACGCGGATGCGCTGACGCCAGCGCCATCAGTTCGCTGCGCAGACGTTCATCGCGCTGACTGAGGCCCGCCGTATCGATCAGGACCAATCGCCGGTCGCTGAGGTGATCGAGCAGCTCCGGCAACTCGCGCACGCTCTCGATGCCGTAGGCCGGCGTGCCGAGCAGCCTGCCCAGCGTATGAATCTGTTCCTGCGCGCCGATCCGTACCGAATCCGCAGAGATCAGCGCCAGCGAGCGCGGCCCGTGACGCATGACCCAGCGTGCAGCGAGCTTCGCGATCAGCGTCGTCTTGCCGACGCCTGTCGGACCGACCATCGCGACGATGCCGCCGTGATCGAGCCAGCGCTCGTCCATCGTGGTGATGCGACGCGACAGTTGCGCGAGCGCCAGGCGCTGCGCTTCATCGCTCTCCATCTTTCCCGGCATCTGCGCGACCAGTTCGCCCGCCAGATCCGCGGCGATCCCCAGTTCAGTCAGTTGCTTGAGCAGCGAAATCTGCACGGGTGCGCGGCGCGACAGATCGTTCCACGCGAGCGTTGCGAACTGCGTTTCGAGCATCTGGCGCAGCGTGCGCAGCTCATCGCCGACTGCGGCGGCCGGCGCATCCACGAGATCGTCCATCTCGATGTGACTGCGGCGTTGCGACTGCGGCTTTGCGAGCGGTTCGCTGCGAGTCTGCGGCGCCGCACGCCCACTCTGCGCACGGACCGACATGGCCGCTGCCAGTTGTGCCGCACGCGAGTGATAGCTTTCGTCGCCGGCGTCGTAATCCGCCATCGCGACCGCCATGTCGTGCGGCGTCTCCACAGCCGGGACATCAGTGTCGTAATCGACTGCTGCCACGACCTCGACGCCGCCGGCAATCCGCTTGCTCGACAGGATGACCGCATCCGGTCCCTGCGCATCGCGAATGAGAGCAAGCGCCTGACGCATGTCGGGGGCGCGGTACGATTTCATTTTCATGGGCACGCTCCGGCGCGCCGGCCAACTGGCCGACTGGCTGACCGGCTCACTGGCCTGATCGAGAAACACACCGCTTGTTTGTCGTTCGTCACGATCTCATCGCTCCACAAAGCATTCCGCTCTGGCCTGTTGGCCGGCTGGCCCGCTGGCCAGTCAGCCCATCTCATCGTCCCACCGCGGTCACCAACCGCACCTTGCGGTTGTCCGGAATTTCATTCCACGCCAGCACGTGCATGCTCGGCGCAATCGAACGGATGAAGCGCGCCAGCGTCTGGCGCAACTGCGGCGGCACCAGCAGCACGGCCGGTTCGCCGGTCATTTCCTGGCGCTGCGCCGCTTCGGCGAGGCGGCGTTGCATGCGCTCGGCGAGTCCGGGCTCGAGGCCCGGCGAGGCGGAGTTGCTGCCTGCAAGCGAGTTGCTCAGCAGTTGTTCCAGGTCGGGTTCGAGAGTGATGACCGGCAGTTCGGTCGCCATGCCGGCGATGTCCTGCACGATCTGCCGGCCGAGCGCGACGCGCACCTGCGCCTGCAGTTGCAGCGGGTCCTGCGTGCGTCCCGCATGCTCTGCGAGTGTTTCGACGATCGTGCGCATGTTGCGGATCGGCACGCGCTCGCCGAGCAGGCCCTGCAGTACGCGCACGACCGAGCCCAGCGGCAACAGACGCGGTGTGAGATCTTCGACCAGCTTCGGCGCAGTCTTCGCGAGGGTGTTGAGCAGTTGCTGCACTTCTTCGTGGCCGAGCAGCTCATGCGCATGCGTCTGAATGACGTGACTCAGGTGCGTCGCAATGACCGTGCTTGCATCGACGACCGTGTAGCCCAGGGTCTGCGCGTGATCGCGCATGCCCGGTTCGATCCACACCGCATCCATGCCGAAGGCGGGATCGCGCGTTTCGATGCCGCTGAGTGCGCCGAATACCTTGCCCGGATTGATCGCCAGCTCGCGCTCCGGATAGATGACGCCCTCGCCCACCGGCACGCCGGCGAGATTGATGCGATATGCATTCGGTGCGAGATCCAGGTTGTCGCGAATGTGCACGGCCTGGACCAGGAAGCCGAGATCCTGCGTCAGCTTGCGGCGCACACCTTTGATACGCGCCAGCAGATCGCCGCCCTGCGCCTTGTCTACCAGAGGCACGAGGCGATAGCCGACTTCCAGGCCGATGATGTCCACGGGTTGCACGTCGTCCCAGGTGAGTTCACGCGACTCGAGTGCTGGCGCTGGCGGCGGCGCCATCTCCACCGCCGGTTCCGGCACACGTAGCGAGCGCTTGTACATCACCCAGGCACTGCCACCGCACAGCGCCGCCATCAGGAGGAACGGCACGTTCGGCATGCCGGGGATCAGACCCATGACACCGAGCACCGCGGCGGCGACTGCCAGTGCGCGCGGATGACCGAACAACTGCTTCGCCAGCTCGCCGCCCATGTCCTGTGAACCGGACATGCGCGTGACGATGATGGCCACCGCCGTCGACAACAGCAGCGCAGGAATCTGCGCCACCAGGCCGTCGCCGATGGTAAGCAGCGTGTAGATGCGCGCCGCGTCCGTGAAGGCCATGTCGTGCGCCATCATGCCAATGGCGACACCGCCGAGAATGTTGATGACCAGCACCAGGATGCCGGCGGTGGCATCGCCGCGCACGAACTTGCTGGCACCGTCCATGGAACCGTAGAAGTCGGCTTCGGCGCGTACTTCGCCGCGACGGATGCGTGCTTCGTCCTGATTGATCAGACCGGCGTTCAGATCGGCGTCGATGGCCATCTGCTTGCCGGGCATCGCGTCGAGGGTGAATCGTGCGCTGACTTCAGAGATACGGCCGGCGCCTTTCGTCACCACCACGAAGTTGATGATGGTGAGGATGGCGAACACGATCACGCCGACGGCGTAGTTGCCGCCGATCACGAACTCGCCGAAGGATTCGATGACCTTGCCGGCGGCATGCGAACCGGTGTGACCGTGCAGCAGCACGACGCGGGTCGATGCAACGTTGAGCGCGAGACGCAGCAACGTCGCCAGCAGCAGGATGGTCGGGAAGACGCCGAACTCGAGCGGCCGCGCCACATAGAAGACGGCCATCACGATCACCAGCGACAGCGCAATGTTGAACGTGAACAGCACGTCGAGCGCCAGCGGCGGCAACGGCAGGATCACCATCGCCAGAACGGCAAGCACCCCGACCGGCACACCGATGCCGGAGCGCAGGATTGCGCCGATGTTCAATGCTGGAGCGTTGGCGGCCATGTAGAAGCGGTGTCACTTTTCTGTCGCGTCATTGCTCTGACGCCACCGGTGTATCTGCAACTCCCAAGCCATGGGGTCGTCGGCAGAACGGGACTTCTTCACAGTTTGGAAAGGCGCCGGGAAGGAGACGGAAGGAAGACGGGAGGAATAATGAGAACTCCACGGGGGGCACGGGGTATCACGGGGTCAGGAACGGAAATGGTTAGTGGGGGGGAGGTCGTCCTCAACAGGGATGTGCTCGCACTCGTCTCCTGACATCGCAGACGAGGGATAGAGGCGCGGAGACTGGCCTCTGCACTGGATTCTCTGATCCGACCCCGTGATACCCCGTGTTCCCCGTGGAGGTCCGACTCTCTCTTATTCCGCCACGTCGACGACTGGCGGCGCCGGAGGCTGCATGCCGGTGCGGCGGGCGACCTTGAGCTGGAAGATGTAGCTGAGGACCTGGGCGACGGCGACGTACACAGACGCCGGCACTTCGCCGCCGATGTCGACGTTCTTGTACAGAACGCGGGCCAGCGGCGGGGCTTCGAAGATCGGCACGGAATGTTCGCCGGCGATTTCGCGGATGCGAGCGGCGACGAGGTCGACACCCTTGGCGACGACGATCGGCGCGCGCATGCGCTTGTCGTCGTATCTGAGGGCCACGGCGAAGTGGGTCGGGTTGGTCACGATCACGTCGGCGTGCGGCACGTCCTGCATCATGCGCTGGCGCGCCATCTGCTGCTGCAGCTGGCGGATGCGGCCCTTGACCTCTGGCGAGCCCTCGCTTTCCTTCATTTCGCGACGCACTTCTTCCTTCGTCATCTTGAGCTGCTTGGCGTGCTGCCATATCTGGTACGGCACATCGATGGCGGCAATCAGCAGCATGCCGCAGGAAATCAGGATCAACGCGCTGCCGCTCAGGGTGATGGCATGCATGATCGCCTGACTCGTCGGTTCACGGCCCAGGCTCAGCAGCTCCGCGGCATCCCGCCACAGCACCAGCGTCGCAATGACGGCCACCACGCCGAACTTGGCGAGGGCTTTCAGCAACTCCACGATGCTGCGCGAGGAAAACATGCGCTTGATACCGGACATGGGATTGAGCCGGTTGAACTGCGGCAGCAGCGACTCGGTGCTGAAATTCCAGCCACCCAGGACCAGCGGCGCCAGCAATGCGATCAGCACCAGCAAGCCGAAGATCGGCAGACACGCCAGCAATCCGTCGAGCGCCGCGTTCTGCAGCGCCGGCAGCATCTGGTCCGCATCCATCGACTGCTCGCGCGACAGCGTCAGCCCGCGACGCATGAGCGCATGCAGATCGCCACCGACATCGCCACCGAGCGACGACAGCGCGACCCCACCAGTCATGAGCACGGCTGCCGCACTCAGGTCACGAGAACGAGGAATTTGCCCTTTGCGGCGCGCCTCCTCCAGGCGCTTGGGAGTCGCGCTTTCGGTTTTTTCCTGACCGTCTTCGTTTTCGGCCATGGAACGCTACCGCGGGCCCACTGGCGGACTGGCCAACGGGCCAACTGGCCGGCGACGGAAACACGCGCTCTTTTCCGGCCAGTTGGCCAGTTGCCCCGTTGGCCAGTTGGCCGGCCTCACTGCAGCAACCCCTCGATCAGCTCGAACGCCAGCTGCAAGGAATCCACGAACGTTCCCTGCACCGCTGGCAATCCGATGTAGATGATGATCAGGCCGAAGATGAGCGAGATCGGGAAGCCGACCGCGAACAGGTTCAGGGACGGCGCGGCGCGGCTCATGACGCCGAACGCGAGATTGACGACCAGCAGCGCCGTCATGCCGGGCAGCGCCACCATCACGGCGCCGCTGAACAGTTGTGATCCCCAGGCGACGACATTCCAGATCTGTTCCGGACCCAGGCCGCGTGTGCCCGTCGGCAACGTCGTGAAGCTCTGCGCCAGCAGCTCGATCAGGCGCAGGTGGCCGTTCAACGCGAGAAACGTCAGCGTGACGAGAATCATGTACAGCTGTCCGAGCACCGGCGTTCCCACACCGCGCAGCGGATCGACGTTGAAGGCGAAGCCCAGGCCCATGGTGTTCGACAGCAACTGCCCGCCCATCGCCAGCGCATCGAAAATCAGCTGCAGCACAAAAGCCACCGCCAGGCCGATGATGACCTGCTGGATCGTCGCGATGACACCTTCGATCGAGAACGGCGTGATGTCCGGCACCGCGACCAGCGGTCCCACGAGGATCGCCACCGCACCCGCGAGTATCAGACGCACACGCGCAGGTACGAACCGCGCCGCAAATATCGGCGCCACCATGAAGCACGCCCCGATCCGGATGAACGGAAAGAAGTACTGGACCAGCCAGGACTCGAGTTGACCGGAAGTCAGAGAGAGCATGCGCAGGGGCTGACTGGCTTACTGGCTAACTGGCAAACCGGCCAAATGGACTGCACGCTCTTCTGCTCTGGCCAGTCAGCCAGTTGGCCAGTTCGCCGGTTGGCCTTAAACCAGCTGCTCATCCGATCAATCCCGGAATCGATTCGAACAACTCCCGCGTGTAGCTCACGATCAGCTTGAGCATCCACGGTCCGGCGACGACCAGCGTCGCGGCCATGCCAAGCAGCTTGGGAATGAACGACAACGTCATTTCATTGATCTGCGTCGCCGCCTGGAACACGCCAACCAGCAGGCCGAGGACCAGCGCAGCAAGCAGCATGGGAGCCGCGAGCAGGATGGTGATTTCCAGGGCGCGCTGGGCGATGGTCATGACTGTCTCTGGAGTCACGACAGTGACTCCAGAGAGGCTAACTGGCTAACTGGCCAACTGGCTGACTGGCCAGAAGCAGGAATAGAACTCATGTACACGCACATATCCTCATCGCTCTTGCCGGTTGGCCAGTCGGCCACGTGAGCACGCTCACGTATAAAAGCTCGCCGCCAACGTCCCCATCACCAGCGACCAGCCGTCCACCAGCACGAACAGCATCAGCTTGAACGGCAGGGAGATGAGCACGGGCGAGAGCATCATCATGCCCATCGACATGAGGACGCTGGCGACCACGAGGTCGATGATCACGAAGGGAATGAAGATCAGAAAGCCGATCTGGAAGGCGGTTTTGAGTTCGCTGGTGGCGAATGCGGGGATCAGGATGCGCATCGGCACGTCTTCCGGCGTTTCGAAACCCTGACCGCCGGAGATCCGCACGAACGTCGCGATGTCGCTCTCGCGGGTCTGGTCGAGCATGAAGCGCTTGAGCGGCACGCTGGCGCGTTCGACTGCGACGGTCGCGTCGATGGTGCCCGCCATGTACGGCTGCACGGCTTCCGCGTTGATGCGGTCGATGACCGGTCCCATCACGAAGAAGGACAGAAACAGCGACAGTCCCATGATGACCTGGTTGGGCGGTGACTGGCCCGCGCCGAGCGCCTGGCGCAGCAGGCCGAGCACGATGACGATGCGCGTGAACGACGTCATCATGAGCACGATGGCCGGCAGCATGGTGAGCGCCGTCATCAGGATCAGGATCTGCAGGGTCAGCGAATAGGACTGGCCGCCACCCGGATTGGTGGTGACCGTCACGGCATCGAGACCCGGCGCTGCAAATGCAACGACTGGCAGCAGTGCGAGCAGGCCCGGCAGGCAGCGCATGAAGACCGGGCGAATCATTTGAGTCCAAGGCTGCGACGAAGAATCGCCGCGAAATCGGGCCGGTTGATCTCCTGCGCTGCGCCGGCCACTGCGGGAGGCTGTGCGGTACTGACCGGTTGCGGCAGCACATGCAGAAGATTGACCTGTCCCTGTGTGACACCGAGCAACAGCTGCTGCTCGCCGACCTGGATCAGCACGGCGCGCTCCTTCGGGCCCACCGCCGCATCGGCCACTACATGGATGACGCTGGAACCGAAGCGACCGAAGCCTTTGAGGCGGCGCACGACCCATGCCGCTGCAAACACGGCGCCCAGCACCAGCAGCAGCGAGAAGGTGACCTGCAACAACGAACCGGCGCTGGCGGGCGACACGTGCTCGACAGTCTGGGGCGCGGCGAAAGGCTTCTCGGCGGCGGCCGAGATCGAAGTGACGAAAGTTACGAAGGTCACGGAAGTGACGCAGGCGCAGAACGCGCCGAGTGTCCTGCGGGCCTTCGTCACCGTCGTCACTTTCGTTACTGGCTGCATCACTTCAATTTCTTGATCCGCTCGGCCGGCGAGATCACGTCCGTCAGCCGGATGCCGAACTTTTCGTTCACCACCACGACTTCGCCGTGCGCGACCAGCGTGCCATTGACGAACACATCGAGCGGTTCGCCGGCAGCGCGATCGAGTTCGACGACCGAACCCTGGTTGAGCTGGAGCAGGTTGCGGATCGGGATGCGGGTGCGACCGACTTCCATCGACAGCGTCACCGGGACGTCGAGAATGACTTCCAGATTCACTTCGTGCGATGCGTCGCTGCTGCCCTGGTCCTGCAGGTCGCCGAACTCGGCGCGCGCTGCGGCATCGGTTGACTTGGCGTTCATGAGCTGAGGTTCCGTAATTGCTTGAGGGGGTCAGGCTTTGCTGCCGAGCAGCGTGTCGAGAATCCTGGGCTTGTTGCGGCTGACGCGTTCCGCGATCTGCACGGCCTGCTGGCCATGCGACAGGCCGAACGTGCCGCGAAAAATCGGCACGTCTTCCGCCAGCACCGTGGCACGGCCCGCAAAATCACAGGGAATGATGTCGCCGACCTGCAGCTCCATGAGCTGCCTCATGGTCAGGCGGCCACGGCCGAGCAGCGTCTTGAGCTCGACCTCGGCGTCTTCGATTTCTTCCTTCAGCGCCAGCGCCCAGCGTTCATCGTGCTCGACGCGGTCGCTCGCCACGCCAGAGTCCAGCAGCTCACGCATCGGCTCGATCATGGCGTACGGCATGGTGATGTGGACGTCCCCGCCGCCGCCATCCAGTTCCACATGGAAGCTCGTCACCACGACGATTTCCGTCGGACTCACGATGTTGGCGAAGTGGGGATTGATCTCCGAGTTCATATACTCGATGTCCAGCTTGGCGACGTGCGACCAGGCTTCCTTCATGCCGGCGAACACGTCCTTGAGCAGCATGTGGATCAGGCGCGTTTCCGTCGCAGTGAATTCGCGGCCCTCGATCTTCGCGAAGCGGCCATTGCCGCCGAAGAAGTTGTCCACCACGGTGAACACGAACTTGGGATCGAGCACGATCAGGCCGGTGCCGCGCAACGGCAGCACCCGGATCAGGTTGAGGCTCGTGGGGACGTGCAGCGAATGCACGTATTCGCTGAACTTCAGCATCTTGATCGGTGCGACCGCGACTTCAGGCGCGCGGCGCAGCATGTTGAACAGACTGGTGCGAAACAGTCGCGCGAACCGTTCGTTGATCATCTCGAGCGTCGGCATTCTGCCGCGCACGATCCGCACCTGATTGGTGAAATCGAAAGGGCGCGCCTCGCCGGGCGCCGCATGCTGCTCGGTCGGCACTGCACCGCTGTCTACGCCGTGCAGCAGCGCATCGATTTCATCTTGACTGAGTACGTCTTGGCCGGACATGGAGGACTCGGAATAAAGGCGGTGGCTGTGGGCTGTAGGCTGTGGGTAAAAAGGAAGATCGATTCGGTTCTGGCTACGGCCTGCGGCCTACAGCCTTCCCCGGCATTCGTCTCACTGCATGACGAAACTGGTGAAGTAGATCTGCTCCACTTTCGCGCCGGCGCCACCCTGCTCGGTGATGATCTTGCGCACGGCTTCGAGCGCCTGTGCCCGCAGTTGCTCCTTGCCTTCGGGCTTGCTGATCGACTCGTAGCTCTGGTTGCCGAACAGCATCAACAGATCGTTGCGGATGATCGGATCGTGCTGCTTGATCGCGTCGGCGGTAGCCACGTCACGGGTCATGACTTCCACGGACACCTGCAGGAAACGCATCGCGCCGCGCGCCTCGAAGTTGGCGACGAACGGCGGATCGAGCTTCACGTAGGCCGCCGGCATTTTCGAGGGAGGATTCTCGCCCTGGACCTCTGCCGGAGCAGCGCCGCGCTTCTCCGCGGTGAGGAAGTACACGGCGCTGCCCGTCGCCACGGCAGCAAGCAGCACCGACAGGATCACAACGATCTTGCTCGGACCCGAACGCGGTGCAGGTTGGACGTCAGCTTCGGCCATCGACGGAGTCCTCAACGAATGACTGCACCTGAATTAGCAAGGTGCGTGCCACGAGCCGCCATAGCTCACAGAATGCCTTTAAAACAAGGGTTTTAAGCGTTCCAGGCAACTGTGAACTGCGGCACACACGTCGGAAAGTTGGCGCAGTGAGTGTGATGCAGAGCACGGTTGGGAGAGGCCGGCCACCTGTGCAGGCCAACTGGCTCACTGGCCAACTGGTCGGCTGGCCAGACAACAAGGAGGCCGACTGGCTCACTGGCCGACTGGCTCACTGGCCAACTGGCTCACTGGCCAACTGGCTTACTGGCCAACTGGCTCACTGGCCTACTGGCTCACTGGCCGACTGGCTCACTGGCCTACTGGCTCACTGGCTGACTGGCTCACTGGCCGACTGGCTCACTGGCCTACTGGCTTACTGGGCCAACTGGCTTACTGGCCAACTGGTCGGTTGGCCAGACAAAGGAGGCCGACTGGAAGTGATCGCGGTTCGTTGCTCGGAGGCGAAGATGTCCGGCTGTGACCGGCGGGAATCCCGCGGAGTAGCCTGACCCACAAATCACTGCCCATCCCGCTCCGGCCAGTTGGCCAGTCAGCCAGTCAGCCAGTCAGCCAGTCAGCCAGTTGGCCGCGCGCGCCGCGCGCCGCGCTTCGCGCTTCGCTCGCTACGCATACGCGTCGACCAACCCCAGCTTCACTGCCAGCGTCGCAGTCGTCGCTTCGGATTCCGCAGCGACCCCTGACAACGAACCGTTGCTCTGGGCCGAAGACTTCGGTTGTTCACGCGGCGCATCGTGATGCACGCCAGTATCGGTAAGCGAGAGGCCTTGCGACGCGAAGAGTTCGCGCAGGCGTGGCAGCGCCTGTTCGATCGCCGCACGGGTATCGGCATGGGCCGAGCCGAACCAGACCGAGGCCTGATCGTCGCGAACGGAGATGCGCACTTCGAGCGGGCCCAGGTGTTCCGGGTTCAGGCGCAGCGAGGCGGAGTACTGGCCGCGTTCGCTCATCAGCACCATGCGCGTGCTCAGTTCGTCGGCCCATGCAGAGGTGCCGACCGGATGATGCAGCGAGCGTGTCGGGCCAGCATCCGGCGCCGCCGAGATGCGCAGCTGCTGCGACATGTCGGTCGTGAAAGACGCCTGGCCCTGCGGAGCATCGCCCTCCTCCATCTCTGCCTTGCCGCCTGCTTCGAGCAGTGACTTGGCCAGGGCCGCATCGGCGGCCATCCCCGATCGGGATGTCGTCGTCGCTGCGGCGGCGATGTTCTCTCCCTCCGCCTTGAGCGGCGGCGCCGTGGGCAGGATCGTCACGGGCACGGGCACGCCTGTGATTGCCACCGCATCCTGCGCTGCCTCTTCGGTGTCGAGATCCGTGTCGGCGCTCGCGGTTGCTGTCGCCGGCTTGCCCGATGCCTGCGCCACCGGCGCGCCGAGCAATTGCCCGAGCATGAGGAGAAAGTCTCCCGCCGGCACTTCCGTGGTCTGGGCAGCGGCCGGGGGCTGTGTCACAGCGGGTGGCGCTGCGGGAAGCATGGGTGCAGTCATTCCGATCATCGCTCCACTCGCCCTCGCAGGGCCCTTTCGTCGATCTCGCGTTGTTCCTGTCGGTCGGCCGCGCAGCGCTCTTCGTTGCGCCACTGATCGGCCACGTGATCCAGCGCCTTGCTGCGCTTCGCTGCTTCCTGCCAGCGCAGACGCTCCGCCGCGCAATCATGCTGCGTGCGACTGACGATGGCGCGCTGCTGACGCACGGCCTCGGCGAGGCGCGCGAGAAAAGCCTGGTAATCCCGCAGCTCCGTCACGCCGATGCCGTTGGCGACACGGTCTGTGTATTGACGCTGGTAGTCGTCGGCATAACGCTCCAGATCCGCCAGCTTGCCCTCGGCTTCATGTTGAACGCGCTCCGCTGCCGCAACGCGCAGCGCCGCCTTGCGCTCGGCATCATCGGCGAGGTTCCGTACGGGCTGGAGGCGAGTGGCGCGGCTCATTCTTGGAGAGGGCTACTGGGCTGCTGGCTAGCTGGACTGCTGGCCAGAATGGGATTCGAGGCAACCTGGCCGGCGCAACGGCGCACCCTCTGGCCAGTAAGCCAGTTCGCCGGTTAGCCCTCTCCGACTCTGGCCAGCAGTCCAGCTAGCCAGCAGCCCAGTTCGCCTGCTCATGCCCCCTCTCCCGCCACTTGGGCCAGCGCCGCGATGCTGTCTGCGTACGCCACTTTCTCTTTCATGTCCTGCTGCAGGAACTGCTGGATCGCGGGCCATTGGGCGATGGCCGCGTCGATGCGCGGATCCGAACCCTTCTGGTAGGCACCGATGGCGATGAGGTCGCGGTTCTGCTGGTACGACGAGAGCGACTGGCGCAGGCGGCGCGCCATCGCGGTGTGTTCCGGCGACACGATTTCATGCATGGCGCGACTGATGGAGGCTTCGATATCGATGGCCGGATACTGCCCTGCTTCGGCAATACGCCGTGACAGCACGATGTGTCCGTCGAGAATCGCGCGTGCGGAGTCGGCGATGGGGTCCTGCTGATCGTCGCCTTCCGTGAGCACTGTGTAGAACGCCGTGATCGAGCCGCTGCCTTCCGCGCCGTTGCCGGCGCGCTCGACGATCTGCGGGATGCGCGCGAACACCGAAGGCGGATAGCCCTTCGTGGCCGGCGCTTCGCCAATGGCCAGGCCGATCTCGCGCTGTGCCTGCGCCACGCGCGTCAGCGAATCCATGATCAGCAGCACGCTCTTGCCCTGATCGCGGAAGTACTCCGCGATGGCGGTCGCGCGCCATGCGCCGTGCAAACGCATCAGCGGCGGATTGTCCGCGGGCGTCGCGACCACGACGGCCCGATCGCGATCCTTGCGTCCGAGAATGCGTTCGACGAATTCCTTCACTTCGCGGCCACGCTCACCGATCAGTCCGACCACGATGATGTCGGCGCTGGTGAAGCGCGCCATCATGCCGAGCAGCACACTCTTGCCGACGCCGCTACCCGCGAACAAGCCAATGCGCTGGCCACGCCCGACGGTGAGCACCGAGTTGATGGCGCGCACGCCGACATCGAGCGGCTCGCTGATCGGCTGGCGTGCGAGCGGATTGATCTGCGTACCGGTCAGGCGCACCCGGCCTTCGCATTCGATCGGACCGAGCCCGTCGAGCGGTTGCCCTGCTCCATCGATGATCCGGCCCAACAGTTCCGGACCGACCGCCACCGAGTCGGCCCCCACGCGCGGAATCACGCGCGCATTTGGTTTGAGCCCGTGAATATCGCCCGTCGGCATGAGGTACAGCCGTTCGCCCGCAAAGCCCACGACCTCGGCTTCGATCGACGTGCCATCGGTTGCCATCACATCGCAACGATCGCCCACCGCGGCCTGACAGCCCGACGCCTCGAGCATCAGCCCGATCATGCGCGTCAGCACACCCTCCACGGGCGGCGGCGGCACGCGTTCGACCTTGCGTTGCAGCTGGTCGAGGTGCTTCAGCCAGTTCGGCGCGCGGTTGGTGACTGCGGGATTACTCATGACTAAGACGGAGTAACCGCATAGAACGCAAAGATCGCAAAGAAAGACTCCGATCGGTTTGCTTTGCGTTCTATGCGTTCTTTGCGGTTACTCCCTTCCCTCCTCTTCTCTGGATTCCGCACGCTGCTCGCCAAGCATCGCGCTGGCGATGCTGGCGATGCGCGATTCGATGCGTGCGTCGATCCGTGATGTGTCGGTCACGACCGTGCAACCGCCGCGAGTCAGCATCGGGTCTTCGGCGATGCTCCAGGCGCGATCGCCGCCGGGCGCTGCGAGGTGCTCGCGCACGACTGCGGCGTCGTCTGGATGCAGATGAATGCGGACCTGGCGCGCCGCTGCGGGCAGTTGCGCGACCGTCTCGCGCATCACTGCAATGATCTGTGTGGGATCGGCGCGCAGTTCGCGACGGATCACCTGCCTGGCGATCGACATGGCCAGGCGACCGAGCTGATCTGCGACCTCGGCATCGAGGTCGTCCAGCGGACGAGCCAGCTTGTCGAAGACTGCCGCCATATCGTCGAGCTGCGCGCGCAACTTGTCCTGCACGGCCTGCGCCAGCTTCAGACCGGCTTCGCGACCCTCTTCGCGGCCTGCGGCAAACGCCTCGTCGTACGCGCGCCTCTCGATGGCCTCGAGTTCGCCCACGGTCGGTCCCGCCCGGCGGCTCTGAATCGTATTGCCGGAGACCATGGGCAGATCCCAGAGGGTGACCGCTGCAGCGGGAGGCGATGTACGAGCGTTCATGCAGGCACGACCTCGTGTCCCATGTCCTTTCTCATACGAACTGCTCGCCCTTGCCGCCAAACTGCACGGTACCGGCTTCCGCCATCTTGCGCACCAGCGCGATGATTTCCTTCTGCGCAGCTTCCACTTCCGACAGGCGCACGGGGCCGCGCGATTCCAGGTCGTCCCTGAGCATTTCCGCAGCCCGCTGCGACATGTTCTTGAAGATCTTGTCCTTGAGTGAATCCTCGGCGCCCTTCAACGCGAGCAACAGACGCTCGCTGGGGACGGCGCGCAACACTTCCTGCATGCCGCGATCGTCGATCTCTTCCAGATCGTCGAACACGAACATCAGATCCTGGATCTTGCCGCCCAGCGGTTCGTCGATCTTGCGGATGTGATCGAGGATCGCGCCTTCCTGGCTGCTGTCCATGAAGTTCATGATGTCCGCAGCCGTCTTGACGCCGCCGATGACCGACGTCTTGAGCACGCCGTTCTTGCCGGAGAACTGCTTCTCGATGACATCGTCCAGTTCATGCAACGCGCTGGGCTGGATCCCGTCCAGGGTCGCGATGCGCATGACGACGTCGGCGCGCAGCCATTCCGGAAACTGCGACAGCACTTCCGCCGATTGATCGGGATCCAGGTAGGCCAGGACGATCGAGATGATCTGCGGATGTTCCTGGCGAATGAGTTCGGAAATGGCCCGCGCATCCATCCACTTGAGCGCTTCGAGCCCCTTGCTCGAGCGGCCGAACAGGATGCGATCGATGACGCTCGCGGCCTTGTCCTCGCCGAGCGCGCCGATCAGCACCTTGCGCAGATATTCATCGACGCCGACGCCGAGCGACGTCTGGCTTTCCACGATCGTCGTGAAGTCCTTCAGCACCTCCGAGACTTCGCGTCGCGAGATGTTCTGCAGCTGCGTCATCGCAGAGCCGATGCGCTGCACGTCCTTGGCGCCCATGTGCTTCATCACCTGAGCGGCTTCCTGTTCGCCTAGCGACAGCAACAGGATGGCCGCACGCTCCGTGCCACTGCGCTGCGACGACTTGTCCTGAGCACTCATCTCGACCCCTCTTGCCGGCACGCCACGCTGCTACTCACCCGTGTTCACCCACGTCTTCACCACCTGCGCCACCCGGCCCGGATCCTGCGAGACCATACCGCGCGCCTGGGCAATCTGGCCTTCGTAATCGAGCTTGGGTGCCACGACCCCGTCGGCCCCGGACGCATCGGGCAGCGCCGGCGGCACATACGGCGGACGCGCCGGCGCGGGCAACAGGCCGCGCACCAATGGACGCAGCACCACGAACACCAGCGCCAGCACCACGATCAGCGCAGCGATGAGCTTCGCGATATCGCGAATCAGCGGACGCTCCCACAGCGGAATCGTCTCCGGCTGCAGTTCCTCTGGCACGACCTCGCCCTTGAACGAGGCGTTGAGCACGTTGACGCTGTCGCCGCGTGCTTCGCTGAATCCCACGGCGTCCTTGACGAGACGCGTGATGTTCTCCACCTGCTCGGTCGTCAATGCCGTCTCCGTCGCCTTGCCTTCGGTATCGGTACCGCGCTGGTTGTCGATGAGCACGGCCACGGTGATGCGCTTGAGCCGGCCGGCCGGCAGCTTCGTGTAGGCAACGGTGCGATCGATTTCGTAGTTACGCGTTGCCTGCTTCGAGGTGTTGTCCGGTGGCGCAACGATCGAAGGCTGTCCCTCCGCGGTCGGCGCGGCAGCAATCTGCGTGCCATTGGCAGTCGCACCCGGCGGCAACGCCACACCCGGCGTCGGCGGCTGATTGGTCAGCGCTCCCGGCACACCCTGCGGGCCCGAACCCGTGCGGCTGGTTTCTTCGGCCGTCTGTTCGCTGCGGACGATCTGGCTGTCGGGTCGATACTGTTCGCGCGCTTCTTCCGTCGTGCTCATCTCCACATCGGCCACGACCTGGGCGCGAACTCTTCCTGCGCCGATCAGCGGCGCCAGCAGTTCTTCGATGCGGTGCGTGTAGCGCTCTTCCATGTCGCGCGCGATCTCCAGCTGCTTGTCGCGAACGGCGAACTCACCGTTGGCCTTTTCTGGCGACGACAGCAGACGGCCCTGCTGATCGACCACGGTGACCTGCCGCGATTCCAGTTCGGGAATGCTCGAGGCAACCAGATTGACGATGGCGGTCACCTGCTCCTGTTCGAGCCTGCGACCTGGCTTCAGTTGCAGCATCACGGAAGCGGACGGCGGACGGCGATCGCGCACGAACGCCGACTGACGCGGCAACGCCAGGTGCACGCGAGCCGCTGCCACCGGCTGCAGATTGGTGATCGTGCGGGCAAGCTCGGTTTCCAGTGCGTGCTGGTAGCGAGCACCTTCCATGAACTGGCTGACGCCAAACCCCGGATCCTTGGACATGACGGCGAAACCACCATCGCCTTCCGGCAGGCCCTGCGCCGCGAGCTTCAGCCGCGCATCGTGCACCTTCTCTGCGGGCACGGTGATCTGGCCGTTGTTGTCGAGCTTGTAGGGAACGCCACCGCTCTGCAGCGCCTGCGCGATCTCCGCGGAGTCCTGCTGACTGAGGTTGCCGTACAGCAGGCTGTACGTCGGGTCTTTCGACCACAGCACGACCCCCACGCCAGCGGCCACCGCAGCCGCAATGCCGATCAACAGCAGCAGCGGCTTGAGCTGCGGCGGAATCAGCGTCGGACGAGGCAATGAGAGCGCTTCGGTGCTCATGGGGCTGCCGCCCGGCCAACTGGCCAACTGGCCAACTGGTCTGCTGGCCAGATACGAGCCTGCTGCGCCGGGCGCGCGGGATCGGTTGGTGTGCGTACTTTGATGGTCATGTTGTTCGCAATTTCGGATTCTTCATTGGCAAGCTGCCCAACTGGCCAGACTCTTCATTCCTGCTCTGGCCAGTCGGCCAGTTCGCCAGTCGCCCAGTTGGCCGCGCGCGCAAGCGCGCACTCAGATCGGCATATTCATGATTTCCTGATACGCGCTCACGAACTTGTTCCGCACTTCCGTCAGCGCGCGAAACGACACGCTGGATTTCTGCATCTCGAGCATCACCTGTGGCAGTTCGATGCCGGGCACGCCCTGCTCGAACTGTGTCGCGAGCGACGACGCCTTCTGCTGTGCCGCGTTGACCTGATCGAGCCCCTGCTTCAGGACGTTGGCGAATGAACCCGGCGCTGCAGCTGCATCCGGCCGGTAAGCGGAGATCGCCTGCGGCGCTTCCTGTGCCTGACTGCTGAGACCACGCACCTGCGATTGCATGGAGCGGATCTGCGAGAGCACGGCGTCGATCTGGAGGGAAGACATCGGTAAGCCTCTGGGTCTCAGGCGCTAGGCTCTAGGTCGGAAATTGGGAATGTCTCGGTGGCCATGATTGTCTCGCTGGCGCCTAGGACCTGGCGCCCAGGGCCGCGACGTCGACTCCTGCATCACGCAATTTGGCGAGCTTGTAACGCAAGGTGCGCGCGCTGATGCCAAGGCGGCTGGCGACGGCCTGGCGATTGCCGTTGTCGAGATGCAGTGCGTCGAGGATCAGGTCGCGTTCTCTGGCCGACAGCGAGTCGGCCAGGACACTGGGTTCCGGGTGCTGGGCTCTGGCCAGAGCGAACCGGGACTCCGCGCCGTTCGGCGCGGGTTCCGGATTCTGGCCAGCGACCAGTGACCAGTCGCCAGTGGCCTCCAGTTGCACATGCTCCGCTTCGATCACGGCGCCGGTGCAGAGAATCAGCGCGCGCTGCATGACGTTGTCCAGTTCGCGGACGTTGCCTGGCCAGGTGTAGGTC
>NZ_DATDJO010000007.1:0-2563 GCF_036520495.1 Povalibacter sp. | reverse complement strand
AGTGCGGATTGCAGGTCTGAACTCCAGCCATCGCTGCAGAGCGCGCACCACGAACGACGGGGTATGAGGCGGAAGAAAGATCGAAGTGGAAATTGAAATTTCCACGAATCGCAAAACGTTCGTGTTGTCGTGGACGTAGGCGCGGGCTCGGTGGTGGCCGGCCCGCGCCTATGGGCTGCTAATTCTTGATCGCATATAGCGGCGTTCGCAGCGTCAGCTGGTAGGACGGCTTCGGCGCCCATGCGATCTGCGCGGTGATGCCGAACAGCCGATTGTCGTCATCGTCCATGCGGTCGAGATCGAGGCGGACGATCGGCTGCGTGAAGGCGGGAAACGGCGTCAGGCTAAGAAGCTGCGCGCCGCCGAAATGTTGCACGCCGACGCGTCCAGTGAGCTTCCAGTTGCTGTCCCACTGATAGTAGCCGCCGACATAGCCCATGATATCGGGGCTGACGCGGGCAAACGGGGTATCGACCAGCACTCTGGTGTACTGCGCGCCAGCGAGCAGACCGCGCATCTCTTCCGCGTCCAGCGCGTAGCCTGCCTCGATGATGGTGTTGTAGGTCGTCGTGGCCAGCGGCGCGTCTGAAGTCGAGCGCGTCGCGTTGGATTGGACGGTGATGGTCGGAAACATTCCACCGTTCTGCTGATGGATGTCGGCCTGAAATCCGACGGTAAAGGCGTAGATCGAGAACGTCGTCCAGGGATCGGTACCGCCCTGCGACGCGGCGCCGCTGACGCCACCGTAGACCGACAGCCGATCGTTGACATCGACAGTCAGTGGCAGGTCGACCGAGAGATTTTGGCTCGACGGCGAGGTGGCGGTTCGGAGCGAGGAAAGGTTCGCCAGCCGCGACAACAAGGGCGGCGCGCTGAATCCGATCGAAAGCGTGCCGGCGGGCAGCGTCGAGTAGGTGGTTCTCATATCGAGGTAAAAGTTCGGCAGGGCCGGCTTGGTCGAGGCCCCATCCTCATCGTCGTCGGCGTTATCCTTGCCAATCGCAAGACCGCACAGGCACAACGAGGTCAGCACGCCGATCACTGCGCTTCTGACGGGTTGCACCGGTCTGAATGACAGACGGCGAGGTGTAGGGGGGTAGATGGGATTGGTGATCAATCGACGATGCCCTTGACCGGCAGAGATGACCATTTGGCTGCGGAGATTACAAGAAGCCATCGTCGCGCGGGTATCGATCCCGTGGATGGTGTGGCGCGTTTGCCGCCGCCTGGGCAAAGTTGACCTAGGTCAAGGGATTCCGGCGGCGACGGCTTAGGAATAGGACAGCAGCCTGGAAATAGAGAATGCGCAAAAGTACGAAATATCTCGCGGCGGTCGCCGCAATCGCCGTAGGGTCGGTATTACCGCTTATGGTTGCCGCCCAGACGGCGCAGAAATCCCCGGCGCGGCTTGCCGATATCATGAGCGCGGTCCAGTTCAGGCATTCGAAGCTGTGGACCGCGGGGCGGCAGAAGAATTGGGAGCTCGCGGGTTACGAACTGGAATTGGTGAAATCCAGCCTCACCGATGCTATCGCGCTCTATACCGACATACCCGTAGAGAATATTACGATGATCGATCCGCCGATCAAATCGATCGAGAGCGCGATCGCCGCGCGAAATGCAGCAGCATTTGGCAAAGCTTTCGGCGAACTGACCACCGGCTGCAATTCCTGCCATCAATCGACTGGCCGCAGCTTCATCGTCATGACCGTCCCCACGGCGTCGCCATTCGGCAATCAATCGTTTGCACCACGCCAGGGAGAGGGAAGGGATCCTGCGCGAAGGTGATGTGCTGCGCTGGACCGGAACCTGCCCCGCCTCGACGGTGGTGCTTCGTTCGACGGGCCGGCGCCTTCGACCACCTCGCGCTTGATCTCAAGGCCGAACGGCCACCTCGATCGCCACCGACAGCGCGAGTTTCGTTTCCTTCACGATGTCCTCGACCAGCTCCTCCCGGCTGACATGGGCGACCTGGCCGGTGAGCAATCCCTGCTCGGCGAGCATGACGACGCCGTGCAGCGAAGCCCAGACCTTCAGGGCGCTCCGCTCGCGCAGCAACCCGATGGCGGGGGCTTCCAGCGCTTCCACCAGGAGTTCGAAGGTCTCCATTGCTGCGCTGTGCAACTCGCTGCCTTTCGGCGCGCATGCCATGGTTCGCGACGCAAACATCAGGCGATAGATGCCGTTGCGGCGCAGTCCGAAATCCAGCGTGAGCTGCGCGAAGCGCGACAGCTTCGATTGTTTCGACGGCTTTTCGATCGCCGTGCGCATCATCGCGCTGAACTGGCGGAACGCTTCGGCCGTGACGGCTGCAAGCAGCGTTTCGCGATCGGCAAAATGCTTGTAGGGCGCCGGCTGCGAGACGCCGAGTTTCTTGGCAAGCGCGCTGATGCTGATCGCTTCCGGGCCGCCGAGCTCGGCTTCATGCAACGCGGCCTGAACCAGGGCATCGCGGAGATCCCCGTGGTGATAGGTGTTGAGCGCTTTGCGTGCGGGTCGAGGCAGCATTTCAATGCATGCTCTATAACTTTTGACTTGACAGTACAACGGCAGCGCGAATGTA
>NZ_DATDJO010000006.1:0-110322 GCF_036520495.1 Povalibacter sp. | reverse complement strand
GGCAGTACCGCAGCGGCCCGGTGGCACTCTTCGCAGGAACTTACTGGAACGAATACTTCAGACCCACGCTGAAGCTGCGTCCGATCGCGCCCTGCTGGTGGAACACAGGGTTGTAGTTCAGTCCTCCATACGTGTACGGATCGAACGGCGCCTTGGTATCCAGCAGGTTCTTGATACTGGCGTTGAACTCCCACGCCTCGGCGTAGGTATACGAGCCGCGCAGGTCGACGGACGTGAACGAATCCACTTTGCAATTGTTCGGCACTGAACCGTCCGGGTTGTAGACGCCGCAGACCTTGCCGGCCGGATCGGCCACCACGTAGTAGCCCTCGCCCGTCGTGGTCGTGTACGTGCCGTCTTCCACGTCGACCAGCGTTTCGCCTTCGTGGTCGATCATGTCCATGCTGCTGACATAGCTGACCGCGCCGGTGAGCGAGAGATCGCCGTAGTCCCAGGTGAGTTGCAGACGGCCTCGATCCGCTGGTGTACCGCCAGCGGCGCTCAGCACATAAGGACCGTGCGTGCCTGCGTATTCCAGCGCATCACTGCCCGGCACCTGGCGTTCGAAGCTGAGCACATGGGTCCACACGAGCGCCGCGGTCAACGTGCCGGCGCGGCCCATCTCGAAGCGGTGACGCAGATCGAGGTCGAAGCCATCGGTGTTGGTCGTGTTGGCGTTGACGAACGGTGCAGCGATCGTGGCCAGGTCACCGAACTCGTCGTAGAAAAGGAATGAGTTCGGTACGAGGCCGGGAATTCTCGAATCCGGCACACCGTTGACGGGCAGATCACCCACGACCACTGCCTGATCCGCTGAAACGATCTCGTTGTCGCGATCGATACGATAGTAGTCGACAGACAGGCTGGTGCCCTGGAACGGCTCATAGACGAGACCGAACGTGTACGCCTTCGCCTCTTCGGGCTTCAGATCAGGATTGCCGGTGGTGAGGATGCCGATATTGGTGAAGCCAAACGATGCGCTGTCGCCGCTTTCGGCCGGACCGGGCGCGCGAAAGGCTTCCTGGTAGGTGCCGCGTACCAACAGCTGCGAGAACGGTTTGAGCGTCACTCCCAGCTTCGGCGTGGTCGACGAGCCATAGTCGTCATAGTGATCGAAGCGCAGCGCTGCATTGAGCCCGAGCCAGGACGTCACCGGCGCATCCACCTCGGTGTACGCCGCGTACACCTTGCGGTCCTTCGAATAGGCGGAGTATCCGAGTCCAACGAGTTCGCCCGTGTCGGTATACGGCGTCGGCGGCGTGTCGATTTTTTCGCTGCGCCACTCCGCACCCACCGCCACACCCAGACGACCGCCGCGCAGATCGAGCAGCGAGCCTGAGACACGCCCATCTGCCATCGCCACCGAACTGCTCGGTTCGCGCACCAGCGTGGGCGAAATCCGATCCAGCAGCGCCTGAGAGTTCAGCGCCGGGTTGATACGGAACTCACCGGAGTTCAGCGCCGCCTGCAATACCGGGTGACGCAAGTAACCGGTGCTGGTGTCGGTGAGACGATTGTCGATATAGCCGACACCCGCGTCCCACTCCCAGTCGCTGCCGATCTCGCCCGTCAGGCCGACGATGCCGCGGAAGACTTCGGTTTCCTGCTCGCCATTGCGTCCGCCCAGCATGGTCGTGAGCAGACTGAGCGTGCGGGCGACGCCGGTCGGATTGTCAGGATGCCCCGCGGGCAGCACGGTGGTGTGCACGATCGGACTGGCGGGATTGGCCGGGTCGAAGACGCCATTGTCGTTCACGCCACCCGGCGTACCAACGGAGGTCACGTGCGAAGTGAAGTAGCCGAGTTCGGCATAGCCTTCCAGCGTGTCGCTGAACTGCAGGCTGCCGCGCGCCAGCACGTTGAACCGCTCGACTTCCGGCGCGATCTGGATGTAGTCGATCGTGTCGAAGACACACACGCCGGTGTCGGCGGAAACCTCCGGGCATGGCAGCAGATTGGTGCGGTCTTGGGGCTGGCCTCCGGGCACGCGCACCGATCCGTATGGCGTTACCCCGCTGAACGCGGGAACGCCGGGCGAGAAGTTACCGAAGCCGGCCGCCCGCGCACCCTGCCGGTTGTCGAAGAAGCCGATGCTGCGCAGATCGCTCGTGCCGAGATAGCCGCCGCGATCCCCTTGCGCGATGGCTTCTTCCTTCAGCGCCTCCACGGCGACATAGCCGCTGAAACGCTCGCTGCTCGTGCCGCCCATCGCAGACAACCGGTACGTGTCGCCGTCGCCGCGCGATGTCACGCCGGTTTCGCCGGAGATCGTCAGTCCGTCGAATTTGTCGCGCAGGATGATGTTCACCACGCCCGCCACCGCATCGGAACCATAGATCGCCGAACCGCCATCCTTCAGCACTTCGATGCGTTCCACGGCGTCGAACGGAATGGAGTTCAGGTCGACGAATGTACGCACGCCATCGTCGGCCAGGCCGTAGCTCGCCATGCGCCGGCCGTTGACGAGCACGAGCGTCGAATTCACGCCGAGACCGCGCAGCGAAATGCCTGCCGATCCGGCCGCGAAACCGCCGGTGGCTGCCGTTGGAATCGATCCCTGGTTATCGGCCTGGATCACGCTGCGGATGACATCGGCGATGTTGGTCGCGCCGGTTCGCTCGATGTCCTTGCGATCGACGACCTGCACCGGCGATGCGGTTTCGTCGTCGACGCGACGAATGCGCGAGCCCGTCACGACGATCTCCTGGATCGACGCGTCCTGCGCGAAAGCCTGCGGACCGCCCGTCACGCCGACGCATGCGAGCAGCGCGCAGTGAATCGCTCGCCGCAGCAAAAGGGTGTTCGTGCTCATACCGTCAAGATCTCCTGATGTTGGTGTAGCGGTACGCCAGCCGATGCGCGGCAAGCACGCGACCGCCATGCCGGACTTCCTGTCATGTCGTTTTCGTGGGCGTGGCAGGGCACGGGTTGGCGTTGCCGATACCTGGGTCAGCGGCAATCGCAGGCGAACCAGCTCATTTTTCTTTCGAAGCCATCGATTGAGCCGGTTTGCGACCCGTTTACGCTTTGAGACAGAACGACTGCGTCGCGCGACGGATGCGCCGTGAAGCGACGGCGCTGCGTGGGATCATTCACGAGGGCTGCCGGGTACTGGGCTGCGGGCCAGAATAGGAGCAGAAACCTCTGTTCTCCTCTGGTCCTCTCTGGCCAGCAGCCCAGTACCCAGCGCCCAGCAGCCCGCGCTCAGCACCCGGCACCACCACAAACTTGACCAAGTGCCCATGGACACACCTGCCCAGAGCGTCACGCAACTGCTCCAGCAATGGCGCAACGGCAACACCGCGGCAATCGCGAGCCTGATGTCGCTGCTGTACCGGGAATTGCGCGCGATGGCGCGTGAGCATGTGCGGCGCGAGCGCAGAAGCCACACCCTGCAGGGAACGGCGCTGGTGAACGAAGCTTTCATGCGACTGGTGAAACTGCGGTCGGTCGATATCCGCGACCGCGCTCACTTCTTCGCCGTCGCCTCGACCGTCATGAGACGCATCCTCGTGGATCACGCACGCGCGCGACTGAGCCGCAAGCGCGGCGGCGATGCGGTGCGGGTCGCCGGCGAATCCCTGGAACGCGTCCTGCACAGTGATGGCCTGGAGGCTGATCTGCCAGCCGTCGATTTCGACCCTGCCTTCGTGTTGCTCGACGCCGATCGCAGCGGGGACATCACTGCGCTCGATGATCTGCTGTCGCGACTGCAGACGTTCGACGCGCGTCAGTCGCAGGTGGTGGAGATGCGCTACTTCGGCGGTCTCACCGTGGAACAGACCGCGCAGGCACTGGACATCTCCGAAGCGACGGTCAAACGCGAATGGGTAGCCGCCCGCGCCTGGCTGCGGCGCGAGTTCACACGGGCCACCCAATGACGCCTGATCGCTGGCAAGTCGTGAAGGGCATGCTCTGCGCAGCGCTGGAGCAGGATCCGCAGCACCGCGAGCGCTGGCTGCAGCGAGCATGCGCAGGTGATGAGACCCTCCAGCGCGAAGTCCATTCGCTGATCGCCGCCCACGATGGGCCCGCGGACTTCCTCGATGCGCCGGTGGTGGAGCACGCGAGTCTCGCACTGCCCGCGACAGATTGGACCGGACGCATCGTTGGCCGTTATCGCATTCTCGACGAGATCGGCCGCGGTGGAATGAGTGCCGTGTTCCGTGCCGCCCGACTCGAAGAACAGTTCGAACACGAAGTCGCCATCAAGCTGCTCCACCGCAGCCACGATCCCGCCGGGCTGATGCGGCGCTTCCGCGCGGAACGACAGATCCTGGCCCGGCTCAGTCATCCGAACATTGCGCACCTGCTCGACGGCGCCAGCACCGAGGACGGTGTGCCCTACCTGATCATGGAGTACGTGCGCGGCGAACCCATCGATGCGTATTGCGAACGCCGCCGCCTCGGCCTCGCTGCGCGGCTGCGGCTCTTCCGCACGCTCTGCGACGCTGTGCATCATGTACATCGCCACCTGATGGTCCACGGCGACATCAAGTGCAGCAACGTGCTGGTCAACGAAGACGGCATCGTGAAGCTGCTCGACTTCGGGATCGCACGACTGCTCGATCCGGAGCACGGCAGTGCCTGTCACGCGCACACCTGCACCATTGCGCTCACGCCGGAGTCCGCCAGTCCCGAGCAGATTCGTGGCGAGCCCCTCACGACTGCCAGCGATATTTATTCGCTCGGCATCCTGTTGCACCGGCTGCTGACCGGGCAACCGGCCTACGAGCCGGATTCCGATGCCTACTACGAACTGACGCGGCACATCTGTGAACAGCCGCCGCGCCGCCCGAGTCTCGCGCTCGAGGAAACGACCGCTCCCTATTCATCCGCGCAGTTGCGCGGCGATCTCGACAACATCGTTCTCAAGGCGCTGCACAAGGACCCGGAACGCCGCTACGGCTCGGTCGAGCTGCTGTCGCAGGATATCGCCTGGCACCTGGGCGGCTTTCCGATCGCGGCCGCGCCGGAAAGTCGACGCTATCGACTGCAGAAATTCGTCGGCCGCAATCGCGCCCTGGTCGCCGTGGGCATGCTGTTCGGCCTGTCACTGGTGATCGGTATCGTCGCCACGAGTTGGCAGGCGCATGTGGCCGATCGCGAACGCCAGCGCGCGCAACGCCATTTCGACGACGTACGCGGTCTGGCGCAGACCTTCATGCTCGACGTGCATGATTCGATCACCTCACTGCCGGGCACGTTACCCGTCCGGGGAAAAATCATCGGTCACTCCCTGCGCTATCTGGATGAACTGGCGAGGGAGCGAGCCGATGATCCCGAAGTCCGGCGCGACCTCGCACGAGCCTATGAACGCATCGGCGATCTGCAGGGAGACGTGATGGCCACGAACCTCGGGAACAACGAATCCGCGCTGGTGAGTCTGCGCAGATCCCGCGACATGCGCGAAGCGCTCTGGTCCCAGGGCGTGCGCGACGATGCGCTGTTGCGCGAGCGGCTGTTGATCGAGTTGAAGCTGGCGCAATACAGCCAGGCGAATCGTTCGATCGGGGATGCGCTCCGATATGCCGACGCAGCTGCCGACCTGGCACACACGCTCACGCAACGGCCACACGTCACGACCGAAGACATTCGCCTGGGCGCCAATGCACTGGTCGTGCGCGGCACCATTCAGGCGATGAACGGTGCACTCGATGCGGGCCTGGAGGAGATGGATCGGGGCATACGGATCTTCGAGCAGCAGATAGGTGCCGGCAACTCACAGATCAATATTCGCCGCGGTCTCGCCAATGCGCTCTGTCGCCGTGGCGATCTGCTGGCCAAGGTCGGCGGCCGCTACGAGCCGGCCTATCCTGTGCACTTGCGGTCGTTCGAGCTGTTCGAAGCACTGATCCAGGAGTACCCGCTCGATGTGCATCTCCGGCACGAGGCGGCGCTGGTTCTCATGGATCTTGGCGACATAGCGGCACGCACCGGTCGCACACAGGAAGGTCTGCTCAGACGTTCGGATGCCGTCGAACGTCTGCGCGCCTTGTCCGGTTCGGAGCCGTTGCGCGAAGAACTGCGTTTCACACTCGGCTGGGCTTTGGGCGAACTGGCGGCGTCCGTCCAGGAGCAGGGCCAACACGTCCAGGCGGCCCGGTACCTGGACGAGGCGCAGTCGCTGCTGGGGAGCCTGTCGGGTGCGGCCGCGACGCGCCTCAACACCACGCAATTCCTCATGGCCATCAATGACCTGAAACTCGGCAAGCTCCGCATGGCACAGGCGGATGCGGTACAGGCCTCGCGCGATCGACAGGAAACCCTATGGAGCGAGGCGCATGCACTCGTGCAGCGGTCCACCCAGGTATTCAACGTCGCGAAGGACGATGCGGTACTCGCAGCAGAGGCTGTGGAGCACCTGCGCACGGCAGAGGCCGCGCTGCATGCATGCAATGAATCGTTGCGACGATTGCGACGGGTCTGACGGAGGGCTGCTGGGCGCTGGCCTGCTGGACTGCTGGCCAGCATCGGAACAGAGCCTCTGTGCTTCTCTGGCCAGCAGTCCAGCGCCCAGAGCCCAGCCCGCCGCTCAGCGGCCGCGTTCGCCGGCATTCCGCTGCGGCTTACCGGCAATTTTGATTCCGCTGTAACCCTGGAGGCCTCTGGCGTGTCCTAACGCTAACCCGCAACAACGCGGTCATCGCAGAGACAGATCAGGAGATCGCCATGTTTACCGTCACCAGCCGCAAAGTTCAGAACGCCATTTGCATGATGCTGTCGGCTGTCATCGTCAGCGCCAGCCTGTCCCTCGGTGCATTCGCGACCGAGTACGCAGCGCACAACGCCTACGCCGTGACGGTCACGCAGCTCTCGTAATCCCCCGCCCCCTGCCGGCGTTGCCTATCACGGCGCGCCGGCAGACTTTGGCTCCGAGCGAGAACGGAGTTAGAAGTTGAAGAAGATCTCCCTCTGATGATCCGATTCCTCTTCTTACGACAGGCAACAGACCCGCCCTTGGTCAGTACTGACCTTGTCACGCCGCCGATACATTGCGCTGCCTACAGACGATTGGAGATTGCGATGTTTGGCCTGTCGAGTATCAGCTGGAATGTTCAGCGCACTGTTTGCCTGGCGCTGACCGCCGCCATTGTCGTGACCAGCCTCATTGGCGGTGCCTATGTCGCGAATCACGCGGCGCATCCTGGTTATTCCGTGACGATCACGCAGCTGGCGTAGCAGCGACGTACGTCGTCACCAGACGTCGCAATGCTGTTCCGGTGGCCTCACCATCGGCGAACCGGCCTTGCAGGCAAACGCCTGCTGGAACTCGGGCAAGTTGGATAGCGGACCGATGACCCGATATTTCGCCACCGGGTGCGGATCGCCCTGCACCATCTTGCGGGCGAACTCCGGTCGCGCCGCATCGCCGCGGAACTGTCCCCAGGCGATGAAGAACTGCTGATCCTGAGTGAAGCCATCGACGTCGCCGGCCGGCGGCTTGCCGCGTTGTGAAATCTTGAAGGCACGATAGGCGATGCGGGCACCTGCCAGGTCGCCGATGCTCTCGCCCAGCACCAGCTTGCCGTTGTGGTGAATGCCGGGTTCGATGAAGTAGTTGTCGAACTGCTTCACGACACACTCCCCGCGTGCCTGGAATTTCTTCAGATCCTCGTCGGTCCACCAGTTCTTCAGACGTCCCTGGGCATCGTATTGCGCGCCCTGATCGTCGAATCCATGACTGATCTCGTGCCCGATGACGACGCCGATCGCGCCATAGTTGACGGCGTCGATCGCATCCATGCTGAACGCGGGTGGCTGCAGGATGCCGGCAGGAAATACGATCTCATTCAGCAGCGGGTTGTAGTACGCATCCGAAGTCGGCGGCGTCATGCCCCAGCGACCACGATCGACCGGCTGGTTGATCGTGTCGAGATTGTCTTTAACCCCGAACTGCCGCGCGGCCACGACAGACTCCCAGTACGCATTGCGGTCGATCGGCACCGCGCTGTAGTCCTTCCACTTGTCGGGATAGCCGATCTTTGGATCGAACGTTGCGAGCTTCTTCAAGGCTTTCTGTTTGGTCGTCGCACTCATCCAGTCGAGACCGTCGATCGTCTCGCTCATCGCCAGGCGCAGATTCTTCACCATCTCCTGCATGCGACCCTTGGCTGCGGGCGGAAAATATTTCTCGACGTAGAGCTTGCCCAGCGCCTCGCCCAGCAGGCTGTCCGTCGTCTCGACGCAGCGTTTTGCACGTGGCTTTCGTTCCTTCGCGCCCTCGAGGTACGCATCGCGGAACGCAAACGTCTCCTGCGCCAGCGGATCCGACAGTGAAGGCGCCGCCGCAGACAGCAGCTGCCACTCGAGGTACGTCTTCCAGTCAGTCACCGGCGCAGCCGCCAGCTGCCGGTTCATCTCTTCCATGAACTTCGGCTGCGTTACGTTCAGGTCGGCGGTGCCAACACCCATCGACGCATAGAAGGCCTTCCAGTCGAACTGTGGCGTGAGCTGCTGCAGCTGCGAAAAACTCATCTTGTGATCCGTCGCTCTCGGATCGCGCAGCGCCACGTTCTCCAGGGACGCCCTGGCCAGTTCGGTTTCCATGCGCAGCACGGTCTGCGCTGCCTGCTGCGACGTCTTTTCGTTCGCGCCTGCGAGCACGAACATCTTGCTGACGTGGTCGAGATACCTGACGCGGGCTTCCTTGAAGCGGTCCTCGTCCTTCACGTAGTAATCGCGATCCGGCATCCCGAGGCCCGCGGCATAGATCTGCGCGATGACGTTCGACGGCTCGTGATTGTCGGATTCGCCCAGGAACGCGAACGGCGCATAGACACCAATGCTCTGCAGCTCGGCGATGACCCGCTGTACATCCTGTGCAGTCTTCATGCGCTCGATCCGTGTCAGCAACGGTTGCAGCGGCTTCACACCAAGCTCGTTCGCCCGCGCCTCATCCATGCAGCCCGCATAGAAGTCACCCGTGAGCTGTTCCACACTGCCACGCGGCGCATTCGTCGCAGCCGTCGCTTCGAGGATCGTCTGCAGGCGATCCTTGGATGCCTCGCCGGCCGCCCAGCGGCGACTCCAGCGCGGCATCGATGCCGGAATCGGGTTCTCCGCGCGCCACTTGCCATTGGCGAACTCGAAGAAGTCGCCGCAGGCATCTGCCTTGCGGTCGATGTCACCGAGCTCGACGCCGTGCAGCTGGTCTTGCGCCAGTACAGCCGCCGGGATCGAACACACCACGAGGGCCGCGAAGGTCGTTACAGGATTGCGCATCGATTCCTTCTCCAATGAAGTGCACGAACACTATAGGCCGGAGCCGCAACGGCGGCGACCAGCGGACGCGACAGACAGTGCTCCAATTGCGGCGGACACCTGGCGGACAGTCAGGCCGGGAGCCGACTCGTCTGCATCACGAACTCGCGCGCGTGTGGATCATCGGCAAAGAGCGGGATCCCCAGATACCGGCAGGCGTCGAGCCAGTCGCGTAACGGCCGCAGCGCCTCGAACGGCTGGCGAGTTCCCGATGCATAGGCAAAGGCATCGCACACCAGCTGCGCCTGCCTGCAAGCCCACTGCTCGAATGCTGCTGACGAATGAATCAACTCATTGCGGATGAAGTCCGCTGCAGTCGCGAGTCGCAAGTTGCCGTCGAGCGCATCGATCGATCGCAGTCTTTCTTCCGCCAGTCCGAACTGCGGCGCACCGAACCATTCCGTAAAGCCGCCGGCTTCCCGCGGCACCCAGGACGGGCAATCGATACACGCCTGCGCCAGTACCTGTTTGAGTTCGGCTTCGAGCGCGCGCGCCGCATCGATCGAATCCAGTCGCAGCACCAGCGATTGATGCAGATCGAACCGTTCGAAGTAGCGCGGACTGAAGGTGTGGATCCGCTGCAGCGGATTGTTCGAGAACCCGACTTTGAACGCGGAGCAATCCGTCAGCGCAAACAGGTACACGAACCAGGCGAGGCTGTGACCTGAGATGACGTCGCGATGATCCATCTCACGGACCGTCAGTCGGGATGTTGGCGGGTAACGACGGCGCTCTCGCAAATGCAGAGCGTGCGGCCCCGGCAAGTGCAGAAAGGATCGCGGCTCCAGTGAGGCGCCGTCGAGTAAACGCTGTCATTGGACAATGTTAGCGGGTAAGAACGGCGCGGTCCTCCGACAGCGAGAGCTCGCACGGCACCCGTTCGACCAAAGTCGAATCCACGAGGGAAAAAACGGACACTCCGGAGACTCCTCTCAGCGCTTCGCCACCAGGCGAATACGCGTGATCTCCGACGGCGCACCGAATCTCTTCGGCGGCCCCCAGTAACCCGTGCCGCGACTGACATAGATCCAGAGCTGGTTCAGCCGGTGCAAACCGGCAGTGAATGGCTGCTGCAGCGGGACGAACAGATTCCACGGCCAGAACTGTCCGCCATGCGTGTGACCGGAGAGTTGCAGATCAAAGCCCGCATCCGCTGCGGCCGCTGCGGAGCGGGGTTGATGCGCCAGAAGAATCCTGACCGCCGCATTGGCAGGCGCACCGATCAGTGCGGCGGCCGGATCGCTGCGCTGCTGCGGATCGAAGTGATGAGCGCTGTAATCCGTCACACCCGCGACGACAAGTGCGGCTTCGCCTCGGGCGACCACCACGTGCTCGTTCGTCAGCACTTTCAGGCCCAGACGTCGCAGTTCACGCGTCCAGGCGGGTTCGCCCGAATAATATTCGTGATTGCCCGTGACGAAGTAGACGCCATGGCGCGCCGTCAATTTCGCCAGCGGCTGCACATCCGCCGCGAGTTGCGGCACGGTGCCGTCGACCAGGTCGCCCGTAATCGCGATCAGGTCCGCATCGAGTGCGTTGGCTGCGTCCACGATGGCATCGACATAGCCGCGCTTGATGGTCGGGCCGACATGCACGTCGCTGATCTGCACGATCGAAAAGCCGTGCAGTCCTGCGGGCAGGTTGGCAATCGGCACATCGACATCGACGACGCGCGCACGGCGACGGGCATTCACCAGGCCAACGACCGTTGCGGTCACTGACAGCGCGACGACGAGCAGCGCAGAAATATAGGTGGCGGAGGCAGCCCGGTGCGGCGCAAACAGCGCGAACACCAGTAAGGTGATGTCCCGCAACAGTGTCAGCACCAGCAGCGACGAGAAGAATCCCATCATCAGCATGCCCGCCCACGAGACCCGGTCCGCCAGCGATTGCCGCTCGATGGATCGGGTCATCATGCCCAGGGGCATCAACAGACTGGAGGCGACCAGGACCGCGACGCCAATCGCCCAGCCGAGCGGCGTCAGCCCCAGGTCCGGCAGCAACCGACTCCCTATATAGAAGTGCAGCAGCACCAGGACGGCGATTGCAGTCAGGAACGAACGGCTGGGGCGCACTGTAAGGGAGTGTTTTCCAGGAGGCAGGGCCGTTCAGTATCGGGCCCGGCCGGCCGGTTTCAAGGCAAAACACCTGACTGCGAGCGAATTCCCCGGCGAACCCTTCACGCCAGACGCAATGCAACCGACAATGTCCGAGCTCAGCGGTCAGCGAAGAACAAGATCCCATGCTCAAGGATTATCTGAAGCAAGGCGTACGCATCGAAGGCCTCTTCGATCTCATCAGCAAAGGTCAGGACGCCTTCGACGGCAGCTGGAGCTACGAGCACCACCTGACCTCCCGCAACCTGATCAAATTCTTTGCCGACGACTCGGGCCAGAACCCGATCCGTGTCCTGCCGTACAAGCGCGGCGAGAATGCCAGTACACCCATGGCCGGCGGCGAAGTGATCTCGGGTGAATTCACCGGCTGCATCATGGGCATCTACAAGGGCCGTGGCATCGCCACCGTCAATCATGTGGATACCGAAAAGAACGGCGACGGCGAGATGCCGCAGAAGGAGGCGTGGCTGAAGCTCAAGAAGACGAGCGGCTTCGAACTCTTCAACGAGTGCTCGACCCTCGGCCTGATTCCTGCGTTCATCCGCGGCATCAAGGACAAGAAGCTGATGAAGTACGGCACCGGCATCGTGATCCTGTGCGTGGCCTCACCGACGAAGTACTACAGCATCACCAAGGCCGCGGTGTTCAGGGACAGCGAACACAACTACAAGGTGCTGAAGATTCTCTGAAGACGGTTAAAAAAGAAGACATGGCGGCCGACTGCGTCGGCGAGGGGGCCTGCGGCAGGGAAGCTAGCGCAGGGAGGCCTGACGGCAGGGAAGAGAGATCTTTATCTTCCCTGCTGACGAACGTCAGCCTTCCTGCCAACAGCCCCCTTGCCGAGGGCCTCCATGTGATCGAAGGAAATCCCGCGGGACCTACCAAGTCGGCCGCCATTTCAGATGAGCCCGAATCGCCACAAAAACGGCTTCTAGCAGCGTTGCCGCTCGCCCTACCGCGATGCGAGCCGTTGAGCGCCTTTCAGGCAGGGACTAAGATCGGATCGAGGTGCCCATGGATGAGTTGTTCACGCTCGTGTATGCGGAATTGCGCAGGATCGCCGGGCGGCAACTGCGGGGCGAACGCTTCGGGCACACCCTCTGCACGACGGCGCTGGTACATGAAGCCTGGTTCGAGCTGTCGAAACTCAACCGCATCCAGTGGCAGAGCCGTTCCCACTTTCTTGCCCTGGCCGCACAGGCTATGCGCCGGGTGCTGATCGACTATGCGGTGGCCAGGCGTACCCAGAAGCGTGGTGGCGGTAAAGCCGTCGAATCTCTCGAAGCAGATGCGCTGCTGGTCGTGCACGAACGTGCCGACGATTTCATTGCGCTCGATGAAGCCCTGCAGCGCCTGATGGCGCTCAACGAGCGACATGCGCGCATCGTCGAGTGTCGTTTCTACGGCGGTATGAACGTCGATGAAACCGCCGAAGCGCTCGGCATCTCCGCTGCCACGGTCAAACGCGACTGGACCCTTGCCCGCGCCTGGCTCAACAAGGAGCTCGGCACATGAACAGCCGGGAGACAGACTCCGCAACGAGGACACACACATCGATGTCCGCCGCGCGCTGGTCGCGAGTCCAGGACGTGTTCACGGCGGCTATCGAATGCGAAACGGCACATCGCCCTGCCCTGCTGGCCCGCGAGTGTGATGGAGACGTGAGCCTGCTCCACGAAGTGGAGTCGCTGCTGCAAGGTCACGACAGCGCCGGTCTGATCGATGGCCTCGCGCGGGATCTGGAAGTGCCGGGCCACTGGCGAGCCCATGTCGATGCGATGGAATGGACGGGGCGCAGAGTGGCTCACTATGAAGTGCTGAGCCCGCTGGGCGCAGGCTCCATGGGGTGGGTGTACAAGGCCAGGGACGAGCGCCTGGACCGTACCGTCGCGCTGAAATTCCTGCCGCCGCACCTGAGCGCTCGCATCGAAGCCAAGGAACGTTTGCTGCTCGAAGCGCGCGCCGCCGCGGCACTCGATCATCCGAACATCTGCACGGTGCATGAGATCGGCGAGACCGCCGACGGACAGATGTTCATCGCCATGCCGCTGTATGAGGGCGAAACGCTGGAGATGCGTCTCGAGCGCGGCCCGGTCGCAGTCGCCGAACTGATCCGCATTGCCGCGCAGATCGCGAACGGTCTCGCCAAGGCACATGTGCACAGCATCGTGCATCGTGACATCAAGCCTTCCAACGTCATTCTGCTGCCCGATGGAGCGGTCAAGGTCCTCGATTTCGGTGTCGCCGCAATGGGTAATGCTGCGGGCAGTGACTGTTCGGGAGCCGCGATGGGCACGCTGGCCTACATGAGCCCCGAGCAGCTGCGCGGCGATCCGGTGACTCATCAGACCGATATCTGGTCGCTGGGCGTCGTCCTGCACGAGATGGCGAGCGGGACACGGCCCTTCCAGGGTGAGAGCGCGCGCGAACTCAAGTCGTCCATCGTCACCACGGATCCGCGGCCGCCGAGCGCCCGCCGCACCGAACTGCCCGGTGAGCTGGATGAAATCATTGCCCGAGCCCTGGCGAAGAACCCGGAGCAGCGCTACGCCTCGATGGCATGCATGGCGGCGGAGCTGGCTGCGCTCGCCGAACACGAACGCTACACGACGCCTGCGACGACGCGATCCACCGACGGCTCCACCAGCGTGTCGTCGGCGGGTGAGCGGCGCCGTGGCGTCGTGCTGATCACGATGGTGTCGGATTACGCAGCGCTCGTTGAGCGGCACACGCCCGACACACTCGAACGCCTCATGGACGACATCCGCGGTGCGGCAGTGGAGATCGTGCGCCGGCATGGTGGTCTGGTGAATCACGCCCACGATGAGGAGATCGTCTCGCTCTTCGGCGTGCAGGCAGGACACGAGGATGACGATCTGCGCGCAGTGCGCGCGGCGCTGGAACTGAGCACACGCACATTCGCGATCGCTCCTGCCGAACCGGGCGAGCCCGCTTCGCGCGTGTATGTGCAGTCCGGCCTGCACGCAGATTCGCTCGTGGTGCAGCGGCTGAATGCCGGGCCGCGGCGCTATGCCGTCACGGGCAGCGCCATGCAGGTCGCGCAACGCCTTGCCATGCTGGCATCGCGCAATGCCGTGCTCATCAGCCCCGAATGCCGGCGTCTCATCACGCCGTTCATCGAGTCGGAGCCGCAGGACCCCGTACCGCTGCGGACTGGCGATGCGCCCGTCACGCCATACCGGGTGCTCGGTGAATCGGGACTGCAGACACGTCTTGAAGCTGCGATGCGTCGCGGCCTGTCGACATATGCCGGACGCCACGCCGAACTCGAAACGCTGTTGCAAAGGTACTCGCAGACGCGCGACGGCCTGGGACAAATTGCCTTGATCATCGGGGAAGCCGGGGTCGGCAAAAGCCGCCTGCTCTATGAATTGCAGGAACGCATCGGTGCGAGTGACGTGCGCATTCTGCAAGCACGATGCCGTTCTCATGGCGGCGTTGCGCCGTTCGTGCCATTCGTGGACATCCTGCGTCAGGTCCTGCGGCTGGCGTCCAATCAGATCCGCCCCGACGTCGAAGCCGATGTCGTGGCGCGCATCCGTACCTTGGGCTCGGCATTGGAGCGCTTCATCCCGCTATACCTGCACCTGTTGTCCCTCGTCAGCGAGAGCCATCCGCTACCGCGCGAACTGCGCGGCGAACACTTGCAGCAGGCCATGCCCGAGGCACTGGCTGCGCTGTTCGCCTCGTTGACGGCACAGTTCACGACGGTATTGCTGCTGGAAGATTGGCACTGGAGCGATGAAGGATCCCGGGAAGCATTGCATCGATTGGCCGAGACCGTGTCGGCTCATCCACTGTTCGTGGTCATCACCAGCCGGCCCGAGTCGGTCGATCGCATCGAGCAGGTACGCGCCGCAACGCGTCTGCAGCTTGCGCCCCTGGGCTTCGATGCGTCGGTGACGATCATGCAGGACGTACTGCACGTCGACCGCGTTGCCGAGACATTGGCGCGACGCCTCTACGAGCGCACGGGCGGCAATCCGTTCTTCCTGGAAGAAACCTGCCGCACGTTGCTCGAACAGGGATCGGTCGCCACCGAGGACGGCGAAGGCGTGGCCGCCGGGGGTGTCGAGGCGTTACGACTCCCGGATACCGTTCAGACGGTCATCCGCACGCGCCTGGATGCGCTCGACAAGCACTCGCTCGAGGTACTGCGTATCGCATCCGTGATCGGGCGCGAGTTCACGCGTCCCTTGCTCGTCGAGATCGCCGAGCGGACGCTGGACGTACCGCGATCGCTCGAACGACTCGGCACCGCGGGACTCATCCAACAGATCAGCGTCGTGCCGGAAGTGGCGTATCGATTCAAGCACGCGCTGACGCACGAGGTGACCTACGAGAGCTTCCTGGGTCATCAGCGACGGTCCTGGCACAGTGTCATCGGGCGCGCGATCGAACGACTCACGCCGCAGCACGGCGATGAGCAGGCAGAACTGCTTGCCTACCATTTCGGGCGCGCCGAAGCGTGGCGACCCGCGATGCACTACGGCCGCCGCGCCGCCGATCGCGCCCGCGCACTCGGACAGTTCGCCGATGCACTCGCCATGCTCGATCGCGTGCAGCATTGCCTGACGCAACTGCCCGATGACGAGGAGCGGGCCGATCTGACGGCCGATGTCATGCTGGAGCAGGAACGACTGTGCGAAACACTCGGCCAGCGCGGACGGCAGCAGCAGATCGTGGGTGAACTCATTGCGCTGCTGGCGCCCCGCGGCGCATCGGCGCGACTCGCTCAGGCTTACTTGCGTCAGGGCGATCTGCTGACGCTGCGCAAGCACTTCGATGCCGCGGATCGTGCGCTGGGCACGGCATTGCGGGTGAGCCGCGAGCATGGCGATGCCGGGCTCGAACGTCATGCGCTGCGCAGCATCGGGCTGTTGCGCTGGCACGATGGACGACACGCCGAGGCGCTGGCCATCACCGAGCGTGCACTGATGATCGATCGTGAACGTTGCGACGAACTCGCCGTCGCGGGCGACCTGGCGAATCTCGGCATCATCCTCAAGAGCATGGGAGAACACCCCCGCGCGATTGCATGTTTCGAGGAAGCCCTCGCCATGCCTGTGCTCATGCAGGATCCTTCCCTGCTCCTTTACAGCCTGCAGAGTCTCGCCAACGTCTACCGGATGCTGGGCCAGCAGGACCGTGCACTCGAATATCTGCGACGCGCCAACGCAACGTCCCGCGATCATCTGTTGCCGATCCAGCGATCGTTTCATCTGATGGCGCTGGCCCATATCTGTCTGCAACAGGACCGGATCGACGAATCGCTGCAGACCTATCGTCACGCGATCGAACTCAGCCGCCGGGCCCATCACGCCGACGGCCTGGTGCAGGCACTGCGCACGCTGGGCGAAGTGCTGCTGGGTCTGAACCGGGACGACGAGGCGCTGCCTCTGCTCACAGAGGCGGCAACCCTGTTCGCCCAACTCGAGGATCGGGCAGGCGAGATCGAGGTCCGCAGTCACGGGGCAGCCATCCTCGAACGCAAGGCGCTGCCGCGCGAAGCGGCGATCGAGTGGGAGAAAATGCGCGACTTGTGCATTGCCGTTGGCAACGCGGCAGCGGAATTGACAGCACTCGAAGGTCTTGCACGCACAGCTCGCCAGCTGCCGGATACTCCCGGGGAGACGATTACACGGCTGGAAGCAGCACTGACCCTCGCCACCAGGCTTGGAGCGACGCGACGCGAACTGGTCCTGCGCAACTTGCTCGGCATCGAGCACTGGCAACGCGCCGACTATGCGCACGCCTTGCGGCATTACGAAACAGCACTCGGCCTGGCACGAGCACTCGAGGACCGTACCGCCGAAGGCTTGATCCTCAACAGTCTCGGCGTCACGCTGAGCCGATTGGGCCGGCACGAAGAGGCTCGGACGGCCCTCGAGGAAAGCGTCGAGCTGAACGGCGCCACGGGCGAGCATCTGCTGCAGGCTCACGCGCTCGCCGCACTGGGCGAAGCGTGTCAGCTGGCCGGCCGATCTGCCGAGGCACGTTCCTGCCTGGAGCGGTCGCTGGCGATCCGTCGCAGCCTCGACGATCGGATTGGCGAAGAACATCTGGTACAGCGTCTGGCGCAGATACCCGCTTGCTGAAGGAGTAAGTCATGCCCCGATACGTCATTGAGCGCACCGTTCCTGCGCTTTCGCGTGAGGAACTCGCGGCTGCCGCGCGCCGCTCCATCGCCGTGCTCGAAGGCATGCCGGAGGTGCGCTGGATCCGCAGTTACGTCTCCGACGCCGAAGGCAAGATCTACTGCGAATACGACGCACCCAGCCCCGAAGCAATTCGCGAACACGCAAGGCGCGCGGGTCTGCCCGTCGATCGCATCGCCGAGGTCGCACTGGAGATCAGCCCGGCGATGTTCGTGTGAGGGAGAAGGTGCTGGGTGCCAGGCGCCAGGCGCTGGTAAAGACTCAGGGGCTGCCGCGGGATCCGGGTGCCCAACATTCTTGTGGGTTCGACTTCAGTCGAATGTCAGAAGGGTCGCGCGCCTGCGGCGTAAACGTCCGGCTAAAGCCCAATGGCACTTACTTAAAGCCGGAAGCCGCACTCCTCTCGTCATTTGTGGGTCCGGCTTCCCCGTGGGATTCCCGTTGGTCACAGCCGGACATTCGAAGAATTCAGATGTTCGACTAAAGTCGAACCCACAATAAGAGGCTGAAAGAGCCTTAAGTAAGCGCCATTGGGCTAAAGCCGGACCCACACAGGCGCCGTTAAACAAGTTCTGATTCCGAAGCCTGGAGCCTAGCGCCTGGCGGCTTCTCCTCGCGCCTGGCGCCTTTCCTCCTCACCCCCACCGCGGTGTTTCATCCGGACTGATCCCCAGCAGCGTCTTGGCCATGAGTTCGTGCGTGAACATGGAGTTCGCCGGGTGAATGCGCCCGAGTCGCGCGTCACGGAACAGCTGCTCGAGCGCACTGCGACGAAAGATCCCGAACCCGCCGCCCAGTTCGAACGCGAGATCCACCACACGCCACGCATCCTCGACCGCGTGATACTTCGCCGAGACGATCTTCGCGGGCCACGACGCGCCGTGATCGACACCGTCGGACCAGTCCTTCGCGACGCTTTCCAGGTGCGGTTCGATCGTATCCAGCAGCAGGCCCATCTGGGCCACGCGGTGCTGCACTTCGGCGTGATAGTGCATCGGGCGGGACAGCGCGATCGAGCGCCGGGTCTTGATCGACTGGACAGTGAGATCCAGCGCGCGACGCGCCAGTGCGTAGTAGATGTTGCCGAAGCCCAGCAACGCCCACGCAAACACGCCGAGCACGAACGAATCCAGCCCGGCAGCGCCCGCAGGCACGACCCGCACGATGTAGCGATCTGGAACGAACGCGCCATCCAGAATCGTGTCGTCGCTGCGAGTGGCACGCATTCCCATGACATCCCAGGTTTCTTCGATCCGATAGCCTTCCGTATCGCGCGACATGAATCCGTGGACGATCTTCGGTGCGGCGGGATCGCTCGTGTCCATCCCGTGGACGCCGAGGTAGGTCCATACGGGTGACAGGCTGCCAAACGATTTTCGGCCGGTGAATCGATAGCCGCCTGCGACGCGTTCGGCCTTGGTGGTCGACAGCAACACCGGAATGTCATTGCCGCTTTCGGCGTGGCCTGCGGCAAAGACTTCACCCTTCGCGGCTTCCTCGAGCAACCATTGCAGCGAAGTATCGCCGGCACGGAACAGATCCGCGGCCACACCGGTCCAGTACACATGCATGTTGATGGCCAATGCAGTCGGTGCGGCGTAGTACGCCAGCCGGCGCTGTTGGCGCACCACCTCGGCGAGCGACATGCCGAGCCCCCCGAATTCGACCGGCACGGCGATCCGCAGATAGCCCGAATCGCGCAGCTCCTCGAAATCCTCCGTGAAGAAACGGTTCTGCCGGTCGTACTCCGGCGCGCGCTGCGCAAACCTCGACAGCATCTCCTCATCGAGCGGATCGGTTGGCGACCGGCGCAGTGTCTTGGCGTCGTCGATGCGGGCGTTCATCAGCGTTCCTCTCTGAGTTGAATTCAGGTTGGCGATCCGCGCCTCGCGGGCGGCGGATCTTCAGAGGGCAAAGCACCTCTTTCCAATGTCAGGAAGCCAGAAACGTGTGCCGATCGGCTCAGCACACAACGCAGCCGTACCTTGCGCTGCAGCGACGATCAGGTTTAGGGCAGCTTACGCCGGGCGAGGAATGCGGGGGAATCCCGGAAGACTCATTCGAGCAGCCGGGTGATCGCATCGCGCTCCGAGGCGGTCAGCTCGAACCCGAAGATCGCGAGGTCGTCGCGCAGATGCGCCGTCGACTTCGTCCCCGTCAGCGGCACCACGCCTTCGTGGGTCAGGTAGCGAAACAGGATCTGGGCGGGAGTGCTGGCATAGTGCTTCGCCAACGACTGCAGGGTCTCGCTCGCGAGCAACTGCGGATTGGCACTGAGCGTCCAGAAGCTCTGATACAGGACGCCGCGCTCCCGGCAGTAGGCGCGGATCTCCCGGTCGTAGCCCGTGTCGGCGTAGAAACGATTCTGCAGCACCGCGGGTTTGATGCGCGCTGCAGCATCGATCCGTTGCAGCACGGACAATTCATAGCAGTTGCTGATGCCCAGTTGCCGCACGATTCCCTGCTCCACCAGCGATTCCATCGCCCGCCACACCTGAAGGGTCTGCGCCAGTGTCTGCATCGGCGAGTGCAGCACCAGACTATCCAGGTACGTCGTCTGCAGATGGCGCAGCGAGGCGGCGAATGACTGCTGCACCTGCTCTGGAAGTGACGCGCGAGGATCGTAAGGAACCCGTTGCGGATCCTGGCCCGACAGCGATGTGAACTTGGTCTGCAGGTACAGATCCGTGCGCTTCAGCCCATCGCTCAGGCAAGCCGCAACGCCGTCACCCACCCCCGCCTCGTGATAGTGCTTCGGCTGACACGCTGTATCGATGCCGCGAAAGCCTGCGCGGATTGCCTGCGAAACCAGCGCGGCGGTCTGCTCCTTCTTCCACGCAGTGCCGTAGAGCAGCGCCGGGACCTGCACACCTGAACGAGACTGCACCAATGGAGTGGTTGGCATGGAGGGTCTCCGGTCATCCGGGTTTCATGGAACATTCGTCGATTCTCCGCGGAGAGAAGCACGTACACCAGGGAGTACAGAATTCGAAAAGTTTGCGGACCCGGTTTCTGCGGCTTTTTCAGTGCCGCAGGACCCGGTGCGGGAACCTTCCGGTCACGCGCCAGCATTGACTCTCCTGCAGGCACGGCTGAATCCATGATCGACCCGCACATCAATTCGACCAACGCGGCACTCAGGCGCAACAGGATCGGCGCGCTGGCGCAGTGCAGCGACGACGAACTCGTCGCTGCGGCGCGCCAACGGCACAACGCCGCCTTCGAAGCACTGATGCGCCGCTACAACCGTCGCCTGTTCAGAGTGGCGCGCAGCGTTCTACGCGACGCAGCAGCCGCCGAAGATGCGGTGCAGGAGTGCTACGTACAGGCATTCACGCACCTGCATCGATATCGACCCGGGGCCTTCGGCGCCTGGCTGACCCGCATCGCCCTCAACGAAGCCCTCATGATGAAACGTCGCCTGCGACGCACGACGGTGTCGCTCGATGACATCGAGGAGCAGGCCGATAGGTACCTCGCCGACGAATCGCTGACCACCCCGGATGCATCGCAGGAGACGAGCGCCAGGCAACTGCTCGAACAATCCATCGATACGCTGCCGCAAGCGTTTCGCACCGTGTTCCTGCTGCGCGCCGTCGAACAGCTGAGCATCGCAGAGACTGCAACGTGTCTCTCCCTCAACGAAGCCACGGTGAAGACGCGCTTTCATCGGGCACAGATTCGCCTGCGCAACGACATCACTCAACGCCTGCAGCAGGAACATCTCACGCTGTTCGACTTTGGCGCGGAGCGCTGCGATCGCATCGTGGCAAACGTGCTGACCCGGCTCTCGGGCATACCCACGTCTGCAACACCCGGCCTGCTGCTCTGACAGCTTCGGAGGGACTCGATCATGAAGCCGAAACACTTCGTCGCTTTGACAGTGACTCTTGCTGCCTTGCTCGTCGTAGACACACAGGCAGAGGAGACGTCGCATCACAGCAACGGACCGCGAAACATCACCGATTTCGCTCCGGAACTGCACGCGATCCGCGAGATCGACAAGGGCCGACAGGCCTTTCGCTACGGCACCTTCGGCGGCGAGGACTTCTGGGGCGATTCGCTCGGCCTGCATGAATCGATTGCAGGAGCAGCGAATGGGGGCGTCGGACCGGGTGTCAGTCCGAAGACTGCCCTCGCCGTGGGATTGAAGGTCGATGTCGAGGCGCTGCCTGGCAGGCTGCTGCGCGCACTTCGCAGGGGCGACGTCAATCTCGATGATCCCGCCGTCACGGTCGCGCTGCTGCGTCTCGGCGCGGTGGTTGGCGTTACCGGCTTCTTCGACAAGTCGAACCGACTGCAGTCGATCGGCATTCAATGCGCTCTGTGCCATTCCGTCGTCGACGACTCTTTCGCACCCGGCATCGGCCGGCGTCGCGATGGTTGGGCCAACCGCGATCTCAACATCGGCGCCATCGTCGCGCTCGCTCCACGCCTTGAACCGGTGGCTGGTTTGCTCGGCGTGGATGTCGCGACGGTTCGCGCGGTTCTCAATTCGTGGGGACCGGGAAAATTCGACGCCGAGCTGTTCCTCGACGGCAAGGCGTTCCGCCCCGACGGCCGCTCGGCGGCCACGCTCATTCCACCCGCCTTTGGCCTCGCCGGCGTGAACCTGCACACCTGGACTGGCTGGGGATCGATGACCCACTGGAATGCCTTCGTCGCGAATCTCGAAATGCACGGCAAGGGTACTTTCTACGACCCGCGCCTCGACGATGCGACCCGCTTTCCTATCGCAGCACGCGAGAAGTTCGGACACGTGACAGCGACCGAGGACCAGATCACGCCAGCGCTGGCATCACTGCATCTCTACCAGCTGGCACTCGCTGCGCCCGATGCGCCGCGCGGCAGCTACGACCCGGCAGCGGCCGCGCGGGGTCAGACGATCTTCAACGAGAAAGGACGTTGTGCGTCGTGCCATGTGCCACCACTCTTTACGGAACCTGGCTACAACATGCACACGCCGCAGGAGATCGGCATCGACGACTTCCAGGCGAATCGCGCGCCGGACGGGCGATATCGCACTGCGCCTTTGCAGGGTCTGTGGACGCATACACGCGGCGGCTTCTATCACGACGGGCGTTTCGCAACGCTGGGCGATGTGATCAACCACTACGACTCGCTGTGGTCGCTCGGGCTCTCAGGCGCCGAACGGTCGGATCTGGAGCAGTACCTGCGGTCGCTGTGACGTAGGGAACGGAAAAGATCTCCGCGGGGGGCACGGGGAATCACGACGTAGGAAAAGCTTTCGTTCGCACCTCCAGATCTCTCGTCCCCTGTGCTCCCTGTCCCGCGGGATTTCCTCCAGTCATGCCCCCGTGGAGGTCTTATTGACCTTCTCCCACTCCGTGATCTGAGCCCCAACGTCAGGTAGGCTCAAGGGATGACACAGTCCTGGTGGCTCTACCTGCTCGCCTGCGAAGACGGGCGCACCTATGCGGGCATCGCCACCGATGTCGAAGCACGTTTCGCTGTGCACAGTAAAGGCAAGGGCGCCAAGTTCACCCGCTCGAATCGTCCCGTCCGCGTGCTTGGGGCACGTGCGTTCGTCAGCAAGTCCGAGGCGCTCAAAGCCGAGGCAGCGCTGAAGAAGCTGTCCAGGGAAGAAAAACTCCTCTGGGCGCAGACCACCGGGACGGATTGATTTTCTTTGTCTGTCCTGTCGATTGCGTCGATCCGCGTTCGTATAGGGGATGAACGCCAGCGTGGTGCCGGCACGAGGAGAACGCGATGAAGCAGTACCTGATCAGCATGTACCAGCCCGATGGTCCCGGTCGTCCGGACCCGGAGTTCCTTGGCAAGGTCATGCGCGAGATCCATCAGATCCGCGACGAACTGCAGTCACAGGGCTCGTGGGTGTTCGCGGGCGGACTGCATGACGTGAGTTCGGCCACGGTCGTGCGCGTCCGCAATGGTGAAACGCTCATCACGGATGGGCCGTTCGCCGAAGGCAAGGAGCACCTGGGCGGATTCACCATCGTTCGTGTGGCCGACCTCGATGCTGCCCTGGGATGGGCGAAACGCTATGCCCAGGCCACCACCCTGCCGATCGAAGTCCGTCCCTTCATGGATGAAGGCGGCGACTGATGTCGTCGCTGCCGCTTGCGGACATCGAGCGGATATTCAGGGCGGAGTACGGACGTGCAGTGGCCGTACTGCTTCGCAGGTTCGGTTCGATCGATCTCGTCGAAGAGGCGGTTCAGGACGCTTTCGTTATCGCGGTCGAGCGCTGGCCTTCTGCCGGGCTGCCACCGAGCCCGGCAGGCTGGATCATCACGACGGCACGCAATCGAGCCATCGACCGACTGCGTCGCGAAACATCGCGCGAGGATCGCCATGCGGCCGCGCTGCTGCTCCAAGCCAGCGACGAACCGGAGGAAGCCGCTGTGCGCGATGATCGGTTGCAGCTGATTTTCATGTGCTGTCACCCCGCCCTCGCGATGAGCGCACAGGTCGCACTGACCTTGCGTCTGCTGGGCGGGCTGACGACACCAGAGATCGCTCACGCCTTCCTCGTTCCTGAAACAACGATGGCGCAGCGACTGGTGCGCGCCAAGACCAAGATTCGCGACGCCCGCATTCCCTATCGCATGCCGGCGGATGCGGACCTGCCGGAGCGGCTGCGTGCCGTGCTCGCAGTGATCTATCTGGTGTTCAACGAAGGTTACGCGGCAAGTGCGGGCGAACAACTGATCCGCCACGAGCTGTGCGATGAGGCGATCCGGCTGGCGCGCGTGCTCGTCGAACTGCTCCCGTACGAGCCGGAGACAGTGGGACTATTGGCATTGCTGCTGTTGCTCGATTCACGACGGGCGGCCCGGACCGATGCGAACGGCAATCTCGTGCTGCTGACTGATCAGGACCGCAGCCGCTGGAACGATGAACGCATCGTCGAGGGTCAGACGCTCGTGCGCGAGTGCCTGCATCGTAACGAACCCGGACCGTATCAGATTCAGGCCGCGATCAACGCCGTGCATAGCGACAGCAAAGCCACGGGGACCATCGACTGGCAGCAGATTCTGCAACTCTACGATCGATTGCTTGCCATGCAGCCCACGTCCATCGTGGCCCTGAACCGCGCGGTCGCCCTGGCAGAAGTGAAGGGTCCGGCAATTGCGCTCAGGCTCGTCGAGGAATTACCGCTGCACGACTACTACCTGTTCCACGCCATCCGGGCCGATCTGCTGCGACGACTCGGTCAGCACGAGCAGGCCATTGCGGCTTACTCGCTCGCCATCGAGCGCTGCGAGAACTCAGCCCAGCGCGACTTCCTGACAGGTCAGGCGCGCAAGCTGGCGGGATAGTCAGCCGTTCGTCGTTGCGATCTCATCGCGAAACTTTCGCTACATCTCGCCGCGCGCCATGTACAACGCTCGCGGAACCGACCCTCGATATGCGGAGTCTTTCAATAAATCCCTGCCGAGGGCTCCGCGATGACACGACTCGACAAGCCATTGAAACGCGAAATCCAGATCGGCGACGATCTCTACGTGGTGACGATCTCGCCGGAAGACCTGAAGCTGACACGCAAGGGACATCGCAAAGGCACTGTGCTGCGATGGCATGACCTGATCAGCGGCGAGGCGGCACTCGCCGTGGCGCTCAATGCTTCGGTCACCGAAACCTGATGATGCGGAGGAGATTCTTCATGAGCACTCTCGCCGACTTCCCCATTACGAAGAAGTGGCCGGCGAAGTATCCCGACCGTATTCAGCTGTATTCGCTGAATACGCCGAACGGGATCAAGGCCTCGGTGATGCTCGAGGAAACCGGCCTGCCCTACGAGGCGCATCTCGTCGACTTCGACAAGGACGAGCAGAAGTCCCCGGAATTCCGCTCTCTCAATCCGAACGCGAAGATCCCGGCGCTCATCGATCCACACGGACCCGACGGCAAGCCGCTGCCATTGTTCGAGTCCGGCGCGATCCTGATCTATCTCGCCGACAAAAGCGGCAAGTTCCTGGCGCGCGACGCCGCTGCGCGTTATCAGACGATTCAGTGGCTGATGTTCCAGGTCTCGGGTATCGGCCCGATGTTTGGCCAGCTCGGCTTCTTCCACAAATTCGCCGGCAAGGACTGGGAAGACAAGCGGCCTCGTGATCGTTACGTCGCGGAATCCAGACGGTTGCTGCAGGTTCTGGATCAGCGATTGGCCGATCGTCGCTGGATCATGGGCGATGACTACACCATCGCCGATATCGCCACGTTTCCTCTGGTGCGTAATCTCGTTAGTTTCTACGACGCCGGCGACCTTGTAGGGATCGCAGACCATCCCCATGTCACCCGTGCGCTCAACGCCTTCGTCGCGCGACCGGCCGTCGTGAAGGCAGTGAATATTCCGGCGCGCAGTTGATCATTCAGCCACGGCTCATTCACGCATCGCCATAGTGAGTCACGCATGTCGGGGTTTACTTGCGGCCAAGGTACCTTGCACCGTTGTAATGAAGGACCCGCAACTCCCTCCCCGGCCGCTCACTCCAACAGACCACAGCCGGAGAAAAAGTCCATGAACATCCGCAGCATGTTGCTACTCACAGCGCTGGTCGTGACGGCCAGTGCCTTTGCCGATTCGTCCACTACGCCACCGGAACAAGCGTCGATTCCCTTCGCCAGCAACGGTGGTATTCGTAACTGGCAGGCCGACCGGGACAAGGGCCTGTGGATCCAGGACTCGCGCGGCAAGTGGTACTACGCCGAATTCATGGGCGACACGTGCCGCGGTCTCAACTTCGCGACTTCCATCGGCTTCGATACGTTGCCGATCGGAACGCTGGATCGCACGAGTACGGTGATCGTGCCACGCGATGGCCGCTGCCCGATCAAGAGCGTGGTCAGCAGCAAGGGACCGGAGAAACGCAAGAAGTCCCAGCAGGAGATGCCCGCCGCCACGGAGAAATCGGACACGACGACCGATTGACGACGACCCATTGACGTCGGATCGCGTTGAGTTCCCCGCCCGGCCCGTGGCCGCAATGTGGCTCTCTGCCGGGCGAAACTCGGCTGAACGGACGAGGGCCCGCGCATTGCCGGGTGCTAGGATCGCCGCACTCCTACAAGGCTGGGCCCGAGCATGGCAACCACCGAGGCGCTTGCACGCCATCCGACCGCGACCGGGGATCGAAGCTCGCTGATATTGTGCTGGAGCAGCCGCGCGCTGACGGCAACGGTCTGGATCAGTGCCGCATTGTTCGGCCTCTATATCCTGGCGTTCTACGCAGCCGCACTGATCGACGGCAACATCGAGAAGTGGAACGAGGGACTGCCGCGGCTTTACGAAAGCCATACGCCGCTGGCCACCGCCGGTATCGGCCTGCACTTCGCAGCCGGCGGCATCATCCTGGCGCTCGGCTGCATTCAGGTCGTAAGCGCGATCCGCAACCGCTATCCGGCGCTGCATCGATGGATCGGCCGCGTCTACGTCAGCGCTGCGTTTCTCACGGGCCTCGGCGGACTGACCTTCATCTTCACGAAGGGCACGATCGGCGGTCCCGTCATGGATGTCGGCTTCGGCATCTACGGCGCACTGGTGTCATTCACCGCCGTTCAGGCGTATCGCCACGCAAGAGCACGACGCTTCGAGCAGCATCGGGCCTGGGCACTGCGGCTGTTCGCGCTCGCCATCGGTTCATGGCTGTACCGCATGGATTACGGCTTCTGGTTCCTGCTGGCCGGCGGCGCCGGACATACCGAGGAATTTCGCGGTCCCTTCGATGCCGTGATGGCGTTCTTTTTCTACGTCCCCAATCTCATCGTCGTCGAAGCCCTGCTGCGAGCACCACGCAGCAACGCCTCACCGATGTTCCGTTACACCGCTTCCGCCGCATTCACCGTCGCAACCGGCTTCCTGCTGCTCGGAACCTACTACTTCACGAAGGTCTACTGGGGACCGGCGATCCTTGCGCGGCTCGCTTAGACCGGAGACCGGAAAAGATCTCCACGGGGGACACGGGGAAAGACGGGCTCGGAGCGGAAGATTTTCTTTCCCCGTGATACCCCGTGTCCCCCGTGGAGAATTCTTCGGTTTCGTCTCTCGCCTTCTCAGGGCACGCCCATCAGCGCCAGGCCCTGGGCAACCGACGAGAACTCATCGCCGCCTACGAGTTTCTCTGCGCCGAATCTGCTGGCGAACTGATTGCGAACCGCCGGGACCAGTGAGCTGCCGCCCGTCATGAACACGCGGGTGATGTCGGACGGACGGACGTTCGCGCGCGTCAGTGCCTGCTCGGTGGTCGTCGCGATGTTGTCCAGGTCGTCCGCGATCCAGCGTTCGAAATCGCTGCGTGTCACCACATTGTCGATTTCGACGGGACCGGCCTTGAAACGCAGCTGCGCACGGTCCTGCGACGTCAGCGCCTGCTTCACGCGCGAGACCGCCTGGAACAGCGAGAAGCCCTCCTCGTTGCGGATCACGTGCACCAGTCCTTCGAAGGCCTCGCGGTTGTCCGCCGACTTGAGAATGTCATCGATGAGTCGCAGGTTCTGGCGCGTGTTCATCACCGACAGCTGATGCCAGCTGGAGAAATTCGCGTAAATCCACAACGGGATCGGCAGCGCCTTCGCTTCCGGCCGGAACACGGAGCCCATGCCGAGCGCGGGACACACGGCGTGGTAGACGATCTGATAGTCGAATCGATCGCCCGCGATGCCGATACCGGTCTGCGCAAGCGGCGTGATCTTCGGCTGCGCGCCGTCGGCCTCCACTTCGACGACCGAAAAATCGCTGGTGCCGCCGCCGAAATCGGCGACCAGCACCAGATGCCGTCCGGTGACCTTGCGCGCGAAGGCATAAGCAGCGGCCTCGGGCTCCAGACCGAATCGATCGGGTGCACGGCCAGCAAGTCGGAATGCTTCGGTAAGGCGCGTCTGCGCCAACGCATCATCAGGATTCGGACCGGCGAAACGGATCGGTCGCCCGGCAACGAGCGGCGTATCGGCCACGAATCCTTGCGATGACGTGGCCTCATACAAATGCGTGAGCAGCGTCCCGATGAGATCTTCGAGCGTGAACACCTGCGAGAACATCCGCGTGTCGGTGAAGGTCTTGCTGCCCAGGAACGACTTCATCGACTGCACCAGTCGCGCGGGCCCGGTGCGTGCGAGGTAGTCGGCCATGGCGTCGGCGCCGGCGCTGCTTACGGGACGCGCCGTTCGATCGATGTCGTTCGGCCTGAAGCAGAGCATCGACGGCAGAGTCGAGCTCGCACCAGCCCGCGTCTGCACGGGCAGCACCGCTGATCGGCCTTCCTGATCGACCACGGCAATGACGGTATTGCTGGTGCCGAAATCGACACCGACGGCGAGAGGACGCATGGGGATTCACGGAAAAAACGGGCCGCGCAAGGTACAGGCGTCGTTCGCGTCGGTCAATTCGAACGTCCCGGATTAGAATCGGAAGGAATTTCCAGTGGGGACACGGGAACACAGGGACGGAAATATGCCTGGTGAATGCATTCTTACCCCGTGATCCCCGTGCCCCCCCGTGGAGAACTCCGCTCCGCTCTGATCTCCGTCTGAAATCCGGCTCTTCAGCGCGAATTCACCGGCAAATCCACCGACGAACGAAATTCTGCCCGGACCCGCAACGGCTGACCGGCAGGTCACCGCAACTGGCCGGCCGGCTGCAGATTCACCGGAACGCCGTCGCTACTGTTCTTCCCACGCTTTGACGACCCGCAATGGCTTTTCGGTGACGATTACCCAGCTTCAATAGGCCCCCTTCGCCGGTGCGCGTCCACGGTGCGCACCGGCATCTTTTTCCGTGGCAACTTCCTGTGGATCCTTGCATCGCTCCTGGGCCCCGATTGATGCGTTGACTGAATGACACTTATCGCCGCTGCCCAATGATCCGGGCGCTTCCAGCGATTACTGTGTCGTCAACCAATCGACCGCAGGAGATATCGATGCCCCACAACATTGCCGTCCTCGTTGGCAGTCTGCGCAAGGACTCGTACAACCGGAAAATCGCGAATGCCATCGCAGGGCTGGCTCCAGCGGGAGTGACATTCGAACAGGTGCCGATCGGCGACCTGCCCCTCTACAACGAAGATCTGGAAACCAGTTCGCCGCCGGCGCAGTGGACGGCCTTCAGGGAAAAGATCAGGTCGTCGGACGCCGTGCTATTTGCGACACCGGAATACAACCGCTCGGTTCCCGCGGCACTGAAGAACGCGATCGATGTCGGCTCGCGCCCCTACGGCAAAAGCGTGTTCCAGGGCAAACCTGCTGCGGTAGTCAGCGCCTCCGTCGGTCCGATCGGCGGATTCGGCGCCAATCATCACCTGCGTCAGTCGCTGGTGTTCCTCGACATGCCGGTGCTGCAGCAGCCAGAAGCCTATGTCGGCAGCGCGCAGAACCTGTTCGACGATGCGGGGAAATTGAAGAACGCCGATACGGAAAAATTCCTGCGCGGCTTCGCGGAGAAGTTCGCCGAGTGGATCAGCAGGAATAGATAAAGCAGGTACACCAAGGAGCACAAAGTCGGAGCCCCCAAGAGCACAAGGGCGATTGAGCTACAGAGAAATAATTTCTGACCAGTTTTCTTTGTGCTCCTTTGCGGTCCCCATTTGTGCTCCTTTGAGTGCGTCCGTCCGTCTCAGCGCCTTCAAAGCGTCGCACAGCTGCTCGACGCTGCCGCATCGAGGCGAGGGAACGCCTGCGCTGCGATCTCCGAACGGCAGCGCTCGGGGCCGGCGACAGCAGCGCAGGAGATCGTCACATCTTTGAGCGCACGACTGCCAAGGTTCAGGCAGCGCACCGAATACGTCGTGGGTCCATCCGACTGCGGCTTCTGCTGGAAGCGCAGATACCAGCTGTCGCCGGACAGCGTTGCGAGCTCCAGGACACGGCTGCGGCATTCTTCCGTCGCCCCGTCACGGCAGTAGCGCTCCTCGCAGGCGTTGATCGATCCGGATTCGCAGGTCGACTGCAATTCCTTCTCACGCAGCTTCAGCTCCGCCGGACCGCCGCCCTTGGTCCATGTCATGCACGCAGTGTTATCGCCCGCGTTGCATTGAGTGAGCAGAGTCTCCAGCTCCTCGGGTGACTTTCGCGGGACCGGAGCGCGTGTCGCATTCGACGACTTCTTCGACTCCGTGATGCCTTTCACGAGCGTCGCGTCCGAGCCGCATCGCTTGTCGGAAAAGATCCTGGTGCCATCGGGCGCAGTGCACGTATAGATCTGCGCCGGCGCCTGCGTGTACGCCAGCAACATTCCTGCGATCAGCAAACAGCGCCAGACCACCGCCATCCATCCTCCGGATCGTTCCCACCTGCCGCCCGATCGGCCGGACTGGCGGTCGGGATCTTACTGCAGGCGCCCCGTCTACAACGAAAGCGGGGACGGGGCACATGCCCCGATCTGTGCGCCAGTCCACAAAGCGCCTGTCAGCGGCCGGCCGGAGCGGCCACAGAGGTACAGCTTCCGCATGGCCCGGCCGTTAACGTAGAGGCCAGAGACCCCCAATCCTTATGAAATCAGCGTCCGAAAACTCCCTGCCGCGTCGCGCCCTGATCGTGGACAACGATCCGGCGACGCTCGAGTCGACCGCTGCCCTGCTCAAGCTGCAGGGTTTCGCGGTCACGACGGCCAGCGACGGCGCCGAGGCTCTGACCGTGTTCGCGCGCGACTGGTATCCGCTCGTCATTGTCAGCCGCAACATTCCGACGCTGGATGGCATCGAAATCGCCTCGCGACTGCGTGTCATCGCGCTCGCCCCCGTGTACGTCATCATGCTGACCGGCAGCACCGATGCACGCGACCATGAATTGGGATATTGCGCCGGCGTCGATCAGTACCTGCTGATGCAGAACTATCCCGGCGAACTCGTCGGCAAGGCCGAGGCCGGCCTGGTGGCGGTGCGTCGTCGCCGTTCGTCGCGAACCGACCCTACCGATGAACTGGCCATCGTCGATCTGGAGAACGGCGCACACACTGCACGTCATCTCGTCGGTCGATTGCATGCCGAGATCGCCCAGTCAGCCCGCAGCCGCGGCATTCTGCAGATCCTCAGCGTCGAACTGCATACCGACGACGATCAGATGTTTGCACGCCTGAACCTCGGAACGTCGACATCGAACGCTCTGCTGCAGGCAGTGCACGATGCCATTCGTCCGAAGCTCGACTGGGTGGCGCGCCTGCCGGCGCCTGCACACACCTGCCGCATCGCGGTGGTCATGCCGGAAAGCTCGCCCGTCGATGCCCCGGCAGTCGAACAGCGAATTCGCAACGCCTTCGTGCACTGGAATACGGAGTCGGCGCTGAGCGATGTGCGGTTGAGCTGCGGACTCGCCACCCTCGCACGCAACGAGACGCCGCCGACGGCGCTGGATTTTCTCGGCCAGGCGGAACGCAACCGGCGCGGCAAGGACAACGCACGAACAGGAATCTTCCACGTGCAGCGGGAGAGTGTCGCGTAGAGCGGCGCAAGCGAGGAAGGCGGATGCAGAAGATCGCGATGCGGGCCGCTTTGGACTTGATTTGCGCCGCTGTGTCCCGCGGCTTTCCGCAGCTCCTTTGTCCGCCTGCCTTTTCTTCTGTGGGTCCGGCTTGAGCCGGACATCTGAGAATCGAATCTGTCCGGCTGAAGCCGGACCCAGAGAAAACCACTCAGAATGCCCTCAAGGCATCTTTGTATTAATCCGTCATGCCCGTGACCAACGGGAATGACGAATCTGGAATTGATCAGACCTTCCTCAAGTCAGAGCTCTTTTGGGTCACAGCCGGACAGATCTGGCCCGACCGGCAGGTAATCTCACCGGGAAGTCAAACCATAAACGCCGGTTCTTCGCGCCTGAGCGCATCGTGAGCAACAAGTCCGATTGCCCCGAACTGAGCATCTGCGCCATCCCGCCGTACAAGCAATCCACAAAGACTGTGGATAACCTCGGGACAACGGCACCTTGACTTTGACAGCACGCGGCAATTGGGCTGCAAGTGTTGGATTGATCAATTTTCGATCACTATTTATTTGCGGCGCGCCGTCGGCTTCGCTCGTTTTATTTGCCTTGCACGCTTGACAACCGTCGGGCTGTTCGCCAGCAACTTTTTCAGCTTCTTGCTCAGCGCCTGCAGTTCGGCTTTCGCGCGCTTGGCAACTTTTTGTGCCTGCTTCATCAGCTTGCGCGCCTCCCTGGCCTGTTCCTTGGCGTGCTGCCGTCGCGCACGCGCTTCCTGGCGTCGCGCTTCCAGATCGGTGAGCTTGCGAGTCATTCGCACGGTCGCTGCACGCTTCGCCATGGCATTGCCCTCATCGTTGTCCGTTATCGAGCCGAGTCGAGAATGGTCCCGTCATCGCAGAATCATCCACTTGACGCGACTTCCGAGCAACCGCCGCCAGACTCACAGCATCGGATCGATCCCGACGTCCTGGAGCGCAATCAGACGGTCACAAAGCTGCCGCAGGCACAGCAAATGCTCACTAAATGACACGTTCACATGACACTTTCATGTCACCGCTGCGAACGGCCACAGTCGCCGTCGCAGGGTTGCATGCGTTCATCATCCTGTAACGCGCGACCTCTGTAATGCCGCTCCATCAGAACACGCCTGCGGCGCCCGCCGCGAGGCGGCCATTCATTGGAGGTCTGCATGTTCGATCGCGCTGTTCCCGGCACTCTGTCTGCCGCTGTCGCTCTCATTCTGTCGTGCGCCGCTGGAGCGGCATCTGCACACGATCATCATGGCGGATCTCACGGCCACCACGATGACTGCGACGCGAATGCTGCCCCCATCACGCTGACGCGACTGGGCACCTACGACGCAGGCGACGCCGGTTCGGCTGAAATCGTTGCGTACGATGTGAAATCGCGGCGACTGTTCGTGGTCAATGCCGCGACGTCCACCATCGACGTGTTGAACGCGCGCAATCCGCGCCAGCCGACGAAGATCACCACCATCGACACTGCCGCCTTCGGTTCCCCCAATAGCGTGGCCGTCGGCAATGGGTTGGTAGCAGTCGCTATCCAGAGCACACCGAAGACCGATCCCGGCCGTGTCGCGTTCTACGATGTCGATGGCAAGCTCCTCTCTGCCGTGCGCGTTGGCGCATTGCCCGACATGCTCACGTTCACACCGGACGGCAACTACGTGCTGGTCGCCAACGAAGCCGAGCCGAGCGGGTATGGCGCCGGCCACGTCGATCCCGAAGGTTCGGTCAGTATCATTCGCATTCCCGGCAATGCAAAGCAGGTGCGCAAGCTGAAGGATTCAGACGTGCGCACGGCATCGTTCACACGCTTCAATGGCCAGGAAGCCGCACTGCGTTCACAGGGCATCCGCATCTACGGGCCGGGAGCCAGCGCCGCGCAGGATTTCGAGCCGGAGTACATCGCAGTCTCCGCCGACTCGCGCAAGGCGTATGTCACGCTGCAGGAAAACAATGCGATTGCCGAGATCGACATCGAGCGAGCACAGGTCACGCACCTGCGACCGCTCGGCTTCAAGGACTACAGCATGCCACCGCAGGCAACCGCGACGTATGAGTGGAAGAATCGTCCCTCGATCGGCGCCACAGCGGCCGGCCAGAAGCTGCAGCTCGGCGGATTCTCTGGCCTTGCCTTCGAAGGCGTGACGGGCGATGGTCAACTCAGCTTCATCACGCACACGGATCGCGGTCCGAACGGCGAACCGGTCGGCGTGCGTCGTCCCTTCCTGTTGCCGCAGTTCAATCCGCACCTGGTGCGTTTCACGCTCGATCCGGCGAATGGCCGCTTCGAATTGCAGGAACAGATTGCCCTGCGTGCGCCGAACGGCCGGCTGCTCACTGGCGTCTCCAACATCCTGCGATCGCAGGACGGCAATCAACCTTACAACGATGAAGCGCCGGTCGATCTGCGCGATCAGCAGCTGCCGCTCGATCCGCTCGGCGGCGATTTCGAAGGCATCGCCATCGATGCCGACGGCACGTACTGGATGGCCGACGAATATCGTCCGGCCATCTATCACTTCAGCAAGTCGGGCCGGTTGATCGAACGCCTGATCCCCATCGGCACGCATGCCGCAGCCGGCGTTGCGGTTCCCGCACCCGGAACTGCGGGCCACTACGGCACCGAAGCACTTCCAGCCGAGATCGCACAGCGTCGCCAGAATCGCGGCATGGAAGGCATCGCGATCCAGGACGGCAAGATCTACGGCTTCGTGCAAAGCCCGATCCGCAATCCGGCCACGCTGGCCAACGGCGCGCTCAATGCGATGAAGAACGTGCGCGTCGTCGAGTACGACCCGGCGACGCGCGCGACGCGACAGTTCATCTACATCATGGACAATCCACCCTCCGTCAGCGCCGATGACACACGCGCCGACAAGATCGGTGACGTTGCTGCCCTTCCCGGCGGCGGCTTCCTGGTGCTGGAACGCGACGACGATGCCGTGCCCGAAGATCCGATCGGGACCATCACCAAGAAGATCTATGCCACCTCGCTTCGCGAGGCCACGGACATTTCCGGCCTCGGAGCATTCCTCGTCAATGGCGTCTCCAGGACGGTGGACCAGATGACGGCCGACGAACTGGCGAGCGTCGGCGTCCGGCCGGCGACAAAGACGCTGCACGTCGATCTGGCGCAGGCAGGCTACGCCGGGGTCGAGAAAATCGAAGGCCTCGCACTGCTGCCGAACGGCCAGCTCGCGCTCGTCAACGACAATGACTTCGGCGTTGCCGGCATCGTCATCGACAATGCCACCGGCCGATTCACGATTGCACCGGGCTATGTGCCGGAGGACGTGGAACTCGGCCTCGTCAGCGTGCCGGGCCTGGACGCATCGGATCGCGACAATGCGATCAGCATCCGTTCGTGGCCGGTGTTCGGCATGTACCAGCCAGATACGATCGCCCGCTTCAGCGTCGGTCGCTCGACCTACCTGATCACTGCGAACGAAGGCGACGCACGCGACTGGACTGGCTTCGCCGAGGAAGCGCGCGTCGGCTCGCTCACGCTCGATCCGACCGCCTTCCCGAATGCAACCGCGCTGAAGAACAACGCCAGCCTCGGCCGCCTCAATGTCACGAAGAGTCTCGGCGATATCGACGGCGACGGCGACTACGATGCGCTCTACACGCTCGGTGGTCGTTCGTTCTCGATCTGGAATCCCGACGGCACGCAGGTCTATGACAGCGGCAGCGACTTCGAACGCATCATTGCAGCGGCCAATCCGGCGTTCTTCAACGTCAGCAACGACGATCGTACGTTCGACAGCCGTTCCGACAACAAGGGCCCCGAACCGGAAGCGGTGGCCGTAGGCGAAGTGGGCAAACGCACCTATGCCTTCATCGGCCTGGAGCGTCAGGGCGGCGTCATGGTCTACGACGTGACCACACCGCGCTCACCGGTCTTCGTCGACTACGTGAACAACCGCGACCTCTCCGTCGATCCTGCCACTGCTCCCGCGGCAAAGGATCTCGGACCGGAAGGCATCATCTTCATCGATGCCAAGGACAGCCCGACGCGCGACCCATTGCTCGTGGTGGCGAATGAGATCAGCGGCACGGTAACGATCTACGCCGTGAGCGAAACGAACAGGGATTGATCGCAGGGACGCGGGTTCGTGCCGCAGGGACGCGGCGCGGACTTTTTGGCAAAGAACAGAGGAAGGACACAAAGGAGCACAGAAGGGCGCAAAACAGAGTCCGCCGATCACAGGGCTTCGATGATCGTCACGTTCGCGAGGCCGCCGCCTTCGCACATGGACTGCAGGCCGTAGCGTTTGCCACGCGCACGCAGCGCATGCACGAGCGTCGACATCAGCTTGGCGCCGGTCGCGCCGAGCGGATGACCCAGGGCAATGGCGCCGCCGTAGACGTTCAGCTTTTCCGGATCGGCGCCTACCGCCTTGAGCCAGGCCAGCGTCACGGAGGCGAAGGCTTCGTTGATCTCGAACAGATCGATGTCCGAGAGCTTCATGCCGCTGCGTTCGAGTGCGCGCTTCGTGCCGGGAATCGGCTGCTCCAGCATCACCACCGGATCGCCACCCACCACCGTCATGTGGTGAATGCGTGCGAGGGGCGTCAGGCCATGCGCCTTCAGGCCACGCTCGTTGACGATCAGCAGGCCGGCCGCACCATCGCACATCTGGCTGGCATTCGCCGCCGACACGACACCGCCTTCCTTCAGCAACTTCACGGAACGAATGCCTTCGATGGTTGCGTCGAAGCGGATGCCTTCATCGGCCGTGTGCCGCCCGCCTTCGACGGCGAGCGGCACGATTTCCTTGTCGAATGCGCCAGCGCGGGTTGCTGCAGCCGCCAGTTGATGACTGCGCAGCGCGTACTGGTCGAGTTCTTCACGACTGAGTTGGTATTTGTCCGCAAGCATCTGCGCGCCGGTGAACTGGCTGAACGCGGTGACGCCATAGCGCTCGAGGATACGTTCGCTCCATGGACCGCCGAGACCGGCTTGTACGGCCAGAGCCGTCGGCGAACCCATCGGTACGCGCGTCATGCTTTCGACGCCGGCGGCGATCACGACATCCTGCGTGCCTGACATCACTGCCTGTGCAGCGAAGTGCACTGCCTGTTGAGAAGAGCCGCACTGCCGATCGATCGAGACGGCCGGCACGCTGTCGGGCAGCTTCGATGCCAGCACGGCATTGCGACCGACGTGAAACGCCTGCTCGCCGACCTGGCTGACGCAGCCGAAGACCACGTCTTCGACTGCGGCCGGGTCGATGCCGCTGCGATCGACCAATGCGTTCAGCACTTCGCCCGCCATGTCCGCGGGATGCCAGCCAGCCAGCTTGCCTTTGCGGCGACCGCCGGCCGTGCGCAGTGCCTGAACGATGTACGCCTCACTCATGGAGCCCCCGGCTCTTCAGTGCATCTCAGGTGAAATCGGGCTTGCGACGGGCAACGAATGCAGCGACGCCTTCGCGACCATACGGTGTGCGCGCCGACTCGGCGATCGAGCGTGCCTCGGCTTCCATCTGCTCCTCGAGAGTCGCGCCGAAACTCGACAGCAACAGGCTGCGGACTTTGCCCAGCGCCGGTGTCGCGGAGACCGCCAGTTGTTTCGCGACCTGGTCCGCTTCAGCAAGCAACGCAGCATCGTCGACGACGCGTGTCACCAACCCCAGCGTGGCGCCTTCTTCGGCGGACAGGCGGCGGTTCAATAGTGCAAGTTCCTGTGCACGACGCAGGCCGACGAGACGCGGCAACAACCAGGTCGATCCACCATCGGGCGTCAGGCCGATCGCCGTGTAGGCCATCGTGAAATGAGCCGAACGGGCCGCCAGCGCGATGTCGCCGAGCACCGCCAGACTATAGCCCGCACCTGCGGCCGGACCGTTGATCGCAGTGACCAGTGGCTTGTTCATACGCGATAGCCGCGTGACCGCCGCATGCAGGTACGCCGTGATTTCCTTGAGCATCGCCGGCAACTTGTCGCCAGACGCCGCAAATGAACCGACATCGCCTCCCGCACAGAACATCCGGCCCGTGCCCGTCAGCACGACGCAGCGGATCGCATCGTCTTCATCGCAGGCAATGGCCGCTTCCATCAGCGCACGCGCCATGGGAATGTCCAGCGCATTGCCCATGTCGGGACGATTGAGCCGCAGGGTTGCGATGGCACCGTCGCGTTCGAAAACCAGGGAAGAAGTCGTACTCATTGATATGTCGCCTGCACTTGAAGAAGGACTCGCTCGCGCCGCTGCCGCCGTGCATGTTGCACCGGTCGAACAACCCTGACGGGCTGGGCAAGACGAGGGCGCGCAGTATGGCCTTCCTGAGCTTTTGGGTCACGCCCACGATTCCCGAGGGGAAAGCAGCAGGAAAGCTATGCACAAAGGAGCGCGAGCAGAGGAATTCTTTACTTTGTGCGTCGCGCTGCAGCTCCCGACTGCACGTAACAACTCCGCGTCATCGGTCTGCGTCGCAGGCAGGAAATTTTCGTATGCGCGTGGCGCGGGTCAGGTCGCAGCCGGGACCGACATCCATAGGGTGTACACGATACCCGCAACGTATAACCCGCCAAAAATCTCCTTATTGTGACGAGCAAGCCAGAGCGGAAGGTAGATATCGAAGTTGTCCTGACGCTCGGGGGTATAGCGTCCAGCCACGTCTGTCAGCGGACACCGCATCCGGTTGGCAATCAGGACCACGACTTCGAGGAACACAAAGCCGATCAGGCCCCATGCAATCGGCAGCTTCCCGAGAAGCACGAAGACGGGAATGGCCAGTATCGATCCTGCGAATACGGCCCACACCAACGTGTGCACTGCCTTGATCGCGCGCAGCTTCGCTTCAGGTTCCATCGTCAACTCCCGAAGAGCTCGATGCAAACGCCGCCGCCGTCACATCGAGTGAACGGTCATTCTGGAACCGCCACCTCGATCCAGCCCTCCACCACCCGCACTTCATACGTCGCGATCGGTTTCGTCGCGGGCGGATTCATCGCTCTGCCGGTGGCGAGTTCGAATCGCGCGCCGTGCAGCGGACAGGCGATCCAGGTTCGGCCCATCCGTCCGCAATCGAGTTTTTCCTCGGCATGCGAGCAGATGCTGGAGATCGCGTACAAGCGTTCTCCGGTGTTGCAGATCAGCACGGACTTTCCCGCCACTTCCACTGCTTTCCTGGTTGTCGCCGGCAGCTCCGCTGCTTTCAACACGCGCACGAATGAACTCGTCACTGTCACCTGCTCGATTATCTGATCTGATGGTAGGGCCAACCTTAGCCCAATGGCACTGACTTAAGGCGATCGGAGGCTCCTATGTGTGTTCGCTTCCCCGGGAAGTCGAACCCGCAAGGAAATCTCACGCCGCCGTCAGGACTTCTCCCTCAGGATCGCAGTGGAAAGAGCCGGGATTTGATCTGCGGGGACATCGACGGCGCTGGAGGTTCAATGCCAGATGCAACATGCTCGCAGGGTCTACCCATGTCGTAGCTGCCCGGATGCAAGGCCGATTCCTGCTGCTGTTGATCCTCTGCTTCGTCGGCTTCATCGCCCTCGGCCTGCCGGATGCGGTCGTCGGCGTGGCATGGCCCGCGATACGCGCGGACTTCGACCTGCAACTCGACGCCCTCGGACCGCTCTTCATCGCGGCAACGGCGGGATCGGTCATCGCCAGCAGTTTCTCCGGCGTCGTCCAGTTACGCCTGGGGATCGGCAGGTTGCTCGGGCTCTCCTGCCTGCTCACGGCCGTCGCGTTGCTCGGATACACGTTAGCACCGGCCTGGTGGGTGATGGTGGCGCTGGGTTTGCTCACAGGATTGGGCGCCGGTGCGATCGACGCAGCCATCAATACGCACGCAGCGGTCCAGTACTCCGCGCGCGTCGTCAACGTATTGCACGCGTTCTACGCCGTCGGCGCCGCAGCGGGCCCTGCCTTGATGACGGCGACGCTCGCCTCGGGACATCGATGGCAAGCCGGATACCTGATCATCGTCGCAGTGGAGTTCGCGCTGGCAGTGGTCTTCATCGCTACACACAAACTCTGGCCACGCTCGAGCCGCCATCACGAAAACCATCGACCCGCGCGGCTGATCGAAACGCTGAAGCTCCGCAAGGTGCAGCTGTCGCTGGTGGTCTTTCTGCTCTACACCGGATGCGAAGCAGCCGCTGGCGCCTGGATCTTCTCGCTCCTGTACGAGGCACGAGGCATTGCGACGGGCGCGGCAGGTACAGCGGTCACACTGTATTGGATTGGATTGTTTGCCAGCCGACTTGGCTATGCGTTCCTGCCAGCGCAGGTACGTCCCGGAGTTGTCATCGGCGCGTGCATCGTCGCCGCCCTCGCTGGAGTGATTGCACTCGCTGCGAATCTGCATCCACTCATCGATACCGTTGCAATCACCCTGATTGGCTTTGCGTCGGGGCCGATATTCCCATCTTTGATCGCGATGACTCCGGCGCGAGTCGGCGGTCAGCACACGGCCAATGCGGTTGGCCTGCAGGTCTCCATGGCTGCCATTGGACTCGCCGCCCTGCCCGCTCTATGCGGCCTGAGCGCGCAAATGCTGGGACTCGAGTCGATTCCGCTGCTGTTGGCGGCGTGCTGGATCATTCTGCTCAGCGCGTACTGGGCACTCGCGCGGCACTGACACCACGCGAGTCGTCGCGTTTTGTGTCGCGTGCCCACGCTCATACCCTCGATTGTCTCTGCGCATCGATTTCCAATTGATTCGGACTATCGATTGGATCGGCTGTAGTCATTAGAGCTGCAGACAGCTTGCGGTACATTGCCGAGCGCCGCGCATCCGCCCGGCACAGTTCGTCGAGCCCAGGGCTCATATTGAGAGAATCGATAATGATTAAACAATCCGGATTCCGTAACGCCGTCTCCATAGCGGTGTTGTGCGCGATCGGCGCAGCGGCGCACGCAAATGATCGCCCACAAGTCCCCAACAACGATTACTGGTGGCCGAACCGATTGAGCCTGGAGCCGCTGCGCCACTCCGCCGCTGTAGCGGACCCGATGGGCTCGGACTTCAACTACGTCGAAGCCGTCAAGAAGCTCGACGTGGAAGCCCTCAAGAAAGACCTGATCACTCTGATGCGCACATCGCAGGACTGGTGGCCCGCTGATTATGGCCATTACGGTCCGTTCTTCATTCGTATGTCGTGGCACGCCGCGGGTACCTACCGCGCGATCGACGGTCGCGGCGGTTCGGATGGCGGTATGCAGCGCTTCGCGCCGCTGAACGCATGGCCCGACAACGCCAGTCTCGACAAGGCCCGTCGCCTGTTGCTGCCAATCAAGCAGAAGTACGGCAATTCGGTCTCGTGGGCCGATCTGATGGTGTTCGCCGGCACGCTGGCGATGGAAGACATGGGCTTCAAGACGCTGGGCTTTGCTTTCGGCCGCGCCGATGAGTGGGTTCCGGAAGAAGTGAACTGGGGTCCCGAAGGCCAGTGGCTGACCGACAAGCGCCACACGGGCGAACGCGAACTGGGCAAGCCGTTCGGTGCGACCGAGATGGGCCTGATCTACGTGAATCCGCAGGGCCCGGGTGGCAATCCCGATCCGCTCGCTGCCGCACGCGACATTCGTCAGGCGTTCGGCCGCATGGGCATGAACGATGAAGAGACTGCGGCACTGATCGTCGGCGGTCACACGTTCGGCAAGGCGCACGGCGCGCACAAGCCGGACGACTGCGTCGGTGCCGATCCGGAAGCGGCGAGCATCGAGGCGCAGGGCCTCGGCTGGATCAACAAGTGCGGCAAGGGCAAGGCTGGCGATACCGTGACCAGCGGCCTGGAAGGTGCGTGGACCGTTGCCCCGGCGCAGTGGACGAACAACTTCCTGCAGAACCTTTATGGCTTCGAGTGGGAACTCACCACCAGCCCGGCCGGCGCCAAGCAGTGGAAGCCAAAGGGCACCGCCGCGAACGCATTGGTTCCCGATGCGCACGATTCGGCCAAGCGCCATGCACCGATGATGCTGACCACCGACCTCGCGCTCCGCGAAGATCCGGCCTATCGCCAGATCACGCAACGCTGGCTCGACAATCCGCAGGAAATCGAAGCCGCCTACGCACGCGCGTGGTTCAAGCTGACTCACCGCGACATGGGTCCGTCTTCGCGCTATGTCGGTTCGCTGGTGCCAACCGAAACCTTCGTCTGGCAGGATCCGCTGCCCGCTGCTGACTACAAGCAGATCGACAACAAGGATGTGGCGAAGCTGAAGACTGCGATCCTGAGCTCTGGCCTCACGACTTCCGAACTGGTTCGCACGGCCTGGGCGTCGGCAGCTTCATACCGCGACACCGACAAGCGCGGTGGTGCAAACGGCGCCCGCATTCGCCTCGCTCCGCAGAAGGACTGGGCAGCGAACGATCCGCAGGAACTCGCCAAGGCGCTGACCGTGCTGGAAGGCGTGCAGAAGGACTTCAACGCCAAAGCCGGCAAGAAGCAGGTGTCGCTGGCCGACGTAGTCGTGCTGGGTGGCGCTGCGGCCATCGAGAAAGCCGCGCGTGACGGCGGCTACAAGAAGGTGGAAGTGCCCTTCACACCGGGTCGCACCGATGCAACGCAGGAGTCGACCGATGTGACTTCCTTCGCGCTGCTCGAGCCACAGGCTGATGGCTTCCGCAACTACCTGAAGACCGGCTACGAGCGTCCTCCAGCCGAAGCCCTGGTCGAGCGTGCAGCACTGCTGAACCTCACGGTGCCAGAGATGACCGCACTGGTTGGTGGCCTGCGCGTGCTGAACGCCAATGCCAGCGCCAGCAAGCACGGTGTGTTCACGTCGCGTCCGGGCACGTTGTCCACTGACTTCTTCGTCAACCTCGTCGACATGTCGACGGAGTGGAAGAAGGCAGGCACCGAAGGCCTCTACGAAGGCCGCGACCGCGCGACGGGTCAGGTGAAGTGGACTGCAACTCCGGTGGATCTGGTCTTCGGATCCAACTCGGAGCTGCGTGCGATTGCCGAGTTCTATGCCTCGGACGATTCGAAAGACAAGTTCGTCAACGACTTCGTCAAGGCCTGGAACAAGGTGATGATGGCCGATCGCTTCGACGTGAAGTGATCTGACCGTGGGCGGGAGCGGTAGGCTCCTGCCCTTTGGCTTGCAAGAAGAAGGGCTGGCGGAAACGCTGGCCCTTTTTCGTTGGGACGCTGGTGCCGTTGACGTTTTCACGGTGTGAGGACTATCTTCGGGCAAACAACAAATGTGCGCGGCCTATTTCCAGGACGGACTGGCGCGACATAAAGCTGGAAGCCAGAGTAGAAGAACAAGATGAAATCGGGGGATGCGACGTATGCCGACGGCATCCAGACACCGAACTCAGGCGGTCTATATCTGAGTTGGGCGCAGGAATAAACGTGTCAGCACTGAACGTAGCGGTACAGTTAGTTATTCCGACACTCAGCGTCGCCGATACCCGTGTGCTCCAAGCGCTTTTGTTCGCCCCACATCAAGCTGCAAGCGCGGGGCATCTTCGACGGCTTCTCGGGCTATCTGCAGTAGTTCAAGTGAACAACGCCATGGGACGGATCGGTAGAAAAGTCCAAGAAGCCTCTGGTGCTCATCCCGATGGACTCGCACCAGATGAGTATGAATGGTGGCATGTCATTGCCACGGGCGTGCACACCTCGGATCGCGGCTTCGCATGGCGACTCCGGAGTGAAGTGGTGGAGGCGCTCGTCGCGTGTGGGTATTCGAAGCGCGGCCCAGTACTCGAGAGCGAACTTGAGAGTGGGGAACCACTCTTCGAAGTGCTACGCGCGAAATCCGAGTCAACGCGTACGAGGGCAACCCCGTTGCAAGGGCCGGATGCATCGAGGCGCATGGCACAGTTTGCGCGACTTCGGTGAAACGTATGGCGACGTCGCTGCCGGGTTCATTCATGTACACCATCTCAAACCTCTCGCCGCAATCGGAACAGAGTACGAGGTAGACCCTGTCGAAGATCTCCGGCCCGTATGTCCGAACTGCCACGCAGTTGTCCACATGACCAATCCGCCGCGAACAGTTGAGGAGGTTCATCTCTTGTTACGGAACCGCAAGATGCCCAACGGCGAGGAAACGCCATGAGGAGTTGGTGGTTCCCTACTCCTCGAAGCGACTCGTGGCATCACGATCGCGCTCGTATCGTTTCGTATACGGAAACGGCGGCAACCATGACTCGCGACGGATGGTCCAGAGTTCGTAGGTTGGCCGCAGTTGGTCAGGGGCATCCAGCGATCCCAGGTTCACTTCGATTTCGTCGGCGGTGCGCGAGAAAATGGACGAGCCGCAGCGGGGACAGAAGCACCGCCCCGCGTAGTCGCGTGTTTCGCCATCGACCGTCACCGCATCCTTAGGGAACACCGCGGACGCGTGAAAAAGAGCCCCGTGATGCTTGCGGCAGTCGAGACAGTGACAAATGCCGACCCGGTATGGGAGTCCGGACGCCACGATTCGAACGTTGCCGCACAGGCAACCACCGGTGAATCGGTCCATGCTGCGTCTCCTCTGGAATCAAACGAGGAAATGTTTACAAGCACAGCACGGTCATTGCAATTGCGCGGCACGACAACGGGCGAGTCTGTGCCGGCAGCGTTGACGCTCCCGCCAACGCGGGACTATCTTCGTATCGACACTACACAGTCGACAGCGCCTGCCTCTCGCTATGCCCGAACTACCTGAGATCGCGGTCGTCTGATAGATTTGGATGCGCTTAACGGAAACGCCCATGAACGCCTCAGTCAAATCTCTTGGCATCGATCGGCTCCCCATTGAGGAGCGGTTGGCGTTGGTCGAAGAAATCTGGGACAGCATCGCCGCCGATAGCGGTGCTGTTCCCCTGACCGATGCTCAGCGGAGTGAGCTTGAGAAGCGCATCGCCGAAGACGATGCACACCCGCAAGACGTCACCCCCTGGGAGCAAGTCAAGGCATCGACGCTTTCCCGGCTCCGGTAATGACCTTTCGGCCGTTCTTCAGAAAAGCTGCGCGTCTTGAATATGACGAAGCAGCCAGCTGGTATGAAAGCCAACGCCCGGGACTGGGAATCGAGTTCGTCTCGGAAATCGGACACGCGCTGCTTCAGGCATGCGAAATGCCTCAACGGTTCCCGCGTATGTTGGCTGACATTCGGTGCGTTCGTGTTCGCCGGTTCCCCTATTCGATTTTCTTTCGAGTCCGCTCAGACCAACTTGTGGTCGTATCCGTGTTTCACGCGCGCCGCGATCCCGGTGTTTGGCGCGAGAGGACATGACCTCGACATATCCGAGCACTCAAACACCGCCTCCGGCTGAGTTAAAGCCCTCAGAAGATATGCGCAGCACCATACGAGCGGAAGTCGCATCGATTGAGCCATTTGATGCACTCGAGCGCGCGCACCGGGAAGATGTGCTCGCTTGGATCGAGTCCGATGCGGAGCTGTGCCGGATTCAAAAGCCGGCGACGCCACCCAAGCATCTGGTCTCGTACTTCGTATTGGTGGATCAAGACCATATTCTGCTGGTTGATCATAAGAACGCACAGCTATGGCTGCCAACCGGTGGGCACGTCGAGCCGGGTGAGCATCCGCGAGCGACGGTCGTACGCGAGCTGCGGGAGGAACTCGGGCTGGAGCTCAGCGAAGCGCTCGAGGCGCCACTGATGCTGACCATTTCCGAGACAGTAGGCATTACCTCGGGCCACATCGATGTATCGCTTTGGTACGTCATTGACGCTGATCGCCGCATTGGACTCGAACTCGATCGAGAGGAGTTTCATGGCGCGCGGTGGTTTCTTTTCTCTGAAGCACCTGTTGCCCGCAGTGACCCCCATTTGTCACGGTTCTTAGTAAAGCTGGCTCTGAAAAGCCGTTCAATCCGACCGCACGCGAGAGCGCGTGCTCCGCTTTAACGGCGAAGCTATGTGCTGAAGCGACGAACCACGACGATGAAAGCAAATGGCATTGATTCTGCGGCGGTGATCACCACGCCCATTCCTGAAGTTCGCGATGAGGCACTCGCAATGATGTCGCGCAGATACCTGATCGGTTCCTCCCTGGCGATCGCCGGAGCGTCCTCGATTGCCGAAGCCGCGGGGCCGGCACCGGCCACTGTGGCGACGCGCTTTGCATTCGAAGCCCACGTCACCGTGGATGCGCCGCTGGTCGTCGGACCCTCCACGCTCGGCCTCCGGCGTATCGCTCCCATCACGGGCGGCACGGTATCGGGACCTCGACTGCAGGGGCGTGTCGTTCCGGGCGGAGCCGACTGGCAGTTCGTGCGCAGCGACGGTGTGCTGGTCGTCGAAGCGAAATACACGCTGGAATCCAGCGATGGCGTGCTGATCATGGTGACGAACCGCGGCATGCGTCACGGGCCAACGGCGGTAATCGAGCGCATGGCGCGCGGCGAAGCCGTCGATCCGCAGGACTACTACTTCCGCACCTCGGCTGAGTTCGAGGCGCCGGTTGCCAGCGCTTATGCGTGGCTCAATCGCGCCATCTTCATCGGCGTCGCCGAACGCACCGCGAAAGCGGCGATCATCCGCTTTCATGAAGTGACGTAGCGCAGCTACGTCATCCCCGCGAAGGCGGGGATCCAGTTCCATACGAGCGGCAGCTACGTCATCCCCGTGACCAACGAATCCAGTCCCACCTATAGCGACATCGGCATACCGACCGCGACTTCGGATGGATTCCCGCCTGCGCGGGAATGACAGCGGTCTGACTTTCCCCCTGGGATTTCCCCGCGGGACTTCGTGCAGTCGTCCCGTGGGACTTCCTGCGGTCGTCCCGTGGGACTTCCTGCGGTCGTAATTTGTCATCTGAGACTCAGGAGTTGTCCGGCTAAAGCCTGGCTAAAGCCGGACCCACAAGGGAAAGGACCTGAAAGGGGAAGACAGGGCAATGGCCGCGAATCAGCTCCCCGCTCATTCGTCTCGCGTCCAGCTCCCGCAGTGGCGCCGACTTCACCTTGTTGGCGAAGTCGGCGAAACATCCGAATCCTCGATGAACACCACGCGGCGCGGGACTTTGCAGCTGGAGAGTTTTCTTTGCAGCGAATCCGATGATCGACTTCTCGCCGGGCTGCGCGCCCTCTTCCGGCACCATGCCTCGCCCTGAAATCGTGTCAAACTGGCTCTCGCGAAAGAAATCGTATTGATTGCCCGGGACGGCGGATTGACATCGCGCTACACGGTTGCGGCAAACACCGACAACAACCTGTACAACAACGATGCCGCTGCGAGTTCAAATCGAGGCGGCCCTGCGGATTCCCCTGGGTTTGCGGATTCATAGAACGGGCTTTCTGCAATGACGAGCGATTTCAATCGAAAACTCATCGCCGGACGACGGATCCGATGGAGCGATAGCCGCGCTGCGCAGGCCTATGCATCGGGCCTCTGGGTAAAGGAAACGTTGGTGGATTCGCTGCAGCGCGCCGCTCGGGAAACGCCGCAGCGCGTGCTGCTCGTCGATGGCGATCGCCGCATCGACTGCCGCACGATGCACATGCAGGCCACGACGCTGGCGCATGCGATGCTGCAACGCGCTCCGGCTGGCAGCGTCATTTCCTTCATGCTGCCCAACTGGCACGAAGCCGCCGTGGTGTATCTGGCGGCAACATTGGCCGGCATGGTGATCAATCCGATCCTGCCCTCGCTGCGCGAGCTCGAGTTGCGCTTCATCCTGCAGGATGCGTCGAGCCGCATGATCTTCGTGCCGCAGACGATCGGGGAGATGGACTACCGGGCCATGATGGATCGTGTGGTCGCAGACATGACCGATGCACCCGATGTGATTGTCGTACGCGGCGACGCCGGCGACTTCATGTCCTTCGAGTCATTGCTCGCATCCGCGAGCGCCGTCGAACTGCCGCACGTCGATGCCGACGCCGTGCGCATGATCATGTACACGTCCGGCACGACGGGTCGCGCGAAGGGCGTGCTTCACACGCACAACTCCCTGCATGCGCTGATCAATCAGCTCCGCGAACACTGGCTGATCGAGTCCGGCGACAAATTCCTGGTGCCCTCGCCCATCGCACATATCGGCGGCTCGATCTACGCTGTCGAATGTCCGTTGCTGCTCGGTACGACGGCGGTGCTGATGGAACGCTGGAATGCGGCCGATGCCGTGAAGCTCGTGGATGCCGAACAGTGCACGCACATGGTCGGCGCCACCCCCTTCCTGGAAGGCATGCTGACGGCTGCACGAAGCCTGGGAACATGCCTGCCGAGTCTCAAAATGTTCATCTGCGGCGGCGCCTCGGTGCCGCCCTCGCTGGTCGAGGACGCAACGGCGTACTTCGAACGCGCCATCGTCACTCGCGTGTACGGATCGACCGAGGTGCCGGTGACGACGGTAGGCGTCACGCAGCGCGAAGCTGCCGAGTACGCCGCGACCACCGACGGTCGCGCCGGCGTTGCCGACATCAAGCTCGTCAACCACAGCGGCGCACGCACGGGCGAAGGCGAGATCTGCGCGCGCGGACCCCAGATGCTGGTGGGTTACCTGCACGAAGCAGACGAGGCAGACGCGTTCGACGCCGCGGACTACTTCCGCACTGGCGATATCGGACGCTGGGTGGACGATTGCTACCTCGTCGTCTCCGGCCGGGCGAAGGACACCATCATCCGCAACGGCGAGAACATTTCGCCGAAGGAGATCGAAGACATCCTGATCGGCCATCCGCAGATCGCCGAGATCGCGATCGTGAGCCTTCCCGATCCGCGTACCGGCGAACGCGCCTGCGCCGTGATCGTGCCGAAGAATCGGCCGGGGCCGGATGTGGCCAGCCTGCGCACGTTTCTCGACGCGCGCGGCGTGGCGACATTCAAGGCTCCTGAGCAGGTCCTCATCACCGACACACTGCCGCGGAACGACGCCGGCAAGGTGCTGAAGCATCAGCTGCGCGCCATCCTGGCCGCCAATCGCAGTTGAGACCCGGATCATCGGCCTGTGGGTCCGGCTTCAGCCGGACAGCAAAGAAGGATGTCCGGCTGAAGCCGGACCCACTGCAAGAGCAAGAACAGGAGCCGGATCTGACCTTTCGCGGCTTCCCCAGTCCCTACTTCCCGCCCGATTCCTCGCTCTCCAGCGTCGCAAGCTCGGCGCCTTCGGTGACCTGATCACCCTTCGACACTTTGAGCTTGGCGACTTTGCCGGCTGACGGTGCACGCAGCGTGTGCTCCATCTTCATGGCTTCGATCACCATCAGCGGCTGATTGCGCTCGACGACCTGGCCTTCCTCGACCAGCACAGCGACGACAGCGCCTGGCATCGGTGCGGTGATGCGACCGGAACCACCAGCCTGCTCGTCGGCGCGAGCCAGCGGATCGTCGATCTCGATGTGCCACGTGCGTCCATCGTTGAACAGCGTCAGATCGCCCTGCTCGAAGACGGCGGTGGCGCGATGGCGCACTCCATCGAGGGTGGCACTGAGTACGTTTCCTTCAAGCGTCACATGCGTCGCCCTGATCGTGCCGCCTTCGTGCACGACGACTTCATAGCCATTCGGACGGAAATGCAGCGTGGCGCGATGCACTTCGGCGCTGTCGCGGAGACGCAATCCATACTGACTGTCGGCATTCAGATTCCAGCCGCCCACCTCGTGCCATGGCGAGTACGGATCGATGCGGGTTGCACCCTGGGCCTGCGCCGAATGACGCAGCAGGAAGGCCAATGCCGAGAGCGCCAGCACACCATCGGGTGTACGAGCAGGCGGCGGCAACAGATCGGCGCGGTGACGCTCGATGAACCCCGTGTCGATCTCACAGGCGGCAAAGGCCGGATGCCCGGCAATCGCCCCGAGAAAATCGATGTTGGTCGTGAGACCGGCGATCTGGTACTCGGCCAGCGCATGACGCAGCCTGCGCAGCGCAGACGGACGATCTTCGTCCCACACGATGAGCTTGGCGATCATCGGATCGTAATAGACCGAGATCTCATCGCCGGAGCGCACGCCGGTATCGACACGTACGTGCGGACCCTGAGCCGGTGGCTCCAGATGCGTCAGGCGACCAATCGCGGGCAGGAATTCACGCTGCGGATCTTCCGCATACAGGCGCGCCTCGAAGGCGTGACCACGACGCGTCAGGCGTTCCTGCGTCAGCGGCAATGTCTCGCCCGACGCCACCCGCAACTGCCACTCGACCAGGTCCTGCCCCGTGATCATTTCTGTCACGGGATGTTCGACCTGCAAGCGGGTGTTCATTTCGATGAAATAGAACTCGCCGCCCTCGTACATGAATTCAACGGTGCCGGCGCCGACGTAGTCGACCGCACGCGCCGCGGCGACGGCAGCCTCGCCGATGCGGGTGCGAAGTTCGTCGGGAAGCGCCGGTGCCGGGGCTTCTTCGATGACCTTCTGATGCCGGCGCTGAATCGAGCAGTCGCGCTCGAACAGATAAATGCAGTTGCCATGCGTATCGGCAAACACCTGGATTTCCACGTGTCGCGGCTGCTGCAGATATTTTTCCAGCAACAGCGTGTCGTCGCGGAATGCGGCAAGCGATTCACGCTTGGCGCCGGCGATCGCCGTTTCGAGATCGGCCGCTGCGTTGACGACGCGCATGCCCTTGCCGCCACCTCCTGCCGATGCCTTGACCAGCACGGGATAGCCGATCCGGTCGGCTTCCGCGCGCAGCGTCGCCACGTCCTGCGCCGTGCCGTGATAACCCGGCACCAGCGGTACGCCGGCCTTGCTCATCACGCGCTTCGAGTCCGCCTTCGATCCCATGACGCGAATCGCGTCGATCGGCGGACCGATGAAGACCACGCCCGCTTCAGCACATGCCTTGGCGAACGGCGCGTTCTCCGACAGGAATCCGTAGCCCGGATGAATCGCCTGCGCTCCAGTGCGCTTTGCGACGTCCAGGATCACATCACCGCGCAGATAGCTTTCGGCGGCGGCGGCAGGCCCGATGCAGACAGCTTCATCGGCCATCTGCACGTGCATCGCACCCGCGTCGGCCTCGGAATACACGGCGACGGTGCGGATGCCGAGGCGTCGCGCCGTGCGAATGACTCGCACCGCGATTTCGCCACGGTTCGCGATCAGGATCTTTTCAAACATGCTCATTGAGTAGTTCTCTGCCGCTTACATCCGGAACACGCCGAACGTGGTCTTTTCGATCGGCGCATTGAGCGCCGCCGACAGACCCAGCCCGAGCACTTTGCGCGTATCGACCGGATCGATGATGCCGTCGTCCCACAGACGCGCACTTGCGTAGTACGGATGCCCCTGGGTTTCGTACTGCTTGCGGATCGGATCCTTGAACGCTTCTTCTTCTTCGGCGCTCCAGGGTTTGCCCTTGAGATTGTCGCGCTTCACCTGCGCAAGCACCGCCGCTGCCTGTTCCCCACCCATGACGGAGATGCGCGAGTTCGGCCACATCCACAGGAAACGCGGGCCGTAGGCACGACCGTTCATTGCGTAGTTGCCGGCGCCGAACGAGCCGCCGATGACCATCGTCAGCTTCGGCACTTTCGCGCAGGCGACGGCCGTGACCATCTTGGCGCCATCCTTCGCGATGCCACCCGCCTCGTACTTGCGACCCACCATGAACCCGGTGATATTCTGCAGGAACACGAGCGGGATGCCGCGCTGACAGCACAGCTCGACGAAGTGCGCACCCTTCAAGGCCGATTCGCTGAAGAGGATGCCGTTGTTGGCGATGATGCCGACCGGATATCCGTACAGCCGTGCGAAGCCGCAGACCAGCGTGGTGCCGTACAGCGGCTTGAACTCATCGAGCCGGCTGCCGTCGACGACGCGCGCGATCACTTCACGCACATCGAATGGCTTGCGCGAATCGACGGGAATGATTCCGTACAGTTCTTCCGGCGAATACAGCGGTTCTTCCGGTGTCGCGGTCTGCAACGAAATCTGCTTGGTGCGGTTCAGATTGCTGACGATGCGCCGCGTGATCGCGAGCGCATGCGGATCGTCGTGTGCGTAGTGGTCGGTGACGCCGGAGATGCGTGAATGCACGTCCGCGCCGCCGAGATCCTCGGCAGAAACGACTTCGCCCGTGGCGGCCTTCACCAGCGGCGGACCGCCGAGGAAGATCGTGCCCTGGTTGCGCACGATGACGGCTTCATCGGACATCGCCGGCACATACGCGCCGCCCGCCGTGCAGCTGCCCATCACGACAGCTATCTGTGGAATTCCTGCCGCGGACAGATTCGCCTGATTGAAAAAGATGCGACCGAAGTGATCGCGGTCCGGAAAGACATCGTCCTGCGCCGGCAGGAATGCACCGCCACTGTCGACGAGATAAATGCACGGCAGCCGATTCTGCGACGCGATCTCCTGTGCGCGCAGATGCTTCTTCACTGTCAGGGGATAGTAAGTGCCGCCCTTCACGGTCGCGTCGTTCGCGACGATCACGCACTCCTGCCCCGCGACCCTGCCGATACCGGTGATGACGCCCGCGGCCGGCACGGCATCGTCGTACACGCGATACGCGGCAAACTGCGACAGCTCGAGAAACGGCGAACCCGGATCGAGCAACTGACGAATGCGCTCGCGCGGCAGCAGCTTGCCGCGCGCGGTGTGCTTGGCACGCGCGGCTTCGCCGCCGCCTGCCATGATGTCGGCGACCTTGGCGCGCAGGTCTGCAACCAGGTCGCGCATAGCCTGGGCGTTCGCGCCGAAATCCGCGCCGCGAACTTCGACCTTGGACTGGATGGTAGACACTCTCTGAAAGCTCCTGGCGCTTACTTACTGTTGTTGCGATCTGCCGTGGCCATCGCAAAGCTGTAGCGAAGGTGATCGATGTGCCCCCACGGCACGATCGAAAAGACTCCGGACGAATCCGTGCTGCGAATGGTGTCGATGTTGCTCGTCACGTCCCCGATCGTCCAGGCAGGACGACAGGCGCCGCAGGATTCCACCGACAACGCCCGCGCAACCCGACCCACGACGGTTGATCAGTTCACCCGATATGGCGCAGCTCTCGCGCCATGCAGGTAACCGCCGGCGCGATCATCGCGGGATCCATCGACGGAAACGCGCTGGTATCGCCCCGCGCCCGTAATGACGGCGACACGCTTGCAAGAGCCGAGTTCCGGCACGGATACATTCCCCCAATGCTGACGTTATAGCAGCTGGCGCGTGCACGAACTTCTCAAGCCACGACCTTCGAGGCACGTAGCTTGGTAATTTTCGCCAACGAGAGACCGCATCTGTCTCCTGGATTCGCGCCCCCCGAGGCTCGGGCCGCGAGTCTACCAATGCGAGCCTTCTGCCTCATTCCTCCGCCGCAGGCAGACGAAGCCGCAAAAGACCGCATGCCTTGGGCGCTGCCAGAACAGGCAGTCCCTTGTCCGGTCTCCGGCCAGCAATCCGGAGCCCAGCTGCCTTTCGTCAACGACCCTTCCACTGCGGGCGCCGCTTCTCGGCAAACGCTTTCGGTCCTTCCTGCGCATCCTCACTGTGATACGCATATTCAGACGCGTGTCGCGCCGCCTGCAGGGCCGCCGAGCGGCCCATTTCGGTCGCGAGCATTACCGTATCGAGCCCTGCCTCCACGGACAGCGGTGCACCGTCGAGAATCTCGGCAGCCAGCTCCAACGCCACCTCCATGAGCTTGTCGGGCTCCGCAAGCCGGTTGACCAGTCCGATCTCGTAGGCGCGCTGCGCGGTGATCGGCTTTCCGGTCAGGATGATCTCCATCATGATCCGCTGCGGGATCATGTGGATCAGTGGCGCCGCCCACGGCGAGCTGCGACCCACTTTCACTTCGGTGATTGCGAATCTGGCGGACGTGCTCGCGACGCAGAGATCGCAGGCCTGCGCAATCATCCAGCCGCCCGCAAAGGCCACGCCGTTGACTGCTGCGATCGTTGGCTTGCTCAGCTCGATGTTGTCGCCGGGCACCGGGAACATGTCGCGCGGCGGCACGCGCAGCTGGCGCTCGACCATTTCTTTGAGATCCCCGCCGGCGCAGAACGCCTTGTCGCCGGAACCCGTGAGAATCGCCACGCGCAGTTTGGGATCGCGCTCGAACCGATCCCAGGCGGAAAACAGCCCATCGCGAATGTCCCTGATGAGCGCGTTGCGCTGCTCCGGACGATTCAGAGTAATGATCGCGATCCCGTCGTCGCGCGCCTCGAACAATACTGCGTCGTTCATCAGAAACCCCTGTGCTGAATGGCGTGAGCCGCTTTGTCCAGCTCCTCGCGAAAATCAGGATGCGCCACGGCGATCAGTCGGCGCGTGCGCTCTGCGAGCGTCTGGCCCTTGAGTTCGGCGGCGCCGAACTCGGTCACGATCACGTCGACATCGGAACGCGCCGTGGTGACGGGCCCGGACAAGGTCGGCGTAATGCGGCTGATCTTGCCGCCCTTGGCCGTCGCTGGCAAAGCAATGATGGAGTGACCGCCGCGCGAGCGCATGCCCGCACGCACATAGTCCACCTGGCCACCGGTCCCGCCCAGGTAGTGCGCCCCACTCTGCTCCGCATTCACCTGACCGGTCAGATCGACTTCGATCGCCGAATTGATCGTGATGAGCTGCGTCAGTTGCGACAACGTGGCTTCACTATGCGTGTAAGACGTCTTGCGCATGCCGATCTGCGGATTGCGCTGGACGAACTCATACAGGCGTTTCGTGCCGATCAATGCGCCGGTGATCGACACGCCGGTGTCGATGGTCTTGCGCGCATTGGTGATGGCACCCGCTTCGACCAGGTCGACCAGGCCGTCGCCGATCATGCCGGAATGCACGCCCAGGTCGCGGCGGTCGTGCAGCAGCCGCAGAATCGCGTCGGGTGTCGCACCGACGCCCGTCTGCAGCACCGAACCATCGTCGATGTAACCCGCAACGATTCTGGCAATCGCCAGATCGGTATCACTGATCTTCGCGGGTGCCACCTCGACCGGTGTGCGCGAGACGTGCACCGCACAATCGATCTTCGAGCCTGGCAGCACGCCATCGCCGAGCGTGAACGGCACTTGCTCGTTCACCTCCGCGATCACGACACGCGCCTTCGCCACTGCGGCCTGCACGAAATCGCTGATCAGACCAAAGCTGTGATTGCCGTTTGCATCCGCCGGACTCACCTGCACGAACGCGACGTCGCAACCGATCAGCCCCTGCTCGATCATCGGCCCCACCTGGCTCACATGACAGGGAATGACGCTGAGGCGACCGGCGGCAGTGAGCGTGCGCAACGCACCGATGGCCCCCATGCTGGACAGAGTGAATTTTGCCGCCGCATCGGGCGTCAGGATTCCGGAGAAGCTGGTCGCAGCGAATGCCGACAGATCGCCGATGCTCTCGGCCTGGGCGATCAGCGCCTCGACCAGTGTCGTCGGTTCACCGCAGGCCTGGCCCCAGACGATGCGATCGCCGCGACGCAGGAACCTGCCCAGGTCGAGGCCCGCGGCCTCGGTCCTGAGCGTCATTTGCGTTGCACCAGCGCGAGCAATGCCTGCGCGCGCGCCAGATGCGGCCGATCGAGCATCGCACCCTTGTGACCGATCGTGCCGGCGCCGGGATTCGCGGCGAAGACAGCGACGATTTCCTGGGCATGTGCGATCTCATCCGCACTCGGCGAGAAGGCTTCATTGATGACATCGACCTGCGCCGGATGGATCGCGAGCATGCCGCGCCAGCCCGCGCGACGCATCGCCGTCGCACGCTTGCGCAGACCTGCTTCGTCCTTGAAATCGCCATGAATCGTTTCGATGGCAGCGATGCCTGCGGCCGCAGCGCCGACGAGGCACAGGCTACGTGCAAGTTCATACGTGTAGTCGTAACCGCCGAAGTCGCCGCGGTTGTCGCTGGCGCCCAGCGCGGTTGCGAGATCTTCGGCGCCCCACGACATGGCAACGACACGCGGCAGGCCCGCATAACTGCCGATCGCAAGCATGCTCGATGGCTCTTCGGTGGCGAGCAGCATCACTTTGGTCGAGCCCACCGGCACGCCAGATGCAGCTTCGAATGCAGTGAGGTAGTGATCGAGCAACTCGGCGTCGGCACGGCCGCGCGGCTTCGGAAACATGATGCCAGCCGGCGCGCCGGGCATGACGGCCGCGAGATCGTCCAGTGCGTAGGGACCCTGGATCGGATTGATGCGCACCCACAGGCGCTCGCGATGTTGTGCGTTCGCCTTCAGGAACGATGCAACCAGTGACCGGGCTTTGGGCTTCTCCGTTTCGGAGACCGCATCCTCCAGATCGAAAATCACGACATCCGCCGTGCTGGCGGTGGCCTTCTCCATCTTGCGTTCGCTATCGCCCGGCGCAAACAGCCACGAGCGTGCGTTGAACACTGCTGTCATCAATTCCCCCCGAACCAACCGCTGACGCGGCATCAATATGCTTTTGGAAGTCCAGAACTTTCCCGGCGAGGAAGTTCTGGATCATCTGTGGGCTGACCGGCGCCGTTCCCGGAATGAGAACTTCGCGCAGCAGACGCCCGACATGATACTCCTGCGCATAGCCCATGCCGCGCAGGGCCCGCATGGCGGTGTGACAGGCCTCGAAACCAGCCTCGCCCGCGAAATATTTCCCGCATTGGCCTCGGCGTCGCAATCTTTTCCCAAATCGAACAGCGTCGCCGCCTTCATCGCCATCAGGATTGGCGGCCGCGGGCTGCGCGCCGTTGACTTGCCGCTTACGACAGACATCACGCGAGTCGCAAACAGCTCCGGCAACACGGCCGGCAGCGCCGTGCTGGATCCTGTCGCACTTGCGGTGCAACACACCGAGCCTCTGCTGAGCTGCGCCAGCGGGTACGTCGGTCAACACCACATATCCGCGTGTCGTGCGACGAGTGGCAGGGTGAATTTCTCGCCACCACGGTCACGGCGCAGCCGACCGGCAGATCAAAGTCTCGGGGTTCTTGTGCAAAGAAGCCGTTGCACGCGCCCGGTTCAGCGGCCATTCTGCGCGTCCTGATTGCGGAGGCCACCCCGGCCTGCCCGCTCGATGACACGGTTGAAGATCATGCTTTTGACAGAGACCCAACAGACCATTGCGGACTCCGTACGCGAGTTCGCGCAGGAACGAATCCGCCCCCACGCGATGCGTTTCGAAGCCGAGCGCGCCTATCCGTCCGAGCTGTTTCAGGAACTCGCCGAACTCGGCCTCATGGGCATGATCGCCCCCGAGGACAGCGGCGGCGCTGGCGCCGACTATGTGAGTTATGCACTCGCATTGATGGAGATCGCGGCGGCCGACGGCGCGCTCTCCACGATTCTCTCCATTCAGAACAGCCTCATCGTCTCCGCGTTGTTGAAGGACGGCACGCCGGAGCAGCAGCAGCGGTTCCTGCCTGATCTGCTGAGCGGTCGCATGCTTGGCGCCTTCGCACTCACGGAAGCCGAGGCGGGCTCCGATGCTGCTGCGCTGCGCACGCGCGCCACCAGGACGAGCGATGGCTATGTGCTGAATGGCAGCAAGCAATTCATCACCTCCGGGAAAATCGCCGGCCTCGCCATCGTCTTCGCGGTCACGGACCCGAGCGCCGGCAAGAAAGGTATTTCGGCGTTCCTGGTCCCGACGGATCGCAAGGGCTATGTCGTTGACAAGGTCGAGCACAAGCTCGGTCAGCTGGCGTCCGATACGTGCAGCCTGCGCTTCGACGACGTGCAGATCGAAAACGCGCTACTGCTGGGCGCCGAGGGGCAGGGCTATCGCATCGCGCTGTCGAATCTCGAAGCCGGCCGTATTGGCATCTCTGCCCAGTGCATCGGCATGGCCCAGGCCGCTCTGGAAATCGCCGTGGAATATGCCCGGGACCGACGCTCGATGGGCAAGGCCATCATCGAGCATCAGGCGGTGGGCTTTCGTCTCGCCGATCTTGCCGCACGACTGGAAGCGGCAAAGCAACTCGCGCTGCACGCAGCCAGCATCAAGGATTCCGGTGCGCCGTGCCTGAAGGAAGCATCGATGGCGAAGCTCGTCGCCTCCGAGACCGCAGAAGCCGTGTGTTCCGGCGCGATCCAGACGCTCGGCGGTTACGGGTATCTCGAAGAGTTCGGGCTCGCGAAAATCTACCGCGACGTGCGCGTCTGTCAGATCTACGAAGGCACATCCGACATTCAACGCATGGTCATCGCACGCTCGCTTTGATGAACGCCACAACAAAACTCGACACCGGACAGCAGGGTCTGCAATGCAGCTTCGAACCCGTTTCACCGAACTCGTCGGCATCGATTATCCGATCGTGCAAGGCGGCATGATGTGTGGATCGGACGCGCCGAACTCGCGGCAGCTGTTTCCAACGCCGGCGGTCTCGGCATCCTGACCGCGCTGACGCAACCGACACCCGACGCTCTGCGACACGCGATACCGGGTTCCATCACTGCGGTCGCAATGCGCTTGAGTTCGAGATTCGTCAGGATCTTGGTCCAGCGAATCGCCTTGGTGGCACCCTGCAACAGGCGATTGCAGAAGGCATCGACCGCTCCATCGAGTTCGCCGGCGGGCACGCAATGATTCACCAGGCCGATCTCCTCGGCCTTTTTCGCAGTCAACAGCTCGCCGGTCAGCAGGTATTCCTTGGCGCGACCGAGGCCGATGCGCTAAGCCCAGATCACCGCACCGCCATCGCCAGCCACCAGGCCCAGCGCCACGTGCGGATCGCCGATCTTCGCGGTGTCGACAGCGAAGATCACGTCAAAGAACAACGCCAGCGTGGCGCCGAGACCGACCGCATGACCGTTCCGGGCGGCAGACCAGCGGCTTGTCGAGACCGAGCATTGCGAACACGATGCGCTTGGCGACGCGCACTTCGTGATCGAAGAGATGTGGATTCGCCACATTGTGCGAAATGTGATCGAGATCGCCGCCCGCCGAAAATGCACGACCCGCGCCGGTGACCACATCGGAATGTGGATCGAACGCCGCATACACGAACACATCAGCGAGTTCTTCGTGCAGCTGCAGATTCACCGCGTTGAGCGCATCCGGACGATTGAGCGTAATCGTCAGCAACCGCCCCTGCGCGTGAGGACCAGCGTTTCATAGGTGCGAACGGCTTCGGTGTCGAGTGTGGTCATGATCGTAAGTCGACGAAGGGCGCGCCAAGACGACCGCTTACGGCGGACATCGGCGCCGCGACGCCCAGGGCCCGATATGTCCCACGCGGCAGATGTCTTTATTTCGCTGCGCGCCCGGCTTCACGCTGCAGCGCTTCGAGCGCCTCTTTCACCAGTGCAATCTGAGGCTGCAGCTGGGCTTTCTGCTGCGACCATCGCCGCCGCCACTCGGCCTCTGTCTCGAACCACTCGTCCAGGTGACCCGCATCCTGCAGCGGCTGTTGGTAGAAGGCATCGAGCTCCGCCAGCAATCGCTGCGCGATTGCTGCGACCTCCTGTTGCTTCCAGGTTCTTTCGCCGTTCACCGATAGATAAATGGGCGCGCTTACTGCGGCCACATTGCCGAGAAGGTTGCCCTGTTTCCTGCCGAATGCCCGTACGACGAACCAGGTGCCATGTCGTGCGCGCATCTCGTGCGTAAACTCGATGTGATCTGTCGTCCCATCGCTGACGACCGTGCGAATCACGTCGCCCTGCTCGATGAGTTCGACGCGGTCAAGCACATCGACGTCAGGGTTCATGGACACACTCACCGCAACCTTCACAGGCTCACCTCTGCCGAGGACCAAAGCTTCGCCCATCGATGCGGCGTTGATGGTGAACTCGATCATCGGGCCGTTGGTCGCAAAGGTCGTGCCCGCGGCGAGGCCAGCCATCCACTCGCGCACGCCGCCCGGCTCCCGCACCTTCACGTAACTGCGCACATCCCCCAGACGAGCACCATAAGGCACGTCCGATCCCGCGGCCGGTGCGATCCGGTAGCCGAGATTGAGAAAATCGAACCAGGGCTCGGTGTTGATCTCCCCTCGTTGCAGTACCTCCAGGAACGAGACGAGACCGAGCGGCACATCGAGCGTCATGCCCACGCGCGATCCGAGCCGGTCAAGATGCGCATAACCCGAGACCCCACCCTGCGCATGCACCGCATCGAAGACATCGCGGTAGACGAGGTAGCGTTCAGAATCCCGCGCCGCGCGAGCCATGTTCAGGTGCACCGTGTGCCCTCGCACGGCAGTGCGCGGATCCTCCTGACCAGCCACCAGATGGTGACGCCCCAGAGTACTGACGCCGTCCGCTCCCCAGTACGTCTGCGGAAAATAGGTGCCCGCAACGTTGCCCATCACCAAGGTGTTCGCTACGTGAACGTCCTCCGCCCCAGCCTGCAACAGCAGTGCGCGATTCTCTGCAGCGTCTCGGCGCGGCATGTGGGCATGCACGTCACCCGACATCCATCCACGCGCCGGCATGTCGATCCACCGCACCATGTTCACATCGAGATCCACCGTCGCGTTGCTGCGGACCTGGAAATCGAGCTGCGCGTATCGGTATTCGATGCCCTTCGTGACGACCAGCCGATAGGCGCCGACCGGTAGTCGGGTTCGATACTCGCCGTCAACATAGAAGGCGTAGCGATTTTCTCCGGGCCAGTTGACCGTTCCCGCAGGCAACAAGACGGTACGCCCGAAATTGGCAAAGTCCCTGACCTCGACGGCCGCTGTATCCGGTAGCGGCATCCTGCCGGTCTCATCGACGATCGACACGCGAGCCGGGCTGCGATCGCCGCCTTCATCATTGATGCGCAGGCTAAGCCAACCGTGTTCGCGCGGCACGGCCGAGGTGTGGCTTCGCTGCACCTCGACATCGCAGACCGTGACGCTCGGCTTCTCGCTCCTCGGGACATTCGCACCTTCCCCCTCAGCTGCGATCCGGATGTCGGTCGCGAACTCACTCCGTCCGGCGAAGCGGGCGCGCGGCAATGGCACGCGCACGTCGCCGAAACGATCGTCGCCGCGTTCCGGCAACGCGATCGTTTGCAACTGGGGCGTGCCTGCGTTGCTGTCGTATTCGATGCGTATGCGCTTCGCGCTGGTGGCCATATCGACGCGAAGCAACAGGTCCACTGTTTCGTCGATATCGAATGCCAGGTTGTCCAGCACGTCGAGATGGAACTGATAGCCGGTGAAGCAGGATCGTCCCGCAACTTCAGTCACTTTGCCGGGGGACCCGTAGGGCGTGAACGAAACCACGCGAGCGATGCTGGCGCTCTGCCATCCCAGTACTTCGCTGCCCCTGCCGTCCGGGTTGTACGCAAGCACACTACCGCCCGGACCGGCACTCGTCAGTGCGACGAAGCAGGCCAGCAACTTCCATTCGCGCAGTCGCCGGCCCCACCGGTTCATTGCAGTCACACCTCTCCCTCATTCCAGCGGGAGGTTGTCAGTATCAGGACGGCAACCAGCCGGACCAGGTCGTCTACATCCACCCACTCGTTGGGGCCATAGAAATTTCCGCCGAGCGACCCGATTCCAAAGGCCGGTATGCCGAGCAGACGCAGTGGAAAGCGGATGTCGCCATTGTAGTGATTGGTGTAGGAACGTGGTGCCACACCCGCAATCTGCTCGATTGCATCACGGACAGTGCGGCTCGGAGGTGCATCCCAGGCGACAGAGCCGAAGTTCGATCGCATTGCGCCAGGCTCGAGCGAGAAGGCGAATGCGGCGCGCAACTGCGCGAATGCCTGAAGCTCCGCATCGATGTGCCGCACGAGTACCGGCCAGCTCACCGCATCATCGAAGAGCAACCGCAGCTGTGCCTGCGCCTCCAAGGGCACGGTCCCCACACGTTCGCCGGCGTGCAAGCGTCCAACATTCAGTTCGTAATTCTTCAGGACTGTTCCACGCAGATGCTCGATTGCCTGCAGGCAGGTCTGCAGCGCATCCCCGCTCTCCGACCACGGTGCCGAGTCCGGCAAACCGATCTCGCGCGGCTCGCCGAGCCAGCCGGTGACGGTCAGCGTCAGATCGACCACACCGCGCACGACGTGCTTGACATGCGAGAGTCCCTTGCCCGTCTCTGCCGGGTGTGCGTACGCGATGGCATGAATCGGCTCCTGCCTTTGCCGCAGGCGCTCGAAGACTGGAAGGCTACCGCGACTGCCGCCACCCTTCCCATGACAGCAGATCAGCAGCGGAGCACGCCCGCCGCTGGCGGTCAGAGCTGCACTCGCAATCAGCATCGCTGCGACACCGCCCTTACCGTCTGCGGCACCGAGTCCGTACAAACGTCCATCGCGGACTGCCGGCTGATACGGATTGCTGGTCCAGCCGTCCACGACGTGATGCGTATCGATGTGCGCGAAGATTGCGCTGTTCGATCCCGCTTGTCCCCGGGGACGTGCAACGACATTGGCGAAGGGTCCCTCGCCTTCGGGCACAGGCGGCATGAACTCCTCGTGCTTGCTGAAGTCGCTCGGCCGGTCTGCCGTGAGCTCGACCTCATAGGGCAGCGTCGCCAGGAAATCGAGCACGACGTTCTGCGCCGATTCCGCAGATTCGCCAGACAGGCTGCGGACCGACACCAACCTGAACAAGAGATCCTGCAATTCGCCCCGCCGCGATTGCGCCATCGCAACCGCCTGCTGGAACGTGATGACCGGGCCGGGCAAACTCACATCCACCTCCGATGCCGCGCGCTCAACGTATCAATGTGATGGTCTCGTTGGGCGGTTGAATGAACTCCACTCCCTTCGGCGTCACGAGTTGTGGATTGGAAATGTTGATCGAGATCGGGAATTCCGGACGTTCCGGCAGGTTGGTATGCACTGCATACTCGAACGCGAAGATGTGGTTGTCCTGAATCTTCAGGTGATGAACATCCGGACGAAAGTTCGAGATCGACGGCCCGACCACGCCGGTGTTGCCGAAGCTATGAAGATCGACGTAGAACCCTGACTTGTTCGTGGTGCGCAGCGCCTTCTGCAACGTCACATAGTCCTCGTCGGGTATGTCGTCACGCACGGCGCCGACCGAACTGTTCCTGAACGGCGTGTGGATGTAACCCTCCCTCTCCATCGCGGCAACGACCGCATCCAGTACCTGCGCAGCGGTCATACCGATCCTGACGCTGTCGCGCATGATCCATTGACCGCGCTTCGCCTGATCGAAAGCGTGCTGCAGGCTCCTTGGCACTGACGCCTCGCCATCGCGCAGAATGTAGGCATGCGTCTTCGTGTCTGTACCGAACCCCAGGTAGTTGACACCCATGTTGAATGCAAAGAAATCGCCTCGCTGGAAAACGTAGTCTCCGTGAACGATCCACCAACGAGAGTTCGGCACGGTTGTCGGCCTGGATTTCTCCGAGTAGTAAAGACGGATGCCGCCAGGCGACCAGGTCCGGTACTCGCCAACGCCCCGCTTGAACGCCTCCTCCATCGCCCAGCTCGTGATCTCGCGAATGGTTGTCACGCCGGGACGGATCCGTGCCAGCGCCTCCAGCGCGATCTGTCGCGAGATTTCCAGCGTCGTGATCTGAGCCGCCACTTCACGCACCGTGCGCCGCACGATGTAGTCGGTGATCACCTTGTCCGCCGAGACCAACCGCGCCGAGTACTCTGGCCCCAACGTCTTGGTCAGTCGCTGATAAGCCGAATGCGACGCGCCATCCGCCACGGGCAACCAGGTCGAACTGTTGACGGCGATCGTCTTGGGATTTCGCTCCGCAACGAACTTGCGGAATTCGTCGTACACCTCGTCGCCATATCCCTCTGCAAGCCGGTAGCCCGCGTCGTAGCTCGACAATGCGCGCGCGATGGCAGCCGATCCGCGCACATCGATCTTCTCAACCGCACCCGCGCCACCGAACACGGCGCGTTCGATCTTGCCGCCCCGATCCGTGAACACCAGGTAGCCGTACGTTTCACCGAACTGCATCGCCATGGGATCCTGATCGCCCTGCTGGGTGACGTGGATCCACATGTCGACGCCGTTGTCGCGCATGGCGCCCGGCAATACGAGGTCCAGTTTGTCGTTCCTGATCAGACGCAGAACCTCTCCGCCGGACTGAGCGGAATGGCGCAGCAACTCCACACCCTGGAAACGATCGAGTGTCTGGGCTGCCGTCGGTCCACACAGAACCGACGCACAGAGAGCAGGCAATAACGTCAATCGCATGGAAGTCACTCGGTGATGCTGGCGAGCAGCCCCTTGCGCATCAGCGCGGGCGGCATGTTCCCGACCTTGAGCAGCTTCTCGTGGAAGTCCGACAACGTGAACTTGTCGCCCATGAGCTTTTGATAATCCGCGCGCAGGCGCAGGATTTCGCTCATCCCGAGAAAGTAGCCGATGCGATAGACCGGCGATGCAGCGGAGCCGTCCACTTCGAGCTGCGCAGCCCAGCGCAGGAATCCGACGCGATCGCTCAGCAGCGAGATCGCCTCCTCGTAGCTCATCTTGCCGCTGTGAATGCCGACATCCCAGATGACGCGGGCGTTGCGCCACAGTCGCAGCTGCAACGCCCGCAACACGATCCGGTCATTGGGGAAGAAGCCGGTCTCGCGCATCAGCTGCTCGTTGTACAGGCCCCAGCCCTCGCTGAAGATGGAAATGCCATTGGTCCGGCGAAGTTTGCTCGGGTTGTGCATTTGGTAGAGACCCTGCACATGATGGCCCGCATAAGTCTCGTGCGGGGCCGTGACGATGATGACGCCGTAATCGTGTTCGACCAGGTATTCGTTCTTCGTCTTCTCGTCCCACTGATCTTCGAATGGATTAATCATCCATTCCGCCACCAGGACGCCCTGCGCATCGGGCTTGCGTGCGCGCGAAAAGTTTCCGTAGTAGGAATACTTGCGCAGGTATTCGGCGCGGGGCACCACGTTCGCGCGCTCCTTCCACGGAATCGGCACGAGGCCCTTCGAAAGGATGTGCTGCTTCGCCTTGTCCACCCACTCCTGGTGAACTTCGATCATCTTGTGCGGATCCGGATAGTCGTTCTTGATCTCCTCACACAGCTGCTGCCAGGTCTTGCCCGGATCGATCTTTCTGGCAACCGCCTCCATCTCCGCAACCGTCTTGTCGAACTCCTGCTTCGCGAACTCGAACAGCGAGTCCACGTCATAGGAAAGCAGGTACTGGTCCTTCAGGATCGCGTTGTAGGCTGCGGCGCCGATGGCGAAGTCGCCGGCTGGACGCTTGGGCAAATCCGTCTCGAGGAATCTGATGTATCCCTCCATCGAACGCTTCGCGGCGGCAGCTGCTTGCAGCAGCTGCGGTTGCTTGGGACCCGGCACAGTCCTGGCGAACGCCGGCACATCGCGATCCAGCATCGACACGGCGCCAGTGGCCATGAAGACACTGAGTTCCTGGAATCTGGGAACGTACTGCTCGAGATTCTTCCGGCCGTTCTCGATCTGTTCCGGCACCAGTTTCAGCCGGCTCAACACGTCGTCCGCCTTGGCGGAAATCTCACCCGGCTGTCCGATGGCGCGCGCGATGTCATTGAAGCGCATGTAGACGCGCGGATCCTTCTTCCAGGGCTGGGTCAACTGCTGTTCGATTTCGTCGCCGCGCAGAATGCTGTGACCGAATTCCCAGTCGATCTGCTCGTCGAGCGTGAGTTTCGTCGTGTCGATCGCGCGCAATCGCTTGAGGTCCGCCTGCGTCTTCGCCAGCTCTTCGGTAAACGACTGCGCACTGAGCGACGTAAGTTTGGGGTGTTCGTTCTCCGCTACGTAGGAGTCGATGAACGCCTGCAACTGCGTCGCCGCCGTTGATTGCGCCGCCGATGGCAGCGACAGACAGCAAAGCGCTGCGAAAGCGGCCGCAAGAACTGCCGTGGAACGCAGCGGCCGAGGAAACGCATACGAGGGCTGTGTGGCTACGCCTGTCGTCCGGTGCTTCATTTCGTAGGCTCATGACATTGGGGATTCCATATGTATACCACCCGGATACCTCCATGCAACGGTTGCTATGCGCAGGAAGATACGAGCGTTTTTGCACTGAAATGGGCCGGACGCACCGTGGCCACGTGCAGTTTTGGCACGCGCGGAAGCTGGCGTGTATGCGCTGGAAATTTCGACGCGGAGCGCGGCGATCGGCATCGCCGGTGCGGATGCATTCTGCGCGTCAGCGCAGGGTTGCGCTGAATTGGAGCGCTCAGAGAAACGACGTTCCGGATGTAGCTCCGCCGCTCGCGCAACGGACGGATGTGGCTGCGCGAAGAAACCTACTGATCGAGCATGCCGAGAACGTTTTTTCTCGACACCACCAGGTGAACGCGCATGGCTTCCGCAGCCTTCCCGGGATCACCACGCTGCATGGCCTTGATGATTTTCAGATGCTCTTCGGTGCCTGGCGACCACGTCGGCTGCGGCACAGCCATTTCCTCGAACATTCGGGTCGTACGACGCAGTTGCGCCACCGTATCGAGAATGGCCTTGTTGCCGCTGTATTGCGCGATGGCAGTGTGCAGATTGTCATCGAGCGCCCAGTGCATATCGCGGCTGGGATTCTTGGTAGTCGTGAGGTCGCCCAACTGACTCTTCAATTCTTCAAGCTTCGGCGCAGGAATTCTTCCGGTGGCAAGACGCGCTGCCTCCGGCTCGATCAGCAGGCGCACGGCCATCGCATCGAGGCACTCCTGGAGTGAAACCAGCTTCACCGACAGCAATCGGTCGGTGAGGCGGATCAGCAGTCCTTCGCCTTCGAGTTTGGCCAGCGCCCGGCGCATCGGAGTACGGGAAATTCCGAAGGCGTCCGCCATCTTGCGTTCCTGGATGACGGCCCCTCCGACCAGCGATCGATCCATGATCTTGCGCATCAACATTTCATACGCCGCCTGCTCGAGCGTATCGCCCGGCGGCTGCGCGCCCTTCTGTGATTTCCGTGCCATCGTCGACGCTGTGTCCTGCTGCACGCTGCGCGTGGTGTTGCGGGCATAGTAGTCTCAATGCAATCAATCGCAAGAGCCACCATGCACGCAACCCACCGAAGCCTGCTCAGCCAGCGGGCTGGATCAGAAACAGATCCTTCTGAATCGGCACCAGCCACTTGATGCCGTCGCGGGTCAATTGCCCCGTCTCTTCGAATCGCGCGTACCAAGTCTTGCCGTCCCACTCCTCCACCGGCGTGCTCACGTGAAACTCGATGGAGACCCATTCGCCTTCCACGAGCGGATAACGCACCCGGTCACCATAAGCGAAGGGGATGTTTGCAGCGATTCGTGCGCCAATATCGTGCGCCACGGTACCTACCGAGTGCCCATAGATGCCGACCTCCGGTCGGTTTCCGGTTACGGCGTCACCACCAGCATCGGGGCCGACTGCGTGATAGCCCAGCGATTCAGCCTGGGCGTTAACCGCGGCCCAGATCTCGTGACCGACTTTGCCGATCTGCATGTTCTCGACATATCGATCGGCCATGTCATGCGTAGCTTTCCAGGCTGCCTGCAGACCTGCCGGCATGGCGTTCTCGCCGGATCGAAGGATGTAGGCCGTCCGTTTGATATCGACTTTATAGCCGTTGTACTCCAGCCCGCCGTCGATGCCGATGATGTCGCCCGGCTCCATGGCAATGTCCGGATCGTGCACGGGAAGCAGCTCACCGCTTCGCACGACCCGGACCGTTCCGCCACCCGTCAGACCCAGCTCCAGCGCACGATCCTTCAGCCACCACGCTATGTCCGCTGCAGTCGTCTTGCCTGTTGTCACATTTTGCGTGCTCAACGCTTCCTCCATCCACATCGCCGACCATCGCACCAGGTCGGTGTAGAGTTCCGTCTCGAGCGCCGTGCGACTCAACCTGAAGTCCCGTATCACCAGTTCCGCAGACACCAGGCGCTTGGCGAACTCCGGTCCGATCGTCTGTGCGAGATAGTCCCGCAATGTCGCGGTTATGCCATCCGCCGAGGGCAGTGTCGGCGACATGTTGATTCCGATGCGCTTGGGCGCGCGGTCGAAAACTGCTTTGCGCAGGTGCGGTGTCAGGCCCTCCTTGCTGTAACCGTAGTAACCTTTAACGTCATACACGCGCGCAATGACCGAGTTGGCCGGTTGCTCGTGCGAGCCGAAGTAGATTTTTTCCGGCTTGTCGCTGCCATTGTCGTAGAAAATGTACGCAGCTCGCACACCCGTGCCGCGCCCACCGAGTTCGACATGGACCGGGTCCGGGTTGTACTCGCGATCCAGGACGATCCACATATCGATCTTCTGATTGCGCATCGCGGGCAGCAGGGCCCGATCCAGCTTGTCCGCGATCAGGCGCGTCTGAATCTCGAAGCGTTCTTTCGACTGCGGGATACCATACGTGGTCACGCTCGCTGCCTTGCCAGCCGCCGTCTGCGACTTGTCCGCCGACGGGGCCGATATGCCGGAGCCACACGCACTCACCGTCATCGCACAGCACGCAAGCAAAGCGATCCGGACCGAAACGGGTTGTATCAGCATCGTCATCACCTCATCGTTGTAACGCATGGAAATGGATAAGCGGGACCGCTGCGTCAGCGCGCACCAAAGCGCTCGACCGCGAACGGGCGGACATCGGTCGATGGCGCACCGGTAGTCACGAGTTCTGCCGTGATGCGGCCCAGAATCGGGCCCATCGTGTAGCCATTGGCGCCGACAGCATTGAAGAAGCCGGGACGGCCGGGAAGCTCACCGAGAATTGGCGCGCCATCGATCATGACGCCGACAGTCGCCCAGCTTCGCAGCATGCGCAGTTGCCCGATGGCGGGGACGACCCGCTGCGCTACCCATAGATTTCCTTCGATGCTGTCGCGCAAGGTCACTGCCTTGCCGAGCTGTGCATCGAACGCCGCGGGCCAGCCACCGCCGATGAGAAGATTGCCGTTCGGCGCCTGCTTCATCGTCAGGTGCCGCTGCGACAGCGCAAGCAGGTAGTCGATCTTGAGATCCGTCGGCTCCGTAACGATCATCTGCTGCGCAGCTGCCTGAACGGGCAGGCTGGCGCCGACCAGAGCCGCGATTCCCGCACACCAGCCACCGGCCGCATTGACGATCTTGCCGCAGCGAATCGTGCCGCGAGTGGTGGCAACCCGATAGCCATTGCGGACCGGCTCGATACCACAGACCGCGACATTCGCTTCAAATCTGGCGCCCGCCTGCAGCGCCTTGCGCAGAACCATGGGCGTGGCCAGCATCGGATTGATCTTGCCTTCGCCGCCGCAATAGGTTCCGCCGATCATCGTATCCGCGACCGCGGGAATCATCCTTTGCAGATCGCTGCCGGAGAGCATTTCCACGGCGACGCCGAACTTGCGCTCGAGCGCCGCTTTCTGCGCGAGGAATTCCATCTGGGCGTCGGTTTCCGCAACGACGATGCCGCCACTGAGTCGCATTTCGAAATCCCCGTCGACTTCGTGCTGCAGCTCCTGCCACGCCGCGATTCCGAGCTGTTGCAATCGCACAGTCTCGGCAGCGATGGCGCGCGCCGCGGGTTCTTCTGCGAGGTCCCACGACAACAACTGGAGATGCAGACTCCCGGCATTGGCCCCCGACGCCTGGCCGTTGGCCGCACCCTGATCGATGAGGAGCACATCGACACCCGCCCGTGCCAGATACAGCGCAGTAGACACACCGATGATTCCGGCGCCGATGACCAGCACCTGTGCGTCCTGAAAACCGCCGTCGTCACCCGCACTCGCGGCCGTCGCCGGCAGGTGTGTCGTGCGGTACCCATGCCACTCGGGTTTCTCTGCCGCGATTCCCGCAATGAGCGTCGGCTTCACAGGCATTCTCGCAGTGGCGATCGAAGTGGGCCCGGCATTGGGGAGCGTGTGTTCGGCAATGAGGGCTGCGATCCGACGCGAGCAGTAGCGTCCCTGGCACATGCCCATGCCTGCGCGCGAAATACGCTTCAGGCTGTCGCCATCTCGAATGCCGCTCGTCAGCAAGCAAGTCAGTTCGCCAGCGGTGACGCGCTCGCAGCGACAGACGATCACGTCCGCAGCAGGCCCCTTGTCGTGCGTCGACTGATAGAACGTCCATAAATGGCGCTGAAACCTGCGATGTCGTTGCAGTTGCCGGCGATAGCGACCCGGCGGTGCAAGCGGCTTGGACAATTCGTTCGCGATGGCGGCCGCCGCGATCGCGCCTTCCGCGATTGCGACGTGCGCGCCGCCGATCCGGCCGGAATCGCCCACAACGAAAACGCCCGCCTCGCTCGATTGCCCATTCTCGTCGCGTACCGGTACGAGAACTCCCGTGTCATTTGCGACGTGACGGCAGCCGAGCAGACGTGCCAGTTCGTTGGCAGGCTGCAGCGAATAGCCGACGCACACAGTGTCTACGTCGAATGTCATCTCATCGCCGCCAGGCGATGAGATGGTTGCCGCCTTCACGCGATCCCCGCCGATGGCAGCGACCACGTGGTAGCCGAACCAGAGAGGCACCCGGTGTTTGCGAAGCGTCGCGAGATACCCGGCACCGCGCACCATGAGTCCCGGAGAAGCCAGGAATGCGCCGAGCAACGAACGAGCGCTGCGGAAGGACGGCCGGCGCGCAGCTTCTGCGACACCCACTACTTCAACGCCGCCGTCGAGCAGCTCGGCCGCCAATTGCAGATTCAGGGGGCCGTTGCCCGCGATGAGCACCCTTCTGCCCGGTGCAACGCGATAGGAACGGACGAATCCCTGCGCCGCGCCGGTCGTCAGAACACCAGGAAGGGTCCAACCAGTGAACGCCGGCACGGATTCGAACGCACCGGTCGCCAGAATGACGTGGCTCGTCTCCACAGCGAACGTGCGTTGCGCCGCGCCGATCTCGAACCGCAGCCGACCACGCTGCGATAACCGCGACGCACCCCAGACAGTTGCGCCTGTGATCAATCTCGCCGTCGTCTCGGCAAGGCGACCGATCAGTCGGCGCCCCTCTGCATATTGATTGTCCGCATCTTTCTGGAAACGCTGCGACGGAGCGAGCTGCTTGAAATATTGTCCGCCCGGTTCTGCTCGCTCTTCCACGATCACGACGGCAATGCCCGCGTCAGCCAGCGCGACTGCTGCCGTCATCCCGGCCGGGCCCGCGCCGACGATCAGGACTTCACAGACGATCTCTTCATGCCGAACGACACCACCGCCCGGCTTGATACCGCCGACACGGTAGTGCGATGACCGTATCTTCATGCCCGCACGCGCTTTCGTGAGACACGCGCGCTGACGCACACCGTCTATGTCGACTTCGCAGTCAAAGCACACGCCCATCCCGCACAAGGGACCGCGCGCCACACCGGCCCTGTCGCGGCGGAACTGGACCTTGCCGGCAGCGAGCAGCGCTGCCGCGACAGTCTCGCCCTCGATCGCGGTGACCGGCACACCGTCCATGTCGAAGGCGATCTCAGCCCCACATGCCTGAATACTGCTGCCTCCGAGCCGCGTCATAATCAGTCGCGAGGCAAGTGGCCGGGCTCGTCCCGGTAGCCCATCAGCGCACCGACCATGCGCTCCAGTATCATGGCGCTCGATCGCAGCGAGTCGATCGAAACGGATTCGTTACTCGCGTGTCCTTCGCTGCCTTCGCCAGGTCCAAAGTTGACGATCTCGATACCGTCCGCCGCGAAGTACCGTCCGTCGCTGACACCGATCGCACTCGCAAAGCTGGCTGGATCACCGGTAACCGTAGTGATCGCAGCGCACAGCGATTCGACCAGTTCCGCAGCGATCGATCGAAAACCGTCAGTACCGCGCAGTTGTTCGACGCAGACCGCCGCCCGCGGCTCACCCGCCGATCGAACGATGGACTCAATTTCTGCGAAAGCCTCCTCGACGGATTCCCCGGGCAGCAGTCGCCGATCGATCTGCACAGAACAACGTGCTGGCACTACGTTGGTGTTGGTGCCGCCATTGATCTGTCCGATATTGAACGTGGAGCACATGTCCCCGTCGGTGCGGTCCTTCAGTAACACCTCCATTCGGGCTGTGAGATGCTGCAGTACTCGCATCATGCGAGCGATGGCGTTGTCGCCGCGTTCAGGAGCACCTGCATGAGCCGGTCGTCCCGTGGTGGTGACCTGTGCCCATAAAACGCCGCGCTCGGCGTTGATCACCGCGTTCGCGGTCGGTGCGCCGAGCAGCAACATGTCCGGCCTGATCAAACCCTGCTCGCGCAACGCATACATGCCGTGCTGCCCAAGACTTTCTTCATCGGTCACGAACGTGAAGACGACCTCACCTCGTCGCGGCCCTCCCCTGCGCGCCAGCTCCGCTGCCAGCCACAGCTGTACTGCGGCGCTGCCCTTGCAGTTCGCGGCACCCAGACCAAAGCAGTACCCGTTCTTCACAGACAATTCCAAAGGCGGATGCGTCCACAGCGTTGGATCGCCAGTACCGACCGTGTCGACATGAGCATTGAAGACCAGCGAGGGGCGACCGGCTCCCATGCGTGCGATCACGTTGTCCAGGCCGGGCGCTGCTGCGTAGGTTTTCGTCGCGTATCCCAGCGCTGCGAGCGTCGCATGCAGATATGCGGAAATCGCCTGTGTATTGCCGGGCGGGTAGACCGTCGGGATCCTGACCAGGTCTTCGAGAAAGCCGAGGATGACTTTCGCGGGATCGTTGTTCGAGTGCGTGCTCATCAACAGCATCAGGCGACGGCGGAACGGCCGGCACTGCGTCGTGCCGATTTCAGGTACTGGCCCCGACCGCGCTGACCCAGGCACTCGCCGTTCTCGATGATCAACTCCCCGCGCGAGAACACCATGTCCGGCCAGCTCGACAGCTGCATGCCTTCATAGGGGGTGTAGTCGACGTTGTGGTGAAGTCTGTCGTTGGTCAGCGTGAACGGACGTTCCGTATTCCAGATTACCAGGTCGGCATCGCAGCCAGGCACGATGGATCCCTTCTTTGGATAGAGCCCGTAGATCTTCGCGGGCGCCGTGGCGGTGAGCGACACGAACTTGTGGATATCGATGCGCCCTTTCATCACACCTTCGGACATCAGCAGCGCCATACGCGTCTCGATTCCGGGAACGCCGTTGGGCACGGCGCGAAATTTTGCGCTCGCGCCGGCAACCCGCTTGCCGCTCGTTCCCTCGAAGCTGTAAGGCGCGTGGTCTGACGAGAAGACCTGGAATACGCCGGTGCGAAGACCGCGCCAGATGTGTTCCTGGTCATCGCGCGTGCGCGGTGGTGGACTGCAGATGCACTTGGCTCCCTCGAATCCGGGAGCGGCCAGATCGTCAGCAGTCAGAAAAAGATACTGCGGGCAGGTCTCGGCAAAGATCTGGATTCCGCGCGACTGGGCTTGTTCGATCTGGGACATGGCCGCATGACTCGACACGTGCACAATCAGCACCGGGACGTCGATGAGTTCGGCAAGCGATATCGCGCGATGCGCCGCCTCTCGCTCGATCACCGTCGGTCGCGATTCGGCGTGAAATCGCGGCGCGGTTTTACCGGCCTCCTCGAGCAGATCCGTGAGCCAGGCGATGCAATCATCATTCTCCGCATGGATCATTGGCATCGCGCCTTCGACACGAGCCAGCGCCAACAGATCAAGAATCTGCCGGTCGGTCACTTTCAGATCGTCGTAGGTCATGTAGATCTTGAAATGCGTGTAGCCCTCGCGAATCAGCGCGGGCAACTCCTCTCCCAGCACGGTCGGCGTCGGGTCGCTCACGATCAGGTGAAAGCCGTAGTCGATCACGGGTTTGCCATGCGCACGGCGGTGATAGTCCTCTATTGCTGCACGGAGGGTGTTGCCCTTCTGCTGGCATGCGAACGGCAGAACCGTGGTGGTGCCGCCGAACGCCGCCGAAAGCGTACCGGTGGCGAAATCGTCGGCCATCACCGAGCCGTCCGAACTCGGCTGATCCAGATGGCAATGACCATCGACGCCGCCCGGCGTCATCAAGCGTCCTCGCGCATCGATGATGCGCCGTGCGTCCGCCGTGACGGTGCCGAGCTGGGCCACTTTGCCGTTTGCGATGCCAATATCGCCGACGAACACATCCGTGGCCGTTGCGACTTCGGCATTCCTGATAATCAGATCCAGCTCAGACATGTCAGCCACCTCCGCGAAACGTCAGGCCCATCTCAGCAACGATGCGTTTGGCCCATCCAAGATTCCCCCCATCGAACGGCAGTCGCGGCGGCCGTGGCGGTCCGACCGGCAGGCCCATCAACTCCAGAATCATTTTCGTAGCACTCACGTAGCGATGTTTGCCGACGATCTCGATCACCGGATGAATCTTGCGGTACAGATCCCGTGCCGCCTCCAGATCGACGCTCGTCACACACAGCCGATACATCGCTGCGAAATCCCGAGGCATGACATTCGCACCTACGGCGGTCCACCCGACCGCCCCATTCATGAACGATTCGAAACCCAGGATGCCGCCGAAGACGCCCATGCGATTGTCGGAGAGCCGAGCGATGTCGCGCACTCGCGTCGCGTCCATGGTCGATTCCTTGACGTAGGCGACGTTCTCGATCTTCGACAACCGCGCAAGCAGCTGCGGCGACATGTCGACATTCGCGGTCGCCGGATTGTTGTAGACCATCACCGGAATCGAGACCGCTTTGCCGACGAGTTCGTAGTGACGCTCGATCTCGTCCTCGGTGGGCGTACTGTAGAACGGAGGAATCACCATGACGCCGGATGCACCGAGCGCCTCTGCATCGCGACTGAACCGCACGACATCGGTGGCGCACTCCGCGCCCGTACCGATGATCACCGGCACTCGTCCGTTGGCTTGCCGGATGACAACGCTCGCGACGAGATGTCGCTCCTCATCCGACAGTGAAAGAAACTCCCCTGTGCTTCCCAGGGGAATTAACCCTGCCACTCCCTGTTCGATCTGCCAGTCGACGAAATCCCGGAGCACCGCCTCCTCTATCCGGCAACCATCCCCCGAGAAGGGGGTGATCATCATCGTAAAGGTCCCTTTGAATTTCTGCATAACTCACATGTTGTCGCCGTCTTGTGAACGATTCTCCGCCGCTTGCGTCGCGACCCGGGCCGCATTGCCGGAGACTTTCGCTGCAGACGGCCGGGGGCGATCACCTCCGGCCGTCGTCCGCCTCTAGTTGAACTTGTAGTTGAAACCGACCATGAAGCGTCGACCCAGCACGTCGTAGAGACCCACGTCCACACCCGCATCGCCGGCCAGGCCCTGACCCAGTACCGTCGGCTGTCCGTCGTTGACGTTCTTGATTACTGCATGGAGATTCAACGAATCCCGCAGGTTGTAGCTCGCATCGAGATCCCAGTAGTTCTCCGCAGCGACCTTGCCGTTGAACACGGCGGCACGAGCGTCACCGTCCACGAAGCCGAACTCACCGATATGACGCAAGGTCGCACCAAGCGACAGATCGCCGCTGACGTATCGGAAATCAATCTTTGCGGTGAAGTCCGGGATCGGACGGTTGCCGAAGCCACTACAGTTCGTACCCATCTTGCCGGCACAATCGACGACAGGCGCAATGTCGATCTGCTGGCTCTTGCGTTCGAACATCCAGCCGAACAGCCCGCGGAACTTGAATGCCGCTCCGTTGGTGCCGATGCCCATGAAGTCCGGCAATCCCATCGAGTAGTCGAAAGCGACATCCAGTCCGTTGACCTCGAAGGTGGCGATGTTGCTCGACAGTGCCAGCACTTCGTACACCAGCCCGTTCGGCAGGCGCGTGACAGCACGGCAGGAGGGGTGATTGATATCGAGCAGTGTGTAGCACGTCTGCAGCATCGTTTCGGCGGTCACTGTGCTGATCGAGTCGTTCACCTCGATATTGAAGTAGTCGACCGTGAGGTGGAAATCCGGAATGAATGACGGCGAAGCAACAAAACCGACCGTGATGGTGTCGGACTCCTCGGGAACGAGGTTCGGGTTGCCGCCGCGCCGGCCGCTCAGATCCACGCTGGGCACGAAGTTCGCAATGGTGTCGGCAGGCACACCCGTGAGAACGCAGAAATCCTGCACGGCTTGGGACGGATTCAGCTCGGAATCACAGGGATCCTCGCCACCTTCGAATCCTCGGGTCTGCGGCGCATAGAGCTCGCGCAGATTCGGTGCGCGCACCGCCCGATTGTAAGCACTGCGGAAGCGCAGCCAGTCGACCGGCGCATACTCGAGACCGCCCTTGTACGTACCGACTCCACCGCTGGTCGAGTAGTCGGAGTATCGATACGCAAGTTCAAGCGTCAGCGAATCGATGCCCGGAACGTCGGCGATGATAGGTACGCGCGCCTCCGTGAACACTTCCCACACATCGGTCGAAGCGTCGATCCTGGGCTGCTGACTGCCCTGCGGTCCGCTTTCGTTCAAACCACCGGGCAGGAAGCGATAACCCTGCTCACGCCATTCAAAACCGATGGCAGTCGCCACCGGGCCGGCCGGCAGATTGAACAAAGTGCCATTCGTTGAAATCTGGAATACATCGCGATTGAAATACTCCTGATCGCCCTTCTCCGGCGTGAGGAATGCCAGCATCTCGGGCGTCGCCGCCTCGATGCCGAGCAGATTGATCGGAATGCATCCGGAGTAGGCATTGCGGCATCGGGCTACGCCGGTGACCGGATCGACAACGACATCCAAGCCGAGAGACATGCGCAGCGGCGACACGCCGCCAGTCTGGTTCTGCGCCTCCGTTGCCTTTTGCACCTGATAGAAGCTGTCCCATTGCCAGTCACCGCCAACGAACGGCACCTTGCCCCGCAGGCCGCCGGTCATGCTGTAGGAACTGTTGTCGTAGCTGTAATTTCGATAACCACCTTCCGCGAGGTTGCGTCCCGCAGCGAAGATCTGCGCGTTGCCGTCGCCATCCGGATCGAAGATCGCGGCATTCGACACCAGGAAGTCACGGGTCGCAGGGAACAGCACCGGATTGATTGCATAGTTCGGCAACAGCAGCGAGTTGTAGCCACTCGTCTGTGGCATGAACGAGGCAACGTTCAGATTCCACGAGTTCTGATTGTTCGTGTAGAACAACTCCGTGTATGCGCTTATCGAATCGTTGATCGCGTAATCCGCTAGCGCGCTGATGCTGTGGCTCTTGTAGGGCCGCATCATGTAATTGCCGGTGTTGTAGTTGAAGCGATCCTGCGGATCGCAATACGGCAGCGGGACACCATCGCGCCCGAACCGGATGCCCTGCACCTGCGTACAGCTCCCCGCTCCGCCGCTCGAGTAATCGCGATCGGTCGTGAAATCGGCGAGATCCACGCCGACCAGCTGATTGATCTGCGTCGGCGTCAGAAAAAAACTGGTACCGGGATTGTTGGAGGTACCGGCCGGAACCAGCCGTCCATTGCGCACGTCGATATTGATGCGCGAGAAGTCCCGATCCTGGAATACCACAGACTTCTGATCGTAAACGCCCGCGTGCAGGACCATGTTGCCGCGACCGCCGGCAAAGTCAGTGCCGAACAGGATATCCAGCTTCTGGGTTTCACCGTCGCTTTCGAATGTCTGGCCGTAGTCGTACTTGACCTCGAGCCCGTCGATGTCCTTGCGCATGATGAAGTTGACGGCGCCCGCGATGGCGTCGGATCCGTATACAGCCGAGGCACCGCCGGTTGTCACCTCGACACGCTCGACGAGTGCTGAGGGGATGCGTGAAAGATCCACCAGGCCGCTTTCATTGGCAGGGGTGAACCGCTTTCCGTTCACGAGAACCAGCGTGCGCTCGGGTCTGAGTCCACGAAGGTCCGCGGTGTGCAGACCTGCCTGACCAATATTGGACGTGGTCGCGCCGGTATCTGGATTCACCTGAGGCAGTTCGTTCAACATGCCTTCTAGCGTGCCGCGACCGGACATCTGGATTTCCTGAGACGACATGATGATCGTCGGGCTTGGAGCCGACAGGTCATCGCGCCGCAGCCTCGATCCCGTCACCACCACTTCGTGAACGACCCCATCGGCCGCCACATCCTGCGCCTTACTGTCTGAAGCGCCCGTCACCATCAACGTCAGGAGCGCCGCTGCTCCGACCACCAGACTGTTCTGGCCGGCGATTGTTAGTTTCTGCATATATCCTCCGGTCGCACACATTCGAGATACCAGTGGTATCCCACCGGCGTACCGATCGTGCAACAGCCATGCCAGCTCAGGACCATCGTCGGGATGTGGGAATCCCCCGTGAATTTTCCGGTTGCACGGATTTCTTGCCTTCCTGTCGGCCTGCGGCACTGTATCGCTCTGGTGCGGCTGGCTTGCTCTCTGCACAGTTATGGCGACAGTTCGTGCCCGCTTTACGGAGAGAACGTGTCCGCCAGTGACGCGAAGGTGGGATCGGTAGGCGTCAATCAACGGCTTTGCGCGAGTTCACTCTGCGTTTGACAGTTGGAATCCCGCTGGCATACCACTTGCATTTTCTGATCCAGCTATTGACCGCACTACGAGGACAGACAATGCAAGCGCGTTCCCTGTGTAAGGTATTCATGGCGGCGATCGTGTGTTTTTTCGCACAACCGGCGCTCGCCACGTTTTCCATCGTTGCGTTCGACCCGGAGACTGGCGACCTGGGCGTCGCAGTGGCTTCGCTGGTGTTCGGCGTTGGCAATCACGTGCCCTGGGCTGAACCTGGAGTGGGCGCTGTGGCTACGCAGGCGCACATGAATGGCAGCTATGGTCCCCGAGGACTGGAACTGCTCAAGCAGGGACTGAGCGCTCAACAGGTGGTCGACCAGTTGCTGGCGGAAGATCCCTACCCCCGCAAGGAGGGTCGCCAGGTGGCCGTAGTCGACGCGAAGGGCAGTGTTGCTGTCTACACGGGCCCGTTGGCAAACGAATGGCGAGGCCACATCACGGGCACTCACTACAGCGTTCAAGGCAACATTCTTGCGGGCCAGCACGTCGTGCAGGCGATGGCCGCGGCCTTCGAGTCTTCGCGAGGCGAACTCGCCGAACGTCTATACGCGGCCCTGAAGGCTGGCGATGACGCAGGCGGTGACCGGCGCGGCAGACAGTCCGCCGGATTGATGGTCGTGCGCAAGGGAGGCGGCTCCGCCTTCGCGAATGACCGCCTCGCCTATGTAAACGTCAACGACCACAAGGACCCTGTCCACGAACTTGGACGGCAGCTTCCGCTGCAACTGGCGTGGAGCCTGCGCGGAAAACGCGCGCCGCTCGTGGCTTTGGGAAAGTATGCCGACGCGATGCTGCTCGCGGACAATCTGGTGCGCTGGGAACCTCACAACAGCGCCGACCGCATTCATCAGGGTTTCATCGCTTATCTGATGGGAGACGAGCAGAAGGCCATCGATAGCATTCAGCAGGCGAAGGCCATCGATCCCGACAAGTTTGCGGCGAACTGGACCCGGGCAATCGAAGCAAGCGAAACCAAAGCGGCCTATGACCGATTGCTGTCCGACAAGAAATTCGTTCCGAAGCTGGCTCTGTGACGATTCCTTCCGGGACAGCGCGCCACGCTCGCGTCAGTGCTTCAACACCTTCGACAGAAACTGCTGTGCGCGTTTGGGACGCGCAGCGGTGTTCCCGAAGAATTCATCCTTCGGGCAGTCGTCGATGATTCGACCGGCATCCATGAAAATCACCCGATCAGCAACTTTCTGGGCAAAGCCCATCTCATGGGTGACACAGAGCATCGTCATCCCGTCGCCGGCGAGCTGCACCATGACATCCAGAACTTCACTGACCATCTCAGGATCGAGCGCGGATGTGGGCTCGTCGAAAAGCATCGCTGCCGGATCCATTGCCAGCGCTCGCGCAATCGCGACGCGTTGCTGCTGTCCACCGGAAAGCTGGCTCGGATACTTGTGCGAATGTGCACTCATGCCCACCCGCTCCAGCAACTCTCTCGCCCGTGCAAGCGACTCCGCCTCGGTGCGGTCGAGCACTTTCATCGGCGCAATCGTGAGATTTCGTTCGATACTCAGATGCGGGAACAACTCGAAATGCTGAAACACCATGCCGACGCGGGACCGCAGTGCATTGACATCCACGGCAGGATCACGCAGCGAGATGCCATCGACATTGATATCCCCCTTCTGAAACGGCTCGAGTGCATTCACGCACTTGATCAACGTCGACTTGCCTGATCCGGAGGGCCCGCAGATGACGACCACTTCGCCTCTCGCGATGCTCGCGGAACATTCGCTCAACACTTGGCTCGCGCCGTACCACTTGCTCACTCGATCGATCACTATCATTGCGCGCTCCCGTACACCTGGTCTCGCATGCGCCGCATGCGTGCCTCAATACTATACGGGCCGCGCGCGCGATCAATCATCTCAATCGCAAAACTTCAGGACCTTCAAGTGAAACTACCACCCGTTGCCGCACTATCGATCGCGCTTCTACTGACGACGATGGAAGCGCGCGCCAGTCAGTGCACGACGACTATCCCGGATGGGGCGCTCGTGAAGAAAGGCAGTCTCGTCATGTCGATCAATCCCACGCTGCCTCCGATGCAGTTCGTGGACCGATCCGGGGAACTCAAGGGAATGCGCGTCGCACTCGGCCAGGAAATCGCCAAGCGGTTGTGCCTGAAACCTGAGTTTGTACGCACCGAGTTCACCACGATGATTCCCGGATTGCGATCCGGACGCTGGGACGTGATCAACACCGGAATCTTCTATACGCGCGAACGCGCGAAGCTGATGCACATGCTGCCGTACGAAGCGCAGGCGATCAGTATCAGCACGGTGAAGGGAAATCCGCAGGGCATCCGGACTACCGACGACCTCGCGGGAAAAAGCGTCGGCGTGGAGATCGGTGGCTTCGAGGAACGCAAAGCGCGGGAACTTCATGCACAACTCATCGCCAAGGGGATGAAAGGCCTGACGATCCGTACGTTCGAAAACTTCTCCATGGCGTTTCAGGCGCTGCGCGCCGGGCAGCTCGATGCGGCAGTGTGCATCGATGCGACGAGCACGGAGTATGCGCGGCGCGGAGGTTTCGACACCGTCTTGCACGGCCTCTTCCCCACTCCCGTCGCGCTCGCTGCGCGTAACAAGGAGCTCGCAGAGGCCATGGCACGAGCGATAAACGACATGAAGAGGGACGGCAGTTTCCAGAAACTGCTCGATCAATACGGGGTGCAGCCGATCGATGGTGCTCAGGCAGTTGACGGACCGATGACCTGAACTTCAGATCGTTTGCGTGGAGACCGACTCGATGAATCAAGGCTGGAACTGGATGGGATTTCTGGACTACCTGTTCAATCCCTATCTACTCGGGGGTGCGCTTACCACCTTGTGGCTCACACTGGCCGCCATTGCGGGCGGATTGATCCTGGGAGCAGTGCTGGCCTTGGCTCGCGTTTCGAAGCTAAAACGGCTTTCCTCCATCGCCGGGTTTTACATCTGGATTTTCCGCGGCACGCCGCTTCTGGTCCAGTTGATCATCATCTACACCGGCCTGCCACAAGTCGGGATCAAGCTGTCCGTCATACAGTCTGCGCTTCTGGGACTGATCTTGAATGAAGCGGCGTACCTCGCCGAAATTATCCGCGGCGGGATCCAGTCCGTGCCAGCAGGGCAAACCAATGCAGCCAAAGCGCTTGGCCTGAGCCATGCACAAGCCATGCGCTACGTCATCCTGCCTCAGGCCACCCGATTGATCACTCCCGCGCTAGGGAACAGCATCAATGGGCTGCTCAAGACAACATCGATAACCTCAGTGATCTCCATGGAGGAGCTGCTACGCCGCACGCAGGTGCTGATCCAGGAGGAATTCATGGTGCTGGAGCTGTTCCTGGTGGCCGCGCTGTACTACTTGCTGATGACCAGCATCTGGGACATCGCGCAGCGCCATATCGAACGTCATTTCGGACGCGCATATGGCCCCGCACGGCCCCCGCAGCTGAGCGAGCAGCGATAGCGCGCACCGTAGTGAGGGACATCTTCCGCTCCCCTGCGCCTCCGTCCAGGATCGAATGGCGGTTTGCTGGAACGGCGAGAGACCAGCGGATATGTCACATTGCGACATCGATTCTGGCCGGCACGCTCGCTCCACCGGCCAGCTGACATTGCCTTCGCTACTGCACCGCTTCTTTGAGATAGGCAATGATGTCGGCGCGAGCCTGGTCCTGGGGAACGCCGAAGAAGACCATCGATGTGCCCGGCATGAACGCCGCCGGCTTCTTCAGGTACTCACCGAGTTCCTGTTCGTTCCATACGACGGCCGAGTTTTTCATCGCTGCCGAATAAGCGAAGTCCGGAACCGCTGCGGCCTTGCGGCCAACGACACCGTACAGATTCGGCCCCATCATGCGTGGTGCATCGGCCTTGACCACATGGCATGCCATGCACTGGCCAAACAGACGCTTGCCCGACGCGGCATCACCCACACTGTCAGCACGTACCTGCGAAACCTGAAACAACACCGGCAGCATCGCGACGCTCAACAACACTCTCGATCGCACTGACTTCGTCTCCTGAACCATCAAAAATAAACTCACGCGACAACGCAAGGTATAGCCGTACGACAGGATGAGCGTGGAATCGTTCAGCTCACTCGCAGGGATCGGCATCGTAACCCAGTCTGCCGGAACGATTTACACCACGGACACGCAGGCTTCAGGGATTTCACTGAAGCCTGGCGCAGCAAGTCTACGGCGCAAAGCGCCAGCCAACCCTCAATGACTTTATTGGCCATCGCAGACGGCTTGCAGTCTCGCGCCGCGTTGAACATTGCCGCACAGAACGGCCTGTGCGGCATTGATTTTCACTATAGATATGACGCTCGCGGATTCAGCCCGAGCTCCACAGTTTTAGCGCGCTGCCGCTGCGGCCCGCTTCGCCTTCAACTCACGCAGCAGCGATTCGGCAAGCAGCGTCTTGTAGTAATCGGGCTTCGAGTCCAGCACCGCCTGCAGGAACACGACCAGCTCATCGTAGTCGGTTCGCGGCGAACACTCATCGAAACGACCTTCGATGAAGCGCGCGGGATATCCCACCTGCCCCGCGAGGCGTCCGTAAATGGCCGACTCGCGAATCAACCTGGCAGCGCGACACACATCCTTGGGTGCGCCGAAAGAACCGTCGAGGTACAGGAGGCTGGATACGAACATCGCCTGTGGGTACTTCAGCTCGGCTGACTTGTCGATGAACGTCAGACCTTCTGCGGTACGACCCGAATAGACCAACGAGCGCGCGAGCTGGTACAGCAGACGCGGATTCTGCGGATCCTTTTGCAGATCTGCCTGACATGCCGCAATCGCTTTGGGGAGATCCACGTCCACGACACCGGGAGCAACATGGTTCGGATCGTCGGCATGCGAGGTCAGCCGATCGCATTCAGTCACTGCCTGCGAATACGTCGCAAGATCGAACTTCTTCAGCTCTACGCCAAAAGCCTGCGTCGACAGCAGCATGCCAGCCAGAACCCATGTACAGCGCGTCATACCTTCCCCTTACGTTGTGGATCGTCTGCGACCGTCAATTCGACCCACTCCATGATGTGCAACGGGCGAGTCACGGCCGCGCGGCCACGATACGCAGTTGCAACTGCGTAACGAAGGCTTGTGCCACGGAATTCGCAAATATCATCCCCGTTCTCTTTGCGCATACCGGGGAAGCGAATACCGGGCGTTGGAATCGCAGAGGCATGCGAATGCATGTACCCCACGCAACGGCAAAGAAGATGGATCGGCTGTCGAGCGAAGCGATCGGACTTCCAAAAAATTCGCGATCGTTCGAGCCGGGCTGTTCCGGTTTACGCACATTCGTACTTCAGTGCGATTGTTGCCGTTGGTTCGACGGACTATAGAAACAGTCAGCCTTCCGGCTATCGTCCTGCGACGCACGCTGACGTCCCATCACGGAACAGGAAGAAGCAATCCCCCTGATCACGCACTGATGCGCACACCGGTGAATCAGCGTCGCAGCGTCGAGCGCGGCAAGGTTCAGCATGGCACCCACGAAAAAGACACCGATCGATCCGCTATCCGGCCCTCGTTATGTGCTGGACGGTCGCATCGTCACCATGAACGGTGCGTCCAAGGTCATCGCGCGCGGTCGCGTCTACGTCGCCGACGGCGTCATCCGCGCCGTACGCGACGCTGCCGCTGCCGCGCCTGCCGACTTTCAGGATGCACCGGTCATTGCCACTGCCGGCACTATCTTTCCGGGGCTCATCGAGCTGCACAATCACCTGAGCTACAACGCGCTGCAGTTGTGGCAGGTACCGCGCATCTTCGCGCACCGCGGGCAATGGTCCGGCCATCCTGACAAACGCCGCCTCATCAGTCAGCCGATGTCGGTACTCGCCAGCATCGGCGGCACCATCGAAGCGCTGGTCCGTTACGTCGAATCCAAGTGCCTGGTCGCTGGAGTCACCACCTCGCAAGGGCTGACGCTCGTCGCCGATGCGGGCATCCAGCACAGCTATCGCGGCATCGTGCGCAACGTCGAGAACACCGATGACCCTGCCCTGCCCGAGGCCTTGACACGCATTGCAGATGTGGAGAACGCCGCGGCCTTTGCGAAGCGACTGAAGAGCGCCGGCAACGCCTCGCTGCTACTGCATCTGTCGGAAGGTATCGGGGATATCGCGCGTCAGCACTTCCTGCGCCTGAAGCTGCAAGGCAACTCGTGGGCGATCACGCCTGCACTGATCGGCATCCACGCAGCAGGATTGTTGCCGCAGGATCTGGCGGTGATGGCTGAGAACGGCGGCAGCATCGTCTGGTCGCCGCTCAGCAATCTGCTGCTGTATGGCGGCACCGCGGACGTGAAAAGCACGAAGGCAGCCGGTGTCGCCATCGCCCTGGGCTCCGACTGGTCGCCTTCCGGCAGCAAGAATCTGCTCTCGGAACTCAAAGTGGCCCGCGCCTTCAGCGATCGGGCCGGAGGCATTTTCTCGTCGCGCGATCTGGTCGCCATGACGACCATCAATCCGGCACGCATGCTCAAGTGGGACACAGTGCTGGGCTCTATCGAACCCGACAAGCGCGCGGACTTCGTGATCATCAAAGGCAGGACCGGCGATCCCTACGAAAAACTGCTCAAGGCGCTCGAGGACGATATCCAACTGGTCGTGATCAATGGCATCCCGCGCTTCGGCACGGCGCCGCTGATGGATAAAGCCACGACCGCGCTCTTTGCCGCACCACGACCGATACTCGAGTCACGCAAGGTTGGTGGCAAAGCCATGAAGTTCAACTTCGTCCAGGAAACCGCAGATCCCATCGTTGCCGCGGTTCCCCTCGCCGTCGCCGAACAACGGCTGCAGGACGGACTCAGGAATCTGCCGGATCTCGCCTCGGGGCTCGCCGTTCCGATGCTGGCGGCATCGTTGCTCGGCGTCACTGGCGCTGTCGCCGCGTCGACGCCGGTGCGCCGCTGGACCCTGGAACTCGAGAATGAACCGCCAGCGCAGGCACTGCCCGGCAATGAAACATTGCGCCCGCTGGCGCCAGCGCAGATCGAACCGGAAAGCTCTGCTTTCGGCGGCGATGCCCTGGCCTTCAATGCGGCGGCAGCCGCCAACCTGGTCTCAATGGAACTCGATGCACTCACCGTCATCGACGACAGCGACTACTTCGATCGCATCGCTTCACAGATCAACCTGCCCGTGGGGTTCGCGGCCGCCGTCGCACGCTTGCACGGCGCGCCCGCGCCAGCAGCACCCGATGCCCGCTCGATCCATCTGCCACCGGTAGCGGACTCTCCGGCGCAAGTCGAAGCAGCATTGCCGCGTTCGCTCACCGAGTTGCGTTCGCTACGCGATACGCTGAGTCGCGAGGAACGCATCCAGCTCGTACGCCAACTGCGCCTGGTGCTCGAAGAGATCTACGTGCATCTGCCTCTCAAGCGCGCGGCACATGCCATCGATCCTCTGCAAGGCCTGCGACTCCTGCAGTACTCGCTCGAGGAAGCAACGGTCGGCGGCGGCAACGAGAGTCTGGACGGGATCGCGTTCCATGAACGCGTGATGACTGTCTTCACGCAGCTGCGCGACCTGCATACGGTGTACCTGCTGCCAGCACCCTACAACGACCTGATGGCTTTCCTGCCATTCCTTCTGGAGCGTTGCTACAAAACCGGCAATCACAAGGACGATCTGGAACCGCGTCCGATGTACCTGGTCACGAAGGTCGCGACTTCGCTTCAGCATCCGACCTTCAAGGCCGGCGTCGAAGTGCTGTACTGGAACGGGATGCCGATCGTCAACGCGATCGACCAGAATGCACAGCGACAGGGAGGCAGCAATCCCGCGGCTCGATTTGCGCGTGGCCTCGCCGGCATGACTGTACGACCGCTTGGCAGCGTGCTGCCGCCGCAGGAAGAATGGGTCCTGATGACCTATCGGTCGCTCGATGGTCGCATCCTGGAGATTCGTCTGCCCTGGCAGATCCGCTCCTCGACGGGCAGCGTCAACTTCGAAGTGCCACCGCTGTCGGCACGATCGGTCCAGGCCGCCAGTGGACGCGACGCATCGCGCCGCCAGCCGCGTCGATCATCGCGCATGGCGACACTCGGCTCGCTTGCCGCCTTTGGCTTCGACGTGCAGATGGAGGCCGTGAACTCGGCACGGCGCGATCTGTATGCGCGCGCCGCTGCGAAGCGTCGCCGGGGCGCACGCCCGATCGCCGTTGGCGAAGACCTCCCTACCCGCTTTCCATCGGCATTGCGGGCACGAATCGTGGCCACTCCCCGCGGCAAGTTCGGGCACTTGCGGATCTTCACGTTTTCAGTGAGCGACGCGGATCGCTTCGTGGACGAGGTGGTGCGCCTGCTCGGGCTGCTGCCGGCGAAGGGACTCATTCTCGATGTACGCGGCAATGGCGGTGGCTTGATCTGGGCGTCCGAACAGTTGTTGCAACTGTTCACGAATCGCACCATCGAACCGGAGCGCGCTCAGTTCCTGAGTTCACCGCGGACACTGGATCTGGCGCGGCGACATGCCGGCGCACCGCTGGACCTGCAGCCCTGGATCGATTCGATCGCGCGATCGACAGTCACGGGCGCCGTGTACTCCGAAGGCTTTCCGATCACTCCTGCGGCAAAGGCCAACGCCCTCGGACGACGCTACAAGGGACCCGTCGTGCTGATTACCGATGCACTCGCGTACAGCGCTACCGATATCTTCGCCGCAGGTTTTCGCGATCACGCGATCGGTCCGATTCTCGGCGTCGACGACAACACGGGCGCCGGCGGCGCGAACGTGTGGTCGTATGCCTTGCTGCAGGATCTGTTCGCCGACAAGGAACCTTCACTCGCAGCGTTGCCCGGCGGATGCGATGTGCGCGTCGCCATCCGACGCACCTTGCGCGTGGGCGCGAGCGCTGGCATGCCACTGGAGGATCTCGGCGTCGTGCCGGACGCCCGGCACTACCTGACGCGCCGCGACGTGCTTGGCAGCAACGAGGACCTCATGGCGCATGCCGCCGGGCTACTCGCAAGAAGAACTGCATGAGTCACGCGGAGTCGCACCAACGATCGAGAGCCACGCACATTGCGTTACAGCCAGTTATAGAGGAGCAATGACATGGAATGGGATCCCGGCCCCGGCGGCACGCTCAAGACCCTCTTCGAACAGGCTCCGTTGAGTGACTACCAGAGCATGCCGGAGCGGTTTCGCCTCGAATGGGGACCGATCTTCTATCGTGGACGCACGGACGGCACGGCGCGCGTCATCATCGTGGGCCAGGACCCGGCCGCGGATGAGAACGTTGCCCGTCGCGCACTCGTCGGCGATGCCGGTCAACGCCTGCAGGGCTACCTGCGCAAGCTCGGTCTCACGCGTTCCTACATCATCGTCAACGCATTTCTCTACAGCATCTTTGGTCAGTTCAACACACCGATGCGCGCATTCATGGATCGCAGCACCGTCACTGCGTGGCGCAACCAGCTCTTCGACGCACTGGTGAATCCAGGCACGCAGGCGATCCTCGCGTTCGGCAATGCCGCGAGGCATGCGGTAGAGACCTGGCCCGGCTCATCGGGGTTGCGATCGCAGGGGCGGGTGTTCGAACTGTTGCACCCCACGGCGCGCCCGACTTCTGATGTGCTCACCGACTGGAGCAGCAAACTCAACGCCATCAGTGCGAAGGTGACCGCGGACCCGGACGGACAGCGTGACCTCAGCGCCTACGTCGGTCCCACGTTCAAACCCACGGATCAGGAGCGCATCCCACACCGCGACCTGGGCTTCGGCATGCCGGCGTGGATGGGCGACGGCGACATGGCCCGCCGCATCAAGCCCTCCGGATCGCTGCCGTTGCTGGCAAAGACCGGCAGCAGCGTCGCTGTCACACCGACTGCAACGCTGGGCTGAAAGCGATGCGGCACGCTACTCATCACAGCAGGCAATCCTCCTGCCCCGCTCGCGTGTCGCCTTCTTGATTGTTTCCAGTTGCCGCACCTCGCGTGATAGCCGGCACTCTCGCAACTGCACCTTGGCCTGGGTCATGTACTTCTTCACCGTCTGTATCGACAGACCCAGGCGCGCGGCCGCCTCGACATAGGTGTACCCGTGCAGCTTGTACGCCGTGAGCACCGCGCGGTGCGTCCGAGGTAGTTGCCCAAGCCATCGAACCAGATCCATGTCGGTCGCGCATTGCTCCGCTGGGTCCCGACCATTGCCATCCTTCGCATCTGTCTCTACCAACTCTGAGTCCACCACCAACACGCGCTTCTCGCGCATCGACTCTCTGTAGAAAGTTGCCAGGACGCCCTTCGCGACCGTCATCAGGTAGGCGACCGGAGACTCGAGCGTCTGACCTCGATAGGACTGGAGGAATCGCATACACACCTCCTGCGCCAGATCATCAGCCTCCATTCGATGATTGAGATGACGATACAGATATCGACGCACATGCTTGTAGTGCCGAAGCAGAATAACCTCGGCCCGCCCAGTCACCGAATGCACCGCGGGGCCCACGACTACCGCCGAAGAGCAGCAGAACGCCGGCGCGTCTGCGTTGACGTGCCTGCGCTCAATGCATCGATAAGCGGCTGAAGGTACAGCGCATCGAGCCGACTGATCGCCTGACGCACCAACCGCAGACCCATGGCCAGAACATCGGCGGACCCGGGCTCGTGTCGGCTCTCCTGTTCGGCTACCAGAAGCGCCGTGTGCAGGCAGCTCAGCATCGATTGCGCCTGGGCAAGGCGTCCTCGCTCGGATTCAATCAATTCGTTGAGCGATTGCGCGACAGGCTCGCTGTCAGCGGCGGAGCTGTCGCTCGGGCGGGTCCTGAAGCCCGGATCTTTCGGCAGCCCGCTAGCGCCTGGAGGCGGATCGATCCGTCGATTCTTGCGGGCGCGCGCGCCCGACGTAGACTGTGGCTTAGCCATCGTCTTACCTCATGCCAGGTAGGGCTGTGGTTAGGCACCGGCGGTGTTCTTACCACCGCCGGTTGCCGTCTTAGCGTTCCAAGTTTCCCAACCAGATGCTCGCCTCCACCACCAAGTCCATATCGATGCGACGTGTGGGAGAATGATGACTATAGTCCGTCGACCGTAAGTCTGCAAGGCGGATAACGTGTGGCTCTATGCCAACACCGACGCTCCAGAATGCCTTTGGAAAGGTGCTGCGTGAGTACCGATTGAAAACCGGTTACTCGCAAGAAGGCCTGGCCGATGCAGCGGGCTGTGATCGTACGTTTATTGGAATGCTGGAACGAGGGCAGCGCCAGCCAACGCTCGAGACGCTGTTCAAACTGTCGCAGGCACTCGACGTGGCCGCTGCCACGTTGGTCTCCCGCACTGCAGCCGAATGGAAGGGTTAGCGCACAGTTCACCGACTTGCGTTCACTTCCACCACTGCCCTGTTCGAGAAAATGGTCATGAGCTCGTCACGATATGACCAGAGGGTTCCTGCACCCAGTTGCCGTGAAATCCTGGCGGCACAATGTGCGGAATGTGGATGCTCGCCTGTGGGGGCCCCTCGAAGTTGCGTGCATCGAGGACGACCAGATCGGTCGCTCGTGCATCGGTGTCGATGACAAAACCGATCAGCCAGCCCTCGTCCTCCTCCGCCTGCGAGTGCGCCGGCACGAACATGAACTCGCAGGGATGGCGCTGCGGCCCGAAGTCATGTGTCTGACGCGTGCCTTCCTGCAGGTCGTGTTTATAGAGGCCCGATCCGAGAAACCAGCCCGTCATCGCCATCGTGTAGGCATAGCGATACGACTGACCCAGGCGGCGTTCATCCGGGCGAGGAAATTCCTGCGGTGTCGGATCGAGCGTGATCCGTTCGACTTTCCTTGCTGCGGGGTCAACGATCCATCGTTCCAGCCCGGTTCGCTGCGAATCCGGTCCCGCCTTGATCCTGGAAAACATCCGGTCATGAACGATGACATCCAGGATGACACTGCCATCCGGCGCGTCGTAGCTGTTAACGGCGTGAAAGACGTAGCAGGGATCGATCGGGCACCAGATGATGTCTCGCACCTCGCTTTCCCGCGGCAATAGTCCCACGCGTGCTGAATGCGATTGCCGCCAGCGATACGGGAACGCCTGACCTGTAACTGCCGCCCACAATGAGAAAGTGACGGGCAGATCGAGAATGATCGCGAAGCGCTGGGTGAAGGCGCTGTCGTGAATCATCGGGCCGTGCCTGGTCGGGATCGTCACCTCGCGCCGGACCCTGCCTTCGGGCGTGACGACGACATAACGAATCGCACGCCGGCGACTGACGTCGTAACAGATACCGAGCATTTCGCCGGTGAGCGGATCGACATGCGGATGCGCAGTGAAGCTGCCGTGCAGCGTGCCGCCGAAATCGGTGTAACGCAGCGTCTTGAGGGTCTCACCGATCTCCACCGGCGTACTGCCCGCTTCGACCAGTCCCAGTGTCTTCCCGGCGAAATGGACGACATTGGTATTGACCGTGTCGAATGCATTACGCGGACCCTCGACCCGCTCTTCGCCGAGCGCCTTGCTTACCGCAGTGGAGCGGATCCAGCGATTGCGGTACCAGAGTGCACGACCATTCTCGATCCGGATTCCATGGATCATGCCGTCACCGGCAAACCAGTGATACCTGGCGGGATTGGGCGTTCTCGGGTTTGGACCCATGCGCAGATAGCGCCCGTCGAATGCCGGCGGAATCGTGCCCGTGACGGGCAGATCCTCAATCGTCAGCTCCTCCCGCATCGGCGTGTGAACGCCAACCAAGTACGGATTCGAGCGATCGGCCGATACTGCACCGATGATGCCGGAGGCATGCATTACTGGTTCACCCTGGATGATGGCGCTCATAGGGCCACCATCCGCCGGCGTGCCTGCAGTGCGTTGTCGAAGGTCCGCTTCACTGGCCCCAGGGCCTGGACGAACTCCAGTTGTTCGCCTTCCGGGCCTTTGCAGTAGATCAGCCTCCAGCCGTTCGACAGGCCTTCGGTGATGCCGTTGCTATTGGCCTCCAGCGGAGCCGCCAATCGTTCACTCTCCGATCGCACCGTGATCACTCGATTGGACCGGACCTGCGTCATGCCGCGCCGTGTGGCTTCCGCCTCGAGATCGGCGATGAACTTGTTGAAGTCGACGTCGTCGCAAATGTAGAAGCAGATGTGCATCATTCGCGGAAAGGCCGGACTCATGTGATCCAGGGGTTCGGCAAAGGCAGCGCCGCTGCCGCTGGGCTGCTCCGCGTCGCGGTATTGCAGGAGCTCGATCACGACGTTGTCGAACTGAACGAATCTCACGTCCAGCCGCTGCGCACCGCCGCGCAAATCCGGAATGCCCATCGTGCGCGGATTGACGTTGCGCACACGCGCCTCGATCTCCTGATCTGTCAGCAGCGTGTTGTGAATGCGCTCGCCCTGGAAGTTGCCGTCGCGCATCACCTCGGTGCCGCCAAGTACCTCGGTATAGAACGTGAAAGCGCGATCCATGTTCTGCACGGTCAACCCAAAGTGCTGGACACCTTGCAGCCGTGCGCCGAGTGGTCCGCTGTTGCGAGCGGCGCTGGGGGGCGCGTATCTGCTGCGATGCTTGTCGGTGAGATGGTCGACGCCAACAATCCACCGGCGACGAAGAGGCCAGCCCCTTGCATCACACGCCGGCGCTCAACATCTGTTTCTGCAGCGGTTCGCGGGTCAGTCATGGTCGGGCTCCTTGCTTTTCCATAGACGGATCGTGGCAATCGATGCTTGCGTGTACCCGGGCGGCTGCGTGTCCGCGCCGAAGTTCGCGCGGCTCGTCAGCGTATTGGTCGTCAGAATCCCACCCACGAAGGGCGCCGGCAGGCCGCTGAGAATGAGCTGGCAGCGCACCGGGAAGAGATCCGTCTCGGGCGTATCGATCAGCAGCGCAAGGCATTCGCCACGGCCGCGGAAGGAGATCGCATTCAGCTGGATCTCCGCATAGAAGTTCTGGCGTGCGCGATCTTGCGTTGGACCGAAGCACCCTCGCAGCTCGGCGACGCGGCCGCGCTTCGCATCGATGACTCTGCCGTCACCGGGCTCCGTAACGACACTCCAGAACGAGAAGAAGCGGTAGGCGTCGGTAGCAAAGGGATCGAATCCTGTCTGCGCGGCAGCACAGTCCCCCATGTCGGAGGCCTGTTCTCGAATGCTGCGCAGAACATAGATGTCCTCGAGCGGCGCTGGAGGCGTTGGCGCGGAGCGTGGTGAAGCGCAACCGGACGCAAGGACCGTGACAACGATCGACGCGACAAGGTGGGAGCGCTGACAAGCGTGGCGCGTCATCGCGGCACCCAGGCAATTGTCGGTGCGTGCAGGCTGTGAATGTAGAGCCGCTCCGGCGTCTCCGTGGCGCCGGTCGTTTGCGGATACGCACCGCTCGCATCCTGCAGGTCTTCAGTGATTCGACCTTCCTCGTCGAAAGCGAAGACATGGCCGTATGGATCGCCGACTGGCAACAGCGATCGCGGCAGCCGCAGCAATACCTTTCGCATGAATGGCTTCTGCGACAAGGCATCCGCTGCCGGATTGCGCGGTCTGAAGAGTCCTACCCAGATGCGACCCTCGCGCCCGCGCATCAAGTTGTCGGGATACCCAGGCAGGTTGTCGAGCAGCACTGCAGCCTGATCGGAGTTACTTTGCACGTCGATGTCGCGCGCGCGGCTGTCGATCTTCCAGATGCGATAGCGACCAGTTTCCGCGACGAACAACCCTTGGCCATCGGCAGACGTGGCTATGCCGTTCGCGAATGAGAAGCCGCGAGCGACAACGTGTGTGCTGGAAGTCCCCGGATCGTATGCGAGCACACGGCCGGAAGCCGCCTGCTCCAGGATGTCGAGCACGCTCGCTTCGTACGTGCCGCCCCACTCCGCCGGCGCGAAGCGCGTGGACGCGTCGGTGAAGTAGATGATTCCATCCGGAGCCACGACGACAGAATTCGCATAGCGAACGGGGTCGTTCGGCCCCACTCGGTCGGTGAGCATGGCAACATGACCTGCCTCGATGACGAGAAGCCCCTTCATGGCATCGGCAGCGATGAATCTTCCGTTGGCGTCGAAGTCGAAGCCGAGTACCCGTCCCTGCGTGTTCGCGAACACTTCCTGATGCGCACCGTCGGGATCCATGCGCAAGAGATTGCCACTCGTCATCGCGGCGTAGAGCTTGCGGTCCGGTCCGATCGCCATGTGCTCGGGACCGAACTCAGCGCCGATGTCGATCGTGCGCAGACCGGACAGGCGCGTGTTCGGCGCATGGGCACCAATGTAGCCGGGCGGCGTCGGCGCGACCCACGAAACGGGGTCGGCGGGAACGGGCCAGAGGCAGAAGTAGGCGACGAGGCCCACCAGCAGGAGGAGTGTAGCTCCGCCGATTCTTCGAACAGTGGATGCGCTCACACCAGCTCCCCGGTCGTCGCCAGTTCTGATGTGACGAGCGTATCCCGGCGAACGCGTGGCGTATTTACATGTCTTGCGCAGCTTTGCGCAGACCTTGCTATCGCATGAGTACTGCCGTTCGGCTGCGATCCGCTCGCATCAGCGGTGCGACTGCTCGCGATACTGGCCGGGAGTGAGACCGGTCGTCTTGCGGAACACGCGCGTGAAATTGGCTTGCGATCCAAGCCCGGTGTCGACGGCGACCTGCACCAGGGAAACTTTGTTGCTCGCGAGCATTCGTCGCGCGGCTTCGATGCGGCGTTCCGTCACGTAGCGGTGCGGCGACAGTCCCGTTGCGGCACGGAACAGGCGGGAAAAATGGAAAGAACTGAAGCAAGCCTCGGCGGCAAGATCGTCGAGCGAAATATCGCTCGCCAACCGTGCTTCGATGAAGTCGAGCACGCGCTTCAATCGCTTTGCGTTGAGCGCCGGACTGCGCTCCGGTAGTCGCCAACGTTCGACGGTGTAACCGCCGATGAGATGCGCTGCGAGCGCAGCGCGGATACCGTCGACGAAAAGACGATCGGTGGTCTGAACGCCGCGGCGGAGAAATTCCTGCAGTGCACGCCCAATGTGCGCAAGTACGGGATCGGCGATGCCACCCACGTAGGCCAGATGCATCTTGTCGGGATCGATGCCGAAGTCAGCGAGGGCACTGTGCTCGAGCAGCGTGGCAGGCAGATAGAGATGAAGACAGGCGAGCGGATCGTCGAGCTCGAGCTGCGTTTCATGCGTGCCAGCGGGCACCAGCCAGCTCGTCCCGGGAAGCGCGAGCCCCTCCTGCTTCTGTCCGTCGCCCGTGCGCCTGACGATGGCTTGGCCCGACAGAATGACGACGAGCTCGGTGCATTGCGACGTCAACGGATTATGCGCACCCGCCGCCACCTGGCGATGCTCGACACGCAGAGCGTCCGAATGCGTCGATCCGGCAAGCAGCTGGCTGCCGGGGTACTTCACGTCACCATGAGTAAGCAACGCCATCCGTCGCCTCGTGGAGCAAAGTTGCTGAAGGCGGAACGACCAGCATCGTGCGGTGCCAAGGATCGCAGCAAGTATAGCGCTGTGAAAAGCGGTCTAGTGCACCCCAAGGTGGCGCATGACGAGTCACGCGGCCCCGAGCACTGAAGCTCGTGTCGCCTGAAAATGCGGCAAAATATCACTGCGTGGCCAAGGATAGCAGCGACCGAAAAAGTGGCACAGGTATCGGTGCCGGTAAACCGGGAAAAACCTGTGATTCGCTGAACGATTCAGTACTGCGTTTTCCCGGCCCGGCACTGTTGCCCGTCAATGCCCCCCAAAGCCCGGGGACGGCGAACAACACGACTTTCACGACTGACTTTGGAAGATGAAACGGGCGATGTGAATATCATCGTCAGGTCGCGCGTCGCGCAGGACTAGCGCTCCGCATTCCTCTCATCACAACTATTGGAAGTGCATGACGAACTTCAGAGAGAAGCGGCGTACTGCATCTCATTGCGAAGGCGCTCTACAACCGCAGCAACTGCCTGGGCCAGTTACAAGTGCAGTCGCTGGATTTTCATTGACTGAGTAGGTGACCCTCCCCTTTTACATGACTTGAAAGAGGAGGCTTCAAGATGGCCCCTCAAAAGGACAGGAGCCCCGAGCCGCCAGCCGCATCCCTTGAAGCTGAGACTTATTTCTTTCGACGGCGGGCAACCATGACGCCCAACACGCCGATGCCCAAGAGCGCCAGCGTCGAAGGCTCAGGCACTGACACTGGCTGGCACTTCTTCGGCGTATTGCCCGAGGGACCGCAGCCATTCTGATTCTGGGCAAAAGCAGCGGAACACAGCATCACTGCCAATCCAGTACCGCAGATCGATCGGGTCAAGAGATTCATAGTTCAATGCTCGATATGTAGCTAAACCGGTCTATACCTCTTTACCGAAGCAACAATCACGCCACTCTTTGCAAGATACTGATTTTATTGAGCCAAGATTCTTCAGTGGCAAACTGTCGTGCGAACGGAAGGGAATATGTAAAGACTGTCGACATCCTCAGGCTCACTGCCTTAAAGGCACCGCAGGATGACGGACGAATCGTAATCCGCCCGGGCAAGCTTTCGCGCACGCATCGCGAGCGTTTCATTCGTGAGGTGATGAAGGGATGGTATGCCCCAGTCGCCCCAACGAGCCCGAGGGCGAGAGCACTTCCTGGTACGCATCGTTCTGGGACTTCGCGGCAGCCTATTTGAACGAGCTCTTTGGAAACGACTGGTGCCCAAGCCGGAGCCATGGATCAGTCTTCACACCGGTGACTCGGTTCCAAAGCAATTGCTTGTTCGCTCGCCGCGCGGCGGGAACAAGCCAGTCAACTTGCTCTACGACACGTCGATCTTCGATGTTCAACTGCAACTCCCATCTGCAAACGACATTGAAGTTCGCCAGGGCTGGCGAATCTATACGCTTCCGGCTGTGCTAACAGCATGCGCAACTTCGCAATTCAGTGTACATGCGTTCTCGTTGCCTGCTGCGTTGGCAATGATCCGCGATGCGTCCGACGCCCTCAATCGACTGCCCGAAGGTGGTCATAGCAAAGTGGCAGGACGATTCGCCGGAGCATATCGAAACATCGGCCGCGGCCAAATCGCGCACAACATTGTCGCAACGATGAAAGCTGCGGGCTATTCCGTTCAAGAAAGCACTCCGTTCGAAGCAGCCTCTCCTATTCAATTCGGCGCACACGAAACATCTCCGTTGCATCAATCGGCTCCGACTGAGCTGGATGACCATGCGCGAGGACATTCTGAAGATCTTCCCTCCGCCGCCTGGCCTCGCGGGCGATATCAGCGGATGCCTTAAGCGAATCGACGAGATCTACGTCGGACGCGCACAACTCTCTCTCGATCAAAGGTTACAAAGTGAGCGCCCAGTTGATCGAGCGCGTTCGCTCGGCAACTGGAATCCAGACTCGATCAAGGGTGATCGCGATCATCGCGACGCGCTAGCGGCTCGCGGTTACTGGCAGGCGTTCCAAACGGTCAAGGACAGTGTCGAAAGAGTCCTGCGGGGCAAGAACGCCGGCAAGATTGCTGATGAAGATCACGCGGTGTGATATCGCGAGGGCCGGGCCAAGCATTACGGCCGACATCCTCAGGCCTAGCGACCTCGCAGGCTATCGAAATGGACCCGTGTACATACGCCGCTCAATGCACGTTCCACCGAGCAAAGAGGCAGTGCGCGATCTCATGCCCGCATTCTTTGAACAGCTCGCAGAGGAAAAGGAACCGGCTGCTCGCGTTGTCCTCGGTCATTTTATATTCGTCTACATTCATCCCTACTTCTCATCCCTACTTCGATGGAAACGGCCGCATGGGCCGCTTTCTCAAGAATCTGATGATTCCGGTCGAGCGCCGCGCTGACTACATGGCAGCACTCGAGGCTGCAAGCGCAGGGCAGGACATCAAGCCGTTCGCTGCTTTTCTTTCGGCGTTACTGACGAAGACCTAACCGGCCCGAACGGGCCATCCTCACCGCACACGGACGCGGATTGGGATCGCAGGAACGTTGCAAATCCCTTCACTCCGACCAATCCCATAGTTATAGGCGCGGGCGTGGTGTGCCTTGCGTCGAGAGAGGCGGACCCATTATCCAGCGCCCGACCCACCGCCTGGACATGGCGCACATCGGTATGTCTTTCAGATCTTTCGCTGGATACTCCACTTGAGCTGAACGAGGGCGCCGGCAGAAAGGCCTTGGCCGAGGCAATGCGCGGACACCTGCTCGCGAAAGGCTTACATATCGGCACCTACGAACGGCGCTAGCGAGCGGTCATGAAAGCAATTCTTGCCCACTGACAACGTCGCGAACCACAGCGCTCTCGACGCACTGATTGCTGCATACGCACCCTCTCAGTCTTTGTGGACCTCTCAACCAGATGCGGAAAGGCACAGCAGCGGAACTGCCGGAACTTAAAACACATCCGTGCATTCCCTCAGCACTCCATTGCTGGCACTTATCGAGGGTACGGTCATGGGTCGCGGAATCTTGCTCTGGCTCCTTGGAATTCCGATTCCGATAATCCTGCTTCTGTTGCTCTTCTGGCATTGAGGGAACGCTCTATGGCTGCTCGTCCTGAAGCGATCCTGCCTGCGGCATCGATCGCAGCAAATGAATCCCCCGTATCTGCAGTCTCGTGGGGCGCGATCCTCGTCGGCGCGGTGGCTGCGGTCGCTGTTTCTCTCGTGCTGCTCGCACTGGGCACCGGGCTGGGATTTGCGTCCATATCGCCGTGGCACAACGATGGACCGTCCGCTATGACCTTTACGGTGATGAGCGCGATCTGGCTGATCCTCATGCAGTGGTTTTCCTCCGGGATAGGAGGTTATCTGACGGGTCGCCTGCGCACGAAGTGGGCGGGAATCCATACCTACGAAGTATCCTTCCGCGACACCGCGCATGGGCTCGCCGCTTGGGCGGTGGCCACCCTGGTGACCTCGATCATCGTCGCTCTCGTAGCCACCGCTGCGGTGACCGGTACGGCAAAAACAGTCTCCACGGTTGCCGGTGGCGTTGCCGAAACAGCCGCGTCTGCCGCGATGTCCAACAGTGGGTATGAGATCGATTCGTTGTTCAGGTCCTCACCGCCGACTGCGACGGATACCGATGTTCGCGAAGAGTCCTTGCGCATACTGACGAAAGCCATCGGCGAAGACGAAATTGATTCTGCGGACCGCGCCTACCTCGCCGATCTTATTTCTACCAGGACCGGAATCTCGCAGCAAGATGCCAATCAACGACTCGACACCGTCATCGAACAGATGCGAGCGGCCAAAGTGAAGGCGCAAGAACTCGCCGATGCTGCGCGCAAGTCTGCCTCTGCAGCGTCCATCATCACCGCCCTGTCGATGCTGATAGGTGCATTCATCGCGTGTGTGGCAGCAGCACTGGCCGGCAGTCAGCGCGACGATTGACTGGATTGACTACATACGAGCGACGCCCTTGCGACGATCCGGTCGCGAGCATCCACCATCCAACGGCCTCACCGACTCGTGACTGTCTCACGCTTTGCGCAGCCGATTGACGATACGCGTCGCGTACATTGGCGTCCCGCTATACGCAAGCAGTTTCATGCGCGGTGCCGGGCCGGGAAACCGGGAAAAACCTGTAATTCGCTGAACGATCAGTACTGCGTTATCCCGTTTTCCCGGCCCGGCATTGGACACGCGCCACTTTTCGGAATAGCGCGCTGCTTCTATCTGCGTCGCCCAGGTCGCCAATCGCGATTCAGTCGATTGAGGTCGAAGCCCTTCGGATCGAACACGCCACCAGCCCATCGCAGCATGTCGGCGTGCTCCTCGTTGGATACATCGGCGAGGCATTCGAGGAAGCGCTGATAACCATGCGGGCCACCAACATCCTCCGGCGGGCACGCATTCTCGCCCGCCACGCAAAGCGGTGTACGCAGCTCGAGATCAACCCATCTCGCAGGCGCCGGCTCGATGACAATACGATGTTCCCAGCCGTCGCCCATGTCGTAGTCATACGCGAACTCACCCCCGATGCCGAGCTCGCGCACGATGGCCGCAATGGAGGTACGGCGCTCGTCCTTATAGGTCTTTAGGTCGCGGTCTTGTCCGACCTCCTGTATCAACCAGTCTGGCGCTATGCAGCCCTCGCCGACGCGAAACTCGTGGGCATGCGAGTCTTGCCAACCCATGATCCATTGCAAGTAGTTGTGAAGCGCGGCGAACGTCCACTGATTGGAAACGACGATGCGCCGCCAGATAAGCGGCTCGATGCTCAGCAGTTCGATTCGCAAAGCCACAGGAGATGATTTCGGCGGCGAAGGCATGACGTTAAATCTCTACAAGACCAAAAAATGCAGCGATTCTGCGTCAAGAGGCAGACACACAACACTCGTGAGTGCACTCGGGTAACGCGTTACAGACAAAGATCGTGACGGTCTGGAACCAGATGTGTCGCACCAACTGGTGGACGACCGCGCACGCGTATCAATGAGCTCGTGCTCGCGCCTGCAGAGTACCGCGAGACACAGACGTCCACCTTGTTGCGAGGGGTATAGCAGCGCTTCAAAGCCCGCCTCCTTCGCCAAATAGCCGAATATTTGGTTCGGTGCGGGAATGCCGAAACTGGATGGCTCGGCGCGCCATGCAGACGGCGCCGCGAGCAAGCGCTTGTGCAGTTCACGCATGGTAGTGATCAGCAGGCGCGCCGGGAATCCTGCCGACTTGCCAAACTTAATCGTGTCCAGCGAAAGCTGAAACCGCCTAACGATGTCGACGAACTTCTTGAGCGGTTTCGGGTCTCGCAATCAAGCACCAGATCGACTCGCCCCTCCAGCGGGAAGGTCACGAATGCGTCGGCCCGACGCAATGCGAAATCATGGGTAGATAGTATGCGATCGGAACCGTTGCTCGTTTTGCCGAACTTTTCAGCCCGCGCCGTCGCCTCGTCTTGAGCGATGTATAGACACGGAAACGCTCGCCCGCGTGCGCGATCCAGCTGTCGACCGATGTTGAAGCGTCCGCCAATGCCGAAGAGGCTGCCGGCCGGCGACAGCGGTGTGAGATTCCACGTCCAGTCCGTGACACGACACCACGGCGGGTCGAGCTGGATGCTCCCTGGATCGATATCGCGCAATGCCCGGCAGAGCGCGTCATGATGCGCGGCGCGCTGACGCTCCAGGTCATAATAAACTCGATCGTGAAATGCCTGCTCCGCCAGCGACAACTGATCCCAGCGGTCGACATCGGCGGCGGAGAACTGATCGAGCACCGCCGATGTGCGGCGGGTCGGTGACTCTGATCGCTTGCGAGGGGTCTTCTTACGCGCCAAGCAACACCGACTAGGCAGTCACAGGTCGGGATGCTACTTCTCGCTGAGCCTCGGCCTTCGCCTCGGCGGCGGTATGCTCTGCCTCACGCGCTTCGAGCACGAAGTTCAGCAGTCGCTTATAGCGTCCGGCGCGAATCATCGTGCGCGGCGAGATTCCACCAAGCTGCGGATTTGCGAGCTCGAACCATAAGCCGACTTTGTGCACGTCACCCTCGAAGAACTCGCCAACGAGGTTGGCAATGTTCGCGATCTCACGCAGGCGTTCAGCGACCGCCTGCGGAATGTCTTGGTCGAAACGTACTGAGGCGAGAGAGACGCCTCCCAGTTTGCTGAGATCCTTCTTCGAGAGCTGAACCAGGTCCGCGATCTTTTTGTAGTCTGGCTCGTCCGCGCGCCAGAGGCCCAGCACGTCGCTTGCGATATGGGGGGCGAACTGCGACCGACGTTCATTTAGCATTCTGGCTGCTGTGATCATTACCGCTCTCCCGTTCCGAACGGACCATACCATGAATGGACCATGATTGGACCACGGCCAAGAAGAGGAGCTTTCTCCCGTGACGAGGCTCATGAGAGAGCAACAAGCGGCCTAGGCCCCACCGAGCTTAGGCACGTTTCGGGGACGCGGCCGTGCTAAGCCGCTGATTCTTGTCGTCAAAAAGATTGCCAGCCCGAAACGCGTAGCACCCTCACTTCCCGCTCGAATCAAATCCACGAATCCGCGGCCCGGCACCGAGATGTCGAAATCTTACGGAGTTGGCGACATGCCAAGCTTTCTTGAGGTAGTGGTTTGAATCTCGTTTGAACGCTTAGCGGGCCTGCGACTCGTGGTCCGCGCGCCGGCCTCGCTCTGCGATTCCGGCGCACCGATGACGGGCGGCAACTTGCCGGTCCGTTCATACTCCAGCATCACGGCAAGTGTCATCTTGTAGTAATCCGGCAGAGCAGTTGCGACAACGACGGGGTTGTCCGACAACACCTGCGGTCGGATCTTCGCGTATGCAAAATCCCGCACAGCTCTTTGAGCTGCCGGGGACAAACGCTGAAGGGGCGCGCTGCACCGTTCGAGCTGCCGAGCCTCACTCTCATCGGATGCCTCTTTGATCTCGATCGCCAGCTGCAAGCCCGACTTGCCATCTGCGTGGCTTGCGATCTCCATCCATGCCTGCCGATGTAGATCGATTTCGATCTGCCAATCCTCCTGGGCTCGGCTGCTGTGGCTTAGCATGATCGACTGCTCGTCAGCCGTTAAGACCCCCGCCCGTTGAGCCTGGAACCCTGTGCCCTTGTCTCCATAAGCACTGAAGAAATGCTTGCAGCGAATATGTTCTGGCACCAGTTCCGGATTCACCTCACCATCGACGAATGTAACGCTGGCGTTGATTGCGTCTTCGATTTGCTTCTGCGTTGGCGTGTCAACCGCAAAGACCGCAGACGTCGCGGCGAGGAAGGCCAGAACGCCTACCGAAGCACATGCACGACGGGTTTTCATTGCAACACAACTCCCTTTGTTACCCTGAAGCGCCTATTGGTATTGAACGTTTCGCCCGATGGTAAGTGCCCGAAACTCTTTTTTTTCAAGACGGGCTTTCACCGAAAGAGATCCGCTTCGATGCTTCTGACGCTGTTCATTGCTCGCTCCATAGTGAGCAAACGTATATGGAGATTCGCAATTTTCTCTCGGAGAATGACGAGCGAATGTTGTCCCAGTATGCAGATCGCCACCAGCAAGCGATTGCCTCAGACGAATCGCTTCGCGAGGTCAAATATCATCGAATACTTTCGCGAGCAGAAGGCCTGAGCGGTCTTGAGATTGCCAACGCGTTCGAGTCGTTTCACCAAGAGCACCAATCGCAGGCCGAAGGAAGATACCGCGCGCAGTCCTCAAATCAACTTTCGCCGGAAGGCCGCAAAGTCGTTGAAGATTTCGCATTTGCTCGAGTCCGACCGGTGATGTCACTTGAGAACCAAGTAGGCATCGCAACCGCAGCGCCCGAACTTTTCAAACAACGTGGATTAGACGAACGGGAAGTCTGAATGACCTCGTGTATCGGTATGGTCACCTTCCCCCCCAGCAACGACTGTGTGATCACTCCTGCAGACGGACGCAGTGCACGTTCGTTCGCCGACTTCGTGCAGCGGGCGTGTCCTTCGAGGATTGACAGGACTTGCTCGGCCCACAAGAGCAATCGCATCGCGACGCACTACTCTGCTGCGGAGGTCGGCAATCTGATCGCGGCTGCGGAAAAGGCGTGCAGCGTAAAGTCCCACAATTCCCCAACAGTCACCTTATGGTGGAGGCATGCGACGAGCGCCAAATAACTGATTTTGATGAGAGGGAATGGTGCCGGCTGCAGGATTCGAACCCGCGACCCCCTGATTACAAATCAGGTGCACTACCAACTGTGCTAAGCCGGCGCCTTGAGAAGCCCGGGTGGATGCCGGGCGGGCGCAATTGTAGCTGCTGGGGCGTTGCGAATCACCCCGAGACTGTGGGTTTATGAGCTCAGCGCTCAGCCATTCCCCGATTCCTGGGGGCAGGCGCGCAGTTCGAGCCGGGTGATCTTCCCGGGGTCTGTCTGGAAAATGCTGGTATCGATGGCCTGCCCGGGTTCCTGGAGGTCGGCATCGATCCAGTAAACAGCGCCGGCGCGCTTGCGGTCGTCGATACGTGGCTCCAGGCCCAGCACGCGGATTTCCTCGGCCCGGCGCTGTGCGCGCTGGTAATCGGAAAATACGCCGAGTGACAGTACGCTGGTGGGCTCTGAACCGGGCATGAGATACACATCGGTGACGCCGCTGTCGAGTAGTGACTTGAGTGCACTCTCAGCCGCCGCGCGCGATTCGAAGTTCTGCACACTGACCCAGTAGCCTACCCAGAGTTCGCCCTGCTCGAGGCGTTGGCGCGATTCGAATCCCACCCCCTGGAGGGCAGCCTGCGCATGCGCCGCATCGGCCAGATCCTGGAATGGGCCCACACTCGTGCAGGCAAGTCGATCCGCGACAGCCGTTCGTTCAGAGGGCGGTGTACTGGAACCCAGCGGCGCGACGCGCGGCGGTTGTACCCGATTGATCACCGCAGGTTCAGGCGGACTCGTTACTTCCTGCGCGAGCACGATGCGCGGCGGTGGCGCGACGTTCGCTATCGGCTTGCGTTCCAGATCGCTCACATGCACATCGATCAGCTGGGACCAGCTGAGGAACAGCGCATTGGCGAGGATCATGACGAGACAGAAGGTTCGCATGTGACGACTGCGACAAAAAAACTCAGCGTGTCTTGCCGCTGTTACCCCAATAGGCCGCGATATCGGCAATCTCGCTGGGGATCAGGTCCAGCTTGTTCTTGTGCTTCACTTTGCCGGCGACTATGTCGCGAATGAGGCTTTCGAGGGAGGCTGTACTTTCACCTTCCCAGTCATCCGCTTCATGGCACTGGACACACTTGGCATTCGCCGCGGTTTTTCCAGCGGCGACATCGGCTGCGCCTGCAACGCCGAACCACAGCGCGAACGTGGCAATCGCCAAGGTTCTGGAGAGCATTCCCGGCACGCCGATTCCCTCTTCTGCGATTTTCGCTGCCGCGATCATACACGAGGCCCGATCCTGCCTCGCCTATTCCAGCGCTGAGGCGTAGCGAGCCAGGCCGCGCAGAACCAGATCGGGAATGGACTCGAATGACACGTCAATCAGTCGTTCGATGATGGGAGCCGCGCCACCGGTCAACAACAGCGACGGTTGCGCGCCGTACTGGCGCTGCAACGTATTCATTGAGTGCTCCACGAGTGCAGCCAACGCATGTGCTGCTCCCTGGTGGATGGCACCCAGTGTGTTGTCGGCGAACAGAGCGTCGCCGCGAACGCCATGCTCCGCACGCCGCGCGATCTCACTCGTATTCCGCAACAGGCTACCGACCATGAGGTCCGGGCCGGGCACGATGACGCCGCCCAGATGCTGACCCGATGCATCGACGCCGTCGATCGTCATGGCGGTGCCGACGCCGACGACGCAGGTAAGTCGCTGCTGCCGCGCATGCGCTGCAATCACACCAAGCCAGCGATCGACACCAAGGTTCGCTGGCACCGGGTAGGCGTTGCGCACACCACAGGCAGCGGCGGACGATGCGACGAACTCCACATCGAGATTCCAGCGCTCTGCAATGCACTCGCGCAGCAGGTCGCCGATGCGCTGACCGCCAACGTTGGAGACCAGCACGCGATCGGGGCGCGGCAACTCCGCGACGGTTTCGCGAATGAATGTGGGCGCGTCCCAATCGCCATGAATGCCTGCGCTCTGAGAAGCCAGTCCACGCTCATCCAGCGTGGCCCATTTGATGCGCGTGTTGCCGATATCGAAAAGCAGGATCATCGCGCCACCGCGCGCAGACTCACTTCACCCGACACGAAGCGCCGCAACTCGCCGTTCACATCGACGAGCAAGGCGCCGTCGACTTCGACACCGCTGGCGATACCGGTGATGGTTTCCATACCGTTGATCACTTTGACGGATGCATGCGCCAGCGTGTCGAGCCTGCGCCACTCGTCGACAAACGGTTCGAAGCCTTGCGTTGCGAAGATCTGCAGCATGCCAATGACTTCATCCGCGATCGCACCGGCGAGTGCGCTGCGGCTCGGCGTCTGATTGCCAAGAATCTCGTGAACATCGGTGATGAGCGCGGCCTGCTGTTCGGCCAGCGCGAGGCGTACCGTCGCCGGCATACGCATGTTCAGTCCCATGCCGATGACCACCGTGGATGGGCCGCCGGTCTCGCCGCGCATTTCGATGAGCACGCCGCCGAGCTTGCGGTTCTTCCAGATCAGATCGTTCGGCCATTTGAGTCCGACGTCGCTGGCGCCGAAGCGACGCAGCGCTTTGACCACGGCCACGCCTATCGCAAGACTCAGGGCGGAGAATGTCGGCGGAGCTTCGTGAAACTGCCAACCCACCGACATGGAAATGCCGCAGCCGAAAGGCGACATCCAGGTACGGCCGCGACGGCCCCGACCCGCCGTCTGGATTTCGGCAATACAGACGTGGGCGCGCCCCGGCGAAAGGCTGATCGTGTCGTAGATATGCCGGTTGGTCGAATCGACCGTCAGCATCACTTCGGCATTGTCGAGCACCGCGCGACTTTCCGGTGATATCGCTTGCAGCAGCGCTTCGCGTTCGAGCAGGTCGACCGGGCGCGGCAACCTGTAACCTTGTCGCGCGACCGATTCGATCTCGATGCCCAGGTCCTGCAACGTATGAATGAGCTTCCACACGCCACCGCGCGATACGCGCAGGCGTTTTGCCAGCTTTTCACCGGAGCGGAATTCGCCGTCGGACAGCAACGAGAGCAGTCGCAAACGACGGGTCAATGCCTGGGAACGGCGCGGTAGCGGCATCGTGGATTTAACGAGGGCGGAACAACCAGAGCTTGCGAACGCGATTCTCCGAACCCCGCCACATACGATCGATGTTCGAACGATGCGTGTAGCAGACGAAAACCAGCATTGCGCAGCCGAACGTCAGGTATGCGGCAGGCGGGTTCGATTCGGACAACAGCAGATAAACGGGGAACGACGCGACGGCCAGCAGCGTGGCCAATCCCACGAACCCGGTGAACATCACTGTAACCAGCCAGACCAGCAGCGTTGGCACCAACGCAACCGGCTGCAGACCGGCAAGCACGCCCACCAACGTGGCCGCACCCTTGCCGCCGCGAAACCCGTACCAGACGGGATAGACATGCCCCATGACGACCGCCGACGCACAGGCGACCGCAAGCCAATCGCGACTCACCGCAGGGTCGATGCCGACGACGGGAATATTCATGGCAGGCAGCAGCGCTGTCGCGACCCAGCCCTTGCCGATGTCGATCACCATGACCCAGAACGCGAAGGCGTATCCCTGTGTACGCAGCGCATTCGTGCCACCGGCATTACCACTGCCCAGCGTGCGAATGTCGATTCCGCCGCGCAGTTGACCGACGATCAGGCTGCCGATGAGCGCGCCCAGCAAGTAGGCGATGAGCGTTTTGACGCCGAGTTCAAGCATGGGGAAATTGTATGCGATGAGGATGATGTGATCGAGCGATCGTGCAGGCGATCAATCCATCACTTCTGCGGCAGATGCACTTCAGCAATCATGCAACGTACGCTGCCCCCGCCGAGTCGTTCGATGGTCGGAATCGGTACGCTGACGATTCGTTCGCCGTGCGCAGTCAGGGTCTCGATCTGCGCGGCATCCAGCGAACTGAGGGCACTCTGCGACATCGCGATGACCGGCTCCCCGCCCTGGGAACGAAGCTCGAGCATGTTGCCGGCAAAATTCTGCATCTGATCCAGGGTCAGATCGACGATGCTGCGGCCACTGGCTCGCAGCAGATCGAGCACTGCCGCACGGCGCGGGGCTTCGATGCACGCAGCGCAGATGGCCACAGAACGACTGCCAACCGACATGAGCACGTTGGTGTGATAGATGGGAGCGCCTGCGGCATCGAACGCCTCGAATGCAACGATGTCGTAGTCGAGCCGCTGCGAGAACTCACCCAGCACGTCCATGTCCGTACGCGGCGAAAGACAGGCATAGGCAATGCGATTGACACGATCGAGCACCAGGCTGCCCGTGCCTTCCAGGAATTTATCCTCCGCTTCCCGATGCGCCAGATCGACCGTGCGCGCCACATGGAAGCCGTGCTGTCGATCCAGTGTCTCGATGATGTCGAGTCGACGTTCGAGACGCCGGTTCGGCGCCATCATCGGATAGAGCACCACCGTTCCATCGGCGTGGAAGCTCACCCAATTGTTGGGAAAAATGGAATCAGGCGTGTGCGGCTCAGGCGTGTCTTCGACGACATGCACATTGACGCCAGCGCTTCGCAGGGCCTGCGCGAGTTCATCGAATTCCGGCAGTGCCGCGGCCTGAGAGGCGTCCATTAGCAAAGCGTCGTCGAGCCGCTGAAAGCGGTTCGAAGCAGCCGTTTGCACATTCCCGGCAAAGCGCGCTGGCCGGATCATGAGGACGTGGGAAGCGGTCTGAAGCTCTGACATCGGTAGGGAGAATTCAAATCGGGGTGTGCAGGATGCGTCCTGATCTGCCGCTGTCAACAAAACCGTGCTTGCCTGACCCGGCTAAGGCTCCTACAGTCGCGACCAGACATCTGTATGGTATTCCCCCATGCCCTCTCTCACCTCCAAGCAATTGGAAGTACTGGCTTTTATTCAGAAGTTCATGGGTACGCATGGACTGCCGCCTACCCGTGGGGAAATTGCCGCCGGACTGGGGTTGAAGAATCGCCAGGGAATCGATCAGCACCTGCGGGCACTGGCCGCCAAAGAAGCGATCGAGCTGACTCCAGGCATTTCGCGAGGCATCAGGCTTCCCGGCACCCAATCCGGCCTTCACACACGCGCAGTCCAGGCGGATGGCCTGCCCCTGCTCGGGCGGATCGCCGCCGGATCGCCCATCCTCGCGACCGGCAACATTGAAGACCGCATTCGGATCGAACCTGCGCTGTTTCGCCCACGCGCGCATTTTCTGCTGCGGGTGCGCAGCGACAGCATGAAGGACGCAGACATTCTCGATCGCGATCTGTTGGCGGTGCATCAGACCACCGAGGTGCACGACGGACAGATCGTCGTCGCGCGCATCGGCGAGGAAGCCACCGTGAAGTATTACCGGCGACTCGGCCAGCGCGTGCTCCTGGAGCCAGCGAATGCCGCGTATCAGCCGATAGAAATCGACCTGAGTGAAACGGAGGCAGCTAAAATCATCACCGCCAGACTATCGCGGCCATTCATCTCGATTGAGGATTTCTCTGCGCGTGCGCTGATTCCAAAGCGCCCCATCAGGGTGTTGGCCAACGGCGGTGCATTTCGCAGTCTTTCCGACCACGGTAACGTCGCCTTCTGGGATGCACTCGGAATCGAACGCCTCCCCGGCATACTCGAAGCGCTACCCGCGCCGGTGGAGTCGATCCATCTGCCCGTACCGAGCGAATGGGAAGAAATTCAGCGTGATTATCAGCAGCTCGGCTTCAGCAGCGGCCGACATCCGCTGGCACTGATGCGCTCGAACCTGCGCAGACTTGGGCTATCGAGCCGGCAGGAACTGAACGCCATCAGATCTGGCAGGACAGTCACCGTCGGCGGGCTCGTCACTCATTTGCAGCACCCGCAAACCGCTAACGGTGTGGTCTTCGCTTCCTTGGAAGATGAAATCGGCATCAACAACATCATCTTCTGGCCCACTGTCTTCGAGGCGCACCGACACCGGATCCTGCAAACGAAACTGATGATCGTCGAAGGAGAGCTGCAGAGCCAGGAAGGCGTGGTTCACGTCGTCGCGCAACGTGTGCATGACTTCTCACACTGGGTCAGGTCGCTGCCTCGCAATTCGCGAGACTTTCATTGAACGGTCGCAGCCATGCTGCAATTCCCATTACCTGGAATGGATCGCTCGACGCCGCAGCCTAGCCTACCAAGGTATCGCCTCTTTCTTGCCGTCCTGCTGCCAGACGACGCCGGTACGCAGCTAGCAGCCTTGGCTCAGGAACTGCGGAGCGAATACGAACTCTATGGCACGGCCCTCGATCGCAACCGCATGTATGTGTCGCTGCTGAGCCTTGGGGACTACATCGAGTTCCCGTATGACGTCTCGAGGTGGGTACAAAATCACTTGAAGGCCATGCGGCTGACACGATGCACCGCGAATTTCGATCGCGTATCCAGTCTGGGCGACAGATCGCATCGGCCATGCCGGTGTCCAATAGCAGTGAGAGCTGGTGCAGGGGGCCGCGGCCTCAAGGAAATGCAACGAACGATTGCATCTTCGTTCGGCATCGCTCGGCGTTCATCATTCACGCCACACGTGACGCGATGTTATGACCACCAGAACATTCGCTAAATGTCCGTTCGCAAAGTGAACTGGGAACCTCACAGTAAGATCGACCGGAGACGACTGCAGCCCTATTCGATACTAGGGTCGCTGGCCGCTGTATTGAATTGCAGCGGCACGTAGAACACGTAGAAATTGAAGAGCGAGCAGCGACAAACGCGCGCTCACCCGAGGTAGTCCATGAAGGGACCAAGTAAAACGATAATTGATATTCGTATCCGTCACGCAGCAACAGTCACCCATGCTTCAACGCAGAAGCGCGATCACACGGCCTCGCCAACCGGTCAACCGGTGGCGTGTCGAGGGTAGGAAACAGTTTCGGATTGAATGGTAGAGGCGAAATGACTTGCAGCCATTGCCTTGCGAAGCTTTTTTGCTGCGTCCGCCCGCTGGCGACGCGATTTGTTGATTGCGACTTTTGCGATCGACACATCGATCACATGACTTCTGACGATCCGGCGCCTTTCGAGTGTATTCATCGCCGACTCCGCTGCACTGCGATCAAATCGACTAGCCCAAACGGAAAAAGCCCTGCTGGTTTTATCCAGCAGGGCTTCCGTCATTTAAGAGCCTGGCAGTGACCTACTCTTGCATGCCCGAAGGGCACACTACCATCGGCGCACAGCGTTTTCACTTCCGAGTTCGAAATGGGATCGGGTGGTTCCCGCTTGCTATTGCCGCCAGGCAAACTGGCTCACGTGTGCACGTTGATCGCTCAACGCGCTCCGGGAATTCGAAAGTTGTTTGACGCTCATGTCACATTCATGAGTATCCAAGTCGCCCAAACCTGCAGCAGTCTGGTCGACTGCCCAAGCTAATTGGGTGTTATATGGTCAAGCCTCACGGGCAATTAGTACTGGTTAGCTCAATGCATTACTGCACGTACACACCCAGCCTATCAACGTCGTAGTCTTCGACGGCCCTTCAGGGGAATCGAGTTCCCAGGGAAACCTAATCTTGGGGGGGGCTTCGCGCTTAGATGCTTTCAGCGCTTATCCCGTCCGTATATAGCTACCCGGCAGTGCCACTAGCGTGACAACCGGAACACCAGAGATACGTCCATCCCGGTCCTCTCGTACTAAGGACAGCTCACCCTCAAGTTTCCAACGCCCACGGCAGATAGGGACCGAACTGTCTCACGACGTTCTGAACCCAGCTCGCGTACCACTTT
>NZ_DATDJO010000005.1:0-56829 GCF_036520495.1 Povalibacter sp. | reverse complement strand
TCCTCCGGCAACCTGGTGGAGTGGTTCGACTTCTACGTGTACGCGTTCTGCGCGATTTACTTCGCGCCGTCGTTCTTTCCGCAGGCGGATCCCACGGCGCAGCTGCTTAGTTCCGCGGGTGTGTTCGCGGCCGGATTCCTGATGCGCCCGATCGGTGGCTGGCTGTTTGGCCGCATGGCCGATCGCGGCGGCCGCAAATTCGCGATGATGATCCAGGTGTCACTGATGTGCGCCGGATCGCTGATGATTGCGTGTCTGCCGACCTACGCGACGATTGGTGCCTGGGCGCCGGCGCTGCTACTGCTGGCGCGGCTGCTTCAGGGGCTGTCGGTCGGCGGTGAATACGGCACGGTCGCGACCTACATGAGTGAGGTCGCGCTCAAGGGGCAGCGCGGCTTCTTCTCGTCATTCCAGTACGTCACGCTGATCGGCGGCCAGCTGCTCGCCGTGCTCGTCGTCGTCGTGTTGCAGCAATTGCTCGATGAGGGCGAACTGAGGGCCTGGGGCTGGCGTATTCCGTTCGCGATCGGCGCCGTCGCCGCGGTGGTCGCACTCATGCTGCGTCGCAAGCTGCATGAAACCACGACCACAGAGACGCGCAACAGCAAGGGTGCCGGCAGCGTGACCGAGCTGTTTCGCAATCACAAGGCCGCGTTCTTCACCGTGCTCGGTTACACCGCAGGCGGTTCGTTGATTTTCTACACGTTCACGACTTACATGCAGAAGTACCTGGTCAACTCGGCCGGCATGTCCATCAAGACCGCGAGCAATGTGATGACCGGCTGCCTCTTCGTGTACATGTGCATGCAGCCAGTGTTCGGCGCGCTGTCGGACCGGATCGGGCGTCGCCGCAACATGCTGCTGTTCGGCGCGCTCGGCACACTCTGCACGCTGCCGATCCTGACCGCATTGCAAAGCGTCTCGAGCCCGGCGGTAGCGTTCGCGCTGATCATCCTGGCGCTGGCGATCGTCAGTTTCTACACCTCCATCAGCGGAATCGTAAAAGCCGAGATGTTCCCTACGGAGGTACGCGCCCTCGGCGTCGGGCTCGCATACGCGGTGGGCAATGCCCTGTTCGGCGGCTCGGCCGAGTACGTTGCGCTCGGACTGAAATCGCTTGGGCATGAGACGGCCTTTTTCTGGTATGTGACCGGCATGATGGCCATCGCATTCCTCGTCAGTCTGCGCCTGCCGCGTGAAGGCACTTACCTGCACCACGATCATTGAAATGACATTCGCATCATGACGATCGACCGCAAGTGGCTGGCAGACGGCGCAGGGTCGACTTGAAGCGTTCTGCCCGATTGCCGCCGCGTGGATGATTGTGTCAGGCTACACAGCAATAAATGCGGTGGTGAAACACCTCAACAAATGCGGTGGTGAAAGCTTGAACTCTTCACCACCCGGGTCCGTACAACTGGGGGCGGACTTTCTTGTGCAATCACGGGTCGATATTCGGTGGCGCTTGCGAGCCCATTGCGCTGTGATTCAGATCAATCGGCCGCGAGCACTGGTTCTGTTACTGCCTGACCGACTGTATCGCAACTTCGCTCGTGGTCTGCCTGTTCAGGCGCGACACCAAGAGGGCATCTGCCATGAACCGGCATGACTGACACCGACGCACCTGCGAATCACTCTGCACATTGCCAATAGGGACCGGCGCAAGCATCACATTGGACAAGCAACTAGCCGCGGAAATCCGCACGCCCTCGATGATGAAGTCCGCGGCCAAGACTGTGCAGTCCTTTTGCGTTAGCCGCGCAGCGGTGGGCATGGCCATCGCTGCGATGATCGCCGGATCCGGATGGCTTGCCTACGAGCTTGCGCTGCAGTCAGGCTTCGCCAGCTTGCAGCGTACGGCGAACGATCGGTTGTCGCTGCTGCAGCTCACGCTCGACTCCACGATCGAGCGATTCCGCTACTTGCCTACCGTGCTCGCCCAGGCGACGCCGATCCTGGGCATCTATGAGAAGCCCGATTCGCCACATGCGCGGCAGGCGGCGAACCAGTACCTGAAATCGTTGAACGATGCGGCCGGCTCATCCGACATCTATGTGCTCGATCACAGCGGTGTGGCGCTGGCGGCGAGCAACTATCTCGACAGCACCAATTTCATCGGCAAGAACTATGCGTTCCGGCCGTACTTCACTGAAGCGCTCAACAGCGTCGAAGGCCGGTATTACGCGGTCGGTGCGACCACGGGAAAGCCTGGCTATTTTCTCTGGCATTCGGCCAATGAGAGCGCCGGTACGGGAGCTGGCGTCGCCGTAGTGAAAGTGGATCTGTACCCGTTGCAGAGCGAATGGAAGAGCACCGGTGCGCTGGTGACCATGCTCGATCCCAACGGCGTGATCTTCCTGACGAGCCGTCCGGACTGGCAGTACCGTCCCATCTCGCCGCTGTCGGAATCCCAGTTGCGGGTGCTGCGCGATACGCGTCAGTACGGTCGCGACATCGACGACCTCAATCCGCTGTTCGACGGCGAGCGGACCGATCATGGCATGAAGGTCGTGCGCATCAGGGAGCCGAAGGAGGGCGCCAGCCATGACTACGTCGTCTTCAGCCGGCCATTGCCGAAGCATGGCTGGACGCTGGTGGTCATGTTTCCGCTGCGCTCCGTGCAGCAGCAGGCTGCAGTGGTTGCTGCTGCCGTGATGCTGGCGGTGCTTGCCGCCCTGTTGATCTACCTCGTCACGCATCAGCGCCGGCAGATCGTGCGCGCGAAACTCAACGCGCATCACATCCTGGAACAGCGGGTGACCGAACGCACGGCTGAGCTGGCTGCGACGAATTCGCTCCTGTCGGCGCAGATCGATGAACGAACCAGGACCGAGCGGGACCTGCGTCGCACGCAGGACAACCTGATGCACGCGACCAAGATGGCGAGCCTCGGGCAGGCACTGGCGGGCGTAGCCCACGAGATCAACCAGTCGCTCGCCGCGATGACGACCTACATGGCCGGTGCGCGCGTGCTGCTCGACAGAAACGACAAGGAGTCGGCCCTGACGAATCTGAAGCTCGTCTCCGCGATCGTCACCCGCATGGGTGCGTTGACCCAGCATCTCAAGACGTTCGCCCGCAAGGATACTGCGTCCAGGCAGGCGACGGACCTTACCGCTGCGATTCGCTACGCACTCAGTCTGGTCGGCTATCGCGTTGGAGAGCAGGACGTGACCTTGCAGGTCTCGATTCCCGAACAGCCGGTCTACGTGATCGGCAACGCCGTTCGCCTGGAACAGGTCATCGTCAACCTGATCTCCAATGCGCTCGATGCAATGCACGAGCGGCCGCAGCGGCAGCTGACGATCGACCTGGAGCACGGCGAAGGCTGCGTGAGTCTCAAGGTCTGCGATACCGGTCGGGGCATTGCCCGCGAACACCTCAGCAGTGTGTTCGATCCTTTCTACACCACCAAGGACGTCGGCCAGGGTCTGGGCCTCGGGCTGTCGATCTCTTACGGAATCATTCAGGACATGGGCGGCGAAATAGTTCTCGAGAGCGCCCTGGATCAGGGCACGACGTTCCGTATCGTTCTGCCGCTCGCCGAAACTCTGGTCCCTCAAACTGCGGTTGCAATCCAGACATGAATCCCACAGTCCTCGTTGTCGATGATGAAGAACAGGTACGCCACTCGATCGCGCAATGGCTCGAGCTGGGTGGTCTCGCGGTCGAGACGGCTGCGGATGTGGACGCCGCCCTGGCTGCGATCCGGCGCAGGGCTCCCAAGGTCGTTCTGACGGACCTGAGGATGCCGCGCAAATCAGGCATGGACCTGATGCGCGAACTGCAGCGTTTCGATCCCGACATTCCCGTCGTTCTGCTCACCGCGCATGGCGACGTGCCGCTCGCGGTCGCCGCGATGCGCGAGGGAGCCTACGATTTTCTGCAGAAGCCGTATGTGCCGGAACACCTGTCGGCAGTCGTTGCGCGAGCGATCGAGCAACGCCGTTTGAAACAGGAACTGCAGCTGCTGTCCGAACGCGTTGCAGCCCACGAGGGATTGCAGGCTCACATCGTCGGCGCGTCGGCTGCGATCGCCGGGGTTCGCGACATGGTGGCGGAACTGTGCCTGCACGATCCCAACGTGATCATTACGGGGCAGACCGGCACGGGCAAGGAGGTGGTCGCCCGCGCGCTTCACGATTTCGGACCGCGGGCGAAGTCGCCCTTCGTGGCAATCAATTGCGCGGCCGTGCCCGACGAGTTGTTCGAAAGCGAACTGTTCGGCCACGAAGCGGGCGCGTTCACCGGGGCGCGCACCGTGCGGGTCGGGAAGTTCGAGTTCGCACATGGCGGCACGCTGCTGCTCGATGAGATCGAGAGCATGCCGCTGCCGTTGCAGGCGAAGCTGTTGCGAGTCCTGCAGGAAAGGGTGGTCGAGCGCGTCGGTTCCAACAAGAGCGTGGCGGTCAACGTGCGGGTCATTGCCGCTACGAAATACGATCTCGAGGAGCAGGGGCGGCTCGGCCGGTTCCGTCCCGATCTCTACTATCGTCTGGCGGGAGCCGAAATTCCGCTGCCCCCGCTCAAGGATCGCGACGGCGACATTCTGCTGTTGTTCGAGCATTTCGCGACGTGCGCGGCTTCGATAGCAGGACAGCGGCATCGGGCGTTGTCGTCATCTGATGTCGAAGCATTGCTCACTCACAGCTGGCCCGGCAACGTGCGGGAATTGAAAAGCGTCGCCGAGCGCTACGCGCTGGGATTGAAGGCGATGGGTCGGACGGTGCCGGAGATCCTGGGCAAGGGGACGCAGAGCCCAACGCTCCCCGGCTCGGCGCTGGCGGATCGGGTTGCAGCCTACGAGCGGCAATTGATCGAGACGGCTCTGAAGGACCATGCCGGTTCGATCAGCTCCGTTATCGAGGTGCTCGGGATTCCGCGGCGCACGTTGAACGAGAAGATGGTGAAGTACGGACTGATCAGGCCCGGGCGCGACGCTGGCGCGCAGGGCCACACCTGATCGGCAGCTTTCGGCCGATGGCGAATTTGCGAATCGGCGATTTTCCGCTGATCGGTGCCGCCGGCGCGCTGCGAGCGCTCGATACGGACCAAAAAAAAATCAGTGCGACAAGGTGTTACGCCACGCGCAGCGTTCAAGGGCAAAGTGGCACGTGGATTGCTTTATCTGACCGTAAAAGCGACGGCAGGTCGTAAGTAAGTGCATCGGAGAGCGAGGGCAGCTGGCTGTTCAAGCTCGTGTGTTGGAGAAGGGGGATTACATGCGTCTGTTGTTGAGTGAACCGCGTCCGCCGACTGGCCCCGTGCCCGCGCGCCTGCTTGGATCTGCAGCAGGATTGCTGGCCACCATCGCGCTGGCGAGTTATCCCGGAGCATCATATGCCGCGCATGGCGCAGCGATATCTGCGACGACTCAGGAAATCCAGGAGCCGCAGGACACGGGGTCCTTAAGGCGACTGCGGTTGCTCACCGAGGAGCAGTACCTCAACACCGTCCGTTATGTGTTCGGGCCTGACGTCGCGCCTGAACCTCACTTCCCTCCGGCGCAGCGTCGTGACGGCCTGGTCTCGCTCGGGGCGTCGATTACCGGAGTGACCACTACGCAGCTCGAGCTTTATCAGAAGGCTGCGCAGTCGATTGCCAACAGGGTGGTCGATCCCAAGTATCGAGCGTTTCTCATCACCTGCAAGCCGGCGAAAGAGACAGCGGCCGACAAGGCTTGCGCGAGTCAGTTCCTGAAGGAGAAAGGACGGCTGTTGAGCCGCCGCCCGTTGACTCGGGAAGAACTGGACGCGTTCGTGGTCCAGGCAAACAAGTCCGCCGATCAGCTCAAGGATTTCTACGCGGGCATCGGCGTTGCGCTCGAAGCCTTGCTGGTCAGCCCGAACGTGTTGTTCGTTGCCGAGGCGACGGAAGCGGATCCTGCGCGTCCTGGTCGCCAGCGTCTCGACGCTTTTTCGCTCGCCACACGCCTGTCGCTGTTCCTGTGGAATGCCGTGCCCGACGACAGTGTGCTGAAGGCCGCCGAGAGCGGCGAGATCCACACGCCCAAGGGCCGGGCGCGCGTGGTCGAGATGATGCTTGCAAGTCGTCGCCTCGACTCGGGTGTGCGCGCCTTCTTTGACGACATGTTCGAATTCGACAGCTTCAACTCGCTCGCCAAGGATCCGGCGACCTATCCGAAGTTCACGGGCCAGGTGTCGCAGGATGCGCGCGAACAGACCTTGCGCACCGTCGTCGAACATCTCATCGTCAAGCAGGCCGACTACCGCGATCTGTTTACGACGAGAGAGACGTTCATCTCGCCAGCGCTCGCCGTCGTCTACGGAGAGCCGGCACCTGCCGGGTGGACGCCCTACACCGCGGCACCCGACAGCCCGCGCGCCGGGCTGTTGAGCCAGATCAGCTTTCTGGCGCTGCATTCACATCCCACGCGCTCTTCTCCGACGTTGCGCGGCAAGGCGCTGCGCGAGGTCCTGCTGTGCCAGCGCGTGCCACCGCCGCCGCCCAATGTGAATTTCGGCGAAGTCGAAAATCCGAACTCACCGTTCAAGACCCAGCGTGAGCGCGTCGCCTTCCATTTGTCGAACCCGGTGTGCGCCGGCTGCCACAAGATCACCGATCCGATGGGGCTGGCGCTCGAGAACTTCGACAGCAGCGGTCGCTACCGCGAAGACGAGAGAGGCGCAAAGATCGACGCAAGCGGCACGCTCGACGGTAAATCGTTCACGGGCGCAGCGAGCCTCGGCGCGGTACTGCGTGATCACCCCGCGCTGCCGACGTGTCTGGTGCGGCGTGTTTACAGCTACGCTTCCGGCGGTGCGGTTCTTGCGGAGGACAAGAATACGTTCGATTTCTTCAACGCGCGGTTTGCCGAGGCGGGCTATCGCCTGCCGAACCTGCTGCGGACCATTGCGCTCAGCAATGCATTTTCGGAAATCGTTGAGCCGAAGTCGCAGGTGCCTGCTGCGCAGACAGCCGGCGTGTCGCCAGCCAGCACTACGAACTAGCGAGTAAGGGGGAAAGAACAATGACGACATTCACACGCCGCCGTGTCCTTCGCGGATTATTGCAAGGCGGGGCCGTCACGGTCGGTCTGCCGCTCCTCAACTGTTTCCTGAACAACAACGGCAGCGCCTACGCCGACGGGACGCCACTGCCAGTTCGCTACGGCACCTGGCTGTGGGGGCTGGGCATGAGCAAGTCGGTGTTCGTCCCGAAAAAAATGGGCGCGGGCTACGATCTTCCCGAGGAGCTTGCCGCACTCAAGAACGTGCGCGATCAGATCAATCTCTACACCAATCTCACGGCTTATCGTGATGGTGCATTCTTCTGCCACTTTACCGGCTGGATGGTGTTCCGCTCGGGCACCTCGCCCACGGTCGGCAACCAGGCGCCATCGGAGACGCTCGATTCGATCGTGGCCAATCAGATCGGCCGCACCACGCGCTTCAAACACCTGACTGCAACCGCGACCGGCGACGTGCGTACTGTCGTGTCCTACGAGAATGCCAACACACCCAACGCACCGGAGTTCTCGCCGCTGAACTTCTACAAGCGCCTGTTCGGGCCGGATTTCCAGGATCCGAACGCTCCCGCCTTTGCGCCGAGCCCACTCGTCATGGCGCGCAAGAGCGCGCTGTCGGCGGTCACCGATCAGATCAAGGGGCTCGAGCGGAAGGTGGGTGTCGAGGATCGGCAGCGGCTCGATCAGTACTTCACGGGATTGCGTCATCTCGAACAGCAGTTCGATCAACAGTTGACCAAGCCCGAGCCACGCGCGGCCTGTGTGCCGCCGAAAGCGTCGAAGGACGATCCGGCGCTGGGCAACGAAGCAGGGCTCGTCGCCGAGCGGCACAAGATCATGACCGATCTGCTGGTCATGGCCGTCGCCTGCGACCAGACACGCGTATTCAACATGGCCTATTCGGCTGCCCAGGCCAACACGACCAAACCCGGTTACGAGAAGCCGCACCATACGACGACGCATGAGGAGCCGACGGATGACCTGCTTGGCTATCAGCCGAATGCATCGTGGTTTCTGCGCCGGTCCATGGAATCGTGGGCCTACTTCGTCGAGGCTTTCAATAGCGTGAAGGAGGGCGACGGTACGTTGCTCGACAATTGTCTGATCATGGCCAACACCGACGTGGCCAATGCGCGCATCCACTCGCTCGAAGAGATGCCGGCGTTTACTGCAGGCAAGGCCGGTGGCCGGATCAAGACCGGGTTGCACCTGGACTGCAAGGGTGCGCAGGGAACCCAACTCGGCTTTACCACAATGAAAGTCATGGGCCTGGACATCCCTTCGTGGGGAACCAAGAGCAACCAGACCAGCAAGGTCATCAGCGAGATCCTGGTTTGATCCGCTGCGGCGGATCCGATCGGCAGCGGCTGTGTGAAGGGGGATTGATGCGACAGATTGTAGGACTGATGGGTGTCCTGGCGGCCGCGTTGGTGGTGTCACCGACGCTGGCCAGGAACAAACCGCTGACCGAGGACTACGTGCGCGAACCGATGCCGCCTGGCTTCAAGGTGGTCATCGCAGAGTTCGAAGGCCCGGTGTTCGTCGATGCAAAAGGCCGGACGCTCTATGACTGGCCCAGATCCGGTTTGCGCAACGGCGACGCTGGCGAGCAAAAGGGCAAGCCTACTTGCGACGATCAGAAGTACACCGTAAACGCTGGCCTGATGAGCCCGTACCCGGGCGGACTGGAGCTGCCGGAAGTCGAGACCCGACCCAGCTGCACGGATGTCTGGCCGCCGGTCTTGGCCAAGCCCAACGCGAAGCCCGTCGGCAAGTGGACGATCGTCGAGCGTCCCGACGGCCGCAAACAGTGGGCATACGATGGCTATGCCCTCTACACGTCGGTCCTCGATCGTGGTCCAGGCGACGTTTTCGGCGGGAGCAATATCAGGGGCACCTCCGAGTCAGGTGCGCAGCGCGGACCAGTCGGGCCTCCACCCAATATCCCACCGCAGTTCGCGGTGCGTACGATCGCAACCGGTCGGCTGCTGACCATTGGTGCGACCGGGCGCGCGATCTATTACTCGGACCAGGATTCACCGGGCAAGTCCAACTGCGATCGTGACTGCCTGAACAAGTGGATTCCCGTGCTTGCGCCCGAGACCGTCCGTCCGCAGGGCGACTGGTCCATCATCGAGAGTTCGCCCGGCGTGAAGCAGTGGGCTTTCCGCAAGATGCCGGTTTATACACGCGCGCTCGACACGCGAGGCGCGAGCCTCGAGGGCAGCGATGTGCCCGGCTGGCACAACGTCTACACGCAGAAGGCGCCACCGGCACCGGTGGGTTTCACCGTGAATGACACGCACACCGGCCAGGTGCTCGGTGACGCGAAGGGCATGACCATCTACGTCTACAACTGCAATGACGATGCGGTCGACCAGTTGGCCTGCAACCATCCCGACACACCACAGGCGTATCGGTTTGCCATCTGTGGTCGCGGCGACCCAGAGCTGTGCCTGAAAAATTTCCCCTACGTGATCGCACCGAAGGGGACCAGGAGCAACAGCCACATCTGGAGCACGATGAACATCGATCCGCAGACAGGCAAGAAGACAGCCGCGGGCGCGCCGGGTGCATTGCATGTGTGGGCGTATCGCGATCGACCGGTCTACAGCTGTGCGCGTGACAGGAAGCCTGGGGACATCGAGTGCGACACCTGGGGTGAGTTCAATGGTGCGCGCAACGGCTACAAGGCGTTCTGGTTGCGCGATGACTTTGGCGGCAATGCCGGCTCGCGCTGAGCCTGGCAGAAATGCCGGTCAATGACGCAATCAGTAATCAAGAACAGGGGAGTGTCCATGCAGTCTTATCGACCGATGAAACTTGCCTTTGCAGGTCTGCTGGGTTCCGCGCTCGGCGTAGTCACTGCTCAGGCTGCGGATAGCCCGCTACGCGACCAGACCATCGGTTTCGTTCTGACCACCAAGGCCGTAGCGATCTGGCAATCGCCGGACGGTAAGGTGGAGTGTCCGAATGGAGTCAACGATGGTCCGCGCGAGCAGTTCAAGACGCTGTATCCCGAGGAGGCCGGCGTTCGCTACAAATTCCTGGAGACGCAGCTCGAGCGCGAGGGGCAGATCTGGAACCCCACGACCGAGCCCGAGCCCAAGCTGTCCTTCAAGGAAGCGCAAGGCACCACTGCGATCGGGTTGAACCTCGATGGAAAAATCGGCCCCCACGATTTCACGAGCCCCGATGGCGAACAGGGGATCGACAATCAGATGTACCGGGTGCTCGGCTGTGTCGACAATTACCGTGGTCCGGATGGGTCCTACCGGCACTTCATCCAGGACTACATGCGGAAGTTCAACTACAACCGCTTCCTGATCGAGCTCACCAATGTCGACGACCTTACCAATGACGACGAGGTCGATGTCACGCTCTATCGCGGCAAGGATCCGCTGATGGTGGATGCGACCGGCGGATTCGTTTCTGGCAGCACGCAGCGTGTCGACTTCCGCTGGGGCAAGAGCTTCATCTATCACCTGCGCGGCAAGATCAAGGATGGTGTCCTCACCACTGAGCCACACGATGTGACGTTCCCGGAGTCACAGGCTCGTGGCGTACCTTATCTGTCCGTGCGTGGTTGGCGCGTCAAGCTCAAGCTGGCGCCGGAAGGTGCCGAAGGCCTGATGGCGGGCTACACCGACATCGAGCGTTATTACAATTCGCTCGGCCAGAACTGGTCGACCCACCATCGCAGCTACGGCGCGGAGCCGATGACTTCCGAATACCGCGCCATGCGCAAGAACGCGGACGGTTATCCGGACCCGGCGACCGGAGAGAACACCGCGATATCCATGGCCTGGGAAGTCAAGTTTGTGCAATCGTTCATCCTGCATGAAGAGCAGGCCAAACAGGTCATCTCCAGCGCGCCGGCTGACAAAGCGCCGACCGAGGCTGGCGAATAGCCAGCCGCACGATCAAATGACGAGACTCAGAAGAGGGGAGAAATGAATATACGCACCGCGCTGCCCAGGCTTGCCTGGGCAGGAATTGCGTTTGCTGGGACGTTGTTGCCCATCAGCGCTTTTGCAGATGACCAGGACGTCCGGGACTATCGCTCCCACGTGATGAAGACCATGGGAGAGCAGATGGCTCTTCTCAGCAAGATCACCAAGGGCAAAGCGCCTGCGGGTGATGTGGTTGCGCAAGCTGAAGTGCTCAGCATCAGCGCCGGCATGCTCAAGGTCGCCTTCACTCCGAAGGTCCTGGGTGGTGAATCAAAGCCCGAGGTCTGGGACAAGTGGGAGGACTTCTCGAAGCGTCTCGACGACCTCGTCGTCGCAACGGCAGATCTTGCCAAGGCCGCCAGGCAAGGTGGAGTGGCGGCGGTAACGCCGAAACTGGGCGGTCTGTCCTGCAAGGGCTGCCATGACACTTACCGGGTGCCAAAGAAATGAGGCCAGTACCAATGATACGAGTGATCAAAGCAGTCGCTCTCGTCGCGACCCTGCTGCTGCCACTGGCGGGCCAGGCGGATGACAAAGATGTTCTGGAATACCGCCAGCGCATCATGAAGTCGTTGCAGGAGCAGACGGCCGCTTTCGGCCAGATTCTCTCCGGGGCCGGCCCCACCGAAAATACCCTTGCTCATATGGAGACATTGGCATTGTCGGCATCCGTCGCACTGAAGGCATTCGAGGCCAAGGTCCCGGGCGGCGAGGCCAAGCCTGAGATCTGGAGCAACTGGCCGGACTTCGCCAAGCGGATGCAGGAGTTCGCCGACAAGACTGCCGGCATGGCCAGGATCGGGCGGGAACAGGGAGTCGACGCAGCGGTCATGGAAGTGCTGGACGCGCTGCCCTGCAAGGCTTGTCACGATCTCTATCGGGACGAGAAGAAGAAATAACGATGGCGTTGCCGGGTCGTTTCCAATCGGCCTTGCTGCGTCATCTGAAGATCAGTGTTCAGGGGTTATTGAAATGACGATACGAATGACACGACGCGGACTGTTGCGGTCCGGGTTGCAGGTGACGTTGGCTGGCGCGGTGGTGTCGGTCACGACGACGGCAGGCGCGCAAGGTGCGAAGTCCTGTCTCGATGGGAAGATGGATGCAGGGTTGGCGACCGCCCTGAATTTCAAGGAGCATTCGACCACGCCGAATCAAACCTGCGGAAACTGCGGGTTGTTCGACGGCGATGGTTCAGCCTGTGCGCACTGTCAGATATTCAGCTGCAACGTCGGTCCCACCGGGCATTGCGATTCGTGGTCTCCAAAGGGCTGACTGAATCAGGGAATACATCGACGACTGCATCAACCTGACCATGCGACGTTTGCGTAAGCCCCGGTACTGGGTCCCGGGAATCCTGGGTGTGGTCGTCCTCGCGGGCGTCTTTGCCAGCCAGTCACCGGGAACAGGTGAGTCCGCCACAGCGCGACCGATGACGCACGCCGCGGATACGGTCAACGATATCGATGCGCTCGTTGAGCGTGGACGCTACGTGGCGCTGGCGGGAAATTGCGCCAGTTGCCATACGCGTCGAGGCGGCGCCGCCTATGCAGGCGGCGTGGCCTTCGAGTCTCCGGTAGGCACCATCTATTCCTCCAACATCACGTCCAGCATCGACCGTGGCATCGGCAACTGGACGGCGCAGGACCTGCGCCGTGCTCTGCATGAAGGCATAGCAGCCAAGGGATATCGCCTGTTTCCCGCGTTTCCGTACACGTCCTTTACGCAGATGACCGATGAGGATGTGGATGCGCTGTACGCTTACCTGCGCACTGTAGCGGCCGATGACTATCAGCCGCCGGCCAACGATTTTGTGTTTACGCAGCGTTGGGCCATGGCTCTCTGGAATCGTTTTTTCTTCCAGCCCGCGCGCTTCGAACCCGATCCGAAACAGACCCCCGAATGGAATCGAGGCGCCTATCTGGTGGAGGCGCTGGGTCACTGCGGCGCTTGTCATACGCCCCGCAACCGCTTCATGGCAGAGGACCCGCTCAGGGCCTTTCAGGGCGGCACGCTGCGCGAATATGTCACGGCTGACAAAGTGCGCGATTGGGCTGCGGTGAATCTGACGTCATCGTCCGCAGGCCTGAAGGCCTGGTCGGTGGATGATCTGACGAGGTATCTGCACAAGGGCTTCAGCTTGCGCGGGGGAGCCTGGGGGCCCATGAATGAGGTAGTAGGCAACAGCACTTCCAGGCTGACGCAGGAGGATGCCCGTGCCATGGCAACGTATATCAAGAGTTTCCCGGAAGGCGGGGAGACGTCGATATCAGTGACTGCAGAGCAAGCTGCGCTGGGACAAGCCATCTACGACGATCGCTGCGAAAAATGCCACGGCGCTTCGGGGCGAGGTGGAATGTTCTCCGGCCCACCGCTGGCAGGCAGCGCCATCGTGCAGTCTGTCGATCCCGATTCGCTCATCAATGCGATTCTCTATGGAGCCACACCACCCGATGGCATGAAGCTGGGGGCGTGGGAAACCATGAAGCCGTTAGCCGATGTCCTGAGTGATTCCGACATTGCCAACGTGGCGAACTATGTCCGCGGCTCCTGGGGCAACAGTGCCCCACCAGTGGATGCCGCTCGAGTGGCCAAGCAGCGTTGAGCTGATCGTTAACGCGTAAGCCACTTTCCGCCGATGGAGATTCTGCGGATCGGCAAGATTCTGCCGATCGTCGTGCGCATTTCCCCCTCCGTAAGCGTGAGTCTCCGAATATTCCCATGGTCCCGACTTCGGCGGCTGACCTTCACGTGCGTGGCATGGCGATTGCAATCTCACTGGCCGGGCACGGACGAACGGTACTCAGCCCGGCAAGGCTGCAGAAAATGGGACAGGTGGGCCGTGGTTTGTAGTCTCAATAAATAATCAATTACGTACGCGCAGGCTGCATGTCGGGCCGTCGCGCGCAACTAACGAGGGGGGAACTCTGATGACTCTATCCAATAAGGCTCGTCGCCGCGCCAAAGCTCGTGCGCTGTCGACGGTCAGTGCTACTGCTCTGGCGGCTATTGCGGTGACTGGCACGCATGCGCAAGAAGTTGATTCTTCAACGCTCGGTGAAGTCGTCGTGACCGGTTCGCGCATCTTGCGTGACGGCTACGAAGCACCGACTCCCGTCTCGGTGCTGGGCGCGGACGAACTCAACGCATTGAACACGGTGAATATCGCCGATGCAGTGAATGTCCTGCCGGCGTTCTCCGGCTCGGCGAGCCCGCGTTCGGCGAACGGCAACCTCTCGACCGGTGCGACCGGTGTGAGCCAGCTCAACCTGCGCAGCATGGGTACGAATCGCACGCTGGTTCTGCTGGACGGCCGTCGCTACATCAACGCGGCCCTCACCTCGGGCAACAGCGCCCCGGACATCAACTCCTTCCCGAACGCGCTGATCGAGCGCGTCGACGTCGTGACCGGCGGTGCCTCGGCGGCTTACGGTTCGGACGCTCTGTCGGGCGTGGTCAACTTTGTGCTCGACAAGGACTTCACCGGCCTCAAGGGCGAAGTCCAGAGCGGCATGACCAAGTACAGCGACGACAAGAGCATCAGCGGTCAGCTGAGCTACGGTACGCCGTTCGCGGACGGCCGCGGCCACCTGATCATGTCGGGCGAGTACACGCACAGCGATGGCATCGAAGGCACCAACGATCGTCCATGGGCCCGACTGCCTGCCGCCGTGATTCTCAATCCGGCGTACGCCGTGGGTAACGGTCAGCCGCGGTACACCGTCGCTCGCAATGTCGGTCTTTCCGCCGGTACACCGGGCGGCATCATTACGAGTGGGGTGCTCCGAGGAACCTATTTCGAGCAGGGCGGCGAGATCCGTACGGGCTACGACTTCGGCACCAACGTCGGCAACAACTTCCAGCAGGGTGGCGACTGGGAGTACTCCCGTATCGAAGATGGCGTCGATATCGCGGGCAGTGTCAAACGCAAGGTGGGCTACCTCCGCACCAGCTATGAGCTGACCGACAACGTCTCAGCGTATGTCGAAGGGCAATATTCGGACACCAATACGTCGAACGTCGCCAATCCAAATCGCCGCCTGGGCAACAACACGATCCGTATCGACAACGCCTTCCTGCCGCAGTCGCTGCGTGATGCGATGACGACTGCCGGCCAGACGTCGTTCGTCATGGGCACGACCAACGCGGATATGGGGCGGTTCATAGGCGATTACAGTCGTTCCCTGTACCGGGTCGCCGGCGGCCTCGATGGCGAGTTCGGCGCCTTTGGCACGGACTGGACCTGGGACACCTACGTCCAGCACAGCGAGACCAAGCTCCAGCCGCGCACTTCCCACAACGGCATCACGCCCAACTACCTGAGGGCGATCGATTCCGTCATGGTCAACAACACGCCGACCTGCCGCGTGAATGCCGACGCCGATCTGTCGAACGACGACCCAGCCTGCGTGCCCTACAACCTGTTCGGTATTGGTGTGAACAGCCAGCAGGCTCTCGATTACGTCATGGGCGTGGCCGCCCGTGATGAAACGCTCCAGCAGAGCGTGGCCGCGGTCAACCTGAGCGGCGAGCCGTTCAGTTCGTGGGCCGGTCCGGTTTCAGTAGCGGCGGGTGCAGAGCATCGCATTGAAAAGGTGTCAGGTTGGGCAAGCGCCCGTGACGAGGCGACCGAATTCTTCGCAGGCAACTACAAGGCGAGCCACGGCAAATTCCACGTCACGGAAGGCTACGTTGAAACCGTCGTGCCGCTGGCGCGCAATCTGAGCGTCGCAGAAGAGCTCGACCTGAACGCCGCCGTGCGTGCGACGGACTACTCGACCTCCGGCTATGTCACGACCTGGAAGGGCGGTTTGACGTGGCGGCCGATCGAAGATCTGCGCTTCCGCTTCACGCGCTCACGCGACATTCGTGCGCCCAACCTGGGTGAGTTGTTCACGGCCGGCCAGACGGGTTCGGGCACGGTGCTGCAGGATCCATTCCCTGGCGGTCAGGTCAATCCCAATGGCTACTCGCTGACCCAGGGCAACCCGAACCTGAAACCCGAAGAAGCGGACACCACCGGGTTCGGCGTAGTGATGGCGCCGCGATTCCTGCCTGGCTTCCAGATGGCGATCGACTACTACAGCATCGACGTCACCGGTTCGGTGCAGGCCCCGGGTGCCCAGAAGGTGATCGACCTCTGCTTCCAGGGCAATGCGACGCTCTGCAACTCGATTATCCGTGGCGATGACGGTCGAATCTTCATGGTGGTCACGCAGCCGCAGAACCTCATCGGGCAGGAAGCCAGCGGCATCGACGTGGAAGCCAGCTACCGCTTCCCGATGGCCAGTCTCGTGGGCTCCTTGAGTGGTGACATGGTGATCCGCGCCATGGCCAGCCGTGTGTTGACGCTCGAGACCCAGGATACCGACGGCACCGTTTACGACGGCGCCGGCGTGGTCGGCGGTTGGGGTGGCATTTCGCCTTTCGCAGGCCTGAATTCGCCGGAGCTGCGCGGCTTCCTGTCGGTCGGGTACAAGGGCGAGGCGGTTTCGGTGACCACGATCGTTCGCTACACCGGTCCGGGCGTGTACGCCAATGGCTTTATCGAGTGCACCACGGATTGCCCCGAGTCGACGCGGGAGGCTCCGACCATCGCGGACAACGATATCGCCGGCATCACGACGATCGATCTGTCCGGTTCCTACAAGTTCGACAGCTTCGAACTGTTCGGAACGATCGAGAACGTGACCAACACGCAGCCGCCGACGATTGGCGGTTCGCTCGCCGGCTCTCACTGGTCGGGTCAGGGCAATTCCGATTACGACCGGGTCGGTCGTCAGTATCGCGTCGGTGCACGATTCAAGTTCTAAGCGAACAAGCATCGTGATGCGCAGGAGGGCGAAGTCGGATATCCGGCTTCGCCTTCCGGTCACGGAAAAAGATCCACGTTGAATGAGCGCCATGGGCGTTCACATCCCACCTCAATACTGCGTATGTGAAATATCGATGAGGCATGGCGAGCCGCACTGTCCGGCAGCCGCGCCGAACTGACGAGGGGAAACTCTGAATGGCTCTATCCAGAAAGGCTCGCCGCCGCGCGCAAGCCTGGGCGATGTCGACGGTCAGTATCACGGCGCTTGCAGCCGTTGCCGTCACCACACAAGCACAGGACTCGGGTTCGTCGACGCTCGGCGAGGTGGTGGTGACCGGTTCGCGCATCACGCGCGACGGTTATGAAGCGCCAACTCCCGTCTCGGTGCTCGGCGCAGATGAACTCAATGCATTGAACACGGTGAACGTCGCCGACGCAGTGAACGTCCTGCCGGCGTTCTCAGGCTCGGAGACCCCGCGTTCGAATAATGGCAATCTCTCGACCGGCGCCACGGGCGTGAGCCAGCTCAATCTGCGCAGCATGGGCACGAACCGCACGCTGGTCCTCCTCGATGGTCGTCGCTACATCAACGCGGCCCTCACTTCGGGCAACAGCGCCCCGGACATCAACTCCTTCCCGAACGCGCTGATCGAGCGCGTCGACGTCGTGACCGGCGGCGCTTCGGCGGCTTACGGCTCAGACGCTCTGTCGGGCGTGGTCAACTTTGTGCTCGACAAGGACTTCACCGGCCTCAAGGGCGAAGTCCAGAGCGGCATGACCAAGTACAGCGACGACAAGAGCATCAGCGGTCAGCTGAGCTACGGCACGCCATTCGCGGACGGCCGCGGACATCTGATTGTGTCGGGCGAGTACACGCGCAGCGATGGCATCGAAGGCACCAACGATCGTCCATGGGCCCGACTGCCTGCCGCCGTGATTCTCAATCCGGCGTACGCCGTGGGTAATGGTCAGCCGCGGTACGTCGTGCGTCGTGATCTCGGTCTTTCCGCCGGTACGCCGGGCGGCATCATTACCAGCGGGGCGCTTCGAGGAACCTATTTCGATCAGGGTGGGGAGATCCGTACGGGCTACGACTTCGGCACCAACGTCGGCAACAACTTCCAGCAGGGTGGCGATTGGCGGTACTCCCGCATCGAAGACGGCATCGATATCGCGGGCAGCGTCAAGCGCAGTGTCGGGTACCTTCGTACGAGTTACGAGCTGACCGACAACGTCTCCGCCTATGTCGACGCGCAATACTCGGCAACGGGTACGACCAATTTTGCCAGTTCCAACCGCCGGCTCGGCAACAACACCGTCAGGATCGACAATGCCTTCCTGCCACAGGCGGTACGTGAGGAACTGCAGGCGGCCGGCGAAACGACGTTCAGAATGGGCAGCACGAATGCCGACATGGGACGGTTCTACGGCGATTACAGTCGTTCCCTGTACCGGGTCGCCGGCGGCCTCGACGGCAGTTTCGGCGCGCTTGGCACGGACTGGGCATGGGACGCCTACGTCCAGCACAGCGAAACCGATCTCGAGCCGCGGACGTACAACAACGGCATCACGCCGAACTATCTGAACGCGATCGATTCCGTCATGGTCAACAACACGCCGACCTGCCGCGTGAACGCTGACGCCGATCCGTCCAATGACGACGCAGCCTGCGTGCCTTACAACCTGTTCGGTATCGGTGTGAACGACCAGGCAGCGCTCGACTATGTCGTGGGCGTTTCCTACCGTCATGAAGTGCTGAAACAGAGTGTCGCTGCCTTCAACGTGAGCGGTGAGCCGTTCAGTTCGTGGGCCGGTCCGGTATCGCTGGCGGCAGGCGCCGAACATCGCATCGAGAAGGTGTCGGGCTGGGCCAGCGAACGTGACGAGCGCACGGAGTTCTTCGCCGGCAACTACAAAGCGAGCCAGGGCGAATTTCACGTCACCGAAGGCTATCTCGAAACCGTGGTGCCGCTGGCCCGCGATCTGAAAGTGGCGCAGGAGCTCGACCTGAACGCCGCGGTGCGAGCGACCGACTACTCGACCTCCGGTTACGTCACGACCTGGAAGGGCGGGTTGACGTGGCGGCCGCTGGACGATCTGCGCTTCCGCTTCACGCGCTCACGCGACATTCGTGCGCCCAACCTGGGCGAGTTATTCACCGCCGGCCAGACCGGTTCGGGCGTCGTGTTTCAGGATCCATTCCGCGCCACCAACGGCGTTCCTGATTTCATTCCAAACGGTTTCTCTCTCACCCAGGGCAATCCGGATCTCAAACCCGAAGAAGCGGACACCACCGGGTTCGGTGTAGTGATGGCGCCGCGTTTCCTGCCTGGCTTTCAGATGGCGATCGACTACTACAACATCGAGGTCGAAGGGTCGGTGCAGGCGCCAGGAACGCAGAAGGTGATCGACCTGTGCTTCCAGGGAAATGCGGTCCTCTGCAATGCCCTTATCCGTGACCCGGTGGCTGCGGGAGATCCGTTCACCGTGGGCAAGCTCTTCATGGTGGTCACGCAGCCGCAAAATCTGATCGGGCAAAGAGCCAGCGGCATCGATATCGAAGCGAGCTACCGCTTCCCGCTGGCCGGCGTGGTCGATTCATGGGGCGGGGACATGACGATCCGCGCCATGGCCAGCCGCGTGTTGACGCTCGACACCACGGACACCGATGGCACGACCTACGATGGCGCTGGTGTGGTCGGCAGTTGGGGTGGCATCTCGCCCTTCAGTGGTCTGGATGCGCCGAAGCTGCGCGGCTTCCTCTCGGTCGGGTACAGAGGCGATGCGATCACGCTGACCGCGATGGTCCATTACACCGGTCCGGGTGTGTACGCCAATGGCTTCATCGAGTGCACCACGGATTGCCCCGTGTCGACGCAAGCCGCTCCGACCATCGAGGACAACGATATCGCCGGCATGACGACGATCGATCTGTCGGGCGCCTACAAGTTCGCCAGCTTCGAGCTGTTTGGGACGATCGAAAACCTCACGAACCACCAGCCGCCGATGATTGGCGGTGGACTCACTGGGGCCTACTGGCGGGGTCAGAGCAATGAAGGCTACGACCGCATCGGTCGTCAGTTTCGCATTGGTGCGCGATTCAAGTTCTGAACGAACCGGATCGTGATGTTCCGAAGAGCGAAGTCGGGTCTGCCTACTTCGCCCTTCCACAACGACAAGCGATGGGTCTCAACGTGGCGCCACTGACATTCACACTCCCGCTCAGTCCCTGGTGTGCGACTGCTGCATGCGCCAGCCGCGCGGTGGTGCAGTCGCGCTGAACTCAGGAGAGGTACTCGGATGGCTTTATCCAGCAAGGCTCGCCGTCGGGCGAATGCATGTGCGCGGTCGGTGGCGGGTTTCACGGCGCTCGCCAGCGTTGCTGTTACGGGCGCTCAGGCGCAGGCAACCGATGCTTCGACGCTCGGTGAAGTCGTCGTGACCGGTTCGCGAATCACGCGGGATGGCTACGAAGCGCCGACGCCGGTCTCGGTACTGGGCGCAGACGAACTCAACGCATTGAACGTGGTGAATATCGCTGACGCAGTGAATGTACTGCCGGCGTTCTCGGGCTCGGCGACCCCGCGTTCACAGAACCAGCTTCTCTCGAGCGGCGCGACGGGCGTAAGCCAGCTCAACCTGCGCAGCATGGGTACGAACCGCACCTTGGTCCTGCTGGACGGCCATCGCTACATCAACGCGGCGGCCACCTACGCCAACAGCGCACCGGACATCAACTCCTTCCCCAACGCGCTGATCTCGCGCGTTGACGTCGTGACTGGCGGCGCCTCGGCGGCTTATGGTTCGGACGCCCTGTCCGGCGTCGTCAACTTCGTGCTCGACCGTGACTTCACCGGCCTCAAGGGCTCGGTCCAGAGCGGCATGACCAAATACGAAGACGACAAAAGCATCAGCGGTCAGCTGAGCTACGGCACTCCGTTTGCGGACGGCCGCGGTCATCTTCTTCTGTCGGGCGAGCACACGCGCAGCGACGGCATCGAGGGTACTGAAGGACGACCATGGGCCCGATTGCCCGCGGCCGTCGTCACCAATCCTGCGTACGGGACGGGCGCTGGTCAGAGTACGAGTGTGCCGCGTTACATGGTTCGTCGCGAACTCGGTCTTGCTGCCGGTACGCCGGGCGGCATCATCACGAGCGGGGCGCTCGCAGGAACGTATTTCGGGCCGAACGGCACTGTGCTGTCTGGCTACGACTTCGGCACCAACGTGGGTAACAACTTTCAAGAGGGCGGCGATTGGCAGTACTCACGCATCGAAGACGGCGTCGACATTGCCGGCATGGTCGAACGCAGCATCGGGTACATCCGCACCAGCTATGACCTGACCGACAACGTCACGGCGTATGTCGACGCGCAGTATTCGGCGACCCGTACCACGAATACCGCCAGTCCAAACCGCCGCCTGGGCAACAACACCCTCAGGATCGACAACGCGTTCCTTCCCGAATCGGTGCGTGAGGCACTGCAGGCAGCCGGCGAGACGACATTCCGGATGGGCAGCACGCACGCCGACATGGGACGCTTCTATGGGAACTATCGCCGTTCCCTGTACCGTGTATCTGGCGGGCTGGATGGTAATTTCGATGCCCTCGGCACGGCATGGAAATGGGACAGCTATGTCCAGCATAGTGAAGTAGACCTTCAGCCGCGGACCTCGAACAACGCGATCCGTCCGAACTACCTGAAAGCAATCGACTCCGTTGTGGTCAACGGCGCTCCGGTCTGTCGCGTGAACGCGGACGCAGACGCGTCCAATGACGACGCAGCCTGCGTGCCGTACAACCTGTTCGGTATCGGTGTGAACGACCAGCGGGCGCTCGATTACGTGACGGGCGTCTCCTACCGTCATGAAACGCTGCAGCAGAGCGTCGCGGCACTCAACGTAGGCGGTGAGCCATTCAGTTCATGGGCAGGTCCAGTGTCGCTGGCGGCGGGAGCCGAACACCGCATCGAAAAATTATCGGGATCGTCCACCGCGCACGACGAGGCCACCGATTTTTTCGCTGGCAACTACAAGGCCAGTCAAGGCAGGTTCAGCGTCACCGAAGGCTATGTCGAAACCGTCGTACCGCTGGCCCGCGACCTCAAAGGGGCTCAAGAGATCGATCTGAACGCCGCTGTGCGTGCGACTGACTACTCGACCTCGGGCTACGTCACAACATGGAAAGGCGGTTTGACGTGGCGGCCAATCGACGATCTGCGCTTTCGTTTCACACGCTCACGCGACATTCGCGCGCCCAACCTTGCCGAGTTGTTCACGGCGGGCCAGGCGGCCTCTGGCTCCGTGTTTCAGGATCCATTCCGCGCCACCAACGGTGTGCCTGAGCTGCGAAACGCCTTCGCCATCAACAAGGGCAATCCGGATCTTGCGCCTGAAGAAGCCGACACCACCGGCTTTGGCGTCGTGATGGCGCCACGGTTCCTGCCAGGCTTTCAGGCAGCGATCGACTACTACAGCATCGATGTCAGCGGTGCGGTGCAATCGCCGGGCGGGCAGGAAGTGCTGGACCTCTGCTACCAAGGCAACGCCGTCCTCTGCAACTCGATCACCCGTGACCCGTTAGCCGCAGGCGATCCGTTTGCACTCGGTCAGATCTTCACGGTGATCACGCAGCCACAAAACCTCATCGGACAAACGACCAGCGGCATCGATGTCGAGGCCAGCTACCGTTTCCCGCTGGCCGGTATCGTTGGCCCCCGGGGTGGCGACGTGACCATCCGCGCCATGGCCAGCCGTGTGTTGACGCTCGAGACCACGGATACCGATGGTACGACCTACGATGGCGTTGGCGTCGTCGGCGGTTGGGGCGGTATTTCGCCCTTCGCTGGCCTGACTTCGCCGAAGCTCCGCGGCTTTTTCTCGGTCATGTACAAGGGCGATGCCATCACGCTGACTGCGATGGCCCGCTACACCGGTCCTGGCGTGTACGCCAATGGATTTATCGAGTGCACCGCGGATTGTCCCGTGTCGACGACGGCGGCTCCGACCATCGAGAACAATCAGATCGCCTCCAGCACAACGATCGATCTGTCAGGCTCATACGAGTTCGGCAGCCCGAGTGTCGAGGTGTTCGGGACAATCGAAAACCTGATGGACAAGCAGCCGCCGATGATCGGCGGCAGTCTCACCTCGGCCCACTATGGCGGTCAGGGGAACGCGGACTACGACCGGATCGGCCGTCAGTTTCGCATCGGTGCGCGATTCAAGTTCTGAACGAACAGACGTTGCAATGTGCAACGAGCGAAGCCGGAGACGAAGGTCCTGGCTTGGTACCATCGACGTTTGAGCCCACATTCAGCTCGAGTAGTTATCAGGAGTGCAAACAGGTATGCGTTATTTCGTTGTGACAGGCGTTGCGCTTGCGTTATTGGCGACGGCCACGCTGACTCCGCACTCGGCGTACGCCGCCGACCCGGGATCCGCGGGTGTCGTCGAGTTCGAGATGATGACCTGGCCCGAGGTCAAGGACGCGCTCGCGGCAGGAAAGACCACGGCCCTCATCTATACCGGCGGTGTCGAACAAAGGGGGCCTCAGAATATCAACGGCGGCCATAACATCATGGGTCGCGCGATCGTCAAGGAAATTGCACTGCGTCTGGGCAATGCAATCGCAATGCCTGTCCTGCCTTTGACTCCAAACAACGCCAGCGCGGATCTTCCCGGGACCATTGGCTTGACGAGTGATCTGTTGGAGAAAGTCCTGCAGCGAATGGTCGAGCAGTCGATCACCACAGGATTCAGGAACGTTGTGGTGATGGGAGACCATGGTGGTGGTCAGGGCGCTGGAGACTCGAATGTCTACCGCAAGGTGGCAACCGAGATGGATGCCCGGTACAGCGCTTCGGGCGTGCATGTCTTCTACTGTGATCAGGTGTATGCGCCAGCGAACGCTGCCACGGAAGACAAGCTGGCCGCACAGGGCTATCCCAGAGCCATGCACGGTGGCATACACGACACCTCGATCATGATGTACCTGGATCACGATGGCACGTATGTGCGCAAGTCGTTGCTGCCGACGGCGGTGGGTATTCCGGTCGGCGCTGATGGTAAACCGCAGCCTGCCGCGGACTCGCCGAAGAACGGTATCGTTGGCGATGCCCGGCGTGCGAGTGCTGCGATTGGCAAACAAGCCTTCGAAACGAAAGTCGACTTTGCCGTCAAACAGATTCAGGCATTCATTCCGACAAAGAAATGACTTCATCCGGTGCTGCATTTGCTACAGCCGACCAGGTGACGACTTCGCTCTTGTGGCCGCAGGTACCGCCCCTGAATCAGCAGCAATGAGCAAAAGATCCTGATGTAACCATTCACCGGCGTTCACAACCCGAAGTCGCGATGGCGGCGGTGAGGGGCCATCGACGGTGAATGCTCAACGACCCATTGGAAGAAATCCCATGAAAAAGAATTACAGCTCTTACGGCATCTCTCTGGCCGCGCTCTGCATCGCTGTCGCCGCGCCGGCCGCGGCGCAGGAAAAGGGCGGCCTGGACCTGACCGGCCCGTATGACGTGGTGGCCGGCTGGTTCAAACCGGGCATCGAGGGCTGGAATCAGCGCGTCGTTTCCGTGAATGCCGAAGACCCGAACCGCGTCTTCATCGGCGCCGTCGACCGGAACGACACCCGCGAAGGTCATCCGCTGCTCAGCGCCGATGGCAAGGTGATGAAGGAGAAGACCAGGGTTGTCCGCGACAACAACTTCTTCGACAAGGGCGACGTCAACAACATCATGGTTCTCAATGCCAACGGTGAGGTCATCGAGAACTGGTCGCAGTGGAACAGCGAAATTTCGATCGCGCACCACATCATCATCGATCCGTACGATCCCGCGCGCGCAGTGTGGGTGGTCGACCGTTTCAATCACCGCATCCTGAAGTTCAGCAACGACGGCAAGCAGTTGTTGCTCAAAATCGGTGAGAAAGGCGTTCCGGGGAATGACGAAAGCCACTTCCACGATCCCGCCAGCCTTGCCTTCCTGCCGGACGGCTCGTTCTACGTCGCCGACGGCTACACCAACTCGCGCGTCGTGAAGTTCGACAGGAACGGCAAGTATCTGATGTCGTGGGGTTCAAAGGGCTCGGGCCCAGGGCAGTTCAGTCTCGTCCACTCCGTGGCTGTCGACGCCGACCGCGTCTATGTGGCCGATCGCAACAACGATCGTATCCAGATCTTCGACCACAACGGCAAGTTCCTTGACCAGTGGCTGGGCACCGCGCGCGTGACCCGTGTCATCACGACGGACGATAAGCGTGTGTGTGTGTCAGCGACGAAGTATGGCCGCTATGCCTGCTATGACCTCAACGGCAAGCTGGTGTCCCAGTGGGGCACGCTGGGTGACGAGCCGGGTGTCAGCGACAACGCGCACCAGATCGACGTCGATAACGAAGGCAACTTCTATGTCGCCGACGCCAACAACAACCGCGTACAGAAGTTCGTGCCGAAGAAGAACGCAAGCAAGGCACAGCTCATCGGCAGGGAATTCGTGCTGAAGAAGTAAACGCGGCGGCGATTTCAAGACAACCGGCGGAGGCGACCAGCCTCCGTCTCTCCCGGGCGATTTCTGAGCCTGTCGCTGTGTTTCGCGCGCTGCACCGTTCATCGAGGCTGTCGAAATCGAACGGATCCACGATTTCATGAACGCAGGTCGAAACCGCTTCAGGCAGTGGCATCGACCGTGAGACCCAACTCCACGATCATTGCTTCGCGCATCGCGAACTTCTGAACCTTGCCGGTGACCGTCGTCGGAAAGGTCTCCACGAACTTCACATACCGTGGAATCTTGTAGTGCGCGATCTGTCCGCGGCAGAAGTCGCGGATTGCGTCGGCACTGACCTCCTGATCCGCCCGGGTGATGATCCATACGCACAGTTCTTCGCCGAACTTCGAATCGGCAACGCCAATCACCTGCACATCGAGGATCGCGGGGTGGCCGTACAGGAACTCCTCGATCTCGCGCGGATAGACGTTCTCGCCGCCCCGGATGATCATGTCCTTGCTCCTGCCGACGATGTTGCAGTAGCCGTCGTCGTCGAGAGTGGCGAGATCGCCTGTGTGCATCCAGCCATCGTCGTCGAGTGCCTCGCCGGTCCGTACGGGAGCGTCCCAGTAACCGCGCATCACGGAATAGCCGCGTGTGCAGGGAATCGAGCCTGAACCGGGAGAATTCAGGATGACCCAGCTACTCGATCGCTCTGAGAATGTAATGAACGATCACCGCAATCATGGCCATCACACCGCCCCACATGACGAACGGCCCCCAGTCGCGGTCGCGGTTCGTGAAGCCGATCATCAGGCATAGCAGGCCGACGAAGGTGATGACGATGCTGGTGCGGGAGAGGGCATCCACGGGAGCTGCGCTGCTTCAGTGTGTCGATACATGAAGCCAGGGTGCGGGCGGCCTCATGGACTGCGCTCGTTCCAGCCGCCGCCCAGAACCTGGTACAGCACGACGCGGTTGTTCTCCTCCGCAAGACGCGTCGAGATCAGACCCTGCAGAGCGGAGTAGAGCGTGCGTTGCGCGTCGAGTTGCACGAGGTAGCTGTCACGGCCCGCTTCATAACGGGCGCGCGAGAGCCGCTCGGCGCTGGTCGCCGCGTCCACGAGTGCTTCCTGCGCATGCCGCTGTGCTGACAGGGTCGCCGTGAGCGCGAGTGCATCCGCGACTTCCCGGAAGCCCCCCTGGATCGCACGCTCGTACTGCGCGAGCGCGATGTCGCGTTCCGCGTGTGCGCCGTCGAGGTTCGCGCGCAGGCGGCCGCCCTGAAAGATGGGCAGGTTGATCGACGGGGTGAAGTTCCAGGTATCCGAGTCGCCCTTGAACAGATCGGAGAGATCGGTGCTCGCAGTGCCGATGGCGCCGGTGAGGCTGATGGAAGGGAAGAACGATGCGCGCGCGGCGCCGATGTTGGCGTTGGCGGCGCGCAGCACGTGCTCGGCCTGCCGCACATCGGGTCGGCGCAGCAGCACTTCCGAGGGCAACCCCGCAGGCAGTGCCGACGAGGCCGTGACTGAGTCGTCGAAGGTTTCCGGCAGGAGCGTCGCGTCCACCGGCGCGCCGATCAGCAGATTCAGGGCATTGGTGTCCTGCGCGACCGTGCCGGAGAAAAATGCCACGTCGGAGCGTGCCGCCTCGACCTCGACGCGGGCCTGATGGACATCGAGGCCCGAGACGGCGCCGAACTGGTGACGTCTGTCGGTCAGTGCGTAGGAGTCTTCATATGTTTTCAACGTCGCCAGGGACACGCGCAGCAACTCCTGGTCGGCGGCGAGGGTCAGGTACGCGTTGGCGACCGTAGCGATCAGACTCAGCTGCGCACTGCGACGCACTTCCTCCTGCGCGAGATACCGCTGCAGCGCCGCCTCGCTGAGATTGCGGACGCGGCCGAACAGATCGAGCTCGAATCCGGCGATACCGAGATCGACGCTGTAGAGCTCGGTCACCAGGCCTGCGCCAGCGCCCGGCCCGGCGGGATTGAGTCTGGCGCTGCCGCCCGATCGCTGCAGCGTGCCCGTTGCATTGACCCAGGGAACACGGCTGGCGCGCTGGATGCGGTACTGCGCGCGTACGCTTTCGACATTGAGCACGGCCACGCGCAGATCACGGTTGTTCTCGAGCGCACGCGCGATCAATTCCTCGAGGCGCTGGTCGACGAAAAAATCCCGCCAGCCGATGTCCGCCGCGGCACCCTCGGCCGGTGCAGTGCTCGAAGCCGGTACGACTGGCGCGAGCGTCGTCGGCGGCAGCGGCCACTCGACGGGAATGGCGGGTTCGGCCTCAGGCAGCTTCGGCTCGAGGATGCCGCAACCGGAGATGCAGCTCAGGGCGCACGCCAGCGATGTGGTGAGCAGTGGCCGTGGCGCTCTTGTTGGCAACCAGTCGGCGCGGGGCGCCTGGCTCTGGGCGCTGGCCAGAGGATGCCCTTCCTTCCGGTCCTGCCAGCCGGCCAGCGCCCAGAGCGCAGCAGCCTTGATCATCGATCTGCGCTCCCGCTGCCCGTTGGTTCCGTCGCCGGCTCGACGCGGACGGGTTGACCGGCGGGTTGCTGCTGCTTGGGGGTGAAGACGCGTTCCACCACGACGAAGAACAACGGGATGAAGAACAGGCCGAGGAACGATCCCACGACCATGCCGCCCAGCACGCCGGTGCCGATGGCACGCTGTGCGCCGGCGCCCGCACCGGTCGCTATCGCCAGCGGCAGCACGCCCAGTCCGAAGGCGAGCGACGTCATCAGGATCGGTCGCAGTCGCATTCGTACCGCGGTCATCGTCGCGTCGATCAGGTCCATGCCCGACTCGAAGTTGGATTTGGCGAATTCGACGATCAGGATCGCGTTCTTGCTCGACAGGCCGACCGTCGTGAGCATCGCCACCTGAAAATACACATCGCGCTCCATGCCGCGGATCAGGTTGGCGAGCACGGCACCGAGAATGCCGAGCGGCACGACCAGCAGCACGGCGGAGGGCACGGTCCAGCTTTCATACAGAGCGGCGAGGCACAGGAACACGATCAGCAGCGACAGCGTGTACAGGAGCGGGGTTTGCGCGCCGGCTGCACGCTCCTGATAGGACGTGCCGGTCCACTCGATGCCGATGCCCTGCGGCAACGTACTCACCAGTTTCTCGATCTCGCGCATGGCAACGCCCGAGCTCACACCGGCCGCGCCTTCGCCGTTGATCTGCACTGCCGGTACACCGTTGTAGCGTTCCAGTCGCGGCGAGCCGTAGTCCCAGGTGGCGTTGCCGAAGGCGCTGAACATGACCATCTCGCCCTGTTCGTTGCGCACTGACCAGCGCAGGAAGTCCTCCGGCTTCATGCGGAACTCCGCATCGGCCTGCATGTACACGCGCTTGACCCGGCCGCGATCGATGAAGTCATCGATGTACTGGCTGCCCCACGCCGGCCCGAGCACGGCGTTGATGCTCGCCGTCGTCAGGCCCAGTGCGTAGGCTCTCTCATCGTCGATGTCGATGCGCAGCTGCGGCGTGTCCTCCTGCCCATTGGGCCGCACATTGGTCAGCAGCGGATTGGTTGCCGCGGCGCCCAGCAGCTGGTTGCGGGCGTTCATCAGCGCCTGGTGGCCGAGTGCGGCGTTGTCCTTCAGATAGAAGACGAAGCCCGCGGAGACGCCCAGCTCCGTCACCGCTGGCGGCGAGAACGCGAAGATCAACGCGTCCCGGATCTGGCTGAAGCTCGCCATGGCCCGTTGCACGATAGCATCGACGCCAAGCGTCGCCGACGTACGCTCGCTCCAGTCCTTCAGAGTGACGAACGCCAGGGCATTGTTCTGACCGGAACCGCCGAAGCTGAAGCCCTGCACGGCGAACAGGTAGTTGACTGCATCTTTCTCGTCCTCGAGGAAATGCTTCTCCACCTGCCTGACCACGTCGAGCGTGCGTTCCTGCGTTGCGCCGACCGGTGTCAGGATCTGCGTGAACAGCACGCCCTGGTCTTCTTCCGGCAGGAACGCCGACGGCAGGCGGATGAACAGCAGGATCATGAGCGCGCTCATCGCGACGAAGATCGCCATGTAGCGTTTCGGGCGCGTGAGAATGCCTTGCACCGCGCCCTGGTACTTGCGGCTGCCGCGATCGAAGGAACGATTGAACCAGCCAAAAAACCCCTTCCGCGGCACCTGATGATCCTTGTCGATCGGCTTGAGGAGCGTGGCGCACAGGGCAGGGGTCAGGATGATCGCGACGATCACCGACAGCGTCATCGCCGCCACGATCGTGGCGGAGAACTGCCGGTAGATGACACCCGTTGCTCCGCCCAGGAAGGCCATCGGTACGAACACCGCCGAGAGCACCAGTGCAATGCCGATCAGCGCGCCGGTGATCTGGTCCATCGACTTGCGAGTCGCCTCCACTGGCGACAGTCCTTCCTCGCTCATGACGCGCTCGACGTTCTCGACCACGACGATCGCATCGTCGACCAGCAGGCCAATCGCCAGCACCATCGCGAACATCGTCAGCATGTTGATCGAGAAGCCCAATGCGGCGAGCACTGCGAAGGTACCGAGCAGCACCACGGGCACGGCGATGGTCGGGATCAGCGTCGCGCGGAAATTCTGCAGGAACAGGTACATCACCAGGAACACCAGCACGATCGCTTCGATGAGCGTGTGGATCACGCCGGTGATCGACACTTTCACGAAAGGAGTGGTGTCGAATGGCACGACGGATTTGAGGCCCTTGGGAAACACGGAGCTGAGTTCCTCGATCAGCGCTTTCACTCCCGCGGCAGTCGACAGCGCGTTGCCGCCGGTCGCCATGGATATCGCGATACCTGCCGACGGTTGGCCGTTGAAGGTGCTGACGACGCTGTAGTTTTCGGAACCGAGTTCGACGCGGGCGACATCGCCGAGCTTCAGCACCGAGCCGTCCGTATGGCTGCGCACGACGATGTCGCGGAACTGCTGCGGCGTGCTCAGGCGACCGCGCGTATTGATCACGGCGTTGAGGTCCTGGCCCTTGACCGCCGGCGCGCCGCCGAGCTGGCCGAGGGCGACCTGCTGATTCTGACCCTGGATGGCAGTGACGAGATCGACGGTCGTCAGGCCATAGGTGTCGAGCTTGTTCGGATCGAGCCAGATCCGCATCGCGTACTGGGAGCCAAACAATTGCGTGGAGCCGACACCCGCGACGCGGGACAGCGGGTCGATGATGTTGGCGGCGATATAGTCGGCGATGTCGACCCGGCTCATGCTGCCGTCCTCGGACACGAAGCTGACCACCATCAGAAAGCCTTCGCCCGTCTTGGTTACGCTGATGCCCTGCTGCTGCACTGCCCCCGGCAGTAGCGGTGTCGCCAGCTGCAGCTTGTTCTGCACCTGAACCTGGGCGATGTCCGCGTTCGTGCCGTTGGCGAACGTCAGGGTGATCGACGAGCGACCGTTGGACTCGCTGGTCGCCGACATATAAAGGAGTCCATCCAGGCCCTTCATGTTCTGCTCGATGATCTGCGTCACCGAGTCCTCGACCACCTGCGCCGAGGCGCCGGGATACGTCGAGCTGACCGACACCGTCGGCGGCGCGATGGTGGGATAGCGGGAGATCGGCAATTGCGTGATCGCCAGCGCGCCGGCCAGCATGATGATGATCGCAATGACCCAGGCGAAGATCGGCCGGTCGATGAAGAAGCGCGCCATGGTCGCTGCGGCTTCAGTTCGCAGCCGACGCAGAAGTTGCGGGTTGGGCGGTCGTGCGCCGCTGTATCTCGTCGGCCTGCACCACGACACCCGGCCGGATCTTCTGCAAACCTTCGACGATCACCCGGTCGCCTTCCTTCAGGCCGCTTTCGACCAGCCACTGGTCGCCGACGGTCTGGCTGACGACCACCGGGCGCTGCTCGACCTTGTCGTCGGCACCGACGACCATCGCGCTGGTATGGCCTGCAGGGTCGCGGGCGACACCCCGTTGCGGCACGAGCAGCGAGTGCTCGCGAACACCGCCGATGAGAGTGGCGAGCACGTACATCCCGGGCAGCAGCAGGTGATCGGGATTCGGAGCCTGGACTCGCAGCGCGAAGCTGCCCGTCGTCGGATCGACGCTGACTTCGGAGAAGGCGAGCTTGCCATCGTGTTTGTAACGCACGCCCGTCTCCAGAATGATAGCCACCGGTGCGTCCGATGCTCGCTGCGTCGTCCCCGAGGCCCATTCCTGACGCAACTGCAACAGTTCGCTGCTCGTGGCATTCACATCGATATAGATCGGATCGAGCTGCTGCACGGTGGCCAGCGATTGGGCCTGATTGGCGGTGACGAGCGCGCCTGCGGTGACCGACGATTTGCCGATGCGGCCGCTGATGGGTGAAGTGATGCGGGCATATCCCAGCGTCACGCCGCTGCTCTCCACGGCGGCCCTCGCGCCTGAGATGTCGGCTTCCGCCTGACGAAGCGCAGCCGTTGCATCTTCGAAGTCCTGTGTGCTGATCGCATCGATCTTGACGAGCTCCGCGGCGCGCTTGTAGCTGAGCCGCGCAGTCACGAGGGTCGCTTCGACGCGCGCCAGCGACGCCTTCGCGCTCTCGTAGGCCGCGCGGTAGGTGGCATCCTCGAGCTGATAGAGCGGCTGCCCGGCCTTGACGAGGCTGCCTTCCGTGAACAATCGACTCCTCACGATGCCGCTTACCTGCGGTCGGACTTCGGCGACCAGGAATGCTGACGTGCGTCCCGGCAGTTCGCGACTCAGGGAGACGCTCTGCGCTTTCAAGGTGATGACACTGACGGGGATGGCAGCACTCGCAGGCGGTGGTGCATCGCCTGCGCCGCAGGCCGTCAGCAGCAGCGCCAGGAGACTGGTAGCACCATGAACGGTTCGAGCAGGCATCGAGACCTCGGCGCTGGACAGTAATAGGAGCCGAGCCGCGTGTTTGGTCGAGAAATCACGGCATCATCGATTTTGCCAAGGGGATGATACGGGCTCACTTCGGGGCGTCATACGCGATTTCCCGTACCGCAGGCGCGGCAGGTTCGCTGGGGCTGCGTCTGACTGACTTCATTCAGCCCGATGGCACTGACTGAAAAGCATCGCAGCAACCGTCCGAATCCCGGAAATGAATCTCCACGCGGAACACAGGGAGCACAGGGCAGGCAAGAGTGCATTTTTCAGCATTCTCTTTCCCCGTGCTCCCCGTGCTCCCCGTGTCCCCCGTGGAGATCTGCATCTCTGAAAAGCCACTCAGGCTGTGAGCGAGGGATCGCGCAATCCTGTTCCTACGTCAACAACACATCCAGAAACAGCATCAAGGCCACGCCGATCAACAGGGAGAACGTCGCGAGAGTCTTGTATTCGCCCTTGTGGGTTTCCGGAATGATTTCGTCGCTGATGATGAACAGCATCGCACCGGCGGCAATGCCGAGAATGACCGGAATCGCAGGTTCGGCCAGCCACACTACGGCCGCGCCGATCGCGCCGCCGATCGGCTCCACGAGGCCGGTCAGGCTTGCGACTGCAAACGCGGCAGGTTTCGAATAGCCGATCGCAAGCAACGACACGGCAACAGCGAGCCCTTCGGGAATGTTCTGGATGCCGATACCCAGACCGAGCGAGATGCCGTTCGCCACGTCTTCGCCTGCGAAGCCGACGCCGACTGCCATGCCTTCCGGAAAGTTGTGCAGCGTGATCGCGATGACGAACAGCCATAGTCGACTGACGTGGCTGTTCGCAGGTCCCTCGCGTCCCTGCTCGAAATGCTCGTGCGGTGAGGACCGATGAATACCGAACAGCATGGCTGCACCGAGAAACATCCCGACAAGCACGATGGTCACGCCGCTGCCGCTGTGTACAGCATGCGCCTCGGCGTGATCTATCGCAGGTTCGAGCAGCGAAAAAAATGTCGCGGCCAGCATGACGCCTGCGGCGCCACTGATCATCCCGACGAGCGTCCGCTGCGATGGCCGCCGTATGAGGAAGATCGCCAATGCGCCCAGGCTCGTGCCCAGTCCCGCGAGCAGACTCGCAAACGCGCCATACCAGAAGACCTGAGGATCGCCTGGAAGCAGCGATGCGAGCTGATACAGAGTGTCTTGCACTGGGGAATGCAATTCAGGTCTCGGCGGTGAATGGTGCCGACTGTCGTTGGTCGGGAGGGCGTTGGCAAGGAGGGAATGAGCGATGGCGGCCGACGCGGGTCGGCCCGCCATGTCACGGTGTTGCCGAGCGCCAGTCGCTGCCCGTCGACGACACCGCGAACGCCGATCCCGGACGCAGAATCGAAATCTGCACGTTCGAAAGTGCGAGGCCTTGCTGGCGCGCCGCTGTCACGATGGCAGCCGCCAGCGGGTGCTCACTGCCCTGATCGAGGCTTGCGGCGAGGCCCAGTACTTCGCTTTCTTCGAGACCCGCGACGGCGACGGCCGTAGCGAATGCCGGTTTGCCTTCAGTCAGCGTCCACCAGAATCGTCGCTGAAAATCCTTCAGGCTTGAATGGTTCTTCGCCGCCGGGCAGTTCCCTGTGAATCTGAGGCAGATCGGCCATCGGATACTCCGCATGTCGTTCGTCTGAAGGGTACTGCGATGATAACCCCGCGGATGTAGCGAACTGGTGCGGGCCGCTTCCAAACCAGCTGCTGGCGGTGTGTCCGTTAGCGCTTGAGCGATGCACCGATCCCCGACCATCTGGTCAGTACCTTACGGACTCGTGCCATGCGTCACGCTTATGCTTCGGGCGCTGCTTCGATGGCCGTCGTCGCGAACAGTCTGTGGTTGATTCCGCTCATGCTCGTGGCGAGCGGCAACATCCTCGCGCAGCCTGCGAGCCGTCAACAGGTCGTCCAACGCCTCGAAGCCGGTTCAAAGGATTTTTCCAACCTCGAAGCTCCTGGCGCCGATCTATCGGGCCTCGACTTCACTGGTGCCAGTCTCTTCGGCGCCAACCTGAAAGGTGCGAACCTCTCTGCAGCGCGCCTGGTGCGGTGCAATCTCAACTCAGCGATTCTGCGCGACGCCGTGCTCGTCGATGCCGATCTGCGCGAAGCGCAGGTGTTCTCCACGGTGATGGCGAACGCCGATCTGAGCAGGGCGGACCTGCGAGGTGCGCGTCTCATGGGCAACTTCGAGAGGGCCATCCTGCAAGGCGCGAAACTGGACAGCGTGAAGGGTGGGTCCGACATGCGTAATCAGCCCATGGGGCTGATCAGGCTGGTGCTCGTCGGCGCGAAGCTCAAAGGCGCAAGTCTTCGCGGCGCGGACCTCTCGAGGGCCGACTTGAGTCACGCAGATTTTCGCGATGCGGATCTCACCGATGTGAATCTCACGCGCGCGAAACTCGACGGCGCGGATTTCTCCGGCGCGACGCTCACTCATGCAGTGCTTGCGGAGGCTGAGATCAACAACACGACCTTCGCCGGCGCCATCGCCATGGACAGCGTGCACGGTCTCGACAGCGCGAAGGGACGAGAGTCGGCGATCTTCGACCGCTGATTTCAGCCCCGGCCGCCGAGATGGCCAACCGTCCCAGGGGCTCTGCTCGACACCTGGCTTTTTTTTAACGATTTCCGTGAGTCACCTTGCGTCCCCGTCCCTCTAGGGGGTGGAGGGGACCACTATGCGATCTCAGTGGGGAGCGACACCGGCGTTGATTGGGCCCAGCCGCCAACGTCGAGGCGGGCAGCGATGAGACTCGTAGCGGACTCAGCGCTGTACCGCCGCGTACGTGTCTGGCTGTGCGTCATGCTCGTGCTGGTCTTGATGGTTCCGGCGGTGCTGCGCATGATCGAGCGGGCGGAAGCGACCGCAAAGGCGGGCGTCGATGCCGGCCAGCTCGCGCAAAGCCGGTCAATCACTGCGCCCGGACGCATTCAACCCCGCGATGGCATCGTGACTATCGCAGCACCGGCTGCCGCATTCGGTATCGCCATCGTCGGCGAACTGCGCGTACGTGAAGGTGAACGGGTCGAGCGCGATCAGGTGCTGGCTATCCTTCAAGGGCGCGATGTGATCGAGGCGGATGTTGCGGCGAGCGAACGGCGCGTCGATGTGGCACACGCGAAACTGATCGCATTGCAGTCGGGCGGCAAGCGCGAGGATATCCAGGCGCTGCAAGCCGAGCTGCAAAGCGAGGAGGCGAGCCTGGCGCAGCTGGCAGCCGACACGCGCCGTGCCGGCCAGCTGCATTCAGAGCACGTCTTGTCGGTTGCGGCGCTCGAGGCGCAGCAGGTGCGCTGGTCCGTTGCCGCCCGCGTACTGGAAGCGAAACGGGCGCGGCTCAAGGGATTGTCGAGTGTCCGACCTGCCGACGTCGCGGTGGCGGAAGCGGAGTTATCCGCCGCGAAGGCCGACGTCGACGCGGCCCGCGCGAAGCTCGCGAACCAATATGTGCGCGCACCCAGCACCGGACGAATCCTGCGCATTCACGCGTATCCGGGCCAGGCCATCGCAGCAGAGGGTCTGCTCTCATTTGGCCAGACCGACGAGATGTTCGTCGATGCCGAAGTCATGGAGCAGGACATCGCGCGGGCTCGCATCGGTCAGACTGCCCGTGTCACCGGTGACTCGCTCGAGATTCCTGTCACGGGCACGGTCGAGCGCATTGGATTCCTGGTCGGCGCTCGCGAAGTCTTCGAGATCGACCCGACTGCCTTCGCCGACTCGCGCATCGTGCATGTCCTGATCCGTGTGAGCGGTCCGGCTGCCATCGAACGCTTCATCAATGCGCGCGTGACGGTCGAGATCGGGACCGACGAGCATGAGTCATGAGTGCCTGCGTGCCGCTGGCGTTCCTGCAGCTCAAGCATCATCCGCGGCGGTTGCTTATCGCTGTGGCCGGTATCGCAATGTCAGCGCTCGGCATCCTGTGTCAGATGGGATTCGAGGATTCGTTGTTTCGCAGCGCCACGCGCCTGTTCCAGGAACTCGACGCGGATCTGGTGCTGATCAGTCCGCAGTATCAATTCATGGTTCTGCCGGCCGCTTTCACCGAGCGTCGCCTGTATCAATCGCTGTCGGTCGCGGGCGTTAAGTCGATCGCTTCGCTACGGATCGGGGTTGCGCCCTTCAGGAATCCCGTCACGCACGTCGATCGCAACGTGTACATCGTCGGCGTGCCGAAGAATGCGCGCGTGTTCGCGACCCCCGACTGGCAACGTGGCATCGGCGCCCTCGAGCAGCCGGATGAGGTGTTGTTCGATGCGCGTTCACGACCGGAGTTCGGACCGGTCGCAGCGCTGTTTCGCGAGGGCGGGTTGCGCAGCGAAATTGCCCGTCGTTCGGTTCGCATCGTCGGCTTGTTCGAGATGGGCGCCTCGTTTAGCGCCGATGGCACGGCCATCACGACCGAGGAGGGCTTTGCGCGATTGTTTCCGTCGCGCGCCTCGGGGCTCATCGATATCGGGCTCATTCACCTCGAGCCGGGCGCAAGAGCAGAAGCCGTGCTCGAAGATCTGCGGGCGGTGTTGCCAGACGACGTTCTGGTGATGACGCATGATGAGCTGAACCGGCGCGAGCAAGCCTACTGGCGCGGCACGACGCCGGCAGGTTTTATTTTCAAGACGGTTCTGATTGTCAGCCTCATCGTCGGATGCGTGAGCGTCTATCAGATCCTGTCCTCCGATGTCGCCGAGAACCTGCGTCAGTACTCGACGCTCAAGGCGATCGGCTATGCCGACGGCTATTTCGTGCGACTGACTTTTGAAAAAGCCTGGTTACTGACCTCGATGGCCTATCCCATCGGCTTTCTGCTGGCCGGGATCGTGTACCTGAGTGCGACCTATCTGACGCTCGTGCCGCTTGTCATGACGACTATGCGCGTGCTCGGCGTGTACGCGCTGCTCCTCGCGGCTGCATTCATCGCCGGCTTCGTCGCGATGAACCGCCTGCGCCGATCGGATCCGACGGAGCTGTTCTGATGAGCGCGGTCATCTCGGCTCGGGGCCTTACGTATGCGTATTCACCGGCAACGACGGGCACGGTGCTGAGCGCGCTCGATCTGGAGCTGGCGCCGGGTGAGATCGTGGTCGTGACCGGCGCGTCGGGTGCAGGCAAGACGACTTTGCTCACGCTGTGCGGCGCGCTTCGATCCGTTCAGCAGGGCGACCTGCGCGTGCTCGGACGGGATCTGCGGCAACTCGGGGGCGATGCACAGCGGGAGCTTCGCAGCTCCATCGGCTTCGTCTTCCAGTCGCACCACCTGATCGATGCATTGAGCGCCGGCCAGAATGTCGTCATGTCGCTGATGGATCGAGTGTCCGTTGCCGAGGCGATGGCGCGAGCAGAAACAGCATTGACCGCGCTCGGCCTGGCGGCCCGAATCGATGCCTTGCCCAGTGCGCTCTCCGGTGGCGAAAAGCAGCGCGTCGCCGTGGCGCGCGCCCTGGTCCGTGAGCCGCACCTGCTGCTGGCGGACGAGCCAACGGCCTCGCTCGACGATGACTCCGCGGACATCGTGAAGGACGCGATCTCGCTGGCCGCGAAGCGCCGCTCCTGTGCCGCACTTGTCGTGACCCACGACGCCCGCCTGCTCGACATCGCTGATCGCGTGCTGCGATTGGTCAATGGCGGGCTCGTCGATCTGCGTCCGCGCAGCGGACGATCGAATCTGAAGTGGATGAGTTCGATCGCCGGGGTCGAGGCGCCGTAATGCTGCCCATGAATGAAGTGCCGCCTACGCAAACGTCCGCGCTCGCGTCGAGCCGGGGCATTGTCGATTCGCTGCGTCACATGTTTCGCGTGATTGCGGCAAGCCGCGTCAACTATTGGCTGGCTTACGCCACGGACTTCGCGTGTGCCGCCGCCTTCGGTTACCTGGGAATGCGCGCGGGCGGCGCGTGGTATGTGGCGTTCGCGGGGCTGTCGAGCGGCGCCTTCGCGTTCAGCTTCGTCGAGTACGTGCTGCACCGCTGGGCGTTTCATTCGGGCTCGCTGCTGTCTGGCGAATTGCATGCATCGCATCACCATCACCCAAGGCAGCCATCCGCGCTGCCCTTCTGGTCGAGCGCCGTGTCGGCGCCCGCGTTCTTCTGGCTGCTGACGCAGTTCATGAGCGCGCACGTCGCGCACTTTGCTCTCTGCGGATTCTTTGCGGCCTACCTGAGCTACGGGGTGCTGCATCACCTGCAGCACAGCATCCGGATCAAGGACATCCCGTTTCGGTGGTTGCGCAGGAAGTGGGCAGCGCATGCCGTTCATCATGGGCGCGCCGATGTGAACTTCGGAGTGATGACATCGTTGTGGGACCGGGTCTTCGGTACGTATCGCGCCGTTGCGCAACGCTGATCCTCACTTTTCGCTTTGCTGGAGCGCCGCCGCCTTCTCGGGCTTACCCCAGGCCATATAAAGTTTGACGAGCGCGTCAGTGGCTGCTTGAGTCTCTGCATGAGCGGTGCCGAGTTGGCTGGCGCGTACCTCGTACGAGCGGGTGAGCAGCGGCGCCGCTTCGCTGTACTGGGATCGCTCGAGCAGCAGGGTACCCAGCTCGAAACGGGTCTTGGCAAGCGAGAGGTGATCTTTGCCGAGCTTCGCGACACGAATGGCCAATGCCTGTCGCAGCAATTCTTCGGCGCGCTCGGGCCGCGCGCGCAGGCGCATCAACTGGGCGTAGTTTGCCAGCGTGGCGGAGTAGTCGGGATGATCGGCGCCGTAAGCTTTCGCATATCGCGGCAACACCGCTTCGAATCGCGCTTCGGCGCGATCCAGGCGACCCGCATGCATTTCATGCGCCGCAAGATTGGCCATCGTTCGCACCGTGATCGCCGCATCGTCGCCGGCTTTGGCCCGGCGCGCCGCGAGTACGAGCTCGAGCAGTGGAATCGACTCATCGAAGCGTGAGAGTCGTGCGAGCGCATTCGCGACGTTCTCGCGCACCGATGAAGTTTCAGGATTGTCCGCTCCGACCACGCGCTCGTACACGCTCAGTGCTTTCTGGTAGTACGCAAGCGCTTCCTCCCTGCGCTGCAGCTGCCAGTTCGTTGCGCCGATATTGTTCGCCGCCTGTGCAGTGCGCAGATCGCCATCGCCGAAGCGCTTCGCATAGATGTCGAAGGCGCGCTGTCCGTATTGCAGCGCGCCTTCAAGGTCGCCCTTGCCGTTGGTCAGGATAGCCGAGAGCGTGAGCGATACCTCCGCGACTTCATCACTCTGCGTGCCGAAGATCTGCTCGCGCCAAGCAAGCGCTTCCAGCGCGGTGCGCTCGGCTTCGTGGTACTCGCCTTGCAGGGACAGAATGAGCGCCAGCTGATTGAGGCTGGTGGCTACTTCGGGGCTGTGCTCGCCGAAGAGCGTGCGCCGCGTAGCGAGCGCCTCGTGCGCCGACGCTGCCGCCCCGGCATAGTCGCTGCGATGCTGCAGGACCAGCGCCAGATCAGACAGGCTCGTGGCGACATCTGGATGCATCGGTCCGAGGTGAGTGCGCCGCGTAGCGAGCGCCGCGCGAATCAATCGCTCGCTGGCATCGAGCTGGCCCAGGTTTGCGTAGGTCCGGCCGATCGTGTCCTTTACCGCCGCGGCCACGAGTGGCCGATCCTTGAACTCGGTATCGGCCTGGTTTGCGGCGTTGGCGAGGACGTCCCGGATCGAGATGTCCTTGCCGGTCTGCCACGGATCGGCGGAGCCGAGCGTCTTCTGCAGGAACGCATTGATCGAAGTCGCCTTCGCCGCTTCTGTGGTGGCGCGGTCACGTTCTTTCACGATGCGCTGTCCCTGTACCAGCGTCACGACCACGAACGCGACGACCAGGCAGCCCAGCACCGCAGCGAATGCCGTACCGATCCGATGCCGGCGCACGAATTTGCCGGCCCGATAGGCGTTTGTCGGCGGGCCGGCCAGGACAGGCTCGTGGTCGAGATAGCGCTGAGTATCGCGCGCGAGGTCGGCCGGCGAGGTGTAGCGTCGCGAGCGATCCTTTTCCAGCGCCTTCATGACGATCCAGTCGAGGTCACCCCGCAATTGACGCCGCAGCGAGCCTGCATCCATGCCGCGGGCCTTCGCAATGAGCGAACCGCGATCGCCGAGCTTGCTGAGCCGCGCACTGGGACGCGTGGGCTCCGCGCCGCGAATGCTGTTGCGCAGCTCGACGATGGCGCCGGGTTCGTTGCCGGTGGCGTCGAACGGGATGACGCCGATCAACAGCTCGTAGAGCAGCACACCCAGCGAATAGACATCGCTGCGGGTATCGACGTCCATGCCGCTCAGGCTCATCTGTTCGGGACTGGCATACGCCGGCGTGCCGAGCACAGTGCCAATCTCGGTCAACGTGCGGTCATCGGGCGCGGGCGCAATGAGCTTGGCGAGACCGAAGTCGATGACCTTCGGCAGGGCACGCCCGTCGTGCATGGTCACGAGCACATTGGAAGGTTTGATGTCACGGTGAATGACGCCTTTCTGATGCGCGTGCTGGACGGCGTTGCACACCTGCTGGAACAACGCCAGGCGTTCGCGAACGCCGAGACCGGCCTGATCGGAATAGGCCGTGATCCGCGATCCGGTCACGTACTCCATGACGAAGTACGGACGTCCTGCGTCGGTGATGCCGGCGTCGAAGATCTGCGCGATGCCAGGGTGCTGCATCAACGCGAGCATCTGCCGCTCGGCCGCGAAGCGCGTGATGATCTGGCGCGTATCCATGCCGGGCTTCAGCAGCTTCAAGGCGACGGTTCGTCGCAACGGGGTGTGTTGCTCGGCTTCCCACACCTCGCCCATGCCGCCCTCGCCGAGTCGGCGCACGAAACGATACGCGCCGATCTGCTGGCCCGGCGCAGTCAGGGCCGCGTGAGAATCGAGGGGCCCGAATCCGGACGACGCAGCTGTCGATCCGGGAACCGATGAGCGCGACGCCGCGAGATGCCCGACGGTCGCGAGGCACGTTTCGCATACCGAGACGTGTGATTGCACGGGCAGGGCACTGGCCGCATCCAATTCGCCGAACGCGAATGCCGCGATCACGTCCGCGGGCGGACAGAGAGGGGTGGCGCCGGTCATTGTTCTTTGATCCCGCTCCGGTATGCGAGCCGCATGATAGCCTACGGCTCATGCTGCCCGCTCCGATCTCTGCGGAACGCGCCTATGAAATCGGGCGCGACACTTATCCCCGAATCGACCTGTCGCGCGACACTTTCATTATGTTCGCTCACGCGCGTGCCGAGACGTGGAAGGGTAATCCCGACCGCGCCGCGGACATGTTTCTTGCGTGTGCTTGCGTCGAGCGAATTCCGGCCGCCGTTGCTGAATTCCTCGCAGCGTTCGGCGAGCGCATTCCGCAGTATCTCGGCAAGCTGGCGCGCAATGCCGATCTCGTCGCGGAGGTTCGGCAGATCCTCGTGACGCGATGTGTGATCGGCGATGCGAACAAAGCGCCAGCCCTGATGGCCTACAGCGCGACGGGCTCGCTCGAAGGGTGGCTGCGCGCCACCGCGGTCCGGGAAGCGCTCTCCATGCATCGTGAGGGTGATCGTCATGCCAGTGACGCCGATGCGGCCCTGGAGGCACAGATTTCCTGGGTCGATCATGAAATCTCGCTGTTCAAACAGATCTATCGCGAGCCGGTGAGCCACGCGTTTGCCACCGCGTGCGCTGCGCTCGATGCCGAGGATCGGGCGCTGTTGCGGCTGCACTATGTCGATGGCGTGACGACGGCGAAGCTGGCGACGATGTTCGGGATCTCGCGAGCCACGTTGATCCGGCGCCTTGCGGCGAGTCGGGCGTTGCTCGTGGAACGCGTCAAGGCCGCCCTTAAGGTTGCCTCCGGCGTCGCGGATCAGGATGTCGACAGCGTTCTGCGACTCGTGAGAAGCCAGATCGATCTGCGACTGTCTGTCGTCCTCAAGAATGTCGACGAGTCGGCCGCGTCATAGACTGAGGATCAAATAACCGCCGAAAGCCTGAGTCATTTCGGCAGCTCGCTCCTCTAGGAGAAAAGGGGGGAGTTGCCATGACCACACGTTCAATCGCCGTGCCGCGCCTCGTTCGATCAGCCCTGCTCGGTATCGGTGCCCTGATCGTCGCCAGCGCCACGGTTGCGCATGACGACCGCGGTACCTGGACGAGCGGCGGTTACGACGCTCAGAACACCCGCTACAACCACAGCGAGAGAACGCTCGGTGTCGGTAACGTCGGCCGTCTCGTGGCCAAATGGCGACTGCCGACCGAAGGCGACGTCTCGGCAAACCCCGCCGTCGACGCCACGACCGTCTACGTACCAGACTTCGCCGGAAATCTGTTCGCGGTGGATCGCGAATCGGGCAAGGTGAGGTGGAAGGTCAACGTCGGCGACCTCACGGGCATTCCCGGGAATCACGCACGAGCAACTCCCGCCATCACCGGCAACTTGCTCATTGTCGGCGATCAGGCCGGCAAGGTGATGTCCCCGGACGGCTGGGTGCTGGGCGTCAACAAGGTCACGGGAAAACTCGTCTGGAAAACGCGAGTCCCCGGCGGCGGTTTCCCGATCATCACGCAGGCGGCGGTCGTGTATGGCAACCTCGCCTACGTCGGCGTCGCCTCCTATGAGGAGGCGCTCGTACGCTTCGGTTTCCCGCTCACGTTTCGCGGCAGCGTGCTGGCTCTGGATGTGCGCACCGGCAAGGTGCGGTGGCAAACGTACATGGCGCCTCCTGGCTACACGGGCGCCGCGGTGTGGGGCAGCACGCCCGCTATCGATCGGTCCCGCAATGCGTTGTATGTCGCCACCGGCAACAACTACGCCGTGCCCGTCAATGCCACCCGCTGCATAAAGACGGCGAGAACATCCAAGTCGCGCGCTGCGTGCATCGAGGACGCGAACTACTTCGACGCCATCGTTTCGCTCGATCTCACGACGGGTGCGGTCAACTGGGCCTTCAAGGCGCTGCCGGAAGATGCGTGGAATCTTTCCTGCGGCATCTACTTCATCCCCGGCATGGAGCTGGAAATGCCCGGCTGCCCGGACGACGAAGGCCCGGACTACGATTTCGCTCAAGCGCCGTCGCTGTTCAAGGTGAAGGGTGAGAAGGGCAAGTCGCGCGATCTCGTCGGCGCGGGCCAGAAGAGCGGCGTGTATTGGGCGCTCGATGCGTCGACGGGCAAGGTGGTGTGGCAGACCCAAGCGGCGCCGGGCGGGCTGGCGGGCGGCTTGCAATGGGGATCGGCGACCGACGGCAAGCGCGTCTATGTCGCGAGCTCGAACAGCGAGTTCAGGGAATGGATACTGAAGGACGGCACGAGCGGCGGCTATCGCGGCGGCTGGAGCGCGCTCGATGCAGCGAGCGGAAAAATCCTGTGGCAGACACCGAATCCGGCGTTCGAACGCGCCATGGGCCCGGTCAGCGGCGCGAACGGCGTCATCTACGGTTGTTCGATGGACGAGCAAGGTCACATGGTCGCGATGAATGCGGCGACCGGCGCAATCCTGTGGGACTTCGCCAGCGGCGCGAATTGCAACGGCGGCGCGACGATCGTGGACGGGTTGGTTTTCTGGGGCACAGGCTATGACGCGTTCGCAGCGTCCGGCGGCAATGCCGCGCAGGCGCTGTATGCGTTTGCTTTGCCGAAGCGCGTCGGCCATGAGCGAAGGGAACATGGCCGACGCGGGCATGAGCGACGTGGACATGGACGAAGCGATCCGGGGCGGTAGGGCAATCGCAAGGAAGATACCCGGGCGTTGCCGACCACGGGGACGGTCGGCAACCGGCCTACGGGAGGGAAGAAAATGTCTGTCGTCTCATCGGGTTTTCCTGCGGGCGTGTGGGCTGCCGTTCTCGCGATTCCTGCAGTACTTTCAACGGCACGTGCCGACGATGGAGACGCGTCGCGCGATACCGTGCTCTCCACTGTGATCGTCGTCGGCGTGGCGCCCTTGCCGGGAGGGGAGGTCGATCGCAACCAGATCCCCGCGCCGGTGCAGACGGCGACGGCACGGGACATCGATCGAAGCCACGCGCTCGATCTGACGGCGTTCATGAATCGAACGTTGGGCAGTGTCTACGTCAACGACATCCAGAACAATTCACTGCAGCCGGATGTGAACTATCGCGGCTACACGGCATCGCCTCTGCTGGGCACACCGCAAGGCATGTCGGTGTACTCCGATGGTGTGCGCCTGAATCAGCCGTTCGGCGATGTGGTGAGCTGGGACCTGATTCCGCGTGCGGCGATCGAGACGATGGCGCTGATGCCGGGCGCCAATCCCGTGTTCGGACTGAACGCGCTGGGTGGTGCACTGGCGCTGCGTACGAAGGACGGCTTCTCATATCCGGGCTATGCGCTCGCACTCAACTACGGCTCTGACGCGCGTCGGCAGGCGGAACTGGAAATCGGTGGGCACGCTGACAGCGGCCTTCACTGGTACGGCACGGCGAATCAGTTGAAAGATGACGGCTGGCGCGACGATTCGCCGACCGAGGCCAGCCAGGTGTTTGGCAAGGTGGGTTGGCGCACGGCTGCATCGGCTGTCGCGCTGAGCGCGGCCTATGCCGACACCGATCTCAACGGCAACGGTCTGCAGGAGCAGCGGCTCCTGGCTCGCGACTACGCGTCTGTTTATACGAAGCCGGACAACACACGGAACGAGGCCTACTTGTTCAACCTCGTCGCGACTCATCGGGTTGGCGACACCGTCGTGCTCTCGGCCAACGCCCACTACCGACGCATCGAGACGCACACCTTCAACGGGGACATCAACGAAGAGTCGCTCGGCGAGTCGCTCTATCAGCCGAATGCAGCCGAGCAGTTGGCGTTGACCGCCGCGGGGTACACGGGTTTTCCGACCAGCGGCGAGACGCAGGCGAATGTGCCGTTTCCGAGCTGGCGCTGTATCGCGAACATCCTTCTGAACGATGAGCCCAATGAGAAGTGCAATGGCCTCATCAACCAGACGCATTTGCGCCAGCACGACGGCGGACTGTCGGCGCAGGCCAGCTTCAGTTCGCCGCTCGGTGGCAAAGCCAATCAGCTCGTCGTCGGAGCAGCGCAGCTCAACAGTCATGCGCTGTTCAACCAGTCATCACGTTTTGGCTTTTCGACACCGGACCGTGGGATCGGCACGGCCGATGGCGAGGGCGCTTTCGCGGATGGACGTCAGGAGTCCGAGGACGCTTACGATGCCCGCGTCGACCTGACAGGCGATTCCAGAACGCGCAGTGTCTACTTCAGCGATACGTTGCAGCTCGCCCGCAAGGTGCAGCTGACGCTTGCAGGTCGCTACGACCACACCACGATCGAGAGTGTGGATGGAATCACACCCGCGGACGAACCGGGCACCTTGACCGCGAGTCATCGTTTCAACCGCTTCAATCCGTCGCTGGGAATCATCGTGAGTCCGAGCGCAACGCTGGGGGCGTACGTGGGCCTCGCGCAAGGCAGCCGTGCTCCCTCGGCGATAGAGCTTGGCTGCGCCGACCCGGAGAACCCGTGCCGGTTACCCAATGCGATGGCGGGCGATCCACCGCTCCAGCAAGTGGTCACGCAGACGTTCGAGGCGGGGATGCGTGGCGGGTTCGGGGCCGACATCACCTGGAACATCGGCGTGTTTCGTGCCGACAATCGCGACGACATCATGTTTGTCGCGGCCGAGTCCACCGGGTTCGGTTATTTCAAGAACTTCGGCAAGACAAGACGACAGGGAGCAGAGCTTGGCATCTTGAGCCGCCTGGGTCCGGTGAGCGCCGGAGCAAACTACACATTGCTCGATGCGACGTATCGTAGCGGGGAAGAAGTCGTCGGCGCGGGCAATAGCAGCAACGAAGAAGGCGCTGGCTTCGAAGGGACGATCGATGTCGAGCCAGGCGATCGCATTCCCCTGACTCCGCGGCATCTCTTCAAGGCGTTTGCCGAATGGCGGATCGCACCGCAGCTTTCCACCACCGTCGACCTGATGAGCGTGTCCAGTGCCTATGCGCGCGGCAATGACAACAACGAGCACCAGAGCGATGGCGTGTTCTATCTCGGACCCGGCAAGACGAGCGGCTACACCGTCGTCAACCTGGGTGTGGAATATCGCCCCATCCCGACGTTGAAAGTGTTTGCACAAGTGAACAACGTCTTCGACCAGGAGTACCACACCGGCGCGCAGCTGGGTGCGACGGGATTCGATGCAGCCGGAAACTTCGTCGCACGGCCATTCGAAGGTCCGATCGTCGATGGGGAACGTCCATTGCTCGGCTCGACATTCTTTGCACCAGGTGCACCGCGCTTGTACTGGTTCGGCGTTCGGTATTCGTTCAGGGATCGCTGACTTTCGAGTAGCGCGCCAGCGGAACGTCCCGCCCGGTTCAGGGTCTTCTGCTGTGTCCACCTTGGGAGTTCAAGGTATCGGTATGCAGCATCGCAGCAGCGGTGCTTTTTTCTCCAGCGCGATGGTTGCGCAGGCGCAGCAACCACCGGACGCACCTGGAGAAACATCTACGGGCGCAGGTGCGCGGTCGTCTTCGATGCGAAGAGCCGACCCGAGTTCGTCGTGATCGCCAGCGAAGGAAAATCTGTTGCGGTGCCTTATTCATTCGGCCGCATGCTCGATGAGGTCAGCCGATCAGCCGACAAGATCGTCATGCAGCCCGCAAAGTTGCAGGCAGCGCCGAAGGTGAAGCAGGGCGAGTGGCTGAAATGAAAGAGGCGGGCAACTGGAAGGGCGAGTCGACCCGCTACTGGAATCGGAGCTAGCCGATGAGAGCGATCAGTGTCCGATCTACCACTTGATCCGGGCACCGATCCACGCGCCGAACGGCGGACCGACACCCAGAAAGCGCGGATCGGTGAATTCCGGGAACACTTCCTGTGGTTGCCCCAGCAGACCGAACGTCTCGTAGTTCGTATCGAATGCGTTCTCGATGCGCGCGAAGACGGTCACGTTGTCAGTGACGTGCCAGTCGCCACGCAGATTGAGGATGGCGTAGCCGTCGGTCTTGCCGAGTAGATTCGCTTCATCGCCGCGCAGGTACACGCCTGAACGCACGACCACATCCGCCCCCAGATCGACGCGATCGCTCCACGAGAAGTCGACGCCGAGATTGGCCTGGTGCTGCGGAATTCCCGGAATATGGGAGCCGGCAGACAGCCGCAGTTTCCCTTCGCCGGCGATTGCAGGCGACTCAGGGTCGGTCTCGAACACGGGATGGCTGGGACTGTTGACGATGAAATCGTCTTCGAACGTGGCGGCGATATAGCTGTACTCGAAGAACCAGCCAAAGTGCTTGAGCCGCTGCGACAGGCTCAGCTCGATGCCGGTGCGCAGCGTGTCGCCGACGTTGTCGAAGAAGCCGACGTTCGCCTGCGGTCCACCGGTGGTCTGGAACAGGATGTCGTCGTGATTGACGGTGTAGAAACCGCCGACATGCCAGCGCAGCGCCTGGTTGCCCTCGCTGTTCTCGCTACGCAAGCCGATCTCGATACTCTTCGCCACGACCTGTTCGAGCGGCGGATCGGCAAGGAATGCGTTGGGCAGGCTGCAGGGCGCATCCTCGCTCGCGCAGGCGAGCTCGACTGGCGACGGAGCGCGTGTCGATTCGCCATAGCTGCCGTAGAGGGTCATTGCCGGAGCCAGTCGCAACGTCACGCCGAAGGCAGGATTGAAACGACTGAAGTCATGGGTGCCGTCGAGCTCTGGATCCTCGCCGCTGCGATCGGACAGCTCGATGCGTGTGTCGTCGTATCGTCCCGACAGCGTCACTGCAACGCGGTCTGACAGGCTCAGCGTATCGATGAAATAGACGCTCGCGCTGGTCAGATCGCTGTGCATTGCGGTGGCGAAGTCCCGCGCGAAGATGCCCGTTCGCGTCGTGGCGCGATCCTCCAGCAGGCTCGCCACTTCGATAGTTGAATCGAACGTCGTTCTGCCGTTGACGTAGGCGAGACCCACCGTGAGATTGTTCTGGCCGCCGAACAGCGTCGATTGCAGGCCCGCTTGCATCGAGCCGCCATGGATTTCCTGCTCGCGCCGGCCGATGTTGTTGATCGCATTCAGCTCGCTGCCGTCGAGGTCGGCAGGGACGGGTTCGCCAACGGTGTCGAGGACCAGATCGATATCGTCGTCGTCTTCCGCAGAACACTCGCCGTCGCCATTGACGTCGTCGAAATCCTCCCCGACGAGGAACTCGCCGTCTCGGAACCCGCATTCCTCGAACACCGTGCCATCGCCATTGAACGTGTCAGTGACGAGGCGCCGATAGAACACGTTGCCGCTCAGCTTCAACGAGCTGGAAATACTGCGAGAGCCTTCCAGGATCAGCTGGCGGTGCTCGTTCCGGGTCACGTCAGGATGCGTGAACACGGCGGCGCGGTCGCTCGCGAGCAGCTCGATCGGTGCGGCGCCGTTGCCACGCAGCTCCGTATTTGCATAGGCGGCGCTCAGGTCCATCGTCCAGTCGGATTCATGCAGGCCCACGGCACCGTACAAACGCAGCGCTTCGGACTGCGAATCGACACGCCAGCCATCTTCCTGGAAGTAGTCGGCGTCGCCATAGAAACCCCAACGCCCGTCGTTGCCACCGGCCTGTATCGACGTGCCCAGACGACCCATGGATCCGCCGTAGGCCTCGGCCTGCGTGTCCTCGTAGGTGAAGCCGTTCTTCATCTGCAGCGACAGTGCGCCGCCGAGCGTGTTCAGTCCGAATACCGGTTGCGCTCCGGCCAGCATCTGTACCGCATCGATCGCCGACATCGGGATCAGGTCCCAGTTGATCGCATCGCCGAAGGGCTCGTTGATGCGTACGCCGTTCTGGTAGACGGACAACCCTTGCGGCAATCCCAGCAGTGGCGACGCCGTGAAGCCGCGGAAGTTGAAGTCGGGCTGCAGCGGATTGTTCTGCGCGTGATTGATGCTGACGCTGCTGAACTGCCGGTTCAGGAAGTCGGTCAGGTCCAGCGCTTGCGAGCGTTGCAGTTGTTTGACGGACGCACGCTGCACATTGGCGGGAACCAGCGCGGGGTCCACGGCCGTCTCGTACGGCGCAACCACCACGACTTCCTCGAGGGTAGGCCGATCCGCAGCCGACGAGATCGTGGCTGCGAGACTCAAACAGCCACAACAGGCGGCAGCGGCCGTCGTTGTACGAACATGCATCATGAGTACCGCACTGCACCCCATGGATTGCCCGTCGTCATGTCTCATCGATCCAGCCGCGCGCCCGGGCAACATCGAGGAACTCGATGATCTCGTCCGCACGCGCCTGCTCGTTGGATCGCCGCACGACCTCCGCGACCAGGCCGGCGCGGTCATGCGAGCCATCGCATAGCCGCAGGATGGAGGCCGCGATCCGATTCAGCTGTACCTTGTCGTCGGGACATACCAGAACGAGCACGTCGCTCCCTTCGCCGCCGTCGAGGTGTACCCCCGGTGCGAGCCGTACGGTCACTCGCGACGCACCGCCTCGCTTCTTGCTCCTCATGGCCTGTTCGACGGGTCACCTGGACCGGGAGAAATAAGCAGGTTGCGTGCCAGAGACCGTGACCCAATGGAACCCAGGGCTGCTGGGCGCTGGGTTCTGGGCTGCTGGCCAGAAGTAGAAGTGAGCAGCGGTTCTGCTCCGATTCTGACCAGCAGCCCAGCCCCAGCAGCCCTCGAGCCAGCCACCGCTCGCTCAACTACGTGTCACCGGCCCTCGTCCAGCTCCTGACGAGAGGCCGATAGTGGAATACCAAAGCGTTTGCAGCGGCGATAGAGCGTATTGCGACTGACCCCGAGCCGCTCGGCGGTGCGCGACATGTTGCCGCCGCATTCGCGCATCTCATGCAGCAGTTCGTCTTTTCCAGCTCGCATCGGTCTACCGGGTGCGGGAGTCGGCATTGCCTCGGGAGCCGCAACCTCGCGAACCTCGCTCGGCAGGTCGCGGAGTCGCACGACGCCGCCGTCGCAGATCGCGAGCGCGGTGCGGATCACGTTGCGCAATTCGCGCACATTGCCGGGCCATCGATACGCGAGCAGTTGCCGGAACGCGTCCATCTCGATGGCCGCAGGCCGCTCGTCGTTGGTCTCTGCGGCAAGGAACTCCCGGATCAGGCGTTCCTTGTCGGTACGCATCGAAAGCGGTGGCAGCTCGAGCGTGATGCCGTTCAGGCGATAGTAGAGGTCCTCGCGAAACTCGCCTCGCGCAATCATCGCGCGCAGGTTCTGGTGCGACGCACAGATGACCCGCAGATCGACCTTCACGGGCGTCTCAGTGCCGAGCGGCAGGACTTCCTGCTCTTCGAGGACCCGCAGCAGCCGGGTCTGCAGCGCCAGCGGCATGTCGCCGATCTCATCGAGGAACAAGGTTCCGCCAGAGGATTGCAGGATCTTGCCTCGCATCCCTTCCTTGCGTGCCCCGGTGAACGCGCCCGAGCGATAACCGAACAGTTCGCTTTCGATGAGCGACTCGGGGATGGCCGCGCAGTTCAGTGCGACGAACGGCTGAGTGGCCCTGTTGCTGGCGGCGTGCAGGGCACGGGCGAACATCTCTTTGCCGGCGCCCGTGGGGCCCTGGATCATGACTGGAACACGCGATATCGCGATGCGGTGTGCGCTGCGCACATTGCGCAGCATCTGCGGATCCTGGCCTGCCAGCTCTTCGAGCGTCAGTTGGGTCTTGCGGGTCGACGGGGGCGCCAGCTGCAGCACACGTTCAACCCTTGCCGGTGTGCTCACCTGCGACGCGCGCGTGACAGCGCCGTGATCCACGCTCGCGAAGAATCGCCTTCCGAGTTGCGTATCGCGCACCGGCCTGAGGGCCGCCGGATCGTGACGTACAGGATCGACCAGCTCGGGAGCGCTGACATCGAAGATCTCGTCGATCCGCCGGCCGATCAGATCGGCCCGGTTCGAGATCCGCAGCAGTCGCAGGGCGACCTCATCGACCGCGATGATGGTGGCGTCGTGCGCCAGAGCGATGGCGCCGTCGTGCTGCAGGTTCACGAACTCCGGACGCGCATGGAAGCGAAATACCGACGATTGCTGGAAGTGACGCAGGAACAGGCACTTCTCGATCAACCGGGCGGACAGGTTCAGCAGCGCCATCGTGTGCGTGAGTCCGACGCGCGTCTGTTGTGTGTTCAACGTCGATGCGTCAAGGACGGCCACGAGCGATCCTGCGGGATCGCGGATCGGGAAGCCCGAGCAGCTCAGGCCGATGTGGCAGGTCCGGAAATGCTCGTTGCGGTGCACGAGGACGGGACGATTCTCGGCGATGCAGGTGCCGATCCCATTCGTTCCTTCCCTGGGCTCGCTCCAGTCGGCGCCGATCATCAGCCCTGCGTCAAGAAACGTATCGATCAGCGAACCATCCGTGCGCTCGTACAGAATCAGACCGCTCGCGTCGGTAAGGACCATCGCGTAGCCGGATTCCGCGATGCACTCGTACAGCCAGTCGATTTCTGCCGACGCAATCTCGACCAGGTCCGCGTACTGCGCCTGCCGCTGCGCCAGCGTGTGCGAATCGATGACCGTGGGTGTGTAGTCGCGGGCTGGATCCAGCGAATAGTCCAGTGCACAGCGGCGCCATGAGCCCGCGATGACGGCGTTCAGGTCGAACTCGTGACCATGCGCCCTGGCGCGATGGCCATTCAGAAACTCGAGTACGTCCGTTACGTGCTGCGATCCAGTCGAGTTCATGGGGGCTCCACCAGCAGCGGTGTGCGCGTGCGCGTCGATGCGCTTCGATTGACTGTATCACTGTGTCAACTGTGTCGTAACGGTGTCACATACGGATGCTCCAGTGGGACACTTCCGCGGATCCAAGCGGGTTCGGAGGTTGTCGCTCGTAACAGGAATCGTCACTGGCATAGCCCTTGCTTGGCCCCTGTGCAGCACGCGACTGGTGGTCATGGGGGTAGTGTCATGCCGACCTCAGAACAGCGGCGATATGCGTACGCATTGCTGATGACCTTGGCGGTGAGTTCGTCAGCTTCGGCGGTGGAGCTCACGGCAGGCGACTGGAAGTTCACAGCGAACGGCAACGTGAACGTCCATTACATCGCCTCGCAGTGCGAAGAGGAGACCACACCAGGCATCACGGGCGGTCTCGCCTGCCGTGGTGCGGCGGGTGAGGACAAGAGCTCTTCGATCAGTAATGGACTGTTGCCGGCGGCGATCGCGTTCGGCGCTTCGACGACGCAGAATGGCTACGACCTGGCCGTGACCTTCGGCTTCTATCCAGGCATCAGCACCAATGACGGCAGTCCGAATCTGCAGCAGGGCGCCGAGCTGCTCAATACCGGATTGGGAACGACGGGACTCGACATTCGCCAGGTATTCCTGACGTTCGGCAACGAGCGGATGGGCACGTTCCTGATGGGTCGCAACATCGGCCTGTTCCAGGCCGACGCGATCCTGAATGACATGACGCTGCCGGGGGTGGGCGCGGGCAACGGCAACTACGCGACGCCGTCGAATACGTCGCTGGGGTCGATCGGTCTGGGCTACATCTACACGGACTGGCTCGCGCAGATCGATTACACGACGCCCGACCTGGGCGGCTTCAAGCTGTCGATCGGCATCTTCGATCCACTCGAGCCCATCGTGCAGGATCCGACTCTACCGGCGCCGCCGGAAAAAGAGCCGGGAGTGCACGGCAAGATCTCTTACACGCGTGGCGCGATCTACCTGTCGGCATCGGCCATCGCGCAGAAGCACAATGGCAACACGGATGCGCAGGATTTCGACAGCTTCGGCTTCGACGTCGGCGGCAAGGTCACTCTCGGCGACCTGGAGGTCCTCGGGTGGTATTACCAGGGCAAGGGTGTCGGCACGACCGCGCTGTTTCTCTTCAGCGATGATCGCAACGGCCATGAGCGCGACAGCGACGGATTCCTCGCGCAGGTCACGTACAAGTTCAACGATCTGAAGCTCGGAGTGAACTATGGCGAGAGCAACCTGGATCTCGCCGATGGGGAATTGCCCTCCGATCTGGTCAAAACCAACAAGAAGTACACGGCGGGCGCTTATTACTCGTTGACGAAAAACCTGACGCTACTGGCCGAATTCACGGACACCAAGGCGGAGGCGCACGATGGAACCGAGAACGACAGCAGCAACTTCAACATCGGTGCCTACCTGTCGTTCTGAACCATGAGGTTGATCCCCGCTCTCGTTACAGCCTGCCTCGCATGCATCATCGGTGCTATCGCGCCGGCGGTGCATGCGCAGCATGCGTACGTCTCGAACGAGGACGGCCACAGCGTGACGGTCATCGATACGCAGCACGACGAGGTCGTCAACACCATCCAGATCGGCAAGCGGCCACGCGGCATGAAGCTCGACCGCGAAGGCGCCCGGCTCTATGTCGCGGTTAGCGGGCTGGCGAAGTGTCCGCCGTCGGTCCCTGACGAAGAATGCGCGAAGCTCGAGCGGGATCTGAGCGCGGACGGCATCGCTGTCCTCGACACTGCGACGCACCAGATCCTCAAAGTGCTGCAGGCCGGCTCGGATCCCGAGCAGTTCGCCATCGACGCCGATGGGAAGCGCCTGTTCGTCGCAAATGAGGATACGGCGACCGTTTCGGTGATCGCTACGCGGGACGGTGCGCTTATCGCCCGCATTCCTGTCGGCCGCGAACCCGAAGGCATCGTCATGTCGCCGGACGGCCACTGGGTGCTCGTCACGAACGAATCCGACAGCACGGTGTCGTTCATCGACACGGGCACGCTCAAGGTCGTGAAAACCGTGTCGGTAGGCAAGCGACCGCGCGATATCGCGTTCACTCCGGACGGTGGTACCGCGTATGTCTCGGGAGAGCTGGACGCATCGCTGTACCGGCTGTCTCTTCAGACTGCAAAGCCCGAACGCGTTCTGCAGCTGGGAAAGGACGCGCGGCCGATGGCCGTGGTGCTCGACTCGCCCAGGAACCGCCTCTATCTCAGTACGGGCCGGGGCGGGACGGTCGCGGTCGTCGCGGTTCCGGAAATGAAACTGATCGGCGAGGTGCCGGTGGGGACCCGGCCCTGGGGCATCGCTTTGTCCCAGGACGGCCGCAAGCTGTACACGGCCAACGGCCCGTCGAACGATGTCAGCGTGGTGGATACCACGACGCTGCGCGTGATCAGGAAGATCCCCGTCGGGAACTCTCCCTGGGGCGTGGTCCTGGCGCCCTGGCCACCGGCAGCTACTTCTTCTTCACGCCACAAGCCATGAATGCCTGCGCCTCCACCTCGCGATAGAGCTTGCCCATCTTCCTGGCCTGCTCGGAATCACGAAACAGTGCGCCGCCTTCACCGGGCAGGTTCGAGTACCTCGCGAACGTGGAGGACTCGACGAATTCGTCGTAGCTCAGGCGTTCGGCGATCCGGTCGATCGCGCAGGAGCACTGATACAGGCTCGACAGCGTGTCGCCGCTTGTTGCGATGCACTCATTCACGAACTCGACGCGAGCCTGAGTCGGGTAATCGTGCACAGGTGGATCGCCCAGTACGGGCGTGACGAACGTGCACAGCAGACTGGTCGCGAGGAGGACGCTACGTGATCGTTTGTGGCACAGGCGTTGCATTGTCAAACGTAGCCTCGTCAGAACCATCATCGAACACCGTCGAACACCGTCGGGGGGCCTGAACATGAGACCTGAGTATCGCTCCATTCTGGTTGGCGTTGCGACTGCGACTACCGCAATCGCGTTGGGGTCGGCCACAGCATCCGATCTCGATCAGTTGATGGCGAAGTCGTCGAACTGGGCCTCCCAGACCGGCGACTATGCAAATCATCGTTACAGCGACCTCAAGCAGATCAACGCCGGCAACGTCGGTCAGCTCCAGGTGGCATGGACGATGTCGACCGGCGTGTTGCGCGGTCACGAAGGATCGCCGCTGGTGATCGGTGACATGATGTACGTGCACACGCCGTTCCCGAACAACGTGTATGCAGTGCACCTGAAGGACCAGTCGTTCAAGTGGAAGTACGAGCCGAAGCAGAACGCGGACGTCGTCCCGGTGATGTGCTGCGACACCGTCAATCGCGGCCTGGCCTACGCTGACGGCAAGATCTTCCTGCAACAGGCGGATACGACCCTGGTGGCGCTCGACGCCAATACCGGCAAGGTGGTCTGGACCGCAAAGAACGGCGATCCGAAGATCGGCGAGACCAACACGAATGCGCCGCACATCTTCAAGGACAAGGTCATCACCGGCATCTCCGGCGGCGAGTTCGGCGTTCGCGGCCGCCTGATCGCCTATGACCTGAAGTCCGGCAGGAAAGTGTGGACGGCATGGAGCACGGGACCCGACAAGGACCTGCTGGTCGACCCGGCGAAGACCATGACATGGACGAATGGCAAGCTCGCGCCGATCGGCGCCGACTCCTCGATCAAGACCTGGAAAGGCGATCAATGGAAGATTGGCGGCGGCACGACCTGGGGCTGGTATTCCTACGACCCGAAACTGAATCTCGTGTACTACGGCACGGGCAATCCGGGCACATGGAATCCAGCGCAGCGGCCCGGCGACAACAAGTGGTCGATGACGCTCTTCGCGCGCGACCTCGATACGGGCATGGCCAGGTGGGCCTACCAGATGACGCCACACGATGAATGGGACTTCGACGGCGTCAACGAGAACCTGCTGATCGACATCGACTTCAAGGGCAAGAAAACACCCGTGCTCGTGCACTTCGACCGCAACGGCTTCGGCTATACGCTGAATCGCGAAACCGGCGAGCTGCTCGTCGCCGAGAAGTACGACCCGAAAGTGAACTGGGCCACCAAGGTGGACATGAAGACCGGCCGCCCGATGGTCGACAAGAAGTATTCACCGGGCACCACGGGTCCCGACGTGAACGTGAAAGACATCTGCCCCGCGGCGCTCGGCTCGAAGGATCAGCAACCGGCGAGCTACGACCGCAAGTCCGGCCTGATTTTCGTACCGACCAATCACGTCTGCATGACCTACGAGCCATTTCAGGTCGAATACACGGCGGGTCAGCCGTTCGTAGGCGCGACCCTGACGATGTTCCCGGCGCCGGGCAGTCACGGCGGTATGGGCAACTTCATCGCGTGGGATGCGGCGCAGGGCAAGATCATGTGGTCGAAGCCCGAGCGCTTCTCCGTGTGGTCGGGTGCGCTCACCACTGCGGGTGACATCGCTTTCTACGGCACGCTCGAAGGCTACATCAAAGCCGTCAGCACCAAGGACGGCAAGGAGCTGTGGAAGTTCAAGACCCCGTCCGGAATCATCGGCAACGTGTTCACGTACGAGTACGGCGGCAAGCAATACGTCGGCACCTATTCGGGTATCGGCGGCTGGGCTGGCATCGGCATGGCGGCGGGTCTCACGGAATCGACGGAAGGCCTGGGCGCGGTGGGCGGCTACAAGGATCTTGCCAAGTACACGACGCTTGGCGGCGCGGTGTTTATCTTTGCGCTGCCCGATAGCGGTTCGCAGCGCAGTGCGGACGCGAGTCGTTGAAGTGAAGGCGAGTGCGAGGAAGGGCTGAGCGCGGGAAGGGCGGCATGCAGTGCAGGGTCGGCCTGCATGCCGCCCGGACTGGAGGAGCGAATGCGACGATTCATAGCGGGACGATTCATGGCGGCGATTGGTCTTGCGGTGTGCGTGCTCGTCGTTCGGGTCTACGCACTGGCCGACGACGAAGCACCGGCCGGCAAAGCACCGGCCGACGACACACCGCTCTACCAGGTGAAGGATGGCAACAAAGTCGACCCGAAGACGCTGAACGGCTGGAAAACGTGGCGGGCGCTGGCCT
>NZ_DATDJO010000004.1:0-245218 GCF_036520495.1 Povalibacter sp. | reverse complement strand
CAGTCAAGTACGCTGACTACGCACTGGGCAAGTTCATCGATCGGGCACGCACCAGCGACTACTGGGCCGACACGGTACTCATGGTCGTCGCCGATCACGACACTCGCGTCTACGGCGACGAACTCGTGCCGGTCAGCAAGTTTCACATTCCGGGAGTCATCCTGGGTGCTGACATCGCTCCCCGGCAGATCGATTCGGTCGTCAGCCAGATCGATCTGGCTCCGACACTGCTGTCGCTGCTCGGCGTGGACAGCGAACACCCGTTCCCCGGCCGCGACCTCACACGCACATTGACCGAGTTCGGCAACGCATCACCGGGTGTACGACCGAGGGCGATGATGCAATTCGACCAGAACTTCGCGTGGCTCGAGCAGGATCGCCTGACCGTGCTGCTGCCCAACGGACACTCGCGCGACTTCATGTACGACAGACAATCGCGTGAGCTCGAACCCGCCACGGATTCCGATCTGGAAGCGGCGCGCCAGGCGCTCGCGAACGTACTCATGGCAGATTGGCTGTATCGGGAACAACGCTATCGGATTGCGCCGTGAGCCTTGGGTCGCGGCGTTGATGTGATCCGCCGCGGAGACCTGACCTGACGTACGCGACTGCATGTCACCAAGCCACCGCGTACACTACACGCCCTGCAATAAGCATCATCTGAAGGGTATCGAGTGGCGCAGAAGTTCTATGTCGTATGGGCCGGCCGACAGACCGGCGTGTTTTCAGATTGGGAGACGACTCGCAGCCTGGTCCATGCATTCGCGGGTGCACGCTACAAGGCGTTTCCGACCCGCGCGGAGGCTGAGCAGGCTTTCAGGGCAGGAGCCTCGACGCAGGCACGTGCGGCAGCCAAACCGTCGACGATCAACGCGCCCACCGCAGGCGATGCAACGAAGTTCGACGTGCAGATCTACTGCGACGGCGCGTGCGACCCGAATCCCGGCAATGCGGGTTCAGGCATGGTCGTGTATCGCGGCGGACTCGTGCAGGAACTCTGGTACGGCCTGTACAACCCGAACGGCACGAACAACACCGCGGAACTCAATGCGTTGCACCAGGCACTGCTCTATGCCAAGCGTGAGATCGCAGGCGGAGCGAGCGCGCAGATTCTCAGCGATTCGAAATACTCCATCAACTGCATCTCGGTGTGGGCGCCAGGATGGGAAAAGAAGGGCTGGAAGAAAGCCGGTGGCGAGATCAAGAATCTCGAGATCATCAAGACCTCCTACGCGCTGTACACGAGCCTGCTGCCGCAGCTCACGTTGACGCACGTCAGCGCACACGTCGGCACCGAGGGCAACGAGCTCGCGGACCGGATGGCGATGCTCGCCGTACTCACGAAAACGAAGGACTTTCGCCAGTACGAGCCGATCGACGTGCAGCAGATCCTGCGTATGCGAGCGGGTTGATCGCACAGCGATCGATGACGCCCGCACTACATGCGACTGCTACTCGATCTCTTTCGTACCCCGGCAATCCGGGTACTTCGGGCATCCCCAGAATCGCGACCCGGCATTTGCTCCGCGTTTCGCGGTTCTCCCCACCATGGAACTGCCGCAGCGTGGGCACGACGGCCCTGCCGAGCCGGCAGACCATGTCGTCGTCGCCCGGGCATTGGTGATTGTCGGCTCGAGATATGGCTCGGCACTTCTGGACTCTTCGATCATTTCCTGCAGGCTCGGGCCATCGATCAGTTCGACGCCCGACGTAGCCGCAAAGTCACTGGCGTCCGCTGTATAGACTCCCGACGTCACGAAGATTCCACCGGCGGCGCCTTGCGCGCTGACGACTCCGAACAGCTCACGAATCGGCTTCACTCCGACGGTTGCTTTCCTCCACTGCTTGCATTGAACGAAGTACTTTTTCCCATCCTTGCGCAAGACCAGATCGACGCCGCCGTCGGCACCGTCGACCGCATTCTCAATGGCGGAATAGCCGCGACGCCGAAACGCTTCGCCAACGATGGATTCGAATCGACGCCAGGGAAGCGCACGAATGTCTTCCAGGCCGCGCTGTTGATCGAACTTGCGGGCAATGAATCGCGCGCGAATGAAACTGCCCAGCGCCAGGACGATGAACAGCCCACAAAACAGCGGCGTGAGCTCGCTGAGCCCTTTGCCGATGCCCACCGAGAGTGGATGCAAGGAGAAGTACGCCGGCGCCGCATATGTCAGCACCAGGTACGAGACGACCGCCAGCGCCCCGCTCACCCACCATGGCAACACCAGCAAGACATCGATGAAGGATTCGCGCCTGCGAGCCATGTGAACTCCGTCTCCGATTACCCGTAGTGCCGGAGTTCAGCACGGCATTCGTCGATGGAATGGGAATCACGTCAAGGATCGGGTCGCCTGCTCGTCCTCATGCTGCCCGCATGCGCCAAATTGCGCTCCAATTCTCGGTTCTGTTCACGCTCTGCTGCGGCATTGCAGGAGCCGAGCCTTCGGATGCCGAGATCCGGCAGCTTCTGATCAGGCAAAGCATCGCGGCTTATGCCGGCAATTGCGCGTGCCCTTACAACCTCGATCGCGCTGGTCGTCAGTGCGGGAGGCGCAGTGCGTACAGCAAGCCGGGTGGGGATGCGCCGCTGTGCTATGCGGAGGATGTAACGGGGGAAATGGTTGCGAGGTATCGGAAGGTTCGCAGTTGAGACGCCAGTGAGCGAAAAGCCCTTCGACGGTGCTCAGGGCGAACGGAGGAAGAGTTTCGACTCTCTACCTCCGTTCGTGCTGAGCCGGGTCGAAGCACTCCGGCTCAGCCCTGCGTCCACAGACTGACTCAAAGGCATGGATCCCCGCCTGCGCGAGGAGTGACAATTAATCCCCTACTCCTTCCCTACCACCGCCTTCCGTGGGATCGATCTGGCGGCATCCATCGCCAGCAGATGCAGGAGTGGACGGTGAACGAGTTGAATCACAGAGGGGTTCGCTATACCGAGCTGCGCGGATCCGTCGAAGAACGCGCCGCGAGAGTGGTGACCGATATCTCAACGCACCCCTAAGCCTCTGAAACCGCACAGCTGACCGACACCCTCCGCGAATGGAATGATGACGGCTGCTGCCAGCTCCTATAGTGCATCTACGCATTTCACGGCGTGGGCAGCGCCAGGGATTGCTACCATTTCATAAGACATCCCAACCCTCCCTGCCTCGGACTTGCGATGACAAAACCGATTCCCATTGAACGCGTTTCGCTTCCCGGCTCGGGTCTCAGACTCATCGCCGATGTAGCGGGACCGGCAGACGCGCCGAGGATTCTGTTCCTGCACGGCGGCGGGCAGACACGCCAGAGCTGGGGTGGCGCCTTGAAGCAGGCGGCGAAGCGCGGGTATCGCGCGATCTCGGTGGATCTGCGCGGACACGGCGACAGCGACTGGTCACCGGATGGCAGGTACAGCCTGGCGCAGTTCGAAGCCGACATACGCGAAGTCATCAGGCACATCGGCGGTGAGCCTGTCGTCGTCGGCGCGTCGCTCGGCGGGATGATGAGCATTCCGATTGCGGCCGCACCGCCGCCTCGCGTGCGGGCCCTGGTGCTGGTCGACGTCACGCCCCGCATCGAAGTGGAGGGAACGAATGAGGTCATGGCTTTCATGGAAAGCGCACCGAATGGTTTCGCCTCCCTCGACGAGGCCGCAGCGGCCGTCGCCGCGTACCTGCCGCACAGACCCAGGCCGAAAGACACCGGCGGACTGAAGAAGAATCTCCGGCTACGCGACGGCCGCTACTACTGGCACTGGGATCCGGCCTTCATGCAGATGACCCGCCAGGCACAGTCGCAGATCGACTTCGAAGGACTGATCCACCTGGAAAACGCCGCGCGCGCGATCACGGTCCCCACGCTGCTCATCCGTGGCAGTCAAAGCCGCATTGTCAGTGAGGCAGGCGCACGCGAGTTCCTGAAACTGGTGCCGCACGCAGAGTTCGTCGACATGGCCGGTGCGCACCACATGGTGGCTGGCGATGCCAATGATGCATTCAACGAGGCGGTGTTCCGGTTCATCGACAGACAAGTCGACCGCTGATCGTCCTCGGCAAGACAATACTTTCTGCCCTGCTGACAACGTCGGCCGTCATTTCAGGGAAAGCGACAGTGACCGAACCCGGTCAACGCAACGTCGTCGTCGCGGCGCCCGCAATCGCACCCTGCCCCGATCGCTGCAGCAGGACAGCGACCGCAGTCGCATCGCGAGGGAATGTGGCCAGCGCGACGGTCATCGTCTGCGGCTTGCCATTCCAGCGGCCGATCCGCTTGACGGAGCGAACGACGTTGAATTCCTGCAGTGACTTCTTCGCGTTCTCGCCGCGACCGACCTGCGTCGTGGCGTGATCCAGATACGACACCACGTAAACGTCCATCGTCTCCTGCCAGGACTCCGGGAATCGGATCCGCAGATTCGCATCCACCTTCGACAGGTCGATCGGCAACGTGTCGCGATCGATCGCGATCGCCTCGTTCATCTGCATGCGATTCGAACCGATGAGACTGGTATCGCCGCTCACGACCGCCTGTGGCGTGAAGGCTCCGGCTCTGGACAGACGACTGACGTAGCCGCGCTGGCGTTGCGCCGCTTCGGGAATGGAGAAGGCATCTTTCCAGCCTAGGTCGTCCCAATAGTCGACGTGATACGCGAGGGCGACGATGTCCGGTCTGCGTGCGAGTTCGCCCAGCAACGCATCCGCAGGCGGACACGAGCTGCATCCCTGGGAAGTGAACAGCTCGATGACGACGCTCGGCGCCGCACTCGTGATCGCAGGAAGCGCGCTGGCGCTCATGACGACCATCGATAGAAAAATGCTCTTGATCGTTCCGTTCATGCGCGCGAACCCGGTTGTTGCCGTCGACCATGACCAGACCGACGAGGGATCGCGAATATTACCGCCTGAATGGGCATCAGGGGATCGCGAGACCGCGCGGAAGTCAGTATCAGGATCCGTACTCCTCGCCACCCCGCAATGTTCCAGCGGTCCTGCTACGCCTGCGCCGGTTTGACGTTGGCATTCAGCCGGAACAGGTTGGTCGGATCGTACTTCGCCTTGAGCGCGGCCAGACGCTGATAGTTGCCGCGGAAACTCTCGCTGATCTCTGCCGCCGTGACTTCGCGCGCCATATCGTTCACGTAGAAGCCGCGCGTGAACGGCTCGAGTCCTTTCCAGTAGCTGCGCGTTGCCGCGATATGGTCTTTGGGATCCGCAACGGTGGGATAGGCGACCACGGCCATCATGTTGGCAATCGCATCACGATGAGCGAAGGCCGTGGCCGTTTCGGGAACGCGCGAACTCGCGCCACCGCAGTGCTGGAAGAACAGCACAGTCGTGCGGCGCGGATCGGGCCGTATGCCGTCGACGATAGCTGTCATCAGATCGCCGGACAGTCGCGTCACGAAACCGCTCTTCATGTACGAGGCAATGGCACGCGAATCACCGGCGTCGTTGGCGCGCTGCACGGCGAGGTAGTCCATCGTTTTGAGGGTGTCCCGATCGGACTTGCCCAGCTTGCGGATCGGTGCGAGCGCGGCCTCGGCATCGGCCGCCGGCCCGGAGTAACAGACTTCCAGCGCAACCATGCCAGGCGCACCAGCCGGCGGCAGCACCAGACTCGGATCAACGTAAAGGTCGTCGGATGCCACGGAGGCATAGTCCGCCCACACGCCCATCACCTCACGGGCTCTGGCGAATGGAAAGCTGATGGTTCCAGCAATCACCTGGGGCGGTCGCGGGTGCAAGCGAAACTCGAACATCGTGACCACACCGAAATTCCCGCTGCCGCCGCGCACGCCCCAGAACAGATCCGCGTTTTCCTGCTCGCTGGCATGAACCAGTCGTCCGTCGGCCGTGACGACATCGACAGAGACGAGATTGTCGATGGCGAGTCCGTAGCGCCGTGCGAGACGGCCGAAGCCGCCACCCAGCGTGAGTCCGCCCACGCCAGTGTGCGAAACGGTGCCCAGGGGCGTGACGAGTCCTTGCGCCACACAGGCCTGATCCACCTGGCCGAGCAGCGAGCCGCCCTGGACCCAGGCCCGGCGGTGCTCCGCATCCACGCGAACGCCGCGAAGATTCGCCAGGTCGATCAGCATTCCCTTGTCGCAGCTTGACTGTCCTGAGCTGCTGTGTCCGCCGCATTTCACGGCCAGCAGCAGCGCATGCGCCTTCGCGAACGTGACCGCACTCTGCACGTCCGCGGCATTGACCGGCATCGCGATGAGCGCAGGATGTTTATCGAACGATGGATTCAGCAGCAGCCGCGCCTTGTCGTAACCCTGGTCGCCCGCCAGCAGCAGCTGCCCCTGCAGTTGCCCGGCCAGTTCATCGAGATCGCTGCCTCGCAGACTGATCTGCTGGCCATTGCCAGTCACCGCATCGACATCCGGGGCACGGCCCGTGCGGGCGGCGAGGACGTAGTGTGATGGGAGGGCTGCAGCCGCCCACAAGGAGAACTGCAGAAAGCGGCGACGCTGCATAAGGCCCCCCGACCTCGCATCGTTGTGATGTGTGGCTAGTAGATGCCCGCGTCCGGATGAATGCAAGTGAACCGGAACTGACCTGCCGCCCTGCTGGGGTATACAGCCCACCATCGAAATACGCCGGGCTTCGCACCCGGACAGGAAGCAGTCAGGATCGAGCGGCCGCAGAATCCATGCTGAAGAGCAGCATCGATCGGCCGGTCACGTCATAGGTGTCGCCGCTCGAAAACGCCGCTGAGTCGCTCTCGGCGGGATCGCCGTGTCGATTCGTGTCCATCCACAGACGCCAGTGCGCCGTTTCGCCGGCATGCGTCGGCAACGTGAAATGCACGACGTCGTGATAGGCGTTGAAAATGATCAGCACCGTGACGTCACTGGCCCGTTCGCGGATGCCCGTCGCCTGCGCCCGGCCGTCGAGGATCAGTCCGAAGCACAGCATGAGCGAGTCGTCCCAGTGCTCGCGTTCCATTTCGCCGCCGGTGGCGTTGATCCACGTGAGTTCGCGCACACCGATGCGTTCGTTCATTTCGCCGGACAGGAACCGGCTGCGGCGCAGAATCGGATAGCGGGTGCGCAATGCGATCAACTGCTGCACGAACTCGTGCAGCCGCTCACCCAGTGGTGAGAAGTTCCAGTCGAGCCAGCTGATCTCGTTGTCCTGGCAGTAGGCATTGTTGTTGCCCTGCTGGGTCCGCCCGAACTCGTCGCCCGCGAGCAGCATTGGCGTTCCCTGGGAGAGCAGCAGCGTCGCCAGCAGATTGCGCATCTGGCGCTCGCGCAGTGCATTGATGCCGGCATCGTCCGTGGGACCTTCGGCGCCGCAATTCCAGGAGCGATTGTCGGAACTGCCGTCCCGATTGCCTTCACCGTTCGCTTCGTTGTGACGCTCGTTGTAGGTCACGAGGTCGTGCAGCGTGAAGCCATCGTGCGCCGTAATGAAGTTCACGCTGGCATAGGGTTTGCGACCGTGCCGGTCGAAAATATCCGCAGAACCGCACAACCTTGGCGCCAACGCCGCGGCTGACGCTTCGCCGCGCCAGTAGTCGCGCACGGTGTCCCGGTACGTGTCATTCCATTCCGCCCAGCCCGGAGGAAAGCGCCCGACCTGGTAACCGCCGGGTCCGCAGTCCCAGGGTTCGGCGATCAGCTTCACGCGCGACAGCACCGGATCCTGCGAACAGACTTTCAGAAAGGCGCTGCGGTTGTCGAAGCCATCCGGTGAACGGGCCAGGATGGTCCCGAGGTCGAACCGGAAGCCATCGACCAGCATGTCCTGCGCCCAGTAACGCAGGCTGTCGGTCACCATCTGGATGACACGCGGATGGCTGAGATCGAGCGTGTTGCCCGTGCCCGTGTCGTTGATGTAGTAGCGACGCTCTTCCGGCATCAGCTTGTAATAGGAGAAGTTGTCGATTCCCTTGAAGCACAGCGTCGGCCCGCGCTCATTGCCTTCCGCCGTGTGGTTGTAGACGACGTCCAGGATCACCTCGAGGCCGGCGTCATGAAACCGCGCCACCATCTCCTTGAACTCCTGCACGCCGAGCATGGGATCAGCGAAGTAGCGCGGATCGACGGAGAAGAACGCGATGCTGTTGTAGCCCCAGTAGTTCGTCAGTCCGCGCTCCAGCAACTGACTGTCGTTCACGAATGCGTGCACCGGCAGCAATTCGACCGACGTGACACCGAGGCTGCGGATGTACTCGATGACTTCCGGTGTCGCGAGGCCAGCGAACGTACCGCGGAATGGTGCGGGCACGCGCGGATGGAGCTTCGTGTAGCCGCGCACATGCGCTTCATAGAGGATGGTCCGATCCCAGGGCACCGACGGCTTCTGAATTCGATGCCAATCGAAGGTCGGATCGACGACGACGCTCTTGGGCACGAACGGCGCACTGTCGCGTTCATCGAAGCTGAGATCCTCATCCGGATGACCGATGGTGTAACCGAAGCAGGCGTGATCCCAGCTCAACTGCCCGATGGATTCGCGCGCATAGGGATCCATCAACAGCTTGTTGGGATTGAAGCGGTGTCCTTCCTGCGGCGCATAGGGTCCGTACACGCGATAGCCATACACGGTGCCAGGTTGGCAACCGGCCAGGTAGCCGTGCCAGATCTCGTCGGTGTACTCCGGCAATTCGATGCGTACCTGCTCCTTCTCGCCCCGCGCATCGAACAGGCAGAGTTCGACCCTGGTTGCATGAGCCGAGAACAACGAGAAGTTCGTGCCCTTGCCATCCCAGTACGCACCGCGGGGATGAGGCGAACCTTCACGGATCATGCGGCTGGTGTCGAAGGTCACGCGGAATTCTCCGAGGCATCCGGCAGCGCAACGGCTGTCGCCGCAGAACGTTCCGGTGTGACCGCGTGGTCCGCCTGCAGGAGAACCGCAAACGGAAGCTGCGCCAGCGCGTCCGCCACGCGAATGGCGTCCCCGGACGACTCGACCTGCCTGCCCGTCAGAATGTCATGCATCGCCCCGCGTGACTGATCGTCGATACGGATGACCGTCGATCCCCACACGGGCCCGACGGGCGGCGTCATCGCTCCGCCGTTCAATGTGTAATGGGCTTGTGACACCACCACGATGACGCGCTGCGTTGCATGGACCCGCATGAACGCCAGCAGGTGCGGCGCCTGCTCTCCCTCGACCGTCAGCGGGACGTAGCTCCCCTGCGCGAACAGCGCTGGCAGGTCGCGCCGCAATCGGAGCAACCGATGCGTGACCTGCAGCTTGGAGGTCTCGACTGTTGCCGGCTCACTGGCCTCGATGTCGGCAAGCTGGCGTTCCAACGACATGAAATCCACTGGCTGACGATTGTCCGGATCCACCAGGGTCAGCGACAGTGCTTCACATCCCTGATAGAAATCCGGTATTCCGGGCGCCGTCAGCTTGATCACGAGCTGCGCCAGCGAATTGAGCCGGCCGAAGAAGCCGAGGGTGCTGGCCAGCTCCTGCAACTCCTGCAGGAACGCACTGCGCGACCGCGGCTGCAGCAGCCGTTGCAGGAAGGTCTGCAGGGCCTGCTCGTAGTCCGTATCAGGGATCAGCCACGAAGTAATGCGCTTGGCTTCCCGCGCCGCCTTGACTGCGTACGCTTGTGCACGCTGCAGCAGCGACGCCGGGTCGCTGCTGGAATCCCAGATGCCGAGTAATGTCTGGTACAGCAAGTACTCGTCATTCGGGTCAGGTGCGTACGCATCGAGAAATGCCACACGCTTGCTGCGATTCAGCCGTGCCCACCGCGACACCTGTCGTCGCCATCGCTGCGGCATCTCGCTCAGTACCGCAATCCGGGCACGCACGTCCTCGCTGCGTTTGGAGTCGTGCGTCGATGACGCGAGCAGCGCATGCGGCCAGCAGCGTGCGCGTTCGCCGTTCTCGTGATGCAACGCCTGGGTCGAGAGACTGTAGCGCCGGGGATCCGCACCAACGTCGTTCAGACACACGAGCCGGTTGAAACGATAGAGCGCCGTATCCTCCACGCCCTTGGCCATGACCGGCGCCGTCACCTGCTGGAACTTCATGGCGAACTCCAGCATCGCCGCACGCTGCACCGGTGGCGTCGCGCGTTCCGGCGCCATGAGCAACGACTGACGCAGGAACTCGAACACGCTCGTTTCGGTGGCGAGCCCGCTGCGCCGACGTGCGACCGATAGGGCCCAATCGATGGTTCTGCGGTCTTCGTCGGTCGAACCGCGCGCGCTGACGTAGGTGCGGTACACGGGGAAACAGGCGATCACGTCGATGATCGCGTCACGCAATGACGAACGGGTGAAATCGGCCGTGTGGCGATCGAGCCGGGCAATACGATCGAGCTGCGTCGCCAGACCTTCGACTTCGGGCGCGAGCGCAACACGCATGATCAGCTTGCGGCTGTAGTACGCGATGTCTTCGAACGAATGGCGTTCGTCGATGAAGTCCTCATAGATGCGCGTCATGGCGGCTTCGCTGGCGCCCGTCACCAGCCAGCTCGCGATCTGGGGGCTGAAGTCATAGCCGGTCGTGCCCTGCAGCGGCCACGACTCGGGCAGACGCTCGTGCGGGGCGAGGATCTTTTCGGTGACGATGAAGAACGTGTCGGTGTCCCGACGCACCGCCGCCACTGCGGAACGCAAGCGGTGGAAGTAGGCCTCCGGATCGTACAACCCGTCGGAATGATCGATGCGCAGCCCCTGGATCCGGCCCTGTCCGATCAACTCCAGAATCAACCGATGCGTCTGCGTAAAGACCCGTTCGTCATTCATGCGCAACGCGGCCAGCGAGTTCACGTCGAAGAATCGGCGGTAGTTGATCTCATCCTGCGCGACGCGCCAGAACGCGAGCCGGTAGGCCTGCGACTCATGCAGTGCGTCGAGCCGATCGAAGGACGCGGAATCGCCTGGCACACCATTCAGCGCCGCGACGGCGCGTTCGATGTACGACAACAATGGCGGCTCGCGTTCGATCAGCCGCACCAGTCGACGCTTGTGAGCCTCCTTGTCGCGATAGCGCTCCGCCCGCACTTCCTCACGGACATCGTTGCGCGGCGGCAAGCGACCGAAGGCGCTCATCAGACTCGAAAAGTCAGCCGCTGCCAGTTCATTCAGCGTCGGCAACGGCATGCCCTCGAAGATCTGCGGATAGTCGCGCGGGTCGATCGGGAAGCGATGCTCGTGATAGTGAAGGCAGAACTCGCCGCGCGCGGCATCGAAGGCGAGACGGATGTCACCGCGCTCCAGCGCCGTGCCGTAAGGATCGCCGAGCACAGGCACCAGGAGGCGATCACGCATGGAGGCGCGCTGCGGGCGCCAGTCGATATCGAAGGCAGCGGCGGCTTCGGCCGCCGGTCCGTTCTCCAGCACATCGAGCCACCACTGATTGTCATTGCCCATCACGCCCAGATGATTGGGCACGATGTCGACGATCAATCCCATGTCGTGGCGGCGCAGCTGATCCGTCAGGTGCTCGAATCCCTCGGCACCGCCCAGCTCCGGATTCAGCCGCGTGTGATCGGTGACGTCGTATCCGTGCGTGCTGCCCGGCCGCGCCTTGAGGATTGGCGACACATACAGATGGCTGATGCCAAGCCGGTCGAGATAGGGAACGATGCGGGCAGCGTCCGCGAACGTGAAGGCGCTGCTCAGCTGCACCCGATACGTGGCGCGCGGAATGCCTGCGTCTGCTCTCTGGGGAATAGATGCGGCTTCAGGCGAGCCTGCTGACACTGCGGCGTGGATGCGATCTGGTACCAATGACACCTACTTGAGCCTGCGCACGCACTCCAGATCACAAGATTGGGATCTCCACGGGGAACACGGGGTGACACGGGGCGAGAGACACTCGAAGAATGCGCTCCTTCGACCCAGTGTTTCCCCGTGTTCCCCGTGGAAATCTGCATTCTTCTTCACTGGCACTTACTGCGACGCTCAGCCAGGTACCGTTGGCGCTAGTGCACTTTGGCAACCGGGCCGTCACGATGCTCGTACTGCGCATGCTGCTGGGCCAGGTTGACGAAGGGTGTGACGTGATCGGATCGATGAACGTGCGCAGGCAGGCATTGCAGCGTGGCTGCGACGTGCGACGGTGTACCCAGATCGCTCCAGCCGCAGTCGGCAATCTGCAGGACGCGCAGATCCTGGGGCTGCTGCTGCAGGATGTCCCTTGAAAAATCGATCTGTGGCAATCGGTCATACATTTCCACGATCGCCGGCCAGCCGGAGTGCGGGGGCTCGGCGTGCAGCGCGGCGTTGACGATGGCCTGCATCTCGAGCGAAACGACGGAGAAACGTTCTGCAAACAATTTCACCAGCGAACGCACTGACGCTGCGATGATGAGCATGTTCCACAACGCGCCCTGCCCGATGATGTGCTGCGCAGTCAGCGGATCCGGCTTCTCCACGAAACGACTTACCGTGAGCATCCCGCGATCATCCGGGGGGCCTGGCACGATGTAGCCGAGTTCCGAATCCGCAGCAGTCGGCTCGATGCCCATCAATACGGGTGCGCTGCGCCTACGCAGTTGCCGGACCGCGGATCGCAGCGCCCGTTGCAACACAGGCTCCGATTGCACGTAGTGATCGGCGGGAAGAACGACGATGCGGGCATCGGGATCACGCGCGGCGATGTGCAATGCCGCGTACAGGATGCCGATGCCGGTGCCACGACCGCGCGGTTGCACGATCACGTTTTCCGGCGGCTCATCCGCCAACACGGAAGCCCACCATTGCCGGTGCGTCTCGGAAACGATGCTGCAGGTACGCTCGGGTGCAGCGACGTGTTTCGCGCGCGCAATGGCTGCACTGAGCAACGTCTGACCACCGCTGAGCGAGCAGAACTGCTTCGGCACGGAAATTCCCTTCGCGTCGATAGTCAGTTGACGCAGCCGGGTTCCTTCACCCCCGGCCAGTACCAACGCCCAGGTCTTGCGTGCGCTCCGAGAGGCAAGCCTGCGTCGCACTCTTACAGAGGGATAGCCGAGCTCGATTGTCATGTCCCGCCTCGAGATATTGTCAACGATGCAACTATTTGCCGCCGCCTCGCGGAGGCCAACGGCAAATCAAATCCGTTGCAACCCGCTGCAGTTCCCGACTGGCGACATCATTTATCGATCAACCATGTAAGAAGGCGACGCTTCGTGACGAGTTCGTAACCACGCACGCAGCACCTCCCCCACGCTCCAGGCCTGCGCAATGCAGCCGCCGGGAAGATGAGGCGGCTCCGCGTCGAAAATTTCACTGATACTGCCGATTCCGGCCTCGGTCAGGTGCGCAGGAAATTTCTGCAGAAAGGTGCGTGCAGCGACATGATCCACGTGAACGCGCAGATGCGCATCGATGAAATGACCTATCAGCCACGGCCACACGGTTCCCTGGTGGTACGCAGCATCGCGCGCCAGCAGATCGCCGAAGTAGCGCGACTTGTAATCCGAATGCTCACGATTGAGCGTACGCAGACCGAATGGGGTCAGCAGGTGTTGCTGCACCGAATCAACGACGGCCGCCCAACGATGGGCGACAAGAACGGGGTGCTGAAGCGAGACGGCGAAGATCTGATTGGGTCGCAGTGCAGGATCGTCGCCCTCGGGCCCCTCGATCACATCCAGCAATGACCCGTCATTCCAGAACTTTCGGTTGAAAGCCTGATGCGCCTGCGTCGCCACTGCCGCGTAGCTGCTGCCATCGTGACCGAGATCCGACGCCCACTTTTCCATGAGCCGCAGCGCGTTGTACCAGAGCGCCTGAATCTCCACCGGTTTGCCGCGGCGCGGCGTCACCACCCAGCCATTCACTTTCGCGTCCATCCAGGTGAGCTGGTACCCCTCCGCGGCCGCACTGATGAGGCCGTCATCCGGATCCATGTGAATGCCGAAGTGCGTGCCGCGAACGTGATGCTCGACGATCGACGCCAGCACCGGGAACAACTGTCTCACGATGCTCTGATCGCCGGTGACGGCGACGTAACGGGCGATGGCGTGGAAAAACCACAGGGTCGCATCGACCGTGTGATACAGCGCGACGCGTTCTCCCTCCGGAAACAGGTTGGGAAGCAGTCCGTCCTTCACGTAGTTCGCGAAGGTGCGCAGGATGGCGCCGGCTTCCCGGTAACGGCCGGTGCACAGGGTCAGCCCTTCGAGACTGATCATCGTGTCGCGTCCCCAGTCGCCGAACCAGTGATAGCCCGCGTAGATGCTGCGCAACTCGCCGCCCTTGGCCTGCGCCATGACGGTTTCCTCCAGGCGGCTTCCAGGAAGGACGACGAACTGATCGGATGCCATCACCAGGCGTTGTGCGAACCTGTCGCTCTCCGGCACCTTCGAGAGCCGCAGCAGATCGTCGAGCCTTCTACGCTCGGCCTCGAAGACGGCCGAGGCATCGAAGTCGAGTTGCTCCCAGGGGTGGGACGACGCGATGAAGCAGGCGGACTGCTGCGCTTCGAGCGGCGCGGAGAACCAGCCCGGGCTGTACGCGCTGTCCAGTGCCACATCACCCCGATCGCGATCGATGCGGTAGATGAACTCGACGTCGTGCTGCTCCTGCGTGGTGAATACCGTCGGTCCCGGCTGGATTGCCATTCGCAATGTCATGGGATTGTCCGCTACGCGCACCTCGTGCCGCCCCTGTTGCACGGACAACGTGAACAGCCCTTGAGGTTCATGCGATGGCACCTCGTCATGCCGTCGGAACGACACGAACGGCCGGATCCGCAGCATCGCTGCTTTTCCCTGCAGCAACTCGTACCGGACGCACACCGTGTTCTGAAGATGCGGCATCACGATGGATTTCTGCAGTACCACGCCGCCCAGCGCGTAGACCCAGCAGGCGATGCCGCGATCGAAGCGGAATTCGCGCAGCCAGCGATGGGCATCGCCAACCAGTTCGCCATTGGCGAACTCCACGCCGCCGAGCAGAAACTGCTGATCGCCCACGACCAGTAATTCATCGCATCGCGAGATCAGCACGTGGCGTCCTTTCGGCGAGCTGAGATTCGGCACGAACAAACCGTGGTACTTGCGGGTGGCCGCGCCGCTCAGCGAAGCCGAGGCATAGCCGCCCAGGCCATTGGTGACCAGCCATTCGCGCTGCAGGAGTTCGACGGGATCGGCCGGTCCGTCCCAGCGAACGACGAAGTCCTGATCGGGATCAGCCGGCATGACGCAGCAACGTGGCCGAGTTTGCCTGGATACGCCACTGCTGCACGGCGTTCACTGGGTCGATCGCACCGGCGCCTCCGTAACGGGGCGATTCACTGGCCCACACGACCTGCCATCCGCTGTCGCGCTGCGGCGCCAGCAGCGGTTCGGGATTCGGATCCAGCAGCAGATCCAGATCGAGATTGACGACCAGGAGCCGGTCGCCATGGACATCGTCGAACCAGCGCAGGACGAATGCATGCTCCGACAGCACCGCACCATCGATGCTGTGTGAGTCCTGCGCCGCGATCACCGGATCATCGCGACGAATCCGCAGCAGGTCCCTGTGCAGTGCCACGGCTTCGACGTGCATGTCGGCTTCGCGCCAGTCCAGCCTGGCATTCATGAAAGTCGTCTCCGCAACGGGATCGTTCATGCCGTCCTGCACAGCCGCGGTGTCGTACGCCCGGAACTGCTTCATGAACTGACGCCGCCCGTCGCTGATCGCCTGCGCCAACGCTCCGGAATGATCCACGAAGAAATCGAATGGTCGCGACGATGAGAATTCCTGGCCCATGAACAGCAGGGGCGTCTGCGGGCCGAGCAGCAGCACACCTGTCAAGGCGCGATAGCGGCCGGCATGCACCCTCGAATGCAGACGCGCGCCACGATACGTGTTGCCGACCTGGTCGTGGTTCTGCAGGAAATGCACGCACGCAGCCGCGGGCATGCGTCGCAGCGGCGACCCGCGCCGTTGCTTCTGCCAGTGGAAGTACTGTCCTTGATACAGGAAGCCGTGACGAACCGCGGACACGAATTCCTGCGCACGCCCGGTGTAGTCATGGAAGTAGCCATCCCGGCTACCGGTCAGCGCGACGCGTGCGACGTGATGAAAATCATCGTTCCACAGGGCGTCCAGGCCCTGGCCACCGTCGGCGGCACTCTTCAGGTGCTCGGCCTGCTGGGGTTCGTTCTCTGCGATCACGACGATGCGCCTGGGCATGGCGGCCTCGCGCGCAAAACGGGTCAGCGCGGTGACGACGTGCTCGTCGCTGTCGTCGAGGATGGAGTGAGTGGCGTCGAGCCGGAAGCCGTCCAGATGAAACTCCCGCACCCAGTACGCCGGATTGGCACTGACCAGCTGCCTCGCGCCTGCTGCATGCGGTCCATCGAAGTTGAACGCCTCGCCCCACTCCGTCCCGTGTTTCGTGCTGAAGAAGTGCTGACTGAAGCAGCGCAGATAATTGCCGTCCGGCCCGAGATGGTTGTAGACCACATCGAGAATCACGCCGAGTCCGCAAGCGTGCGCTGCATCGACGAATCGTTTCAGGGCGTCGCGATCGCCGTAGCCATGGAACGGAGCATAGAGCTGCACACCGTCATAGCCCCAGTTCCAGCGGCCCGCAAACTCCGCGACCGGCATCAACTCGATCAGCGTGATTCCGATGTCCTTGAGCCAGCGCAGCCGTTCCCTTGCTGCATCGAAGGTTCCCTGCGAAGTGAAGGTGCCTACATGCAGTTCGTACAACACCTGTCTGGCGAGCGAGATGCCCGGCCAGTCATCGTCCGTCCATCGAAAACCCTCCTGCGTCACCAACTGCGAGGGACCATGCGGCCCCTGCGGCTGGAATCGCGACCAGGGATCGGGCCAGGGACCCTGCTCGTCCACGCGATACATATATAAGGTCCCGGCGGCCAGCTGGTCGGTACTACCGACGAAATAGCCGTCGCTGCCACGGCGCAACGACAGGAGAAGCTGCAGACCATCCGCACCCACCACGTCGATCTTCCCGGCGTCGGGCGACCAGGCTCTGAAGTGCGCGACGCCACTGGCGTCGATGAACGAGCCGGTCAGGTCCCGCGCCGTCTCGTGATCCGTTGCCTCAGAGTGCATGGTGATCGACAGTCGAAATGTAGCCAGCAGTCGTCATGCAAAGCGCGATCGACCGCCAAAGTTCCCAGGTGGCCGCACCCACTCAGCGGATATTTCCCCTCAGCTGCTGCCCTGCGACACGTGCGCCGGCCGGCGCGCGACGTGAGATGTCAGTCGCCGACCCAAGGAAAGATCTGATGGATTCCTTTCGTGCTGACATTCAACGGACGCACGCACGAGAGTGGAGCGCTCGACTTGGGCTCATCCCGCACGACGTCGAGTCGGGGCGCAGGATTCATCGCACGTCCGTCGCGGGCGTCGAGTCGGTGACCTGAAGCGGCTTTGGCTCAGCCAATGGCGGGACACATTAGCCGAGACTTCACACGAAGAGCATGGGGAGCACGGAGGAAAGAAAACGATCTGTCTCGCCCCTTACTCCGTGTACTGCGTGCTCTCCGTGTAAATGTGTTCTGCGGCCCTTGTCCCAGGCGTTGATCTGCCTGAGTAAGTCCCTTCGCCCGTTTCACTGCGGCGGTGGTGCGTCGCCGGCCGGTGGAACTTCAGCTGCTGCTGTTTCGCCGGGCTTTGCTTCATCTTCCTCGGCAATGTGCGGCAGTTCCGTGGCGCCGACCAGCACTGGCATCAGGGACTCCACGGTCATCTGCGGCGGAATCCGTGAGATGCTGCCTCGATCGCAGGACATATTGCGACTCACCACCTTCACGCCAAGCTCCCTGAAAACGCCGGTCGACAGTTGATCGAGCAACTCGCACTCGACGGGATCCAGGCCGATGGACCGATGTGACAGCGTCACCGTCTGCCGCTGCGCCTGAAACAACACCGGATGATCGTTCTTCGCCGCCGGATTGCGGGTCACCCGTGAAATCAGCTCACGGCGCGACTGGTCGCGCTGCAACTCCTCGATGATTTTCGGCGTCACCTGCGTTGGCCACATCAGGCGGATGCGAACGCGCGTCAGTTGTTCCAGGTTGGCGGGTCGATTCCCCAAACGAACGGAGGGGGTCGACCGCCAGGGATCCATGGGATCGGTCATGGTCTTCGTCGGATCGGCCCGTGTCCCCATGTTCGGGGACATATCCGCAGGCATCAACCCGTTGTTGCAATCGTCGGCTCGCACCTGGATGTCATCCCGGGCGCCGATCGCCTGCAGGATGATGGCGACACGCCGGCGCAGGGCATCGCAGGAAAACACAGCGACGGAACTGCGATAGAGAAAATCGACCTCCTGCGCCTTCCAGACAGTCGGCACTGTCGGTCCCTGCGGGGCCGCCTGTGCCGCCGCTGCAGGCTGATTCCCGGAGGTGGCCTGCTCTTCGGCCAGCGCCTGAACAGTGACCGAAAGCGCGATCGTTGCACCAGCAACGAGCCATGAATGAATCGCCATGTCCGTTCCCCCACCGCCGCAAAGGAATCGCCGGTTGCCATTGTCCGCGGCCGCAAGCCGAACACAAGCCGGCTATTGCCGTCGGGGCGCCTGTTGCGGGACCGTCGGCGGATTCCGCAATCCTCGCCACTCTGCGGGCCCGGCGTCCCGTTGGATTCCCTCCCGGACACAGTCGAACATCTGCATTCTCCGGATGCCCGGCTACGACCGAAGGACCCACAGAAGAACCGGAGGGAAACGAGTACCTTTTCCTTCGCGACGGGACTACGCTTGCCGGACTGCTGGGGATCCCCGATGACGCACCTGATGCGCTTCGAGTTGCGAGTCTCTCCCCGTGTGGCGGCGGGTATCGTTTCCGCCCTGCTGCACCTTGGCCTGTTGCTGCTCCTTGCGTTTTCCAGCGGCCGGTTCGACGGCTTTCACGAGGCAGAGACCTCGCTCACCTCGCTGGTGATGCTCGACACCCCGCGCGCCGATCGCAGGGATGGCGTTCACACTCCGCCCCAGGCCCTTCCCCCTGCTCCCGCCCCCGACCCCGAACCCTCGCGTGAGGATGACGTCGAGCAGTCCCTGCCGATCCGCGAGCCGACGGAGTCGATCGAGTCGACCGAACTCGCCGCTGCGGCTGCAATCAGCGCACCGGAGATTCCTGCGTCGACCACGGCGAGTGACACGGCGATCACCGAGTCGCTGGCCACATTCGTTTCACCGTCCCCCGAGCAAGCAGCGCTGCTTGCGAATCTCGCCCGCCTTGCCGAAGAGCTCGCGCAGGCGCCTACGGCGCAGGTGACGTGGCAGGAGGCCGGCAAGCAGTATCGCGCCGCACTGGTGCGACAACCGGCCAGCACCGGCCTCGAGTTCGATCGCGTGGTCGCCGAAGTGAGCGCCGAAGATCATGGCAGGCAGTTCAGGACACACATACGACTCAAGCGCCTGGCCTTCTCTCACTACACGCAGATGATCGACCGCTGGGACCCGATGGTGCATCTGCACGACGATGAAATCGTCGGACGTTTCCATGTCAACTCGCAGTTCAACCTGCTCTACGACCGTAGCGCGACGCCCGTGTTTCTCGGCAAGGTCACCACGGCAGCGAGCGGCTTCACCACGCAGGCGGGCGCCAAGCGGCGCGAAGCGGATATCTTTCGCGGCGGCATCGAAACCAAGGTCGGGCGCATCGCGCTGCCGGAACAGCTGCAGCCCTTTGAATGGGCACCGCGCGAGGCCGACGTGCGGATACACGAATTCGGGAGCGACACCCGCATCCGCTTCTTTGCCGACGGCAGTTATGCCTGGCAGGGCCGCAATGCGAACGACAGCGGCTATCGCAACGAGCCTTCCGCACAGCCGGTGTACTTCATTGCCTCCCGGACCGCGACGCTGTACGTACAGGGAATCGTGTCCGGCAAGGTTCTCGTGTACTCGCCGCAACGAATCGTCGTGGAGGGCAGCCTCAAGTACGCGCACGACCCACGCGACTCTGCGGACTCGGACGACTACCTGGGCCTCGTCAGCGACCGGACCATCGAAGTCGCCGGCGCGCACGTGACCGGGCCGGGCGACATCGACATTCAGGCCGCTTTGTTTGCCCGCCGTCGCTTCCTGGTGCGCGATATCGATCATCCGCGCCCGGCGACGTTACGGATCTACGGCAGTCTGGCGGCCGGCAGCGTGTCGGCGTCCGAGCCGCGCTACGCCACCCGGATCGAATACGACAGCCGCTTCGAGCAGCAACGCCCGCCGGGTTTCCCGTCCACCAACCGCTTCGCGGCCGAAGACTGGGACGGACTGTGGACCGAAGCAGCGGAACAGACCGTCGCCGGCGAATTCTGATTTCGATGTGCAGGAGCCGGCCGAAGCGCCACAGACCCATGGGATCGACGCACGCATCCTCTGCGCCAACGCGTCAGTCAGCCGACGGCTCGTCGATCTCTTCGAACACCTCGTCCAGCCGATCCCAGTAATGCAGCTGCGCCAGGGCCCGCACGAGATCGCCGGCTTCGAAGCCAGAATGGGACAGGCGCTCCTCGTTCGTCGCCTCTTCGAGTGCATGGAAGTACCGATCACGCGGAATACCTGCACGCGACAACAGCATTCCAGGCAGCGACCAGGAGGCGATATCTCGCGAAAGCGAATCGTTCGAGCGGTTGTCGAACAGCATCCATGGCACCGGCTGTTCGCGTGCCGGTCGGCCGTCCTGAAATCCCACTGACTCGTAGACGGCGTTGAGCGGCGGCAGATGATCGCTGTAGACCAGCAGCAGCGTGCGCCGGGAACGCGACTCGACGAAGTCCACCAGTCGGCCGATCTGCTCGTCCGTCGCGCGCAGCAACGAGACATAGGTGGCGAACATCTCGCGCGCCTCTTCGCTCAGCGCAGCGTCGGCAGCGGTGGCCGCATCGGCCTGCAACTCACCGTGTGGCGCATAAGGACCGTGATTCTGGATGCTGATGCCCATGATCAATTGCGGCGCGCCATCGTCGGTCATCTCGGCGATGATCTTGTCCGTCAGGGCCGCATCGCTCACGTACCAGCCATAGCGGTGCGCGTCTTCGAACTCGCTGCTGTCCATGAAGCGATCGAACCCCATCACGCGGAATGCATGGTTGCGATTCCAGAATGCGCCGCCGTTGGGATGGATTGCGAGCGTGCGATAGCCCTGCTCGCCCAGCAGCCTGACCAGTCCGGGAAACTCGCGCCGCGTCAGTTGCAGGTAGGGATAGCGCACGTGCGGAAAGGCGGCGAGCGGCAGGCCGGTCAGCACTTCGAACTCAGTGCGAATGGTGCCGCCGCCGAAGGTCGGCACGTACAGATCGCCCGACCAGCCGCGTGCCGCGCTGGCATGCATGCGGCTCAGCACCGCACCCGCAGTGCCGGGCAGTCGTGCCGGATCAAGCAGGGACTCGCTCTGTACGATGATGATGTCGGGAAGTTCGTCCGCGGCGGCCAGTACCTCGGCGGCCTCTGGCGGCGTCAGTCCGGCGTCGCGTGCCAGACGGATCGCGTTCGACAGATCCGGCTGCTGCTGGCCGCTCCCGCGCAGTTCCCAGTAGAACAACAGCATGTTGGTGATCACGCCCGTCCGCGCTGCGCTGTCCGAGGGCGCCCACGGCTCGAACTGCAGTCGACCCGGATCGTAGATATGGGTCCAGGGCATGCGGCCCTGGAACAGCGTGATCACCAGCGCAATGGCAATCGCCGCCGCGACAGCACGACGCAAGCCTCGCAGCGACGCAATGACCGGCTCGCGCGACAGCATCAACGTGACCACGAAGACCCCGGCGGCGATCAGCAGTTGCGTACGCACGCCCGTCAGGTAATGACTGAAAAACGAATAGTTGACGCCCAGCGCCCGCAGGAAATGGAAGTCGTCTGGCAGCAGCGGTGTCGCCAGTTCGCGAACTTTCAGGTGATTGATCGCATAGAGAACCGCGAGTGCCACCAGCGTGAGCCACGTGGACAGCACGAGCCGCCGGGTGATCACGACCAGAATCGCGGTGAGCATCAGCACGGGGATGACATTCAGCAGCGCCAGCCACCAGGGTTGAACGCTGTTGAATGTGGCCGGCCAGGGCAGCGCGGGATCGAGCCAGCTGATGAGCAGGACGTAGGCGACACCCACCGTCAATGCGCCCGCACCGAGGCGCATCGGCGATGCGTTCTCACCCGCCAGGCGAGTCTCCGCAAGTGCCAGCCGGCGCTTCTTCAACCACTCGGAAAAAATCACCGTCAGCCCATACTCGATCAGCCATGCCTGGGCCAAGGCTAGCACGGCGGGGAGCGATCCCCGCCGCGCACGCCGTCAGCTCATCCCTGAGCAACGACCTGAGCAACGACCAGAGCAACGGCCTGGGCAAGCGGCGGTACCGACCCCGTGTCAGTGTTTCGGCGGCCTGGCGCGATCCGGGCGCGAGTAGTCGCAGACGCCCTGCGGAAAAACCTTCTTCAACCGCTCCAGTTGCTCGGCGGTCGGTGAAGCCGGCAGGTACGCGCCGTCAGCTGCGGCTTGATCCACGGACTTGAGCGCGCAGCGATAGATGCCGCCTTCGATCGGTGCGCCTGCAACGATGCGCGATGTCGAATAAATCGGGAAACGCTGCGTGCAAGGACCGGCCGGCTTGTCGTCCAGGATGCCGTTCCAAGCATCCTTGCCCGCGTAGATCAACTGGCCGTTCACGTCGAAGCAGCTGTCCACCGCACGCGCGGGACGATTGCCGCGAATGCCTTTTTTGGGATTGTTCTGGATATTGCGCACCCACTGGTCCATCAGGGCGAGCGCCTCCATCGACTGACTCGCCTTCGGCACGCCGGGCAGTGTGTCAGTGAACCAGATGACGAGCATGTCCGAGTTGCCCATCCTGTCCAGCACGCGCTGACGCACCGCGAAGCTCTGATGCACGTTGTGCATGTCGAGTTCACGCTCCATGTACTGCCGATGATCGATCGTCGGCAGCGTGAGCTTGCCGCTGAAGACCATGCCCGATGTATACGCTGCGCGCATCGCCTGCGGATCGCCCTGCGTCCGCGGCGCAGGTTCGGTCACGCCCGGCACACCGTTCATGTTGCGTCGACTCCACGGATCGAAATAGCCGGGCACCGTCAGCGCCTTGTTGATCTCCGCAGCCGTCGTGCCGAAGAACGGAAAGCCTTCCTGCACCATCTCGCTGGGCTGCTTCCAGCCACCGATGTTCCAGTTGAGGTGCACGAACTCTTCCATCGTGATGTTGCCATCCTGCAGCGCGCGCAGGCCGTACTGAACACCGACGTTGTCCCAGGTCGGTCGCGCAGCGCCGCTGGCGTCGACGCCGTAGATATTTCGCAGATCGTCCCAGTGCGTCCAGCGGATCGCCGCGATGGCCGACTGCGGCTCGTAGTTCTGCTGATTCGGCGCCTGTCCGTACCAGGGATTCATCGCCAGCGGCGACAGGCCGCGCCACGCCGGAATGCATTCGGTCGAACCGACCGCAGTCCCATAACCGAGCGCAGTCTTCAATGGAGCGAGCGGATCGTTGACGGCCGCGAAACCTTCCTCCGCATTCATGCCGACCAGCCAGCTGCGGTTCCTGGTCGTGCGCCACTTCGGATTGGCGCGATCGGTGGCATCCATGTAGTACTCGAGCAGTTCGCAGTCACCGACATGGATCGTCTGCGTGACCATGTCGGGATACGACTGCACCGGCAGCAGCGCATCGAGCACACCGGGATTGTTCTGGCCGAGGATGTATTGCTGGATCGCGCCCCCCGAACCGCCGAGACCGACGGTGTAGCTCGGCACGCCATAGCGTTCGATGAAGCGCTCCTTCGTCATCATCGCGGTCTCGCCGGCGACTTGCAGGTTGTAGTGCGTGCCCGTGTTGTTGCCGCTCGAATGCACGATGGCATAGCCGAGTCGCAGGATATCGGGATTCAGCGAACCGCTATGCACCGTGCCCTGCGCGTGGCCGATGGCCACGCCGCCCTGGAACCAGTAGAGCAGCTTGCGATTCCAGCGGCTCAGATCCGGCTTCGCCGGATTCTCACCGGCAGGCGCGAGCATCGCGAAACTGTAGAGGAAGCGATTGATCGAACCGACTTCGCGCCGGACGATGAAATCCACCACGTGCCCGTCGGCCAGCGTGACCGTCGTCATGTCGGCGGGACGCACACCGTTCGACGGCAGCGTGGCCCATGCATTGCCGGTCGTGCGGTACAGATACGTGACGAATGTTTCGATGGCGCAGTTCTCGCTGTAGCCGATCACGTTGCCGGCGCTGTCGAAGACCCGGGTGCCTGGCGGCGTCGCGCTCTCGATGATGGGCTGACGACCGACGGCGCTCTGCGTCGTGGAGCAGACGAAGGGATGCTGCTGCGGACCGGAGAACATCGGTCCGCTGATCGGGTAATTGATCAGCTTGATGGCATCGCGCTCGTAGCGGCCTCTGGCATAGACCTCGAGCGTGTTCTCGCCGTTGCGCAGACCCGTGATCACCCCTTCGAGACGATCGCCGCTCGCCTGCAACGACGGATTGATGGCGCGGCCGTTGAGGTAGAACTGCGTCTTGTTCAGCAGCCCGCGCGCTCCGCGCACTTCGATCCGCGCATCGTCACCCGACACGTAGCGCGGCGAACCCGACAGCACACGCAGCTCCAGATCCTTGCCATGGTGGCCGTGGCCGTGGCCATGCCCCGGCCCGCCCCTGTCGCGATCATGATCCAATCCGGCCAATGCAGGATTGGCCGGTGTGGCGGCCAGCATCACGGCAGCAAGCAACGAAACGACCCATACGCGAACGCCATCGCTGTATCGAACGACTTCGAGCCCGACTCGATTCCTGTTCATGGTTTCCCCCGGCTTCGTTGATTGACATGCGCTCTTGGCCCGACGAGCCGGCGCACTTGCCAGCCATGGATACTCTCCGACAGTTGACTTTGCAATTGCGCAAGGCCGCAGGCCGGCGTCGATGCGCGGTACCGCATGGATGTATACCGGGCAGATAGACCACGATGCCCATCGCGGGGAGGTAACCCCTTCCGCACGCGGCAAGGAGCCGACCTGCCGTGACAGGCATCCGTCGCACCGCGCTTGCCTGATGGCGCCATTCCCAGTAGAACTTCCCGCCTTGCACGCAGGAGTCACCCATGCCGAATCGTTTCTCGTTCTCGCGTCCGATCCTCGTATGCAGTGCCGCGTTGCTGGCCGCACTGACCGGTTGCAGCCGCCATAACGACACCGGCGCAGCGGCACGAGCGCCGGCCTATTCCGCCATCGAGCGCGTGGCTTTCAATCGCCGCGCCGCCGAGTTGTTCCTGCCTCTTTTCTGGCGTGAAGATGTCAACGGCAATGGTGCGCTCGATCCCGACGAACTGGCAGTCCTGACGGGCTATCCGCAGGACACGTGGACTTCATGGATCGATACGTCCGGACGCTTCACGGCGGAATTCTCCAGGGCCTACGAACAGATGCAGAAGGCCGATGCAGTGCCCGCCGATGCCGCGGAACAGACTCGACAGAAACTGGTTCGCGAAGAGCTGGCTCAGGGGCAGCCGACGCTCGTCGCCAACGACTTCTCCCAGGCCGCAGCTGCCGAGAAGAATTTTCTCGATCACATGCTGAAAGTCGGCGAGCTGGTGGAACGGATCTACGCGCGACAGAAGGGCGTATTCGGCCTGGAAGCACAGATCCCTGAAACCGATCGCGCGAGCCTCGCGATGTTCCACCGCAACCAGTCGCCGTTCTGTGAAGCACCGAAAACCGAGAGCGATCCCGGCTGCTCCGCGATCGCGCCGAAACCGGCACGGATTGTCGGGCTGTATCCGGCGGACATTCAAAGCGACCCCGGCTTCTGCGCCGTGCTGGAAAAGCAGCCGAATGCTGCCGCGCTGATGGATCATTTCAGCGTCGTTGTCGCAGGCGACAAACCGGGGACGTACCGCGCCGTTCCCTACAACGAAGCGTATCGCCTGGAGATGGAGGCCATCGCCACGGAACTCAAAGCCGCCGCCTCAGGATTCGGCGACGATGAAGCCGCACTCAAGCACTACCTGCTGGCCGCCGCGCAGTCTTTCCGCAGCAACGACTGGGAACCGGCCAATGCCGCCTGGGTCGCGATGGGCGCGGAGAACAGCAAGTGGTTCGTTCGCATTGCGCCGGACGAGGTCTACTACGAACCCTGCGCCTGGAAGGCAGGCTTCGCCTTGCAGGTGGCGCGCATCAATCCGGAATCGCTCGAGTGGCAACGCAAACTCGATCCGATGAAGAACGACATGGAGAACGCACTCGCGGCGATGGCCGGCAAGCCCTACAAGGCGCGGGACGTGAAGTTCAAGATCCCGGACTTCATCGACGTGGTGATCAATGCCGGCGACCAACGCTCTGCGACCGGCGCAACCATCGGCCAGTCACTGCCGAACTGGGGCCCCACCGCCGAGAAAGGCGGACGCACCGTGGCGATGACGAATCTCTATACCGATGCCGACAGCCAGGCGACACAGACCCGACTCATGTCATCCGTGTTCTGCAAGGCGACCAATGCCACCGCGAACACATCACCTCGCGAACAACTCATCGGCTCGTTGCTCCACGAAGCGGCCCACAACCTGGGGCCCTCACATGAGTACAAGGTGAACGGCAAGGAAGACGACGCGCTGTTCGGCGGCACGATGGCCTCCACGCTCGAAGAACTGAAAGCGCAGACCTCCTCGCTGTACCTCACTGACTGGCTCGCTGCCAAAGGCGTGTTCACTGCCGATGAGGTCCGCCGCATCCAGTTGCGCAACATCGCCTGGGCGTTCGGCCACATTTCCCGCGGCATGTACACAGCCGATGGGACACCGCGCAACTACAGCCAGCTCGCGGCGATGCAGGTGGGTGCGTTCATGAAATCCGGTGCGCTCGTGTGGAAACCCGACGAGCCGGCGGCCAACGGCACCGACCAGGGCTGTATGGAAATCAATTTCGAGACCCTGCCCGCCGCGATCGAATCGTTCGAGACCACGGTGCTGAAGATCAAGGGCAGCGGCGACAAGGCCGGTGCAGAGAAGCTGAAGGCGGACTTCGTCGATGCGAAAGATGGATTCGCCGACCTCAAGGGAGTCATCGCCGAGCGCTGGCTGCGCTCGCCGAAGGCGAGCTTCGTCTACAGCGTGAAGCATTGAGGTCTGATCCCCCTCCCTCGTTTACAGGGAGGGGGATCAGAAATCTCTTGCTGGAGTATTGCCAGCACGCATGAACCCCCTCATCTGCGACGCCATCCGGAACAGGAACCTGCTGCAGTTCGAGTATCACGGACTGCGGCGGATCGTGGCGCCCTACTGCCACGGCGTCTCTGCGCGAGGCTCCGAAGTTCTTCGAGCCGTACAGGTCCGCGGCTCGAGCAAGTCAGGCGGTCTGGGGTTCGGAAAATTATGGACCGTTGACGCCATGAAGAATGCGACGGTCCTGGATGAAACCTTCGGCGCCGATGACCCTGACTACAATCCGGACGACAGTGCGATGAAGTCCATTCACTGTCGCGTGTGACTGCGTTCACTCTCAGCGACGCGGCCGCAGATACAGCTCACGACGCGGGTAGTCGATGACGAACGCCTGCAAGGTGCCGATGACATCCATGCCGATCAGCAGCGCAGGCTCGCGCGTCAGCTTCCAATGTTCAAAGATCTGGACGTCGCCAAAAGTGATGTGCAGGTTATGCACCTGCACCCCCCCCATCGAGATCGGCGGAACCCGGATGCGTTCACCTTGTGCGACATCCAACGTGACTCCGATGACATCGGCATCCTCCACCTGGCGTCGCCGCAGCAACAGCGCCTCGCGCAGACGATTGTTGCCGATGGTCTGTTGCGCTCCGGTGTCGATGACCGCGCGGGTACGCACGCCACCCACCATCAGGTCGAGAATGGCGAGTCGCCCCCGCATGACATTGAACTTCACGACCGTCATGTCGTCCGGTCGCGGCTTGCCCCGCGCGTAGGCGATCTCGACGAGATCGCGCCGGAAATCCATCAGGATGCGTTTGTCGCCGAGCCCCTCGGTGCCCAGCACACCCTGAGCGCCGCCGAACACGTCGGGCACGATCACGAGCTTCGCGTGGCTGATCAGCAGGTCGCCCACTTCCATACGGTCCGCGATGACGTGCGGCACGATCGCGGTGCCCGTCACACCCTGCAGACGACTGCGGCCTGTCGCATCGGTAGGTAATCCGAGTTCCTCGGCAACCGGAGCCAGGATGGCCGAGGTCGTGGCACCCGTGTCGAGCACCAGGCGGAAAGGCCCCCGACCGTTGATCATCACCGGCACCCAGACCCGGCCGATGCGATCCCGCAAGGTCGGTGCGGCATAGCGCGGTTCCGGCGCCTCGACCAGAACTTCTTCGACGATGCCACTGGTGACCGGCTCCGGGTCGGTGGGAGCATTCTCCGCCGCCGCAGGCAGCCCGCTGCCTATCGACCACACGATCACACCCACCATTGCTAGCCGCATCGACATGCCCCCTGCCCCTGGCCTGCTCGTATATCTGCCGTATGCCGCCACGGACGGCGGATCGCGGTGCTTGTCTTTTCAACGACGGTCAGCACGAATCATTGCCGCGACGATACAACAAGAACAGAAGAACAACTCTCGATCACCGCGTACAGCGATCAGAAAAGGACAATCGATCGATGCGGCCGGCGCCGCGCGAACCGGCCTATATGGACATATATGTAGATCGCCTGGCTGCCCTGGAGACGTGGACTTCCGGGAAACGACACGCAGGCGGGCATGGGTCACATATCGCGCCTCGTGCTGCCAGGACGCGACGGCATCACATCAGCGGCGCAGCACCCCGCCTTTCAGGGATTTGACCCACGCGAGATCCCGGATCGCGAAACGACGGGTCTTTCAGACTGAACGGAACGTGCGGATCGGCGAGCGCTTCGGCTGCGGCCGGTCCTTCAGGAAGCCCTTGCTGGGCTTGAACTCGATCGCACTGACGCGGCGCGCCAGGTCGTCGGCGAGGACTGAACTTTCTTCGACCCGTGGGCGGGGCACAGGGGACTTGCTGAACAACTTGAAGAACATGGACGCAGATTGACCGAAAGAGGAATCGGATCGGGGCAGGACGGAAAATACATAATCGCATGAATCCGGCAATGCGAACCGAATCACAATCAATCATCGTTAGTGGAAAATCCGTTCACTGAACGCTTCCGGCTCGGTGTCGGCATGGGCTGGAGCGATATCGAGTACGCACCCCGAGCCAGGACTTCCACACGCGCGGCAAACGCATCGACGAACAAATTGCCCTCATGGCCCTGGGCGGAGCCGTGGTTACGTTCGCGGGCGGGTTCGATCGCATCGACCGGGTGAGCGTGAACCCACGGCCGCGACGCTGCACCCATCTGGCTGAGGGCCTCGCTGAGTTGGGCTGAGCTGGGCTGCACCGTGCCGCCGCGACGGACCGAGCATCCATGCGCCGGAACATTCCCCGTGTACTCGCATTCCTTCATTTGATCCATTCGCACCACGAGCGTTCAGCAGGTGGCATTGCATGATGAACCGCCCGGTCGCGCTTGCGGCTCTCACACTCGGCCTCGCATTCCTCCAGGGCTGTGGCGGCAAGTCCAGCCTGCCGGACACCGCTGGAGTCGGATCGAGTCCCACATTGCCGAAACCAGACGCCGCGCTGATTCCTGTCATCAGGATCGCCCCGGCGCGTGGATGGCCAGCGGGTCAGACGCCGCAGGCCGCAGCGGGATTGGCGGTCACCCGGTTTGCCGCCGATCTCGATCATCCGCGTTGGCTGTATGTATTGCCGAACGGCGATGTCCTCGTCGCCGAAACCAATGCGCCGGCCGGTCGCGAGAATCGCAGCGGCATCCGCGGCTGGGTCATGAACAAGGTGATGACGCGCGCCGGCGCGACCGTGCCCAGCGCAGATCGCATCACGCTGCTGCGCGATGCGGACGGCGACGGCACGGCTGAAGTGCGCGAGGTAGTTCTGGAAAATCTGCATTCTCCGTTCGGCATGGCATTGGTCGGCAACACGCTGTACGTCGCCAACACCGACGCGTTGCTGCGCTTTGCTTATGAGCCTGGAGCAACACGCATCCAGGACACCGGCACCAGAGTGGCCGATCTTCCCGGCGGCGAAATCAATCATCACTGGACCAAGAACGTCATCGCCAGCAGCGATGGCAGCAGGCTGTACGTGACTTCCGGATCGAACAGCAATGCCGCCGAACGCGGCATGGAAGTCGAAGAACACCGGGCGGCGATCCTCGAAGTCGATCCTGCCACCGGCGCGACGCGTCTGTTTGCATCGGGTCTGCGCAATCCCAATGGCCTCGCCTGGCATCCGCACAGCGGCGAACTGTGGACCGCGGTCAACGAGCGCGACGAGATCGGCAACGACCTCGTGCCCGACTACATCACCTCGGTCAAAGACGGTGGCTTCTACGGTTGGCCTTACAGTTACTACGGGCAGAACGTCGATGAGCGCGTCGAGCCGCCGCGTCCCGATCTGGTGGCAAAAGCCATCCCGCCCGACTATGCCGTTGGAGCGCACGTCGCGGCGCTTGGATTGACGTTCGTGCGCAGCGATGCTCTCGGCGCGAACTATCGAGATGGCGCCTTCGTCGGTCTGCACGGTTCCTGGAACCGCAATCCGCCGAGCGGCTACAAGGTGATCTTCGTGCCGTTCAGCGGCGGCAAACCGAACGGCGCACCGCAGGATGTACTGACGGGCTTCCTCGATTCCGCGGGTGATGCGCTCGGGCGTCCGGTCGGCGTGGCCATCGACCACAAGGGCGCGCTGCTCGTTGCAGACGACGTCGGCAACGTCATCTGGCGCGTCACGTCGACTGCGCCTTCGACCGCATCCCCGCAACCGTAGAACCGCGCCCGGACTAGAGCCGCCGCAACCGTCCCAGCGCTTCGTCGATGCCCTGCTCGCTCAAAGCCCCGAAGCCGAACATGACTCCCTTCTGAGCGCGTCCGCTCACCGCGTACCTGCGCAGTGAGCCCAGCCCGACCTCACGCTCGCGCGCTTTCGCGATGAACGCATCGACATCGATACCGCGATCCACGCCGCAGGCCAGATGCAAGCCCGCGGCAGAAGGAAATGGCTGCAACCAGCCGAGGTCCAGAGCCAGCCGTTCCAGCAGCAGTTCACGCCGGGCCGCATAGATACGACGCATCTTTCTGACGTGCCGCACCAGATGCCCCTCCTTGATGAACGCAGTGAGTGTCTCCTGCGACAGCGCTGGCGAGTAGCCGTCGGCATATTGCCTGGCTGCTGCGAGCGCGGTCCGCGCCCAGGCCGGTGCGACCACGAATCCGATACGCAGGCCGGGAAACAGGCTTTTCGAGAATGTCCCGACATAGAACACCGAGTCGCTGCGGTCCAGCGTCTGCAATGCATCGAGGGGCCGATCGCCGTAACGAAACTCCGAATCGTAGTCGTCCTCCATCACCACGGCGCCACGCGTGCGCGCGAAGTCGAGCAGCTGCGCCCGGCGCGACGCTGACATGACGACTCCGAGTGGATACTGATGCGACGGCGTGACGCAGATGACACGCGCATTCGCCGGCAGGCGTTCGACGATCAGCCCTTCCTGGTCGACCGGCACGTGGACGATCCTGGCGCCCGCCGCTTCGAACGCAATGCGTACCGGCCGGTAGCCCGGATCTTCGACCGCAACGACCGTGCGCTTCGGCGTCACCAGAATGCGCGCCAACAAACTGAAGGCCTGCTTGGCGCCGGCAGTGACGACGATATCCTCCACTGACGAGGCCACCGCGCGAGTCGATGACACATGCTGCGCGATGGCATCGCGTAGCGCGGGCCGGCCGTACGGCGAATCGGAACCGGCCACGGGCTGGCGGAAGAACGAACGCACAGCTCGCGCAGATAATCGTTTCCAGACATCGAGCGGAAACAGCGGCAGGTCGGGAACACCGAGAGTGAAATCCAGTCGCGGGCGTTCCACCGTGACAATGGTGGGCGAGGTATTGCGCCAGTACTCGCTCAGGCGCCCGTCTTTCCCGCGACGCTCCGCGGGCATCCGCCGCGGCAACATCGCAGTGACAAACGTTCCACCGCGGCGCGTCGACACGTAGCCCTCGCTCTGCAGCAGATCGTAAGTTGCGATAGCCGTATTACGCGAGACGCCGTACGTCGCGGCGAATGCCCGCGTCGGCGGCAGTTTCACGCCGGGCTTCAACCGGCCTTCCAGAATGGCTGTACGCAGTTGCTGATGCAGCGCCCGCATGCGATTGCGCGAACGCCGCGGCGGCACCTCGATCGGCAGTTCGAATCCTGGCTCCATAAAAATCGCCCCGTTTGGACCTTTTTAGGGTCCATCGATGATCGCATGCTGGACGCCGGTGACCCAGTCAGTCATGGAGCCGCGCCATGTTCCACCCGATCTGCGTAACGTGCGGAACCCAGTACGAAACCACACAGCCGACGCCGGAGCGCTGTCCGATCTGCTGCGACGACCGGCAATACGTCGGCTGGGATGGCCAGCAATGGACCACCATGGGGGCCCTGGCGCACGAATACAGCAATCGCCTGGAGGACGACGGCGGATTGTTCTGCGTGGGCATGTCGCCCTCATTCGCCATCGACCAGCGCGCCATGGTTCTGCCTACCGCCAGCCATCGCATTCTCTGGGAATGCACGCCGCTGGTCACTGCGGCAGCCGTCGATGCGATCCAGGCCCGCGGCGGCATCGATCTGATCGCAATCTCGCACCCGCATTTCTATTCGTCGATGGTCGAGTGGAGCACTGCGCTGGGTGGAGTGCCTGTCTACCTTCATGAATCCGATCGGCACTGGATCGGTCGCAGCTCCCCACTGATCTGCTTCTGGAATGGCGACAAACTGCAGTTATCCGACGGCGTCACGCTGCTTCGTTGCGGCGGCCACTTCCCGGGCAGTACTGCGCTGCACTGGCAGGACGCCTTGCGTCCACGCGGACAACTGTTCGCCGGCGATGCACTGCAGGTCGTACTCGACCGCAAGCACGTCACCTTCATGTACAGCTATCCGAACTACATTCCCATGCCTCCCCAGGCCGTATTGCACATCCGGACGCTGCTGGAGCGATATGCGTTCGACGATCTGTTTGGCTACACCTGGGGACGCAACATTCTCGGCGGAGCGCGCGACGCCGTGAATCGTTCACTCGAGCGCTACTTCGCAGTGATCGGATCACCGGCCTGATCGTCGCAAGACGGCCACTGATGCGCCACCGACCGCAGGTTCACTCGCCGGTCTGTCCGTCAAACCCTGAAACCATCAGGAAGCAGGACCTACGGCGCCCAGTCGTGAGTTAATTGCTACACCGAACTCCGCGACAGGACACTGCAAATGTCAGATTCATCGACCTATACCCCGCCGCCCGTCTGGAAATGGGAGAAGGAAAACGGCGGGCAGTTCGCCAAGATCAATCGACCCATTGCCGGACCGACACACGACAAGGAATTGCCCGTCGGCCGCCATCCTCTGCAGCTCTACTCGCTGGCGACGCCCAATGGCGTCAAAGTCACCGTGATGCTGGAAGAGCTGCTGGCGCTCGGACACAGCGGCGCCGAATACGATGCCTGGCCGATCCGCATCAATGATGGCGACCAGTTCGGCAGCGGTTTCGTCGCGGTGAATCCCAACTCGAAGATTCCCGCCCTGATGGATCGCAGCGGCTCGCAGCCCATCCGGGTGTTCGAATCCGGCGCCATCCTGCTGCATCTTGCCGAGAAATTCGCAGCGTTCCTGCCGACGGACACCGCGCGGCGCGCCGAGTGCTTCTCCTGGCTGTTCTGGCAGGTCGGCAGCGCACCGTTCCTCGGCGGCGGCTTCGGACACTTCTATGCCTATGCACCCTTCAAGATCGAGTACGCCATCGATCGCTACGCCATGGAAGTAAAGCGGCAGCTCGACGTGCTCGATCGCCGACTGGCGTTGACACCATACCTGGCGGGCGATGAGTACACGATCGCCGACATCGCCACCTGGCCCTGGTATGGCCCGCTCGTCCAAGGCCAGATCTACGGTGACTCCGGTACGTTTCTGAGCGTGCACGAGTACAAGCATGTCAGACGCTGGGCTGATGCCATCGGCGAGCGAGCGGCAGTGAAGCGCGGACGCATGGTCAACCGCCTCTTTGGCGATCCGGCAGAGCAACTGCATGAACGTCACGACGCGAGCGATTTCGATACGAAGACCGAGGACAAACGCGGCTGAGGCCAATGGCGCCTGGATAAGCGGCTCGAGATTCTTCTTGTGGGTTCGACTTTCCCCCGTGGGATTCCCTTTCGGTCACCGCGGGACTTCCTTCCCCGTCTCGCGGGAGTTCCGTGGAAACCTTCTTTCTTTGCACGGGCAGGCGATTCAGGATGCGGCGGAGCGTCGATCACTGCGGCGGCCGACACCCGCACTGGCTGATCGCTTGGAGATATCGACCGCTACATCCGTGTCCGCCGTATCTGCGACCGCGGGGACGATCAGTACGTCGCAATCGACAGCATGCAGCAATCGACTTGCGACACTGCCGAGCAGCGCCCGGCGAATGCGTCCCCGGCCGTTCGTACCGAGCACGAGCAGATCCGGTCGGAAGGCTTTCGCGGTGCGCAGGATCGCAGGTATCGGATGAGCGTCGGCGATCACCACTTCATAACGCGACGGATCGCTGACTTGTTGACTCAATCGATCGCGCACCTTTGCAGCCGCTTCGCGACGGGCGTCCTGCATGCATGCATCGGCCTTGTCCATGTCGACGCCTGCGTAGCTCAGCATGCCCTGGTACGGCGATTCGTGCGCATGCAGGATCGTCGCATGCTCCATCGACCCTGCCGTCAGTACTTCACCCGCCTTCACGGCGGCATCGAAAACATCGGACAGGTCCAGCGCCAGCAGTACATCACGGTAGGGCTGGACCACGGGATTGCGTACCAGCAACAGCGGACACTGCCGTGCGCTCAACAATCGCTCGGTGAGCGTGCCTTCCAGCACATCGCGAACGGCGCGTTTGCTGTGCGGGCCGACGATCACCAGATCGGGCTGCAACTCACTGATCGTATCCAGGAGCAGCCGTCGTGGATTCCCTGCGCGGACAGCCACGTTCGGCGCCGGCCCGAAGCGCCATTGCCGCGCGCCCGTACGTCTCTTCATTCCCAGGATGGCGGCGCGCAGCGACTGCTCCAGATTCTGCTCGGTCACCGCCGGTACGACATGCACCATCGAGAGTTCTGCATTCAGCTGCTCCGCCAGCATGCCGGCGCGATCCACTGCTGCATCGCTCTTCGGCAGCAGATCCGTGGCGCAGAGCAGCTTGCTCACGGATTCAGTGCGCCACAGCAGCGTCGACGGCGTCCGTCTCCATGACTTTTTCGATCCGCAGACGACGCAGCCCGCCCGGCATCTGCCATTCGAGCTCATCGCCTTCGCTGTAGCCGAGCAGCGCCGTACCGAGTGGCGCAAGTACGGAAATTTTCCGCGCCGTCACGTCTGCTTCCGACGGACCCACGAGCATCAGTTCCTGCCGTGTGCCGGTGCTCAGGTCCAGAACGCTGATGCGCCGATGCATGGTGACCACCGTCGGTGGCACATCCTGCGCGTCGATGAGGAAGGCACGCTCCAGTTCCAGCTCGAGCTTGTCGAGATGATCCTGGTCGCGCATCTTCGCACGCCCCGCGGCCAGCAACGACCGCAACACGCCTGCATCGGTGTTGGTAATGACTATCGGACGTTCCCGCATCTCGGCTCCTGATTGACTTATGAAAGGCGTGCTATGGCACGCAATTGCCTGTTCACATCGTGCCCACGCGCACCACTTCGATCAATTAGAATTATTCGACAGTTTGCTTCGAGTATCTCGAAACAGTGCAGCACCAAGCACAGGGGAATGCCTCATGATGACCATTATCCGGCGGCTGAATTACCAGCATCTGCTCTACTTCTGGTCCGTGGTTCGCACCGGCAGTCTCACGCGCGCCTGCGAGGAACTCGCACTGTCCGCGCCGACCATCAGTTCGCAGCTGCGCACGCTCGAAGCACGACTGGGCGAGAAGCTGCTGACCAAGTCGGGCCGCACCCTCGTACCCACCGAGGTGGGCCGCATGGTGTACAGCTATGCCGATGAGATCTTCAGCCTCGGGCAGGATCTCATGGAGGCGCTGGAGCACCGCCCTTCTGCACGGCCGCTGCGCCTGATGGTGGGCATCGATGACGTCGTGCCCAAGGAAATCGCCTATCGCATTCTCGAACCGGTGATGCAACTGAAGCAGCCGGTACGCATGGTGTGCCGCGAAGGCACGCTGGAGCGACTGATGGCGCAACTCGCCATTCACGAACTCGATGTCGTACTGTCCGATGCACCGGTCACACCCAGCCTGAACATACGCGCCTACAGCCATCCGCTCGGCAGTTCCGGCGCCTGCTGGATGGCGACGCAGGCGCTGGCGCGCACGTTGCGACGCGGTTTTCCGAAATCGCTGGACGGGGTGCCGGTGCTGTTGCCCACCGACGATACGGCCATCCGCCGGTCACTGGATCAATGGTTCGAGCGACAGCACGTCCGGCCGTTGGTGATCGCTGAGTTCGAGGACTACGCCATGCTCTGCGAATTCGCGCGCGCCGGCCACGGATTCGCACCGGTACCGCGCGTGCTCGAGGAACACTTCCGCCGTCAGTATGGGCTGGTACGCATCGGCATGGCCCAGAATGTCAAAGCAGAGTTTTACGCGATCTCGGTGGAGCGCAAGATCAAGCACCCGGCCGTCGTCGCTATGACCGGCAGCGCGCGGGCAATGTTCGCCAAGCCCTGAGGCGCGCGTGCGAACGGTCTTCACGAGTATTCCGCTTGGGGAGACGCCATCGCATGGCGAAGAGGCTCTCTTCGTGAAAAGAGAAAAGACCGTCAGGCTGCAGGACGCGGCGGCGGTTGCACCACCGGGGCGTAGTGACTGAACCAGATGACGTCACGCGCACTGCCTGAGGTGAGTCGCGCCACATACTGCGAGTAGCCCATCAGCCTGGCCAGTGGCACGGTCACGCGCAGGACACCGTGATGCGTGGCGACCAGCGCATCCAGAATGACGGCATCGCGCGACTCCATATCGTCCCTGACGCTGTAGAAATGTTCGGTCGAGCACATGACGCGTACGCCCATGTGCGGCTCCTGCACAACCGGGCCACGTCGATATCGAATCGTCGGCGTGCCGATGCGAACCGCATCGCCATAGACTGACCGTAGTATCTCCACCGGACTGTCGAGCGCCGATTCTGTTTCGCCGCGTACGACGAGCCCCTCCTGCGTTGCGGAAAGAGCGAAATCCAACCTACGGGGCAGCAAATCGATGGAGCGCACCGCGAATGCGAGCTGATCAGCCTCGCTGCGATGCGAGCAGCACAACTCCAGCGGATGCTCCGCGCCACGCTTCACACTGCGCAGGAGAACGACCTCCGCCTTCTCGCGTTCGACACGTTCCACTTCCACTGGCTCTATCACGTCGCGCCCTCCGCCATTGTCACCAGCCTGTTGTAGGCGGCCGCCGCGATTCGATCAATTGGAATTAATCGAATAATCAGTTCGTTGATCTCTAAGTGAGCAGCTGGCTCCGGCTCGAGCAGGCGCGCGCGGTGACTATGACGTGATGCACGCGACGACACCACGGCGGCAGTTCACAGAGACTCCGTACTCCCAATCGTCGCCGGAATCTCCGTGCTCCCTATCGACTGATAAGACGAATCCGAAAGGTACGGCCTTTGATCTTTCCTGCACGCAGTCGCTGGATCGCCTTCTCATGCCATTCACGCGCGATGGCAACGTAGGTTCGCGTCGGAAACACATCGATCTTGCCAACGGCAGTACCCGGCAGTCCTGCCTCTCCCGTCAATCCACCGAGCAGATCACCGGGGCGCAGTTTGTCCTGTCGACCCGCGTCCACGGCGAGCGTGACGAACGCCGGAACCAATGGCTGACGAGACGCCTGCGGCGCCGGCAGTTTTTTCCAGCGCAGCCGCTGCCCCTGTCGATCCTCGATCGCATTGACCCGTTTGATTTCCGACGGAGAGCACAGGCTGATGGCCATGCCGCTGTGACCCGCCCGCCCGGTTCGTCCGATACGATGCAGATGCGTATCCGCGTCCGAGGCGATATCGAAGTTGACGACCATCGGCAGCTCGCGGATATCGAGGCCACGCGCCGCCACATCCGACGCCAGCAGGATATTGCTGCTCTTGTTCGCGAACCGAACCAGCATCTCTTCCCGATCGCGTTGGTCCAGCTCACCGTGCAACGCCAGCACCGAGAACCCGCGCGCATCCAGTTCGCCAGCGACCATGCGTACGTCCTGGCGGGTATTGCAGAACACCACCGCGGACTCCGGCTGATACTCCAGCAGCAGCTGGGCGAGCGCATCGACCTTCCTGTCCGGGTCGACCTCGAAAAAAATCTGTTCGATCGGGTTCTCATCGGCATCGCTGTCGACAGTCACGTCGGCGGGATTGGTCTGGAAGCGGCGGCTGATCGTGCGAATGGAATCCGGGATCGTGGCCGAGAACATCAGCGTCTGACGCTGCCGCGGAGCATGCTCGATGATGGCGCTGATCGCCTCCGCGAAGCCCATGTCCAGCATGCGGTCTGCTTCATCGAGGACGAGCGTCTTCACCGCCCGCAATGGCAGCGCCTCCTTCTCGATCAGCTCCAGCACGCGGCCCGGCGTGCCCACGACGATGTGCGGCTCGTGCGCGAGCGACGCAAGGTGCGGACGCAGCGGCACACCGCCACACAAGGTGAGTACTTTGACGTTCGGAATCCAGCGCGCGAGGCGGCGGATCTCCCGGCTCACCTGATCCGCCAGTTCGCGCGTGGGGCACAACACCAGCCCCTGCAGCTGCACCACGGTCGCATCGAGCGTCGACAGCAGTCCCAACGCAAAAGCGGCCGTTTTGCCGCTGCCGGTTCGCGCCTGGGCAACCACATCCCGGCCCGCCAGGATCGGCGGCAGGCTCGCCGCCTGCACGGGCGTCATCTCCGCGTAACCCACCTCGTCGAGCGACCGGCGCAACGGTTCACTCAGCTCCAATCCTGAAAAATCATTCATCAGCCTGCATCGCTCCAGCCCTAAATCGGCCCGCATAGTAAACCCTGGCCGTAGCAGGGGTTTCCCTATACTGAGCCGGGCTTTGCCGGTCCGGCGCGAATCAGGGCCTGACGGGGCGTGCGCGGCCAGGGTCCCGTCGATCTGTGTCCGCAAGCACAGGTCGACCCCAACGACATCCCGGCCCGGATCGCGGCATGACGCGGCCTCATGACCTCCCCCGATCCTTTCGCCGCACACGCTGCGCATTTCGATGCAGGCGTCCCCAGCGGCGCTCCAGTTCGCGTTGCTCGCGCAGCGTACGCGAGGCACGTTCCGACTCGCGCTGCAGCTTGCGATAATTATCGAGCCGACGTCGATCCAGCGTGCCCGCATCGACGGCTGCCAGGATCGCGCATCCGGCTGCGTTCAGATGATCGCAATCGCGAAAGCGGCATTGCTCCGCGAGCTGTTCGATATCCAGGTAGGTTGCACGCAGCCCTGCGTCGATCGAACCGACTTTCAGCTCGCGCATGCCCGGCGTATCGATCACCCACGCAGCGCCGGGCAGTCGAAACAGCTGGCGCGATGTGGTCGTGTGTCGGCCGCGACCGTCGTCTTCGCGAATCGACTGCGTCACTTGCTCTCCCGCGCCCAGCAGCGTGTTCGTCAGTGTCGACTTGCCGACGCCTGACGAGCCCGCGAGTGCCAGCGTCTGACCCGACGTCAGCCAGGGCTCCAGACACGGCACGTCATCGCCTGACGTCGCATCCAGGGCGATGACCTGTGCACTACCGGATATCGATCGCGCTGCAGCCACGAACTCGCCACTGTTGGCGCAAAGATCTGCCTTGGTCAGCACCACGACCGGTTCGACACGCCCTTCAGGCGCGACCGCGAGGTAGCGCTCCAGCCGTGACAGGTTGAAGTCCTGGTTGCAACTCGTGACGATCAGCAGCGTATCGACATTGGCCGCAATGAGTTGTCGACGCTGTTCGATTCCAGCCGCCATCCGTGCGATGAGTGAACGTCGCTCGAGCACTTTGAGTACGCGAGGTGCGACATTCTCGATCAACACCCAGTCACCGACGGTCAGCGGAACCTGACCTTCCGGAACGAACAGATGGGGCGGGATGACGACGTTCGCAGCGTCGTTCTCGCCGAGAACATCCACATGGCTGCGATGAACTGCAACGACTCGTGCGGGATGCGCCGCCTGCAGATCCTCGAGCGCGAGTTGTTGAGAGAACAGGGCGGACCAGCCGAGTTGGGTCACCGAATACGAATGAGACATGATGAAAACCCCGGTCGAATGAAGACGAGCGGCTTTCCCGCAGGAAAGTCGCGAAGGCGCCGGGTATGACGCGATGGATCGGCTGCTTCAGGCCTTCGGTCGGAGGCCCGAGGAGATCGGGATCAGTGGCAAGCCACCGTCAGCATCGACCCGGCGGAGATCGGGGTGCGAGCAATCATGGTTCTCTTGACTCCCGGAGTCGGGTTGCAGGGGCGCGAAGAGTAGCGCGGGGATATCAACAGTGACCAGTCACCCCTGTCTGGCGGTGATAAATCACCGATGCCAGGTGGTCCGGCAATGTCATCTGGCAACCAGTTGACGCCGCGCCTGCGCCCATTGCGACATGAAATGACCGTGCTCGAGCAGGTGCAAAGCGAGTGCGTCGTCCGACAGTTCGCGCTGCGTCGCGAGGGTACTGAGATAGCGCAACTCGTGTGCCTCGTTCGGCGTCGCCAGCATGCGAGGCAATCCTATGGTCGGCGGCACCTTGATGCTCCACAGGACGCGCGACAGATAGAGATTGATCTCCGCCACGAGCGAGACGATATCGAGCATCTCGTCATATCCTGCGACTCCACTGGCGCTCACCGGAGCAGGCTCATTGCCTCGCGTCTCGAGCGTTGACCAGTCGAAGTCTTCGAGGCTCGCAGCCATGAGCTGCGCGGCTGCATCCAGGCTCATCGTTCCCTGATACGTGACGACACTCCCGTCGCCGGCACCGAAGGTAATCACCGTGTAGGGCGAAGCGGGGAGATCGATATTGGAATGCATCCGGGCATGGTAACCCGTCTCGTCGACTGCCAGTGGTTACGCGGATCGAGCACCGCGCCGCAGACATGCTCTCGCAACTGATCGTCGACCTCCCGGCTGATCGAGGTCGGCTCCGTTCGCCGTGGCTTGACAGGGATGACTCCGGGCCTATCTTCTCTTCATGCACCGACACGACCTGCAAGCGATGAACAGAACACTCCGCACTGATCCCGTAGCCTGCAGCTACTCGAGAAGCCGATGAAGATCTGGGTCGACGCGGATGCCTGTCCGGGCGTCATCAAGGAGATTCTGTTTCGTGCAGCTGATCGCATGCGCGTGCAGACAATGCTGGTGGCGAATCAAAGCATGCGGATTCCGCCCTCCCCTTACATTCGTTTCACACAGGTGCCGTCCGGATTCGACGTCGCCGACAGGCACATCGCGGAACAGCTGGAAGCGCATGACCTCGTCGTCACCGCCGACATCCCGCTCGCGGCAGCCGCCATCGAAAAAGGCGCGCATGCGTTGAACCCGCGCGGCGAGCTGTACACCAGGGACAACATTCGCGAACGCCTCTCGATGCGCAACTTCATGGATGAATTGCGTGGCAGTGGCGTGGCCACCGGCGGTCCCGCGCCACTGGGGCCACGCGATCGCGAGGCCTTTGCAAACAGCCTGGATCGGCTGCTGCGCAAGCATGTACCACCGGCGGACCCCTGACCTGCATCGCTTGACGGCTTTCCGCTCACTCCCGCTCGGTCGCTGCGACCGCAACCGGCGCCAGCGGATCCGGCACATGATTACTGATTGGCGGGATGCTCTGCAGGTAAGTGAAGATCGCCGCCAGATCTGCGTCGGTGAAGTTCCTGTACATGGGATCGGCATGGGCGGAAGGATCTTGCGTCCACGGATGGCCCGACAGCATGCGGCTCATGTCCGGTTCTGCGCCCTCGGGACCTCGAAAGGACGCGACGACGATCCCGTTTCGTCTGCCTCGAAATGCGACAACCCGACATGCCTGAGCTTGCCGATGGGTATGACGGTACTGATGGCCTGTTTCACCAGCGAAAAGAGCTGTCGCTGTCCCGTATGGAACAGCAATGGTTCGTCATCGACGACCAGGTATTGATTGAAACTGAAGTCCTGACCGGGCCCGATCGAGACCGGCGTGTTGATCCGGCAGATACCCGGACCGACTTCCCGGATGTCCAGGGGAGTGTAACGACGGCACCGGTCGTTACACGTCCGACGGTGAAGGGAAGTTCTCATGCGCCGCGCGTTCGTCGCCGTCGGTGCGATGGGAAACGAACGCCCGGTGTTTACGTTCAATCAGCGGCGGCACGACGATCAGTAACCGCGCGATCGATCCACGACACCACTGACGGCAGCACCCTGCTCGAGGCTGCGGATCTTTGCGGCGACCTGATGCGCGGACGGTCCAATGACGGTAATCGCCGAGACGTGCGGCGTGATTCGAATCGCTGGATGCGTCCAGAAGCGATGATCCGGTGGCAGCGGCTCCTGGCGGAATACATCGAGCGCCGCGCCAGCGAGATGCCCGCTGTCCAACAGAGCGAGCAGCGCGTCATCCACCAGCAATTCACCGCGCGCCACATTGATGACATAGGAATTCGGTACGAGCTGCGCAAGCGCGCTGCGATCGAAACGATCGCGCGTCTGCGGCGTGAGGGGCGCGAGGATCACCAGAATCCGCGTGGCCGCGAGAAACGCGCTGAAGTCACCCGCGCCGCCCGACTCCGCGAAACAGCGCATTCCCGGAAATGAGTGGATCGAACGTGAGTACCCGTTCACGGAGAAGCCCAGCGCCGCAAATGCCTCGGCCACCTGGCGGCCCAGGACACCCAGACCGAAGATACCGACCGGCCAATCCGCCATGTCCTCGCCGGGCAATGGTTGCCATCGCTTCGCCTGCTGCTGCTTCGCATACTCATCCCGCTGGCGGATCCAGTTCAATGCCGTCCCGACGCAATACGTCGCCATCTGCGCACCCATGCCGGCGTCCTCCAGCCGGATCACAGGAAGCGCGACGGGCAGGTTGGAGCTGGCGAGCAATTTCTCGACACCGGCGCCGGTGGAGAAGAACGCCTTGAGGCGCGGCTGTCGTGCGAAGAATTCCTGGGATGGCGCAGCCCACGCAATGGCGTAGTCGGCCTTCCGGGTTTCTGCATCGTTCCAGATGAACACTTCGGCATCCGGCAGCTCGTGCGCCAGCGCATTGCGCCAGCGTTCGCATGATGCAGGATTGTGATGAGCGACGATGATCCGCATGTACTCATCGTACTGCGTCCGATCTCCTCACCCAAACCTGCTCGATCCGTCCGTTGCACGTTGTTACAGTGCAGGCCTCCGGAATCGAAGGCATCTCCATGACCTCAGCATCCTCCTCCTATCCCATCGGCACCCCTGGGACTCCCTGGGGCGAAGCCGAACGCGCACAGTGGTTGTCCCGGCAGACTCGGCACCGCAGCTATGCCAGCGAGGTAGTCAGCGCGATCGAACGACTGTCAGTGCGCTTCGACATCGCGGAATACGGCCAGCTCGACTATCCGCCCGACCATTACCGATTGTTCGCGATTCGCAGCCGCAACTGGCGGGATGAACGGCCTGTGATACTGGTCACCGGCGGCGTGCATGGCTACGAGACCAGTGGTGTGCATGGCGCGCTGCAGTTCCTCGATCAGCGCGCAGCAGACTATGCGGATCGAGTCAACTTGCTGGTCGTACCGTGCGTGAGCCCGTGGGCGTACGAACGCATTCATCGCTGGAATGCGCATGCCATCGACCCCAACCGCTCGTTCCGCGAGAACAGCCCCGCCGGCGAGTCGGCGGCGCTGCTGCGACTCATTGCTCCGCTGCACGGGAAATTCCTGGTGCATATCGACCTGCACGAGACGACGGACACCGACGAAAGCGAATTTCGCCCCGCGCTGGCAGCACGCGACGGTAAAGAGATCGAGCCGGGAGAAATTCCCGACGGCTTCTACCTCGTGGATGATTCCGAGAATCCGCAGCCGCAATTCCAGCAGGCGATCATCGATGCAGTCGCGAGGATCACGCACATCGCGCCCGCTGATGCGAACGGCCAGCTCATCGGATCGGACATGGTGGCGCCGGGCATCATCCGCTATCCCCTGACGCAACTCGGTCTGTGCGCCGGCATTACCGGCGCACGTTACACGACGACGACCGAGGTCTATCCGGACAGTCCGCGTGCAACTCCGCAACAATGCAATGCCGCACAGGTGGCGGCGGTCTGCGCAGCGATCGATTTCGCACTCATCCCGCACTGAAGCACAGTAGCAATGCAGAGCCGTAAAGGACCGCTCACAACGCGCTGCGGATTCCCGCGATGTCGCGTATCGGCGGCGCACCGAACATGCGTGCGTATTCGCGACTGAACTGCGACACGCTTTCATAGCCCACCCGGTACGCCGTGCTGGCTGCATCCACATCCTCCGACAACAGGATGTGCCGCGCCTCGGTCAGGCGCAGACGCTTGTGATACTGCAGCGGACTCATCGCGGTGACGGCTTTGAAATGCTGGTGGAAGGATGAGGGGCTCATGTTCGCCATGGCGGCCAGTTCCTCGACACGCATGGGCGCAGCGAGGTTGGTCCTGATCCTGCGGATGACCTGGCCGATCTTGTGCGTGGTGCTGCCTGCGATGGCCATCTGCGCTATCGCAGATCCGTAATCGCCCCTCAGCAGGCGATAGTGAATTTCACGCAGCATCATCGGCGCCAGCATCGGAATATCTTTCGGTGTTTCCAGCAGCCGCGCGAGCCTCAGCACCGCTTCCTGCGTCGCACCGTCCAGCGTGCCGACAAACAAACCTCGCGCAGTATCACCACGCGTCCAGGCGGCATCGCCCGAGTGCGCAATCAGTTCGCCGATCTGACGTGGATCGATATGGATCTGCAGGCACAGGTACGGCCGCTCCACGCTGGCTTCGACGACCTGCCCCAGCAAGGGCAGGTCCACCGACACGGCGAGGAACTGTGGTGGCGCATAGTGGTAGATCTCCTCGTCGAGCAGCACCTGCTTGCTTCCCTGCGCGATCACACAGATCGACGGCTGATAAACCGCGGGCAATCTCATGTTGGGCGCGGACAGCCGGATGCAGGACAGCCCGTCCACCTGGGTGGCATGGATACCGTCGGCGCTGGAGTATTTATCGATGAGTGCAGCGAGCTGCCGCCGCCGGTCATCCTCTATCGTGTTGATTTCATCGGTCATTTCGTAGCGAACATACACCCGACCCGGACCGGGACTCAACGCCCCGCCACGATCTTCTGGAGGAATAGGCAATCACTGCGTAGCTCTGCGTATCCAGGATCGAGGCCGCTGGCAACAGACTGCTCCCCCGACCCAACACCCCTTCGGATTCATGGGAGAAGCATCATGTCGAACACCAGCACCCCCTCCACCGCCGGCTCCGTCGCCGACCGCGTCGTTCTCATCACTGGCGCCAGTAGCGGCATCGGCGAAGCCACGGCGCGGTTGCTCGCCCAGAATGGCGCCAGGGTTATTCTCGGTGCACGCCGCACTGATCGTCTGCAGAAAATCGCCGCCGAGATCCGCGAGCGCGGCGGCATCGCCGAGTACCGAAGCCTCGATGTCGTCAACCGCGACGACGTGAAAGCATTCGTCGCATTCGCGCAGGAAAAATTCGGGCGCGTCGACGTCATTTTCAACAACGCAGGCGTCATGCCGGTGTCTCCCATGAACGCGCTGAAGACGCAGGAATGGGACAGGATCATCGACGTCAACATCAAGGGCGTGCTGAATGGCATCGCCGCCGTTCTGCCCGTCATGGAAGCGCAAGGCAGCGGTCACATCATCAACACTGCCTCGACCGCTGCTCATGCGGTGGGCGCGCAGTTCGGCGTGTATTGCGCCAGCAAGTATGCGGTGCGGGTGATTACGGAAGGACTGCGTCAGGAGATGGACACTCTCCGCGTGACGCTGATCTCTCCCGGAGTGACGGAGTCTGAGCTGGGATCGGACATCACGGTCGACAGCACCGCCAGCGCCGTGAAGCAGCTGCGCAGCATTGCCCTGACTCCGGACGCCATCGCACGCGCGGTGCTTTACGCCATTTCGCAGCCTGCCGATGTGGACGTCAGCGAGATGATCATCCGGCCGGTGCGCAGTGCGGGGCATGCGTTCTGAGACGAAATGCAGTAACGGTGACGGCCGCGAGCAGCAGTCGGCCGTCACCTCTGTTATCCAACCCGCGGGTTGACTAGCTCGAGCGTTGGGGAACGAGGTTCTCTACGACGCCGTCGACCGGGAGTGATTCGCTCGGCCTGCAACAGGCGATTGCGGCTTGATCCGCGGATAGAAGAAATACGCTGCGCCGATCGATCCATGCAGCCGGCCCGCGGTAAGTCCTGCGCACTCACACTTCGTACGCTGCCTCCCCCTCGCCTGCATGCGCGGTCAGGATCTCCTTCATGCGCCGCCGCGCACGAAAGATGATCTTGTCGAAGTGCGCGGCAGAGATGCCCAGATCGCGGCAGATCTCCTCCTTGGGTTCGTCTTCGATGTAGAAGCGTTGCAGGAGCTGGCGATCGCGGTCGGTCCGCAGTTCGGTCAGGGCGTCGCGCACCTGCCGGACGATCACGTCGCCATCGAGTTCAGCCAGGCCGTCCTGGCAGGACAGCGACTCGACTTCGCTTTCGCTCGCCCGGCACTCGGGGCGGTTGCGGATCGCACGGTTGTGATTGCGCAGCAGGTTGAGCGCGGTACGAAAGACATAACCGGGTAACCGGTATACATCGGCGATGCGCCCGTCCGCGTGATGCTCGATGGAGATCCGGATCGCGTCGTGCAACAGGTCGGCGGCATCCGCCCTGCTCCGGCAACGCCTGGCGACCAGCCCGATGAGGCCCGGATAGTGCTCGATCAGCACCTGTTCGATCACCACCGTGGAGGAAGCAACGCCCCTGGATACCCTGCCTGGATGCACGTCCGCCACTACTGTATCCATTCGCCCTCCCGCTCGCGTCCCGATTGACACGGAATTCATCGGGCGTACTTTGGGCGCAGGAAATACTCAGCGGCACTCCCGGAAAGTCCAAGCGTAAGTTCCGGGATTGCGTCCTCCGACTGGCTATCCGGCCAAACTTTCGTTTACAGGAAGACGGCGCACGACTGCCTATGATCGGCGTCCACAGGTAGCTTGCCGCGTATGCACATACTTATCGTCGACGACCATCCGCTGTTCATCAAGGGCGTGCAGGCGTTGCTCGGCGAACTCAACCCGGCCGTGGCAACGACGGGCGCGCGCAGCATCGAGGAAGCCATGGAACTCGGCGGCCGCCTGAACATCGATCTGGTGATGCTCGACCTGAAGCTGCCCGGCATGAAGGATCTCGATGCCCTGGTACGCATGCGCTCCTCCCTGCCTGCCGTGCCGATCGTCATCGTGTCCGGCAATGACGATTCCGACTATGTCTGGCGCGCCATCGATATGGGCGCCGCCGGATACATCCCCAAAGACACCGAACAGTCATTGATGATTCACGCGCTGCAGGTGGTGCTCGCCCGCGGCGTGTATCTGCCGCCCAGCGCACTGCGACCCGACGTACTACCCGGCAACGCGGCGATGACGACGACGAGCCTGCCGCGCAATGGCACGCCCAGTCTCAGCGGCCGCCAGATCGCAGTGCTGCAGGGACTGTTGCAGGGCAAGTCGAACAAGGTCATCGCGCGGGACCTCAGGATCGCGGAAGGCACGGTCAAGGCGCATCTGTGGTCGATCTACCAGGCGATGGGTGTGACGTCCCGCCTGCAGGCCATGGCCAAGGCGCACGAGTTGCGACTGGTCGACCAATTCGAACAACCCACCTGATCGCCCGCCATGCTGTTCTCGCAGCAGACGCCCGAGCGACCCCACTCCTTCGAGGAACAGCTCGTGCATCTGCTGGCGCGACAGCCGCGGCGCATGCTCGTACCGCTGTTGTTGTCGGTGCTGCTCATCGCGGGCATGGCCGCACGCACGACAGCACTGCCATGGGTGCTGACCTGGCTCGCCTTTGCCACCGTCGTGATGGTGGCGCGGCTGGTGCTGCAGGATCCCGGCATCCTCAGAGCGCTGGCGCCCTCATCGCGACTGCGCCTCGCCGTGGTGCTGGTGGCATTGAGCGGTACGACACATGGCCTGTCGCTGTTCTTCTTTCAGGGCATGTCGCCGTTCGAGCAGGCCGTGCTCTCGATGATGCTGGTGGGCATGAGCGCCGGAGCGGTGGCGACCGGCGCGGGCTATCCGCCGATATTCCTTGCCTACGTCATCCCGACATTGCTGCCGCTGTCGATCCTGTGGGCCGTGAATCCGACGCTCAGCGGTGTCAGTTGGGTGCGGGGACTCATGGCACTGCTGATCGCTTTGTTCGGCTTCGTGCTCCATGGGCTCGCGCGCGAGACATATCGGGTGCTGCGCGAGTCGTACGAGATACGTCTCGAACGCACGGCGCTCAACAAGGAGCTGCGCGCCGCACTCGACGTTGCGGAATCCGCAAATCGAGCCAAGACGCGCTTTCTCGCCTCCGCCAGTCATGATCTGCGACAACCGATGCAGACGCTGTCGCTGTTTGCCGCAGCGCTCGCATTGCGTCCGCTCGACGAGCGCAGTCGCGGCATCGCCAACGATCTCAACGCCGCGTTGCAGGACCTGACGGCTGAACTCGACGCACTGCTGGACGTGTCGAAGCTCGACGCCGGCGTCGTGCAGCCGGAGCCCGGCGTCTTTGCGCTGCGGCCGCTGCTGGAGCGCATCGAATCGACGTTCACAGTTGCCGCCAGGAACAAGGGGCTGCAACTGTTTTCGCGCTGCGAGAGCGATATTTTCGTGTTGACCGACAGAAAGCTGCTGGAGCGGCTGATACGCAACCTGGTCGAGAACGCGGTCAAGTACACCGACGCCGGCAGCATTGCCCTGATGGCGACCACCGACGCGGACGACGAACGCTGCGTCGTCACCATCGCGGATACGGGCTGCGGCATTGCGGCGGCGGAGCACGAGCGGGTCTTCGAGGAGTTCTACCAGCTCGACAACCCCGGCCGTGACCGCGCCCGCGGTCTGGGTCTCGGTCTGTCGATCGTGAGACGCCTGGCCGATCTGCTCGGACTGACCTTGTCGCTCGACTCCGAGCCGGGTCGCGGCACGACGTTCACCGTGTGGCTGCACACGGCGCAACCGACCTCGGAGGTGCATGTCGCGCAGCTCGGACGCCGGATGGACTACGCACACGAACTGCGCGTGCTGCTGCTCGACGATGAAGAAAGCGTACGGCGCGGCATGCGCGCACTGCTGGAAGAACATGGCTGCGACGTCGAACTCGCTTCCGGCACGACTGAGGCGCTGGCGGTGCTGCGGCGTGTCCGGATCGATGTGCTGATCGCCGACTTCCGCCTGCGCGGCGAGGACAACGGCATTCACGCGATTCGCACGCTGCGCGAGTTGCGCCCGGATCTTCCCGCCTTGCTGCTGACCGGCGAGACGGCGCCGCACCGGCTCAAGGAGGCTCTGGACACCGGCATCCCGGTTCTGCACAAGCCGGTGGCGCCGCAATTGTTGATGCGTGAAATCTCGAAGATCTCGGCAACCAGGGGCGGCACGCGCGATGGACAAAGAAACGCTCAGGAGGGATCAGGCATCGCGCACGGCTGAGCGCTCGGCCCGCTGGATTTCCCGTGGCCTGGAGACGCTGCTGCAGGAACTGGGATCGCGCAGCACCCCGAAGGACGATCCCGACTTCGACGTCGTCATCGTCGGCAGTGGTTATGGCGGCGCACTCGCCGCATTGAAGCTCGCCGGCGCCCGCCTGGGCGAACGCCCTCTCAGGGTCTGCGTCCTCGAGCGCGGCCGGGAGTATCTCGCCGGCATGTTCCCCACCAGCGAAGGCGAGCTGCCTGGCCACGTCCGTTTCAACACCCCGGAAAGCATCAAAGCGCGCGGGCGCATGGATGCGCTGCTCGATCTGCGCATCGGCAATGATGTGTCGGCGCTCATCGGCAACGGCCTCGGCGGCGGTTCGCTCATCAATGCGGGCGTGATGCTCCGACCGACCGACGACGTACTGCAATCATCCCGCTGGCCGCAGGAGCTGCGAGTCGCCGACGCCCTGCGGCCGTACTACGATGAAGCGGAAACCCTCCTCAGCGCCAATGGCGCGGCGTTCCGCTCTTACGACGATCGTGCCGCGCTTGCTCCGCAGAAACTTCATGCCCTGAAGCGACTGCACATGGCGGGCGCCAGTGCAGCGCCGCTCTCGATCGCCATCGACGGCAGCACCAACCACGCGGGCGTCGCGCTCGAGGAATGCAATCGCTGCGGCGATTGCGCCACGGGTTGCAATCACCGGGCCAAGAATTCTCTCGATCAGAACTGTCTGGCGCTGGCTGCGCAACGCGGTGCGCAGCTCTTCACCGGCGCCACAGTGTTGCGTATCGCGCGCCGCACGGATCGCGCGGGCTGGGTTCTCCACGTCGTGCCGACGGATCAGGATCTGCGCGAACAACAGGGCGAGCCATTCCCGCTCACGGCGAGACGCATAGTCCTCGCCGCCGGCACATACGGCTCGACCGAAATTCTGATGCGCTCGCGCAGCGAGCAGCTGCGCTTCTCACCGAGCCTGGGCACCCGCTTCTCCGGCAATGGCGATCTGCTGGCCGCCGTCTACGATCAGACCCAGCGTGTCAACGCCGTCGCGGTCGAGACGCAAGCGTTCGCGGAACGCAAGGTGGGCCCTTCGGTCACTGGCGTGATCGATCTGCGTCGGGAACGCGGTGTCGTCCTCCAGGAGTTCGCGATTCCTGGTGCGCTACGACGGCTGTTCGCCGAGTGCTTCACGTTCGCGCATACGTTTCATGCACTGGGCGAACCGGACCACACCTCCCACAATCCTCCGGCTGACAACGTCGATCCCTGCGCAGTGAATCCACACGCCATCGAACGTACGCAAATCATCGGCATGATTGCCGATGACGGCGCGGGCGGATCGATGGAGCTGGTTCCGGGCAGCACCGCAGGCGAAGGCGCCATCCGCGTCCGCTGGCCTGCCTTGCGCGAAGGTGCGGCGGGCCAGGTGTTCAACCGGCAAATGGCGACCCTGCAGCAACTCGTCAGCGATTCCGGCCAGGGCGGCGTGGTGTTACCGAATCCCATCTGGCGCCTGCTCCCGGACTCGCTGCGCCCCATCATCGATGTGCCGCTCGGTCCCGCACTGACAGTGCATCCGCTCGGCGGCTGTCCCATGGCCGATGAGTGGGCGCTCGGCGTCGTGGATGGCATCGGACGCGTGTTCGATCTCACCGCGGACAACGATCGGCACGATGATCTGGTCGTGCTCGACGGCTCGATCATTCCCTGCGCGCTGGGCATCAATCCTTCGCTGACCATCGCTGCAGTGACGCTGCGCGCGGTGAAGCACCTGTGCCGCATCTGGTCACTGACTGACGCGGAGGAAACCCGCGGCGTGCGCGGTGCCCTGCCCGTTTTTCGCCAACCCCCGCTTGCTGCGGACAAACCGGCCGAGATCGCGGTACTCGAACGCCTGGCAGAAAACATCGAGCTGAATCTCGATGGCGAGCCGCGTCACTTTCACGTTGAACTGACGCTTCACTTCGAACCGGCGCAGTTGCGCGCCCTCGCCACCGATGCCAAACGCAGCTTCGCCGTCGATCCGTCGAAGAGCCGCATCAGGCTCTTCGAGCCGCAACGCTGGCGGGAACTGAGTCGCGCCGGCGCGACCGAAGGCGTGTTCGACGAGGCCGCAGAGTTCATCGCACCAGTGTCGGGGCGGCTGGAATTCCTGCACCGTCGTTCTTCGCAGCCGCTCGCCCGCCGTCTGAGCGCGCTGTATGCATACCTCTGCAACCGTGGGTTGCGCGATGCATGGCAGCGCTACATTACGGAGCGTGCGGAACGCAAACGCCTGCGAACCGCCGATTTCGCCAGGGGCGTCGCACCACCCAGTAACCCATGGCGCGAGATGCGTACATTCTGGGACGCTGCAAGCCATGCGGGAACCGTCCGATTGTTCGACTACGACCTGCGCATCGGACAACCGCTCGGTGGGCAATTGCCGCTCGCCGAAGCGAGGAGCCGCTGCGCCTACGCCGACAGGCTCGTTGGTGAGCGCATCGTCGGCCAGAAAGTCCTCGCCTACCAGCGTGAAGCGAATCTGTGGCAACAGCTCTCGCAGGTTCGCCTGAGCGCTTTCCCCGGCAGCGCGCGGTCGACACAACCGGTCCTGATACTCGATACCAGTTTCTATGCCCGGCAGGGCCTGCACCTGATGCAACTGGTATCGCAGCGCGACCACGCCACGGCGCTGTTCGAAACCGCTTCCTTCGTCCTGACCATCACCCGCGCGTTGATCCTCACGCACTTCTGGAGCTTTCGTAAACCGGATCGCCCGCCTACGCGAGTTCCGCAGCGCCTGCCCGGCAGGATTCCGGGACTGCCTGAACCGTCGATCGTGGAACTGCCCGTCGGCTTCGCCGACGATCATTGCGCCGTGCACATCCGGCTGACCCGCTACGGCCATCGCACTGGCACGCACAAGCCGGTCGTAATGATCCACGGCTTCAGCGCCAACGGCACGTCGTTCACGCATCCCACACTCAAGCCCGGTCTCGCGAAGTACCTGTGGGAATCGGGTCGCGATGTGTGGGTGCTGGATCTGCGCACGAGCAGCGGCATGCCGGGCCGCCGCTACGCGTGGAAGTTCGAGGACGTCGCGCGGGCCGACATTCCCATCGCCCTCGACTACATCGCACGCACGACTGGACAGAGGACCGACGTAGTCACTCAGTGCATGGGCGCCGCCATGTTCAGCATGGCCCTGCTGGATCGTCATGTGGGCAAACTGGTGCGCGACTGTGTCGACAGTGTCGTGCTGTCGCAGATCGGTCCGACGATGACCTTCTCGCCCGAGAATATCTTCCGCGCCTATGTCGTGAGCTTCGTCGAGCAGGCCATCGGCAACATCAATTTCGCAATGCGACCGGGCGAGGGACTCGCAGCCAGCTGCTGGATCGTGTGCTGTCGACGGTGCAGTACCCGCCGGACGAATTCCGTATCGAGAATCCGCTCACTCCCTGCAAGCGCACGCCGTATGTCGGTACGCGGCATCGCCTGGATGCGTGGTTCGGCCAGGTGTTCAAACTGAAAAACGTCGCTGCCGACGTGCTCGAACACATCGACGACATGTTCGGCGACATCAATCTGCAGACGACGTTTCAGACCATTCATTTCGCGCGCACCGGCATGATCACGACGCGCGGCGGACGCAACGAATTCATCCGTCGCGAACAGCTCGACCGCTGGCGCGGCCTGCCGACCCTGAGCATTCACGGCGATCACAATCGCCTCGCGGACATTGCGACGCTGACGCGCATGCATGTGCTGATGCGCTCGGTGAATCCCGCCTATCAGTCGTTCACGGCGGAAGGCTTCGGCCATCAGGATTGCATCATTGGCCAGGACGCGCCGGGCAAAGTATTCCCGCAGATCCGTCGCTTTCTGGATGCACCCAAGGCCTACCAATCACCGACGGCGCCACCGGCCGTCAGCGAACTTCTGTTCCCTCCCGGGGAGCCTGATCGGGTCACCGTGCAGGCGCCGTGGACAGGACCCGTGCTCGGTCTGCACACCGCAGCGACGTCGTGCGTGGTCGCTGCCGATCAGAAACTGGGTCGTCCCTATGGCATCGGCGTCGTCGCGGTCGAACTGAGTGACGATCGCACGCGCTATCAGATCCCGAGTCACACCAGCATCGACTGGCAGACGCCAGTGCTCAATGCCATCCACGACCGGCGAGCGGGCATGCAGGCCGCCATGGTCGATGGCACGGCGATGTACACGGTGACTATCCCGCAAACGCTGCGCGATTTCGACGAGCCGCTATTGCTCGTCCTGGCTTACGACGAACCGCCGGCACTCGGCATGCCGGCGCCGCTGAGTACCGATCCGCAGATCCAGCAATGGCTGTACGACGCGACGGCACACTATCTGCGCTTCACTCCCGCCGTGGACGTGGCGTCCGTCCTGCTGATCCGACAGCAGCCGAACGTCGCGGATGAGCACGTAAAGTTCATTCTCGCCAGTTGCCAGTATCCCGCCGGCCCACTGGATCCATCGCTCGCCTCGCGCTCCTATCGCAGGATCGAGTCGCTGCTCAATGAACCGGCGCCGCCGCAGTTCATGGTGCTGACGGGTGATCAGGTCTACACGGATGCCACCGCGGGCCTGATGGATGCGACCAGGGGCGATGATCGTTACCAGCGTCCCTACGAGGAATTCCTGCGTACGCGCGCGGTCCGTTCGGTGTGGCGACGCATACCGGTGCTGACGATGTTCGACGACCACGAGATCCGCGACAACTGGCATCGCGGCCTGCGCCAGGACGACATCGAGAACGCCAAGATCGCCTATCTGAAGTTCCAGCGCACCGCCGGACCCCCATGGCAGCCGTCACCGCAGTCCGACCCCATGTGGTATGAACTCTGCGTGCGGAAGTTCCCGTTCTTCTTCGTCGACACGCGCACGGAGCGCTTGCCGCGGACCGCGACCTCTGTGGATCGCGACGCACTCATTGATGAGCGGCAGCTGGCCGCGGTCACACGCTGGCTGGATAAAAACCAGAAGGAGCGAGGCTGCACACCCAAGTTCATCGTCTCGCCGTCCATCCTGATTCCCCGTCGACTCACCACGCTGTGCGACGACCCTCACGCAGGTCCGCACCACGGCGCATCGGCATTGCTGTCGGATGCCTGGGACGGATTTCCTGCATCGATGCATGCGCTGCTGCAACACATCGTCGACGGGCCAATTCAGAACGTGATCTTCCTGTCCGGCGACGAACATCATTCCTGCCATGCCAGCGCCACGCTCAGTAAGATCGACGCGACCGGTGCAGCAATCCCCGGCAGCGAAGTGGTCGTTCACTCGATTCACAGCTCGGGCCTCTACTCGCCGTATGTCTTTGCCAACGGCTTTCGCGAAGAACTGATCGAACACGATACGTTTCTCTTTCCGGCGAGTGACCCGACACACCAGTGCACGGCCTCACTGAGCATCGATGCGCCGGGCGACGGCTTTGCCGTCATCGAATGCTCGCGGCAATCCGGGCGATGGCTGCTGACCTACGCCTTCCATAAATCGGCCGACGATGCGGCCCCTGCAGAGCGTCATACGCTGATCCTGAATTGCGATCCGCAGCGGCACGTCGGCTCCGAATCCGAGGTGACCGCCGCCGGCTGAGGCGCATCACCGCATCACAATTGAGCGCGTAAATCGCGCATTGACGTAGGCGAGGAAGCTGACACCCTCGTACTCAATGCATTCCAACAGAGCATTCCAGGTACGGAATGACGCAATGCAGAACGCGAGATGGAACGCAGTGAGGTGTGGCGTTGCATCCCTATCGCATCCGTCCCAGCGCACAGCGAGGTGACATCATGAACCTGCGCATTGTCGTGTCAGATGAACGTGAAGCAAATTTCTTCGATACCTCCACACTCACGGGCCCTCTGACCGGGCGCGGTTCAATCCAGAATGGGGCAGCAGGCCTCAAAGACAGCGACCTCGAAACCGATCGGCCCGGCCGCCGTCACAATGGGGTGACCGGCGTGATGCACGGCCATTCGCATGGCGTCACGGGCGAGAAAAGCACGGAACGCCATGACGTCGAGTTGTTCGCAAAAGCGGTGGCCCAGCGCATCGATGCGGACCGCAACAAGAATGACTTCGACAAATTGCTGCTGATCGCACCGCCGAGAATGCTCGGGTTGCTGCGGCAATCCTTATCGACGCACGCGCGCGCCCTTCTCGCCGGTGAAGTCTCGAAGGACCTGATCCGTCAGGAGGACGAGGCTATCCTGAAGTTCATTCCCGACGGTGCATTCTTCCAGCCTCGCTCCCCGTGACGGACAAAAGCTGACGGATCGGCATCGGTAGCGGCGTCGTGCTCTGCCTCGCGTTCATGGGATGAGTCGGCGCGACGAGTCGGGCCTTGAGGCGCCGTCACCGGACTACTTGTTCGCATCCTTCAGTGCCCGGAGGACATCCGGCACGGGACTCGCCTGTGGCAGCTTGCCGGCATTGCGCACCGGATCAGTATCGGGATCGCGCTGCACGGTCGTGCTCTTCGTCCCTGTTCCCGGCGCCGAGGGTGACGCATCCGATTTGCCGTCGGAAGGATCGTCTCTGTCGGTTTCTGTTCGCGTCATGGAAGCTCACCTCGCAGGATCGGGACCACGGTGGCCATGGATTCAGGGTCGCATCGACTCAATGTCGCATCCGGCGATTGGTTCCTCCGATCCATTGTGCGAACTCCTGTCCATCGGCGCCTGGATCAGCATCCTTCCGGCGTTCGAGTGTGCACTACGGTGATTTCCATCGAGCCGTCTTGCGATTCGCCAGCAAGAAATGAGAAGCCGCGAACGTTACGGAGCGGCATTCTGTGTCCGCAATGCAGGAGGCCTCATGCGCAGATTTCGCCTACGCGGATTGCCAGCAGCGCAGTTCAATCATTTATTCTCGATGAGCGACGACGAACTCGAACGCCACGGCGCGCGTCGCATGGTCGCAACGGATGGCGGCTATCCCTGCCGTATCAGCCTGACGGATGCCCGACCGGGCGACGCAGTGATCCTCGTGAACCATCAGCATCACCGCACCGATTCGCCGTTCCGGTCCAACTTCGCGCTCTATGTGCGCGAAGGAGAAACGCAGTTCGATGCGATCGATGAGGTGCCGGAGCAACTGCGCAAGCGCCTGCTTTCGCTGCGCGGCTACGACGAGCACGGAATGTTGCGTGCAGCAGAGATCGTGGACGGCCGGGAACTCGAAGCCGGCCTGGATGCCATGCTCGTCAGCGATGCGGTGGCGTACGTCCATCTGCATTTCGCCAAGCCAGGCTGCTATGCGGCGCTCGTAGAACGCGTCTGACTGGTGTACCCGACGGCGTGGCGGCGCCTTGATTCGCATTGAAAGAATGCGCCGGCACATCGACAATCAGGTCCCCTGCCGTTCGCGGAGACTGCCATGACTGCGCCTCGGGTAAGCCGCCGACGATTCATGACAGCAGCAGCCTCTGCAGTGCTGCTGGCCAGCAACCTTTCCCTTGTGGCTCACGCGGCTGACCCCGGCAAGGAGCCGATCAGGATCGGCATCATCGGTTCCGGCAACGTGGGTAGCGCACTGGGGAGCGTATGGGCGAAAGCGGGTCATCCGGTGATGTTCTCGTCGCGACATCTCGACGAGGACAAGGCGCTCGCCGCGCGAATCGGAGCCAACGCCAGCGCCGGCACGCCACAGCAGGCTGCGATGTTCGCGGACGTGATCGTCATGTCGGTTCCCTATCGAGCGCTGCCCGAACTGGGCAAGAGCCTGGCCGCGGCGATGCAGGGCAAGGTAGTCATCGATGCCTGCAATCCCTATCCGGGTCGCGACGGCGAGATCGCAACCTGGGCGCGTGAGAAAGGCGCGGGACTCGCCTCCGCCGAATTGCTCCCCGGCACGCGCATCGTGCGTGCCTTCAATGCGGTGGGGGCCGCGCGCATGGGCGCCGCACACGAGGCGCCAGGACGCATAGGCATGCCCATCGCCGGCGATGATGCACAAGCGATCGACATTGCCTCGCAACTCATACGCGAGATCGGCTACGAGCCCGTCCTGATCGGCGGGCTCGCCATGGGCAAGCACCTGATTCCGGGAAGCGCCCTGTCGGGCGAACGGTCGCCGGAGGAAGTCAGGAAGGTTGCTGCCGGACTGGAAAAGGGAGGGACTAGGGACTAGGGGCCAGGCGCTAGACGGAGAGGGACGAAGAGTCACTTCTCTCAGCTGTTTCCAACTAGAGCCTAGCACCTAGCGCCTGGCACCTGTCTGGCACCGGAACCCGTCGCGCCGCCGGGATGTTGGGCATGCATGATGCACTGGACTCAAGAACGTGACCCTCAGTCACCGGAATCTCCCCCCGATCCCGACGACGGCGTCCCCATGCCACCCGACGATCCGGGGCGCAAGGCACCGGTGGAAGAACCGACCCGCAAGCAGCCGCCGAAACGGACCTGAAGAAGCCTGGCGCGGCGAAAACCACGCTGTAATGAACCCTGCGATGGCGCACATTCAGCAGAATCCATACGGCGAATCCGACGGAGAATTCCCACGAAAAATCCATGAGGCCGGCGGGAACCACGGCGGTCTGCGCTGCGTCGTACTGACGGAAGCAGCGAAATTACGGCTCGATGACGAAGTCAGACCTGTATCACGGGTCTGCAGAAGTCAGGCTGTACTACGGGCCTGCATTAGCGACTGTAATGGAATGCTTCCGGCGCAGATCACTCTCGAGCTGAATCCGTTCAGACGAGAACCTGATCTGGCACGAAGCCCCGCCTTCGCGACGGGGCTTCACTTTATCGCGCTCCTCACCACGCGATTCTCACAACTTGCGGCGGGCGTCCTGCCCTCGGCATAAAATACCGTCGTATCCATCGCATGTCGGATTGGCCGTTGCTGCGCCGTCCTTGGCCCGTGACTTCAACGTTGGGAGATGACAGTAATGACAACAAGTACCGTCCGGCTTCATCGCGTGCTGCGTGCTACGCCCGAGCGTGTGTACCGCGCCTTCCTCGATGCCGACGCCATGGTGAAGTGGCTGCCGCCGCACGGCTTCACCGGCAAGGTGCATGAGTTGGACGCAAAGGTCGGCGGCGTCTACAAGATGTCGTTCACCAACTTCTCTACCGGCAGCTCGCACTCCTTCGGCGGCAAATACCTGGAGCTCGTACCCAATCAGCGGATTCGTCACACGGATCGCTTCGACGACCAGAACCTGCCGGGCGAAATGATCACGACCGTAGTGATCACACCTGTGTCTGTCGGTGTCGAGTTGAATGTGACGCAGGAAGGAATTCCCGCCGTAATCCCGGTGGAGGCCTGCTACCTCGGCTGGCAGGAGTCGCTGACCCTGCTGGCACAGCTGGTCGAAGCGGAGATTCCGGACGGCGCCTGATCGGCAAGCAAGATGGACTCCCGCCTTCGCGGGAGCGACGGATCCATCAAAGGTTCGCATCGACGCAAGGCCCCGGCAGCAATGACGGGGCCTTGCATTGCAGTGATGCCCCGCCACTTGCGTGTCACGCCGGACCTCCCGATACTCCAACTATACGAATCTAAAGTACGCATGCCGGATGGCGCCGGGTTCCGGTAGCCTCGAACCGATTGCCGGCGTCACAGCGCTGCCTGCGGCCACGCAATCCATTCATCACTCGTCGACGCATCCGTCGGCAATCATTCTGTCATTCGTCGTCTCCTGAAGCGGAGCGCGATGCACCACGACCATAGAGCCTCAAGAAATGCGCGACATGAATTTCGAATTGAAAGGTGAGTTCATCCCACTCGATGCGCTGCTGAAAACCACTGGTATCGCCAGCAGCGGCGGCGAGGCGAAAGCAATGGTTGCTGACGGCCACGTGCAGGTGGACGGTCAGCCTGAATCGCGCAAACGCTGCAAGATCCGCGCGGGACAAGTGGTCCGCGCCGGGGACGCAACGATACGGATCGTGGCGGGATCGACAGCCGCCGAATGAGTGGCGAGGGCTGCCATCAACTGGCAATTGCGCCTGACACTCCGACCGGCCCGTGAGTTCGAAGCGCAGCCCATCGTCCACCCCGAGTTCAGCGCGGGATCCCTGCCGGGATTGCGAAGCGATCCCCCGCGCGATACCGCCCGAGCGCTGGCGCCACACCTCACCCATGTAGATCGCATCAAGCTGCACTGCCGCGGCAGTCGTGCATGCATCACATTCCGCCGAACTCTCCGCGCTGGCTGCGAACGCAGCAAGGAGACAGCACATGGCGAATGAGACGCGATCCATGGGAATGGCCGGTATGGCCGCCGATGACTTGTCTACTCATCATCCGCAGCACCGCAACTGAACACCGCCGCGCCAGGGGACACCCTGATTATCTGCCTTCTGAGCAAGTTTTTGACTGACCGGCCGATAGTCGTGCAAAGAGTCGAAGCCTCGCATCGGCGGAGCGCTGTCTATGCAACTGACGATCAAGTCCAGGCTGCTAGGCCTGGTCGCACTCATGGTGATGTTGATGGCGGTCCTGGGAATCATCAGTCGTCACGGCATGTCCGTGGTGAATGAATCGCTGGACAGCGTCATTCTCACCCGCCACACACTGCTCCTTCCTGATGGTTCGTTCGATTGCACGCGGCATCGGCCGGCTCGCGGCTACGATCAACCGGATCGCCCGCGGCGAACTCGGACGCGATATCAACATCACCAACCGCGACGAACTGGGTGAACTCATGGGCACGCTGCAGGGCATGGATCATGAGCTCAGTGAGATCGTCGAATCCGTGTACGACAGTTCCGAACAGGTCGGTACGACGGCACGTGAACTTTCGCAGGGTAACGATGACCTGAGCCAGCGTACGCAGGAACAGGCGGCGGCCCTGGAAGAGACGGCATCGAGCATGGAAGAGATGGCCGCGACGGTGAAGCAGAATGCGGATAATGCACGCGAAGCCCACCGCCTCGCCGCCGGCGCGCGCAGCCAGGCAGACAAGGGCGGATCGGTCGTGGAACGCGCCGTCGGCGCCATGAACGAAATCAATGCTTCCAGCCGCAAGATCTCCGACATCATCGGCGTGATCGACGAGATCGCCTTCCAGACCAACCTGCTCGCGCTGAACGCGGCGGTGGAAGCGGCCCGCGCCGGCGAACAGGGTCGCGGATTTGCAGTGGTCGCCGCGGAAGTCCGCAACCTGGCACAACGCAGCGCCAGCGCCGCGCGCGAGATCAAGGTGTTGATCAGCGAATCGGTGGACAAGGTCAAGGCGGGCACTGCACTCGTCGACGAATCGGGCCGCGCCATCGCCGAGATCATGGACAGCGTGAAGAAGGTGACCGACATCGTCGCAGAGATTTCCGCGGCCAGTGAAGAACAGTCTTCCGGTATCGATCAGGTCAATCGCGCCATCGCGCAGATCGACGAAGTCACACAGCGATGCCGCGCTGGTCGAAGAGTCGGCCGCAGCCTCCAAGTCGATGGATCACCAGACCCGGCAACTGCTGGCAGCGGTCGCATTCTTCAGCATTGGCGGACGTGGATCAGTCAACGCAACCTCGTCTGCGTCATTGCATGAAGTCGAGAGTCCTGACTCGTCTGAAGAGGCGCCAGAACAGCTGGCGGCATAACCGTACGGAGGCGGATGACAGGTTCTTCATCCTTTCGTTCGATCCCGCTGCTCCCGCGTCGCCGTTTCGCATGAGAGACTGCGGCGACCATGCTGGATCATTCGATTCTCAGCCTCGAACTGGTCGCACTCCTGTTGCTGGTTCTGGTCATTGCGCTGGCAGCGCTGGCGCGACGCCTGGACATCCCCTATCCCATGCTGCTGGTAATCGGTGGCCTGCTGCTGGGTTTCTTCCCGCTCGCCCCTGCCGTCGTCCTCGATCCCGATCTCGTGTTCCTGGTGGTGCTGCCGCCCCTACTGTTTGCATCGGCCTACGCAACGCAGTGGAAAAATTTCAGGGCACACCTGCTCAGTATCAGCCTGCTCGCGATCGGTCTCGTCGCCATGACCGTCGTCGGTGCGGCCGCGGTCGGTCACCTGATGCTGCCGGGATTCGACTGGAGAATGGGACTGGTGCTTGGCGCAGTCGTGGCAACCACCGATGCGATCGCCGCGACCGCCATTGCGCGGAAGCTCGGCTTGCCGAAAACCATCGTCGATATCCTCGAGGGCGAGAGCCTCGTCAATGATGCGACCGGGCTGCTGGCCCTGGATATTGCCGTCGGCCTGATCGTGTCCGGCCGCACCCCGGGGATCGCGGAAGGTGCTGCGACGCTGATCTATCTCATCGCGGCGGCTATCGTCGTGGGGCTGCTGCTGGGGCATGTCCTGCATTTGTTCCTGCGCCGGATCGAAGATCCGTCGATCGCCACCTCACTGAGCATTGCAGCCCCCTATCTCACCTACCTCGCCGCCGAGAATATCCAGGCGTCCGGTGTGCTGGCGACCGTTGTCTGCGGTCTGCATCTGCGCCAACGCGACGGCGTGCGTTTCTTTCCCGATGCCAAAGCGACACGAGCCGCCGTGTGGGACACGCTCACGTTCATTCTCAACGGGTTCGCCTTCGTCCTGATCGGCCTGCAACTGCCCTGGATACTTCGTTCCATCACGCCTGCCGATCGCGGCGACATGCTGGTCGCGGGTGTGCTCTTCAGCCTGGCGCTGATCGCGCTGCGAGTTGCCTGGGTGTTTCCCGGTGCCTGGCTCGTCTATGGAATCCATACACGCATTCTGCGCAAACGCGAGACGCCACCCTCCTGGCGCGGTACGCTGGTCATCGGCTGGAGCGGCATGCGTGGGGTCGTCGCACTGGCGGCGGCCATCTCACTACCCCATGTGCTTGACAACGGTAAGCCCTTTCCGGGACGCAACATCATCATCCTGATAACGTTCTGTGTGATCCTGGTCACTCTGGTTGGACAGGGGCTGACACTGCCCGCATTGATCCGCCGGCTCGGACTCGCCAGCGATCGGTCCGAATCCAGGTAGGTACTCACAGCGTGGCAGGCTTGGTGCGACGCAAAAGGCAGCGGGTCGGGTCGTTTGCGCATGTACGCCGCCAACTCAATCGCGGATTCGATGACAGCAGACGTCCTTGAATTCGGCGCACCTTCCCCAACTCGATCTATCAAGCGCCGCATGCGAACATCGACCATCGCATCCCGCTGCGCGGACGGAGGAACAAGTCACGCTTGTGCAGAGTCGTATCAACGAGTGCCGCATGGCGCGGCAATTGGAGTCGAGATGCAAATTCACGTAAATCATGACAATCATCTGCGAATCGCCCAGGACACGTCCGACAGACTGGCGCAGACCGTCGAAGACTCACTGACCCAATACAAACATCAGATCACGCGCGTAGACATGCATCTCGCCGACCTCAACGGCGCCAAGCACGGCGATTCCGACAAGCGCTGCAAACTCGAAGCACGACTCGATCACCTGCAACCCGTTGCGGTGTCGCATGAAGCATCCTCGATCCAACTCGCCATCGACGGGGCATTGAAGAAACTCGATAACGCACTGAGCCACGCGATCGGCAAGCGCCGGACGTTCTGAAGAAAGTTGATAGTGGATGTAGTGAGGTTGATAGCTGGATAGCGGAATGCTATCCACTTCTTTCGCTATCAACTTCCTCACTGTTGTAGTGAAGTTGAGAGCTGGATAGCGCAATCCTGTCCACGTCTTGCGCTATCCACTTTCAACCATCGACTTGTTCCATCAGACATTGTCGCCCTCTGTCGAACTGTGGGCAGTTCCCGTGTCGGCGCTCTTCTGGCCCCAGCGCCAGCCAAGCACGCGCGGGTGATCCTCGCCATGCTTGTCGATGTACTCGCGATGTTCCATGAGCGCATCGCGGATCGCCTGCTTGGCATACGCCGCACGCGAGCCAAGCTGCGGCAGCCGGTTGATCACGTCCTGCACCAGGTGGAAGCGATCGATATCGTTGAGCACGCACATGTCGAACGGCGTGGTGGTCGTCCCCTCCTCCTTGTAGCCACGCACGTGGAGGTTGTCGTGATTGGTGCGCCGATACGTCAGGCGGTGAATCAGCCACGGATAGCCATGGAACGCGAAAATCACCGGCCTGTCGCGCGTGAACAGATCGTCGAAGTCCGCATCGCTCAGGCCATGCGGATGTTCGCGCGGTGATTGCAGCTTCATCAGGTTCACGACATTGATCACGCGCACCTTGATGGCAGGCAGGTACTGGCGCAGCAGATCGACGGCGGCGAGGGTTTCCAGTGTCGGGACATCGCCGCAGCACGCCATGACGACATCGGGCTCGCCGCCACGATCGTTGCTCGCCCATTCCCAGATGCCGATACCGGCGGCGCAATGGCGCACGGCCTCGTCCATCGTCAGCCAGACCGGCGCGGGCTGCTTGCCCGCGACGATCACGTTCACGTAGTTGCGACTGCGCAGGCAGTGATCCGTGACCGACAGCAGGCAATTCGCATCCGGCGGCAGGTAGACGCGCACGATGGACGCCTTCTTGTTCACGACGTGATCGATGAACCCGGGATCCTGGTGCGAAAAGCCGTTGTGATCCTGACGCCAGACGTGCGAGGACAGCAGGTAGTTGAGCGAGGCGATGGGGCGGCGCCAGGGAATCTCGTTGCACACCTTGAGCCACTTGGCGTGCTGGTTGAACATCGAATCGATGATGTGGATGAAGGCCTCGTAGCACGAGAAGAAACCGTGTCGACCCGTCAGGAGGTACCCCTCCAGCCACCCCTGACATTGATGCTCGCTCAGCATCTCCATGACGCGGCCATCGTTGGCGAGGTGGTCGTCGTGGGGAAGCTTCTCGGCCATCCACGCGCGCTCGGTGACTTCGAGCACGTCCTGCCAGCGATTCGAGTTGTTCTCGTCGGGACTGAACAGGCGGAAGTTCTTCGCCTGCAGATTCATCTTCATGACATCGCGCAGGAACTTGCCCATCACGCGCGTGGCTTCTGCATCGACAGCGCCCGGCTGCGGCGTATCGACCGCGTAGGAGCGGAATTCCGGCAGGCGCAGGGCACGCAACAGTTCGCCGCCGTTCGCATGCGGATTCGCGCTCATGCGGCGCTTGCCGGCCGGCGCAAGAGCCGCCAGTGACGCCCTGAAGTGTCCTTCGGCGTCGAACAGTTCCTCCGGCCGGTAGCTGCGCATCCATTGCTCGAGGATCTGAATGTGCTCCGGCTTCTCATGCATCTCGCCCATCGGCACCTGGTGTGCACGCCACGAATCCTCGGCGCGTTTGCCATCGATTTCCTTCGGGCAGGTCCAGCCCTTCGGCGAGCGCAGCACGATCATGGGCCAGCGCGGACGTTCCTGACTCCCCTCCCCGCGCGCTGCGTGCTGGATCCGGCCGATGGCATCGAGCGCCTGATCGAGTGCTGCCGCCATACGCTCGTGCATCGCCTGCGGCTCGTGACCTTCGACATAGATCGGCGCGTAGCCGTAGCCGCGCAGCAACTGGTCGAGTTCCTCGTGCGTGATGCGCGCGAGCACGGTCGGATTCGCGATCTTGTAGCCATTCAGGTGCAGGATCGGCAGCACGGCGCCATCGGTTGCGGGATTGAGGAATTTGTTGGAGTGCCAGCTCGTCGCCAGCGGACCGGTCTCCGCTTCACCGTCGCCAACCACCGCGGCAACGATGAGATCCGGATTGTCGAAGGCGGCGCCGAACGCATGGCTCAGCGCATAGCCGAGTTCGCCACCTTCGTGAATCGAGCCGGGCGTCTCCGGCGCGACGTGACTGGGAATGCCGCCGGGAAACGAGAACTGTTTGAACAGCCGCTGCATTCCCGCGAGGTCCTGCGACACCTCGGGATAGACCTCGCTATAGGTCCCCTCGAGCCAGGTGTTCGCCACGATGGCGGGTCCGCCATGACCCGGACCGATGATGTAGATCATGTCCAGATCGCGTTGCTTGATGACGCGATTCAGATGCACGTAGAGGAAGTTGAGGCCCGGCGTCGTGCCCCAGTGACCGACCAGGCGCGGTTTGACGTGCTCCTTGCGCAGCGGCTCCTGCAGTAGCGGATTGTCGTACAGATAAATCTGCCCGACCGAAAGATAGTTTGCCGCCCGCCACCAGGCATCCATGCTCTGCAACAGATCGGGGGTCAATGGGGTCGCTGTGGTCATGATTCGCCTGCCTCTACCGAAATCGACGCGAACGCCGGAACAGGCGGCCGATAGTCGTACGCTACGGCCATGGCGGCAATATGAATAAACAACGCACGCAGTGATCGCGCTGTTGCGGCGCAGATTGCCACCAAATATCGGGTGTCAGCAGACAGGCGCCACTGCAGCGGCGCCTGATTTACCGCATCGACAGGACTTCACTGCCGACCAACGGTATGACGCCGGTCGCAGTCGATTCATCGGCTATTCGCCTGCGACTGCGGGGCCACGGCACTACCGCCTGCCCCGCATTCGGCATCAACGGCGGTAGGAAGGGTTCAGCTCGATGATCTGCCTGCAGGTCACTTCATTGACGAAGTCATGACCGATCACGTTCGGCAGGCTCCACTGCCCGCCATTGCGCATCTTGATCTGGATCTCCTGAATGAAGTCGCCGAGCCTGGCGTGCGCGCCGCCCTTGCCCTGCGTATTGCTGGAAACATTGCCGCCGGTCTGCTGCCAGTACACCCAGTGCAGGTGATCCTTGGGATGGCCACTGTGCTCGTCGGCCGCAGTCTGCGCCACCTGTAGCACATCCTTCATGTCTTTCTTCGATTTATAGGTGCCGCAGAAGCACAGGCCGCTCACGGTGGGTGTGCCGGTCTCATACCTGTACATCGGCAGGTAGCCATCGCGCGCGCTGAAGCCGTGATGAAACTCGGAGGCGAAGACCATGACGACCTTGCCGCGCAGTTCGTCGAGCGAGCAGGTGGCGATATTGCCGTTCTGGTTGTAAACGTAGCTTGCATTGTCGCCCGTCGCCATGAACTGGCTCAGCGCGGCGCGGACATTTTCCGGGCAGTACGTGTGGGAGATGCGCAGGATCAGGAACTCGCTCTCGTACGTCTTGACGTAGGCCACCGCGTCCCTGACCGCGGTCATGAACGAACCGCCGTATCCGCCGAAGGCACCTGTGGATTTGCCCACCTTCGGCCACTTGAACTTCTCGGCAGCGAAATGCCCCATCGTCGGCTCGAGGACGCTGTTGCCGGCCTCGTCCTTGATGCGCTTCAGGAAGACACGTACGTCGAACACGCGTGATCCCGACATGGCCTGGTTGTAGATGTTGGAGCCCTGCGTGCGCGCATAGCGCTTCGGACATGCTACGCGCGTGAGGCTGTCACCATAGACGCCGGCATCGTGACTGGCTGGCAGCACCATTTCGATCAACTGCGGGTCGTTCTGGATTTTGCTCATCCACGCTTCATTGCTCATCGACAGAGACTCCTTCTTCACGACTCGCGCGTTGCGCGGTCGATTCTTGATTGTTGGCGGAACGTAAGCACGACATGCGCTGCAAGCGACGCATGCGAACGCGCCCGGTCGAGCAACCGGGCGCCGGAAGGCTCCCGACTGTCAATTCAGACCTTTGACTCTCGCGCGGAAACGGTGAAGGAGCGGCTCGGTGTAACCGTTCGGCTGCGCGACGCCTTCGAAGATCAGGGCGCGCGCAGCCTGAAATGCCAGGCTATTGGCCTGGTTCGCCGCCATCGGACGATAGAGCTTGTCGCCCGCATTCTGCGCATCGACCTTGGCGACCATGCGTGTGAGCGCCGCATCCACCTGCTGCGGCGTGCAGATCTCGTGCAGCAGCCAATTGGCAATGTGCTGCGAGGAGATGCGCAGCGTCGCGCGATCCTCCATCAGACCGACGTCGTGGATGTCGGGAACCTTGGAACAGCCGATGCCCTGATCGACCCAGCGCACGACATAGCCCAGAATTCCCTGGGCGTTGTTGTCGAGCTCCTCGGCGATTTCAGCCTCGGACCATGTGGCACCACTGTGCAACGGAATGGTCAGCAGCAGATCCAGCGCAGGTGTCGCACGCTTCACGATCTGCGCGTGCTGCGCGAACACATCGACCTGGTGGTAGTGCAGCGCATGCAGTGTGGCTGCGGTGGGACTTGGAACCCATGCGGTCGTGGCGCCTGCCTTTGGATGACCAATTTTCTGCTCGAGCATGTCGGCCATGCGATCGGGCGCGGCCCACATCCCCTTGCCGATCTGACCGACGCCGGCAAAGCCGCATGCCAGGCCGATGTTCACGTTGCGATCCTCGTACGCCTTGATCCAGATTGACGCCTTCATCGCGCCCTTACGGATCATCGGCCCCGCCTGCATCGAGGTATGCATCTCGTCGCCCGTGCGATCCAGGAATCCGGTGTTGATGAACACGATGCGACCTTTCACCGCCTCGATCGACGCGGCGAGATTGGCGGACGTGCGGCGTTCCTCGTCCATCAACCCCAGCTTGATCGTGTGGCGTCCCAGACCCAGCGCGTCTTCGACCGCGTCGAACAGGCGATTGGCGAACGCGGCTTCCTGCGGGCCATGCATCTTCGGCTTGACGATGTAGATCGAACCGGCGCGGCTGTTGCGATGCGTACCGAGACCTTGCAGATCGTGCATGCCGATCAATGACGTCACCATCGCATCGATGATGCCTTCGGGCGCTTCGGACCCATCCGGCAGACGCACGGCCGGCGTCGTCATGAGATGTCCCACGTTGCGAACGAACAGCAGCGAGCGGCCGGGCAGCGTGAACTCCGCACCATCGCGCGGCGAGCGCCACACGCGATCGCTGTCGAGCTTGCGCGTCATCGCGCGGCCGCCCTTGTCGAACGTCGCTTCGAGATCGCCGCGCATCAGGCCCAGCCAGTTCGAATAGGCCGCCACCTTGTCTTCGGCATCGACCGCCGCCACGGAATCTTCGAGGTCGACGATGGTCGTCAGCGCCGCTTCCATCACGACATCGGCAACGCCTGCCGCATCGTCGCGACCGATCGGATGCGTTCTGTCGATGACGAGTTCGATACCCAGACCGTGATGACGGAACAGCACGCCGGAAGGATTGGCGGCATCGCCGACATAGCCAACCAGCAAGGCAGGATCCTGCAGCGCCGGCGACAGTGTGCCGCCGACGATGCTGTAAGCATTGACGTCGGCATGCGAGCCGCTGGCGAGCGGCAGCGCTGAATCGAGAAAGGCTTTAGCGCGCGCAATCACCTGCGCGCCGCGCTCGGCGTCGTAACCGCCGGCCCTGGCTTTGCCAGGCAGCGCATCGGTGCCATAGAGCGCATCGTAGAGACTGCCCCAGCGGGCATTCGCTGCGTTGAGAACGAAACGATCGTTGAGCGAGGGCACGACCAGCTGCGGACCCGCCATGGTGGCCACTTCGGCATCCACGTTGCGGCTCTCGATCCTGAACGGCGCAGGTTCGGCGACGAGGTAACCGATCTCGCGCAGGAACGACTGATACGCCTGCGCGTCGAGCGGCTGGCCGCGACGCTCGACATGCCAGCGATCGATCGTCGCCTGTAAACGGTCGCGCTCGGCGAGTAGCGCGCGATTCTCCGGCGCAAACTTCGCGAGAACGCCGGCGAGGCCCGACCAGAAGCCGTCCTTCGCGACACCGGTTCCCGGCAGTGCTTTCTCTTCAATGAATGTCGCGAGCTGCGCTGCGACGGACAATCCCGCCCGATCGGTCATGCTGGTCATCGTCAACCTCTGCCTTGGACGGCGCTGCCGTCGCTTGCTGTCATTCTGTCGGGCGTTTGCCACGACGCGCCTTCCCGCAACGGGTAGCCACGGGGGTCGCGATTACACCACCCGCCGCGGGAACGATCTAGCCGCAATGGATACATGGACGAGCCGGGCATCCTGCGATGAGCCGCCTGCTGGAATTGGGGTGTCGGGCACCGGGGTGTTAGTGTCGTGCACATATCCATTCCGTGGTTTCCGCATATGAATCCCGCACTCGACGAGACCCATGACCCCGGCGCAGTGAGCTGGGTGGAGAGCGCCGCGAATCACCTGGACTTCCCGGTGCAGAACCTGCCGCTCGGACTGTTTTCGCTGGCGCGCGATTCGCGTCGCCGCGCGGGTATCGCCATCGGCGACCGCATTCTTGCGCTCGACCGCACCGCGCCGCTGCTCGAAGGAGATGCCCGACGGGCCGCACAGTCGTGCGAGTCAGGCACGTTGAACGCCTTGCTCGCACTCGGCGCCGCGCCACGGCGTGCGCTGCGCCGGGCGATCTTCAAACTGCTGACGGATCGGCAATACGCCAGCGAGGTGTCATCCGCCTTGTCACCCGCCAGTGACTGCGAGTTGCATGTCCCGGCCAACGTCGGCGACTACACGGACTTCTACACGGGCATTCATCACGCGACGAATATCGGACGGCTGTTTCGCCCCGACAACCCGCTGCTCCCCAACTATAAATATGTGCCGATCGGCTACCACGGTCGCAGCTCCTCCATCGTGGCGTCGGGAACACGGGTGATTCGACCCACGGCTCAGATCAAAGCGGCGGCCGACGCGGCGCCGAGCTATCAGCCCACGCAACGTCTCGACTACGAACTCGAACTCGGCATCTGGATCGGCGGCGAGAATCCGCGCGGTGAACCGATCGCCATCGCGCGCGCCGAGGACTACGTCGCCGGCCTCTGCCTGCTCAACGACTGGTCCGCCCGCGATGTGCAGGCCTGGGAATACCAGCCGCTCGGGCCGTTTCTCGCCAAGAATTTCCTGACGACCGTTTCGCCATGGATCGTCACGAGCGAGGCGCTCGCGCCGTATCGCATCGCGCAGCCGCCGCGCCCGGACGGCGATCCGGCGCCACTGCCCTATCTGCTGGATGCGACCAATCAGGCGACTGGCGCCTACGCGGTCACGATGGAGGTTCATCTGCAGACGGCTCAAATGCGCGCCGCAGGAATCGCACCGCAGCGCCTGAGTCGCGGCCCGATGAGCGTGATGTACTGGACCGTCGCGCAACTCGTCGCGCATCACACCTGCAATGGCTGCAACCTGCGCCCGGGAGATCTGCTGGGAACGGGCACGTTATCCGGACCGGACGCCACAAGCCTGGGCTGCTTGATGGAAATCTCGAGCGGCGGTCGCACGCCCATCGAACTGCCGGGCGGCGAACAACGAACGTTCCTTCAGGAAGGCGATCGGCTGGTGATGACCGCCTATGCCGAAGCGCCGGGACGTGCGCGGATCGGGTTCGGGGAGTGCGCGGGGGAAGTCGTGTCGCCCAGCGAGCCATCCAGCTGAGACAGAAGAAAAGATCTCCACGGGGTACACGGGAACACGGGGTAAGGAATGAACCAGAAGCCTTCTCGCCCGCGTGCTCCCCGTGGAAACTCTTTCCGAATCTCTGCAGACTGCTACCTTAGCGCCTGCGCATGCCACCGCAGGTGATCGTCGATGAACGTCGCGATGAAATAGTACGAATGATCGTAACCTTCCTGCATGCGCAGCGTGACCTGCTGGCCGGCCGACTTCGCGGCGGCAACGAATCGCTCGGGCTGCAGTTCGCGCTCGAGAAATGAATCGGCACCGCCCTGATCGATGAGCACGTGCGCCTGCGAAGGCCGGCTCTTCACCAGTTCACAGGCATCGTAGTCGCTCCAGGTGTCGCGGTCGTCGCCGAGATATGCCGTGAAAGCCTTCTGTCCCCATGGCACCTGCGTCGGCGCGACGATCGGCGAAAACGCCGAGACGGAACGGTACAGCTGCGGATGCTTCAGGTGGAGCGTCAGCGCGCCGTGCCCGCCCATCGAATGCCCGGTGATTCCCTGGCGCGTCATGTCGGCATTGGGGAAGTTGCGCGCCACGAGCTGCTGCAATTCCTGGACGATGTATTGATCCATGCGGAAGTGCGTGGACCACGGCGCCTGCGTGGCCGTCAGGTAGAACCCCGCGCCCTGGCCCAGGTCGTATTCCGGGTCGTCAGCCACCCCTTCGCCGCGCGGCGACGTATCCGGCGCGATGACGACCATTCCCAGCTCTGCGGCTGCACGCTGCAACCCGGACTTGCTCATCACGTTTTCCCACGTGCACGTGAGTCCCGACAGATACCAGAGCACCGGCGCCTTGCCGGGTTGGGGAGGCGAATAGACGGAGAATCGCATGCTGGTGCGACACACTGTCGAATCGTGATCGAACACCCGCAGCGTGCCACCGAAACTACGCCATGAGGAAATTGTCTTGAGCATTTCAGACTCCTGAGAATCGGAGGTTCACACGGAGTTCACGGAGTTTCTGAGGGGAACAGCTTCACGAGGGCATAACGCCGTTTCCTCGCGGAATCCGGCTTTCCCACTCCGTGTTCTCCGTGCCCTCCGTGTGAACTCTTAGAAAAGCACGACGCTGCGGATCGACTTGCCCTCGTGCATCAGGTCGAACGCGTCGTTGATCTTCTCGAGCGGCATGGTGTGCGTGATCAGCTCATCGATGCGGATCTTGCGGTTCATGTACCAGTCGACGATCTTTGGCACGTCGGTGCGGCCGCGTGCGCCGCCGAAAGCAGAACCCTTCCAGACGCGACCGGTGACGAGCTGGAATGGACGCGTGGCGATTTCCTTGCCGGCCTCGGCCACGCCGATGATGATCGATTCACCCCAGCCGCGATGACAGCATTCCAGCGCCTGACGCATCACGTCGGTATTGCCCGTGCAGTCGAATGAGTAGTCCGCGCCGCCGCCGGTGATCTCGACGATCTTCGCGACGACGTTCTGGGCGCCGACCTCCTTCGGATTGACGAAGTCCGTCATGCCGAAGCTCTCGGCCATCGCACGCTTGGCCGGATTGACGTCGATACCGATGATCTTGTCGGCGCCGACGAGTTTCGCCCCCTGGATTACATTGAGGCCGATACCGCCCAATCCGAATACCGCCACGTTGGCCCCGGCCTCGACATTCGCCGTGTAGATCACGGCGCCGACACCGGTGGTCACGCCGCAGCCGATGTAGCAGATCTTGTCGAAGGGCGCATCGTCGCGGACTTTCGCCACCGCGATTTCCGGCATGACCGTGAAATTCGAGAACGTCGAGCAGCCCATGTAGTGATAGATCGGCTTGCCCTTGTACGAGAACCGGCTGGTGCCGTCGGGCATGACGCCCTTGCCCTGGGTGGCGCGGATGGCCGTGCACAGATTCGATTTGCGGGACGTGCAGGTTTTGCACTGGCGACATTCCGGCGTGTACAGCGGGATGACGTGATCGCCCGGCTTGACCGAGGTCACGCCAGCGCCGACTTCCCGCACGATGCCGGCGCCTTCATGCCCGAGGATTGACGGAAAAATCCCTTCGGAGTCCTTGCCTTCGAGCGTATAGGCATCGGTGTGGCAGATGCCGGTGGCCATGATTTCCACCAGAACTTCGCCGGCCTTCGGCCCCTCGAGGTCCAGCTCGACGATTTCGAGCGGTTGATTAGCGGCGAATGCGACAGCGGCGCGCGTTTTCATGGATGCTCCGGACGAACAGGGGGCCGCGATCATACTCTCCACGCCCGGTAGCGACTGTCCGGAAAAAGAACGGGCCGCTTGCGGCGGCCCGTTCGATCCTCACAAGGTTGTCAGGGCTGCTCAACGCACCTTCACAACCTCCGACTCCAGCAGCGTATTGCGGCGGAACATCAGCAGGATGGCCGACTCCGTCGTACTGGCATCTGGAACCTGGGCCTTGGACACTGTCACGCTTGAAAGCGAACGCGGCTTGACCGTGCCCCATGGCTCTCCTTCGACCGAGTACCGCGGGCTGCCCGGGGTAAAGCGCATGCCTGCGATGGAATCGGTGAGGTTGCCGGTGAAGTAGTTGTCGAACGCATAGATCGACAGGCCGATCGTCTTGCCCGCCGCGAGACCCATCGCCGCCATCGGCACCGTGAAGATGGCATTGCCCGAGTTCAGGTCCGCATCCGTGTAGAAGTAGGCGCCACCGGAGCCGGTCGCCAGATTGACGACGTTCACGACGTTCTGACCTGTCACTGAGAACCCACCGCTCTCCCCGTTGTACACCACGAAGTCGTCCACGCCGTCGCGGTTCGTATCGATGTAGATATCGAACTCTGCCGGGTAGTTCGGATGCACACGACGCCCGTACGTCGCAATTGCAAACTCGAGATAGTCGGCGCCATACACCGCCGCCGGCAGATGCCGCACGCCGACCGACTGCAGGTCGATCAACGCGAAGCTGTCGCCCGGCTTCGGCTGTTCGGAACGCGGCGAACGCGGGCTCGTACCCACCAGCGAGAACACGTCGAAGTCACCCTGCGCGACACCGAGGTTGAGCAGGTTGATCGAATCGCTCCTCTTCAGTTTCACCACCGGACCGGCCACGGTTGCCGAGGCCTTGCGCGGCAACACATGCCAGGGCAGCGACAGTTTTTCGCTGCCGCTCGTCAGCGTGATGTAGCCGTCGTATTCCGGCTTGTTGAGTGCTGCGCCGTCGCCGCCCAATGCACCGCCGTTCAATGTCCAGGCTGGCAGCTTGCTGCCCTTGATCAACAGTGTGACGGCAAACTCCGTCTGACCTTTCGCCGCCACGGCGACCGAACTCGGGGCGCTCACCGTCACTGCACCGGACGCCTGGTCGTCGGCATACCGGAAGCTGCGTGCCACGGTATAGGTGCGACGGGCATTGCTGAAGTTCTGCACCTTCACTTTCTTGATCAGGATGACGCCGTCGATCGGCACGTCGACCGCGCCGAAGCTCAGTGCCGCGGACTTCGATTCCGGATTCCACGCGATGGCATTCAGCGCGATCGCTTTGTCGACACGCAGCTCACCCGCACCGATGCGCGTGATCGGCGCGAGGCCGCCAGGCAGCAGTGCCGGATTGGTGTAGACCGTCGTATTGGCGCTGTTCATCAGCATCGCCTTGATCTGCATCGGCGTGCGGGTCGGATAAGCCTGCAGCAGCAGCGCGGCCGCACCGGACACCATTGGTGCCGCACCCGACGTACCGCCGAACGCGGTCGCGACATCGCCCGTTCCAACTTCCGCGGATATCGAAGCACCGGGCGCGCCGATCTCAGGCTTGATGTCCTGCAGATGCGACGGTCCGCGCGAGGATGTGCTGGCCATGCTGCCGACCAGCGGGAGTGCTGCCGCTGGAGAAATCGACACGTTCACCGTCGCGCTGGCGTTCAACTGGGACTTGATGGCATTCGAGAGGCTTTGCTGGATCACGAGCGTGGGAGCGAAACTATCGCCGCCGCCGAACGAGAAGCTGACGGCGTCGCCCGGTGCGACAAGCCCAATCAGTGTCCCCGTCGCTCCAGCGTCCACCGCCACATCGACCTTGAGACTGATCGAGCATGTCCCACGGTCGATCAGCGCGATCTTGCCCGCAGGACTGGCCCGCAGTGTTTCACCCGGGCAAGCAGTGCCCACATAGACGACATCGCCGGTGACGCCGGAACCGACCGGCGACCATTCCACCGTCGCCGTATTGCCGTAGGTACCCGCGATGGATGCCGGGGCATTCACCACCAACGGAATTGCCTTTGCGCTGGGGACCTGTGTCTGGGCAACGCTCAGGACGCCCGGACCGATGGAAGGCGACCCCACGACGTATGGCTTGTTGGAACCATTGCCGGCTGAGGCCACGACCACGACACCCATGCGCACTGCATCTTCGAGGGCGGCGGTCAGGTCGTCTTCGATCTGGCCGTAGTCCGAGCCGAGCGACAGGTGAATGATGTCCGCGGCGTCGGCAGTGCTGCCGTCACCGTTCGGGTCCAGCGAATAGTCGACCGCCTTGAGCAAGGCAACGCCGCTACAGGAAGTTGCCACCGCCGAACAGACTTTAACGGCGAGCAGTTTCGAACCCGGAGCCATGCCGACGTGAGTGCCGTCCTGACTCTTGCCACCAATGATGTCGGCCACGTGGGTGCCGTGACCGCCGAAATCGATGGGGTCGGGGTCTTCCGTGAGCGCGCCATTCGGCCAGGTTTCACCGACAAAGTCGAAACCGCCGACGACCTTGCTGGTCGGGAACAGACCGTCGGTCGTGGTTTGCAGAGGATCGCCAGGGCCTGCGCCGTACGCGGCAGCGTAAGCTTCGAGCGTACCGGCACCACCGAGATTGCGATGCGTGTAGTCGATGCCCGAGTCGAGCACCGCGACGGTGACGCCTCTGCCGTCCTTGCCCGTCGCCTGCACCGCTGTGCCGCCGACGTAAGGAACGGTTTCATCGAGCGTCATCTCGTAGTTCACCACCGGCCGCACCTGCGACACGCCGGGCAGCGAAGCGATGTGTTCGATCTGCGAAGCATCGACGCGGACTGCGATGGCGTTATGAGCGACGTGAACGCGAGCGAGCTCTTCCGCACCGACACTGGCGAGGCCGAGCGCCACCTTGGACTGCTGGGCGAAAAGATCATTGCGCCCTTTCTCGAGCACCGGAGCAAACGAGGCCTTGCTCGATGCCGACAACTCCTTGGATTTGCCGACGCCTTCAGTCGCAGCAACCATCGCGACCTGCGCCGCAATCGACGGGTTTTCCAGCGTCACCCAGACATCGACCGGGCCACTGGCGCGCTGCAGTCGCGAATCAACCCTGGTTGCAGTGATGCCTGCCGGCGCGGGCGTGGCGCGCAGTGGCTTGCCGGCCGAAGTAACAGACGGTTGCCCCTTCGATGCAGCCTGACTCATGGGATCGGGGGAATTTCCGCTGCCGCACGCAGTAACGATGACGGCAGCGATTGCGACCGATAGAGGTCGCAGTCGATAGGCTCGACGCATTGCTGGCTCCCTGTTCTGGTTGTGAAGAGCACGCAGCGGGCTGCTGCGCAACTCATGCGACCGATACTGCGCGGCGTGTCGTTAATTAGTCAACAGTGGACAGCACTAGTCCTGCAGGCGATTTCGATCGCTCACCATCCGCACGCTGCGCACGCCGTCGATCTTCTTTACAGCGTCGAGTGAGGCCGTAGGTAATCGCACGGCGATTGCGTTCTCAACCTGCTGTATACGGCCAGACTCGACGGCACCGAGAGCACGCACCTGGTCCATCACGCGGTTCTGCTCCGCAACGATGCGCTCGCGTAGCGCAGTGCGCTGTTCGGTGGCGTCGCGCGGTAATGTGGCGAGTGCGGGTTCGCTGAGAACCAGCCAGACTTCGATGGTGGTCTGCTTCATCCCATTCCCGTGAGGCGTGACAGGAGGATCGGCCGAAACCGCAACGGGCACGGCAAGCAATGCCATCAGGGTCACCACCCTCACGAAACGATTTTTGCTGTCTTCACTCACCGTTGGACTCGCAGGCGGACCGTGCCTGTATACAGGAGCGTGCCCGCCCGCGGTTTCGACCAGAGGACCCCGCCGCATCCGGCACACAAACTGCGCCAGTACCGTGAACATGCGGCGGCGTGGCAATCCGTAAAGCACGCAGAATCGCATCCAGTGACAACAGAGGCGCGGCGAACGGAGACAGCCACCTGCCATCACGGATCGAAACAGGGTTACCGATCAGCCCCGCATGACAGGGACATTCGCCGCCGTCCTGCGGCCCGATGGCAACAGGACGGCGGACTGTCATTACGCCCGAACCATTATGGCGACCCGATCGGCAATGACCACGGTTCGTGCCTGACGCCGGCTTGCGTCGGTCTTCGCCGTGCGCTTCGGGAGCTGCGAACCTCGTTTGCGCGCGAGGTAGTAATCACTGAGCAGCGGCGCGTCGACATCGGCGACTGCACGCGCCAGCGCCTGAGCCGTACAACGCTTCATTCTCGGACGCGCCGTCACCTCCAGCACTCCCGATGTCCAGCAGACCGCCTGGGCAGCCTGGTCGATGCGGCCATACAGCCTGGCGACATCACCGGGCTGCATGAGGTCCAGATCGTCATACCTGACTTCACGCTGCTCGACAGCGCGGGAGTCATTCGCGTGAGCGCTGGTCATCGCAGCCGTGGCCAGAAGCGCGGCAAGAACAGGAAACAGCGATTTCATGACAGTCATCCTCGGGTTGAAAATAATCGGACTCACAGCGCTTCCAGGAAGGAAGCGAGGTGGTTGCGCTCAGCGTCAATCCGGCACTGCGTCGCAGCTCCCGGCGGGCGATGCGATGCAACTCGTCGCTCCCGACTGACGCTCGTTGATTGCCTGTCGAAGTGTGGTTGGATGCCTGCCCGTCAACCATTGCCGCCGGCCATGGCTGATCTCTGGCTTTCGTCAGTGGCACAGCCAGTTACAGACGATGCTGCAGTGCATTACCACTGTCTGTATTCGGCGTCGCATTCTGACAAGTCGCGCGTCCGGCGCAGATGGTGACGCGGATTGTCACCCTCCGCCGCAGCTACGCCACCTAACTTATTGATTTAAATGAATCATTTCGTTGGCACGAGTGTTGCTTTGTTTTCGGTAAAACTCCAAACAAAGGTGACGATCGTGGACTCAACCTGTGAAGTCATTGGCTGGCTGTTGGACGAAGGCACTCGCGGCCAGGTCATGATCCGCGAGAACAACGGCGAGATCTCGCTGCAGCCGGATAGTTCGTTCGGTCACGTTGCGATCCAGACCGGTTCGTTTCGCCGCGGCAATCCCATCGTCGACCCGAAGACGATGGAGACGATCGGGTACGAAATGGAAAAGATCGCCGGCCCGTTCGGCGCCGCCGCCTGACCCCACTTCCGTTAATTCATCTGCCGATGCGGACCAGACCGCGACGCTGGCAGATGACACTTGACCGATTGTGCGACGGCGCCGGGCGCCACGACCCGCGCCGCTGAAAAAGTGAGGCTCCGCGAAAGCGCAAAGCGCAGACAGCATCGAGCAACCCGCTTATCCCTACGTGATCGAACGGACCGGGGCCGCGATCGCGCGCTGACATCGACGCGCAGAATCCGGTGGAGCCTCGGTCCGGCATCGCCGAGAATGCAGCGATGTCGACCGTCGAGCAGATGTCCCCGCAGCCGCTGGCTCGAATCGCGCGATTCTTCGAGCGTGTTCCCTGGCTGATTCCCCTCATCAGTTTCGTCTCCGGCGTCATTGGCTTCGCGATGGTGAAGCGCGGCGCGGACCTCGCCTGGATCGTCGCGATGGTCGCGCTGACCGGATGGGTCTGGTTGCTCATCGAACCACTGGTGCGACGCGCCCTGGAACGTCGCCGCGCCGGCATCGGCAAATTCGTCGCCAATTTCCTGACCCAGTCGCTGCAGCAGGAAATGCTGTTCTTCGCGTTGCCCTTCGTGTTTGGCGCCACGCAGCGCGACACAGGACAGATCGTCTTCCTCGTCATCGCCGCCGTTGCCGCCCTGCTCACCTCGATCGATCCGCTCTACGAGCGCTGGATCGCAGCCCGGGCTGCAACGCGTCTGCTGTTCCATGCCTATTGCAGTCTCATTGCCGCGGTGGTCGTCCTGCCGATGGTCGTACATCTGTCGCTCGAGCAGGCGGTGCCGTTCGCGCTGGGCGCGGTGGGCGTGTGGCTGCTGCTGACGGCGCCGATGTCATTGCAGTCATTGCGCTCGGTCCGGCTCAAGGCCGCTTGGATCGCCTGCTCGCTGGTTGCGCCGCTGGCTCTGTGGCTGTTGCGGGCTCACATTCCGCCCGCCGGGCTTGCAGTGACCCAGGCGGTCATCACGCAGTCCATCGACAACCTGACACCCGGCACGCCAGCCAGAACGTTCACGGCAGCACAGCTCGGCAACGGCGTGATCGCGTTCGTCGCCATTCGTGCGCCGAGCGGCGTGGCGCAATCGATCGTATTCGACTGGCGTCACCGCGGATCGAGCGAACGCATCACCTCGACGATCCATGGCGGCAACGACAGCGGCTGGCGCACGTATTCGCGCAAGCAATCGTTTCCGCAGGACGCGCGGGGACGCTGGCTGGTCGATGTACGCACGCCGCAGGGCCAGTTACTGAAGCGCCTGCAGTTCACGGTGAACTGAACGGCGGATCAACGCTTCTTCGCTTTCGCGGCGACGGCCTTCATGCCGCCCACTGCGAACGTCACGAGATGCTCGACGAGGGATGGCGCATCGAGATCGAGCGCCGGCAGCACCTTGCCCAGCACATCCTTGCTCACCATCAGCAACATGACGCACGGCCCCATCAGACTGATGACAGTGCGACTCACCGCCGGGTGAGTGCTCGGCAACTCCAGCACATCACCGATCATGGCGCGCACGAGCTTCGCCTTGGGCGCCACCTGATTCGACAGCATCGGCCCCATCAGCGGCGTCGGCGACAGAATCTCGCGGCTGAGTATCCGCAACTCCCAGGCACCGCCATCCCGGCTGGCGATTTCTCCCACGATTCTGGATAGCAGCGTGCGCAGTTTGGTGGCCGGATCCGCCTTGCCGCCCGTCGCAGAAGCGACCACGTCGATGCTGATGAGACGGGCATGCGCCTCCTCCAGTACCGCGGCGTACAAACCATCCTTGCCGCCGAAGTGATAGTTGACCGCAGCAATGTTCGCCCCGGCCCGCCGGCAGATCTCCTTGCTGGTAGCGCGCTCGTAGCCCTGCGCGGCAAACACCTGGCCGGCCACTTCCAGCAATTGACGCCGGGTCTGCGCGCCATCTTCGCGCACCGGCGCTTTCACCTTGTGGCGCCTGACTGCACGAGCTGGAGAGGTTTCGGTTTTCCGCATATCAGGAGACTCTGTAATTCAAATTTGATTTTGAATAGACTGCCGGCCGTCCGCAAGTCGTACGTGAGTCAGCCGCTGTGAACAAGAAAGTCGTTGCGATCGCCGTGGCGGTGCTCGCACTGGTCGCCGTCGCGTTCTACTGGATCAGCCACCGCGATCGACAGTCCGGGGTCATCGTGCTGCACGGCAATGTGGACCTGCGGCAAGTAGATCTGCCCTTCAAGGACAGCGAGCGCATCGCCGCGGTATTGGTCGAGGAAGGCACCGTCGTGAAGACGGGTGACGTACTTGCCCGCCTGGACACCAGCCGGCTCGAGCCGCGGGTGCGCCAGGCCGAAGCGAAGATGACCGCCCAAGCGGAGATGCTGCGAAAACTCCGCAATGGCGCGCGCCGCGAAGAGATCGCGCAGGCACGCGCCGCTGTCGCGGCCGCGGAGGCCGAAGCAGCGAATGCCAGGAGTCAGATCGACCGCCTGCAATCGATCAGCGACGCCTCGAAAGGTCGCGCCGTCAGTGCCACGGATCTGGAGGCCGCAACGGCACAGGCACGCATGAGCGAAGCGAATGCGAGGAACAGCCGCGAGGGACTCGGGCTGTTGCTGGCCGGATCGCGCCAGGAAGACATCGACCAGGCGCAGGCGCAGCTCGACGCGGCAGAAGCCGATCTCGCCCTGCTGCGGCAGCAGCTGAAGGATGCCGATCTCGTGTCCCCCACCGACGGCGTGATCCGCAATCGCCTGATGGAACCCGGCGAACTGGCGACGCCGCAACGACCCGTCTTTTCCATCGCCATCGCCAACCCGAAGTGGGTGCGCGCCTATATCAGCGAACCGGACCTGCCCCGCGTGAACGTCGGCATGCCTGCGACGATCACCGTCGACGGCGCACCGCAGGAGGCCATCGAAGGCAAGGTTGGATTCATTTCATCCACCGCGGAGTTCACTCCCAAGACGGTCCAGACCGAAGAGCTGCGTACCAGCCTCGTCTACGAAGTGCGGGTGCTCGTGCAGGATCCCAGGGACCGTTTGCGCCTGGGCATGCCAGCCACGGTGAACATCGATACGACGGCGGCGCCGGTCTCCTCCAACGGCGACGCCGCCGGTTGAATGCCATGGCAGCGGCCCGTCATGGCGTCGCCATCGAGGCGCGTGATCTGTCGAAACGCTTTGCGCGCAGCAAGACGGAGTCCATCACCGCGCTGGATAACGTTTCGTTCGAAGCCCGACATGGCTCGCTCACCGCGCTCGTCGGACCCGATGGCGCAGGCAAGACCACGCTGCTGCGGCTCGCGACCGGACTGCTGCGCGCCGACGCAGGGTCGCTGACGATACTGGGACTCGATGCGGCAACGCAGCCGCAGGAAATCCAGAATCGCATCAGCTACATGCCGCAACGCTTCGGTCTCTACGAGGACCTGAGCGTGCAGGAGAATCTCGATCTGTATGCCGACCTGCACGGCGTCACCCCGCAGGAGCGTGAAGGACGCTATCCGCGACTGATGGAGATGACGAACCTCGCGCCCTTTCGCGAGCGCCTCGCGGGCAAGCTGTCCGGCGGCATGAAACAGAAACTCGGACTGGCCTGCACGCTGGTGCGCTCGCCCGAACTGTTGCTGCTGGATGAGCCAACGGTCGGTGTCGATCCGCTGTCGCGTCGTGAACTCTGGTCGATCGTATCGAGCCTCGTCGAGCAGGAAGGCTTGTCGGTACTGGTATCCACTTCTTATATGGATGAAGCGGAGCGCTGCGCCAATGTCGTCGTGCTGCACGAAGGCAAGGTCATTGCGCGCGGTCCGCCGCAATCGATCAGCGACCTGGCGCGCGATCATTCCTTCATCGCACGCTCCTCGACCCAGGAGTCGGCGCGCAAACTACAGGCGCGGCTCATGGATATGCCGGACATCATCGACGCCGTGCCCCAGGGCGGCCACGTACGCACCGTGATGCGGGAAGAACATGCCGCCGCGGTGCCGGATGTGAAGTTCGAGCCGGTCGCACCCGATCTCGAAGACGGCCTGATGATGTTGCTGCGCAGACAAAGCGATGTGCGGCCGGCCGCGGCTGCCGCCATCGACCTGACACCCATCAAGCCTGCCGGCGATTCCGAGATCGTCATCGAAGTACACGATGTGGTGCGGAAGTTCGGCGATTTCATTGCCGTGAATCGCACCAGCTTCGATGTCCGCCGCGGCGAAGTCTTCGGCCTGCTCGGCCCGAACGGCGCCGGCAAGACCACGACGTTCCGCATGCTCTGCGGCTTGCTGCCGGCAACGAGCGGAACGCTGCGCGTTGCCGGCGCCGACCTGCGCAAAGCGCGAGCGGAAGCACGACAGAACGTCGGCTATGTTGCCCAGAAATTTTCGCTCTACGGCGACCTCAGCATCCGCGAGAACCTCGAGTTCTTCGCCGGCGCCTACGGCCTGCGCAACGCGCGCATGCAGGAGCGCATCGACTGGGCGCTGGAGAACTTCGACCTGCGCGAACGTGAATCATCCGCCGCCGGCTTGTTGCCCGGCGGCTTCCAGCGACGCCTGGCAATGGCTGCGGCATTGCTGCACGAACCGCAGATCGTCTTTCTCGACGAGCCCACCAGCGGCGCCGATCCGCTGGCACGGCGGGAGTTCTGGCATCGCATCACTGCACTGGCGGATCACGGCACGACCATTGTCGTGACCACACACTTCATGGAAGAAGCGGAATACTGCGACCGCATCATGATCCAGGATGCGGGCAAGATGCTCGCGATAGGCACGCCGGAAGAAGTCCGCGCGCACGCGTCCGGGGATGGCGTCACCACCCACGGCATGGAGGACGCGTTCATCGCGATCGTTGCGGAGTCGCGCAGGCAGACCAATGAGAAGGATGCCGCGGCATGACCCAACCCCTGTCACGCCCGGCCGGCAGTCTCTCGTGGCGCCGCCTTCTTGCACTGACACACAAGGAGACACGCCAGCTCATCCGCGACAAGAGCAATCTGATGGTGGGCCTGTTCCTGCCCCTGATGCTCATCCTGATCTTCGGCTACGGCCTGTCATTCGACGTGAAGAACGCGCCGCTGGCCATCGTCACCGAAGACACCTCGCCTGCCGCACAAGACGTACTGGCAGGGTTCTACCTGTCGCCCTACTTCTCGCCGGTGCCGCTCGTCTCCATGAACGCCGCCCGGCAGTTGCTGCGCGAACGCCAGGTCGACGCCATCGTCTACGTCCGCGGAGATTTCTCGCGAAATCTCGCACGCGGCGATGCGACCATCCAGGTGCTCGTCAATGGCGTCGATGCCAATCGCGCCCGCGTCATCGATGCATATGCGCGTGGGGCTATCGGACAATGGGCCACGAAGCGCGCCGCCTCCGGCGAAGCAGCCGCGCTATCGGCGCCGGCCATCTCCGTGGAATCGCGCCTCTGGTTCAACGAAGCCAACAACAGCCGGTACTTCCTGGTGCCGGGCCTGATCGTGCTGATCATGACGTTGAACGGCGCGCTGCTGACCTCGCTCGTCGTCGCCCGCGAATGGGAGCGCGGCACGCTCGAATCGCTCTTCGTGACGCCGGTGCATGCCACCGAGATCGTCATCTCGAAATTGATTCCCTATTTCGTGGTGGGACTGGCCGGACTCCTCATGTGCCTGCTGTCGGCGAAGTTCCTGTTCTTCGTGCCGATCCGCGGCTCGCTGGCGCTGATCATTTTCACGTCCATGCTGTACCTGCTGGTCTCGCTGGCGACCGGACTGCTGATCTCCGCGGCCACCAAGAATCAGTTTCTCGCCAGCCAGATTGCGCTCATCGTCGGCTTCCTGCCCGCACTGATGCTGTCCGGATTCATCTTCGACCTGCGCAGCGTGCCCGCCGTCGTTCGCGGCATCAGCAGCGTGCTGCCGGCCACCTACTACGTCGAAGCACTGCAGACCCTGTTCCTGGCAGGCAATGTCCCCAGTCTGCTGATCCGCGATTGCGCGGTCCTCGCGCTGGCTGCGGCCGTGCTGCTGGTCCTCGCACGCGTGAATACGCGCAAGGAGCTGCAATGAACGCGACGCTCTATCGCATCCGCACGCTCATCCGCAAAGAACTCATCGCCATCCTCAAGGATCCGCGCAGCCGCCTGGTGCTGTTCATGCCGATCGTCATGCAATCGCTCCTGTTCGGCTACGCGGCAACCTTCGATCTGAACGAAGTGCCCTACGCGCTGCTCGACCGCGATCGCAGCCACGCGTCGCGCGACTTCGTCTCGAAGCTGGATGGCACGACGGTCTTCCAGCGCGTCGCGGACCTGACCAGTGCCCGCGACATCAGCGACGTAATCGGCCGCAAGAAGGCGATCCTGGTGATCCAGATTCCGGATGATTTCGAGCGGCGCATCCAATCGGGCCAGGGCGCTGTGGTGCAGGCGATCACGGACGGACGCAACTCGAATACCGCGGGCATTTCCACCGCCTATGTCCTGGCCGTTGTCGACAGCTTCAATGCGACGTGGAATGCCAGGCACGGACGCGCCGGTCCGCCGCTGCGCGTGGAAATGCGGGCCTGGTACAACCCCAATCTGGAAACGCGCTGGAACATGATCCCGAGCCTGATCGCAGCGCTCAGTTTTCTGCAGACACTCATGCTCACCGCATTGTCCGTGGCGCGCGAACGCGAGCAAGGGACGTTCGACCAGCTGCTGGTCACGCCGCTGCGCCCGCGCGAAATCATGGTGGGCAAGGCCGTGCCATCGATCCTGATCGGACTGACGCAGTCCACGATCATCCTGCTGGTGGCACGCTTGTGGTTTGGCATTCCCTTTCAGGGGTCGCTACTCACGCTGTATGTCGGCTTGCTGCTGTTCACCACCGCGTCGGTGGGCATTGGCCTCGCGCTCTCTGCGTATTCCGCAACCATGCAGCAGGCGATGCTCTACACGTTCGTGATGCTGATGCCGATGATGCTGCTGTCCGGCCTGACCTCTGCGATCAGCAACATGCCGACGGCCATGCAATACCTGACACTACTGAATCCGCTGCGGTACGCGATCGAGATGGTGCAGCGCATCTATCTCGAGGGCGCCGGTTTCCAACTGCTCTACAACGACATGTGGCCGCTCATCGTCATTGCTGCCCTGACGCTCCCCGCGGCGGCGTGGCTGTTCCGTCATCGGCTGGTGTAGAGGAAATGGGCTGCTGGGCGCTGGGTACTGGGCTGCTGGCCAGAATCGGAACAGAACCGTCGTGTTCTCTGTCTGGCCGGCAGCCCAGCGCCCAGCAGCCTCGTTCGGCTCCTAAAGAAAGGCAGGTGCCTATGTTGACTCGATCATTCCTGCTCGCGATTGGACTGACATGTTTCACCGCCTGCTCCGTGGGTCCGAACTTCGAGCGCCCACAAGCCAGGCTGCCGGAGCAATGGCAGAACGCATCCGAAGCCACGCAAATCGACGCCGATTGGTGGACGCAGTTTGGCGATGCGACACTGAATGAACTGATCGATCGGGCACGCGCCGGCAATCTCGACCTGAAGATCGCGGCGCTGCGCGTGGCGCAGAGTCGTGCTCAACGCAGCATTGCCACCGGCGAACGCTGGCCCGCAGTCCAGGTGAGTGCCGGATATCAGCGCCGCCGGGAAAGCGAGCATGGCGTGACGACACGTCTGATCGATATTCTCGTCCCGCCCGGAAACAGTCGCGATCAGATCATCGCAGCGGTGTCGCAGCCGTACGACGTGTACGAAGCCGGATTCGACGCCGCGTGGGAGATCGATCTGTGGGGCCGCGTGCGTCGAGCGATCGAGTCAGCCGATGCGGGTGTGTCAGCAGGCACGGAAGGTTTTCGTGACGCGGAACTGACGCTCGTCGCCGAAGTCACGCGCGCGTATCTCGAATTGATGGGGGTACGCGATCAGCTGCGCATCGCACGTGACGATGTCGCGTCGGGCACCGATGAACTGGAGATCACGGAATATCGCGTCAAAGGCGGACTGGTCAGCGAGTTGGATCTCAGCGTGCAGAAGGCACAGGTGTCGACGGTGCGCGCACAGATTCCCGACCTCGAGCATCGGGAAGCGGCGCTGCAGAATGCGCTGGCGCTGCTCGTCGGTGCAGATCCCAACGCACTGCGGTCGGAGTTGGCGACCAGGCCTGCGTCGCCGGCCCTGCCGGCGATTGCCGCAGCGGGCGTACCTTCGGAACTGGCCCGACGCCGGCCGGATATCCGCCGCGCAGAAGCCGAGTTGCACGCGGCGACGGCTGAGATCGGCGTCGCCGTCGCTGACCTGTATCCGCGCATTTCCCTCACCGGCAGCTTCACACAGCAGTCGCTCGATGCCTCCGACTTCGCCGAATGGGGCGCACGCCAGTGGGTCGTGGGACCCAGCATCAGCCTGCCCGTCTTCCAGGGCGGGCGCCTGCGTGCCGTCGTGGAACTGCGCAAGCTGCAACAGCAGGAAGCGGCGGTGAACTATCAGCGCACCGTGCTGAATGCATGGCATGAAATCGAGAATGCACTCGATGCGTACGCCGCGGAACGGCGCCGCCATCAGGAACTCGCCGCCGTCGTCAGCGCCAGCCGCGAGGCCTACGACATTGCGCACGTACGCTACCAGCATGGCCTGGTGAACTACCTCGTCGATCTCGATGCGCATCGCACACTGCTGCAGGCGGAGCGCGCCTACAGTGAGAGCAATACGCAGATCGGCGTGCAACTCGTTGCGCTGTACAAGACCCTGGGTGGCGGATGGACCGGATCGACCGAAGCGGAGCAGGCGGAAGGCGGCTGAAACCTTCCGTACCGCCGTCGCCTGACACGGACGGGAACACCCTCTCGCGTCAGCGCATTGCCTCGGCATGCCCATTTCGCGCCTGATCGTGAGCCTGTGACACAGTAGCCGCTCACTGCGTCGATCGATGGCAGAATCGGCAGCAGTCCATTCTGCCGAACGTTCATGCCATTTACGATTTCACACACCGCAGCGGTCCTGCCGTTCGCGCACTTCCTGCGTCGCTGGCGATTGCTGAGCGCCGCCGTCATCGGCGCCATGGTGCCGGACTCCACCGTATTCCTGTTCCATGTGCTGTCGCGGGACATGACTCACAGCAAGGTCGGGCTCTTCACGTTCTGCCTGCCCGTCGGCCTGGTCTGGTACTGGATCTTTCAGCTGCACATCAAGCCGGCGACCTATGAACTGATGCCGGATCGGCTGTACCTGGCCTGGAGCAAGGATGCCCCGTCGCCGTCACTGCTGAGCCTGCGGCAGTGGGCATTTGCGGCGCTGGGCGTCCTGCTGGGTGCGTTCACACACCTCGTGTGGGATGCATTCACCCATGAAGGCGCACGCGGCGTGCGAATGCTCTCCGTATTCGATGACCTGGGGCTGACCGCTGCGGGAAATTCGCATGCGTGGGTCGGCGTCGCACAGCACGTGAGTTCGGCCGTCGGATTGTTGTTCGTGATCGGCTTCGTGTGGCGCGACGTGCATCGTGCGCAGTATCACGACGCTCCCCTCACCCGCCGCCTGACGGCGCAGCAACGCCACCGCTGGTTTGCGATCTACGTCGCCACGGCGGTCATCGTATCGATCGGCAGTTTGCTGGTACTCACCGACGGGCGGCCGCTGCAGGCACCGCCCATGTGGATGCTCTCGAGTGCTGCCATCGGCAGCCTGTGGGGACTGGCGGCTTCGTTGCTGCTGGTCAGCGGATTGATCCGCTGGCGCCTCGCGCACCCGCGCTGAAGGAATGCGGACGAGGCGTCGCAAGGACGCCCCGCCCGGATTTGCATCAGGCAGCGTTTGCCTGCGACACCGGCGCGCTGCTGCGAATCAGATGATCGAAGGCACTGAGCGCCGCCTTTGAGCCCTCGCCCATCGCGATCACGATCTGCTTGTACGGCGTCGTCGTGGCATCGCCGGCCCCGAACACGCCCGGCAGCGATGTCTGGCCACGCGCATCCACTTCGATCTCGCCGCGATTGCTCAATCCCACCGTACCCTTGAGCCAATCCGTGTTCGGCAGCAATCCGATCTGCACGAACACACCTTCCAGCTCGATACGGTGCGAGTCGCCAGACGCGCGATCGCGGTAGCTCAGTGCATTCACTTTGCCAGCTGCGCCGTGCACCTCTGTGGTCTGCGCGGACAGGATCACCCGCACGTTCGGCAGACTGCGCAGCTTGCGCTGCAGGACTTCGTCCGCACGCAACTTGCTGTCGAATTCGATCAGGGTCACATGACTCACGATGCCGGCCAGGTCGATCGCGGCTTCGACGCCGGAGTTGCCGCCGCCGACCACCGCAACGCGCTTGCCCTTGAACAACGGGCCGTCGCAGTGCGGGCAATAGGCTACGCCGCGGCCGCGATACTCGCGCTCGCCCGGCACATTCATTTCGCGCCAGCGAGCACCCGTCGCCAGCACGATGGAGCGGCTGCGCAGCGTGGCACCGCTCGCGAGCTTCACCGCAATCAATCCATTGGCGTCAGCGGGCACGAGGCCCTCGGCGCGCTGCAGATTCATGATGTCGACTTCGTAGCTGCGCACGTGATCCTCGAGCGCCGCGGCCATCTTCGGGCCCTCGGTCTCTTTCACCGAAATGAAGTTCTCGATGCCCAGTGTGTCCAGTACCTGGCCGCCGAAGCGCTCGGCCACCACCCCCGTCTTCACGCCCTTGCGCGCTGCATAGATTGCGGCCGCCGCACCAGCGGGACCGCCGCCGACGATCAGCACATCGAACGCGTCTTTCGCATTCAACTGCTCCGCCTGGCGTGCATCGGCATTCGTATCGACCTTCGCGAGGATCTCCTCGATCGTCATACGACCCTGGCCGAACACCTGCCCATTCAGGAACACCATCGGCACAGCCAGCACCTGGCGTGCCTCGACTTCCGCCTGGAACAGCGCGCCATCGATCATGGTGCTGGACACATTCGGATTGAGCACGGCCATCAGATTGAGCGCCTGCACGACATCGGGGCAGTTGTGGCAGCTCAACGAAATGAAAATCTCGAATTTGAACTCGCCCCTGAGCGACTTGATCTGCTCGATGACACTCGCATCGACCTTCGGCGGGTAACCGCCGGCCTGCAACAGCGCGAGCACGAGCGACGTGAACTCATGGCCCATGGGAATGCCGGCGAAACGGATCTTGATGTCGTGACCCGGGCTGCCCACGCTGAACGCAGGTTTGCGCTCGTCACTACCGTTCTCGCTCAGGGACAGCAGGGGTGACAGCGTCACGATGTCCCGCAGGAGATCGCGCATCTCGAGCGACGCGTCGCTGTCATCCAGCGACGCCACGAGCTCGACCGGCCGTGTGAGCCGCTCGAGGTAGGTCTGAAGCTGTTGGCGAAGAGTTGCATCGAGCATGATGTCTCCGACAGAACGGTAGCCAAAGGGATCCGGACCCAGGGCGGCGCGAACGCCGCCCTGGTCCTTACTTGCGGACTGGAAGCAGGATCAGATCTTGCCGACCAGATCCAGCGAGGGCGCGAGGGTCTTCTGACCAGGCGTCCACTTGGCCGGGCAGACTTCACCCGGATGAGCAGCAACGTACTGAGCGGCCTGCACCTTGCGGAGCAGTTCCTTGGCATCGCGGCCAATGCCCAGGTCGTTGATCTCGGCGACCTTGATGACGCCTTCCGGATTCACGACGAACGTACCGCGCAGCGCCAGACCTTCTTCCTCGATCAGCACGCCGAAGTTGCGGCTGATGGCGTGGGTCGGATCCCCGAGCATCGGGTACTGGATCTTCTTGATCGTTTCCGATGCGTCATGCCATGCCTTGTGGGTGAAGTGGGTATCGGTCGACACGCTGTAGACTTCGACGCCGAGCTTCTTGAATTCCGGGTAGACATCCGCCACGTCACCCAACTCGGTCGGGCAGACGAACGTGAAATCGGCCGGATAGAAAAAGAACACCGACCACTTGCCCTTCAGGTCGGCATCCGACACCGGCACGAACTTGCCGTTGTGGTAGGCAGTAGTCTTGAAAGGCTTGATGGTCGTATTGATCACTGAACTCATCGATTGAACTCCTAGAGGGACTGGCGATGCTCGGAGAACCATTCTCCTGGCGATGTGCGTAAGCTACAGGTATCCCCTCATAAGGGCCAGTCGATGCTTCCTTATCAATCGATAGGGAACCCCTATCGGCAATCCATAGATCCAGACTACGGGGCCATCGGTCCCTTTCAGCGCACCGCGGGAGAAACGACTTTATTTAGAGAAACGACTTTATTTATCGAGTGCCTCGTACACGACCCGGGTCGATTCCGTACGCAGCGCGGTCGTACCTGCATCCAGGCGTCTTTGAATCAGCCTCACGAAGAACAGATAATTTTCCGGATCGGCATGGCGCCAACGATTCGCAGGTGCCTGACGACGAGTGCGACGCGACTTACCGCTCCGCTTCGGGCAGTGTCCAAAAGAATTGTCATGAAGCACCGGCCGCCCTGGCCGATCGTCGGGTGCTTTGCAACTCAGTCGACGTGGACGACGACTGCATTCAATCCGGTTTGCAGTTCGGCGGCCAGATCCGTCACGGCGATCCGTGCCGCCCCGGACCGATAAGGATGCGCGTCACGCGTCATCGGCAACACCTTGCCGTTGGCGACCACCGAGGAAACGCCGCAGCCAGCGGGTCCCACGAGATACGTCACTTCAACATCGTGATCGCACAGACGCGTACGCACCTTGAGTCCGGAAAGCCGCGGTGACATGACGGGATCGATGCACAGCGACTCACACTCGCGATTCAATCCGAGGAAACGACGCACGATCAGTCCGAGCGCGATACCGGCGCCGCTCGAATACACACGCCAGCCGCCATCGAGCGCAATCATGCCCGCGGCCACCCTCTCATAGCCGGTGCTTGCCTCGTAGCGATCGGCAAACGCTGCATCGGAACTGGAGTAGTAACAATTGGCCTGGCGCAAAGACGCCGTGGGCACGATCGAGGCAAGACCCACGGGATTGGCCTGGCAAAGCGCATGGAAGAAGCCCTCGGCGTCGCCGACATGCGCCAGGGCCTGCGCGTAGCGCAGATGCGCGTGCATGTACATGAGACCGATTTCGCGCCCGAAGAACGTGGCACTTTCAGCGCGCTGGAAGAAGCGTTGCGGACCACCGTGATAGGGCATCGGCCGATCGAACAGGCGAACGCCATCCGGGCCCGTGAGGTGCGAGCGGATCACCTGCAAATGCGCTTCGACCTGCGCGGGCGTCAACAGTCCCTCCAGAATCGCATGGATCATCGCGAGTGCGCTGTAGTGCACGCCGGTGGTCTCATCGCGGGGATGCAACAGGTAGCGCGGCGTTTCGCCATCGAACATCGCGTAGCCAGTGAGAACATCGTCGATGAGTAACAGGCGCTGAAAGTCGCGCGCCACTCCGGCAGCATCGGCGTCCAATCGCTCCGCGATCGACTGCTTTCCCACCACCGGCCGTAACGCCCGGGCCAGCGTCGTCAGCGTCTGGTGGTGCAACGTGACGGTCCAGGCACTGCACAACCGTTCGCGCATCGCCGGATCGGCCGGCTGCAGCGAATCGTTCCAGTCGCCATGGCCGTACGCCGCCAGTGACGTACCGGGAATGATCCTGGCCGCGATCACCGCCAGCGCCTTCTCGACGTGCTGCCAGACCGTGAACTGCTCGTCGCCTTCGAAGAAGGCAACGCGTTCCTCCAGTACGCCGTGATCGCCCGACGCGATCAGATATTGCGCCAGGGCAAGCACCGGCCAGAACACGATATCGCCATGTGAATCACCGGCGCGAATGGCGCGATCGCGCTCGAAGAACATGAACCATTGCGGCCAGTCGCCGTCGCTCTTCTGCGCTGCCATGACCCGCAACAACAGATCGCGCACCGGCAGCGTCTTGCCCAGCGCGAGGAGCATCTCCACGGGGCCCTGCGTCACATCGCGCGTGCCCCAACCGCCGCCGGAATACTGTTCGAGCCCGCGCGGCGACAGATAGTGAATCAGCGCGTTATGCGCGAACCACGGCAGGATCTCCACCAGTGGTGCCACGGCATTCGCAGGCCCGTCGGCCTCAGGCAGTTCGATGATCGGTAGCGAGGTCGCGTCGATGGCGCTGTGCGCAGCGGGTGCGGCTTCCTGCACGACGAGGCATCCTTCGATTCGCAGCCGATGCTGCCCGGCGCGTTCGGTGACGATGCAGAGGAACGGCAGCTGACGCGACCGGCCATCGCTGAACAGGATCTCATCGCCGCCCACTTTCTCGAGCGATGCGTCCACGGTGATCCGGAAACTCCCCTCGGGAAAGCGCTGGTGCAGCTCTGTTCCGGGTGCCGCGCTCAGAGTGATGACGTCGTTGTCCATCGACCAGCGCGCGGGTCGGGACTCGCTGCCGTCGTCGCCATTCAGTGCAAGATGATGCGTGATCAGGCAGCGCACCGGCGGACCGGACCGCACGACGATCTCGAGCTGCATCTCGTGCGGATCGCTGCACGCTTCGCTGCGAACCTCGATCAAGCCGGGCTGGTGCTGGTAGATCCAGCGACAGACCGTCGGTGTCATTTCGAACGCGGATGGAACGTCGAGCAGTTGCCAGCCGCTGCCCGTGTCGACGAATACACGCTGGCCATGCGAGCGGAACAGCCCCACGTAACTGTGAACGGTGGACAGCAGCCGATTGAAGCTGACGTGCCCCTGCGTGAGCATCGAGTGAAAGACACCCGCCATCCACACCGTGGAGGTCAGCGCGCTTTCATCCGGTGTCGCGCGTCGGCCCGTCCGCAGCAAGTGGCCATGCGGCCGCAGCACACGCCATTCCTTGTCTCGCAGCACGACGTGCCGACTGTCGCCGTAAAAGAACGACAGCAACGTGCCGTCGTCGCTCGATTCCTTGTGCCGCCAGCGTCCCGGAAACAGCGATCGCAACGTCGATGCTTCGAGGAGCAGCGGCTGAAAGCGCGGTGCGGCGCTGAACAGCGTCGACGTCGATGCGAGTCTGCGAACGACTGACGCATTCGAGGAGCCGGCCTGCGATGCTTCCGGCTGAGCCAGGATCGCATCGACGAGCGCCAGATCGGCGGTCGAGGTCGCTGCCGGATGATCGTCGCGGAACAGTCCGAAGAATCCGAAGGTCGCATGGCCACCGGCGGGAACATCGGTGCGCTCGTCCTGAACCGCAGCCATGGAATGTTCATGCTGCCGTCGGCGCGACGGCAGATCACGTTGCAAGGGCGCGTTGCCATCGCCACGGGTCGCCAGCTGCAGGGCATCGGTCGCAAATCCCACCGAGCGTCGCAGTGAGCCGATCAGGCTCCACGGAGTGCGACCGCCGAAACCCAGATTCTGCCGGGACGCAATTACCCACCCGCGCACAGGGTGCCGCAGCGGCGTGTGATCGACATACTGGCTGAGGTAGTACTCGTTGAGACGCGCCATCGCGTAAGGCGCGAGTCCGATGTCCTGCGTGTAGATCAAATCGACGGACAGCGCAGCCGTGCCGCGATTGACCACGTGGACATGCCAGAACCATGCAGGCTCGTTTCGCGCCAGCGTCAGGCTGACCGTATAACGCATTCCTTCCCATGTGCCGGAACCGACCCAGCGATCGACTGCGACGGATGAACCTCGCGTCGGGCTTCCCGGCCCCAGCAGCGGCGTAACGCCGACGCTGCGCCCCGTATGCAATCGCAGATAGAGATTGGCGGGCCCGTTTTCCACCGCATTGCCGACGAACAGATTGACCAGCGTGTCGTTGCAGTCGATCCGTCGTATGCATCCCGAATCATCGATCGTGATGCTGAGGCCCTGGGCGCCAGCCAGGCGAACAACAGTCGAAGCGGAAATTTGCCGTGTCATACAGCATTGTGGTTGAGCCGGCGTCGACACAGCAATCGGCGGTTTTCGCACCGAGGTCCTTGTCCTGGTGGATTGCGGCGCTCGTGAACCTGTATCCTCGACGCATGAAGAAATTGCTCGCCTCGCTGTCCGTCGCACTCATCGTTGCGCCTGTCTACGCGGATCCGGGCCGCGACGCCTTTCGCGAGATTTATAAAGAGATGGTGGAGATCGACTCCTCGCCCACCACGGGCTCGTGCACGAAGGTGGTTCGAGCGGCCGAAGCGCGACTGCTCGCCGCGGGCTATTCAGGCGCCGACGTGCAGATAGTGATTCCGGAGGGCAGGCCTGATGATGGCAACCTGGTGGCGCGCATTCGCGCAGATCAGGCCAAAAAGAAAGGCGTGCTGCTGCTGGCCCATATCGACGTGGTCGATGCGCGCCGCGAAGACTGGGAGCGCGATCCATTCACGCTCATCGAAGAGAACGGCTTCTTTTATGGACGCGGCTCGGCCGACGACAAGGCAATGGGGGCGGTGTTCCTCGATCTCATGATCCGGCTGAAGCAGGAGCGCGGCTTCAAGCCAAAGCGTGACCTCATCATGGCGCTGACCTGCGGCGAGGAGACGTCCAACCGCGTGAACGGCGTCGACTACCTGCTCAAGAACCGTCGCGACCTGATCGATGCCGCCTTCGCCATCAACGAGGGCGCGGGCGGCCTGCTGTCCGAGGACGACAAGCCATTGGCATTGCAGGTCCAGGCCGGCGAAAAGATTCATCAGGTCTACCTGCTGGAAGTGACGAATCCGGGCGGGCACTCGTCGCGGCCGACCCCTGACAACGCGATTTATCACCTGGCCGAGGCCACCCGGAAGGTCGCCGGACTCTCGTTCCCCATCCAGTTCACGCCCGTGGTGCGCGAGTACTTCCGGGTGACGGGCCCGCTGCTCGGGGACGAAATCGGCGAGGCCATGAGCGCCCTGGCCCGCGACCCGGCGGACACCGCAGCACTCAGCACCCTGGTGGCCGACCCAAGCTACAACGCGATGCTGCACACCACCTGCGCCGCGACCCAGCTCGAAGGCGGGCATGCCCCCAATGCCCTGCCGCAACGGGCTGCGGTCACCCTGTCCTGCCGGGTCATGCAGGGAACGACCCCGGAACAAGTCAAGGACACCCTCGATCAGGCCATTGGCGATCCCCGGGTCCAGGTCAGTATCGTCCGCCGTCGCGACGGATCGTCGCCCCCACCCCTGACCGACGAAATCATGAAGCCGGTCCAGGCTCAGGCGGCGAAGCAATGGCCCGGCGTGCCTGTCGCGCCGGTCATGACCGTCGGCGCGACCGACGGCCGCTTCCTCATGAATGCGGGGATTCCGACCTACGGCATGAGCGGCATGTTCGCCGCCCCCGACGAGTCGAATGCCCACGGTCTCAATGAAAAACAGCGCGTTAGGTCATTGTACGAGGGCCGGGAATTCCTCGAAGGCATCGTCCGCGCTTACGTGAAATAGCCCCTCTGGCCGGGGGATGCGCCGCCGGCCGCCACCGGCGTACGTTTCCCGCGGCAAATTCCATGGATTTCGATAGAATGCGCCGCCTTGACGAGGCGGCCCGGGTGTCCACTGGCCGCTTTTTGCGGGAAATCCAGCAATAACCTCATTGGTAGTCGCAGGGATCGTCCCTATTATTCGCGCCCTTTGTCCGACTAACCGGACCGGCGATGGCTTCGTTTTGCTTTAGGAACCAGCACGGAAATCTGTCATGCCTCGTACTACACCGCTTTCTGACATACGCAATATCGGCATCATCGCGCACGTCGATGCCGGTAAGACGACGACCACGGAGCGCATCCTCTATTACACCGGTCGCAAGCACACGATCGTCGACGTGCACGACACGAAGGACCTGAAGACGTCGACCACGACGGACTACATGGAGCAGGAACAGAAGCGCGGCATCACGATTCAGTCCGCTGCCGTGTCGACGTTCTGGCGCAAGAAGAAGATCAACGTCATCGACACCCCGGGACACGTCGACTTCACGATCGAAGTGAACCGCTCGCTGCGCGTGCTCGACGGCGCGGTCGTCGTGTTCGATGGCGTGGCCGGCGTGGAACCGCAGTCGGAAACGAACTGGCGACTGGCCGACAACTACGGCGTGCCCCGCCTGTGCTACGTCAACAAGATGGATCGCAGCGGCGCCGGCTTCCTGCGCTGTGTGGACATGATCAAGAAGCGCCTCGGCTCGCGTCCTCTGCCCGTACAGCTGCCCATCGGCTCGGAAGACAACTTCAAGGGCATGGTCGACCTGGTCGAGATGAAGGCGCTGGTGTGGGAATCGGACGAGCGCGACGCCGTGCCGGTGCAGCACGACATCACTCCGGACCTCGCCGACAAGCTCGGCGTCACCGTCCCGAGCGACCGCAAGATCCTCGCGGACATCGAAAAGTACCGTACGGAACTGGTCGATACCTGCCTCGAGCAGGATGACGCAGCGATGGAAGCCTTCCTGACCGACGGCACCGTGCCGTCCGCCGATCTGCTGCGCAAGTGCCTGCGCAAGGGCACGCTCGCCGGTGCGTTCAATCCGGTGCTGTGCGGTTCGTCGTACAAGAACAAGGGTGTGACCCAGGTGCTCGACGCGGTGGTCGATTACCTGCCCGCCCCGACGGACGTCGAGGCGATCAAGACCATGGACGAAGATGGCAACCCGATCGGCGAGCGCATCTGCTCGGATGACGAGCCGTTCTCGGCCCTGGCATTCAAGGTGATCAACGACGCCTATGGCGCCCTCACCTTCGTGCGCGTCTACTCCGGCGTGCTGACCAAGGGCATGTCGGTGCAGAACTCCACGCGCGGCAAGCGCGAGAAGATCGGCCGCATGGTGGAAATGTTCGCCAAGGACGCCAATCCGATCGAAGAAGCGCGCGCCGGCGACATCATTGCGTTGGTCTCGCTCGCCGAAACCGACACGGGCGACACGCTGTGCGACGCTGCGAACCCGGTGATCCTGGAGCGCATGCGCTTCCCGGACCCTGTCATCAGCGTGTCGGTGAAGCCGAAGAACAAGGCCGACCAGGAGAAGTTCGGCGCAGCGCTCGGCAAGATGGTTCGCGCCGATCCATCGCTCCATCTCGAAACCGATCGTGAAACCGGCCAGACGATTCTGCGCGGCATGGGCGAGTTGCACCTCGAAGTAACGCTCGATCGCATGCGCACGGAATTCAACGTCGAAGGCACGATGGGCCAGCCGCAGGTGGCGTATCGCGAAACCTTCACCAAGCCGATCTCCGAGCAGTACGTCCACAAGAAACAGACTGGCGGCTCCGGTCAGTTCGCCGAAGTGTGGATCACGTTCGAACCGCTCGAGCGCGGTGCGGGCTTCGTATTCGAAGACGAAACCGTCGGCGGCTCGGTGCCGCGCGAATACGTGCCCTCGGTCGAGAAGGGCCTCAAGATGCAGAAGGAAGACGGCGTGCTCGCCCACTATCCGACGGTGGACTTCAAGGCGCGCCTCACGGACGGCAGCTACCACGACGTCGACTCGAACGCACTGACGTTCGAAATCGCGGCGAAGGCCTGCTTCCGTGAAGCCATCCGCAAGGCGGGCCCGATCCTGCTCGAACCGGTGATGCGCGTGGAAACGGTGACTCCGGCCGACTACCTGGGCGACGTGATCGGCGACATCAACCGCCGCCGCGGCATGATCCAGGAACAGCTCGAGCGTGGCACCAACATTGCCGTCGTGGCCACCGTGCCGCTGTCGGAAATGTTCGGCTACATCGGCCACCTGCGAGGCATGTCCAGCGGTCGTGCGTCGTACACGATGGAGTTCTCGCACTACGACCCAGTGCCGAAGATGGTTGCCGACGCCGTCATCGCCGAAGTGGCGAAGGCCAAGGCCGCCGTCGCCTAAAGACTCGCGGGTAGCGTTGTCAGAACAAACCCTCCGCGGCGCAAGCTGCGGGGGGTTTTTCTTTTCCGGAGTGAAGATTTATTTCATACGGAGGGCATGAGCAGAGAAACAGAACTCTCTGCCTGCCTTGAACTCCGTGTGAACTTCTTTTGTCCCCGGGACCCAATTGCCGATATCTCGTGGCAGCGCCGTGGTCCATTGTGTGTACACGCTACGTGCACACAGATTCAGGAAACACAGTTGTGACGGGGCAAAGCCGGACCGCCGCCGTAAGATCGGTTCATTGCAGTGGTTCATCCGAGAGGGACATCATGAAATCCGCCCTGGTGATTGGCGCGCTGGTGCTCGTCACCGCGCTTTCGGCCTATTTCGACGCGCGTGGCTTCGTCTATGCGGCACAAACGTGGCGCGATGGAGCACTGGTCCCCGGCACGGTGTTCCTGGCGCTGATCAACTTCATCGGCGGCATTGCGCTCTATATCGGATCGATCGGCTTTCAGCAGCGGCTCGGCGTCGAGTCCGCAACGATGCAGACCATTTTCTGGTTCGGGATGACGGTGGTAGGCATCGCCATCATGGACGGCACCATTGGACAATGGTCGATGACGCAACGCGCGGTTGGCGTTGCCGTCACGGCGGGCATTGGCTGGCTGATGGTCAGCGCAGCGCATCAGTAGGGCTGCTGGGCTGCTGGGCTGCTGGCAAGAAAGCTGACGGCACCTGCCCTGCCCAGAGCCCAGTACCCAGAGCAGCCCTTATCCGCTACTGCAGCACGCCACCGATACCCGCGGGCAGCGGTTGCACGGAGCGACTCTCGGGAGAAATCACCACACGATTGCGCCCCTGCACCTTCGCCTGGAACAGTGCTGCATCCGCACGCAGCAGAAGTTGCGCGATATCGTCGGTGCCACCGCGCCAGTGCGAGACGCCGATACTCATGGAGAGTGGAATGGACGTCGATCCCTGCAGCAGCGGATTCGATGTCAGTTGATCGCGCAGTCGCTCAGCCAGTTGACCGGCCTGCGTTGGCATGGCTTCGGATAACAAGACCATGAACTCCTCACCACCGAAGCGCGCCAGCGCTGCCGATCCCGGCATCGCAGCACTCAGCAATGCGGCCACATGCTTCAAGGCAAGATCACCGACCGGGTGTCCATGCTGATCGTTGATGCGCTTGAAATGATCCAGATCGATCATCATCAGCGCGAAGGATTCCTTGTCGCCGCGACTGCCCCGGACTTGCGCTTCGAGGAGTTCTTCCATCGCCCGCCGGTTCAGCAGACCCGTCAACCCATCGTGCCTCGACAATCGCCGCAGCTCTCCCACCAGTCGGGCCACGACCAGAACCATCAGCGTTGTGTGCAGGGACAGGACGAGCGCCACGTAGATCATTGCGGCCCGCACATTCATGAAACTGTCCGCGGCCATCTGAGACGCGACCGACTCGGGCTCGACGAGCGCCCGAACCATACGCATGCCGAAGACCAGACTGCCCAAGGCGACTGGCAATGCGAGCACGATGGGCCAATCGAATCGCAATTGATCGCGGGCGTATCGGTACAGATCGAACGCGATGTACAGATAGAGCGAGGCAAGCACGCCAAAGTTGGCCGCTGCATGTAACGGCGTTTCCCCGGACGACAGGCTGGATGCCCCGACGGCAACGGATACGAGCAGAAACGCAATGTGAGCGCGATCCGGCGGCGGCCTGCCGATGAAGGCACGAATGCCTCGCTGCAGCGATATGACGGCAATGCTTCCGGCCAGCATGGCGAGGAGCGACGGCTCCTCGATATTCATCGACAGAATCACCCAGGTGAACGCGCTGAGGGTTGCCCACGCCACCCAGTACAGAGTGGCATTGCGCGCAGTGGTCAGCGCATAGGCTGCGATCGACCAGACGATCGCAAAGACCGCCTGAACGATCGCCACGAACAGGAAAGCGATCTGGGTGGCCGAAGGCTGGGGCATGCGGTAATTCTGGTTTGCCCGGGCGCGATTGCAAGCGATGTCGGACGCGCCCGAGTGCCAATCTGTCATAAGCGGGAGAACGACAGCCCTCCGCATTACGTGCCGACCGTCGGCCGATACCGGAACACCAGCAGCAGCCCCGCAAACGATCGCAGTCATGCCCACGAGCGCGACCGTCGGCAACCGGTTACCCAGCAGCAGATAGTCCATGAGTGCCGTCACCGGCGGCACCAGGTAGAACAGGCTCGTGACGTTCACGAGGTTACCGGCCTGCAACAGTCTGTACAGCAACAACTGCGCGACGACGGAGATCACGAGGGCCAGCCATAGCCATGCGCCAAAGAATCGCGGCGTGAAGTTCACATCGAATCCCTGCGAGGGCAGGAAGCACACACACAGCAGCAATGTGACGGCGTACTGCAACGCCAGCAGGCGCAGCGGCGCCTGATGGAGCTTCTTCTGCAGGATCGCTCCCAACGTCGCGCAGGCGAGCGAGCCGATCGCAAAGACCACGCCGGCAACGGAAAACCGGGCGAGCGAAATTCCCTGCAAGACGATCACGATCAGGCCGCCGAGCGCGAGCGCCAGACCCGCAAGCCGCTGCAGCGGGAAACGTCGCTCGACCAGAAGCAATGTCAGGACAGGCTGCACGCCCAGCACCGTCGCGAGCACACCCGGCGTAATGCCATGCTCGAGCGCGAGGAAGTAGCACACCGAGTAACCGCCGATGAGCAACAAGCGGCCATCGCGACCTGCCGCCGTGTTCCCCGGGAGGCATGCGCCCAGCCATGAACCGGCAAGCAGCAGCACCACCAGCGCAAGCGCAAAACGCAGTGTGAGAAACGAGAACGCCGCCGCATCATTCAGTCCCCACCGGGAAAAAATGGCGCCGCTGCTCCAGAGAAGGACGAACAACGTCGTCGAGCCGTGGCACGCTTCGCTTCCCGGCAGTTAAGGGGACTGCTGGAATGAATGGATCAGCGAAGAATAAACCTGCCCCGGAGTCAGGGCGGCGGTGGCGCGCCGGGAGGCGCACCCGCAAACCGTGCAGCAGGAACGGCGCGGTTGATACGGCAATCGTTGCGGACGAGTGATGTCATGGCGGCAGCGTCCGGCGCTCTCGCTAAGCGCCCCGGCGACCGTCGTCAACGATCGATTCAAACGATGCAGACTCCCGGCGCATCTCAACAGCCACTGGACTGACCACCATGGAAGCCACATCCGACATGCCAGCGAAAATCGCCCTCGTCACCGGCGCCGGATCCGGCATCGGACGCGCCGTATCCCTGACGCTCGCCCGTAGCGGCTATCGCGTGCTGCTCGCGGGCCGCCGGCGGGACCGGCTCGAAGCCGTAGCCCGTGAAGGTGGCTCGTTGTGCCATGCATTACCCGCAGACGTCGCTGATCCCCACTCCGTGACTGCACTCTTTGCACGGATCGCCATGGAATTCGGTCGGCTGGATGTGCTCTTCAACAATGCCGGGACAGGCGCACCGCCGCAGCCGCTGGAAGAGCTGTCGATCCAGCAATGGCGCCAGGTCATCGATACGAACCTGACAGGTGCGTTCCTGTGCATCCAGGGCGCATTCCGCTTGATGAAGGATCAGACCCCGCAAGGCGGCCGGATCATCAACAACGGATCGATTTCGGCGTCCGTACCGCGCCCATTGATGATTGCTTACACGGCATCGAAGCATGCCGTCAGCGGCCTGACGAAGGCCACGTCGCTGGAGGGTCGGCGCTACAACATCGCCTGCGGGCAGATCGATATCGGCAACACCGCGACGGATATGGCGGCGGCAATGGTGACAGGCACATTGCAGGCCGACATGAGCGTGAAGGTCGAACCGACGTTCGATGTCCAGCATGTCGCCGATGCGGTCCTGTACATCGCCAATCTGCCGCTCGATGCCAATGTGCTGTCCATGACGGTCACGGCAACGAGGATGCCCTTCGTCGGACGCGGCTAGCCAGGGGCGGGCCGGATCGCTCAAAATGCCGGCCAGGAAGGATGCACCGTGCCGCCGGAGGATTCGACGTGACACATTCCAAGCCAGGCGCTGCTTCTGCTTTCGTTTTGCTGGTTCTCGCGGGCCTCGGGCTCGGGGGCTGCCGCGGCTCGGTCAGCACGGACCTGTCCGCAGATGCACCAGCCAATCCGCAGATTGTTGGCATCAATGTGGGCGTACTGGGTGTCGAGTTCCAGCGCTCCGATGCAACCGCGGCAAAGATCGAATTCACGACCGCCGAGCCTGCGGATCTGATCACTCTGCTCGAAGACAACTCATTTCGCCTGTTCACGGATGAGGAACTGACCGAGGGCTCGTACACCGGCGTGCGGCTGCTTCTGGAAGACAATGACGATGCCTCCGTCGTCCTGACCGACGGCACAGAATTCCCGCTGCGGCTGACCGAAGGCTCGTACGCAGCCGTGGACTTCACGGTAGACGAAGATCGGTCGAGCAATCGCAGTCTGGTACTGACACTCGACCTGCGCAAGTCGCTCAGCTTCAACGAAGACGGTCGGGAATACGCGCTCACACCGACGCTGCGCGCGGTCGATGCGGCCGATGCCGGACAGATCCGCGGCAACGTCGACATCACCTGTCCGGCCGGCACGTCGCCGCAGACCGGCGGTGCCGTTTACGCATTCGCCGGCGAAGACATCGAACCGGTAGAAATCGACGGGATAGACACGGAGCCGTATGCAACGACTGCAATGTTGTCGAGCTTCGGGGGACCACTCACCTATGCCCTGCGCGCACTGCCGCCCGGTGACTACACGATCGCGCTGACCTGCAACGGCAACGACGATACGCCCGCCGCCGGCGACGATATCCAGTTCCAGCGCGCGGTGAACGTCAGCGTCGACGGCGACGCCATCACTTACAACTTCACCAACTGAGCCTCAGCGTTCGCGAGCGCAGAATCGCCTGCGCGCGGTCGAGTGCCTGCGCCTCATAGCCGGCGCCGAACAGCACCACGTGATTGAGCAGGTGATACAGCTGGTACAGCGCCCGGCGGCTCGCGTATCCCGCTGCCATCCCCGTTACGTCGCGATAGGCGGGCCAGAAGCCGGGTGGTGGCGAGCCGAACAATTCCATCATCGCCAGTTCCGCCTCGGCATCCGAGCACGAGACGGCCGGGTCATAGATGACGGGTGTGCCATCGGCAAGCATTCCCCAGTTTCCGGACCAGAGATCGCCGTGAATCAGACTGGGGCGCGGCACGTGGCCATCCGCATCGAACAGCGCGGGCATGCATTCGATGACATCGTCGACCGCATCAAGCAGTTCGCGCGAGGCTGATTTGCGAAGCGCGGCATCGTGCATCTGCCGTAAGCGTTGCTCGCGAAAGAATTCAATCCAGCCTGCGCGTCCACCGCACTGGCTCCAGCGATTGCTTTGTCGCGAGCCGCCAAGCCTGTTCTGCCTCAGCCACCCGAATCGACCCGCACCCTGTTGCGGTGTGGCTCGATGCAGCAACGCCAGCGCGCGACCGAACTTTTCAGCGAAGCCGGCATCGGGAACCGCAAGTTCCAGCCACTCCATCGCCAGCAGCGCAGTACCACCATCCGGCTCCAGCCAACAGTCCACCACTGCAGGCACACGAATGGTCTGCGATTCCGCCAGAGCACGCAGCCCCTCAACCTCCGCACTGAGGACGTCGGACTCGTCCACGGGAACGGCCTTGATGAACAGCCGTTGGTCGCCGCTTTCGGCACGCCAGGTAGCACAGAACCCGCTGGAGTTCAGTTCGCGCGCAGACCATTGCCCGGCGAAGCGCGCAGTCAACCAGGCACTGAGATCTGCAACATGCATGAACGCATGATCGCGCGGTGGCACCCTCCGGTCACTACGGATCCGATCAGGCGCCGTCGCGCGGCCCGAAGGACACGAAATGCCGATTGCGGTCAGCGGGCGGTGGGTTTTCGTAACCGTGCCCTTCGCCGCTGGCCAGTATGACTGGTCGGCCCTGCAGCACTTCGCGAGCGCGCTCCTGGTAGCGCAGCGCCGACAGGCGCATGTTGCCCTCCTCGATCCGGAAGGGTGTCTGCGCAACGTAGGCAAGTGCGTTCGGAATACCGAACTCGCTGAAGAGTGGCCGCAACAGCAACACGCCGCCGAAGCGCTGCACATCGACGTATTCCCGCTCGGTGCGCCAGGAGCGCTGCTGGAAGGATGTGAAATCGTCGGGCCAGATCCGGTCGATACGATTGGTATTGAAGATCGCGTCCCGATTCTCGGTCAGCAGTATCCCGATGCCTGCGATCAGCATTTCGCACGGCAACCGCTTGCTGACATCGACCGAACTGCATTCGGCATGGGGCCAGGAGAGCCCTTGTTCATGCGCATTTTCCTGCAACACCGCGCCCCACAATGCGCTGTCGATCGCGGCAATGAGCGGGAAAGCGGTCTGGTACTGCGGATTGCGATAGTACGGCCAGTACGCGGCGGCCCAGCGCAGGGGGTTCGGAGTCTGCGCATCCAGAAAGCGACGCGGCACGACCATGACGCGTTCCGCCTGATCGTAGGCGACGCGACCCGAGAACTTCGCGTACTGCGGATCGCTGGAGGCGACGAATTTCACTTCGACGTTGTCGGGCAACACGTCGAAGACGCTACCGAAGGCGTACTCGATGGCTTCGCTGCGATAACTGATCAGCTGGCCGATCAGTTGCTTGCATCGCTGTCGACTCGCCGATTCGCAGGCACCGGCGACCACGGGGCATAGCAGCAGCAACCCGACCAACACAATCCACGGTCTTCGCATCGCCGATTACTCCACGATACATCGAGCTCCGTGCGGCAGCCTCCCCTGTAATGACATGCCTCCGACAGAAGCCAACAGCGGAACGCGCCTGCGAGCCAACAATATGCGTCCCTGCCCGTCACCGTGAATGAGCGCCAGCACTCAACTCCGGCAATCGACCTACGTGCGCAGGCCTCGAACGTTCTGCACCCGATCACCAGCAAGCAACAACCGAGCCAGCTCGCGATCTCCACCTCGACATAAACCGCGAGCGATTCTCCTGCCGCACTTTGCGCACAACCATACGTATAGCGTGCGGAGCAGCGTTCACTGCACGTGCGCGACTCAGCTCCGCGCGTCGCTCGTGGGTTCTGCGACACACGGGACAGGATGCACAAACTGGAAAATTACCGGGGAAAGCACGCATGCCACGACTTGTGTAGTTAGCGCGCGACCGCCAGGCGAGAATGGATGAAAGTGTCATGCAGCATTTCGTGACTTCGGCGCCGGGCGACTACATCACGCGCGCCGCTTGAAATATTGCACGGCGCGCTCGTGTCTCTGCGCGGCCGCTCGGGTACGGAATGTCCCGAGATTGCGCCGGCGACCCGTGCGCGGATTCTTCCTCCGGGAATAGAGCCGATATCCACCGCTGACGAGCTTGCGAATCATCGCCGGATCCCTCGAGTTGCCTTTGCAACCGCAACGATCCTGACCGCGCGAGGTTCCTTCAGCGTGAGCGGAGCGCGAGCCACGTCAGGAGCCGCGCCCGACCCGGCCGCATCGAAACAGGGACGTCAGTAGATGCCGTCGCTCGACTTCCGTGCAGACGCGCGCGGACCAAACGGCGCTGAATCCAGATACGAGCCGGCGCGCGTACCGTACCTGGCCAGCAGTGCGCTCGCCTTGCGCTTGAGGCGAGTGCCGAGGCCATCGGCGCGCATGTGTTCCAGCGCGAGATTCGAGGCATTGCGATTGTAGAGCGCGGCTTCACGACGTCGTTCCGCCGCCTGCTGGATCGCATCCGCGGCCTGGGCAGGATTCGATGCGTTCAATGCCTGGGCAATGGAAGTGGCAGCCGCCACCGCATCCGGCACCCCGGAATTCAACCCCCGCGCGCCAAACGGAGCAAACAGATGCGCGGCCTCACCGGCCAGCAGCACGCGACGGTGCTGATCGGTGAACGATCGGGCGACGACCTGCATGAATTGATAGGTCGACACCCACGTGACGCGGTCCGCGTACTTCGGCGGCAGCACCCGGCCGAGCCAGTGCTTCACGCTGTCCGGCTGATTGAAGTGATCAGGGTTGTCGCCGCGCCGCAATTGAATATCCGCGCGGATGCCATTGCGGAACGGCACCAGCAGGACATTGCGCTTCTCCACCGCCGGATGCTCGTAGTAGTACAGGCGCTCCGGACGAATCGGATCGTCGGGATCCTCGGCCACGTCGACGATGACGAAGGCATCCTCGATGCGCGGGCCCTCCAGCTCGATGCCCACACTCTTGCGCACGACCGAACGGCCGCCATCGGTGCCCACGATGTAGCGCGCCTGCCATTCGCGTCCCGCCGCCGTTTGCAGCACGACGCCTTCAGGGGTCGAGCTGACCGCCGACACCTGCTGATTCCAGGCGAACTCGATACCCGCTTCCCGACAGTGACGGAACAGGATGGCCTCGGCATCGACCTGGCCGAGGTTGGTGGAACTGGGCAGCACATCCGGACGCGGCAGCGGATACGTCCGCTCATAGACCTGCGTTTCACCCCAGAACGTGCGCTTCGTCGACCAGACGAGCCCCGCCCGTGCAATCTCCCAGCCCAACCCGGAGCGCATCTGCTCCCAGAGCTGCAGCGTCTGACGGTGATAGAAAATCGCGCGACTGCCCGGTCGCTGGCGGTTCTCGCCGTCCGCCTCCAGCACCGTGACGGGCAATCCCTCTGCCCGCAACGCCAGCGCGGTCGTGAGGCCGACCGGGCCTGCGCCTACGACAAGGACGGGATGCGGATTGCTCATGCGGTACAGCCCAGGCCAGATGTATGGAATACGTACTGTAAGGTTACCTTACGATTAACGCAATGGCGTTGGCGCCGCCGCGTTCATACTCCCCCGATGCCCGCGCCCGCCGTTGGGTGTATGGTCATGCCATCCCCCGTCGATCGCGCTGCCAGCGCACATTTCGGAGTGACCATGACCTCGAAGCTCGATCAATTGCGCGACATGACCGTCGTCGTCGCGGACACTGGCGATATCGAAGCCATCCGTGCATTGCGCCCGGTCGACTGCACGACCAACCCGACACTGCTGCTGAAGGCAGTCGCGCTGCCCGCGCTGAGCTCCGTGGTCGAGGAAACGCTCGCCTGGGGCCGCAAGCAGAGCGGCGCCCGTGAATCGATCGCCAGCGCCGTCGCCGATCGCTTGGCCGTTTCGGTCGGCACCGAACTCACGAAACTGGTGCCGGGACGCGTGTCGACCGAAGTCGACGCGACGCTATCGTTCGATACCGCCGCGACCGTCGACAAAGCACGCGCCCTCATTGCCGCCTACGAATCGCGCGACGTTTCCCGCCAGCGCATCCTCATCAAGATCGCGTCCACCTGGGAAGGCATCCAGGCGGCACGCGTACTGCAGAAGGAAGGGATCGACTGCAACCTCACCCTGCTCTTCTGTCTGGCCCAGGCCATGGCTTGCGCGGACGCCGGGGCCTTCCTGATCTCGCCCTTCGTCGGCCGCATCCTCGACTGGCACGTGAAAAGCGCGGGTCGGACCTTTGCGCCGGAAGAAGATCCGGGCGTTCAGTCGGTCCGCGGTATCTACGCAGCCTTCAAGACGGGCGGCGTGAAAACCATCGTGATGGGAGCGTCGTTCCGATCAGCGGGTGAGGTTGAAGCGCTCGCCGGTTGTGATCGCCTGACAATCTCCCCCGCGCTGCTCGACGAGCTGAGCAAGGACCAGGGGACGCTGGTCCGCCGGCTGTCGCCCGAAAATCCTGGCGTCGCACCACCCATTCCCGATGTCGATGAACGCAGCTTCCGCTGGCACATGAACGAGGACGCGATGGCGACCGAAAAGCTCAGTGAAGGCATCCGGCTGTTCGCTGCGGATCTGCGCAAGCTGCATAAGTTCATCGGCGAGCGGCTGTAGGAGATGCAATGAAATGACGGCCGACTGCCGTCGGTCCCGCGGGATTTCCTTTCGGTCACAAGGGGGCCGTTCGCATGAAGGCCTTCGGCATGGAGGCTGACGTTTGTCAGCAGGGAAGAAACTCATAGCTCTTCCCTGCCGCAGGCCACCTTGCCGAAGGCCTACCTGCCGAAGGCTTACCTGCCGACAACAGTCGGCCGTCATTTGAGCAAAAGACATGCAGGCCTGCGGTATTCTTTGGTCATGAGCATCGAAGGCGAAGCAGCGGGCGACGTACTGACGGGTGTTGTCGTCGCAGCGACAGTCGAAGGCAAGGTCGGTGCTGCGGGCGCGCGCGACGTACCTCATGGCCAGTGCCGGAATTGCGGCGCCGATCTGAATGGCAAGTACTGTGCCTCCTGCGGTCAGCCGGCGCATATCCACCGCGCACTGACATCGCTCGGCCACGACATACTGCATGGCGTCTTTCATTTCGAAGGCAAGGTCTGGCGCACGATTCCCGAGCTGTACCTGCGCCCGGGACGACTGACGCGTCGCTATATCGATGGCGAGCGGGCCAAGTTCGTCTCGCCGATGGCGTTGTACCTGTTCACCGTTTTTCTCACCTTCGCGGTCGTGCCGTTCACGAGCACGACCTTTCTGAACGATGCCGCCCAGGCGCCGGATACGATCATCGGCAACTTCAAGGCGGGCAACAAGGCCGCCATGGACAACACGCTGGCCGAGCTCGCCAAGTTGCAGGCAGCGCGGCAGCAACCCGACCTGACCGCCGAGCGCCGCGCGACCATCGAGCGCCAGATTGCCGACACGCAGGATGCGCTCAAGGTGATGAACGCACTCGGTCGGGGAGACTGGAAGGGACTCACCGACTTCGAGCAGGAACAGCGCGAGAAGAAGGCCGCGGGCTCCAACAACAAGGTGGACACGGGCTGGGCGGCGCTGGACAGCCGCATGGGCCAGAGCCTCCAGGAGATCAACGACAATCCGCGGCTGCTGCTCTACAAGCTCAAGACCAATGGCTACAAATATTCCTGGGCATTGATTCCGCTGAGCCTGCCCTTCATGTGGCTGCTGTTCTTCTGGCGGCGTGACATTCACCTGTACGACCACGCCATCTTCGTCACCTACTCGATCAGCTTCATGATGCAGCTGCTGGTCCTTCTGTCGATCGCCTCAGCGCTCGGAGCGGGCGCCGGACTCTGGGTCCTGGTGCTTGGCATCATCCCTCCCGTGCACCTCTACAAACAGATGCGCGGGGCCTATGGACTGTCGCGCATCGGCGCTTTCGTACGACTGTTCCTGCTGACGATCTCCATCAGCATCGTGATTGCGCTGTTCTCGGTGATCCTGTTGCTGCTCGGCGTCCTGACCTGACGGACACGCCACGATCTGCCACCAGGAATCCGCAGCGCGCCATTCTTCGCCGCGCCCTGAACGCTTTGTGGCGCTGCAATCGCTCTCACCAACAACGAAGGAGAGAGCACATCATGACGTCCCGGAAATCATCACCCAGCGTCGGAGCATTGTTTCGCAAGCCGCTCACCTGGCCACCCGCATGCCCTCCGACCGGTTCCGAAGCGCCACGACTGGCGCAGCGCCGTGAATGGCAACCGCGCACCTGGACGAAGGATCGAATCGCTTCCTGAGGAAGGTCGGCAGGTTCCAAAACGCTGAGGCTGCCGTGATCACGGCGACGCAACCCTCGAACTGAGGCCGCTCGCTACTCCCGCGACGCATCCAGGCTGGCGCGAATACGACTCGCCAGCTGCGCCCGCGTAAACGGTTTGGAGAGCAGATCGACGCCCGGATCGAGCCTGCCGTCGTGCATCAGAGCATTGCGCTCGTAGCCGCTGGTGAACAGCACCGGCAGATCGGCGCGACGACTGCGCGCCGCTTCGACCAGCTCACGGCCGTTGATCCCGGGGAGGCCGACGTCCGTGAAGAGCAGACGTATCTCGGGATGGCGCTCGAGCATGCGCAGCGCCGACACGCCATCCTGGGCTTCCAGCACAGTGAACCCCAGCTCTCGCAGCGCTTCCGTGCTGTAGACGCGGACATCGTCATCGTCCTCCACCACCAGGATGGCTTCACCCGCGCGCCCCCGCACCGGCGCCTCGTGTTTTGTCGCGTCCTCAACGGGTATCACACCACTGACGCGCGGCAGGTAGATCTTCGCCGTCGTGCCGCGACCGGGTTCGCTCTGCAGCCGGACGTGACCGCCGGACTGCGTCACGAAACCAAAGACCTGGCTGAGCCCCAGTCCCGTACCCTCGCCGAACGGCTTGGTCGTGAAGAACGGATCGAATGCGCGCGCCAGAACGTCAGCGCTCATGCCGCGACCTGTATCCGTGACTGAGATCTGCACATAGTCACCGGGGAGCGCGCTGATGAACTCTTTCGAGTGTTCATCGATACGCACGGTGGTCGTCTCGATGGTGATGCGTCCGCCTTGCGGCATTGCATCTCGCGCATTGACGGCGAGATTGAGCAGCGTGCTCTCGAGCTGGTGCGCATCGATCTCGACATGGCAGGTGTCCGGGCTGAACACGCAGTCGAGCGCAATGTTCTCACGCAGGGTTTGCCGCAGCAGGCCATCCAGGCGGGCAATCAACCGATTCAGATCGGTCGGCTTCGGGTTCAGCGGCTGGCGGCGTGCAAACGCGAGCAACTGCTGCGTCAAGGTCGCGGCGCGCTCGGCGCCTTCGGTTGCGTGCTGTACGGCACGCAACAGCCGATCGTTGTCCTGCGGAATCCTGCGCCCGATGCTTTCGAGATTGCCAAGAATGACCGTCAACAGATTGTTGAAGTCATGCGCCACGCCGCCGGTCAGCTGGCCGATAGCCTCCATCTTCTGCGACTGATGCAGTTGCTCCTGCATCGCGCGTTTCTCGGTCATGTCGCGAGTGATCTTGGCGAAACCGACGATCCGACCTTCGTCATTGCGGATGGCGTCGATGAGTACGCTCGCCCAGAAGCGCGTACCGTCCTTGCGCAGGCGCCAGGCCTCGGCTTCATACTTCCCCTGACTCGCTGCGGTGGCGAGCGCCAGCGCCGGCTTGCCGATCGCCCGATCTTCCGGGGTGTAGAACTCGGAAAAGTGACGACCGATGATCTCCGTCGCCGAGTGGCCCTTGATGCGCTCCGCACCGGGATTCCAGCTCGCAATGTGACCAGTGGCATCGAGCATGTAGATGGCGCAGTCCGCCACGCCCGCCACCAGCTGGTGAAACTGCAGTTCGCTGCGCTGAAGCGCGCGCGTGCGTTCGAGAACCTGTTCTTCGAGCGTCTCGTTCAGATACCGCAACTGCTCCTGCGCCCGCTGCTGTGATTCCAGCAACTGCGCACTGTCGATCGCAATGCCGGCCTGAACTGCAATGGCCTGCAGCAGCGACGCCTGACGCTCCGTGAACAGACCCGGCACTTCGTGACCGAAGAACAGGCCGCCGTGTACCTTCCCCGAACGGGCGACCACGGGCACGGCGAGATAGCTGCGCACGGGAAGATAATGCCCTGCCGGCATGCCGAAGTACGGCGCCTCCTCGCCATAGAGCGCGTGCTGCCGCACGTCGTCCAACCGCACGATCCCTTCGCCGCGAAAGGTCTTGCTGAAGAGTGCGGTGCTGCGCGGCAGTGGCAACTTCTCGAATGCCTCGCGAGAGGCGCCGCTGAGCGCGGACAGCGAGAAGGACTCCCCACGCTCATCGGTCACGTTGTAGAAAAAAGCACCATACTGCGCGCGCACCAGCTCTGTCGCCGCGTCCGTGACGGACTGCACTATCGACTGGATATCGAGCCGCGAGGCGATCGTGATGGCGACCTTGTTCAGCGCTGCGATGGCGCGCGCCTGCTCTTCGATCTCAGCTCGGGCTTGCGCCAGTTCGACGCCGACCGGGGTCTCCGTCGGCAACGACAGACTCATGCGATCTCCGGCAGCGGAGGATCGGATCGGAAAGGGCCGGTTACAACGCCTGATGTGTGTAGGGTGAATGCCATCGGTAATGTCTGTCTGGGCCGGACCCGCAATCCGGAAATCTCTTGAGTGTTCTACTAGTCTGCCGCAGATTGCTAGTCTGCCGGAGATTGCGCTTTTCGTCGGAACCAAATGCGCACGGCCATCTTAAGTTCCATCCCGCTCCGCCTGTCCTGTCGGTTAACTTGTCATCGGCCAGGCCATTCGCTAATTTGCCCGGAAAGTAACCAATCAGCGGCGGGGTCCATGGGACAGGTCACCTATATCGCTCACGATGGCGTTCGTCACACGATCGAACTCGCCGAGGGCGAAACGCTGATGATCGGCGCCACGTCGAACGCCGTTCCCGGCATCGATGGCGATTGTGGCGGATGCGCAGCCTGCGGCACGTGCCATGTACACATCGACCCCGCCTGGCTCGCAGCGGTCGGACCCGTCACGGACGCCGAGAAGGACATGCTGCAGTTCGCGGACGGAGTCGCGGCGGATTCACGGCTCTCCTGCCAGATCCGGATGCGACCGGACCTGGACGGACTGGTCGTCCACCTGCCCGAATCTCAACACTAGAGACGAGATCAAGGGGGATTCATGAGCGACACACTCGCAACCGCCGCAGGTCCTCCGGCCGGCTACAACCTCAGCTACTTCCCCGACGTCCCGCATACGGTGGAGGAAGCCCGGCGCGATGCGTATTCGAAACGCATCGAGGACGTCGACGTCGCCAATCCCAAGCTCTTTCATCACGATGTCATCGGTCCCTACTTCGAACGCCTGCGACGGGAGGATCCGGTGCATGTGTTCGACAGTCCGATGTACGGCCGCTACTGGTCGATCACGCGCTACGCCGACATCATGGCGATCGACACCAATCATCGGCAGTTTTCCTCCGAGGCCTCCCTCGGCGGCATCACGCTGTTCGGCAACGGTCAGGATCGGGCGCCGCTGCCCATGTTCATCGCCATGGATCCGCCGAAGCACGACGTGCAACGCCGCACCGTGCAGCCGATGGTGTCGCCGGGCAATCTCAGAAACCTCGAACCCCTGATCCGCGAACGGGCCGCGGCGATTCTCGATGCGTTGCCCATCGGCGTGGAGTTCGACTGGGTCGACAAGGTCTCGATGGAACTGACGGCAATGACGCTCGCCACATTGTTCGATTTCCCGCAGGAGCAGCGACGCAAACTGACACGCTGGTCGGACGTCGCGACAGCCGTTCCCGGCGGCGGCGTCATCGATCGGCCCGAGCAATGGGTCGAAGAGATGGGCGAGTGTTTCGGGACCTTCCAGAAGCTCTGGCACGAACGCGCCGCCCGCGAACCAGGCAACGATCTCATTTCCATGCTCGCGCATGGCGCCGACACCCGCACCATGCCGCCGTTCGAATTCCAGGGAAACGTCATCCTGCTGATCGTCGGCGGCAACGACACGACGCGCAATACGATCAGCGGCAGCCTCCTCGCGCTGAATCAGAACCCGGATCAGTACGACAAGCTGCGCGCGCATCCGGAACTGATTCCGGGCATGGTGTCGGAGACGATTCGCTGGCAGACACCGCTGGCGCACATGCGCCGCACCGCCGCTGAAGACGTCGAGTTCCGCGGCAAGCTCATCCGCAAAGGCGAGAAAGTGATCATGTGGTACATCTCCGGCAACCGCGATGCCGACATGATCGAGAATCCCGATCACTACCTCATCGATCGTGCCCGACCACGTCAGCACATTTCATTCGGGTACGGCATTCATCGCTGCGTCGGCAACCGGCTTGCCGAACTGCAGCTGCAGATCATCTGGGAAGAAATCCTCAAGCGCTTCCCGGTCATCGAAGTGACGGGCGAGCCCGATCGCGTGTACTCCACGTTCGTGCGTGGCTACCGGACGCTGCCGGTGCGAATCCCGCGACGGCACTGAGACCAGGACCGAGATTCAGAGTTTCACACGGAGGTCACGGAGATCACGGAGACCATGACCGAAGCAAATCCCATGGGACGGCGCCCGGACGATTTTGTATCCATCTCCGTGGCCTCCGTGGCCTCCGTGACCTCCGTGTGAAATTCCCCGCTCTATCATCAGATCGCAGTATCGCTGGCGCCGCCGGTCGGCCGGCGTCTATCCTCCACCGGTCCCCCTCTCGACTGGTGATCCATGCGATTCAGCAATTCCCTGACGACTGGCTTGGTTCTTCTATGTTCGTTCGGCGCCGCCGACGCTGCCATAACGGCCAGCAAACAGACGGCCGCATCGAAAGCGGCGCGCGCTGGAGAAGCGGAGTTTCGCGACCTCTACAAGGAACTGGTGGAGATCAACACGACGCTCTCGGTCGGCTCCTGCACCCAGGCGGCGAGTGCAATGAAGGCGCGGCTCGAAAAGGCCGGGTATCCGCAGTCCGATCTGCATCTGATCGTGCCGCCGGAACGGCCGCAGGACGGTAACCTGATCGCCATCCTTCCCGGCACGGATTCCAAGCTGAAGCCAATTCTGCTGCTGGCCCACATCGACGTCGTCGAAGCCAGGCGCGAGGACTGGGTGCGCGATCCGTTCAAGCTGACCGAAGAAGACGGCTTCTTCTATGCACGCGGTGCGTCGGACGACAAGGCGATGGCAGCCATCTTCACCGACTCGATGGTTCGTTATCGCACGGAAGGCTACAAGCCGAAGCGCACGATCAAACTTGCGCTGACCTGCGGCGAGGAATCGCCCAACACGTTCAACGGCGTCCGCTATCTCGTCGAGAAACACCGTGATCTGATCGATGCGGAATTTGCGCTGAACGAAGGCGGCGGCGGACGCTACGACGGCAAGACCGGCATCTATCAATACAACGGTGTGCAGGCGGGAGAAAAGCTGTACCAGGACTACACGCTCGAAACCGTCAACCAGGGCGGCCATTCGTCACGGCCCACGCCGGACAACGCGATCTATCAGATGTCGCAGGCGCTGGCGAAGATCCAGGCGTACGAATTTCCCATCGAGTTCAACGATGCGACGCGCGGCTATTTCGATCGCTACGGCGGAATCGTCGGCGGTGAACGCGGCGCGGACATGAAAGCCGTGGCCACCGGCGACGCCGCCGCCATCGCACGCATCAAGCAGGACCCGAGCATGAACGGCATGCTGCATACGACCTGTGTGGCAACGATGATCGACGGCGGTCACGCGCTGAATGCCCTGCCGCAGACTGTGACCGTCAACGTCAACTGCCGCATTTTCCCCGGACATCCGGCCGAGGAGATTCGTCAGCAACTCATCAAGGTCATCGACGACACGGGTGTGAGCGTGGCATTTCAATCCGAGCCCGAACAGGCAGGACCGCCGCCGCCGCTGACACCCGCCATTCTCGGACCGATCGAAAAACTCACGCAGGAAATGTTTCCCGGTGTTCCCGTCCTGCCAGCGCAGGCCTCCGGCGGCACCGATGGCCGTTTCCTGACGCCCGCCGGAATTCCAACCTACGGGGTCTCGGGACTGTTCTCGGACGGCGCGACCACGAATGCGCACGGACTCAACGAACGGATCCGCGTGCAGTCGCTGCTCGAGGGGCGCGAATTCCTGCACCGGCTGACGAAGCTGTACGCGGGCGGGCGTTAGTCGCGCACTCATGATCGTTCATCTCTTCGACGGCACTTACGAACTGTTCCGGCATTTCTATGGTCTGCGCCGGTTCAACAAGGGCAAGGATGCTCCGTTGGGTGCAGTCACTGGTGTACTCAATACGCTGCTGGAGATGATCGAAGGCGGCGCGACGCATCTGGGCGTCGCGACCGACCATGTCATCGAATCGTTCCGCAATGAGCTGTGGCCGGGATACAAGACCGGCGACGGCATCGATCCGGCCTTGTGGGCGCAGTTTCATCCGCTGGAAGAGGCGATCCGGCTCATGGGGATCGCCGTCTGGCCGATGATCGAACTGGAAGCGGACGACGCGCTCGCGTCCGCTGCACATCTGGCCGCTGCGGATAGCCGCGTGGAAAAAATCTCCATCTGGACCGTCGACAAGGACCTGGGCCAATGCGTGAGCGGCACCCGCATCGTGCAGGTGGATCGCAAGGCCAAGGCCATTCGCGATGCGGCGGCGGTGAAGGAAAAACTCGGCGTCGAGCCGGCGCTGATTCCTGATTTCCTCGCGCTGGTGGGCGACTCGGCTGACGGTTATCCCGGTCTCGAAGGTATCGGCCGCGTCGGCGCGGCGCGAATGCTCAATACGCATGGCCGCATCGAAGATTTCCCGGCGCATGTGCTCGGCGAGCGTCGCGACCTGGCGCTCCTGTTCAAGAAACTCGCCACGTTGCGCACCGATGCCCGGCTGTTCGGCAACGTCGACGAGCTCCAATGGCGCGGTCCGACGGATGAGTTCTCCGGCTGGGCGATGCAGTCGGAAAACGAGAAGCTGTTGAAGCGCTGTCTCAAAGCAGCGCCGCCGCAGCTCCAGTGACGCCCCTGGCCAATCCCGGGACCGGGAACATGGGGTAAGGAGTAACCGGGAATTTCCGGCCCCCGTGAGCCCCGTGCCCTCGAGGAAATCTTCATCTCAGGAAATCGAGTTGTTGTGGCAGGCCCCGGCCCGTTAGAGTCGCAGCACTCGAGTCCATCGCGGCAACCGCCGCCTCCGGATAGGGGAACGACATGAATGCCGCTGCTCGCCCCGCACAAGTCGCCGATCCCCGGACAGACGATTCGGTCGGCCTGCCCGCCTGGATCTATTCCGACGCGGACTTCTTCGACCTCGAGAAACGCACGATCTTCCGCACCAGCTGGCAGCTCGTCTGTCATCTCAGCGACATTCCCAAGCTCGGCGACTATCACTGTTTCGACCTGCTCGGCGAGTCGGTCGTCGTGGTGCGCAGCAGCGCCAGCGGGATTCGCAGTTTCCACAATGTCTGCCGCCATCGCGCCTCACGCCTGCTGGACGGCCCGAAAGGCAACTGCGGTGGCCGCATCACCTGCCCCTATCACGCGTGGACCTATGCGATGGATGGCCGACTGATCGGCGTCCCGCATCGCGACACGTTCCGCAACTTCGATACGTCCCGCCACGGGCTGGTGGAACTCGAGCAGGACATTTTCATGGGATTCATTTTCGTGCGCTTCGAGTCCGGATTACCCGGCGTGCGCGAGATGTTCGGCCCCTACGTCGACGAATTGGCGGCGTACCGCATGGAAGATCTGGTACCGCAGGGTCGCGTGACGCTCCGTCCGCGCCCGGTCAACTGGAAGAACGTGGCCGACAACTATTCCGATGCCATGCATATCAACGTGGCGCATCCCGGGCTGACGCGGTTGTTCGGCCAGAGTTATGGCATCGATGCCCAGGATTGGGCCGACAAGATGTGGGGCGTGCTGCGCGCGGAGCCCTCGCGCAACTGGTCCGAGCGTCTGTACCAACGGGTCCTGCCGGCCGTTGATTTCCTGCCGCCCGAGCGGCAGCGGCTGTGGACCTATTTCAAGCTGTGGCCGAATGTCGCCCTCGACATCTATCCGGATCAGATCGACTTCATGCAGTTCGTGCCGGTCTCGCCGACCGAGACGATGATTCGCGAGATTGCCTATGTTCATCCCGACACGCGGCGCGAAATGCGCGCGGCGCGTTATCTGAACTGGCGCATCAACCGCCGGGTCAACATCGAAGACAAAACGCTGATCGAACGCGTGCAGGCAGGCATGCGTTCGAGCAGCTACACGGTCGGACCGCTGAGCGAGTCCGAGGTCTGCCTGCGCAGCTTCACGCGGCGCATGCATCAATTCCTGCCGCAGAGCCGCGAACGCCGGAAGCCGAATGACTCATTCCAGTGATGCACTGATCGTCGGCGGCGGCCACAACGGCCTGGTCTGCGCCGCCTACCTCGCCGCTACCGAGCTCAAAGTCACCGTACTGGAGCGACGCCATGTCGTCGGCGGTGCTGCGGTCACCGAGGAGTTTCATCCCGGCTTCCGCAATTCGGTGGCCTCCTACACGGTCTCGCTGCTCAATCCGAAAGTCATTCGCGACCTGGAGCTGCCGCGCCACGGCCTGCGCGTCGTCGAACGCGAACTCTCCAACTTCCTGCCGACGGAGGATGGACGCTATCTGTGCAGCGGCGGCGGCCGCACGCAGCAGGAAGTCGCGAAGTTTTCCCAGCGCGACGCCGAGCGCCTCGATGCGTACGGCGAACGACTCGACGTGATCGCCGATGTGCTGCGCGACGTGGTGCTGGAAACCCCGCCCAACATGGTTCAAGGCAGCTGGCGCCAGGCCCTGCCGGAAATCGTGCGCGGTGGACACCTCGCCGCACGGCTCAAGAAACTCGATCTGCCCATGCGGCAGTTGCTGCTGAGTCTGTTTTCAGGCTCCGCCGGCGACTATCTGGATGGCTGGTTCGAAAGCGATCCGATCAAGGCGCTGTACGGCTTCGATGGCATCGTCGGCAATTTCGCGAGCCCCTACGCCGCCGGCTCTGCTTACGTTCTGCTGCATCACGTTTTCGGCGAGGTGAATGGCAAGAAAGGTGCGTGGGGTCATGCCATCGGCGGCATGGGCGCCATCACGCAGGCGATGGCGAAATGCGCGGCGTCGCGCGGCGTCGATATTCGCGTGAATGCGGGCGTGAAAGAAATCATCGTCGAGAACGGACGCGCCGTGGGTGCAGTCACCACGAACGGCGAAACATTCCGCGCGAGCGCCGTGATTTCGAACCTGAATCCGAAACTGCTGTACCAGCAGCTCATCGATGGTGCCGTGTTGCCCGCACCATTCCGCGAAGCGATGGACCGCTATCGCTGCGGCTCCGGCACGTTCCGCATGAACGTCGCGCTGTCCGAACTGCCGGACTTCACCTGTCTGCCGGGCAAGCAACGCGCGCAGCACCACACGGCCGGAATCATCATCGCGCCGACATTGCGATACATGGAGCAGGCGTACTTCGATGCACGCCTGCACGGCTGGTCGCAAGCGCCGATCGTCGAGGTGCTGATTCCATCGACGCTGGACGACAGCCTCGCACCGCCGGGCCAGCACGTGGCCAGTCTCTTCTGCCAGCACGTCGCACCGCAGCTACCCAATGGCGAATCCTGGGACACGCATCGCGAAACAGTTGCCGACCTGATGATCGAGACTGTCAATCGACACGCGCCGAACTTCAAGGCGGCAGTGCTGGGCCGCCAGATCAACAGTCCGCTCGACCTGGAGCGGACCTTCGGCCTGATCGGCGGCGATATTTTTCACGGCGCGCTGAGCCTGGACCAGATGTTCTCCGCGCGACCAACGCTCGGACACGGCAACTATCGCGGCCCTCTGCCCGGCTTGTACATGTGCGGCTCGGGCACGCACCCGGGCGGCGGTGTCACCGGCGCCCCGGGCCACAACGCGGCACGCGAAATCATCGCGGATTTCAAGCACCGCAAGCTGCGGCGCGCGGGCTAAGAGTAACCGCAAAGAACGCATAGATCGCAAAGGGCCGGAAAAAGAAGACAGAGGCAGTAGCCGCAAAAAACGCAAGGACGCAAAAAAATTGCTCTCGCCTTGCGCCTTTGCGCTTTTTACGGCTATTCCTCTCTCTATGCGTTCTATGCGTTCTTTGCGGTTACTCCCACTCCCTTCTCCTCACACCTGCCTGGCGACCATGTCACGAAGCAGGGTCCGCGATGACAGGTAGAAGCACAGTGCTGCCGGGATGAAGAACAGCGTCGTCGTGATCATCGACAGCTTGAGTCCCTCGCCGTAAGCACCGCGACAGATGCTCTGCTGATCGGCCGCGAGCTTCGCGACCTCGACGGCGTTGCGGCAAAGCTGGCTCGTCAGCTCGGCGCTGGTTCCAGCGTTGGCCATCTCCATATTCATGAACAGGTCGCTCAGCCAGCCGACGAACAGCGGCCCGATACCATTGCCGATGAGCGCGATCATCAACAGCAGGATCGCCACCGCGGAGGCGCGCGAGCGCTGACTCACCACGCCCTGGCCAATCGTGTATTGCGAACCGAGATACATGTAGTGGCAGAAGGCGCCGACACACCAGGCGCTGCGCATCACGCTGAACACTTCGTCCGTCGGCCGCGTGAAGGTGAAGATGTAGATCGGCACGGCGAGCAAGGCGCCGATCGCCGGCACGAGCGCCACCGCGGTCGGGATTCGCGGCGTCAGCCGATGCACGATCATGCCGCCGGCAAACGTGCCGAACGCCGCGACGATGGCCAGCGGTCCACCGAATTGAATCGCGAAGGCGCCGTGCTCTACACCATGAAGCCGCTGCACCATCGGCGCCTGAAAGCCGACCAGACCGTAGCCGGCGAGGGAAATGATCGAGGCCCCCAGGGCCATCGTCCAGAACGTTGACTTGCCGGAGAGTTCGCGCAACGTCTCGCGTATGCCGGCACGCTCTGGTCTGACCGTGCCGGGCGGATCCGAGTAGCCGCGCGGTGGTTCTTTGACCGTCAGGAGCGTGATGAGGCCGATGATCAATCCGGGCGCACCAATGACGACGAACGCCGCCCGCCAGCCTGCGATCTGCGACCAGTCGGTGATCCCCACCATCCAGTCCCAGCCCCAGCCATCGAACAGGCGCTGCAGTGCGGGTCCGTTGAGATGGCGGGCGATCGGTCCGCCGAAATAGTTGGCGAGCGCGGACCCGATGGTCACGCCCATCGCGAACACAGCCAGGGCCGCCGCGCGATTCTTCGGGGTGTAGTAATCCGCGAGGATGGAGTTCGACGGCGGCGTGCTGCCGGCTTCGCCGATCGCCACGCCGATGCGGGCGATGAGCAGGAAGGCGAACGAGCTTGCCAGGCCGCACAGTGCGGTCATGAGCGACCAGATGGAAATACAGATGGCGACGATGACGACGCGGTTGTAGCGGTCCGCGGCCATGGCGATGGGAATACCCATCAGCGCATAGAAGATGGCGAACGGCGGACCGTTGAGAAATCCGTACTGGCTGTCGGAGAGCTGGAACTCCTGGATGATCGGCTGCGCGATCACATTCACCAGATTGCGATCGATGAAATTCAGCGTGTAGACCAGCGTCAGCATCACCAGCACGTAGAGCCGATACCCAGGCGTGCCGTAGCTGCGTGCGTCGGTCACGCTGCCGGCGATCGGTGCCGTCGTTGTTGCCAAGCGTTTCCCCTGGTGTCGGTTCTTCGATTGTGAGGACGATGCGCTCGCGAGCGTCGGCGCATTCCGGGTCTGGCCGAGCATAGAGAAAGCAGGTGCCCTGGACAATCAACCTGCCAGTCGGAACTGCTCCCCGGCTCGCGCTCGCCAACACCGTCGCACGCCACGCCTGCTTCGCGTGTTTGGAACTGTCGGCCTGAGGATGTTCAATCCAGCGATCGCTCGGTGTGGGCGCGCTGACGCGCCCGCTGAAACAGGCGCTCCGCCGCGACAGGACTGAACCCCAGAGCCACCGCCTTCTGAAAATGTCGACGCGCTTCCGCATCCTGCCCTCGCAGGGCAACGATGGTGCCGAGATTGGTGTAAGGCACCGGGTACAGTGGATCGCGTTGCAGAGCGGCACGGAACCAGCCTTCCGCCTCCTCCGGCCGGCGCAATTCCATGAGCGCCTCGCCGATGAGGTTGCGAGTGCGCGCCACGCCGTCCAGCGTGTAGATACCGATATGAACCGGCGTGAGCCATCGCGACAGCCGCTGCGTCAACAGCATTTTCTCGAAGCGCTGATAGCTCTCGATCGCCAGCGCCCAGCGACGGCGGCGTGCACGCACTCGCCCCATCAGGAGATGGCGCGCCCACACCGCGAGGATCAACGCGCCGATCACGAACACCAACCCCAGCCACAACGCGGTGGTCAGAGGCATGAGGCGCAGGACGGTCCACGTCACTGCCGCGGAACTCAGAATCATGAGCAGGTAGCGCTGCGGCCGCTTGAGGGGCATCGGTCGAAACTCCTACTTGCCGGCACCGGATTTCGCGGCGCTGCGCTTGCGCTCACGCCAGACCCAGGGCTCGACCCGATCGGCGCGACGCAGCTCCCACAGCCCCCGCTTCGCATCGCGCGCCGCCTGCTCCACCTGGAACAGCGAGTCATCGCGCGCGTACTGCGGATAGAACCAGGCGGCGCCACGCGTCACGAGTTCCCGGTTGACATGCAAGGAGTCGACCCAGACGTCGCTGATCACACGCCCATAACGATCGATGTCGCGGAAGACGATGGTCAGCGATTTGTCTCGTGTAAGCTCCCGCAGCTCGGCGAGCGAACGTGCACCGTAAGGCTGATCGCTCTCCGGCGCATCGATGTCGGCGAGGCGAAACTCCATCACCACGCCCTGGATCCTGGCACGCAGCGAGTCGCCATCGGTGACTGCCACGAGCGGACCATGGAACACTCCTTCGTCACCCGGCTGCGGTGGTCGCGTGGGCACGTTGGTCGCCGCGCGGTTCCGTGCCCGTTCCGGATGACAATGGCGCTGCTGCGTTCCACCCTCGCGATGACACCCGTTGGCGTCGACGTTGCCGGGATGACCCCAGGACGTGGCGACCGACAGCAGCCCCGACATGACAGCCCCCGACATGACAGCAATGATGCGTAAATCAGCTAATTTCATCGGACCAGACTGCCGGATTTTCCATCGATCGGCCACCGGCAGATCACCACACTTTCATACTCCCGGAATGCCTGGGAGCGCAGCTCATGTCGATTGAGCACTTCGACGTACTCATCGTCGGCGCCGGCCTGTCGGGCATCGGCGCGGCCTATCACCTGCAAACGCATTGCCCCCGCAAAAGCTACGCGATTCTCGAGGGGCGTGATTGCATCGGCGGCACCTGGGATCTGTTCCGGTATCCGGGCGTCCGCTCCGATTCCGATATGTACACGCTGGGTTATTCGTTCAAACCGTGGACGCAGCGGCAGGCCATCGCGGACGGAGCATCGATCCTCGACTACATACGCGAGACCGCGCATGAGCACGGCATCGATCCGAAGATTCGCTTCAGCCACCGGGCGACTGCCGCAACGTGGTCGACCGCCGACGCGCACTGGACGGTGGAAGCACAACGCGGGCCGGCGCGCGAAACCGTCCGCTTTACCTGCAACTTCCTGTTCCTGTGCAGCGGTTACTTCAACTATGAGGGCGGTTACGCGCCGCGATTCCCCGGCACCGAGCGATTCCGTGGACGCACCGTGCATCCGCAACACTGGCCGGGCGACATCGACTATGCCGGCAAGCGCGTGGTCGTGATTGGCAGTGGCGCCACGGCCGTAACACTGGTTCCGGAACTGGCGAAGACCGCCGCGCATGTCACGATGCTGCAACGCTCGCCCACATACATCGTCACGCGCCCTGCCGAAGACGCATTGGCGATCTGGCTGCGCCGACACCTGTCGGCAAAGACTGCCTACGGCCTCGTCCGCTGGAAGAACGTGCTGCTGGGTATGCTCTTCTACAAGCTCTCGCGTCGCGCGCCCGATGCGATGAAGAAGCTGATCCTGAAAGGCGTCGAGAAGGAACTGGGACCAGGCTACGACGTCGCCACGCACTTCAATCCGCGCTACAACCCCTGGGACCAGCGCCTGTGCCTCACTCCCGACGGCGACCTGTTCGAGACACTGCGGAAGGGCAGCGCCTCCGTTGTCACTGATCACATCGACACGTTCACCGAAACCGGTGTGAGACTGCAGTCAGGACAGGAACTCGACGCCGATATCATCGTGACGGCGACCGGCCTGAACCTGGCGGCCGTGGGTGGATTGAGACTGTCGGTGGACGGACAGCGGGTCGATCTGTCGAAAACGATCGGCTACAAGGGAATGATGTACAGCGACATTCCCAACCTCGCATCGGCCCTCGGCTACACCAACGCGTCCTGGACGCTGAAGGCCGACCTGACCTGCGAATACGTCTGCCGCCTGCTCAACTACATGGATCGTCACGGCTTCCGCCGATGCTCCCCACGCCGCCCCGATCCTGCCATTGCAGAACTGCCGTGGATGAGTTTCTCGTCGGGCTACGTACAGCGGGTGATCGACAGAATGCCGCGCCAGGTAGCCAAGGCGCCATGGCGAGTGCATCAGAACTACGTGCTCGATCTCTTCTCGTTGCGAACCGGCGCCGTGAACGACGGTGTCATGGAATTCTCGAACCCCAGGGTTGCCCTCACCGTGCCCGGCACGACCCTGGATGCTTCAGCGGATACGGAATCCTGAGGAGAGTCGTTACCTTCAGCCACTCGATCACATTCTTCAGGCTTGCAGCGCGCCAGTGCGCAGATCGACGCCCGCACGCTCGAGTTCCGTCACGAGCGGTTGCAGGTGTGCCGCGTAACGGGCCGCCCTGCCGTTATTCGATCGCACCGGCTCGCGCGCCTGCACGGTGCTGAAAGTCGCAATGGCACGCGACACGGTGTCCTGGAAGTCCAGACACTCCGGCTCCCAATCCAGTCCGCAGCTTCGAACGAGCGACTCTGCCTGCACCTCGAAGTCGGTGACGAACTCTTCGTACTGGATCGTCACGAAGCGCTCCGGCAGCAATTCCTGCCAGTGATGCGCGAGGCGCGCGTAGGTTCCGTAGAAGTGACCGATGTCCTCGAGCCGATGCGCAAACCGCCAGTGCTTGTTGAACTCCTGCCGGAAGATCGACAAGCCGGTCTCGATCGGATCGCGCCGCACGTGGATGATCGCTGCATAGGGAAAGAGCCGGGCGATCAGCCCGACGGCATCGAAGTTGAGCGGGTGCTTGTCCGTCAGATGGTCCTTGCCATCGGCGACGACACAACCAGCCAGGCAGGCACGCGACCACGACGTCATCGTAGCTGCATCAGGTTGCAGACCCTGCTTATCGCCTTCGAGGAACGCCCTGAGAATCTGCTGCATCGCCGGCCGTTCGCCCATGGCCAGCACGCGCGAATGCGCCGACAGCACGCTCTCGACGAGCGTCGTCCCCGACCTTGGCATCCCGACGATGAAGATCGGCCGCATGGCGCCGGTCGATGGCGCGGGAACCGGGAACTCAACCCGCGATAGTTCGATGAGGCGTTGCGTTTGCTGCTCGCGTTGCGCCCGATCGTAGGCCTGCCCTTCGCTCCGATCACGTTCCCGCGCCAGACCATGTGCATATTCATACTCGCGGAAGGCGGCGTCGACCTCCTTTCGCGCATCAAGCGCATGCGCCACTGCAAAGGCCGATGGGATGCGGCGGTCCGGACCCAGATCCTCTCGACGCGACAGAGCAGTCACCGCCTGCAGTTCGGGATCAGTGAGCCGCCCGCTGCGCAGCCGGCTCAGGGTCGTATACGTTGGAACATGCGTCGGATCGACAGCCAGACAGCGACGACAGTATTCCTCGGCTTTCGCGAACTGTCCCTGATACATCAGCAACAGCGCGCGATTGGCGAGCATCTGTACGGCGTTCGGATCGAGCTGCTCCGACTTGTTCAACGCGTCTGCCGCCGTTCCGAAATCGAGCGCGTGCAGACACAGGCCCGCGTACGAGGACCAGTCTTCGGCGGTCGGGGTGGTCAGTTGGAGCACTCGACGAAAGGCGTCGATCGCATCGACATGACGCCCCTGCTCGAATGCGGCACGCGCCACGATTCGCCACGCATCGACATCGCCGGGGCGTGCCCGGCACCACTCGCTGCTGACGCGCATCAACGACAGCCAGTCGCGGCGCTGTTCGAGGACATTGCACTTCAGAGCAAGTGTGCGCGGTTCCATCGGTGTGCGAGACAGCACGGAATCCAGCAGATTCATTGCCACATCGACACGGTCCCTGCCAATCTCGAAACGCGCGATCTTCAACGCCGCATCGATATTCTGATAGTCGACGAGGTAGGAGCGTCCCCAACCATCAATAGCCGCTGCAGCGTCACTCAACGCAAGCGCCATATCGCCAGCACGATCCCAGGCACGAACATTCGTCGGCTGCAGGGAAGCGACAGCCTGAAATTCCTGCAACGCACGGCGCAACTGACCCGCCGTGGCGAAACCCTCCGCCAGATTGAGCCGGAAACCGACGGCCTTCGGCTCGATATCCACGGCGCGGCCGAGCAGCAACAGTGCTTCATCCGGCCGTCCGCCTTGCGACAGCGCCAGGCCCATGAGGCTCAGAACTTCCGCGTCATCCGGCTTGATCGCCAAGGCACTGCGATAGGCCGCTATGGCCTCGGACATTCGCCCGGAGCGATGCGCCTCCAGGCCCCGGTCGACGAGCTCATTGATGGCGGAATCTGTCATCGCATCGATCCTCGCAGCTTATCGACGAGTCTCCGGTGCATTCGCCGACGCGACGGTCAATGCCGTCATGTTGACGATGCGGCGCACGGTGGCGGACGCCGTGAGGATGTTCACGGGTGCAGCGCATCCGAGCAGGATCGGGCCGATCGCAACGTTGTTGCCGGCGGCGGTCTTGAGGAGGTTGTAGGCGATATTCGCGGAATCGAGATTCGGCAGCACCAGCAGATTCGCCGAGCCGGTCAGCGTCGATTCGGGCAAGGCACCCTTGCGCAGCGTCTCGTTCAGTGCGCAGTCGCCGTGCATCTCACCATCGAACTCGAAATCCGGCGACTGCGCTTCGAGCAGCTCGCGTGCGCGACGCATCTTGAGCGCCGACGGCGCATCACTGGTGCCGAAGTTCGAATGCGACAGCAGCGCGACTTTCGGTTCGATGCCGAAACGGCGCACCGCCGCGGCGGCACGGAACGTGATCTCGGCGATCTGTTCTGCCGTCGGATCGAGATTGACATGCGTATCCGTCAGGAAGACCTGCCGGCCCGGCAGCAGCAGTGCATTCATCGCCGCGTACACGGTTGCTCCGGGCGCGCGTCCGATCACATCGTCGATGTAACGCAGGTGCCGCGCGGTGGTGCTGATCGTGCCGCAGATCATGCCGTCACCTTCGCCCTTGCGCAGCAGCATCGAGGCAATCAGGGTCGTGCGCCGACGCATCTCGAGCTTGGCGTACTGCGCGGTGATACCCCGGCGCGCCATGATGCTGCGATATTCCTGCCAGTACTCCCGATAGCGTTCATCGTGCTCCGGGTTGACGATGCTCAGATCCCGGCCCGGCTGCAGCCGCAGACCAAAACGCTGCAGGCGACTTTCGATGATTGCCGGACGACCGATCAATATCGGACGCGCGATGCCTTCATCGACGATGATCTGTGCGGCGCGCAGCACGCGTTCCTCTTCGCCCTCCGAAAAAATGATGCGTGAGCGGTCTGCGGTGACCTTGCGTGCGGCGGCGAACACCGGCTTCATGAACGTGCCGCTGTGATAGACGAACTGCTGCAGCCGCTGCGCGTAGGCGTCCATGTCGGTGATGGGTCGGGTGGCGACGCCGCTTTCCATCGCGGCGCGCGCCACGGCCGGCGCGATCTTGACGATGAGCCGCGGATCGAAGGGCTTCGGAATCAGATATTCGGGACCGAAAGACAGGGTCTCCGTGTCATAGGCGCTCGCCACGATATCGCTCTGTTCCTGCCGCGCCAGATCGGCGATGGCGTGCACGGTCGCGATCTCCATCGCCCGCGTGATCGTGGTGGCGCCAACATCGAGCGCACCGCGAAAAATGTACGGAAAGCACAGGACATTGTTGACCTGATTCGGATAGTCGCTGCGACCGGTGGCGATGATCGCATCGTCACGCGCCGCCTTGACCTCCTCCGGAAGAATCTCCGGCGTCGGATTCGCGAGCGCGAGAATCAGCGGTCGCGGCTTCATGTGCGCCAGCATGTGCGGCTTCAACACGCCGCCGGCCGACAGACCGAGAAACACATCCGCATCCTCGATGACCTCGGCCAGCGTTCGCAGCGAGGTCGGTTGGGCAAACCGCGCCTTGTCCGGATCCATCAATTCGGTCCGCCCCTCGTACACGACACCGGCCAGATCGGTAAGCCAGATATTGCGGATGGGCAGTCCCACATCGACGAGCAGGTCGACGCACGCCAGCGCCGCCGCACCGGCACCGCTGACGACGAGCTTGACCTGGTCGATCGGCTTGCCGACGACGGCCAGTCCGTTGAGCACCGCGGCGGAAACGATGATGGCAGTGCCGTGCTGGTCGTCGTGAAACACGGGAATCTTCATGCGGTCGCGCAGCTGGCGCTCGACCGCAAAGCATTCGGGCGCCTTGATGTCTTCCAGGTTGATGCCGCCGAACGTGGGCTCCAGCGCCGCGATGATCGCCACGAGCCGGTCGGGATCGCGCTCGTTGATCTCGATGTCGAACACATCGATGCCAGCGAACTTCTTGAACAGGACGGCCTTGCCCTCCATCACCGGCTTCGCGGCCAGCGGGCCGATGGCACCCAGGCCCAGCACCGCCGTGCCATTGGTGATGACGCCGACAAGATTGCCGCGCGCGGTGTAGCGGAAGGCATTGAGCGGATCGGCGACGATTTCCTCGCAGGCAGCCGCCACGCCGGGGGAGTACGCCAGCGCCAGATCGCGCTGGTTGGTGATCTGCTTGGTCGGTGTGACCGACAGTTTTCCGGGCGTGGGCAGCTCGTGATACGCGAGCGCCGCCAGGCGCAGGTCTTCGCGGGTATTGGCGGGCAGTGAACCGTCCTGACTCATTGGCTTCTTCCGGCGCAACTCTTCTTGGGGGGCGAAGTATGCCGGAAAGAAGCGGACTGGCCAGCGTCGCTGGCGACTGGCCAGACAGGTCCGCAGATCCGGCCGGCAGAGCCTTCGGCCAGCCGGCCAGCTGGCCGTTCGCTAGAACGTGAAACTGAATTCCAGCTGCCAGCGGTCGAAATGGGCTTCGTTGCCCACATCGACGTTGAACTGCGTGTCGTAGTAGTTGGCGGTGACCAGCAGGCTCTGCATCGCCATCCAGCTCACGCGCCATGCGTAGCCGTCGTTATCGGTCACGCCGCCGGCGAACTCCGAATCGGTCCACTGGGCGAACAACGCGTCCTTCTCGACCTTCTGTTTCAGGACACCGGCTTCCCACTGCCCGATCTTGCTCGCCTTGCCGATGACGAAGCCGACGCTATAAGCCGTATCGAGCCCGTTGCCGGCTTGGTAGTTGTGGCCGTAATCGGCGAAGAGTGTCAGCGGGATGCTGGCAACCGGGACAGTCGTCTCGGCGAAGACCTGGCCGATGTCGTAGTCGTACAGATAGCGGGCGTTCGCGCCGGTCCCGACGATCGAGTTACCCAACTCGTTCAGGATGCCGTTGCCAAAGCCGGGGAACCGGCCCCGCACCTTGTGAAAGTCCCAGTAGCCGATTCCCGCCTTGAGTTTCGCGACGCCGAGCGTGCCATCCCAGCCGACTTGTCCACCGCGCAACATCGAATCAGCCTGCACTGCCCGTTCTTCCAGCCAGAAATTGAATGCCGTGCCGAAGAGTCCGCGGCCATCCTTGTAGTTCAGAGCCAACCCTTCAGGACGGATTTCGATGTCGAAGAACTGACTGCGGCCCGGACGCACGTAGGGCTCGCGCATCTTGCCCGCTGTCAGCGACAGCGTGTCGAGGGGCTGCCACGTCATGTAGCCGAGATCCAGCCCGATGTCCTTGCGTGCCTCCGCCTCGCCCAGAGATGCATTCGCGCTGCGCGGGTCGCGGCCGCCCGTGGCGATGCCGATCTCACCCCTGATCTTGTCATTGACCTTGATGGCGGCATTGAGCCGCGCGCGAATGCTCTCGCGCGTGCGATCGTCGGCCAGCAGTTCGTTGCGGGTGTTCTCATGACGGAAACGGAAATCACCGCCCAGCTTGATGCGCGATTCCCATTCATCGCGGGGTGCCGCAGCAGCGGCCGCAGGCGGGACAGCGACAGGAGGCTGCGGCGCAGGGTTCGCGGCACGCAGCGTCTCGTTCTGTCGCGTCAGCTCATCGACCCGCATCGTGAGCTGCTGATTGCGCTCTTCCAGCTGGTCGAGCCGCCGGTTCATCTGTTCCAGCGCCTTCGCCACAGCGTCCGGGTCGCTGGCGGCGGACGCCACGACAGGGACCGCTGCCAACACGGCGGCAACCATCCACTTCGCAAGATCGATCGCGGTTCTCATTGCTTACTCCGAGGAATAGCCATGCCGGCGGCACGGACGAATCCCGTGACCATTCATCGGCAGGTCGGGCAGATCGCGCATGTAAGGCAAGGTCGATTCAGAGAGAATCTTACCCACCTCTCCGGGAACCCCCCGAGCCCGGCGCATCCGGTGCTCAAACAACGGCATGTACCGGTGTTTTGCGCATCAACAGCAAGGCGATCAGCGTGACCAGTCCAGCGGCCGACTGGTAGAACCCGACGGCTGCCAGCCCATGATGGGTCGCGAGCCAGGTGGCGATGTACGGCGCCAGCGACGCACCGATGATCCCTGCGAGGTTGAAGGTCACGGAGGCGCCTGTGTAACGAACTGCGGTGGGAAACAGCTCGCCCAGCGCCGTCCCCAGCGGACCGTACGTCAGTCCCATCACGGCGAGTCCGAGCGACAGGAACATCGTCGCGTTGACTGCACCGCCCGCACCGAACACAGGTTCGAACGTCAGACCAGACAGGATCACCGCAACGGCGGCAACCATCAGCACGACGCGCCGGCCGAAGCGGTCCGCGAACACGGCCGACAAGGGAATCGTCGCGGCACAGAACAGGATGCCGATCATCTGCATGATGAGGAATTCCTGCCGGCTGTAGCCGAGCTGCGCAGTGCCCCAGCTCAGCGTGAACACGGTCATCAGGTAGAACACCACGAAGGTCGCCGTCGCGGCGAAGGCACCCAGCACGAGTTCGCGCGGATAGTCGCGCACCACGATCCACATCGGCAGACGCACGCGCTCGTTGTTCTCGATCGCGCGTTCGAACGCGGGTGTTTCGGTCAGGCGCAACCGCACATACAGGCCGACGAATACCAGGAGCGCACTGGCGAGGAAGGGAATACGCCAGCCCCACGCGAAGAACTCGGCCTCGGTGAGCACTGCAGTCAACAGCAGAAAAACACCGGTCGAACAGATGAAGCCGATCGGCGCCCCGAGCTGCGGAAACATGCCGTACCACGCCCGTCGATTCGGCGGAGCATTCTCCGTGGCCAGCAGCACCGCCCCACCCCACTCACCGCCCAGACCCAGCCCCTGACCGAGACGACAGACAGCCAGCAACAACGGGGCGGCGACGCCGATGGAGTCGTACGTCGGCAGCAATCCGATGAACACCGTCGACAGACCCATCGTCAGCAGCGCCGCCACCAGCGTCGCTTTACGTCCGATGCGATCGCCGAAATGACCGAACAGCGCCGAACCGATCGGGCGCGCCACGAAGGCGAGCGCGAAGGTCGCAAACGACTGCAGCGTGGCGCTGGCCGGATCGGCCATCGGAAAAAACAGATGCGGAAACACCAGCACGGCGGCCGTGGCGTAGATGTAGAAATCGAAGAACTCGATGGTGGTGCCGATCAGGCTGGCAAAGAGCACCTGGCCCGACGAGTTGCGGCGCGGCTCGCCGCGGGTCGTGTCGGTCATTATTGGTTGTTCCGCTGGATCCCCGCGCGGATTCTGGCATGGAAGCGCAACTGCATCACCGCAGGCCGGCGAAAGCCCGCTTCGTGGAATTCACCTTGGCGATATAGGCGCGCACGTCATGATCCCCGCAGCGCTGACCGGGCGTGAGCCGCAAGCCCCGCGCCCCGTAGCGATTACCAGCGCCCGCGCCGCACAGATGAATGACGGCGGCTAGGTCCTGCTTCTGTGCGACCGTGGCGCGCCGGATGCGGTTACGCCGCAACACCATTGCCACCCGATGATCCAGGTAGGCCGACGTCATCTCGACGGCGTGACTCGGAATCACGCGCATGTAGAGGCTGTTGAACCAGCACTTCTGCCCCTTGGCGTCGTCCTCGACCACGCGGTGATCGTGGATGCACAGTCGCCGTGCCTCTGCGAACGTCCCGTCAGTGATCTGGTACATGCCCACCGCACTCGATGCCGGCCGATACACCTCGTAGGGCTTGTGCGACCAGGACCAGCGCCAGTACGTGCGCACGATGGGATTGCCCGATCCTTCGACCTGCGCCAGCGCTGCCAGGAACTCTGGCGAGATCGTCGCCGTGGAGTGCTTGCGAAAGATCGGCTCGTACTGTTGCCAGGTCTCGCGCGGCGACTTGTACAGCGTGCCACTGACGGGGAAGAACAGCTCGGAGGGCTTGCGCACGACCTGGTAGATCCAGTTGCTGCCCAGCCAGAAAATCCCGAGCACGGCCAGCCCTACGATGACCTGCATGGCGCCGGGCATGCCGCGGAAATTCCGCCACAGCTTCTTGCGCAGCGCGGGGCCAGGCCATGGACGCGGCATACGGAAGCCGCGCTTGCGGCGGCTGGAGCCCTTGCGAGCGCGGGAGGTCGTGGATTTTCTTGGCATGAGAAGAGACGGACGCGCCCGGACGGACCGGCGACGCGGGCGCCAGCTATCCTGGCGATCCTGGTGCTTGATGAATCAACGAATCAACCCCGGCCATCGCGGCAAATCCTTAGGATCGACCCTGGCGACACAATTGGTATAGTCGCAGGCGACGACACAACAGGGCTCGGGGGGCATGAATCATGGACTTTCTGACAGTAGTGATCGTTCTTGCAATCGGCGCGACGGTGGCCACGATGTTCCTTGGCCTGCTCGCCATGTCGAGCGGCGGCAGCACCGACCGCGAATTCAGCACACCGTTGATGTGGACCCGGGTCGGCTTCCAGGCACTGACCCTGATACTGCTCGTGGTTGCTGTACTGATGCGCTGAGCCCGTAAGACAGACAAGCCGCGGAGTCCGCGGCTTGCCTTCGAAAGCTGCGGTTCGCCCTGGCGTCAGTTGTTGGCGCAACCGGCGGCTGACCCGCAGAGAGCTTGCTGGCGACTCATTTCGTTGCGCATGCCTTCCTTGAGCATTTCCATGTTCTCCAGCTCAGACTGCGAGCGGCAATCTTCCTTGGGGAAGCGCGACCCGAGCACCACTATCTTGGTGCAGTAAATGGTATGACCATTGGCCACGCGCTTCTTGTAGCCGGCGGGTGGCTTGTACACGCTGGCCGTGGCGGCACCGGTAGCAACCGGTGCGGCCGCTGGCGCAGACGTGGGTGCAGGCGTAGCAGCGCTTTCCAGTATCACCGCGTCTTTCGCAGGCGATTCCGCAGATGGCTGCGAAGCACAACCGGCAAGCGCGGCCAATACGATCAGCCAAAGAGTTCTCATACGATCAAGGACTCCGGAAAATGGGGGAAACGGGGCGGCTGGCAAAGATTTGACCAGAAACAATCCGACTTGGCGACTACTGCCATGCAAATCCATGACCAGCTTCATGGTGCCCCGACCCTGAACAGGGTCAGTCCTCCGGCACGGAACATCCGGACCCTCGGGCTTGCCGCATCTTGCATACATTGACCCGGACGCAGTCCCTGTTCTTTGGTATTCCAGACCAGCCAGTGGAGAATGCCGCTCGCATTTCACTTCTCCATCGAGGCCCCATGCGATTCATTCCGACGGTGCTGCTCGTTGCGCTGATTTCATCTGTCACCCTGGCGGCGCCGCCCGACTCGCCATCACGCAAGTTCGAAGGCCGGGATCTGTTCGGATTACAGGTCGCCACCGATCCGCAGATCCGCCCGGACGGTCGCGCCATCGCTTATACGCGCGTCTCCTACGACATCATGTCGGATCGGGGCCGGCAGTCGATCTGGCTCATCGATGTCGAGACCGGCGCGCAGGTGCCAGTCGTTGCCGGCGCCGGTTCGCATTCGTCGCCGCGCTGGTCGCGCGACGGCAAGCGCCTCGCTTATGTATCGACATCCGATGAAGGCCGCCCGCAGCTGTTCGTGCGCTGGATGGACACCGGTCAGTCGGCACGGCTGGCTGAACTCACCGACGCTCCGGGCGATCTGGCGTGGTCGAACAGCGGCAACGCGATCGCCTTCACCATGTTCGCGCCCGATGACAAACCCGGTCTCGGCGAAGCACCGGCCAAGCCCGAGGGCGCGCAATGGGCTGCGCCGCTGCAGGTCATCACGGACATCGTGTATCGCGCGGACGGCGCGGGCTACCTCAAGCCAGGGTATACACACGTGTATGTCGTGCCGGCGGAAGGTGGCGTGCCGCGTCAGCTCAGCTTCGGCGCATTCAACGAGGCTGGCCCGCTGAGCTGGTCACGCGACGACCGTCACATCTTCTGCTCGGGCAATCGCACCGAGAACTGGCGCCGTGAACCTGTAAACACGGAGCTGTACCGGATCACCGTTGCCGACACACGTATCGAGGCAATCACGACGCGCATCGGTCCGGACGGTGCACCCAGCGTGTCGCCGGACGGTTCGCAGCTCGCCTACCTCGGCTTCGACGACAAGCTGCTGGGGTACAGCAATGCGCGCGCGTACGTGGCGCCAGTCGATGGCGGCGAGCCCAAACTGCTCTCCGATTCGCTCGATCGCGGCATCGATGCGCTCTCATGGAGCGCCGACAGCCGCAGCCTGGTGATCCAGTATGACGACGCAGGTCGCACCCGGCTGGCGCGGCTGTCACTGAATGGCCGTCTCGACCCGCTCGCCGACAATCTGAGCGGCGCGGGTCTGGACCGGCCCTACACCGGAGGCCAGTTCAGCGTCGCCGGCAATGGCGCCGTCGCCTTCACGGGCGGCACTGGGCAACGCCCGTCGGATATTTTTGTCGAGCATCGCGGTCGCGTGCGCCAGCTCACGCGCCTCAACGACGACTTCCTCGGCAGCAAAACGCTGGGCGAGGTGAAGCCGCTCGCCGTGAAATCGAGTTTCGACCAGCGCCCGGTCGGCGCGTGGCTGGTAACACCGCCCGACTTCGACCGCACGAAGAAGTATCCGCTGGTCCTCGAGATCCACGGCGGACCGTACGCGGCGTACGGTCCTTCCTTCTCGACGGACAATCAGCTGTATGCGAGCGCGGGCTACGTCGTTCTGTACACGAACCCGCGCGGTTCGACATCGTATGGCGAAGAATTCGCCAACCTGATCCAGCATGCCTATCCGAGCCACGACTACGACGATCTGATGAGTGCCGTCGACGCAGCGATTGCCGAAGGCTATGTCGACGCCGACAACCTGTTCGTCACCGGCGGCTCGGGTGGCGGCGTGCTCACGGCGTGGATCGTCGGCAAGACGACGCGCTTCACTGCCGCAGCGACACAGAAGCCTGTCATCAACTGGGCGAGCACGGTGCTGACCACGGACATCACCACCTATATGCCCAAGTACTGGTTCGACAAGCTGCCCTGGGAAGATCCGGAGAGCTATTGGAAGCGCTCGCCGCTGTCGCTCGTGGGCACCGTGACGACACCAACCCTCGTGGTGGTCGGTGATCAGGACTACCGCACGCCGGTCAGCGACTCCGAACAGTACTATCAGGCGCTGCAACTGAAAGGCGTGCCGACGGCGCTGGTGAAAGTCCCCGGCGCATCGCATGGCGGCCTCACCGCGCGCCCGTCGCAGTCAGCAGCCAAGGCAAGCGCGATCGTGGCGTGGTTCGAGAAGTACAGAAAGAAATAGCGACGAAGGTCACGGGGGTGACGAGGGTCAAGGGGAGCCGACAGGTGCCTTCTGACCTTCGTCACTTTCGTGACCTCCGGCTCGCTGAGGCGGAGGACGGGCAGCGCCCATCCTCCCTGTTACGTTTCAGCGCACCGATCCCCGGCGGAAAAGATTCACGATGGCGAGCAGGACCACTGCGCCGCCCAGCGACACCAGGAAGGTTGCGACGCTGATACCGTCGTTGATCGTGCCGATGCCCAGCATGGGCGAGATGATGAAGCCGGCCAGCAGTGCGCCGACGATTCCAACGACGATATTCAGCAGCAGGCCCTGCTGCGCGTCGGTTCTCATGATGATGCTGGCCAGCCAGCCCACCACGCCGCCGACAATCAACCAGACGATGATTCCCATGAGCCGCGTCTCCTGTTATTGGATGAACGATCACTCCGGAAGTGACCGGCAGCTTGGGTGCACGCCGGTTGAGTCGTCAATGCGTAAAGCGTGAAACCAGCTTCGCGATGACGGCACGTCGCGGATTTTTCGGCAAATAGCGAACCGTCACGGACGATCCGACCGCTGGCAGCGACGCGATCTCGCCCGACAGAAGGCGTCGATCCTTGTGACAGCAGCGAACCAGGATGTCGTGCCCCGCTGGCTGAAACTCGAAGTAGATGCGCGGAAAACTGCCCGCGACCGGCGGGCGCCACACACGGACGACACGCCCTTCTGCCATATGGCCCTCGCGTGCGATCTGCTGCGCGGTGAGCAAACCCCGCAGCGTCAGTTTGCCGGACAGGATCATGGCAATCACGACGCCGCCACAGAAGGCGATCAGGGAAGGAAGCTGGATGACCATGACGACTCTGGTAGAGGAACCGCTGGCGCGGAATTGACGCTGGCAGGAGATTGCCCGCGCGTGCGCGCACAGATCGTGCGACGGATCACGAAATTCCAGCGTTCAGGGGATCGCCTGCCCGGAAGCCTGCACCGTTTCACCCGGGCATTCCGGCAGGATCGGCCCGCTTGGCGCATCCGCGCGCAGGCCGTCAGCGACGCTGCCAGGCACGAGGACCTCCACGCGCCGGTTCAAGGCGTCGGCGTGCGCCGACGATGCGAAATCCACCGGCCGACGTTTACCCAGACTCACGACCTGGATGCTGCGCCGATCCACTCCGGCATGAATCAGCGCCGCGCGCATGGCCTCGGCGCGGCGCATCGACATGGAATCATTGGAGCGGCACGTCCCTGCCCGATCCGAATGCCCCACCAGGACGATCCGTTCAGCCCTGAGGGTTCGCAGCTGTCGTGCGAATGCGGTGGCGGCGCTCGCGACGCGTCCTCGCAGTTCTGCATCGGCGCAGAAGTGAAATACCTGTGGCGCAACCTCGAGCCCCGAGTCCAGGTACGTCGCCACTGACGCACTGCCTTTCGGCACCGCGCCGTCCCATGCGGCCTCGACGGGCTCGAGCATGGCTGGTGCGGGTTGCGATCCGGTCGTGTCTTCATGGAAGTCGAGCAACTGCCGGCGCAGGGCTGCGACGCCGCTGTCGGAGCAACTGTCGGCGAGCAACTCGCGAGCGGCCGCAATGTCCGGCCGGGGCCGTTGACCCGTTTTGGGATCGATCGGACGACGCAGCAGACGCGAAGCGCGCGTCAGCTGCACCGACACCCCCAATGCGGTGTCGGTAAAACGATTCACCAGTTCGTCGATCGCCGCCGTCGCCTGCGGATCCTGCAGGCGCCCCTGCAGCAGCAGCAGTCGCCCGATGTCATTGCGCAGTCGTCCCTCGTCATCGCTGATGAGCTGCAGCGCGGCGCGATCGGCCCCGGCCTGTGGCGCCTCCATGCGCACTGTCAGGGAATCGGTGACGACCGGTTCGAATTCGTCGCCCAGGTTCAATCGCGCACGCACTTCGTAATCGCCGGCCACGGGAAACGTCCATTGCGCCCTGTCGAAAAAGATCGGTACCGTCTGCTCGGTTTTCGCACCGGGCTGCAGCATCGCGGCAGCATCATCGATCGGTTCGTACCAGGCCAGCGGCTCGATCGGATTCCAGTCCTCGTCAGGTGCGCGGCGGATTTCGATCCTCAGCAGTCCATATCCGGGCGACAGGCGGCCGACGAGCGGCAATGTCCGCTCGCCGCGATTGATCGCGACCACACGAATCGCGACCGGATAGCCGAGCGGATACGCGGCCGTCATCGCCTGAAGATGAACGTCCACATCCGGTGCGGCGACGTTTTTCTCAGCGCCATCCGGTTCATCACCCTCCGCAGCTTCGACAGCCTCTGTGTCTTCGTCCGATTCTTCGACCTCGGCAGCCTGCACCTGCGGAAAGCGCAGCGCCCGTTTCAGGCGCCGGGTGGCGAGATCCCAGCGCGAGATTGCCGTCGGCACCGCGATCGACTCACGCACATCGCTGCACGTCGACGGCGAACCCGCCAGGAAAGGCGAATTGGCGGGACCCGGCAGCACACGCGCAGCCGGCGCGCTCTGGAAAAACCGGATCGTCGAGGGACTGAGCGCCATCAGGGGCCGCTCGCGCAACGTCCAATGTGGCTTGTCGATGTTGTCGGAAATGCAGCGCGTCGGCGCTTCGATGGTCAGGCGTTCGCCCGGCATCTGCGCGGCCTCGCCGTGACGTCGATTCAACGCATGCAGCATCTCGTGGATGAACGTACGCATCTGCAGCAGCGGTACGGTATCGGGCTCATGCCTGTCGAACCGGCGCGCGACCTCGGCAGGCGCCATGGCGAAACCGCTGCGATCCTCGGCATCGAACATCAGGCCGAACAATTCTTCGCCAGTGTCCGACACGATGGCCGGCGCCAGCATCGCGTACAACGTGGCGTCCGCACCGGGTTGCGAGGTGCGCGTGCGCCACTCCTGCGCAAAGGCGTACAGGTCGGCGCGATCCAGCGTTTCGCTGACCGCGAGCGGCAGTCTGCGATCCTCCGGTCGGATTCGCACGTCGATACCGCCGGAACCGATCACCGACGCCACCGAGACCTCGCCTTCCTCCGTGACGATCTGCAACGCGATGGGGTCGACGCGTTCGAAGCGATCCAGCTCGAGATCGAGCGTGAAGCGCTGTCGGACACAGGCGGGGTCGTCGCAGAGAGGATGGGGCGTGAACCAGGCCCACGCCAGTAAAGAGGTCAGCAGCAGCACGAGCGATACGGCGACGGGGGCAACGCGGCGCAACCTCATGATCAGCAGTGGCGCCTAGCGGCGCGTGTCCAACGCCATGCGTACGGCGAGCACACCGAGAATCGTGCCCATGAACCAGCGCTGCAAGCGCGCCCATAGCGGACGCGACGCCAGAAACACGGCGAGACCGCCCGCCGTGAAAACGATCGCGCTGTTGACGGCGACGCTCACGACGATCTGCGTGAGTCCCAGCTGCAGACTCTGCGCCAGCACGCTGCCGCGCGCGGGATCGATGAACTGCGGGAACAACGACAGGTAGAGCATCGCAATTTTTGGATTGAGCAGACTCGTGAACAGGCCCATGCCGAACAGCCGTCGCGGCGCATCGATTGCCAGCGAACGCGGCTGCAGCAGCGAAACGCCGCCCGGGCGCAGGGCGTTCCATGCGAGCCACGCGAGGTAAGCCGCACCGGTCAGTCGCAGGGTGTCGTACGCAAAGGGAACGGCGATGAACAATGCCGTGATACCGAAAGACGTCAGCATTACATACACGGCGAAACCGCTCGCGACGCCGGCCAGTGAAATCATTCCCGCCTGGCGTCCCTGACTGATGGAGCGCGACATCAGATACGCCATGTTGGGCCCGGGTGTCACGACCATCGCCAGAGCGACTGCGGCAAAGCCCAGCCAGGTGCTGATCGAAATCATGGGACGACCTTAAGGAATGAGCGACGTCCCGCAGAATACCGGAACGCGACAGGCGGCGGTCCGCTCAGTCGTCCTGCAACGCGGGCAGCACAGACTCAGTGCAGCGCGGAGAGAATTCTGCGTTCGTCGTAGCCGTGAATGACCGTACCGCGCACGTCGAGCACCGGCACACCATTACCACCCAGCGCCTCGTACCGTGCCCGCCCCTCGTCCGAGGCCTCGATATCGAATTCCCGATACGGCACTCCCTGCCTGGTGAGCAGCTCGCGCGTCTTGCGGCAATAGCCGCACCAGGTCGTCGCATACAGAACCACATCGCCGCTGCCGGTCACGGCCGGTGCGCCATCGAACAAACGGTCGATCCGGTCCCAGTTGAGCCAGAGCCCCAGTGCGAGCAGGCAGACGACGATTTTTCTCATGCGGCATTCTAAGCGCCGCCGCACGCTGCGATGCGAACTGCTGCGGAAAATCGCCGGGCAATACCGTCCGGCGTCGGGTCTATACTCGCGCGATCCCGCCCGGAGATCGCAAGGTCATGCGCCCTTCGTCCGCGACATCTGTCCGTACCGCGCTGGCCGCGCTGTGCGTCTGCACATGCTTCTGGTCGTCAGCCGGACAGGCACAAGCATCCGACCGGGTTGGCGGCTCACTGGCTTTCAGCAGTGACTATGTATTCCGTGGTCTCTCCCACAGCGAGGGCCGGCCGGCTTTGCAGGCCGACCTGCATTACGAATTCGCACCGGGATGGGTTGCGGGCGCATGGGGTTCGCGTGCAGATGTGGATCCCGACGAGAGCCCGGCGGCCGAGATCGATGTGTACCTGAGCCGTCACTGGATGATCGACGATCAATGGGCGCTGCGGACGACGCTGACCCACTACACATATCCGGACGATCCGCGCGCCTACAGCTACAGCCACGACGAAGTGCTCGTCGCGCTCGGCTATCAATCGCGATTTTTCGCCTCGGCCTCGTGGTCACCGAACCTCACCATGTACGCCAACGAGGCGCTGGCCATTGAGCAATCCGCCCTGGCGTACGAGGTGGTCGCCGTTCAACCCGTCGTCGGGTCTCTCGCAGCCTCGGCCGGAGTCGGTTACTACGATCTTCCGTCCGCACTCAACGCGGACTACTGGTACTGGAACGTGGTGCTGGCCTGCTCGCTCGGCCGTACACAGATCGCGGTCGCCTACATCGCCGCTGATCGCGACGCGCAACGGACCTTCGGTTACGACCGCGCCGCCTATCAGTGGACCGGCTCGCTGGCCTGGCGGTTCTGATACCGGATTGAACCGAACGCGGCCGCCCACGCACTCACGCTGTGACGTCGTCATCCAGCAGTCGGATCGTGTCCCATGGATCTGCGGCCCAAACCAGAGCAGCGACAGCCCACCTCGAACGAACACGAGTTGCGCCTGCTGGGTCACATCGCACGGCAGGACCGCGACGCCTTCCGCGAGCTGTACTTCCTCTATCACCGTCGCCTCAGTCGCTTCATCTCGCGGCTGACGTCCCGGCGCGACCTGGCCGAAGAGATCATCAACGACACCCTGTGGATCGTGTGGAAAAAGGCTGGTGACTTTCGCGGTGCTTCGCAGGTGTCGACCTGGATCCTCGGCATCGCCTATCGCCAGTCGCTCACCACGTTGCGCCGCGCCAACGCGCATCCGACGGTCGAGGAGAGCGAGGCCCGCGGCATCGCCGTCGCCGAGGACAGTTACGCCATCGACGAGACCCGCGAGTGGCTGAAGCACGCACTGATCTCGCTGCCCATCGAACAGCGCATGGTCATCGAGTTCACTTACTTCCTCGGACACTCGTGCGAGGAGATCGCCATGATCATGGGATGTCCTGTGAACACGGTGAAGACCCGCATGTTCTATGCGCGCCGCAAGCTCAGGACGGCGCTGGCGCAATTGGCCGATGGCGATCGGGCGAACGGAGAATGACGGTGGAGCGTATCGAGCCGCACCGGCAGAGCCGGCACAACGAAAGCTGGGACCTGCTGCCGTGGCTGGTCAACGGCAGCCTCAGTGCAGCGCAGACCCTGCAGGTCGAGCAGCATCTCCAGGAATGCGCGCCATGTCGGGCGGAACTCGAAGAACAGCGCCTGCTGCGATCGCAACTGTTCAACGGCGAAGTCGTGCTCGACACACCGCACGCGTCGCTGCGCAAGTTGATGGCTCGAATCGAACAGGAAGGAACGACTGCGACACCCCAGTCCGCACCGCGGCACCTGTCGCGCACGCAATGGCTGGTCGCGGCCGTAGTCGTCCAGGCGATCGCATTGGTCGGAATCGCCGGCGTGATTTCATGGAAGTTCCACGAATTGCGTCAGGCGCCCCGTTACAGCACCCTCTCGTCCGTTCCTGCGCCGACACACGCTGGAGCCGTCGCTCGCGTCGTCTTCGCCCCGAACGCCGTCTCGCAGGACATTGCCGCTCTGCTGCATTCGCTCGATGCGCAGATCATTGCCGGCCCGACCGATGCCGGCGTCTACACCGTTGCGTTGGGGAGCACTGACGGCGCAGATGCCGTGTCCCGCCTGCGTGCACATCCGCAAGTCATGTTCGCCGAACTCGCCCACACACTCAGTCAATGACGCGGTGCCTCACGATCCTCGGCCTCCTGGTGGCATGCGTCGCCTGCACCATGATGCCGCGCAGTCACACGGCGCTGCCGCTCGGGGTGCGCTCGCACCCCGAGAACTTCGTCGTGGTGACGGTCCGCAATGATCAGGTGCCCATGTCGTCGCGGGCCGGATCGACGCTACGGGGTTACGACAATGCGACCAGCTATTCGGCAACCGTCTTTGCGCGCAGCATCGTCCGCTCGTTGGGCAAGACATACGGACTGAGCGAGGTCTCCGGCTGGCCCATCGCAGAACTAGGTATCCATTGCGTCGTTTTCGCGTTGCCGGCAGGCGAATCCGCTGCTGCCATGATCGCGCGGCTGCAACACGACGATCGCGTGGAATCGGCGCAGCCGCTCAATGCCTTTGGCGCACTCACGTCGCCCGATGGCGATCCCTATCGCGCCCTCCAGACCAACCTGGCGGCCATGGAAGTGACGGCAGCGCATCGCTGGTCGCGCGGCGCTGGCATCGATGTCGCGGTGATCGATACCGGCGTGGACACCTCGCATCCCGATCTCGTCGGACGCGTCGTGGAGCAACAGAACTTCGTAGATAGCGATGACGCCTCCTTCCGACGCGATCGTCACGGCACGGCCGTTGCCGGCGTGATTGCGGCGGACTCGGACAATCGCGTCGGTATCGTCGGCATCGCCCCCGAGTCGCGGCTGCACGTGTACAAGGCCTGCTGGCAGAACGCTACGGCAGGCGCGTCGTGCAATACATTCACGCTCGCCAGAGGTCTCGCGGCCGCCATCTCGGCGCGTGTGCAGGTCGTGAATCTCAGTCTCGCCGGTCCCGCCGATTCCCTGCTCACCCGGCTGGTGCTGCGGGGACAGCAACGCGGCATCGTATTCGTGGGCGCGGCAGCCGCCAATGCCAACGACAACGCCTTTCCGACAGGCATCGAAGGAGTGCTGAAAGCCGCCGCCAGCGAAACGGCAGATGCCGGCGACGACGCGCTGCACGCACCGGGCGTCGATGTACTGACGCTCGCACCGGACGGTCATTACGACTTCGTGTCCGGCAGCTCGCTCGCGGCTGCAAGCGTGACCGGAACAGCGGCCCTGCTGCTGTCATTGAACCGGACGCTGGGCGCGGCACGACTGCGGGAACTGCTTGCAAGTCAAACAGGCGTCGATGCCAGTCGGCGGATCAACGCCTGCGCGGCCGTGGCGTCACTGACAAACGCGTCGTGCCCGGCACCGCCGTAGGTGCCGGGTCACTCATCCCACGGCTGTTCGATCTGATACCCCGTCGCCGCCAGGATCGACAACACACCGCTGCGTTTGGTCAGCAGATGCATGGGCAGCGCTGCGAAGGTCGTCCGGTTGCGGCGCAATGCACGGTCGTACGCAGCCGCCAGACGACTGTCTTCGATTTCGATGATGCGATCCACTTCCTCCGCGCCGAGAAATGGCCAGCTGCGTGCAAGAGCCTCGGCGTATGACTCGTCGCTCGGCGCTAGTTGCATCAATGTCGGCAGATCGCCATCGGCCCATGCATTGGCACGCCGCGTCGACGCAGCCAGCTCGGTTTCGAGGCGATCCATCGTATGCATCAGGAAGCGAACACCCGCCTCGCGCGCCTGACGCTGGCTGACTTTCTCGCGTGATTGGCGATCGATCTCGAATTCTTGCGAGCGCACCGGCACGTCGTGCAGCCGCGCCAACCCGTAGATGCTTCGCCACAGATCGTCGGTCGACGTCAGCCCGGCACGCTCATAGGCGCTCGCCTGCAACAGCAATGCCGCCGATGCGGGCAGCAGATCTTCCGTGCGGATGCCGGGATCGATGTACTTGTCACGCATCGCCACCCAGCGCGCGTACACCTTGCGTGGCAGCACACGCTGCAATGGCTGCGGCTCGACCGGCTGCAGGCCGATCATGCTCAGCGACACTGAGTAGGCGCCGAACACTTCGTTCGATGCCGCGATCGCCGCCTCGACTTCCGCCGAGCGCCACCTCATCCCCCGGGGTAACGGCGCCTGCGTGCCGAGAATCCACAGCGTGTTGGCGCCATTGGTAACACGCCAGAGTCGCGGCCCCGGACGCTCCGCAGTCACCGTCACCTCCGCCGCGGCCGGCGGCACGACGTCGTCGTTCGCCATCGCCTGGACAGAACAATCACACAGCGCGACGACAGCGCCAAGACAGTAAGTGACAAGTGGCCGAAGGTTCATGACTGACGCTTAGGTATTCCGTTCCAGTGACCGCGGGCAGCGACACGACCTGACGAAAGTCAGCAGACGCCATCACTGCGTTTCCAAAGACTAGCGCGCAACAAAAGCACAGGGAACGATGTATGCGCTGGCTCTTCCTGCAACGACTGCGACCCTTCGTTCTGCTCGCCGGTGGCGCCAGCCTGATTCTGAATCTCGCGCTCCTGATGCCCGCCCTGTACATGATGCAGGTCTTCGATCGCGTCTTCAGCAGTCGCAGCATGGAGACGCTGGGAATGCTGTCGGCGCTCGTAGCGCTGGCACTGGCACTGGGCTATGTCGTCGACACGGTACGGGCGCGCGCGCTGGCATGGGCTGGCAGGGCGCTCGACCGCGAACTCTCCCCGGCTGCATTGGCCCACACGCTGCATCAGGCCGCTGTCGCGCCCGCCGCCAGGAAATCCGAATCGCTGCGCGATATCACGGTGCTGCGAAATTTCCTGAGCGGCCCCGGCATCCTGGCCTTGTTCGATGCGCCGTGGCTGCCGTTGTACCTGCTGATCATCGGCCTGATGCATCCGCTGCTCGGCATACTCGCCGCCGTTGGCGCAGGTGCCCTGGTCCTGCTCGGACTGCTGACCGAAAAGCTCACGCGCCAGCGCACCACTGCAGCACTGCAGGGGTCGCGCGCCATGAGTCAGCAGACTCAGATGCTGACTCGTAACGCAGAGGTCATCGCCGGGATGGGCATGACACGCTCGGCCGTCGCAGGCTGGCAGCGACGTCAGGACACACTGCTCGAAACACAGGCAGCGCTCGGCAACTCGACCTCGATGCTGAGCGCGGTCGCGCGCATCTCGCGGCAGGCTCTGCAGGTCATCATGTTGGGAGTGGGCGCCTGGCTGGTGATCGGCGCCGAGGCCTCGGCCGGCATCATGGTCGCGGCCACCATACTGCTCGGTCGCGCGCTGCAACCGGTCGAGCAACTCATTGGCGGCTGGAAAGGACTGCTCGAAGCCCGCGGCGCCTGGCAGCGACTGAGCGCGCCCGACGAAGGTGCTTCGCTGCAGGCAGCCTCGATGCGGGTCGCGCTGCCTGCACCGGGCGGCCGCCTCGATCTCGAACGGGTCGTCTTCAGCGTGGCCGCTGGCCGCCCTGCTCTCATCAAGGGCGTCAGCTTTTCGCTGCAAGCCGGCGAGAGTCTGGGACTGGTCGGTCCCAGCGCCTCCGGCAAGACGACGCTGATCCGTCTGCTGATCGGCATTCGCCAACCACAGTCCGGCGTCGTCCGCCTCGATGGCGCCGACATTGCGCAATGGGATCGCGACGCACTCGGTGTGCACATCGGCTACCTGCCGCAGGATGTCGAATTGTTTCCCGGCACGGTTGCCGAGAACATCGCCAGGCTCGGCAACGTCGACTCGTCGCAGGTCGTGAAGGCGGCACAGCTCGCGCACGCGCACGAAATGATCCTGCGACTGCCGCAGGGCTACGACACCCAGATCGGCGAGGCGGGCGCCGTGCTCTCCGGCGGACAACGACAGCGTATCGCCCTCGCGCGCGCCTTGTTCGGTTCACCGACGATCGTGGTGCTCGATGAACCGAACGCCAATCTCGACGCTGACGGGGAGGCGGCCCTGCTCGCCACCTTCGCCGATCTCAAGGCGCTCGGCACGACACTGATCATGGTCAGTCATCGCCCGGCGCTGATGTCGCAACTGGACAAGCTGGCGTTGTTGCGGGATGGCGCGATCGAAGCCTTCGGCCCGACGTCCGCCGTGCTGCCGCGACTGCGCATTGCAACTCCGCGCCTGCAGCCCGTCGCCGCTCCTTCGACCGCATCGGAAGCCATCGCATGAACACCGCGCGTCCCTCTGCGTTTGAAACACTGCTGCACTCGGACCCCGACAGCACCGATCGCGAAGCGCTGAGTCGACTCACCCGGCGTGCGGTCATTGCGATCGCTGCCGCAGGCGCGACGATCGGCACATGGTGCTTCGCCGCGCCGCTGTCGGGCGCAATCGTCGCGCCCGCCCAGCTCAAGGTCGAGCTGAACCGCAAGACCGTGCAGCACCAGGAAGGCGGTATCGTGCGGCAGATCCTGGTCCGCGACGGCCAGAAAGTCCGGGCGGGAGATCCGCTGATCGTGGTCGGCTCCGTGCGCAACGATGCAGAACTGCGCCTGCTGCAGGATCAATTGCTCGCGGAAAAGATCCGCTCCGGACGCGCAGCGGCAGAAGCGGCGCTGCAGTCACGCTTCGATGTCCCCAGTACGCTCGACGCCGACGGCAAAGTCAGCGAACACTACCTGCGCGAGCACGCGCTGTTCGGAGCGCGCCAGCGCACGTTCAACGAGCAACTCACGTCGTTGCAGCAGCAGATCACGGAGGTGCGTTCCCAATCGGCGGCACTGCAGTTGCAGATCGATTCCGCAGAATCCGCAGCCTCTCTGGCGGCAGAGGAACTGCAGATCAACCAGAAGCTCGTCAGCGACGGCTATGTGCAGAAAGCACGCGTCCTGCAATTGCAACGGGCGGAAGCGGACTATCGCAGCCGCGTCGGCGAGAGCCGCAGTGAACTGGCCATCGCACGTCAACGCATGAGCGAACTGCAGGCGCGCACCGCCCAGACCCGCAACCAGTTCCAGCAGCAGGCCACCGACGAGTTGCGCGAGTCGTCGGCCCGCATCCGCGAGATCGAAGAACGACTGCGTCCATCCCAGGATCAGGTGGGACGCCAGATGGTGCGTGCACCGGTCGATGGCGAAGTCATGGCGTTGCGCGTCGCCGCCGTGGGCGATGTCATCGGTCCGCGCGAACCGCTGGTCGACATCCTGCCCAGCAACGAGAAGCTGGTGGTCGAAGCACGCGTTCGGCCGCAGGACATCAATCATGTGTTCGCGGACGCGGCCGCAGAAGTTCGCTTGAACTCGTTCGATGCGCGCACGACACCGCCGCTGCACGGACGGGTGTCGTTCGTCTCGCCGGATCGCGTCAGTCATCCGCAAACGAACGAATCGTGGTTCGTTGCAACCGTCGTGGTCGACGCGGCCAGCCTGAAGACTCTGCCCGGCACGCGCCTGCGCGCCGGCATGCCCGCGGACGTGTTCGTCACCACACCGGAGCGCACCTTGTTCGAGTACCTGGCGAAGCCCTTCAGCGCCTTCGCCAGTCGCGCCATGCGGGAACCCTGACACGGGATACCCGGCTCACTCCCGCCACACGACCCAGTTCCTGATTTGAACACCACAGGAGTATTTCCATGTCCCAGTCTCAGATCTCCCGCGACAGCGATGCGGTCGCGGCAGAAGAATCCGATCTGATCGCGTTCGATCAGTCGAAATTTTCTTCCACGGCGAGCCGCGTAGCGACGGAGTCGAGTCCGGCGCCCACGCAGCCCGCCTTCGAAACGCTTGCGCCTGCCCCAACGGTGGCGGGCGGCATCTCGACACAGGCTGTCGGGGGTGTATTCACGCCTGGCGCCGGGCTCCTGAGCGTCACTGGCGACTCGCTCGACAACGCCATCACGTTCAGTCGCGATGCGGCGGGCAAGATCCTCGTGAACGGCGGAGCCGTGTCGACGCAGGGCGGCACGCCGACGGTTGCGAATACCAGCCTGATCCAGGCGTTCGGACTCGGCGGCAACGACACGATCACCTTGAACGAAGCGAATGGCGCATTGCCGCGCGCCAATCTGTTCGGCGGCGCCGGCAACGACGTCCTCACCGGCGGTTCGGGCGCCGATCAACTCTTCGGCCAGGCCGACAACGACACGCTGCTCGGCAAGGGCGGCAATGACCTGCTGTTCGGCGGCGCGGGTAACGACACTCTCGTCGGCGGCGATGGCGACGATCAGATGTTCGGCGAAGCCGGCGACGATCGCATGATCTGGAATCCCGGCGATGACACCGACCTGGCCGAGGGCGGCGCCGGGATCGACACCGTCGAAGTCAACGGCGGCAATGGTGCGGAGGTGTTCACCGCCACCGCCAACGGCACGCGCGTTCGCTTCGACCGCGTCAGCCCCGCGCCTTTCTCCATCGACATCGGTACGTCGGAAAAGCTGGTCGTCAACATGAACGGCGGCGACGATTCGTTTTCGGCCACGGGAAATCTCGCGGCATTGATCGGGGTCACCGTCGACGGCGGCGCCGGCAACGACACGATCCTCGGCAGCAACGGCCAGGATGCGCTGTCTGGCGGCACCGGCAATGACTTCATCGATGGTCAGCAGGGCAACGACACCGCGTTCCTCGGTGCCGGGGACGACGTCTTCCAGTGGGATCCGGGCGACGGCAGCGACATCGTCGAAGGCCAGGCCGGCACGGACACGATGCTGTTCAACGGCAGCGCCGGCAACGAGATCTTCGAAGCCTCGGCGAATGGCGGCCGGGCGCGCTTCACACGCAACCTCGGCAACATCGTCATGGATCTCAATGACGTCGAGACCATCGATCTTCGGGCGCTGGGCGGTACCGACACACTGACGGTGAATACCCTGAGCGGGACCGACGTGAAGCGGGTCAATGTCGATCTGGCCGGCACGATCGGCGGTACTGCCGGAGATGGGCAGGCTGACACCGTGATTGCCAACGGCAGGAACGCCAGTGAGGTGATCGATATCGTCGGCGCCGGCAACTCCGTAGCGGTCGTTGGCCTCGCGGCACAGGTCAATATCACCAACAGCGAAGGTGCGAATGACTCACTGACCGTCAATGCGCTGGGCGGCAATGACACGATCACCGCAACCACGCTGGCGGCCGGCGTTGCACGCCTGACGATCGACGGCGGCGCGGGCAATGACCGTATCTTCGGCAGTCAGGGCGCCGACGTGATTCTGGGCGGCAACGGCGACGACTTCGTCTTCGGCGACAACGGCAACGACACGGCCTTCCTCGGCGCGGGCGACGATGTGTTCCAGTGGGATCCGGGCGATGGCAACGACACGATCGAGGGCCAGGACGGATCCGACGAGATGCTGTTCAACGGCTCGAACGCCAACGAGAACATCGACATCGTTGCCAACGGCGGCCGCGTGCTGTTCAACCGCGACGTCGCCAACGTCGTCATGGATCTGAACGGTGTCGAGAAGATCACGTTCAAGGCGCTGGGCGGCGCCGACAACATTGCCGTGGGCGACATGACGGGCACGGACATGGAGTCCATTGTGATCGATCTGGCAGGTACGCCCGGCGGCAATACCGGCGACGGACACATCGATGCCATCACGCGCAGCGACGGCAACGATGCCGGTTCCCTGTCGGTTCTGAGCGTCGGCGATTCGATTGCGGTCGTGGACGGACCCGATGTGCTGTGGATCGACCACGCCGAGAGTACTGACCGCCTCACGCTCAATGGCCTGGGCGGCGACGATGTGCTCGATGCCCGCGAAATGCGCGCCGGTCACCTGCAGCTGACGCTCAACGGCGGCCTGGGCATCGACACGCTATACGGCAGCGCCGGAGACGACCTGTTCAACGGCGGCGACGGCAACGACGTCGCCTTCATGGGCGCGGGCGACGATACCTTCGTCTGGAATCCGGGCGACGACAACGACGTGATCGAAGGCCAGGCCGGCTTCGACACGATGCGGTTCAACGGCGCCAATATCGCAGAGAACATCGACATCTCGGCCAACGGCGGTCGCGTGACCTTCTTCCGCAATATCGCCAACGTGACGATGGATGCGAACGACGTCGAACGCATTACCTTCAACGCACTCGGCGGCGCCGACAACATCGTGATCAACGATATGACCGGCACCGACCTGACGCAGGTCGATCTCGATCTCGGCGCTGCCGGCGGCGGCGATGGACAGGTCGATACCGTCACCATCAATGCGACCAACGGCGACGATGTGATCGTGCTGACCCTGCAGGACGGCGATCTCATGATCGACGGCCTCGCTTCACGCGTGGTCATCAGCGACTTCGACGTGACGGACAACCTCGTGATCAACGGACTCGGCGGCGATGACGTGATCGAGGCATCGACACTGACCGCGCTCGGCATGCGACTGACGCTGAGTGGCGGCGATGGCGACGACATCCTGCTGGGCGGCGCGGGTAACGACACCCTTCTGGGTGGCGCTGGCGATGATGTGCTGTTGGGCGGCGACGGTGTCGACATCCTCGACGGCGGTCCCGGCGACAACATCATCATTCAGAACTTGCTGGCGACTGCCGCTCCGGCAGAGTTCCTCGCCTGATGGATCTGCGGCACGGCTCTCCCTCGATGTCGGGGGAGAGCCTCCAACGGCTACGAGAGAGGCAGCTCGGCTTCAGCGATTTGATCTCTCACTGACTTGAACTGTTCTTTAGAACTTCATCGCCTTCGGCCGGGCGGCCAGGCGATCGAGCCAGGCTTCGAGTTTCGGCCGCTCGGTCCGAGTACCCCAGAGGCGCGCCCAGAGAAACATCGAGCCATTCATGATGTCGGCCATCGTGAACTGCTCGCCGAAGAGATACGGCCCCTGCCCCAGCTCACGTTCGATCACATCCTTGACCGTTTCAAAATTGGTCCAGCCGCGTGACGGTACTGTGTCGATCTTCAGCAATGCATCGCCCATGGCCGGCTCGAGCTGCGACGTCGAATACACCATCAGGGACAGATAGCGGCCACGGCCGGATGATCCGATAGCCGGTGCCAGCTTCGCTTGCGGAAATTTGTCGCCAAGGTACAGGCCGATCGCGGCGCCTTCGAAAACTTTCGTCGTGCCATCGACCAGCGCCGGCAGTTTTCCGGCGGGGTTGATCGCCAGGAAGTCCGGCGATTTGTTCTGCTTCTTCTCGAAGTCGATCGTGACGAGTTCGTAGTCGGCGCCGCACTCATCGAGCATCCACCTGGCGATGACTGCCCGGCTCTGCGGATTGAAATAGAGCTTCACGGGTGACTCCTATCAGGAGTTACAGGAAGGAGAATGCCCGTCACCGGACAGGAAAGAACACGGTGAATTCGTCAGACCGCGCTCGCTCTTTCAGCAGAGCGGGCAGAGAGGTTCGGCCCGAGTCAGCTCCGAGCACCGCGCGGCGCCGAGATCCAGGCGATCCGCCACCGTCGCCAGCATCTGCCTATCGACCAGAGTCCAACCTGCCAGTCCGACCACCATTATCAGGGCCGCTACCTTACGCATATGCGCTCCTGCTTCAACGCCGTCCTAACCGCGGCCGATATCGCATACCAAAGGACGAGTTGCAACTACCTGACACATAACGGACACATTCGGACACTTTCAATTTCGCTGCGTCGCTGCGAACCGCGACCGACACTCCCGCGGGGTCATGCTCTTGTGGCGTGCAAACGGCTCCCGAAACGATGACATGTCCTGGTAGCCACACCGCTCACCGATGGTTTCGAGCGTGAATTTCGTGTCCTCGCGCAGCCTGCGTGCCAGGGCGATGCGCCGCAACTGCAGGTACTGCAGCGGTTGGTTCCAGTGCTGGCCCGGAGTCTGCGCGCCTACGTCCGACTGGTGACCGCCAACTGTCCGCTCAGTGCCGCAACGGACACATCGACCCCGTCCCGCGCATCCAGCAGCCACGTTGCGCGTGCAACGGACGTGCGTCTGCCTCTACCGGCGGCGCCTGCCCCGGAAATGGCGACTGCGATCCACGGCGTCTCTCCACGAGCATCAACCGGGGCCGGCGGCAGCCGAGGTGGATGTCCGCTGTGCCGGCCGCCGCGGTCCAACGATCGCCGTCCTGCGCGATGACGCCGTCGTGACGTCGCATAGCAGCCACGTCCAATAGCAACTCCTGCGACACCCTACTTGGCCGCGGTGCAGACCCACCGGTCGACCTCAACTCAATCGTCTGGCACATGAGGCGGCGATTGCGCCCATTCGGGATGCCTGCTCAACAGCGCGCGCAGCACTCCATTCGTCCAGCCGAATCCATCCTGCAAGGGGTACTCGCCGCCGCCCGCTGCCGCAGTCCCCGCAACGACATCGTACTTTTCGACCAGCTTGCCAGTTGCCCGATAGACCGCGAGATTCTGTTTCACCCAGCGATGCGCAATGTCGTCGGCGAGCGCCTTGTGTCCGTAACGTCGCAGTCCTTCGATCGTCATCCATTGCAACGGCGCCCAGCCGTTCGGCGCATCCCACTGCTGCCCGGTCACCTGTGAGGTCGTGAGGACGCCGTGCGCGCCCAGCAGAGTGTCACGAATGGCCGTCGCGACCCGCTCCGCCTGATCGGCTGTCGCAATACCAAAGAACAACGGTGTCGCCGTTGCAGCCGTCACCTGCTCGATGCTGTGACGGTCGGCCCATGAATAGTCGGTAAAGGCGCCAGCTTTTTCATTCCACAGGTAACGATGCATCGCGGACCTGCGGGACTCGGCACGTCCGCGAAAGTGCGCCGCTTTATCCGCCTCATCGTCGTAGGCGCGAGCAAGAGTCATTTCCAGTTGCCAGAGCAGGCTGTTGAGATCAACGGCGACGAGATCGACGGTGCGTATGCTCGCGAGCGTGCTGCCGTCCTTGAACCAGCGGGAACTGAAGTCCCAGCCGCTTTCGGCAGCGGCCCGCAGGTTGCGATACATCTCTTCTTCGGGCCGTGCGGATGAGCGCGCCGCTTCCACATCTTCCCGGTACGATTCTTCGCGGGGTGTCGCCCGATCGTCCCAGTAGCGGTTCAGGATCGACCCGTCCTGCATGCGCACGGCGCGGCGATGCGCCGGACTGGCCGGTGTCAGGCGTTCCGATCCCTCCATCCAGAAGTCGTACTCCGACTGCAGCGCCGCGCGGTAGTGCGCACGCGCGCCATCACCCTCATGGGCGACGAGCAATTCCACCATGGCGGCGAAGAACGGCGGTTGCGAACGACTCACGTAGTAACTGCGATTGCCGTTCGGAATATGGCCGTAACGCTCGATCAGCACGGCGAAGTTGTCGCACATCGCCCGCACCAGATCGTGCCGGCCGCTGGCCTGCAGCCCGAGCATCGTGAAATATGAATCCCAGTAATACATCTCGTTGAAGCGGCCGCCCGGCACGACATAGCGATACGGCAGCGGCAAACGACTGGAATATTCGATCTCGAGCGCCGGGTCGCGGGTCAGTACCGTCCACAGGTTGTCGATGTGCGAGCGGACGTCCTCGCCGGGAACGCTCTTGTACTCAGACGCCGCAACGACCGGCACCTGGAATTCGCGCTCGACGAATGCGCGCAGATCGAATCCCGGCTGCTGCTTCTCGCGCTGATAGGCAGCCACGATCTGCTGCGGGTCGCGTTTCGCCACCGTATCGACGAATGTCTTGCTGTCCGGAAATACCCGCCCCAGCTGCACATCGCGAAACAGCTCACCGTAGATCTGCGCCGGTGTTGCGGGCGCGCGCGGCGGCGGCGTAGAAACGCACGCTAGGACGAGGAACTGCATCAACAGCAGCGCCGCGACGCCAGTCCGCGCCCGGTATCGCTGCCAACCGAGCAACTTTGCCGGAATCATCAGGTCGCCTCAGCGGATCTGCAGGACCCACGAAAACGGATCGCCCGGGTTGCCTCGGGCGATCCGTGTGTCGCGATCAACGGCCGCATCAGAACTTGAATGTCGCCGAGCCCATGAACGAACGACCGAATAACGGCCGGGCCATGTACACCGCGCCTATGCCGCCTGCCCCCAGGTCCGTGCGCGGATTGCCCTCGGTGAGTCCGACTTCATCGGTGAGATTGTCGCCCGCCACCTGCACGCTGAAGTGCTCGGTGATATCGAACATCACTCCGGCGTCGATCTTCGAATACGCCGGCAGCTCGATCGTGTTCTCGTCGTTCGCAAACCGCCTGCCCACGTAGGTGTAGGTCAGATAAACGCGGCCGCGGTCATCCATGAAATACCAGGTCGGCGTCAGACGTCCCATGATCTCCGGAATGCGCCGGATCGTGTTGCCCGTGTTGTCGAGCACCGACCCGCTGAAGTCCTCGTACTTCGGATCCTGCCAGGTGACATTGAAGCGGATGTTCAGCACCTCGATGGGCAACCATTCCCCTTCGAGCTCGATACCGCGCGTGCGCGTCTTGGCGCGGCGCACGACTGTCGACCCATTCGCGAGAATGTCCTGGAACGGCACATTGTCGAACTCGGTCTGAAACAGCGTGGCGAACAAGGCCAGCGAATCGAGCGACACCTTGTAGCCCAGTTCGATGTTGCTCACGTTGTCTTCCTCCAGCACGCCGTTGCGCACGTCGTCGAAGTGCGGCAATTTGGCGGAATCGGTGTAGTGGCCGAAGATTGCCTGCTTTTCCGCGAATTCATAGTTGAAGCCGACCGAGAATCCCGTGGTGTCGAAGTCATGGCTGCTGTCCGTCCGGCCCGTTCCCGCCTGCGAAGCAGTATTGTCGTAACGCGTCGCGGGATTGCCGTCGAGATCCACCGCCGTGGCATTGCTGATCGACGCGTCGATGCTCTCGGTGTCGTAGCGCACGCCGAGATCGATACGCAGCGCATCCGTCACCTGCCATTCGTCCGACAGGTACAGCGACCATTCCGTGGCGTCATAGCCGGCGATCAGGTTGAAGGTCGAATACTGGGTGAAGCCATTCGGATCGGTCACACCGGCCAACAGCAGGCGCCGCGGCGCACTGCGAACGTCCATGAGCATCAGATTGCCCAGACTCCAGCGATCGTCCATGGAGTAATCGGCGTAATACCCGCCGAGCGTAAGATTGTTGGCACCGAGTTCGAACGTGAAGCGGATGTCGTCCTGCAGGGCCTGATAGTCCTTGTTGAGTACCCAGTGACCATGGTTCTGCACGAACTGGGCTGCATCGTAGGCGCCGCCGCCATCTGCATACGTGAAGACCGGGGCCACGCCTGCCGTCGTCGCGAACTGCGTGCCCGTCACCGGAGCGTCGCCCGGGAAAATGCCGTCGAACCGCACGCTGCCGTCCGTGTAGCGCGCGAGGTTGGTGAAGCTCACCGTATCGTTGATCTGCCACTTGAAGCGGAATCCACCCGTGGCGAGATCGGGATGGATACCGTCCTCCAGGCTCGACCCCTGCAGCCCGACTTCCGCCGCTGACGCGGGCAGACCGGCGCGAGCCAGGTCCGTGCTGTGCAACGAATACGTCCCTGCATCCTGGCCATTGATGGCGTCCGGATCGGACGGACTGCCCTGCAGGGGGATGGGAACCGCGAACAGCGATTTATCGTTGATGTACTTCGCGAAGAACTCCAGTTCGCCGGTTTCGAACCGACGCAGCAGCTTCGCGCGCACCTGTCCGCCTTCATCGGCGGTGTAGCCGGGATCGCGGATACCGTCCGAGGATCGGTAGTAGCCACCCAGTGCGATGCCCCAGTCATCGCCGAGTGGCGCGGACCACGCGACATCGCCGCGATACATGCCATAGTCGCTGATACCGGCTTTGACGACACCCTCCGACACTTCACCGGGTGAACGCGTGACGAAGTTGACTGTGCCGCCGATCGCACCCGGCGTGAATATCGGCGCGGTGCCACCGCGCAGCGCTTCGACGTGATCGATCGTTTCATCGACGCGCACGAACTGATCCGGGTTGTAGAACGACAGTTCGAACACCGGATAGATCGGAATACCGTCCTCCATCAGGCCGACATAGCGATAGCCGCCATCCTGGATGATGCCGCGCGCAAACACGTTTCCCTGGGTCGTTCCCGCGGTGGACTCGACCCAGAACCCCGGCACGGAAGAAATCAGGTCGGCAGAACTCGCCGGCGCCTGCTGCGCAATGGCATCCGCGTCGAAAGTGGAGATCGCGACGCTCGAATCGAACTTGGTCCGCTCCGATACGGCCGTGCCGGTCACGATGATCTCTTCGACGCCGAACAGCGACTCCGATTGAGTGGACGATGGCGATGCTGCCGGTGTTGCCTGAGGTGCAGCCGTGGCAACAGCAGCGCACAGCGAGGCGGCAATGGCACTCGCGAGCCGGACATTCCGTGACAGCATAGAGTCCCCCTGAATTGCACATCCGCAAGCAGTCGGACGACGTCGTTGACGCGCGGACGCTGCGGCAACTGGATGGTGACGGTACTCTGTGCCGCGATCGGCAACTGCATGCAATCCCGGCTTCTACATAGGTTCGTTCAGAATTACCGCAAGGAACCCGAGCACCATGAGCAACACCGGACGCATTCGTGTCGGCATCGGCGGCTGGAGTTATGAGCCCTGGCGCGAGACTTTTTACCCGCCAGAAATCGGCAAGAAGAGCGAACTCGAATACGCCAGCCGCAAAGTCACCGCGATCGAGATCAACAGCACCTTCTATCGACTGCAAACGCCCGCGGTGTTCGCGAAATGGCGCGACACGACGCCTGACGATTTTATTTTTTCGGTCAAGGCACCGAGGTTCGTTGCACAGCGCAGGGTATTGGCAGACGCCGGTCCGCATATCAACCGCTTCCTCGCTAGCGGTGTCACCGAACTGGGCAGCAAGCTCGGTCCGATTCTCTGGCAGCTCGAACCGAAGCACACGTTCGCTGCAGACGATCTGCAAGCATTTCTCGAACTGTTGCCCTCGACCGTCGATGCACGCCCTCTGCGTCATGCACTGGAAGTTCGCCATGCAAGCTTTGCCGATCCGGCTTTTCTGCAACTCGCCCGAACCCACAACGTGACGGTCGTACTGGAAGACGATGAGCAGTACCCGGGCTTCGCGGATGCGACCGGCGATTTCATCTACGCACGCCTGCGCCGCAGCGTGTCGAACGAGGCAACCGGCTATCCCACGGAAGAGATCGATCGCTGGTCACAGCGTGCGCTCACGTGGTCTCGCGGCGAGGAGCCCGACGATCTGCCGCGCGTCGAACCACTGCAGCACAGGACGAAACCTGCGCCACGCGACGTGTTCATCTACTTCATCAATGGCGCCAAGGAACGGGCACCGGCGGCGGCGATGACGCTGATCGGCAAACTTGCATAGCTCAAAGCGATGGTGGCCGGTGCCGCTGCAGCCTCGACTTGAGGAAAGTCTGATTGATTCCAGATTCGTCATTCCCGCGCTGCCGGGAATGACGGATTAATCAGAGGTTCCTCGAGTCGAGCCTGGGCTGGTCAGAGCTTGCCCAGCGTAATGCTCACCGGGCAGTGATCGCTGCCCATGACGTCGGCATGGATCTCGGCCGCCTTCACGGATTTCTTCAGCGCCGCGGACACCAGCACGTAGTCGATTCTCCACCCCACATTACGCGCGCGCGCACCCGAGAACACGCTCCACCAGCTGTAGTGACCGTTGCCCTGCGTGAAGATGCGAAACGTATCGACGAAACCCGCATCGATGAAATTCTGGAACCCTTCGCGCTCTTCGACTGTGAAACCCTTCTTGCCGCGGTTGGGTTTGGGATTCGCAAGATCCAGTTCCGTATGCGCAACATTGAGATCGCCGCAGAAGATCACGGGCTTCTTTTTCTCCAGCTGCTGGCAGTAGGCGAGGAACGCCGGATCCCAATGCTTGTGACGCAACGGCAGACGGCTGAGGTCGTCCTTCGCGTTCGGCGTGTAAACGGTTACGACGAAGAACTTCTCGAACTCGGCGGTGATGACGCGCCCCTCCTCCGCACTGTCGCGCTGCAATTCATCCGCAAACTTGAATCGCCTGGCGAATTCCTTCGGAAAACCATTGATGACCGCGAGCGGCTCGGTTTTGGCGAAGATCGCCGTGCCCGAGTAGCCCTTCTTGACGGCGGAATTCCAGTACTCGTGATAGCCGGGCAGATCGATCTCGATCTGGCCTCGCTCCGCCTTGGTTTCCTGCAGGCACAGAATGTCGGGCTGATGATCCTTCAGGAAACTCTGAAAGGTGCCTTTCTTGAGGACGGCGCGAATGCCGTTGACGTTCCAGGAGTAGAGCTTCATTGCGACCTTGCCGGTGAGAACTGCCGACAGTATAGGTGCAATGCATCAGGCGGGGCCGATTCTGCTGTCGACCACCGCTCACCTCCGGCCCGCGCAGACATGATCGCCCATGAGTATTGCGCCAACTCGGCGCGGCGAAGGTATACAAATTCCTGCCGTTGCAACAAGGACGATTCGGCGTCGCCGGCTCACGACATTTCGCAACCTGCGAGCCATAGCGCGCAGGCCGTGTCGCATCCATCGCGCAAATTTCTTCCGCTTCCTGAATGAGCAACCTTTGCGCCGCCGCGCCATGGCGGCGGTTGTACGTTCGACACCACGCCAGTCGTCCTCATGGCGCATGCGAATCGCCTGTTCGCCTGACGCGCAGGAACATGAGTTCATTCGTGCTCCTGCAGGCCGATCAACAAATGCAGGAGAGAGCACATGTCGAACAGCAACTTCATGTGGCGCGCCGGCATCTGGACGATGCTGGTCTGGGCAGCCACAGCAGCCGCCCCACCGGCGTTTGCGCAAACCGAGAACATTCAGGAAGTCGTCGTCACGGGGTCACGCATTGCGGCGCCGAATCTCACCAGCACCAGTCCCGTGCAGGTCGTGAGTTCGAAGGAAATCCAGCAGTCGGGACGCACGGACGTCGTCGAGATTCTGAATTCGCTGCCGCAGGTGATCCAGAACTCGCAGGTGGATTTCTCCAACACGTCCAATTCATTGAGTACGCCGGGCGGCATCACCACGGTGAATCTGCGAGGCATCGGCCCGCAGCGCACGCTCGTTCTGGTGGATGGCAGGCGCCTCGGCAGTGCGGATGCCAACACCGGCAATCCGAATCCGTCGGCCAATCTCGACCAGATCCCGATGACGCTCGTGGAGCGGGTCGACGTCGTGACTGGCGGCGCCTCGGCGGTCTACGGCTCGGACGCCATCGCCGGCGTCGTCAACTTCATCATGAAGAAGAACTTCGAAGGCTTCGCCATCGATGCGCAGTACGGCGTATACCAGCGCGACAACGACAATAGCTTCATACGAGGCCTGGCCGAGCCACGCGGGATCCCGCTGAAGGGCAGCACGACCGACGGCGATACGTTCACGGTATCGCTGACCGCCGGCGCCAACATCGCCGATGACCGCGGCAACGTGACCGGCTACCTGACCTTCCGTTCGGCCGAACCGATCACTGGCGCCGACATCGACTTCGCCGGTTGCCAGCTGTCGTTGAACAGCGATGGCACACCGCGCTGTGCTGGATCGGCCAACTCGAACCGCTTCACGCTGGCGGGGACTCAGTACGCGGTGGTTGGCGATCAGTTCATTCCCTGGAGCGTCAACAACACTACGACGCCACCTCCAGAGTTCAATTCCAATCCCTATGTGAACATGTACCGCGACAACGAGCGCTACATGGGTGGCTTCATGGCGCACATACGCCTGAACGATTACTTCGAGCCGTATGCCGAGTTCGGCTTCATGAACGATCGCACGCGGGTCGATATCGCACCGTCGGGCCTGTTCGAGAATTCGAATCCGTACAACGGGTCGGGTTTTTACTCAGTCAATTGCAGCAACCCGCTGCTGAGCGCCCAGCAGCGTTCGATCCTGTGCACCCCGGCGCAGATCGCTGCCGACCTCGCCAGTCCGGGCTCGTCCAGCGTCGATATCAACATCGGACGCCGCAACGTCGAAGGCGGTCCGCGCATCGCGGAATTCGAGCACGACAACTACCGGGCAGTGATTGGCGCCCGGGGCAATCTGGGTGATGCGTGGAACTACGACGCCTATGGCCAGTACTACTACACCTCGCTCTTCAACTCGAACACCAACTATCTCAACTTCGCTGCGATAGCGGACGCGCTGCAGGTCACCGGCACCGCCGACAACCCGACCTGCATCAGCGGGAGTGCGACCTGTGTGCCGTTCAACATTTTCCGCGATGGCGGCGTGACGCCCGACCAGCTGGCCACCCTGTACACGGATGGCACGGCGTACGGCACCGTCACGCAGAAGATCGCGCATGCCGACGTGACGGGCGATCTGGGCGCCTACGGCCTGCAGTTGCCGACGGCCGAGACAGGAATCGGCATCAACGTCGGCGTCGAGTATCGGTCGGAGGACCTGAGTTTCAAACCGGATGCCGCCGAGCTGTCAGGCAACCTGGCGGGTTTCTCCGGCGCGTCCGTAGCCATCGACGATGGCTACGACGTGAAAGAGGTGTTCACGGAAATACGTGTGCCGCTGATCCAGGGACGCACGGGTATCTATGACCTCATGGTCGACGGCGGCTATCGCTATTCCGACTACTCCACCGCGGGCAGCACCGATACCTACAAGCTGGAACTGCAATACGCACCGGTCCGCGACCTGCGATTCCGGGGTTCGTATCAGCACGCGATCCGCGCGCCGAACATCATCGAACTCTTCAACCCGCAGAACTACGGGCAGCAGAGCTTCTTCGGCGTCGATCCCTGCGCTCGTCAGCCTGACGGTTCACCGGCTACGCGGTCGCTCGAGGATTGTCTGCGCACGGGCATCACGGCTGCTCAGTACGGCAATGGCGGCAGCACCAATACCATCCCGCAGTGCGTGTCCAACCAGTGCGGCCAGGTCACCGGCGGTAATCCGAACCTGGATCCGGAACAGGCAGATACCTACTCTGTGGGCGTGACCTGGGCACCTTCCGGTCTCAGCCTCATCGCAAGCCTCGACTATTACGACATCAAGCTCACCGACGCGGTGGGATCGATACCCGGAGCGTTCCTGTTCACTCAATGTATCGACACGGGCAATCCGGAATTCTGCAGCCAGATCGTGCGCACGTCGGCAGGCGCCCTGACCGGCGCCAGCGTGGCGACGGGGGGCTACATCCTGCAGACCGGCGTCAACATCGGCGAGGTGACACTGAAAGGCATCGATGCCCAGGCCTCGTACACGCTGTCGCTGGGCGACCGGTTTGGCGGACTGGCGTTCGCACTGAATGGTTCCTACATCATCGCGGCCGAAAACACTCCGTTGCCGGAGAACGACCAGAGCTACGACTGCGTGGGTCTGTTCGGCACGATCTGCCAGACGATCACGCCGGAGTGGCGTCACAACCTGCGCATCAGCTGGGAAACGCCCTGGGATCTCGATCTGTCGCTCAACTGGCGCTTCATCCAGGGCACCGATCTCGATACCAACCAGTCAGACCCCGATCTGGCCTCGGGCTTCGACGAGTTCAATTCCCACCTGCCATCGGTCAGCTACTTCGATCTGTCGGCGCTGTGGCGCCTCGGCACCGGCACGACCTTCCGCGCAGGCATCAACAACATCTTCGACAAGGATCCGCCGCTGATCTCGACCGAAGTCTCCGGTACGGGGGGTCCGAACACCTATCCGACGTACGACACCCTCGGCCGCCAGGCCTTCCTCGGCATCTCGCAGCAGTTCTGATCGTTGCCGCCTACCCTCCCTCGCGTTCGCGGGGGAGGGTTTCTATTTGCAAGGAACAGGAGTAACCACGCATAGAGCGCAAAGACCGGAAGGACGAAATTTCCATTCCTTCTGTGCGTTCTATGCGTTCTTTGCGGTTACTTCCCCTTCCTCATCTTCGAAAAAATCAGCGACGCGCCGAGTCCATTGATCAGCGCGGCGAGTACGAACGCGGCGCCCGGAAAATGCACGCCCGCATGCGTCGATGTGAAGTAGCCGAGCGTTTGCGTCATCAGCAACGGACCTACCACATTCGCGATGCTCGTCAGCGAGGCGATACCGCCTTGCAACTCGCCCTGCGCATCCGCAGGGGCCTGCCCTGACATCAGCGCATTCAGCGATGGATAGGTAATGGCTTGCAGCGCGCCCAGCACCGTGATGACGAACACCATCCACCCCGAGGGGATGAACGCATAAGCGAACGCCGAAGCGGCCGCGATCGAGAGTCCCAGCAGAGCCGCTCGCTCGCCGCCCATTGCCTGCGTAAGGCGACCGGTGAGCGTCGCCTGCACGATCGCCATCGACAGTCCCGTCGCCACCAGCGACAGCCCGATCATGCCCGGCGACCAATCGAACCGGGCCGTCATGAAGAACGCCCACGTGCTCGGGTACACATTGTTGCCCAGGAAGAAGGCGCACATCGCCAACGCGTAGACCAGCACGACCGGGTGATGCTTCAGCAGGGCTGCCACGCCAAGGGGATTGGCGCGTTTCCAGGAAAAGGCCCGGCGGCGTTCCGGCGGCAGCGATTCCGGCAGCACGAACCAACCGAACAGGAAATTCGCACCGGCCAGCGCGCCCGCCACGAAGAACGGCGCCCGCGGTCCCATCTCCCCCAGCAATCCGCCAATGCCGGGCCCCAGGATGAAGCCCAGGCCGAACGCCGAACTCACGACCCCGAACGCTTGCGCACGCTGCGCAGGCTCCGTCACGTCGGCGACGAAGGCATTGGCAGGCACGTACACCGCACCGGCAATGCCAGCAATCGCACGACCCACGAACAGCCAGAGGATCGAGGGCGCGAAGCCCATCAGCGCATAGTCGACGCCATAGGCAAACAACGAAATCAGGATCACCGGCCGGCGCCCGAAGCGGTCGCTGAGATTGCCCATGATCGGTCCGCAGAAGAACTGCAGTACCGCATACGTCACGAGCAGCCAGCCACCGATGCGCGTGGCCGCCGCAATGTCCGGTGCACCCATGCTCAGGAGCAGCTGCGGCAGCACGGGCATGACGATGCCGAAACCCATGGCATCGATCAGCCGCGTCACGAAAATGAACGCCAGTGGTTTGCGTCCGGCGAACGTCGTCATGCCTCGGACACCCCTTGCTTTGCGCCACTTCGAGCCCATGTCTCGAATCCGGAATGGCCATGCTTCGAGCGTCTATGAGCGACTCCATCCATGTCGTCTGCAGGAAATGCGACTCCGTCGTACGCGTGCCGGGCGAGCGCTCCGGCGAGTCGCCGCGCTGTCCCAAGTGTCACGAAGCCTTGTTTGGCGGTCATCCGCTGGAACTGCGTACCCAGAATTTCGACAAGCATCTGACTCGCAACGACCTGCCGGTGATCGTCGATTTCTGGGCGCCCTGGTGCGGACCCTGCCGGATGATGGCCCCGCATTATGAGCAGGCAACGCTGCGTCATGCGGCGCAGGCGCGATTCGCCAAAGTGAATTCCGATGAGGAACCCACGCTGTCGTCGCGTTTCGGCATTCGCAGCATCCCCACGCTGATCGCCTTTCGCGGCGGCAAGGAAATCGCGCGCCAGTCGGGCGCGATGGACCTGGGCAACCTGGAGCGCTGGATCAACACAGTCGTGTGATCGGCGGCTCACTGGGCGCCCCCTGGCGTCAGCGAATGCGTTGCGATGAAGTGCTGTGCACGTTCTTCGGCGTTACGACGCACATTCATGTGGAACAGACTGAGATCGTAAATGTGGTAGTTGTCGCGCCCCATCGGCCGTGACGGAAAATTCCCGGAGCGGATCTCGCTGACCCACAGCTGGCCGTCGCGGCACTGCGCATCGGCGATACCAGGCTCGATCTGCGGCTTGAATGCCCGCCCTTCCTGCAGCGCTTCCGCGGTCATACCGAACTGGCGACTGAACGTCACGCCGCCGAGATTCAGTGCGAAGTCCGCACGTTCGCCATCCGTGGACCAGGACAATGGATTCACGCAGATATCGTGACTCGTATCCTGAAACGACCGCACCTTCGGACCCACGGCATTCCAGGTGGCCAGGCAGCCTGTCTGCTGCGACGTCGAACAGATCGGGATATCGGGCACCGCCTGCATGTATTCGTTTGCGTTGATCGGAAATCCGATCGGATACGCGGCAACCAATCTTGCTACGAGCGGAGTGCCGGTGATGCGGCGTTCCAGCAGCCGGCGCAGGTGCGTCGCTCCCTGACTGTGGCCTGCAAGGATGAAGGGTCGACCCTGGTTGTAGTGCTGGATGAAATAGTCGAAGGCGTGCTCGACGTCTGCGTAAGCCAGCGCCAGCGCTGCGCGACCGTCCGTGCCTCGATCCGCGAACGAATAGACGGTCGCCTGCCGGTAGCGCGGCACGTAGAGCCGGCAGCATCCATTGAAGGCCGACGCCTGATTGCGCAGGGCGAAGACATCGGTGAATCGATCTGTCGTCGTATCGCCGGGCGGCTGATTCCAGTGCGCCGGGCTGTAGTACGTCGTCGGATGAACGAAGAATACGTCGACCGCCGCGGTCGACTGCCGGTCGACGACCGTCGCATCCGGCACGATGTCGGCATCGTCGGCACGATCCGGCAGTGCAGCCCAGTTGCTGGCCAGTGAATAGTCGGGCGCAGGGGGTAACGACTCCTGGGCGAACGACTGAGCCGGCTGCAATGCCTGGAAGCGTCGAATCATCACGAATACATCGCGATACTGGTACGCGCCGATCGCAGCCACGACCGCCAGGATTGCCAGGCCCCACAGGATCTTTTTCATTCTTGGTCCTACACAGCGACGGACACCGCAGTCCACTGCACGACAGACGTACCAGGACGCCGTTGATTGTACAAAACCGAGGTCCCGCGCTACGGCTTGGCATCGTCACATGCCAGACTGCATCATGCACGTCCATCGGCAGCGTTCTAAAGGGGAGAGATTGATGCATCGATTCGTCGTTCTTGCAGCCATCACCTGCCATACCGTATTCCTGTCGGCTTGCGCGACCTCCGCCCCTCGAGCCGCAGCGCCGACGCCTCAGCCAGGATCGGAGTCCATTTCACAGGAACGACTGCGGCGCATCGACGGATTGCTGGATCAATACGTCGCGGCCAATAAAATCGCGGGTGCCGTCGTGAGGGTTCTGCACGATGGACAACCGGTCTACGAACGGGTCGCGGGCTGGAGCGATCGCGAGTCGCGTCGGCCCATGGCGAACGACACCTTGTTTCGCATCGCCTCGCAATCGAAGGCGATCACGAGTGCCGCTGCGCTCGTGCTCATGGAAGAAGGCCGGCTCACTCTGAACGATCCCGTCGGGATCTACATCCCCGAATTCAACCAGACCACGGTGGCGACGCGGGATGACCACGGCGCAGTCGCAACGGTCCCCGCCAAGCGCCCGATCACGATCCGCGATCTGATGACGCATACGTCCGGCATCTCGTACGGCCGCGAGCCCATCATCGCTGCGCAGTACGAAGCGAAGGGGCTGGGCCCGGCTGCCGGGCAGGGCTGGTACACCGCCGACAAGGACGAACCGATCTGCGACACGATGGCGCGCCTCGCCACCCTGCCCTTCGTTTCGCAGCCCGGCGAAGCCTGGGTCTATGGCTACAGCACCGACGTACTCGGGTGTGCCGTCGAACGCGCCGCCGGCGTGCCGCTCGATGAAGTGATTCGCACGCGCATCACCGCTCCCCTGGCCATGAAGGACACGTCATTTTTTGTACCGCGCGATCAGGCAAACCGGTTGGCAACGCTGTATGCCTCGGATGCCGACGGTCTCGCCGCACGCGCACCGGAAGGACCGACAGGCCAGGGACATTACATCGACGGCCCACGTCGCAGCTTCTCGGGTGGTGCGGGACTGATTTCCACCGCGAACGATTACGGCCGCTTCCTGGAAATGATCCGCAACGACGGCGCACTCGACGGCACACGCGTTCTCTCACCGCGCAGCGTCGCGCTGATGCGAACCAACCAGAGCGATACGCTGTATCGCACACCCGGGCAGGGCTTCGGCCTGGCCTTCGACACCGTGGATACCTTCGGCGCTTCCGGCCTGGCAGCTCCCGGAAATTTCGGCTGGGGCGGCGCCTACGGCTCGCTGTACCGCATCGATCCCCAGGCGCACCTGACCATCGTGCTCATGATCCAGCTGATGCCGAATCAGACGGACTTTCGCGAGAAGCTGCTGAATCTCGTGTACGCGGCGGTAATGGAGCCAGTGCAGCTTTGATAAAGAAGAAGAATCGGAAAAAGATCTCCACGGGGGGCACGGGGAAACACGGGGTTGAAGAAGACAGGCGACGCGCAACTTCATCCTCTCCGGGCGCATTCGGGCCTCACGACCCTCTACATGTCGCGAAGAAATTCTGTCTGGGCTGTCTATTCTGAACCCCGTGATCCCCGTGATCCCCGTGGAGATCTTCTTCCGCCTTCGCTTCATGCCTGGGATGTAACCCGCAGGTCGCGAGTGACCTTGATCGCATCTTCCACGCCGCTGTAGTACCCGGGTGCGCGGCCGGTTTCCTTGTAGCCGAGGCGTGCGTAGAAACTACGGGCTTCCTGATTGCCGGCGCGCACTTCGAGATTGATGCGGAAGACGCCGGCGATCACGGCGCTCTCTTCCACCCATGCGATCAGGCGTCGGCCAATGCCGCCGCGTTTACGATCCGCGGCGACGCCGATGAGGGTCAGGTGCACGGACTCAGCGTTGAACTGCGCCATCGCGAAACCGACCAGCGTGCGATCGTCGCGGGCGACGACGACCAGATTCTCACGCTCCCTCATATGGGCGGCCACGCGTCGCGGCGTCCAGCGCCATGGCAGGCCGGGCTCGATCAGCAGCCGCGACATATTCGCAATGCCGGGGGCATCGCCGATTTTCGCCGGGCCGAGGACTACGCTGTCAGACATGGGGGGAGGATAGTCCTTTGCTATGATCCGCCCAAGTAGCGAAAGACAGAGCTGCAAGACGGTGTCGGAAGACACGCCGCAAGGTCGCGGAATCCAATGCGCTTTCATCACCTCGATTTGAATCTGCTGGTCGCGCTGGATGCCCTCCTGACGGACCAGAGCATTACGCGTGCGGCCGAGCGCTTGCACCTGAGCCAGTCGGCGATGAGCGGCGCATTGGCGCGACTGCGCGAGCATTTTCACGATGAGCTGCTCGCTCAGGTCGGCCGCAAAATGGTACCGACGGCCCTGGGCGAATCGCTGCGCACCTCGGTCCGCAACGTCCTGCTGCAGATCCAGTCGACCATCGAACAGCGATCCGCGTTCGATCCCGACACATCCGAACGCCGCTTCTCGCTCATGAGCTCCGACTATGTGACTGCGACGATCATGACCGACGTCGTGCGCCGCACCAGTCAGCTCGCCCCCGGCGTCACCTTCGAATTACTGACCCAGGACGACTCGGCCGTTGAATCTCTTGATCGCGGTGACATCGACTTCGTCGTGCTGCCCCGGGATCACGCGCTCGCCGATCATCCTTCGCTGGAGCTGCTGAATGAGCGCTATGCCTGTGTGGTGTCGAGCGACCACCACGACCTCGGTGAAAGCCTGTCGTTCGACGACTATCTGCGCATGGGACACGTCATCGTCCGCGCCGGCAGGACACGCATCCCGGCCTTCGACGAATGGTTCCTGTCACGCTTTGGATTTGCCCGACGCATCGAAGTAGTGACGACCAGCTTCTCGGCCGTACCGCCGTTCCTCGTCGGCACGCAGCGTATCGCGATGATGCCCGAGCGCCTGGCGCGTCACTACGCCGCACTCCTGCCCTTGAAGCTGTTGCCGCCGCCCATCGACATCCCACCGCTGACCGAAGTGCTGCAGTGGCACCGCGTCCAGGACAAGGATCCGGCGATCATCTGGTTGCGGGAGCTGATTGGCGAAGTCGCTGCCGCCCCGGTTTAGGACGCGACGGAACCAAGTCAATTGCACAAAGGAGCACAAAGAAAAAAACACAAAGGAACACAACGAGAATGACCGCCAGAGAACTGCGTGTCCGGGACATGAATTTTTTGTGCTCCTTTGTGTACCTTCACTCGACGGAGCGATGAATGTTCCCCTGGTTGAGACTGATCAAGGTGAGTGCGCGGCTCGCCGGCACTGCGCGCATGGCATTGCTGGAAACGAGTCGCGTGCGCCTGCGAGCCTGGCCGAACGACCTCGACATCAACCTGCACGTCAACAACGGGCGTTACCTGGCGCTCGCCGATCTTGGCCGGTTCGACTGGTTCATACGTACCGGTGTCTTCCAGCTCGCGCGACGGCACGATGCCGTGCCGGTCATCGGCGATGCGATCGCCAAATTCCGCCGCGAGATCAAGGCATGGCAGGCATTCGAGATTCACACGCGCCTGGTCGGCTGGGACGAACGCTGGGCCTTCCTCGAACATCGTTTCATCCGCGAGGGAAGAGTCATCGGCGTCGTCGCCATCCGCGGCGTCTTTCGCGGACCGGAGGGCTCCCTCACACCCGGAGAACTGATGGCCGGACTCGGCGTGTCCATGACCTCACCGCCGCTGCCGGAGTGGATCCGCGAATGGCACGCGGGCTGTGAATCGTTGTCCCATACGCTACGAGCCGAGGAAGCAGCAGGGAGAACGCCGCGAAAGACCACATAAAAAAACTGACTGATCAGAGAGGGTACCGAGCGTGGCTTCCGGACCCTTGATCTGTCCTTCTTTTATGCCCGTGGGATTCCCTTCCAGTCGCGGTCTTTCGCGGCCTCGCTTCTCTGCTGCCCTCCCTACTTCGCCGTCAGCGAGCGGATCTGATCGTCCTTGCCGGTCACCTGCCAGCGGATCAGCGATACCGGGATCAGGCCTGCGGCATTGATGTCGGCGAAGTAGTCGTACAACGAGAACGCATCACCGAGTTGTTGCGAGCGCTGCAGCAACAGCTCCTCGAGCAGGTACTTGCCCGTGATGTAGCTGGTGCCATAGCCGGGCTGCCGCAAGTACAACTGCTGCTCGAAACCGAGCAGATCGAGATCCGGGCGCATCCAGCCGCGCGGCGTCCATTGCACGTGGAAGTCCGCCGCTTCCTTCATGGTGAATTCATTGGCGTGGGCATAGAGCGAGCCCAGCCCGCGAGCGGCTCGCTGCGCCAGCATGATCCAGACGATCTCGCGTGCCCGCGGCTGATCGTCGAACAGGCCGGCGTGCAGCATCATTTCTTCCATGCCGGTGGCCATGCCCTCGGCGCGACTGTCCCAGATATTGAACAACAGCGGTCCGCGCCGAATCGGACTCGCGTGCGGTTCGTCACGCATCTGCGCGAGATCCCACCAGTGATAGAAATGCGTGTAGAGCGTAAGCGGTTCGCGATGCGTCGCCATGGCGAAGAAGTTGCGCGTCGCCTCGGGCACGAATTCACCGATCTGTGCGCGCATGGCGGGATCCATATAGTCGTGGATCGGCATGATCTTTCGATCCGCGAGAAACTTCATGTAGCGCGCCACCGCCTCGTTGCCGCGTCGCTGGAATTCTTCCGGGCTCGAGATCACCGGCATGGGCGGAAGATTGCGATTGCGCTGCTCTTCGAGGCGCAGACCCGTGTGCGCGCGTGCGAGTTCGCGCTTCAGCAACGTCACTTCCTCTTCCCACGACAGCGGCACTAGGTGAACGTTGCGCAGACCCCAGGTGTAGTTGTCCCGTCCGATGCCCGATGGCCCATTCTTCGAAGGCGCCTGCGCTTCGAGCCATGCCACGAATTCGCTGGTCGCGACCTCGGCAACACTGATCGCCTGCCGCAGTTCGGCGCTGACGCCCGGATTCTCCTTCTCGAGATTCGCCAGATCCTTTGCCTGCTGACGGACCGTTCCGATCCCCGCGATCCACAGATCGCGCGCATTGCCGGTGAGATTCGCTGTCGCCTGTTTGAGCAAGGGCGGAATGCCCCGCAGCTGTGCTGCCAATCGCGTCTGGTCCGCGACAGACAAGGGGGATCGGTACATCCACAGCTCAATCAGGGCGTGATTCGTCGGTCCCTCGTGTGCCGGCGTATCGCTCTGCGCCGTCCACACAGAGACATAGAAGGCAGGATCGCGCTGCCAGGGACGCAGCACTCGCAAGTCGAAATCGAGCCCGTTCATTTCCGCACGCACGACGTGGTAGTCGACCTGCTGCGGCACCGGCCACGACGATGGATCGATTGCGCGCAGGCGCTCCTGCATGTCGCGCAGCCCCTGCTGCTTGCGCTGCAATGTCGTTTCCGTGTAGTCGGGGGCACCTTCGCGCAGAGCGGGCCGCTCGAACCCGCGCCATTCGGTGAACAACGACAGCAGATCGTTGTAGGAACCGGCAGCAAACGCTGTTGCAGTGACGAGGCTCATGAGCATCCCCCAGCAGAAACGTCGGAAGAATACAGCGGCATGCATGGACATCCTCCGCAGTACGTCGGCAGGCGGCTATCGTCAGCTTCGCCCGCTGACGACGCAAGGTGTGAAGAGCCGATGGAAGGGCCTGCCCAAGGCGCGCAGCCAGCAAACCAGGATCAGTACGTGCGCGATCCAACGGCCAACTACAAAGTCCTATCGGAAGAGGCGAACTGGATACACGAGGGGCAAACACGAAGTAGAACCCAAGGAGCTGGGGTGCACTACCTCAGCGTTTGTGCTCCTTTGTGTACCGGCTCAGTCTTCTCTTAGCACCGACCACAACGCAACGCTGGCGCGATCGACGAAACCCAGCTTCGCGTACAGCGCGCGGGCACGCGCGTTCTCCCAGCTCACGTGCAGGAATGGCGTGAGTCGGCGCGAAAGAATTTCATGGCACAGCTCCCCCACCAGGTGTGCCGCGAAGCCGCGACTGGTGAAATCCGGATGGGTGCATACAGCACTGATCTCGACGTAGCCGTCGAGGCACATGCGTTCGCCGGCCATCGCTGCCAGCGTGTTGCCCGCGTAGATGCCGATGTATCGACCCATTTCGTTGGTGCGGGCGCGGAAGTAACCGGGGAAAACCCGTGTGGTCAGCTCGATCATGTCAGCGCGATCGGCATCGGTGAGCGCACGGAACTGCGGCCCTGGCTTCGGCTCGATGCGTGCGTGGCAAACCATCTGCGCAATCGAGGTTTGCAACAGCACCTGCCAGCCTGCATCCAGCGGCGGTGCGACGCCGACCAGGTAGACGGATTCACCCGGCTCGATGATCTGCCGCAGTCGATCGCCGGCTTCCCTGCTGGCGTTCGCGACGGCCGCAAAGGGCGCGACCGCTGCGGGATAGCGCGCCGCGACATCGTTGGCAATCGCGAGACCGGCGTGTTTTGTCGTCAACGACTGCCACAGCGGATTATCGAGCGGGTGTGAATCCATGGCCTGCAAGCTTAGTCCCAGTCGAGGGGCCGAAACCACGGTCAGGGGTCGATGGCTCGGCTGAGCGATTCGCGGCTCATCTCGTGGGTTCGGCTTTAGGAACCTCTGATTTATTCCCCGTTCGCCCTGAGCACCGTGACCGCAGGGAATGGTTTACCCATCGAAGGGTGAACGCTACGGTGTTGAAACCAGGGCACTAATTTTTGGGTGTGCTTCGACAATCCCAGCACGAACGGAATAAATCAGACCTTCCTTTAGTCGAACATCTGCATTTTTCGGGACGTCCGGCTGCGGCCGAAGGGAAACCCCGCGGGAAAGCCGGACCCACAGAGGAACCGGAGAAGCATCCTTAGTAAGTGCCATTGCGGTCAGCCGCTGCCATAAGGCCGCGTGATGATCTCGAGATAGTGGCCGTTCGGATCGTTCCAGTAGAGCCCGCGCCCGCCGTCGTTGCGATTGATCTGCCGCTCGCGGGTATGCATGGGATCCGCCCAGTACGGCAGACTGCGCGCCTGGATTCGCGCAAAGATCGCATCGAATTCCGCCTCGCTGACCAGGAACGCATAGTGCTCGATCGGCATGGCTTCGTCCGAATCCTGGAAGTCCAGTGTCACGCCATTGTCCAGCGACACCATCCAGAAAGGACCGAAGCGCCGGGGAGGATCCCGACCGAGAATTTCCGCCAGGAACGTCGCCGCGCTCAACGCATCGCGCGCCGGCACGATGGTGTGATTGAACTGGATTGCCATTGGCATATCCCCCGCCACGCGCATGATGTTTCGACCGTAGCCACTCACTGTGGCACCGTCAACGGGCGCGGCAGCGCCGAATCGGCGATTCGAAAAGCACGTTCGGCCGGACGTCATTGCCTGCAGCAGCGCCGCGGCTCATTTTCGTCCGGATGAGCGCAATGACAAACTACGACAACGGACGCCCGCGTACGACTCCACGGCCTGACAACAGCAGGAGGACGATATGGTGTTACGTCGAAACGAACTCTGGTACGGACTCGGCTCACTGATCCTCGGGATCGTCGGCGCACGCGTCGGCGACTTCGCCATGCAATGGCAGCCCGTGCCTGCCGGCATTCCGGGGCGAACTGTGCTGGCGTATCTGAGTGCTCTTATCCTCATCGCGCTGGGAACGGCAATGCTCACCGGTATACGACCCAGGGCGACACTGCTGGCCGCGACTATTTTCTACGGACTGTGGGTCGTGCTGCTGCATCTGCCGGCCGCAATTGCCAATGCCTCGCAGCTGTACGAATGGAATGGGCTGGCGGAAATTCTGGCGATCACCGCGGGCGGTGCTGCGGGTTGGGCACTGGCCGACGCAGCCACCACGCAAAGCAACCGCGTTGCGCACATCGCCCGACTGATCTTTGGTACCTGCCTGCTGGTCTTCGGCACGAGCCACTTCGTCTACGACGATTTCAGCGCCGGACTGATCCCAGGCTGGCTGCCGGCACCGTTGTTCTGGGTCTACTTGACGGGTGCCGGCCATGCAGCGGCTGGGCTGGCCTTCCTTGCCGGAGTCGCGACCCGACTCGCATCGACGTTGCTCGCCGCGATGTTCGCCTGCTTCGTACTGCTGCTGCATCTGCCGCGTGTGCTCGCGCATCCCGAGCTGCGTGTCGAATGGACCATGCTTGGGATCGCAGTGACGCTCACCGGCGCCGCATGGCTGTTGCGCGCAACGGTATACCCATCGTCCAGCCGGTCGACTGACGACGCTATCGCCGCCGTCAATCGTGATCGGCAGTCAGCACTCGCAGACCAAGCAGCACCATCGCCAGGCCAAACGTCCGGTCGATCCAGTGACGCAGGGACATGAGCCTGTCCCGCACGAGACGATGGGTAAACACCGTCGCCACCAGCGTGAACCACAACCACTGCAGGATCATCAGCCACACGCCGTAGATCATGAGCCAACCGGTCGGCAGATCCGGCGACAGCACGATCGTGAACAGCGCCAGGAAATAGATCGGCGCTTTCGGATTGAAGGCATTGCAGAGAAAGCCTCCGGCGATCAGGCGCCAGGGGCGATCAGACACGGATTCTGCCTCGGGCGCGGTCACGGGTCCCGCCTTGCTGAGCAAGCTGCGAACGCCGAGATAGATGAGATAGCAGCCGCCGCCGACCTTGAGGATCATCATCAACTGCACCGAGTGCGCGATGACCGCCGCCAGTCCCGCCGCGGAGTAGACGATGTGAATGGCGAGGCCCAGCGCAATACCAATGCTGGCGAATAGTCCCGCCCTTCTGCCGTATACCAGTGACTGACGCGTCACGAACGCGAAGTCCGGACCCGGCGACGCCGCTGCAAGCAGGTGAACGACAGTAATGACGGCGAAACCTTGCCAGAAATGCATGCGTCTTCCTCCGGTGGCGACTTACTGCAACAGACTCGAGTCGATCACGCAAACCCGATGTGGCCAGCCGGAAAATAATGCGTACTTCAATCTCTGGCCGGTTGGCCGTTAGCCCGTTAGCCAGTACGCCCGTTAGCCAGTTAGCCGAACCCGCGAAGAACGCTCGCATCATCCTGACCACGTGCCGGCTCAATGGCAAAGGCATCAGGCCGCGATGCCTGAGGCTGCTTCAGTCCGGGATCGCGCGATCGATCGCCCACTGCAGCGCCTCCGCGAGCCCGCCTGCATCGACATGACCCACCACCGTCGTGGCGACGGCCAGTACCGCTGGCGAAGCATTGCCCATCGCTAGCGGATGCCCGACGACTTTCAGAGCGGGCAAATCGTTGTCGGCATCGCCCACATACATGGTGTCGCGCAGATCGACGCCGTACTCCGCGGCGATAGCGCGCATGGCACTGCCCTTGCTCACGCCGGCGCGGGTCATGCCGACGAACGCCGTGTCCGGCATGAGTGGCGATGACGACACCGCGACTTCGAGTTCCGGATCGGTATCCTGCAGAAATTTTTCGGCGCCACTGAGTTCGACCAGCCACTGACCACGCACGATTTCGCCGCCCAACGACTCGAAGGGCCTCGCATTGAATGGCACTCCCAGGAGCGCCGCGTGCTCACGCGCACGCTGCGCCGTACTTTCGATGGCGTACTCACGATCGCCGTAGAGCTCGAGGATCTCGCCGGTACGGCGCGCCTGCGTTATCAGTCTGCGCAACGACGCGTCCGGCAAGTGGACCGAGCGGCTGTGTCCCGATGCCAGATCGAGCACGCTGGCGCCGTTCTGGAAGGCGTGCCAGCCCGCGGGATCGAGTCGGCGTGCATAGTCCAGGGCCGCGCCGAACGCGGCTCGGCCGGAACACAGGACGAGATGAATCCCGGCCGCCCGTGCGCGATCGGCAGCCTGCCACACCGCCTCCGGCACCAGGCCCGAGGCGCCCACCAACGTTCCGTCCACATCGATACCAATGAGTTTCACGCCTGATGCACCTTCGCGGCCGAGCCTCGGGATTCGTCACCCGCAGACGGGGCGATAGTCCGACACGTCATAACCGAAATCCGCCATGGGCGACTCGAAGAATGGCGCGATCCAGATGGCGTCGACACCAAGCTCGCCACCAGTAAAGGCGATCGATGATGCCCTGGCTGGCCGGCTTCTTCCGTATTGAAACCGGACAGTTGGCCAAGCGGCTAAAGCGTCCGCAGGAAAACCACCAGATCGGCCTTCTCGCGGGCGGTCAATCTGGTTTCCAGGATCAGATTGAAGAATTCCACCGTGCCGGCCTTGGTGGCGGACATGCGCTGCATCGTCGCCGCGAAGTCTTCCTTCGGTACGACGGGCGCATAGCTCGACGGTGGCGCCTCGGCGCTGAAGGACGCCGCAGATAGCATCATCGCAACCATTGCCACGGCTAGTGACGGCAATCCCCCCGGCGATCTCGAATGATCATGATTGGATCCTGGCATTAGGTTCTCTCCCCGGCCGACGTGTGCGGCGACGTCAACGGCCAATGCCCGACACGTCGACAGGGTTCCCGGCATCCTGATTTGTTTTCCGCATGTTCCTGCGGCGTTCACTTGCAGCCGACGGATTCTTCATCGCCCTTCAGGAGCGGTTGATCGCATAGTTGGGGTCGTAGCCGCTGCCCCGCCGGATCTGCTCGTTGCCCGCATCGATGCGCGCTGCATCAGGGCCTCCGACCGCAATTGCGATCAGAGCTTGATGATCCACCCGCGCCGCTGCAGAGCACGCATTGCCCAGCCGATGCTGCCGACGAACACGATGATGGGCAGGATGAATGCGGTCTGTGAACCGATGATTCCCGCAGCCGCCGTGTACAGGACGTCCATGATCTTCCAGTTCAGTACACCTGCGGTCACGTAGTGGAGCACGTACGCTGCGATGGCGTTCACGCCAAACGCGGCAGCGAGAGGCGTCAACGGCAATCGCCACCGACGCACATCGATGAACTCGTGCAACGCACCCAGCACCGCGAGCGTGATGCCGCTGGTCACCAGTACGAAGCTCGCTGACCAGAGATCCTTGCTCACGGGAATCACGAGCGCCGCGAACCCGCCCGCAACGAGCAGCAACACGCCTCCGATCGCGAAGCGAAGCGGGGTACCCGATGCAGAAATCTGACGCCCCGCGATGATCCCGAGACATCCCTGCGCGATGGCGGGCAGCGTACTCAACAAGCCTTCCGGATCGTAACCGAGCGGCCCTCGCACATAGATATGCGTGCCGAGCACAACGCGGTCCACCCAGGCGATGAAGTTGGCGCCGGCAACGTGCAGATCGACCGGCGTGCCGTCGGGAACCGGCAGATGACACAGCGCCGAATACCCGACCAACAAAGCGACAGCGACCGTAACGAGCGCGCGCGTCGAGAGCACGAGCTGCGACGGCGCAATGACCAGGAACACGATGCCGATTCGCTGCAGCACTCCGCCCCAGCGAAACGTATTGGCCTCCGGGTCCGCCAGCCAGTAGATGTTCGTGAGGAACAGGCCGAGCAGGATCAGTCGCAGCGAACGAACTGCCATGCGTTGCATCGTTGCACGATCCAGCGCACCGGTTGGCATCGAGAGGGCCACGGAAACGCCGACCATGAAAATGAAGGCGGGAAAGACCAGGTCAGCAAACGTGAGCCCGATCCAGTGCGAATGCAGCAACGATGCTGGAATGGGAAAACGCTGCAGACCCGCGGCGGCATTCACCACGATCATGCCGATGACGGTGAGTCCCCGGAGAATATCCAGGGAAGCGACACGATACGAGGCGGGCATGAAATCAGGAGGTACGCAACGCGAGCGCCGTCTGCTCGGCCTGAGGCCCGACGATGACGTGCCACGTCAGCTCGTTGACCGCAACCGCGGCTCGGGCGCCGGCGCACTTGATGGCCTCGGCGGTCACCGCAGACGTCTGCTTCAGTTTGAGACTGAGGCGCGTCGAACTCACCCGGATATCGTCGATGTTGTCGCGCCCCCCGAGCGCAGCGGCCAGAGCGGCGACATCCAATGACTGTCGCGCGGCCGGAAGCGGTTTCGTGTTCAGCGCGGCTCGAATGTCGCCCGCCAGCTGGTCGGCAATCGGGCCGACGACGACTTGCAGCGTATTGGTAGACGGACGCACCTCGCCGCGTGAACCGAGTTGTTTCAACTGCGCTTCGTTGACTGCCGTCTGGTCTGCAATCACCAGGCGCAGACGTGTCGTGCATGCATCGATCGACACGAGGTTGGCCGCACCGCCGAGAGCGCTGATCCAGGCGTGCGCGGGGCTCGCGCCGGTGGCGACAGCGACCGGTGCGGCGGCCTCCTCCGTATCGCGACCCGGCGTCTTCAGATCGAAGCGCACGATCACGAACCGGAACAGGCCGTAATACAGCGCGAAGTAAGCAACACCGATCGGCAGCAGCCACCAGGGTCGCGTCGAGCGCGAGAAGTTGAGCACGTAGTCGAACAGTCCCGCAGAAAAGCCGAAGCCCAGGCGCACCGAGAACAGATCCATCACGACCATCGCAAGTCCCGTCAGCAACGCATGGATCGCATACAGCGCCGGCGCCAGGAACATGAAGGAGAACTCGATCGGCTCGGTGACGCCGGTCAGGAACGACGTCAGCGCCATGGACAGCAACAGGCCGCCGACGGCCTTGCGTCGTTCGGGGCGTGCCGACTGGTACATCGCCAGGCACGCCGCCGGCAGGCCGAACATCATCACGGGAAAGAAGCCGCTCATGAACGCGCCCGCGGTCGGATCGCCGGCGAAGAAGCGCTTCAGATCGCCGGTCACGCCGTGGTAGTCGCCGAGCAGGAACCAGGCGATGTTGTTGAGGATGTGGTGCAGGCCGGTGACGATCAGGACGCGATTGAGAACACCGTAAGCAAACAGACCGATGGACTCTGACCCGAGCACTGCCTGACTCAACGCGTCCATGCCGCGCTCGAGGATCGGCCAGCCGAAACCGAAGCACAGCGCCACGACGAGCCCGGCAAAACCGCTCGCGATGGGCACGAAGCGTCGTCCGCCGAAGAAGGCGAGATACGCCGGCAGACGAATATCGCTGTAACGGTTGTAGAGCGCACCGGCGATCAATCCCGAGATGATGCCGACCGGCACACTCAGCTTGGCCAGTTCCTTGGCCCGAAACGCCGCCTCCGCGAGCGCTACCGCCTGACCGGTCAATTGAGCGCTCACGTCCGCAGGGACGGGAATCAACACTTCCGCACCCTTGGTCGCAACCAGATAGCCCACGACACTGGCGAGGCCGGCCGCGCCGTGATTCTCGCGAGCGAGGCCCACGGCGACGCCGATCGCGAACAGAAGCCCGAGGTTCGAGAAAATCGCGTCGCCCGCTGCCGCAATCGCCGTCACATCGAGCAGATCAGGCTGACCGAGACGCAGCAGCAGCGCCGCGACCGGCAGAACCGCAATCGGCAGCATCAGTGCGCGACCGATCTTCTGTAATCCGGAGACGACCTGTTTCATAGCGCCACCTTGAGTTCGTGCGACGACTCCGTCAGCAGCGAGCGCACCGCCTCCGAGGAGTCCTGTGCCATCGCGCGCTGGGCGAGTGCGCGGCAGGAGTCCAGCGTCAGCTGACCGATGAGATGTTTGAGACTCGGAACGATGGAAGGCACGACCGACAGTTCGCTCACGCCCAGCCCCAGGAGCACGGGCACGGCAACCGGATCGGATGCCAGACCGCCGCAAACCGCCACGACCTTCCCATGCCGCGAACCCGCCTCCGCCGCCATCGCAATGAGGCGCAGCACTGCGGGATGCAGTCCATCGATGCGTGCAGCAAGTTCTGCGTGGCCGCGGTCCATGGCCAATGTGTATTGCGTGAGATCGTTGGTGCCGATCGACAGAAAGTCGACCTCCCGCGCGATCTGATCGGCGATCACAGCCGACGCCGGCGTTTCGATCATCGCGCCGAGCTGCGGCAACGTTGCGATGCCCAGCTCGCGGGCGACCTCCGCGATCACAGATCTGACCGTGCGAATCTCGGCGACGTCGGTGATCATGGGCAGCAGCACACGACACTGCCCTGACGGCTGCACCTGCAGCAGCGCTCGCAACTGCACCCGCAGCAACTGCGGCTGCCACAAGCTGGTCCGCACACCGCGCAATCCCAGCGCGGGATTGTCCTCGGCTGGCAACGGCAAGTACGCAATCGGCTTGTCGCCGCCGATGTCCAGCGTACGGATGATCAGCGGTCGCCCGCCCAGGGCCTCGGCGATTTCCTGATAACGGCGCAACTGTTCGCGTTCGTCCGGCGCCTGTTCTCTGTCCAGAAACAGAAACTCGGTGCGGAGCAGACCGCACCCCTCGGCGCCTTGCGCCACAGCGGCTTGGGCTTCGGCCAGCGAGCCGAGGTTCGCGAAGACCTCGACACGTTGACCATCGGCGGTTCTGCACGGGCTCTGCGCCACCGAGCGCTCGGCGGCGAGTCGTTGCCTGCGAGCGGCAATGGCGCGCTCGGCAGTCGCCAGCTCCACAGGTTCAGGCGTTACGCGCAGGACTCCCTGCTCCGCGTCGAGAATCAGCTGCGTGTCATCGGCGATGTCGAGAATCGCGGCACCTGCAGCAACGAGGGTCGGCACACCTACTGCGGCAGCAAGAATCGCAACGTGCGACGTCGGGCCGCCGGTGGCGAGACAGATACCGGCGAGCTTGTGAATATCCAGCGAAACGAACTGTGAGGGCTTGAGATCCTCTGCGAGAACGATCGCGCGATCGGGAATCTCGACCTGCGCCGCCGGTGTCTGGCCGAGCAGTGCGATCAGCACCTGACGCTCCAGGTCCAGAAGATCGTCGACCCGTTCGGCGATGCGGGGATCGCCGAGTCCCTTCAGCACCTCTGCACTGTCACGTACGGCACGACGCCAGGCAAAGGCCGCGCTCTTGCCGCGGGCGATGGCACGCCGCGCGGCCGCGACCAGTTCCCAGTCATCCACGAATTCAAGATGCGCCGTGATGATCTCGCGCGCTGTTGCGGTCGATGTGCTCGCCAGCTGCTGCAATCGATCGCGGACTTCGGATCGTGCGCGATCCAGTTCGCCGCTCTCGTGCGCGAGGCCGGACCCAGCTTCGGCGACGACAATCTCCGCTTCGCGGAGGAAGAACGCTCTGCCGATGGCGAGCCCGCGGCTGGCAATCACACCGCGCAGCCGCGACCTGTCGATCGGGCCGTTCGCGACGGCATGTCTCGGCGGCTGAGATGCGGATTGCGCCGGTGCCGGATGCTCGAGGCCATTGATCAGCTGTCGCAACCCGGCAATCGCCTTGACAGCATCCGCTCCCGTGGCAACGACAGTGAACTCATCGCCGCCGCGAATGCCGAGCGACATGAGGGCGACCGCGCTGCGCGGATTAGCGTTGCGGCCGTGCGCCTGTATCTCCAGTTCGGTATTGACCCCGCGGGCGTAGCTCGCGACGAGCGCCGCGGGCCGCGCGTGGATGCCATGCTCATGGACGACGCGAATCCTGGCGGTCTCGCTGCCGCCGGAATCGGGAATTGCCTTGGCACCCGCTGACGCGACAGGAGCAATCTCCAGCAATGCGTCGCCCACCGCGACTTCCCGATCCACGTGGCGCGCGACGATCTCGAACTGCTCGCCGTTCGTAACGATCAGCGGCGTCATCAGGCTCTTCGCCTCGCGCGCCAGGAACTCCAGATCGAAGCTGAGCAGCTTGTCTCCCGCGCGCACTTTTGCATTGGGAACCACGTGCAGCTCGAACCCCTTGCCGCCGAGCCCCACGGTGTCGATGCCGACGTGCATGAGGATTTCCGCTCCGTTCGTCGCACGCAATGCGATCGCATGACGGGTCGGAGCAATGGAGATCACTTCGCCGTCACAGGGCGCGAACAGCACGTGACCCGTCGGATCGATGACAGTGCCGTCGCCCAGCATCTTCTGCGCTAACACGGCGTCGGGTATTTCGTCGAGCGGTGCGCTCCAGCCAGCGAGCGGGGCCAGCAGTGTCAGTCGTGACATCGTCACTCCCCGGTTGCGGCCAGCTCGATGCTGTCGATCACCCAGATGGGATCGACGGTGTTGCGCGTGAAGATAAAACACAGATCGTGCTCGCCGGCGCGCGGTGCGATTCTCGCCGGCGGCAGTGACGTCACGGCAGGACTCGATGCCGCAGGCGCGAGCGGCAGCGTAGCCAGCTTCTCGCCTTCACAGCTATCCAGCCGCACTTCGAGTTCTCCCTCCGGTGTTTGCGGCGTCGGCAACGGGATGGCCTTCACGTCGTTGCCGATCTGGAAGTTGAAGGGCACCTGCCCCACCGCCACACTGATGGATGTGGGCCTCGAGAGGTCCGCATCCTTGAAAATCCAGCACGGATTCAGGATGTCGACCAGGAACACGGCTCGATCGCCGTGCACCGGCGCATCATCTGTCAGCGACAGCACGAGCTTGTCGCTGCACATGCTGAGCTGGTGACTGTTGCGACGCTGCGTGCCGGCATCGATCGCGTTCAGCGTCGCGTCGGTGGGCGCGTAGTGGATTCCCAGCGCATCGTAGCGACGCAACTGCGCGGGCAACCGGGCCTGGAAATCTGCCCAGTCGCGCCGCTCGGCCGGCGACCAGGCGACCTCCGCCAACGCAGCGGCGCGCGGGAAGGTCATGTATTCGACCCGCTGTTCGGTTCGCATGTGCTCGGTGAAGATGGGAGCCTGCACACCGAGGATATGCTTCAGCTGATCCGGCTGCAGCGCCGCCGGCGCTGGATCGAAGCGGTACACATCCTCCAGGCTGATGACCCAACCGCGACCGGGGGATGGATCGTTGGGGCCGTTCTGTCGATTGTCGAAGTACAACGCCGGCTGCGGCGCCAGCACGGCGTCATGCTCCGCCGTCGCAGCAGCGACCGCGCCATCGATCCCACGCCATGACATCACGGTGGCGTCGGGTGCGAGTCCTCCTTCGAGAATTTCGTCCCAGCCGATCAGTTTGCGATCGTGGGCATTCAGGAATTTCCCGATGCGCTGGATGAAGTAGCTCTGCAGGGCGTGTTCGTCCTTGATGCCGAGCCTGCGCATCTGCGCCTGAATTTTCGGCGACGCTTTCCATTCGTCCTTCACGGCTTCGTCGCCGCCAACGTGGATGTATTCGCCCGGAAACAGCGCCATGACTTCGGTCAGCACGTCTTCCAGGAAACTGAACGTCGCATCGTCCACATTGAACAGCGTCGAATAGACGCCCCAGTCGGCAGGCACCACGGGCGGGTGCGTACCCGTCACACCCAGCTGCGGATAGGCCGCCACTGGCGCGCTCGCATGTCCGGGCATTTCTATTTCAGGAACGATGGTGATGTTGCGCGCCGCTGCGTACGCCACGATGTCGCGCACTTCATCCTGGGTGTAGAACCCGCCGTAGAGCCGGGGTTTGCCGGTGGCTGGATCGATATCGTTGACCGCAGCGCCAGCAGGCACACGCCATGCGCCGACACTCGTGAGCTTCGGATACTTCCTGATCTCCAGTCGCCAGCCCTGGTCGTCGACGAGATGCCAATGCAGCACGTTGAGCTTGTGCAGCGCCATCCAGTCGATGAACTGTTTGACGAACGATGGTGATTGAAAGTGGCGCGCCGAGTCGAGCATCAGGCCGCGCCAGCGAAACCGCGGTGAGTCCCTGATCGTCACCGCAGGAATCGAGATTGCGTCGCCTGCAGCGCCGGGCGTCATGAGCTGCCACAACGTGACGGCGCCATAGAAAAGGCCGCGAGAGTCGCCGGCAGAAACCACGATCCGCTCGGGGGAGATGGTGAGCGAATAGTCTTCCTGCCCGACGCTCTCGCCGGCCATGAGCTGAAATTCGATCGCTCCCTGCGTATCTGCGGAAGCGGAAGCGTCCACTGGTAATGACAGGCTGCGCGTTCGCTGCAGCAGTTCTACGAAGTAGCGGGCTACCGGCTCTGCGGCCGAGCCCGCCGGGACAAGGATTCGCGTCGATGGCGTGACGTTGAACTGCCCGGACGTCGTAGCCATCTCCCGCGGCATCGGAATGATCGACACCGGTTGCGGCGCGGCCTGCACCGCTGCCGGCTCTGACCTGGAACAGCCGCCCGCCAGTGCGAGGAGTGCGCAGCAGGCAAGAGCGGGAATTCTGTATTGCTGATGCATGGACGAAAACCAGCCGGGAGCAGCGACCGCGAAATCCGTGCGCGATCGCATCGTGACGCACTCAATCATTCCGGAAAAGGCCCCCGGCCCGATCGGGTCGGGGGCCGCCTGGTCAGAACTTGGCCCGGACGTTGAGATAGTACTGGCGCCCGTTGTTGTAGAACGCGCTCGGTATGAATGCGCTCTGGTAGTAAGTGAGCGTTGGATCGTTGAGATTCAACGCATCCACACTGATGTTCAGCCACTCGGTGGGCTTGTAACTCAGTGTCACCGACAGGGTGCCGAAATCATCCTGGTAGTACGGATTGGCGCCCGACAGGCCGATCAGGAACGCGGTGCGATAGGTGTAGTTCACGCGTGCACCGAACCTGTCGTTCTCGAAATAGGCACCCGCGTTGTAGGTGTCCTTCGAAGTGCCTACCAGGTTGTTGCTGCCGTCGGCCCAGGTGTGGGCGGTCTTGCCATCCGCGTAGGTGTAGTTGGCATTGAAGCCGAACCAGTCGCCGATGGGCTGCTCGTAGACCAGTTCCAGGCCCGTCACCTGGCCGTTGGAGTTGACCGGAACCGCGACGTTGTACGCCTCGAGCTGATTGGTCAGCTCGCTGTACAGCATCCGTGTTTCGGTACCGAAGGCAATGTAGTCCTTGAGGTCCATCGCAAAGGCCCCGACGGATAGCAGGCCGCGTGGCATGAAATACCACTCGAGGTTGCCATCGAAGTTCGTGGACAACACCGGCTTCAGGTGCGGGTTGCCGCCGCCGCCGGTCTTGTTCAGATCCGAGCCCCAGCTGGAAGCGCCCAGTGCTGAATAGTCCGGCAAGGTCATGGTCTGGGAAGCGGCGAAACGGAAGACCACGTCGTTGCCCATGTCGAACTTCAGGTTCGCGCTCGGCAGCACCTTGTTGTGCTTGTTGCTGGTGTTCTGATAGATCCAGTTACCAAACAGACTGCTTACGTCGGCATTCGCTGCACTGGCGACCGCCTGGTAAGAGTTGATGTCCTGGTCGACGTTGACATAGCGCAAGCCGAAGTTGCCGCTCCAGGCGCTGCCGGCGAAGTTCGCCTGCACGTAGGCGGCGAGATTCTTCTCAGCCACCTTCCATTCGCCACCGTAGTTGTGACGGCCAGTCGGACCGTCGTTGTCCGACAGCCAGGTGGAGTTGTTGATGATCGCGTCCTTCAGTGCGCTCGGCGTGAAGTACCACAGGTCACGCGGGAAGGAGCCGCCGATGCCGCTGCCGAAGTCGCCCGGGTAGGCACCGGTCTCACCGTTCTGTAGGTCGGACCAGATGTCACCGGGGCTCGCGCCCTCGGGCGAACGGGTTTCACGCTCGTGGTCGGCGTAGCGGGCACCGAAGTCGAACGAGGTCAGAGCTCCCATGTCCACGTCCTGGCTGAAGTCCAGATTGATCCAGTTTTCCTTGTCCGTGGCGGTGACCTGCTGATTACCCCAGGTACCGAAACTCGTCACGCCGGCCGGAGTGTTGTTGCCACCCACACTCCAGTCCAGCGGCGAGCCGATGCCATGGCTGGTCCAGCTGGCGCCGCCGCCGCTGCCCGTGGTCACTTCGGCAATGAACTGACGATCCGTCGAGCCTTCACCCTCGGTCGTGCCCACCTGGACCTTGGAACGCAGGGCGTCATTGATCTGCCAGTCGGCATCGAAGGTGATGTAGTTGCTCTTGGCCGTGGCTTCACGATAGATCATGTCGTACACCGCGTAGTTTCTATCGGCTACGCCCGCATACGTCGCATTGGTCAGTACGCCGTTCTCGACCGTGTAACCCGGCAGCGGCGACTGGATATTGGCAAAGCTGCCGCCCCACAGCATGAAGTTGCGGTTGTAGTTGTTGGCGTCCATGTCGGAGAGGAAGCCGCTCAGGCCGAGGGTCAGGTTGTCTGAAGGCCTGAACTGTAATTCCAGCAAGCCACCCGTGCGATCACGAACCTGTTCGAACAGTGTCGAGCCGACGAGGCCGGGGGCATATACACCCACCAGATCGGGATTGTTGATGCCGACTTGGGTGAGGCTCCCGTCGGGATTCTGGCCGGTGATCTTGAAGAACCCGCCCGGGATTTCCTGCGCATCACGGCGCAGCGAGCGCTCCTGCTTGAAGACCTGCAGCAGCACGCCGAAGGTGCCGTCTTCGTTCTTGTAGTTGAAGAGACCCGACAGCTGCGGATCGTAGGAGTCGGCCTGGTCGGAATACACGCTGCCGACGGAAGCCTCGACGGTGAGCGACTCGGAAAATTGCAATGGCTTGCGCGTGATGATGTTGACGGTGCCGGTGGTGCCGCCTTCCTGCAACTTCGCGTGCGAGGACTTGTTGACTTCCACCGAGCTGACCAGTTCGGACGGCAACAGGGTGTAGCTGACGCTGCGGCCGACATTATTGCCCTGGCTCAGCACGAACCAGTCAGCCGAGCCGACGCTGTGGCCGTTGATGAGGGTCTGGGTCAGACTCGGGCTGGTGCCACGCAGGCTGACGCGGTCGGCTTCGTCAAAGCCGCCTTCATCGGCGCTGGATGAGCTGATGTTCACGCCGGGCAAGCCCCGCAAGGCGTCGGCCACGTTGTGTGCCGGCAGCTTGCCGACTTCCTCGGCAGTCACGACCTCCAGACGCGAGTCGGCATCGCGTTTGACCTCGAGCGACTGTTCGATACTTGCGCGGATGCCCGTGACGACGATTTCCTCGAGCGACTCGTTGGCACGTGGTGCAGCAGCCGTGGCCGTCTGTGCCAGCGACGGTGCAGCGTGGTGGAACAAGGCGAACGCAATCGCCGTACCTAGCAACGTCGAACGTGTGGTGTTCATGTGCGACCCCTACCCCTGTTGTTTTGTCAGCGGACCAATTGCGGGCCAATATAGTACCAATACAATGGAATTGCCAAGCCGGTTTGATACCAATAATTTTCTGCAGTACGTTTTTATTGTTTTTCAATAAGTTAAATAAAAACACGGCGTAGCCGAAGTCTATATTGGTATTGCATTGGTAATATTTGAGTGGCATCTTCTCCACCGTAGAAAACACAACAAGAGACCGGAGACCCCTCTTGGCCACGCTGTCGCAATTCCTTCCGAAGCTCGATGAGGCGCACGACCTGCCCCTCTATCAGCAGTTGCAGCGCTCGCTGCGCGACGCGATCGAGAAGCGCATCGTCGGGCCCGACGATGCATTGCCTCCCGAACGCGACCTGGCGGATGAGCTGTCGGTCTCGCGCATCACGGTGCGCAAGGCGATCGATGGACTCGTCGATGAGGGATTGCTGGTGCGCCGCCAGGGCGCGGGCACCTTCGTCTGCGCACGCGTCGAGAAAAATTTCGCGAAACTCACTTCGTTCTCGGAAGACATGCGCGCCCGCGGCCGCAAGCCGCGCAGCGTCTGGCTGAATCGTGCCGCCGGCACTGTCACTCCGGAAGAAGCGCTGACCTTGCGATCGAGCCCGGGCACACCGGTGTATCGCTTCAACCGCATTCGCTATGCCGATGACGCACCGATGGCGCTCGAGTACGCGACCGTGCTGGCGTCCTGCCTGCCGTCGATCGAAACCGTCGAGACCTCCTTGTACGAAGCGCTCGAGAAGAATGGCTCACGCCCAGTGCGCGCATTGCAACGGCTGCGCGCGGTGCTGTTCACGGCCGAACAGGCCAAGCTGCTCAAGGCGCAGGAGCGCGATGCCGGTCTGCTGGTCGAGCGCCTTGGCTTCCTCAAGGACGGGCGCGCCGTGGAATTCTCACAGTCGTACTACCGCGGCGATATCTACGATTTCGTCGCCGAACTCAGCGCCACCACGTGAACAACGATACGCGCATGTTCCGGGAAGCGGCCGAGGCTCCCGAGGTGGTACGCAAACAGATCCAGGCGAACGAGATTCGCGCGCAGGAACTGGGCGATATCCTGCAACGCCGCGCGCCGCGCGCTGTCGTCACCTGCGCGCGCGGCAGCTCCGACCATGCAGCGACATTCGCCCGCTATCTCATCGAAACGCACGTCGGCGTGCTGACGTCATCGGCATCGCCCTCGTTGAGCTCGGTCTACGCCACCAGCACCGATCTGCGCGACGCAGCCTTCATTGCCATCTCGCAGTCCGGCAAAAGCCCTGACCTGCTCGCCGCGGCGGAGCGCGCCAGGCAATCCGGCGCATTCGTCATCGCCCTGAGCAACACGCCGGATTCGCCACTGGCGCGACTGGCTCATTACTCGATGGATCTGCATGCCGGCGCGGAAACCAGCGTGGCAGCGACCAAGTCCTACATTGCCTCGCTGAGCGCGATCGTGCACATCGTCGCGAACTGGACGCGCAATGCCGGGCTGCTCGATGCGCTGCTCCTCGCGCCACAACACCTGCGCGAGGCATGGTCGCTCGACTGGAGCGCCGCGATCGCGCATCTGCGCTCTGCGATCAATCTGTTCGTCGTCGGCCGTGGCTATGGCCTCGCCATCGCGCAGGAGGCGGCGCTGAAACTCAAGGAAACCTGCGGACTGCATGCCGAAGGCTTCAGCGCGGCGGAAGTGCAGCACGGCCCGATGGCGCTCGTGCGTCCGGGGTTCCCGGTACTCGCCTTCTCGCAGAGCGATGAAACGCGTGGCGGCATCGAAACGCTGTCGCGAAATTTCCTGGAACGCGGCGCTACGCTGTTGCTGGCTGGCGGACGCGCCGACGGCGCCATCGCACTTCCCGTCGTGGCCGCCCATCCGGTAATCGAACCGATGCTCATGATTCAGAGTTTCTACCGGCTGGCAGCGTCGCTGGCGCTGGCGCGCGGCCTCGATCCGGACGTGCCGCCGCACCTGCGCAAAGTGACCGAGACCTTCTGATGCTCCTCGCATTCGTCAATGGCCGCGTACTGCAACCTGCCGGGTTCACCGCAGGACTCGCAGTCATAGTCGAGGGCTCGCGCATCGTCGACGTCCTCGCACAGGACGATCCGCGGGTTCGAGGCCTGATGCAGCACGATCTGCGTGGCCAGCTGCTGCTCCCCGGCTTTCTCGATACGCAGGTAAACGGCGGCGGCGGTGTGCTGTTCAACGACAACCCCGGCGTCGAATCGATTCACGCCATCGGTCGCGCACACCGGCGCTTCGGCACCACCGGATTTCTGCCCACGTTGATCAGCGACGATCTGCACGTGGTCGAAAACGCGATCGCAGCCGTCCAGGCCGCCATCGACGCGGGCACGCCGGGCGTACTGGGCATTCATATCGAAGGGCCCTTCCTCAACGCCGAACGCAGGGGCGTGCACGACGCGGCCAAGTTGCGCGAACTGGACGAAACGGGCTTGCAGCTGCTCACGTCACTGCACGGCGGCAAGACGGTGATCACGCTGGCCCCTGAAATGACCACGCCGCAGATGATTCGCCGACTGTCGGATGCCGGCGTGATCGTCTCTGCCGGCCACAGCAATGCCAGCTACACCGAAATCCGCGCTGCCCTGACCCAGGGTCTGCGTGGCTTCACGCATCTGTTCAACGCGATGTCACAGCTCACGGGCCGCGAGCCGGGCGTGGTCGGCGCAGCACTGGACGATCCGACGAGTTGGTGCGGCATCATCGTGGATGGCCTGCACGTCGATCCGGTCGCCCTGCGGATCGCCCTGCGCAGCAGGCCGCACGACCGCTTCATGCTGGTGACGGACGCCATGCCGAGCGTTGGCATCGACGGCAATGAATTCATGCTGCAGGGACGGCGGATCATCGTGCGCGACGGCAGGTGCCTCGACGAGAACGGCACGCTCGCCGGATCGCACCTGAGCATGTCGGAGGCGATTGCCAATGCGCAGCAGATGCTGCACCTCGATCTCGCTCAATGCGTCCGCATGGCGAGCGAATACCCGGCGACATTCCTGGGGCTCGATGGCGAACTTGGCAAGATCGCGCCGGGTTACCGCGCGAGCCTGGTCCAGACGGACGATCAGCTGAACGTGATCGAGACGTGGATCGACGGCAGGACCGCGGAGCCCGATCGTTGAGGAGTGATCGCCGCAAATCCCGCAGGGCAAAGACTGCAAATGAATAGTCTGATCCTTTGCGGGTTTTGAGCCTTCTTGCGGCCGTTACTGCTTTCCGCCCCTAGCGTCGAAACCCTGAGGTTATCGCCGTCGCAAACCGCTCCGCCGATACGATCGTGTTGTGCAGCAGCATCGTGACCGTCATCGGCCCGACACCACCGGGCACCGGTGTGATGTAGGACGCCTTCTCCTTCACGCCTTCGAAATCCACGTCGCCGACGATCCGGCCATCCGGCAGGCGATTGAAGCCGACGTCGATCACGACCGCACCCGTGCGCACGATCTGCGGCACGATCAGATTCGGCACACCCGCTGCAACGACGAGGATGTCCGCCAGCAACGTGAAATGCCCGAGGTCGCGGGTCTTCTTGTGACAGATGACGACGGTCGCGTCCTGCTGCATCAGCATCAATGCCGTCGGCTTGCCCACGATGTTGCTCGCACCGACCACCACGACATTGCGACCCTCGACCGGAATGTTTTCGTGCTCGAGAATCTTCTGCACTCCATACGGCGTGCACGGCGAGAACACCGTGCTGCCGGTAACCAGCCCGCCCATGTTGTACAGATGGAAGCCATCGACGTCCTTCTCGACCGAGATCGCTTCGATGACGCTCGACACGCCAATGTGCGCCGGCAGCGGCAGCTGCACCAGGATGCCGTGGATCGCGGGATCCGTATTGAGCGACTCGATCCGATCCAGCAACTCGACTTCAGAAGCCGTCGCCGGCAGCTCGATCAACTCCGAATGAATACCCGCCTCGCGACACGCCTTGATCTTGCCGCTCACATACGAACGCGACGCCGCGCTGTCGCCGACCAGGATGACCGCGAGACCCGGCGTGATGCCGTGTTTCGCCTTCAGAACATCCACCCGCACGTGATACTCCGCGCGGAGCTTCGCTGCGATGGCTTTACCGTCGATGATTTTGGCGGACATGGAAAAGGCTCCAGGCGCTAGGCTGCAGGCTCTAGGCCGGAAACGGAATCGGAAGAATCGGATACATACTGTTTCACCTGACCCAGCACCTGGTGCCTGGTACCTGGCGCCTATCTAAGCACCACCGTCTTCACATCATTGATCACGACGCGGCGCTCGGCGTGCCACTTGACGGCCCGATTCAGCACCACGCTTTCGAGGTCGGCACCGATGGTGACGAGATCCTCCGGTGTCATGGTGTGGTCCACGCGCGCCACTTCCTGATCGATGATCGGGCCTTCGTCGAGATCGGTGGTCACGTAGTGTGCGGTCGCGCCGATCAGCTTGACGCCGCGCGCATGCGCCTGGTGATACGCCTTCGCGCCTTTGAAACCCGGGAGGAACGAGTGGTGGATATTGATCGCCCGGCCCGCGAAATAGTCACAGGCAGGTGGCGTCAGGATCTGCATGTAGCGGGCAAGCACCAGCAGCTCGCCATCGACTTTCTCGAACAGGTCGATGATGCGTTTTTCCTGCTCGGCCTTGCGGCCGTCGATCACCGGCAGGTAGTGGAAGGGGATGCCGTGCCATTCGGTCAGGCTGCGCATGTCCTGATGATTGGACACGACGGCGACCACTTCGATCGGCAGAGTGCCCGTGCTCCAGCGATGCAGCATGCTGTTGAGGCAGTGCCCGTGCTTCGAGACCGCCAGCACCGCACGGCAGCGGTGGCGCACCTCATGGAAACGGTAGGACATCTGGAAGCGGACACCGACCGTCCGGGCAAATTCCTGATCGAGCTCGGTCAGCGCAGGTGTGCCCTGGCCATTGGGGTGAAACACCGTGCGCATGAACGACTTCACGGTGTACGGATCGTCGAAGTGCTGCGCCTCGGTGATCAGGCAATTGTGAGCGGCCAGAAACCCGGCGACCGCCGCGACAATGCCTGTGGTGTCCGGGCAGGACAGGGTCAGGACCACACTGCCGGGCTTGTCGGCGCCGGAGCTGCGCTGCGGGGGGCGAGGCGGGGAACCGTCAGACATAGGGAACTCGATGAACTGGCAAAAGAAAACGGCCGGGGTCTTGCGAACCCGGCCGCTTATTTCACCACCTACCCCGCCCTTTGTCTGCCGTCACGATCGTTCCGGACGGACAGGGCGGGATGGGCTCGCCTCAATAGCGATAGTGGTCCGGCTTGTACGGACCTGACTTCGACACGCCGATGTAATCCGCCTGCTCCTGCGTGAGCTCGGTCAGCTGCACATTCAGCGTTGCCAGCTGCAGCCGTGCGACCTTCTCGTCGAGGTACTTCGGCAACACATAGACGCCGATCGGATACTTCGCCGTGTTCGCATACAGCTCGATCTGGGCCAGCGTCTGGTTCGCAAACGACGAGCTCATCACGTACGACGGATGGCCGGTGGCGCAGCCGAGGTTCACGAGGCGGCCTTCCGCCAGCAGGATGATGCGCTTGCCGTCCGGGAAAATGATGTGGTCGACCTGCGGCTTGATGTTCTCCCAGGTGTACTGCTTCAGTGCGGCGACATCGATTTCATTGTCGAAGTGGCCGATGTTGCAGACGATGGCGTTGTTCTTCATCGCCTTCATGTGATCGTGGGTGATCACATGGTAGTTGCCCGTGGTCGTCACGAAGATGTCTGCCTTGCTGGCGGCATATTCCATCGTGACCACGCGGTAGCCTTCCATCGCCGCCTGCAGCGCGCAGATCGGATCGACTTCGGTGACCCACACCTGGGCGGACAGTGAACGCAGCGCCTGCGCCGAGCCCTTGCCCACGTCGCCGTAACCGCAGATCACTGCAACCTTGCCGGCGATCATGACGTCGGTGGCGCGCTTGATGCCGTCGAGCAGCGATTCACGGCAGCCGTAAAGATTGTCGAACTTGCTCTTGGTGACCGAGTCGTTGACGTTGATGGCCGGAAACGCGAGCTTGCCTTCCTTCGCCATCTGGTAGAGACGCTTCACACCGGTCGTGGTCTCTTCCGACACGCCCTTGATCTGCTTCAGGCGGGTCGAATACCACTTCGGATCTTTCTTCAGGTAAGTCTTGATCGAGTTGAACAGCGAGGTTTCCTCTTCGCTGCCCGGCTTCGCCAGTACGCTCAGATCGCTCTCGGCACGCGTACCGAGGTGCAGCAGCAATGTCGCATCGCCGCCGTCGTCGAGGATCATGTTCGAGTAGCCATTGTCCGGCCATTCGAAAATGCGGTGGGTGAATTCCCAGTAGTCGTCCAGCGACTCGCCCTTGAACGCAAACACGGGGATGCCGCGCTCTGCGATGGCGGCGGCCGCGTGATCCTGCGTCGAGAACACATTGCATGACGCCCAGCGCACTTCGGCGCCCAGGGCCCGCAGGGTCTCGATCAGCACTGCTGTCTGAATCGTCATGTGCAGCGAGCCGGTGATGCGCGCGCCCTTCAGCGGCTGGGTCTCGGCGAATTCCTTGCGGATCGCCATCAGACCGGGCATTTCGGTCTCGGCAATCAGGATTTCTTTCCGGCCCCAGCTGGCCAGCGACATATCGGCAACGTGGAAGTCACCCTGCGAAGCAGGTTTAGCAACTGCGCTCATTCGTATCTCCATTCAAAAATTGAGGGCGCCGTTGCCGTGTGGCTAAACGCACCGAGCCTGGCAGACACAGGAAGAACTCCCTGCCTGCTGCAGCGCCCCTCGGCACGCGGGAGTGGGTCAATGTAACCATTGCTCGCACTCTGTTCAGCGGTCGGCCGGTAAAGGCCGACATTCTTGCCAGTTGCGGGTCCGGTGATCCCGGACCCGCAACGAATCCGACTTAACCGTTCGCCACCAGCTTCACGCCGGCATCAGCCGCCAGCGCCGCGGCCTTGTCCGTCTTCTCCCACGTGAATTCCGGCTCCGCACGGCCGAAGTGGCCGTACGCAGCGGTCTTCTGGTAGATCGGACGCAGCAGATCGAGCATCTGGATGATGCCCTTCGGACGCAGGTCGAAGTGCTTGCCGACCAGCTCCTCGAGCTTCTCGTCGGACACCTTGCCGGTGCCGAACGTGGTCACCATGATGCTGGTCGGCTTCGCGACGCCGATGGCGTACGACACCTGCACCTGCGCCTTGGTGGCCAGCCCCGACGCCACGATGTTCTTCGCGACGTAGCGGGCTGCGTAAGCAGCTGAACGATCGACCTTCGATGGGTCCTTGCCGGAGAACGCGCCGCCACCGTGCGGGGCCGAGCCACCGTAGGTGTCGACGATGATCTTGCGACCCGTGAGACCGCAGTCACCCTGCGGACCACCGACGACGAAGCGACCGGTCGGGTTGATCAGGTAGTTGATCTTCTTGCCGATCATTTCCACGGGCAGCACCGGCTTGACGATCTCCTCGATCACGGCTTCCGTCAGCGGACCGTGTTCGATTTCGGGGTGATGCTGGGTGGAGAGCACGACAGTGTCGATTTCCTTCGGCCTGCCGTCGACGTACCTGATCGTCACCTGTGATTTCGCATCGGGACGCAGCCAGTTCAGCTTGCCCGACTTGCGCAGCTGCGCCTGACGCTCGACCAGACGATGCGCCAGGTAGATCGGCAGCGGCATCAGCTCCGGCGTTTCGTCGCAGGCGTAACCGAACATCAGGCCCTGATCGCCGGCGCCCATGTCGAGGTTCAATCCGCGGCCTTCATCCACGCCCTGCGCGATGTCAGGTGACTGCTTGTCGTACGCGACGAGCACGGAACAACCCTTGTAGTCGATGCCGTAGTCAGTGTTGTCGTAGCCGATGCGCTTGATTGTCTCACGCGCAACCGACTGAAAGTCGACGACGGCGTTCGACGTGATTTCGCCGGCCAGTACCACGAGGCCGGTGTTGCACAGCGTCTCTGCGGCAACGCGCGAGTACTTGTCCTGCGCCAGGATGGCGTCGAGGATGCCGTCAGAAATCTGGTCGGCAACCTTGTCCGGATGGCCTTCGGAAACTGACTCGGAAGTAAAAAGGAAACTGCTGCTGCTCATGGCACGTCCTAGTTGAAAATCAGAAAACTTCAGAATGCTCGCAAAAGTCCGGGGGCGTCCATTTGTGCTCTTGGCTCCGCGGGATCCCCTGTCGGTCACGCCTTTTGCGGCCATTCACCCCCAATTAGCCCAACGACAGATCCGTACCGAAGCTTGCGCGATAGCGCTGCTCGAACTCCGCCCGCGTAAAGCTGTGATTCTGCGTACCGCGCGACTCGATCTTGATGGCGCCGAGCAACGATGCGATGCGGCCGGTGGTTTCCCAGTCCAGACCGTGCAACAGGCCGTGAATCAGGCCGGCGCGATAAGCATCGCCGCACCCGGTCGGATCCACCACGGCCGACGGCCTGGCAGTCGGAATGACGATCTCGCGGCCCTTCACATGGATCACCGAACCTTCGGCGCCGCGCGTGACGATCAGCGCCTGAACCTGGCCGGCGATATCCGCCGCCGACAGCTTTGTCTTCTCCTGCACGAGCTGCCATTCGTAATCATTCACGGCAACCCACGCGGCCTGCTTGATGAACGCCCGCAGCTCATCGCCGCCGAACATGGGCAGGCCCTGACCCGGATCGAAGATGAACGGAATACCCGCGGCGGCGAACTGCGCCGCGTGCTGGATCATGCCGTCACGGCCATCCGGCGCGACGATGCCGATACCGATGTCCTTTGCATGGCCCACCTCGTTCTGGTGCGACAACTGCATCGCGCCCGGGTGGAAGGCCCAGATCTGATTGTCATCGAGATCGGTGGTGACGAAGCCCTGCGCGGTGTGCTCGGAGTCGATCACCTTGATGTGATCCGTCGGTACGCCGGTTTTGACCATCCAGTCGGCGTACGGCCCGAAGTCCTTGCCGACGGTCGCCATCGGCAGACCGGTGTCGCCGAGCAGCTTCAGGTTATAGGCGATGTTGCCCGCGCAGCCGCCGAACTCGCGCCGCATCTGCGGCACCAGGAACGACACGTTCAGCATGTGGATTTTGTCGGGCAGGATGTGATTCTTGAATCGATCCTGGAACACCATGATGGTGTCGAAGGCGACCGAGCCACAGATCAACGCGCGCTTGTTTGGATTCGTCATTCAGATTCGCAGATGGGAAATTTCGCTGGAAACCGCAGGGATCAGCGGCGGATTGTAAGGGAAGCAGCCGCTGCGTCGAAGCACGATTTCGGACTGAGGACACGCCATGCGCTACAGCTGCCGCGCACTGCTGCGCCAACACGGCGATGCGGGAATGAGGTCATAACTGCAAACCCGGACGAACGGCCCCCGTTCGGGGCAGGGATTGCAGCAATCGGCGCAATACTTTCTCAAGATTTCCCTGTTTTTCCATGCCAATTCGGCCCTCGCCACGCGATGGCACGCGGGTGACGATGCTGGAAGCGGAGCGGGTCGCTGAATCGATATCGCGCGCTGCATTAACCAGTACGCTGCAACGTAGTTCAGCTGGGTTATCGCAAGGGCTCTCGGGTCGTCCAACCTTCCCAACAATGGATACAGCCGTGACGGACGGCCAGTGAGGCGTGCTCCATATGGAGCCGCATCGCCATCCGTATCAACGACGATGCGCTCCGGTGAGGAAATAGTTCACTTAGGCCTCTGGCCTGAAACCCTGCACCGGGTTCAGGCGTTGCAAAGACGCGCCCCAAACCGGACGTGGCCTAGTGAATGCTCATCGATGACAGATCTCCACGACCGGCTGACCCCGGATGACCATAATCACGCCGAAAGTAGCGAAAATCCGGCCGCCGCCCCCACAGCGGACGTGTCGATTCTGGTTGTGGAGGACGAAGGCATCGTCGCCCAGGACCTGCTCGAGACCATTTCGCGGCTCGGCTACCAGATCGCTGGCGTCGCCAGCGAGGGCGTGCAGGCCGTCTACATGGCGGAAGAACTGCAGCCGCAGCTGATCATCATGGACGTCGGTTTGCGTGGGGAAATCGATGGCATCCAGGCGGCGCAGATGATCCAGGAGCGGGCGCACGTTCCGGTGATCTTCCTTACGGGCCATCGCGACCGCGAGACTCTCGAACGGGCAGTTCGCACCGGCCCGCTGGGATACCTGGTAAAGCCGTTCCAGGAAGTGGAGCTACGCTGCTCGATCGAAGTCGCGATCCACAAGCATCGCGCCGAGATCGCCACGCGCGAGCGCGAAGAGGCCCTGCGGCGTAACGCCGACCTCCTCACCAGCCTCTCACTGGTCGATGAACTCACCCAACTGAGAAACCGGCGCGGCTTTTTCGAACTGGCCGAACAGGCATTGAAAATCGCCCGGCGCGAGCGCTACGTACTGGGTCTGTTCTTCATCGACCTGAACGGACTCAAGCAGATCAACGACCAGCTGGGGCACTTGATTGGGGATCAGGCATTGCGCGAGACGGCAGACGCATTGCGCGGGACTTTTCGGGAAGCGGATATCGTCGCGCGGCTTGGCGGCGATGAATTCGTCGCCCTCGCCCACGTGCAGAGCGATACCAGCGTGCTGCGCGAGCGGCTGCGAGAGCAACTGGGACTGCTGAATGCCTCGCAGAATCGACCCTATACCCTGGACGTGAGCATCGGCACCACGCTGGTGAATGTGGCCTGCGACGAGTCGATCGAGGATCTGATCGCACGCGCTGACGCGGATATGTACGAGGAAAAGCGCGCTTCCAGCGGCGTACGCTATGTCGGCGATCTGGACGGGTCGCAGTTCCATCGCTGAGCATTGCTGCACGCCGGAACGACGCAGTTATGATGCGCGACCCGAACACCGGTCGCCGCCGTGAAATCGACACCTCCATCTTCCCTCGATCCCCTGCAGTGGCTCGACGCGGTGCTGGTCCGTGAGCCGCAACGGCTATTCATGCGAAGTGGCGGCGGCCGCGACTGCAGCTACGGCGATTTCGATCAGCTGGCGAACTGCATGGCCCGCGCGCTGGCTGATCATGGCGTGGTCACCGGTGATCGCGTAGCGGCGCAGGTCGACAAGTCGCCCGAAGCGATTGCCCTGTACATCGCGTGCCTCAAGCTCGGCGCGGCATTCGTGCCGCTCAACACGGCGTACACACTCGCGGAGCTCGACTACTTCCTTCGGGATGCCGATCCGCGGGTCGCCGTGGTTCGGCCGCAAACCCGGCAACAGGCCAGTTCCATCGGCACCTCCGCGCAACTGCTGACGCTCGGTACGGCGAGTGATGGATCGCTGATGGAGCTCGCCGCACGTTGCAGCGACGCACCGGTTGCCCGCTTCGAGGGCAATGCCAACGCGCTCGCAGCGCTGCTGTACACCTCCGGCACCACCGGCCGCTCGAAAGGAGCAATGCTGACGCGCGGCAATCTGGCGTCCAATGCAGTCACGCTGGCCTCGGTCTGGCGCTTCAGCGAACACGACGTGCTGTTGCATGCGCTGCCGATCTTTCATGTGCATGGCCTGTTCGTCGCGGTAAACACCGTGCTCGCCTCGGGCAGCTCGATGCTGTTCCTGTCGCGCTTCGACGCTGATGACATCGTGGCCCAGCTGCCGCACGCGAGCGTGATGATGGGAGTGCCGACGTTCTACACCCGGCTGCTGCAACATCCCGGCCTGAATCGCGAGACGACGCGCTCGGTGCGCCTGTTCGTGTCCGGATCGGCGCCGTTGCTGCCGGAGACGCACCGCGAGTTCAGCCAGCGCACCGGGCACGCCATTCTCGAGCGCTATGGCATGAGCGAGACGCTCATGAACACGTCAAACCCGTACGAGGGAGATCGCATTCCCGGCTCCGTCGGACCTGCGCTGCCCGGGGTCGACGTGCGTATCGCCGATCCTGAATCCGGCGCCGTACAAACGCAGCCCGATACCATCGGCATGATCGAAGTGCGCGGGCCCAATGTCTGCAGCGGCTACTGGCGCATGCCGGAAAAGACAGCCGCTGAATTGCGCAGCGACGGCTACTTCATCACTGGCGACCTGGGCCGCATCGACGCGCGGGGTTACGTGCATATCGTCGGGCGCGGCAAGGACCTGGTGATCACCGGCGGCTACAACGTGTATCCCATCGAAGTGGAAGCCGAGATCGATGCGCTGCCCGGCGTTATCGAAAGCGCCGTGATCGGCGTGCCGCATGCAGATTTCGGCGAGGGAGTGACGGCTGTCGTCGTGCGCCGCACGGATTCGACTATCGACGAGACCGATGTACGCCGCGCGCTCGAGCAGCGCCTTGCCAACTTCAAACTTCCAAAACGAGTGCTGTTCGTCGACGAGCTGCCGCGCAATACCATGGGCAAGGTCCAGAAAAACTTATTGCGCGAGACGTATCGCGATCTGTACCGTGCATGAGGGAAATTGAAGCGTATCTGATTGGCTTCCTCTTACTTCGACGACGAGCGTGACGCGCATGAGCGAACTATCCAATCCCGCCATCGACCTGCTCATCGTGCCGCCAACGCGGGATCTGGGCGGCTTCCAGGTGCGACGCGCATTGCCTCACCGGCAGCGGCAAATGGTCGGACCCTTCATATTTCTCGATCAGATGGGACCGGCACAGTTTCCGGCCGGCCAGGGCGTCGATGTGCGCCCGCATCCGCATATCGGCCTCGCGACGGTCACGTATCTGTTTTCGGGCAGCCTCATGCACCGCGACAGCGAGGGAAATGCGCTCGAGATCACACCCGGCGCCATGAATCTGATGACCGCCGGCCGTGGTATTGCACACTCCGAGCGCACGCCCACCGCGGCGCGCCAGTCGGGTTCGCCGCTGTCCGGGATGCAGAGCTGGCTCGCACTACCCACCGCACATGAAGAAACGGCGCCCTCCTTCCAACGTTTCACCGCCGACCAGCTGCCAATCATCGAAGATCGGGGGTTGTTCGCGCGCGTGATTGCCGGAAGCGCGTTCGGGCAACGCTCGCCCGTCACGACGGCATCGGAGTGGCTCTATGCCGAGGTAGTGCTGCAACCTGGCATCAGCGCGCCGCTCGAGGCTGACCAGGAAGAGCGCGCCATCTACGTCGTGGAAGGCGAGATCGAGATTGCCCGTGAGATCTTCGCCGCGCCGCAGTTGCTGGTATTCCGTCCGGGCGATCGCATCACGGTGACTGCCGTGAGCACTGCGCGCCTGATGTTCCTGGGCGGCGCCGGGATCGACGGGCCGCGCCACATCTGGTGGAACTTCGTTTCGTCGAGCAAGGAACGCATCGAGCAGGCCAAGGCCGACTGGAAAGCCGGCAGGTTCCAGCCAGTGCCGGGCGAAACGGAGTTCATTCCGCTGCCGGAGCACTGATAGCGATGACGAATGAGGAGTGACCAGGTCGCGAGGATCGGACATGATCCGTCAGCGCGGATTGCAGCTACGGCAGCAACATGAAGAACAGTCCAGGCGACACAGCTACCCGCACTGAGGATGACGTTCGTCACTTCGACGCGCCGTCGCTTCGTCACGCTCCTGCTTCATGATCGCCTTCCTCGAAGCTCATCGCGCCGGACTGCTGAAGCAGGCCCACTGGACGCGCAACATCGTTGCCGGGGTCATCGTTGGTGTCGTGGCTCTGCCCCTGGCAATGGCATTCGCGATCGCATCGGGCGTCAAGCCGGAACAGGGCCTCTATACCGCCATCGTGGCTGGCATCGCGGTGTCCCTCTTCGGCGGCAGTCGTGTGCAGATCGCCGGCCCGACCGGCGCATTCATCGTCATTCTGGCAGGCATCGCTGCCAAGCACGGGATCGACGGTCTGCAGATCGCTACGCTGCTGGCAGGAGTGATCCTGCTGCTTCTGGGCGTGGCGCGCCTGGGCGCAATCATCAAGTTCATTCCCGATCCGGTGATCGTCGGCTTCACCAGCGGCATCGCGGTCGTCATCTGGACGGGCCAGTGGCAGGACTTCTTCGGTCTGCAAGGCGTCAGCGGCGAACATTTTCCTGAGAAAGTCCTCAGCGCTCTGCAGGCATTCCCCTCGCTGCATGTCGCAACGACGGCCCTGGCCGTATTTACGCTGGCCCTGGTGATCGCTACGCCCCGCATCCCGGGACTGAAGCGCATTCCGGGACCGCTCGTCGGCCTGATCGCAGCGACCGTCATCATGGCCGTGCTGCATCCGCAGGGTGTGGCCACTATCGGCTCGGCGTTCGGTGGCATTCCGCGCAGCCTGCCTTCGCTGCATTTTCCGGAAGTGACCGCGGCGCGGCTGATCGAACTCGTCGGCCCCGCTTTCACCATCGCCATGCTCGGCGCGATCGAGTCACTGCTCTCCGCGGTCGTCGCCGACGGCATGGCGGGAACGCGTCATGACTCGAATCAGGAACTGATCGGCCAGGGCATCGCCAACATGGCTGCACCGCTTTTCGGCGGCTTCGCCGCCACCGGCGCCATCGCGCGAACGGCTACGAACATCCGCAACGGCGGCAACAGCCCGATCGCCGGAATCGTGCATTGCGTGACGCTGGTCCTGGTCATAGTTCTGCTCGCGCCGCTCGCATCCAGCGTGCCGCTCGCCGCGCTGGCCGCCATTCTGTTCGTCGTCGCCTGGAACATGAGCGAGGCGCGCCATTTCGCAAACATGGTGCGACGCGCGCCGGCGGCCGATGTCGTCATCCTGCTGGTGACGTTCTTCCTGACGGTACTCGTCGATCTGGTCGTGGCCGTGAACATCGGCGTCATTATCGCGACGCTGCATTTCCTGCGACGGATGGCCAGCAGCGTCGATGTGCACCAGCAGTCCGCCCAGGAACTGAGCCTGGAACTGGAGCAACGAGGCCTGACGCTGCCGGCGGGCGTGCTGATCTATTCGGTGGAAGGTCCGTTCTTTTTCGGGGCGGTGGAGAATTTCGAGCGCGCCCTGGCCAGCACGCACACCGATCCGCGCGTGCTGATCATCCGACTCAAGTGGGTTCCCTTCATGGACATCACGGGACTGCAGACGCTGGAGGAAGCCATTCGCGACCTGCATCGCCGCCAGGTCCGGGTCATGCTGACCGGCGCCAACCAGCGAGTCGATGCAAAGCTGCGCAGAACCGGCCTGTACGAGCTGATCGGACCGGCCAACTACTTCGAGACCCTGCCCCAGGCGCTTGCTGCCCTGGGGAACGCCGCACCGCCGCCCTGATCTGCACCGCCGTCAGCGCACGGCTTACACTCGACATCCCACGACGCTGGTTACCGTCCAATGAGCATTCCCAGAACGGCGATAGAACTGCTCAGCCGCCGGCTGCAGGATCTGTATTCCCTGATTCTGGCGACCGAAAGGCAGTTCAAGTCGCCGGCGTCGGGCCTGGCACTGCTCGACCAGCTGATCAACGATCCCGCGTGGGCGTGGCTGCGACCGCTCTCGCTGCTGACAGCGGAAATCGATCACGTGCTGCATGAAACCCAGGCGCCGACGCAGTACGACCACGCGATCGTTGCCTCCCACATACGCGGACTGCTGTTCGGTGAAGGCGACCTGCGCAACGACACATTCCTGGAACGCTATCGGCCGCTGCTGCATCTGAACCCCGAACTCGCCGGGGCGCATGGGCAATTGCGGTCGCTGGTCAAATCGGCACCCGAGGAGTCCGCAGATGAGGCGGAGCGCCTGCACGCGCGTCATCAATGGTCCATGCGCGCAAAACACAAGCACCGATAACCACACACGCTTGCCGTGGCCTTCCTGATGTCACAATCACAAACGACCAATCGAATTTCCCGCCCGGTATCCAATGACGATCATGTGCTCGGCCCCGACCGTGCGGAGATCACTCTGGTCGAGTACGGCAGCTACGCCTGCCCGCATTGCCGCGCGGCCAATGATCGGATCGCCCAGGTGCGCGATCAGTTCGGCGACAGACTGCGATATGTATTCCGGCATCGCCCGGTAACAGGCAGCGACATCGCCCGGCGCGCTGCCGAACTCATCGAATATGCGCCGACGCCCGAGGCGTTCTGGGCCGCGCACATAAAGCTGATGACGCGCTCCGAGACACTTTCCGAAGAAGATCTCGATGCCGTCGCGGCCGATCTGGACGTAAATCGGCTGGATCATGAACAGCGGCGCGCCGGTGACGCGCGAAATCATCGACGGGTCGAAGCGGATATCGCCAGCGCCCGGGACAGTGGCGTCATGTACACGCCGACGTTCTTCATGAACGGCCGCCGCTACGACGGCCCCTGGGATGAGAGCTCATTTGCCGATGCCATGCTGGGCTCGCTGGGGCATCGCGTGCGCAGCGCCGCACTCGATTTCGCGCGATGGGCGCCATCCGCCGGCATATTGCTGCTGCTTGCGAGCATTCTCGCAGTGGTATTGATGAACTCGGGTTTCGCCGCGGCATTCGACGCCTTCTGGGAGCAACCCCTGGGGCTTACGCTGGGCGAGCAGCAATTCGCAATGTCGCTGCGTCACTGGGTCAATGACGGCCTGCTGACGATCTTCTTTCTCGTCGTCGGGCTCGAGATCAAGCGCGAATTCACGGTCGGCCACCTGGCCAGCCGTCGCTCGGCCGCACTACCCGTGGCTGCGGCCATCGGGGGCATGATCGTGCCGGCAGCGATCTACACCCTGCTGGTTCCAACCGGCGCGTGGTCGCACGGATGGGGCGTGCCGATGGCGACCGACACCGCCTTCGCCGTCGCGTTGATCATCATGCTGGGACGTCGCGTGCCGATCGAACTGCGCATCTTTCTGACTGCCGCCGCCATCGTCGACGACATCGGCGCCATCATCGTGGTTGCAGCCTTCTACTCGGGCGATCTGGACCTTGGTTTTCTGGGTGCCGCAGCGGCAATCGTCCTGGCGCTGATCCTGCTCAATCGCGCCCACGTGTATCGCGCCACGCCCTATGTGCTGCTGGGCGTGTTGCTGTGGATCTGTGTGTACAGCGGCGGATTGCACGCGACGCTTGCCGGCGTGCTGCTCGCGCTGTTCATTCCCACGCGTCCGCCGCCGGATCTGCGGACCCTCGTGATACAGGCCGATCAAATACTCGCCTCCGAAGCGCGTCACGGCAACGAAGTGCTGCGCCACGGACCGTCCGCGCCGGCCATGGAAGCGCTGGATGCGATTCATGACCGGCTGGAATCGCCGGCGGATCGCATGCTCCGCCATATGGGTCCGCGATCGAGCTACCTGGTCCTGCCGCTGTTCGCACTTGCCAATGCAGGCGTGGCAATGACGACGGAGGTGCTGCAGGGCCACGATCCGTTGCTGCTCGCCATCACAGGCGGCCTGGTACTCGGCAAACCACTGGGTCTCGTCGGTGCCTGTGCTCTTGCCGTGTGGTCGGGGATCGCGATCAAACCGCGCGAGTATTCCTGGGCGCAGCTCAGCGGTGCGGGCGCGCTGGCCGGCATTGGCTTCACGATGTCGCTGTTCATCGCCGGCGAGGCATTTCCGGTGGCTACCGATTTCGCCGCGGCCAAGATTGCGGTCTTCGCCGCGTCGACACTGTCGGCGACGATCGGCGTGCTGATTCTGTGGCGGGCAGGGAAAGAGCCCGAATCGGAAAGAGCCTCCACGCACAACCCCGACTAGGCGCGAACCTTCGGGCTCCCTGTTACTTCCGCGCGACCTCGGTCGCTGAAAGTCCACCCTTGAGCACACTGGCATTGAAGCCGCGCTCGGACAGGATGTACGCGCAGGCCGAGCTGCGACGACCGGTATCGCAGCAGACGACATAGTGACGCTTGCGATCGAGCGCGCCCATTTTCAAGCGCAGGGAATAGAGAGGGATGTTCAGCGCGCCGTCGGCACGGTAGTGCTCGAATTCCGACGGCAGCCGCACATCGATCCACTGCCCGCCAGCGGCAACGACCCCTTTCGCTTCACCGTAGTCGACCCATTGCAGCAGCGGTTCGTGCAGCAGCTTGTGGAAATCTTCCTTCGCCAGGCGCATCAGGCAGCCATCGGTGAGCATGGTCACGGTGGCATTGCGGCGCGTTTCGGAAATCAGCGCTTCTTCGCCGAACGTATCGCCCATGCGCAGCTCCGCCAGCTTGATGCCTTCCTTGTTGAGGGGCGTCTCGCGGGTAACGACACAGCCGCCTTTGACGATGATGTAGATGCAGTCGCCGTCGGCGCCCTGTTTGATGACGACCTCGCCGGCGCGGAAATCGACTCGTTGCAGCCGCATGAACACGGCCTGCAGATTGGCGGGCGGAATGCGGTGGAAGGCTTTCGACTGCAGCAACGCAGTCATCCAGTCATTGGCAGGCGGTGCGTCGCCTTCTTCCGTCCCGCGCAGCTCGGACACTTTGTAGCTGCCGGTCTGATCCCAGGTCACCACCACATCGAGGAATTCACTGTCGATATACAGGTATTCGATGCGATCCGACGTCACGACCGCCGAATACGGACGTGGCAGCGCATGCGCCAGCGGGTTCTTCGACTTCGGTGTGCCACTGCGTATCGTGCCGACCACCTCGCCCTCGCTCATGAGATCGATGGTGCCGCTCAGCAGGTAGTAGGTCTGCTTTTCCTCATCACCTTCACTGAACAGCAGACGCCCCTTGGGCGCCTGCAGACGCCGCACGCGGCGCGCCAGCGTCAAAAGATTCTCGGGCCGCATGTTTTCGAACGGCGAGAACGATTTGAGCACGGCCAGTTCTTTGGAAGTCCCGGAAAGCTCCATGGGTCATCTTCGTCATCAGGCGATTACCGTCAGTATAGGCAGCGGGTGGACGCAAACAGCGATGCAGCTCACAGGCCAACGGGCTGCGAGTCAGGGGCGACTGCCAGCCACCAGAAGAACGGCCGCAAAGTGCGAATCCGGTCTCGTTCTGACCGGGCCTTCGTTGGTCGTAGCCTGTTGGCTGCGATGCCCGCACAATAGCCGCCCTTTCAACCGGAGAATTCCTTCTTGACCGCCACCCTCATTGACGGCCGCGCCGCCGCCGAACGCCTGCGTCAACGAGTCGCCGAACGGACGACCGAACTGCGCGACCACGGATTGATTCCGGGACTGGCCGTCGTATTGGTGGGCGACGACCCCGCCAGCAGGATCTACGTAGGCAGCAAAACCAGACAGGCGCAGGAAGCCGGCTTGCGGCATTTCGATCATCGACTGCCGGCGACGACGACGACGGCGGAGCTGCTGCAACTGGTTCAGAAACTCAATGCCGATCCCGATGTGCATGGAATCCTGGTGCAGTTGCCGCTACCTGCGGCGGTGGACAGCGCCACCGTGCTGGCGGCCATCGATCCGGCGAAGGACGTGGATGGCTTTCATGCATTGAATGCCGGTCGACTGGCGCTGGGCGAGGACGCGACTGTCCCGTGCACGCCGCTTGGCTGCCTGATCCTGATTCGCGAAGTGCTGCCCGACATGCGCGGCAAGCGCGCGCTGGTGATCGGCCGCTCCAACATCGTCGGCAAGCCGATGGTGCAACTGCTGCTGCAGAACGACTGCACGGTCACGATCGCGCACTCACGTACTCGCGATCTGCCGGCACTGTGCGGCGAAGCGGAAATCCTGGTGGCGGCCATCGGTCGGCCGAAGGCGATTGCCGGTGACTGGATTCGTCAGGGAGCGATCGTGATCGACGTCGGCATCAACCGGATCGACGACGGCAGCGGCAAACCGAAGGTGGTGGGTGATGTCGACTTCGCGACCGCAGTCACCCGCGCGGGAGCTATCACACCCGTTCCTGGCGGCGTTGGCCCCATGACCATCGCCTGCCTGCTGCTCAACACGGTGAATGCGGCGATCCGCTCACGTTTCGGTGTCGCTGCGGAAATACTCAAGCCCTGAAAAAATAAAGGCAGGTACACAAAGGAGCACAAAGGACGCAAAAGTTCAGGAGATTTACCTGCGACCTTGGTGTCCTTCGTGCGCTTTTGCGTACCTGCCTCTATCTCGGTGCTGCTTAGACGTCGCCCTGGCCGGCGTCCGAATCGCCGATGACGGCGAAGAGTTTGTCGAGCGTCGAGAAGAGCGCCACTCGCTCCGACTCGTTCAGCGTCTGCAGCATCTGCGCCTGATGACGCTGTGCCACTGGCAGGACCGACTTGTAGAGGGCCTTGCCCTTCGGCGTGATGGAAACACTGACTGGCGCAGCCAATGCTTCGGCCGAACGCGAACCGCGCTGAGCAATGATCTTGGTCTTGGTCAGACCGCGCTTCGTCATCACACGCAGAGTGCGGCTCACCTGGCCCTTGTCCATACTGCTGCGGCTGGTCAATTCAGAGAATCGCAGCGGCGAAAAGCGCGTAACCAGCGCCAGCAAACGCCACTCCGGGAGGCTGAGATCAAACTCCTCCAGATATGGCTTGGTCATGTTGTTACGCAGAGCGTTCGACAGGCGGGTCAGCCGGAACGTCAGGAAATCTTCCGTATGCAGGTTTGCACCGTTACGGGACAAGCTCAGCCACGGGCACGCGGCGCGTGTCGAAGCTGGCTTCACTACTCGTTTCTTGGTTTGCTTTTTCAAAGCTCTCACGGAAATGGCAAGTTCGGGGGCGCGCATTCTGCCGCATTGCAACGAAGAATGGGTAGTCACATCGATGCAATTCAGGGAAAAGCACCCATCCGTGTGCATGTTCACGATCAATGCGACCTGCGTTCGCCGATGAATCAGCAACACCGAGAACACAGACTGAGTCGCGGTCGCGCGCTGAACGTGAAGCAATGAATCGTATGAAACTCCAAGTGACAAGCAATACCAGATCCGTATTTACCACGGTCGTCGCGCGGTTCACGGACGCCTGAGGTCACTGCCGTTTCAATCCACTCGCTCGATGGTCTGCGCACGATCGGCGGCATGAGGCGTCGGCGAGGCAATCAGTCCTGCGCAACCCCATCAGCCTGATGGAGTTCGGCCGCCGTGAAATATCGCTATCTGCTTGATTGGAATGGACCAGCACGACGCCTGCATGAGGGGGCAGGAATACGAGTTACGTTGTAGAAACAACGGAAGAAAAACCGGGTGCACAACGCCTGTGACGCTGATATTTTTTGCGCGCAAATCGGATCTGAGCTGCGGGAGGGGCCATGTCACAGCTCGACGAAAAAAAACGCGTACTGGAGCAGTGGCTGCAATTGCCTGAATCACGCCGTCGCGATGCGACCGACGTAGTGGCATTCGCTTACCGCCTGCTGCAGGAACGCCCGGATCTCGTGGGTGAAAACCGTCAGTCCAGTCTCGACACGATCGTGGCCTGGTTGCTGCCGCATTTGCAGAAACTGGAAGCAGGATGAGCGGCTCCGCGCACGACCTGCGCACCGATCGGCTCAGGCGCCCTGCAATCCCTGGCTGATCCCCGTGATGGACGACAGCAACGCCGCCAGCATCTCCTTGTCTTCGCGGCCGCCAGCGCGCCATCGCCGCAGCAGATCGACCTGCAGCAGGTGCATCGGATCGATGTACGGACTGCGTAACCGGATGGAGCGTTGAATCGTCGGCTCCTCCTGCAGCAACGTCGTGAGACCGCGCAATTCCATCACGCGCCGCCGCGTCAGGTCGAACTCGGCACGGATCATGGCAATGAAACGCGCATAGCGCGGATCCACCAGGTCGTCGTAGAAAGCCGCGATGCGCAGATCCGCCCGCCCCAGCGCGAGCTCGACGTCGTCCATGAGATTGCGGAAAAAGAACCAGCGTCGATCCATGTCGCGCAGGAAATCATCACCGAGTTCCCGCCCCGCTGCCGCGAGTGCGCTGCCCATGCCGAACCACCCCGGCACCATGTAGCGGCACTGCGACCAGGCATACGCCCACGGAATCGAACGCAATGCGGCGACACCGGCCGCCCGTTCACTGCGCATCGTCGGGCGCGAACCGATCTGCATGCGCTCGATGACGTCGACAGGGGCGAGTTGACGAAAGAAATCGTAGAACTCGGCGTCGTCCACGATCATCGCGCGGTAGGCACGCTCGCTCTCGGCAGCGACCCGCTCCATCGCAGCGATCCATCGCGGATCGGCCTCCTGCCGCGGCATGGCATTGCCGGCGGACAGCGCCAGCGCGTGGAAGGCTTGTTCGAAAACGCGCAGGGCGATGGGGCGCAGCCCGTATTTTTCGTGAATCAGTTCACCGGCTTCGGTCATGCGCAGTCGCGCCCGATTGCCGCCTTTCGGTGCGCTACGCACCAGAATTTCAGCGCGACCGCCGCCCCGGCCGAAGCTGCCGCCCTGGCCATGAACCAGCGTGAGATCGATACCCGCAGCCGCGGCCGCTGCGACTGCCGCTTCCTGGGCCTTGAGCACCAGCCAGCGCGACATGGCGACACCGGCGTCCTTGTTGCTGGCGGAGTAGCCGATCATCACGTACTGATGATTACCCCGGCCCACCAGGTGCCGGCGGTACAGCGGTTCGTTCAGCAGCTCGCGCATGAGATCGCCGCAACGTGACAATGCCTCCGCCGATTCGAACAGCGGCGCGACATCCACCGGCACGTCACCGGAACGACGATCAGCGGTATCCGCCCAGCGCGCCAGCAGCAGCACCGACAGCACATCGTCCACGCCGCGCGTGCTGCTGACAACGTAAGGACCGATGGCGTCCGGGCCGTTGCGGTGCCGGCAATGGGCCAGTGCTTCGAACACCCACAGACTGCGCTTCCCGGTCGCATCGAGCAGCGCACTTGGGCTTTCATCGCGCTCCAGCGCGACACGCAGGCGCGCGATGCGATCGTCGATACTTCGCTTGTGCCAGTTGGCGTCCCCCAGCCCCTGACCGACGACGGCGCGGTGCACACTCGAGCTCTGCCGTATGTCGAGCGTCGCCAGATGAAAGCCGAACGTCCTGACCCGCCGGATGAGACGGCTGACCGCGAATGCGCCGGCGTGCTCACCCTTGTTCGCCATCAGGCTGTCGTGAATGAGATTCAGGTCGGCGAGGAAGTGACTGACCGATTCGTATTGAGCCTGCCGTCCGTCGTAAGTCGCCCGCAGACGCTCCATGACCTGGCCGAGAAATACCCGGTACGGCATGCGATCGTGCCGGGCCGGCGACAGCGAATGCGATGCCGACAACAGCGTCTGATACTGATCGATGCGCGCATGCAGCTCGGGTGAAATGCCGGTGCGGGTCGCGCTTTGCGACAGTGACTCCGCCATGCCCTGACATTCCAGAAAGTAGCTGTTGACGATGAGCTGCTGATGGCGCGCGATGGTCTCGCGAATGGTTTTGGCATGGATGTCAGGATTGCCATCCATGTCGCCGCCGACCCAGGAACCGAAGCGCAGGATCTCGGGCAGCTCGAAGCCTTTCGCTTCAGGCCCATATACCTTGACCAGCGCCGCGGAGATCTCTTCATAGAAGACCGGCACGATCTGGAACAGGATCTCGACCAGGAAGAACAGCACATGCTCGCGTTCATCCGCGACCGTGAGGCGCTCGCGCGAGTTGTCGGCCGTCTGCCAGCCCGAAGTGATCTCCGTGCGGATGCGATCCCAGATGCGATGTGTTTCCACATCGGCGGCCGCCAGTCCGATACGGCTCAGCAACAACTGCGCGATTTTCTGCTGCTTGCGCAGAATCGTGCGGCGCGTGGATTCGGTGGGATGGGCGGTCAACACAGGCTCGATCCACAGCTCGAGCATCAGGAGGCGAATGTCGGCGAGATCGAGACCTTTGTCCTTGAGCGCGAACAGCGCGTCTTCGATACCGCCGGGCTGCGACTTACCCTCGTTCATGTACTGGCGACGACGGCGAATGCGATGCACCTTCTCGGCCATGTTCACGACGTCAAACCAGGTCGAGAATGCACGGACGAGATCGCGCGACAGCGAGGGGGCGACGTCGCGTGTGCAGACGAGCAGCTGCACAGCGCCCGCGGCATCGCCTTCGCGTTGCGCAATGGCTGCCTGCCGCGCCCGTTCCACTGCCTGAAACAGTTCCTCGCCGCCCTGCTCCCGAATGACATCGCCGACGAGCGCACCGAGCCTGTGCACGTCTTCGCGCAGATCGGCGTCTTTGGCGGGAAAAGTAAGGTCGTGACGGGGCATCGGGATGGGTCGACTGGCCAATTGGCTAGCTGGCGAACTGGCCGGAAGCGGAGAGGAGTCGATTCATAAGGGCGCGCAGTCTAGCAGTGCCCTGCCCGGCTGCCGATGGTTCGCTCTCTGGTCCGCTGAAGGGTTGGCCAGCAGACCCGTTGGCCGGCCGCTTCGCAGCCTCCTATGCCAGCCTCGCCGGGAACGTCTTCAGCAAGGACTGCTTGCAGCGGTCGCAGACAGCCTGTTTCAGGGCCGGCAGCGATTCGGCGGCATCGAGACGCAGTGTCATTTGCGCGTCCTCGACTTCCTCCCAGGCGCCGATGCGGATCTGGATCCGATTGCACCATGCACAGTGCGGCAGTGATTCCTCACCGCGCGGCACGGCCGGATCGAGCAGCGCGAGCGCCGGACGCTCCTCCTTCCAGACACAATGCGCGACGAGTTGCACGCCGCGCTCAGGTAGCGGATGCACTTCGACATCCCAGACCCGGCGCTGACCGGGAGTATCCGCACGCATGGGGACGAAGATGGGAGCACCAACCGCCCGGACGCGCTCCAACAGGATCTCCCAGAGCTGGCGCACCTGCACCCCCTTGACGAAATCGGCGAGCGTACGATCGATCACCTCCAGGCTCTGATCGCGCAGACCATCGCATCGCGTGGCATCCACCCATGCACGATTCACCGACGCAATTCGGTTGCGCGCATCGAGCGTGAGTTGCGGGAGGGTGTCGGTCGAAGGATGCATCGAAATTTCCACGGGCAGCGCCGCTGCCAACTTGTGAGGCATCATCGGCATCGGCCAGAAAGGCAACCATGAGGCTGGCCCTGATTGGCCGCGCATCCGCCCGCGCATTGCGCTTGTTACGATGCCTGTACCCGATGAACCCCCAGCCGAACGCGTCGGCAATCGCGACTGAGGTCACACTTACATGACACTGCTTGCGTATGCGGCCATCTTCCTTGCAGCCACCGTTCTTGCCGTGCCGTTGGCCCGCAAGCTGGGATTGGGATCGGTACTCGCGTATCTGCTGGCCGGCATGGTGCTCGGCCCGTGGGGATTGCGACTCATCGAGGATGGCGAGGGTGTACTGCACATCGCAGAATTCGGCGTCGTGATGCTGCTGTTCGTGATTGGCCTCGAGCTGCAACCGTCGCGATTGCGGGCAATGCGCAAGGTCGTCCTCGGACTCGGCCTCACACAGGTCGCCGTGACTTCCCTGGTGTTCGCTGCCGTCGGCTGGTGCTTCGGCCTGAGCATCGACGCCGCCATCGTCATCGGATTTGCCCTGTCCCTGTCGTCGACGCCACTGGTGCTGCAGTTACTCGCCGAACGACACCAGCTCAATACACAGCACGGGCGCGCTGCGTTCGGCATTCTGCTGTTTCAGGATATTGCGGTGATGCCCATGCTGGCATTGCTGCCGCTGCTGGCGCATCACCGTGCCGAGCAATCGCTGGTCAGCACGCTCGCGGGCGCCGGCAAGGCCATCGCCGTCCTCTTGCTGCTCATCTTCGGCGGTCGCCATGTCCTGCGACCGCTACTGCGCACGGTCGCCGAGACGCGCGTCAAGGAAGTGTTCACCGCGGCGGCGCTGCTCGTGGTCATTGGCACCGGCCTGCTGTTCGACATGGTCGGTATGTCGATGGCGCTCGGCTCATTCGTCGCCGGTGTGCTGCTGGCAGAAAGTGAGTACCGCCACGAACTGGAGGCTGACATCGAGCCCTTCAAGGGACTGCTGCTGGGATTGTTCTTCGTATCGGTCGGCATGACCGCAAATCTCGGCGCACTGTTAGATCACCCGTTGCGCATCGGCGTGCTGGTGCTGATGCTGATTGCCGTCAAGTTCGCGGTAATCTGGCTTGTCGCGCGCATGGCCGGTTACCACAGCGAAAGTGCGCGAGGCATGGCGTTCTCGCTGGCGCAGGCCGGTGAATTCGGCTTCGTGCTGTTCGCGCTTGCGGTCAGCAACGGCATCGTCGATCAGGCGCTCGCCGACACGCTGGTGATCGTGGTCACGATTTCGATGGTCGCCAGTCCGCTGCTCATGATGCTGCAGAAGCCGCTCGAATCGACCTTCGCGTCCACCGCGCCGACACGTAGCTTCGACCGTATCGAGAGCAACGACAGTCGCGTCATCATCGCCGGCTTCGGTCGCTTCGGGCAGATCATCGGCCGCATACTGCGCATGCGCCGCATCCGCTTCACGGCGCTCGAATCGGACGTCGCCCAGGTCGATTTCGTGCGCCGCTTCGGCAACAAGGTTTACTACGGCGATGCGTCCCGTCGCGAGGTTCTCGAAGCCGCCGGCGCGAGCCGCGCGGAAGTCTTCATTCTCGCGATGGACGATATCGACCTGTCGGTGCGCACGGCGGAGATCGTCGGCAAACACTTCCCGCACCTGAAGCTGCTGGCCCGTGCCCGCAACCGCCAGCACGCCATCCGGCTGATGGACCTGGGGGTCCGCTACGTCATCCGCGAAACTTATCTGTCCAGTCTGGACATGGCGCAACACGCGCTCGAGACCCTGGGCATGTCACGCACCGACGCGCTCGAAAGCATCCGTCGTTTCGACGAACACGATCAGCACACGCTTCAGCAGCAGCGCGAGGCACACGACGACGAACAGAAGCTGATCCAGTCGGCGCAACAGGCCGCTCGCGAACTGGAGCAGCTGTTCGAGCAGGACACGGCGGACGATACGCCGCGCGTCCAAAGAGTGGAGTAACGCTGGAGGGAAAAGACAGTACACAAAGGAGCACATACGAAGAACACAAACGATCACAAAAATGAAGTGGCCGGGCAGCGGAGAAAATCCATCTCCATCGAATGACTCCCTCTGTGCTCTTTTGTGTTCCGCCATGTGCTCCTTTGTGTACCGCTGGGCTCTTCTTTATCCCAACGCCTGAATAGTCCGCGTATAGGCACCGAGAACCAGTGATTCGATGGTCTTCTCGCTGCGCGGGGCCAGCAGTAGCCGCAGCATGGACTCGTCAGTCGAACGAGCCGGGTCGTCGATCAGGATCTGTTCGAGGAAACGCGTCAGCCGGTGCTGGATCTCGTTGATGAAACGCAGCTTGTTGGCGTCGATGTCCTGGCTGCCGCCGGGTCCGTAATAATTGCGCGCTTCGAGCGTGAGCTCGTACATGAACCGCGACAGGAATCGCGCCTTGTCGTTGGCTGACAGGTCGACGAAATGGCGAACTTCCGAGTCGATGTTCATGGGACCTCGCTTTGCCGGATCATCTGCTGAGGCCGCGAACAAGCGCAAGACAGGACGGCGGACGGTCCCGTAACTGCGACAGGCGGTGCAAGAGAGCCGCTGGCCAGAAAAGGCGACCGGAATATGACAGGTCGCTCGATCTGGCATATCGCTCCAGCGTGATCCGGGCTCCGGCCAGCAGCCCAGAGCCCAGTACCCAGAGCCCTTCCCCGGCTATGCCGGGAAGAAGTCGATCGGTTTGGTCGTCGTGATCGTCTCGACGTCGCGGGCTTCGAAGCGGAACGACTTCACGCGCGCGACCAGCTTGCGCTCCAGATCAGGATCAGCCAGTTCGCTCGACACGACGCGGCACTGCGTGATCTCGCCGCTCGACGCAATCGTGAGTTCGAGCACCACCTTGCCTTTCAGATCCGGTTTGTCGCGCAGCGCACGACTGTAGAGCGCATAGATCGCACCCTTGTTGCGATCGAAGACCAGTTCGATTTCTTCGCGACTGCGGGCGGCCTTGGTGCTGCCGCTGCCACGCTTCACTCCGTCGTCGGCCTGCGCCGCCAGCGTCGACGACGTCACCTGCGTCGTCGTATGACCGGTCAACGAACCTGCACCACTGCCGTAACCGCGGCTCAGCGCTGACGTATTGATTCCGCCGCTGTTCGAACCGATCTTCGACGTGATGAGGGAGCGTTCCGAGCTGGTCGTTTCACCGACCTTGCCGGACAGGTTCCTGGTCATCGCCGCCTTGTCGAGCACCGAGTTGTCGCGCAGATCCGCGAGCTGATCCTGCAGCTTCAGCAGGCCCGAGTTCTGCGCCTTCTCGCGCGCATCCGGCTTCGGCGGCTGCGGCTTCGGCTCGATCTTTTCGATCGGCTTGGGTGTTTCCTTCGGCTCGACCTTGGGAGGTGGCGGCGGAGGCGGCGGAATTTTTTTCTCGATCACCAGCTTGACGATGCGATCCGGAATCTCCGGCGCCTTCACCAGCGTCTTCTCGGGCATCGGCAGGAAGGTGATCAGCAGCGCCAGCAGTCCGACGAGGATGAACGCATTGCGCAGAATGTTGCGAAAGCGTTTCTCGACGGCCTCGGTCGGCGACCAGGGCAACTCATACAGACGGTAATACGGGGCAATGGCCGTGCTCATGTGCTGCGCCCCATCAATTGCGGCTCGCCGCGGTCAGCGACGCCGTGCGGCCCGTGTTGAACTCCCGCTCCACCACGGCGAGCGACACCTTGCCGTAGTCGGCATCGGTGCAGGTCGCCATCACCTTGCGCAGCACTGCATAAGGCGTGTGTCGATCGCCGAGGATCGTCACCTGGCGGTCGGCGATATCCTGCTTCGCCGCATCGGCGAGTACCGAGTCGGCGACCGACATCAGCGCCTGCTTCAACGGTGCAATCACCGGGTCCTTGGCCGCGATCACGTCGGCGACCTTGGCGACGAGTCTGCCGTCGACCAGCAGATCGTCCTTCGTGATCATGACCACGACACTCGGGTCCGGCTTCTTGTCGGAAATCGATTCGGGGATCGAAATGTTCTTCGAGTTCGGCAGCACGTCGACGTCGGAGGTGTGCACCAGCAGGAAGACCACCAGGATCATCAGCATGTCGATGAACGGCACGAGGGTCATGTGCCCCCCGCCGTCGGCGCTGCCGCTGTGGCCACGCTTGCGGTGGCGTTTGATGCGATACGGAGTCATGTCGGCGCGTCCCCCACGGAAACGTCAGGGAACAGCTCCGCCAGATCCCACTGCGAGCCCGGCACCTGGAAGACGCGCACCGTGTCCATCACCTGCACCAGCGTGTCGTATTCGATGTCCTGCTCCAGCAGGATCGTTGCATTCAGTGTGTCGGGATACTTGGACTTCACCATCATCAGGTATTCCGAGAGCCCCTTCAGGTCATGGTGATCACCGGCCCGCGGCACGGTGCGCAGCACGCCGGTGCCACGATCGGCAACCTCGATGATCTCCTTGCGCACGATGACTTCCAGGTTCAATCCCTTCGGCAGATCCGGCACGGCACTGTCGGCGCCCGGCAGATTGAGTTCCAGGACATTCGTCTTGGTGAACACCGCGGTGAAGATCAGGAAGAACACCAGGATGATCATCATGTCGATCATCGGCACGACATTGATGTCATGTCGTCCGCGATAACGCGCGTGGTTGCGCCGCACGCGTCCCGCGACTTTCGACTGCGCCATGGCCGTCTCCGTAGCGTGTTGAGCTTGCGACTCTTAGCCGTGCGCCGAGGCACGGCCACGCGGTGCGGGCGCCGGCGCGTCATCGGCGTCGGAGTCCTGACGGCGTTCGACCACGGAATTGAGGAACTTGACGTTCGCGATCTCCAGACTGTCGATCAGCTTGGTGGTCTTGGCTTCGAGGAACATGTGTGCGAGCAGCAGCGTGATGGCGACGAACAGACCGGACGCGGTGTTGTTCATGGCGACCGAGATGCTGGCCGCGAGCAGGCTGGCCTTCTCCGCCGGATTCGCGGTGGCGATCGAGGCGAACGCCGCGATCAGGCCGATCACCGTACCGAGCAGACCGGTGAGCATGCCGATATTGGCGAGCGCAGAGAGATAGTGCGTGCGCTTCTCGATCTTGGGGATGATCTCGAGCAGGCTTTCGTCCATGGCCTTCTCGACGTCATCGCGACGACGCGCGCTGGCAAGGCGGGCAATGCCGTAGTTGAGGGCCGTGGCGATCGCGGCATTCGACTTCTGCGTGATCGCGATCACCTGGCGGAAATTACCCTGATTGATCAGCGGCACGACCTGAGCCCAGACGCGACGATTGGTCACCGTTTCCTTGGTCAGGTAGATGAACCGTTCGATCGCGATGGCCACGCCGACCACGAAAATGGCGGCGAGCATGTACAGGAATGGTCCGCCTTCCTTGAAGAAGGCCACCACGTAATCCATGAAGCTCATTGCTCGACTCCTCTGCTGTGCCGTGCCGCGCTGCCGTGAGGCGATGCGCGATGAAATGAAAACCTGTTGCCTGACTGCAGTACCGTCCGCGAGTGTCATGCGCCCTGCATTGCGCGCATGCGACTGTCGACCTGCGATCGAGCGTGCCTGTGGCGATTTATCGCCTTAGGTCAAAACGTGCGCTGCGACCTACTTCTCAGGACCCGCAGCAGGCGCAGCGGATGCGGGATTCGCACTGTCCGCGCCCGACGACATTGCACCGTAGTACGTCACTTCCCGACGAAAAACGTCACGATCCACCGGCGTCAATGCCTCATCGAGGAGCGTGTTGAACGGCTGCGCTGGCAGATCGCCGATATCGGCTTTCTTCCACGGCACGATGTAAAGCACCTTCGGCAGCTCGCGATTGCCGGTCACGATCGTCGTATCGAGATCGAGCCGATCGCCGCGGCGTCCCGCTGTGGCCGGCGCGGCGCTGCTGGCAGCCGGCTTCTGCTCAGAGGTAGCCGCACGCGGCGCAGCGGTCTCGGAGAGCGGCCTGTCTTCGGCTTGCGCAGCGGGCTCCGCTGCGAAGGCGGTGCTCGTCGCAACGAGAACAAGCATCAAAGCCATCGTTGGCGTTTGCATCATCCCGCCCTCGCGCTGCGTTGCTGGTTGCCCAGCCGCGTCTTCAGTTCGGTCACCCAGTTCGCCACCTTGGCATCCGGGCTCGCCGCCAGTTCCAGATAGCGCTGATAGGCATCGAGCGCGCGCTGCGGCTGCTGCAAATACAGATCGCACAGCACGCCCAGATTCAGGTATGCCAGCGCGTATCCTGGGTCGACCTGAATCGCGCGCTGATAGGCCTCGTCGGCATCCTTGAAGCGGCCGAGCCGGCGATAGACGATGCCAAGCTGATTGAACGCCGCCGCGCTGGCCGGGTTGCGCTCGATGGCGGCATTCAGCGTCTGCCCGGCTGCCTCGAACTTGCCGGCCTTCGCCTGCAGAATTCCGAGATTCAGCAGCGGTCCGGCATACGCCGGATACTGATCGCCGAGCGCGCGGAAAGTCTGTTCGGCTCCGGCAAGATTGCCGGCGCTCATTGCGGCGACTGCACTGTCGAACCGTTGCTGCGCTTCGGGAGGAATTGGCGCTTCGACCGTAGCAGCGGCGGTCGCCGCATCGGCAAGAGCGGATTTGGACTTCGCTGCATTCGCCGCCACGGGTTGAGCAGTTACATTCGCGACCGGGGCAACCGCAGCTGTTGTCACTGGAGGCAGTGCCGCGGCAACTGCTGGCGCTGCTGGTTCTTTCTGTGGCGACGACCCGCATGCGGCGAGCGTCAGCAGCAAGGCCGCACTAAGCGCACCGTGGCCCACGCTAGCGAATCGTCTGTACATACTCTTCACCGATCTCGGCCTTCGCATAGCGCGCCGGCTTGAGTTTCGCGAGCACATCGAAGCTGCGCTGCACCCACTCGTCGTAGACACCGTCGCCCGTGCGGCTGGCGTTCGTTTCATGCAGCTCGATCGCTTTCTCTTCGAACGGGAACGCCTGCTCTTCGAGCAGCACGTCGTATTGCTCGCGCGATTCGTCATCCAGGCCTTTGGGCCGCTCGGATGTCATGAGGTCGGACGCCAGCGTGCGATACAGCTCCGCCATGCCGTAGTTTGCGGCCGTGGTCACTTCCGCAACACCGTAGTCGAGCGCCTGGCCGTACGTCGTCAGTACCCGCTCCATGGCACTGCGCTTGGCCTTGAGCGACTTGTCGAGCGGCACCAGCAGCTTGATGGAGTTGTACATCGCCACCTGCGGCTCGGCAGTTTCGAGCGTGGCTTGCGCCGCCAGGTACTTGCTGCGATCGGTGCGCGCGCTACCCGCCGACTTGTCGGCGACGATGATCTCGTTGATCCATTGCGAACGACCACGCACATCGTTCTGCGCTTTGGCCATGTCGGCGAGGCGCTGGCGCGCGTTCTGTGCCGGATCGAGCGGCGCCGGGAATTGCTTCACGTAGTTCGCATAGACGCGCGCTGAATTCGGCAGCGAACCGTCCTTTTCATACAGCGTCGCCGCCTGCCACAACGCTTCGCGGCGCACATCCGCAGGTTCCTCGGCCCGCGCGGCGATGCGCTCGAACTCCGCTGCGGATTCGCCCGCCCGACCGGTCTCGAGATAGGCCACCGCAAGCGAACGCGTGACTTCCGGTTGCAACTCGTGACTCGGGTACTTGCGACGGAAGCCTTCGAGCACCTTCGAGGCGCGATCCCACTGCTTGTCGCGCAGCAGGATGCTGGCGGCGTCGTACTCCGCGTTCGCACTGACCTTGGCGTTCGGCGCCAGGACCGCAACGCGCAGGAAGTCATCGACCGCACCCGCCGCGTCGCCGGCGGCCTGCCTGGCTTCGGCCTGCTTGTAAACGGAAGCAGCGATGCGCTCTTCGATCGCCGGACGATCCGGATCGCCCGCCGGCAGGAAGCCCTGCACACGGATATAGGCGATTTCCGCTTCCTGGAAGCGACCGCGATCGAACAACGAGTGCGCCAGCAACGTCGATGCCGTGCGCTGGTACCTGGGCTCGACGGCGGGCTTGCGTTCGAGAATCTGCTGCGACACTTCGATCACGCGATCGAAATCGTTGAGGGCGAACAATTCCTCGTCGGCCTTGGTCAGCACGCGAGCGGATTCCGGATGCTCCGGGAAGCTCGTCGCGAACATGACCTGACTCTCGATACCCTGGCGATGCCACAGCGCCTTCGACTCGCCGCTGATGGTCGCTTCATGCTTCGTGTAGGCGACCAGCGCTGCATAACCTGCGGCCGCCGATTTCGGATGCGCAGGATAGTCATACGCGGTGCGTTCGTATTCCTTCGCCGCCTCGGCGAAGCGCCCGGATTCGAACAACACTTCGCCCAGCAGGTAGCGCGTTGCGGGCGCCTCCGCGTCCTGCGGGAATGAGTCCAGCATCGCGCGATACCAACGCGCGGCGATGGAATAGTCCTCGACCTTCTTCGATTTCTGCGCCTGCGCGTGATAGTACTCGGCCAGATCCTTCTGGTTGGCCTTCAACTGCGCCGCAACTTCCGGAGCGTCCTGGACGGTCCGATTCGCCCAGAAGGCGGAACCGAAGGCATAGCGTTCGACGAAGGACTGCTTGCCTTCGAGGACGAGCGATGCGAAGCCACCCTTCTGATACGCCTCGATGGTGCGCATCTGCAGCGACGGCGCGAAACGATCGTCCGGGCGACGCTTCGCGAATGCTTCGTACGCGAGCGCCGCATCCTGGTAGCGCTCCTTCTCTATATAGAGATTGCCGAGATTCTCGTACAGCAGGTGCGCATACACGGGATCGCCGCGCTGTTTGAGAAATGCATCCAGCGACTCCGGACCGTCCAGATCGTAGAACGTGATTGCAACGGCGCGGAAGGCGTCGTCGGACAGTTCGCGGGACGGACGATCCAGCGCATCGCGATCGCGCAACCTGCCATTTTCGATCATCACGCGGTCGATCAGCTTGAGGAACGAGCCTACGCTCTCCTCGCCGCGCGACTGCTTGAGCAACGACCAGCCGTGCTTGTACAGACCCTGATCGTAGTAGCCGCTCTGCGGACCAGCCGCCACGACAGCCGCGTAAGCGCCTTCAGCATCCTTGTAGCGAGTGGCACTGAAGAGGATTTCACCGCGGCGGAACTGCGCTTCGGTGATCCACTTGCTGTCCGGATACTGCGTGACGAGCTTGTCGAGCACCGCCAGCGATTTCTCGGGCTGGCCTTCCGACTCGTACGCCCGCGACAACTGATACATGACAGCGTCGTTGCGTTCGTACTTCGGATACTTCGCAAGCAAGGATTCGTAGAGCTTGATCGCTTCCTTGTTCTCCAGTCCCGTAAAGTCGGCGCCACCCGCAGCTCGTGCGGCCTCGTCGACTTCCACCTGCAGATCGCCCAGGCGGCGCATCGCCTCCGAACGCATCTGCTCGTTGTCGGACTGCAGCTCCAGAAAGCGTTTGTATTGCTCGATGGCCTGCTGCGGCTGGACGTTGGTCGGCGGATCGCGATCGATCTGGATCGTGCGATTCTCGAGATCCTTGATCGTGCCGGTCGGCTTCGGCTTCTTCTCCGCGGCGACGGCGACAGAGATGCCGACGGACGCGATCGCAAGCGTCGCCGCAATCAGAATTCTTACGGGGATGGCGCGCGTGTTCACTGCCCGCCTCCCTGGCTGCCGGCGGGACCACCCGTCCCACTCGCGGCCCGGTCATAGATCGAAGCGAGCGCGAAGCGTGCCTGCAGCGAATACGCCGCCAGCCGCTCCTTCTGCGACTCGAGTTCACGCACTGCAATCGCTGCCAGGTACTGGTTCTGCGATGTGGCCACCGAAGCCAGACGGGTCATGAGACCGTCGATGCGTGGCTGCAATCCGGCGACACGCCTTGCGAATTCTTCGGTGCGCGCCGGGTACTCCTCGCGGGCCCGCTCGATCAGTACCCAGCGGCGACGCGCCTCCTTGTAGGCGACATCGAGTTCGCGCAATTCCTTGCGCGCCTTCCACAGGCGGGCCTTGTAGCTGGACGAAAAATCCCACGTCAGCCGGCCGCGCAGCAGGCGCACTTTCTCGCGCATCTCCTGCACCATCGGATCAGAGGCGTCCGCGCGCGCGAGGATCCGCTCGATCTGCTGCACCTTGCGCCATTGCTCGAGTTCGCGACCTGTCGCAAAGCCGGGCGCGTCGCCGTCGCGCTCGATGGCCGCGACGCGCGACTCGAGTTCGGTGCGTCGCGCATCCATGGCATCGAGATCAACGGTGTCGAGCGTCTTCTGCAGGGACGGCAGGCGCTGCTCGAACGCCTGGCGACGGGTATCGACCATGTCGCCGAAGGCTGCGACGCTGAGCTGCCAGGTCGCAAGGTTGCGCTGCATGAGCCGCAGGTCGCGGTAGTTCTTGAGACCTTCCTGGAATTCGTTGGACGCCAGCAGGTGATACAGGTAACGCGTTTCCGGCGCGTCCGGGAGTTCCTGCAACTGCCAGAACCATCCCGCCTTGTCCGCTTTGTCATTGTCGGCGATGGCTTCGAGCAACCGGCCGCTGCGGATCGCCGCAATCGACTCATCGATGCGCGACGCCTCCTCGCCGAATGCCGTCACGGCGAGTGAGTACTGCTCCACCGCCTGCTTGTTGGCCTCGAGCTGCGCGTAGGCATAGGGAATGGCGAGATACGATTCCTGCACGGCTGCGTCGAGCATGTTGCGATCGCGCAGCTCCAGCCACGGCACCAGCGCCTTCGTAAACTGCTGGTCGGCCGAGTCTGCCCAGCCGACGCCCAGCAGCGCCTTGTTCGACTGAGGCCCTTCGAGGCGCACACGCTGCAGGACGCGCTTCGCGTCCATTGGCCGCTCTGCCTTCAGCCAGGCAAATCCGAGTGCCAGGTTCGCCTTGTCGCGCAACGCCGCCAGCTCTTCGCTCGGCGCCGCCATCTGGCCAACGCGATCCAGCAGCTTCGCCGCATCGTCCAGCCGGTCCTTGCGCACCAGCGCCACACCGATATTGAAACGGGCATAGGCCGACCAGGCATCCGAGCCATTACCGACCGGCTGCCAGCGCTCCAGCGACACGATCGCGTCGTCGTACCTGTCGAGATACATGAGTACCTGCGCATGCAGCAGGTGACGCTCCGGCTCGAGTTCACCGGGCAATGCGCCGTGGATGGAACTCAATGCTCTTTCCGCTTCCTGCAGATAGTTGCGCTGGTACCAGACCTTGGCGAGGTAGAACCAGGCACGATTGCGCACGTCCAGCGGCACGTTGTCGTTGAGCAGCGCCTGAAAGATGCGCCCGGCTTCTTCGTGCTGCCCGAGCGACAGATACAACCCGCCCTTCAGCAACTCGGCCTCCACGCCGTGATTGCCGATGCGATTGAAATCCTGCGATGCACCGAGCCGCGTGAGCGACTGCATGTAGTCGCCCTGATAGAAATAGAACAGCACATCGCCCCAGTGCAGATCCTTCACGACCTGGGGCGTGCCGATCAGAGGTTTCTCGTCGGCAACTGCGTCGCGCGCAGCAGCCGGCTGCGCCGTCACCACGACGAGCGCCAGAGCTGCCGATGCGATGCGAATGAATGGGACGTTCAACATTGCAGCGCGAGAGCTTTCGTCAGGCCGGCTGACGACGCCATCCTCACTCCCATTCCTTGACGACGAATTCCGGCTGCGCCTTGCTGGCGCGGTCGCTGATCTTGAGTTCGACGTACTTGGCGCCGACGCCCTTGGTCAGGTTGATGGTGGCGCCGCGGCGATAGTCGCGCACGTGCGGGCCCTGACCGGTGAACAGCGCGATCAGCTCGTGATCACCGGCCTTCAGATTGCCGAGATACACGCGATGCACGCCGCCCTTGAGCAAGGCCTGAGCCTCGCGCTCGGTGTAGAGATAATTCGCCACTTCCTTGTTATCGAGCTTGAGTGTCACCGAATCCACCGCGAAGAACTCGCCCACATCCATCGACACGAACACCGCCACCTGCGTGTTGGCGGGGAACAGCAGTTCTTCTTCCAGCACGAACAACTCGCGATTCAGGTCGAGCACTTCCTTCTTCAGCGCCTGCACCTCCTGATCGAGACTCTTGAAGTCGCCTGCAGCAGCGACAGGCGCCGAGGCCTCCTGCGCATGAGCGGCACCGCTCAGAGCCAGGACCGACAGCAACAACAGACTGACGTGACGAAGCATGACGCGCACCCGGGCAATGCAGGTAAGAGGAAGCATGGAAAGACCGCCGATCCGTTTACTCATCATTGAGAAGCTCACGCAGCTGCTCGGCATAGCGCTTTTCGTAGCCGGGCTTGAAGCCGTCGGACACGTAGCGCACGACGCCTTCGCGATCGACGAGTACCGTGAACGGCATGGCGCTCACTGCGTAGGAGCGACTGACGTCCTTGCGCTCGTCGAACAGCACCGGATAGGACACCTTGAGAGTTTTTGCCATCTCGGCGGCGCGCTCGGTACTGTCGTCGATGTTGACGCCAAGCACCGTCAACCCGGCGAGTTTGTACTTCACGTGCAGCTCATCGAGCAGCGGCATTTCCTGACGACACGGCCCGCACCAGCTCGCCCAGAAATTGATCAGGACGACACCGCCCAGGTGTTCAGACAACCGCAGGTTCTGGCCCTCGAGCGAGCGCAATGCGAAATCGGGAGCCGGCTGGCCTTGGAGATCGGCGGCGGGCGACGGCGAAGCAACCACCAGCAGCGCCGCGGCAATCAGCGCACGAACTGCAGCGCGGCTACGCATTGCGTAACCGCGACGCGCGCTGGCGCACGGTCGCTCATCACGAGTCGGAATCTGGTGCAGCATCGATTGGAGGTCGCGCCCGATCACGTTAGGAAATTGCAGCCCGCAAACGCAGGACCGCCGGATCGTGACACAAGGCTGACAGACTTGTTCCGGAGACTGCCTCCGGAAACGCTGGCAACCCCGCTGTCGTAGGAATTCCCTTAGACCGGTGGCTTTGCGTCCTCACCTTTCAGTGAGTTTGCCTTCGCGCGGGCAGCCTCGCGAACGTCGCGGCTGCCACTTGATGGCGCGCAGTTAGGGTGCCAAACGGCGCGTAAATGTGTCAACGAACGAAGTGTGATGTCAGCGGCGCAAATTTGCGACGACGTGTGACTCTCCGCACACTTCGCTTCGTTGTCTGTGTCTGCAGACAGCTTCTGCTGCCTTCAGCGTCGATTTCGATCGCTGCCCCGCTCCGCGGATCAGAGCGGAACGCGCGGGGCGATGTAGTCGGTCGACGCCGACGTGGCTTTCCACATCGCAATCGTTTCCGCAGACACAGTCTGCTGAGCGACAACCGCGACGGGGGCGGCAACATCACCCTTGCCCTGGGCGAACATGACCGAACCGGCCACTGCCGAGCCGAGGGTCAGAAGCATGCCGGTACCAACAAATGCAATTCGGGTTTTCATTACTTGATCTCTTGAATAGTCAGATTGCTTGAATTCTTTACGCGTAATCAGGCAACGATCTGCGGACGCTTCACGCTGATTGCGCCGTCAGCGAGCTGAGGACGCTTCACGCTGATTGCACCATCGGCCAACTGCATCTGGGGACGCTTCACGCTGATCGCGCCATCGGCCAACTGCATCTGCGGACGCTTCACGCTGATGGCACCGTCAGCCAACTGCATCTGCGGACGCTTCACGCTGATGGCACCGTCAGCCAACTGGATCTGGGGACGCTTCACGCTGATGGCACCGTCAGCCAACTGCATCTGGGGACGCTTCACGCTGATGGCACCGTCAGCCAACTGCATCTGCGGACGCTTCACACTGATGGCACCGTCAGCCAACTGCATCTGCGGACGCTTCACGCTGATCGCACCATCAGCCAACTGCATCTGGGGACGCTTCACGCTGATCGCGCCGTCAGCCAACTGCATCTGGGGGCGCTTCACGCTGATGGCACCATCAGCCAACTGCATCTGCGGACGCTTCACACTGATGGCACCATCGGCCAACTGCATCTGCGGACGCTTCACGCTGATCGCACCATCGGCGAGCTGAGGACGCTTCACGCTGATCGCACCGTCAGCCAACTGCATCTGAGGACGCTTCACGCTGATCGCACCATCGGCGAGCTGCAACACGCGACTATCGAGTGCGTTACTTGCGCAAACCGATCCAGCGGCGATGACTGTGGCGAACATAAGCGACGCACCAATGACCTTACGCATGACATGAACCTCTAGTGAGAGCCGAAAAACCTGAATGGAATATGTAATAAGCCCGTCTTCATTTTTGTGACGGTTCACCGGCATAAGCGACGGCCAAACGTGAAAGCCGTCACGCTGCAACCGTCCTTCAGGGTGGATTCGTCAACAATCAGGCGCTCTCTCACGCCTGTATAGGGAAAATCCCCTAACGCGCCAATTCGACGCCTCGGGGACTGTCGTAGACGGATTGCGGGAACCGGCACGCGGCCGGGAGGGAAGGTCCATGCGAGAATTGCGCCCGAGACCCCTTCCGGCGGTCAGTTCAATCTAGAATCGACCTGGATATCCGGACCTTCCCGGACGGGCACGGAGCGGAGCGTTCTCTGAGCAATACGATTGCAGCGGCGATCCCGGCGGCTGACCGGCAGCAGGCCGTCACGCGGCTTTTGTCGGCGTGGCAGTCCGGGGACGTGCGCGCGCTGGAAAGGCTGACCCCGCTCATTTACGAAGAACTGCGCGAGCGGGCGCGGCGTTACATGAAGAACGAGCGGCCGGGGCATACGCTCCAGGCCACCGCCGTGGTGCACGAAGCGTTCGTGAAGCTCGTGGAAATGAGCGTGCCGTGGCAGGACCGCTTCCACTTCTTCAACGTGGCGGCCCGGCAGATGCGCCGCATCCTGGTCGACCACGCCAAGGCACGATTCCGCAGCAAGCGGGGCGGGCTATCGACAACCACCGCTCCGGTCGAAAACCTGCTCCCCGACGACGATTTCCTGGGCGGGCCAATTACGTCCGGCGAAATCGACGTGCTGGAAATCGACGAAGCGCTGCAGCGCCTCGCGACCCATAACATGCGGCTCGCGGAAATCGTCGAACTGCACTACTTCGGTGGCCTGACGTACCAGGAACTGGCCGAAACACTCAAAGTGTCCGAAGCCACGATCGATCGCGATCTGCGCCTGGCCAAAGCCTGGATCCTGCGCCAGATTCGCCCTTCCAGGAGTCGCGGGCCGGAAAGCCGCGCGCCGGAAAGTCCATGAGCACGCCTTCAGGGACGATGCCGTCAGAGCCTGATCCGCCGGGCGCTACCATCAGTTCGCGCTGGGTGCGCCTGCAGGATCTTTTCGACGCTGCCAAGGACCTGCCCCCAGCGGAACAGCAGGCCTTCCTGCAGCGGGAAGCCGGCGATGACCAGGAGCTTTACGACGAGGTGCTCGACCTCCTCGCCCACGACCCTGGACACGGCACTTCTCCCCTGACCAATGCACTGGGCGCCGCCATCGATCTCACCACCCGCGACCGACGCCGGGCGCTGATCGGGCGCGTCGTGGCCAACTATCGCCTGACCAAGGTGATTGGCTACGGCGGCACCGGTACCGTGTATCTCGCCGAACGCTCCGACCGGCAGTATTCGGCCCAGGTCGCGGTCAAGATCATCGAAGGCGGCGCGCAACCCTACGGCCTCGGCCAGCGCGTCAAATCCGAACGGCAGATCCTCGCCAACCTCAATCATCCGAACATCGCTCGACTGCTCGATGCCGGCGAAATCGAGGACGGGCGGCCCTACATGGTCATGGAATACATCCATGGCCAGCCAGTCGATCGCTTCTGCGACGATCCGACGGTGCAGTTGGACCTGCGGCGCCGCCTGGAACTGTTCGTGGAGATATGCGCAGCCGTCCAGTACGCCCACCAGAACCTGGTGGTACATCGCGATCTCAAGCCCGCCAACATCCTGGTCACGAAGGCAGGTGAGCCCAAACTGCTCGATTTCGGCATCGCCAAGATGCTGGAGGACAAGAAGGCCGATCTGCCCGCGGCGATGACGCGTCTCAACGATCGCGTCCTGACACCCGAATACGCCAGCCCGGAGCAGATCCTCGGTCGCACCGTCACGACCGCGAGCGATGTCTACGCACTCGGTGTGGTGCTTTATGAACTCCTGACCGGCCTGCGGCCTTACGTCGTGCCTGCACAGGCCACTCAGCTCGACCTCGAGAAGCTGATCTGCTTCACCGACCCGCTGCGGCCCAGCGCCGCGGTACAGCGGGTCGGCGAGGCGAATGACGCAGCCAATGCACCGTCGATCGAAGAGATCGCCAGGGCACGACACCTCACGCCGGAGCGCCTGAAGCAGCGACTGATGGGCGATCTCGACGCCATCGTCATGCGCGCGCTGCGCAAGGAACCGGAGACGCGGTATCGCACGGTCGAGCAATTCGCCGAAGACATCCGTCGTTATCTGAACCGCGAACCGGTTCAGGCGCGTCAGGGCAACTGGATCTACTACTCGCAGCGCTTTGCGCGTCGCAACGCCGTTGCCGTGAGCGCCGCTGGCGTGTTCATCACGTTCCTCGTCACTTTCGGCATCGTCATGTCGGTCCAGCGGCAGCACATTGCGGAGGAACGTGACCGGGCGACGCTGGAAGGACAGCGAGCCGAGCGCGTCTCCGAATTCATGCTCCGCGTGTTCACGGCAGCCGACCCGTTTGAGAACAATGGCCAGCAGGTCACCGCCACTGAATTGCTCGAGCGAGCCGCAGGAACGATTCAGGGCGAACTGAACGAACAGCCGGAAGTGCGCGCGCGCCTGCTCGAGGCGATCGGTCGCGCATTCCGCCGTCAAAGCCAGCCTGTGCGCGCAGTGACGTACCTCGAGGAGTCCCTGCGCATTCGTCGCCAGGCAGGCTTGCCCGAGGACGCACCAACCGGCCAGGCCTTTACGGAACTGGCGATCGCGCTGCGCAATGCGGGCCGTTTCGATGAATCCGATCAGGCATTCCGCACGGCGTTACGCATATCGGCGCAGAGCGACGACGACTCGCTCGTGCACTCCCGGCTGCTAGTCGATCTGGGCCGACTGGAACTCCTGCGCAGCAATATCGACCAGGCGTACAAGTATCTGTCGGAGGCCCTCGACATCGCCCGCAAGGTAGCCGGCCCCTCGAGTGTCGATGTCGCAGCGATCCAGCTCGACCTGACCAATATCCTGGCATGGCGCGATGACCTGGATGGCGCCGAACGGGCCGCACGCGAGAGCCTCGCCATTTATCGCAACACCACTCACGAACAACACCCCGACCGCGTAATCGCCAATATCAGAATGGCGGAAGTGCTGCTCCTCAAGGGCCAGGTCAGCGAAGCGGGCCCGCTCTACGAGAGCGCGCTGAACGCGCAGCGTGTTCTGTACGGCCCCAACAGCAGCCAGGTCGCGGATTCGCTCGACTCGCTGGCGCAGGTACGCCTGGCCGAGAATAAAACCAAGGAAGCAGAAAAGCTCACTCGCGAGGCCATCGACACCAATATGGCAGCGCGCGGCGAAAACTATTACATGAACGGCTACCTGCAGACGTCGCTCGCGCAGATCCTGATGCGACAGGGCCGTTTCGCAGAAGCGGAGACGCCGGTGCGCGCGGCACTCGATCTCTACGCTCGTACGCTGCCGCCCGATCACCAGTACGTCGCGGCGGCGGAGTACGTGCTCGGTGAGGTGCTTCTGGCGACCAACCGGCTGCCGGACGCCGAGGCCATGCTGACGGCCTCGATGAATCGCTGGAAGCGCACCGATGCTCCGGGGTGGCGTTCGGCCCGTTCGGCCAGCGCACTCGGTGAGGCACTGCATCGCGAAGGCCACCTGCGCGAAGCCGAGAAATATCTGGTCATCGGTTATCGCGAACTCACCGCCGAAAGCGGCGTCGACAACGTCACACGCCAGCGGGCACACGATCGCCTCTCTCGCTTCTACGAAGAGAGTGGCCAACGACAGAAAATGGAAGCGCTGTCTCTGGAACTGCGCAATGCAGCTCCCGACGCAGCCAAACCCAACTGAAGCGTGCCGCGGCCGTTTTCCGGCATGGCCGCTGAACGAATTCCGATCTGCTACAGTCTGAGCACGTAAGGCGTTGCGCCGGAACCCGCGCTATACGCCCCACGTTGGGCGTTACGTATTGGATTCATGAATCGAGGTATCTAGAGACGATGCGAGCACATACGACCCTGGCTCAGTGGATGATCGTTGCCGCGGCACTGCTGGTCAGCACCATGTCGGTCGCAGACGAGCGACAGAGCGCAAGGCTGCTGACTTCCACGCAGGTGATGGAAGAGCTGCTCATGATGCCTGAGCAGAACATTCCCAGCTGGCTGATGCAGCGCGCCTATGCAGTTGCAGTCGTGCCCGATGTGATCAAGGTTGGCCTCGGTATCGGCGGCCGCCGCGGCAAGGGCGTTCTGGTCGTGCGGCGCGACAGCGGCGCATGGAGCAATCCCGTATTCATCAATCTCACCGGCGGCAGCTTCGGCTTCCAGGTGGGCGTCCAGTCCACCGATGTCGTGCTGGTGTTCACATCGCGCCAGAGCATCGAAGGCATCGTCGGCGGCAAGATCACACTCGGTGCCGACGCCGCCGTGGCCGCCGGCCCGGTGGGACGTCAGAGCTCTGCAGCCACGGACATCGGCCTGACCGCGCAGGTGTATTCGTATTCGCGCTCCAGCGGGCTGTTCGCGGGCGTCGCCCTCGACGGCTCCGCCATGACGATCGACAACCGTTCAAACGAAGCCTTCTACGGTCGTTCGGGAATTCTTGCCAGCGACATCATTCGCAGCGATGCACCTGCGGCCCCGCCCGCCGCGCAGAACTTAGTCGCCGCAGTCGAACGTTCGGCAGGAACTCCCGTGGCCGCGACCCCAGCGACCGCCCCCTCGCAGACGCCGACAACCACGCAGGCTCAGCCCGCGCAGGAAGGCGCGTTCACCACCTACCCGATGGAAGACGGCGCCCCCGGCGCCGAGCCGCCGCAGTAAGACGGGGTACTGGGCTCTGGGCTGCTGGCAAGATCGGAAGAATCCTGTTCTGGCCAGCAGACCAGTTGGCCAGTCAGCCAGCGACCGCTCAAATCACCCCTCTCCTCATCTGGTCCAGTTCGATCGATTCGAACAGCGCCTTGAAGTTGCCTTCGCCGAAGCCCTCGTTGCCCTTGCGCTGAATGATCTCGAAGAAGATCGGCCCGATGACGTTCTGAGTGAAGATCTGCAGCAACACACCTTCCTGCCGCGCCGGATTGCCGTCGATCAGAATGCGTCGCTGCTTCAGCTCTTCGAGGTTCTCGCCGTGGCCCGGCACCCTCGCCTCCACACCTTCGTAATAAGTGTCCGGCGTATCCTGGAACAGGACGCCCCGACCGCGTAGCACGTCCACGGTCTGGAAGATGTTGCTGGTGCCGAGGGCGATGTGCTGAATCCCCTCGCCCTGATACTCGCGCAGATATTCCTCGATCTGCGATTTGTCGTCCTGCGATTCGTTGATGGGAATGCGGATCTTGCCGCAGGGGCTCGTCATCGCTCGACTGAAAAGACCGGTTTTCTTGCCTTCGATATCGAAGTAGCGGATCTCACGGAAGTTGAACAGGCGTTCGTAGAAGCCCGACCACTTGTTCATGTTGCCGCGCGCGACGTTGTGGGTGAGATGATCGATGTAGGAAAGGCCCGCCGATGGCGTCGACGTGGCCGAGCCGATGGGAACGAAGTCGACGTCATAGATGGTGCGATCGCCGTAACGATCGACCAGGTAGATCAGACTGCCGCCGATCCCCTCGATCGCGGGAATCTGCAGCTCCATGGGGCCCACGCGCGTTTCCATCGGTTTCGCACCGAGCTCGACGCAGCGCCGGAACGCGAACGATGCATCCTTGACGCGAAACCCCATCGCGCATGCCGATGGACCATGTTGCTGAGCGAACCGCTGGCCGAAGCTGCCGGGCTCCGCGTTGATGATGAAGTTGATGTCGCCCTGGGCGTGCAGGGTCACGTTCTTGCTGCGATGACGCGCAGTCGCCGGAAAACCCAACTGTTCGAACAAAGTGCGAAGCAGCTCGGGATCGGGCGCCGTGTACTCGACGAACTCGAAACCGTCGGTACCCATGGGATTGTCGAAGACCTGGGGGCTTTGTTGCGGACTCATTGGATCACCTGACGTGAACGTCGCAACGCGCAGATTGCATACCGCGATGACGCGCTGCGAGGACAAAGGGGAAGATATGCCGGTCATATTGCAGCAACAAGTTACAATTGCAACCATTCGGCAGCCACGCCGATAAGCGGACATGACGGCACGTGACCATTAAAAAAACTTCGGGCAGGCGGACTGCCGACAAACTGCACCTGGAGCAGTTCATTCCCTTTCGGCTGTCGGTGCTCTCCAACCTCGTGAGCATCAACATCGCACGCGCATATGCGCGGGAATTCGACCTGTCCATCCCGGAATGGCGCGTGCTGGCGGTGCTGGCGAGATATCCGCAGCTGTCTGCCGTGGAGGTCGCCGAACGCACCGCCATGGACAAGGTTGCGGTCAGTCGCGCCGTACAGAGCCTGTTGAACGCGCGCCGTCTCGTGCGCACCTATGACAGCGAGGATCGACGCCGCTCAGTGCTGCGATTGTCGACCAGCGGCCAATCTGTATACACACGAGTGGCCCCACTGGCTCTGGCGTACGAAAAAAAACTGCTGGCGACACTCAGTCCGGCGGATCGACAGGCGCTCGATCGACTGATCACACAACTGTCGACGCGTGCCGGGCTGATGGCCTGACGCAGTCCTGTTGCAAGATCATCATCAGCCCGGTCCGCGGCGAATCAAACCGCAGTCGACTTGGCTATACTTCGATCAATTGCAACGGACGTAAGAGGAGACGACCGGGTGAGAACGGTTGCCGAGTTCAGTATTCAGTACCTGCAGCACCTCGACGCACAGGGCAACACGACAGGCGACCTGCCGGCCTTTGCCAGCGACGACGCGGAACTACTGAAGATGTACGCGGCCATGCTGCGGGCGCGGATGTTCGACACCAAGGCCGTCAACCTGCAGCGCACTGGCAAACTCGGAACGTATGCGTCGTGCCTGGGACAGGAAGCCACGCACGTCGGCGTCGGCGCCGCCATGCGACCGGAAGACTGCCTGGCGATCGTCTACCGCGAGATCGGCACGCTTTACTGGCGCGGTGTGCGCATGACGGACGTCCTGCTGTACTGGGGCGGCGATGAACGCGGCAACGATTTCGGCGGTCCCGCCCATGATTTTCCGTGGTGCGTACCCATTGCGACCCAGACCCTGCACGCCGCCGGCGCCGCCATGGCATTCAAGATTCGCAAGGAACCCCGCTGCGCTCTCGCCTATATCGGCGACGGCGGCACCTCCGAAGGTTCCTTTTATGAAGCCATCAATCTCGCTGGCGCACGACGCTTACCCGTCGTCTTCGTGATCGTGAACAACAGATGGGCCATCTCGGTGCCCATCGAAGAGCAGACGGCCGCGCAGACCCTCGCGCAGAAAGCGATCGCCGCCGGCATTCCGGGCGTCCAGGTCGACGGCAACGATGTCATCGCCGTGAGGGCCTGTGTCGAGCAGGCTCTCGCCGAAGCCCGCAGCAGCGGCGGCCCGACCGTGATCGAGGCCATGAGCTATCGGCTCAGCGATCACACGACGGCCGATGATGCGACCCGTTATCGCGACGCGGCCGAAGTCGCCGCCGCGTGGGAAATCGAACCCATGATCCGGCTGCGCAAGCTGCTGATTGCGCGCGGCGCGCTGGACGAAACCCACGAGCAAGCACTCAAGGCGCAGTTCGCGCGCGAGATCGAAGCCGCGGTACAGGAATATCTGGGCACATCCAGACAGTCGACGGACTCGATGTTCGATCACCTGTACGCCAATCCGCCGCCTTACGTGGAGGCGCAGAAAGCCCTGGCCCGCCGCTATGCGGGCACCGGCCGACCATCGCATTAGGCCGCGTCGACCATGCCAAAAATAACGATGATCGAAGCCATCACGATGGCGCAGGCGTGGGAACTCGAGCACGACCCGAGCGTCGTGGTGCTGGGCGAGGACGTGGGCCGCAGCGGTGGCGTCTTCCGCGCGACAGTCGGACTCCTCGAACGCTTCGGTCCGGATCGCGTCCAGGACACACCGCTCGCCGAGAACATGATCGCCGGCATGTGCGTCGGCATGGCCGCGCAGGGGATGAAGCCCGTCGCCGAGATTCAGTTCATGGGTTTTCTGTATCCGGCGATCGACCAGATCGTGAATCACATGAGTCGCATGCGCCATCGCACGCGCGGCCGACTGAGTTGCCCGGTCGTCATGCGCATGCCGCATGGCGGCGGCATTCACGCTCCCGAACATCACTCTGAAGCGGTCGAATCCATGATTGCGCATGTGCCCGGCATTCGCGTCGTCTGCCCCTCTTCTCCGGCGCGCGCCTATGGCCTGCTGCTCGCTGCGATCCGCGATCCCGATCCCGTCCTGTTTCTCGAACCCACGCGCATCTATCGCTACGTGAAACAGGAAGTCACGGACGACGGCGCAGCCCTGCCGCTCGATGTGTGTTACGTGCTGCGCGAAGGGGACGACGTCACCATCGTGACCTGGGGCGCCATGACGGTGGAAGTTCTGCACGCGGCCGAGCAGCTGGCGGCTCAGGGCATCAGCGCCGAAGTGCTCGATCTCGTCACCGTGAGTCCCATCGATTCGGCAACCATCCTCGAATCGGTCGCGCGCACGGGACGACTGGTCATCGTTCACGAAGCGGCGCGCAACTGCGGCGTGGGCGCGGAGATCGCCGCGATCGTGGCTGAAGAAGGCCTGTTCGATCTGGTTGCGCCGATCAAGCGCGTGACTGGCTATGACACCGTCGTGCCGCTGTACCGGCTGGAGAACGAAAACATTCCGAGCATTCCGCGCATCGTCGATGCCGTGAAGGCGACGCTGGAGCCTCAATGACAATGCGCCTGACCACATTCAACCTGCCGGATCTGGGCGAGGGCTTGCCGGAAGCCGAGATCGTATCGTGGCTCGTGCACGAGGGCGACCGGATCGAACTCGATCAGCCGATGCTCTCCGTCGAGACCGCAAAGGCGGTCGTCGAAGTGCCGAGTCCCTATGCGGGGAAAATCGTGCGCCTGCACGCGAAGCCCGGGGACACGGTGCAAACGGGCAAACCGCTGGTGGATTTCGAGATTGCCACTGCCCTTGCTGGCCAGTCACCAGCTGCCAGTCAACCGTCAGCGGGCGGCTCCGCCGCCGAAGGCATGGTCGTGGGCCACATGGCCGCGAGCGACAGGGAGTTCGTCGACACCGCCATCATTCGTCGCACGCAGCGCTCGACGGGCGGACGGGTCCGCGCCGCTCCTGCTGTGCGCATGCTCGCGAAACGCCTGAGGGTCGATCTCGCTGCCTGCCGACCCACGGGGCGTCATGGCCTGATCAGCGTCGACGATGTCCTGGCGCGAGCCAATGTCGGTATTGGTTCTGCCACATCGCCAGCGGTTGCCGGACTCACGGATGCGGACCGGCTGCGGGGCCCGCGCAAAGCAATGTCGGCCAGCATGTCGCTGTCGCGCGATCAGGTGGCGATGTGCACGATCTTCGACGATGCCGACATCGAGGCGTGGTATGGCCGTGCGGACATCACTGCCCGACTGATTCGCGCCATCGCCGCCGGCGTCCGCGCGGAACCGGGCCTCAATGCACTGTTCGATCCCTCGGTCCCGGCCCGCAGGATCATGGATCAGATACACCTCGCCATCGCCGTCGACACCAGCGAGGGCCTGCTCGTCCCGGTGCTGCGGGACATCGATTCACAAACGCCGGAGCAGCTACGTGCCGCGCTGAACGAACTGAAGGAAAGCACACGCAATCGCACGGTGACCCCGGAGCAGATGCGTGACTACACATTCACGCTGTCGAACTTCGGGACGCTGGCAGGTCGCTACGCCACGCCGCTCGTGGTGCCGCCGACGGTGGCGATTCTCGGCGCCGGACGCCTGCAACGCGATGTCGTGGCGGGTAAATCGAGCCCCGAGATCCACATGCGTCTGCCGCTGTCCCTGACGTTCGATCATCGTTGCATTACAGGAGGCGAGGCCTGCCGGTTCCTTGGAGCCGTCATCGGGGATCTCGCCAGCCCTGACTGAATTGACTCCGCCTCGTTCTCTCCGCCGCCCAGGGAATCGGGCAGGAACCTGAGAATCGGCTGCCGCGGACGCGGTGGCCGAGGTGACTACGAATTGCAGTCGCATCGATCCTCACCTACACACTCCACCACCACAACAACGAGTCGAAAAAACTTCCATGCACGGCACTATTCCCGCTGCTCGCAAGAAGCTCATCGAACAGATAGCCGCGTCCGCCCGCCACGCACAGAAGCGCGGCGATGCCGTGAACGCGGCGCGCTTCATCCGCCAGTACTATCGCGGCGTTGCGGAGGAGGACATGGCGGCCTACCCCCGCGGCGACCTGGCCGCGCTCGCGCTCGGTCACATGCGCTTCGCGGCCACGCGTAAACGCAACCGCGCGGCAGTGCGCGTATTCAACTGCGATCCTGCACGCGACGGCTGGACCTCCACCCACACGATCGTCGAAGTGGTGGTCGAGGACATGCCCTTCCTGGTCGACTCCATCAGCATGGTGCTGAGCCAGGCGGGTCTCACCAGTCAACTGATGATCCACCCGATCATCCGCGTCAGCAGGGATGCAGCGGGACGTCTGCGTGACATCGATGACAGCAGCGCGCCGGACGGCAAGTTCCAGGGGGAATCCTGGCAACACATCGAGATCGACCACATCGGCGATCCGCAGCGCCTGCAACAGCTCGAACAGAAGATCCTGCGCGTCATCGAAGACGTCCGCTTTGCTGTCGAGGACTGGCAGGCAATGCGCAAGCAGGCACTCGCGATCGCGAAAGAGATGGACATCAGTTCATCCGTCGTGCCGGCAAACGAGGCGCGCGAAGTGGCCGCTCTGCTCGAATGGATGGAAGCCAATCACTTCACGTTTCTTGGCTATCGCGAGTACAAGTTGCAGCGCGGCCGCTCCGAAGACCTGCTGGTGCCGATTACCGAGTCCGGCCTCGGCATTCTTCGTCAGCGCCGCGGTCAGCGCCTGCAACCGACACGACTGACCGGCGAATCGCGCGAACATGCGCGCGAAGCCGAACTGCTGATCATCACCAAGGCCAACTCGGTGTCGACGGTCCATCGCGCTACCTACCTCGACTATGTCGGCCTCAAGGTCTTCGACAAGAGCGGGCGGGTCACGGGTGAACGCCGTTTCCTCGGCCTGTTCACCTCCGGCGTGTACAGCCGCAGTCCGCGCGAGATTCCGTTGCTGCGCCACAAGATCGAACGCGTCGTGGATCACTTCGGACTCGATCCCGCCAGCCACGACGGCAAGGCGGTCATGCACGTCCTGGAAACCTATCCGCGCGACGAACTGTTCCAGGCCAGCGTCGCCGACATCATCCGCATCGTGCGCGGTATCGTGAATCTCTATGAGCGGCATCGCGTACGCGTCTTCATGCGCCGCGACTCCTTCAACCGCTTCTACTCGGGCATGATTTTCGTGCCGCGTGATCGCTACAACACACAGGTTCGCAATCGCATCGAAGCGCTGGTGCGCCAACGCATGCATGCGACCGCCATCGAATCGCAGGTGCAGCTCTCGGAGTCCGCGCTGGCACGGGTGCACATGATCGTGCGTCTGCCCGCCGGCGGTGGGCCGCGCGTCGATGTCGACGCGCTGGAGCAGCAGATCACCGAGACCGTGCGCACGTGGGACGATCGGTTGCGCGAGGCGCTGGCGCTCGAACACGGCGAGGTCGAGGGGTTCGCCCTGGCCGATCGGCTCGTCGGCGCATTCCCGGCGGCTTACACCGAGGACGTCGCTGCTGCCACAGCGGTCGCCGATGTCGCGCAGATCGACGAAGTGCTGCGCAATCCCGAACGGATCGTCATGCGTCTGACGCGCGGCGAGAATCAGGCAATCCATCTGCGCCTGCTGCGCACGGCCTCGCCCATTCCGCTCTCGCGCGCGCTGCCGATCCTCGAAAATCTCGGTTTCACGGTACTCAGCGAACGCCCCTACAGCATCACGCCGCCTCATGCCACGGGACCGAGCCGCGAAATCTGGCTGCAGGATTTCGAAATGCAGCGTCGCGAGAGCGGCAAAAACGATCCCGCCGAGCTGGAGGCTCGCTTCACGCAGGCATTCGTGGTGATCTGGAGTGGTCGCGCGGAGAACGACGGTTTCAATCGACTGATCGTCAGCGCCGGACTGACGTGGCGCCAGGCGATGGTGCTGCGCGCGTACTGCCGCTTCCTGCTGCAGGCGGGAACGACGTTCAGCCAGGCGTACATGGAGCAGGTGCTGGTCTCGAACCCCGACATCACCGCCACGTTGTCCGCGATCTTCGAGACCCAGTTCGATCCGGCGCACTCGTCCCAACGCCGCAACGCCGATCTCACGCGCCTGCGGAAGCAATTGGCGAAGCAGCTCGACAGTGTCACCAGCCTCGACGAAGACCGCATCCTGCGCCGTTACGCGAGCGCCATCGCAGCAACCCTGCGCACCAATCACTACCAGACCGATGCCGCGCATCCGCATTCCGACGGCAGCATCGACAAGACCTATCTCTCGCTCAAACTGGATTCACGCAGTATTGCCGACCTGCCGCAGCCGCGGCCGGCATTCGAGATCTTCGTGTACTCGCCGCGCGTCGAAGGCGTGCATCTGCGCATGGGCGCAGTGGCGCGCGGTGGTCTGCGCTGGTCCGACCGGCGCGAGGATTTCCGCACGGAAGTGCTGGGACTCATGAAGGCGCAGAACGTCAAGAACACGCTGATCGTGCCGGTCGGCGCGAAAGGCGGATTCGTGCCCAAGCGCCTGCCGGCAAATGCCAGCCGCGAAGATACGCAGCGCGAAGGCATCGAGTGCTATCGCACATTCATTCACGCGCTGCTCGACGTGACGGACAACTTCGTCGATGGCAAGGTCGTGCCGCCTGCCCGGGTGGTGCGTCGTGACGGTGACGATACGTATCTCGTCGTGGCCGCGGACAAGGGAACGGCGACGTTCTCCGATACCGCCAATCGCATCGCCATCGACTACGGATTCTGGCTGGGCGACGCCTTCGCTTCGGGCGGCTCCGCCGGTTACGACCACAAGAAGATGGGCATCACGGCACGCGGCGCCTGGGAATGCGTGAAGCGACACTTCCGCGAGATCGGCGTCGACATCCAGTCCTATGGCTTCACGGTCGCCGGCATCGGCGACATGGCCGGCGACGTGTTCGGCAACGGCATGCTGCTGTCACGACACATCCGCCTGGTCGCTGCGTTCAATCACCAGCACATTTTTCTCGACCCGAATCCCGATGTCGCAACTTCCTTCGCCGAGCGCAAGCGCCTGTTCGAGTTGCCGCGCTCGTCGTGGGAGGACTACAACCGCAAACTGCTGTCCGCGGGCGGCGGCATCTATCCGCGCAGCGCCAAGTCCATTCGCATCTCAACGCCCGCGCAGACGATGCTCGGACTGGACCGCGACACGCTCACGCCGCAGGAACTCATTCGCGCCATCCTCTGCATGCCCGTGGACCTGCTGTGGAACGGCGGCATCGGCACGTACGTCAAGGCGAGCGGAGAAACCAATCTGGACGTGGGCGACCGCGCCAACGACGCCGTGCGCGTCAATGGACGCGATCTGCGCTGCAAGGTAGTCGGCGAAGGCGGCAATCTCGGCGTATCGCAACGCGGCCGCATCGAGTACGCACTGCATGGCGGCCGCATCAACACGGATTTCGTCGACAACTCGGCCGGCGTCGACTGCTCCGACCATGAAGTGAACATCAAGATCCTGCTCAACTCGCTGCCAAAACGCGCCGGCCTGACGCTGGCAAAGCGCAACAAGCTGCTGGTGTCGATGACCGAAGAGGTAGGAGCGCTCGTACTGCGCGACAACTACCTGCAAAGCCAGGCGCTGTCGATGCTGCAGGCACGCTCGGTGAAGGACCTGCTCGAGCACGTGCATACGATCCGCTCGCTCGAACTGACGGGGCTGCTGGATCGTGCGCTCGAATTCCTGCCCAGCGGCGAGGACATCGAGGAACGTCGCAAGGCAGGCCGTGGCCTGACGCGCCCGGAACTCGCCATCCTGCTCGCCTACGCCAAGATGGCGCTGTACACGCTGCTGGTGGATTCGGACGTCCCGGAAGACCCGTACCTCGGCCTGGAGCTGGAACGCTACTTCCCCGCGAAAATGCAGCAGCGTCTCGGCCGCTATTTCCAGCAGCACCGGCTGCGACGCGAAATCATTGCCACGGCGACGACCAACAGCATGGTCAATCGCATGGGAGCATCTTTCGCGCGTCGCACTCAGGAAGACACAGGCGCAAGCGCGGCCACCGTGGTTCGCGCGTACGCGATTGCACGCGAGTCGTTCGGCATGCGCGACACCTGGAGCGCGATCGAGGCGCTCGACGCCAGGATCGACGCGAGCATGCAGTACGAGATGATGTTCGAAACGACGCGGCTGCTGCGTTTCTGCACGCACTGGCTGATCCATCGCCACTCGGGCGCGCTGCAGATCGAACAGCAGGTCGGTCGTCTGCGAACCGCATTGACCCGGCTCGATGCGGCACTGCCGCGAGTCCTGTCGGGATCGGACCAGCATGTGTTCCAGCGTCGGCTGGAGACCTATCGCACCGCGAAGGTTCCGGAAGTGCTGAGCAAGCGCATGGCGAGCCTGGCCGCACTGCGCTCCGGACCTGATCTGGTCGACATTTCCGAGCAGACCCGCGTGCCCATCGAAGCGGCGGCAGCGATCTACTTCTACCTCGGCACGTCACTGTCACTCGACTGGCTGCGCGAACAGATCGAATCGCTGGGCGTCGAAGGCCACTGGCAGGCCGTCGCGCGCTCGACCCTGCGCGACAACATCTACGACCTGCAACGCAAGCTGTGCCTGCAGGTCCTCGGCAAGTCGTCCAAGGCCCCGTCGCACGCAACGGTCGATGCATGGCTCGCGAAGAAATCCACTGCGATCGCGCATGTTCGCCAGACAATCAACGACATGCGCGCCCTGCCGCAAATGGATTTCGCGACACTGTCGGTGGCGCTGCAGGCGGTACGGTCGATGGCGGAATGAAGAGAATTGATAATTAACAAGTAACAATTAACAATGCGGGAGGGCTTGGCGCTCGCATGCTGCCGGACTCCCGCCCAGCAGCGCTGGTATGCTTCCGCTCGGCTTCGGCGCTCTCTACATTGTCAATTGTGAATTATTAATTGCTCACCATGCCCGGCAAACTCGTTCTCGTCCGCCACGGACAAAGCACCTGGAATCTCGAAAATCTGTTCACCGGCTGGGTCGATGTCGACCTGACCGAGCAGGGCCGCAACGAAGCACGCGAAGCGGGCCGGCTGCTCAAGGCGGAAGGCTTCGAGTTCGATGTCGCTTTCACGTCGGTGCTGAAGCGCGCGATCCGCACGCTGTGGATCGCGCTGGATGAAATGGATCTGATGTGGCTGCCGGTCGAACGCAGCTGGCGCCTCAACGAACGCCACTACGGCGCACTGCAGGGTCTGGACAAGGCCCAGACCGTGGCGAAGCACGGCGCCGACCAGGTCAAGATCTGGCGCCGCAGCTATGACATTCCGCCGCCCGCGCTGGCGCTCGATGACAAGCGTCATCCGCGTTTCGACCGTCGTTATGCCGCGCTGAAACCGGAAGAGCTGCCCGCCACCGAATCGCTGAAGACCACGCTCGATCGCGTCCTGCCGTTCTGGAACAGCCGGATCGCGCCCGAACTCAAAGCCGGCCGCAACGTGCTGATCGTCGCGCACGGCAACAGCCTGCGCGCACTGGTGAAGATGCTCGACAACATGTCGACCGACGATATCGTCGAGTTCAACATCCCGACGGGCGTGCCGATCCACTACGAACTCGACCAGGATCTGCAGGCCATCTCACGTCGCTTCCTCGGCGACCCCGAAGCCATCAAGGCTGCGGCCGAAGCTGTCGCTCGTCAGGCCGAAGCAAAGAAATAGGCACCGTAGAGGCGGGTACGCAAAGGAGCACAAATACGCAGCACCAAAGAGCATAAAGGCTGGGAATCCAAAGATCCTTTGGCCTGTAACTCTGTGGTCCTTCGTGTTTCTTCTGTGCGCCTTTGTGTACCCGCTTCTTCCTACGCTGAAACGTCCAGTTCCCTGACTGCAGTCCACAGGTCGCGGACGTAGTCGAACAGCCAGCAGCACAGTTCGAGCCGGTGCCACGCCAGTGGGTCCGGTGCGTCGAGATAGCCGTCGAGTATCTGTTCGCGCTGCAGCTTCGAGTAACGGTGATACACGCAGATCGACGCCAGGTCGAACATGCGTTCGCCCAGGCCGGCATATTCCCAATCGATCAGGCGCAACGTGCCGTCGTCCACGATATTGAGCGCGTGGATGTCGTTGTGGCACAGGCGCAGTTCGGGTTCGGCGCGCAGGAAGGACGCAATCTGATCGGCACGCGCGCGCAGCTGCGAATGATCCGACTCCATCGTCCTGCCATGCTCATCCAGTGTCCGCAGATAGCCATGCACGACGCTGCCGAGGTCGACGATCTGAATCCCAGGAGGCGGCTTCACGGCATGCAGGCGCCGCAACAGCGCTGCGACACGCCCGATGTTGGCCTGGTCGAGCGCGTGCGCCTCGGTCCAGGTCGTGCCCGCATAGCGCGTCACCAGCAGATGTCGCGCGGGATCGCAGCAAATCACTTCGGGGCCGATGCCGGCTCGTGCAACCGCCTCCAGGATCAGCGCCTCGCTGCGTCGATTGATCTGCAGCGAGTCCTCTGACGTATTGCTGTTCCTGACGACGAACGACCCTGCGTCGCTGCGTACGAGCCAGCTGTCGTTCGTCAGTCCATGCTTGATGCGCTCGACGCTGTCGATGCGTCCGAGATCGATCCCTCTCAATGCGTCCTGAACGTCAGGCGGCAGCATGCTGAACCGCCTCCGCCCGCTGCACCGCGAGGTCGCGCCGCCACACGAGATAGCCGCGCACGACGATGCCGAGATAGATCACGAACAGCAGGGTCGTCACCAGCAGGCCCTGTGAGAAATAGAGCCAGGCGGCGACGCCATCGACGACGATCCAGTACAACCAGTTCTCGATCACACGGCGCGCGACCATCCACGTCGTGACGATGCTGCCCCAGGTGACGAAGGAATCCACGTACGGTGCCACGGCATCCGTGCCCGACAGCAGCCAGCCATTGATCGCTGTCGCGACGACGACCAACGCTGCCGCCGCAAGGTGCTGCGACAACGTCCACGTGCGTATACGCACGTCACCGGCCTCCGTCCGGCCCCTGCGCCAGTCGATGAAACCCACCACGGCCATGACCAGGTAGAACACCTGCAACACCGACTGCATGTACAGGTTGATGCGGACGAACAGCACCAGGTAGATCGCCGTGCTGGCAAAGGCGCACAGCCAGCACAGCAGATTGCGCCTTACCGCGAGCAGCAGGTAGGCAAGACCGATGGCAGCGCCAATGGCCTCCGCCGGCGAGGTCGCGCGCAGTTGCGCCAGCAGTTCATTCATGACGACGCAGCAGCCGCTCCGCCAATGATCTTCATCACGAACACCCTACGCCCGGCTTCCGCGAATGTCGTCGCGGTCTCCTTGGCCAGGATTTCGAACAAGCGCGCATGCTCTCCTGCGATCTGCGTGCTCAGGGCATTGGTCGTCACCTGGATGTCAGGGTACGTATTGAGCCGCTCGATGAACGACTTGATCGGCGGAATGTAATCGGCGTCGAGCGGATAGAGACTGATTTCGATGGCAGTACGCATGGGGAAGCGCCTCCGGCGCGGCTAACTGGCCAACGGGCTAACTGGTCCGCTGGCCAGAATGAAGAAAAGAAAAGTCACACCTCAAATTCGGCTCTGATTCTGGCCAGCGGACCAATTGGCCAGTTCGCCAGTTGGCCGGTCGCTGCTATCGCAGCGACCACCTCACACTCACGCCGACCTGGCGCGGCTCACCGAGCTGCGTGTAGCGCTTGTTGTCGAAGTTTGGCGGCTCGTTGCCGAAGTAGAAGCCGCGCACCACGTAGTCCTCGTCGAACACGTTGCGCGCCCACAGATAAGCACTCCAGGTCTGCGCTTCATAGCCGGCCTTGAGGTTCGTCAGCGAGTAGGCGCCGGCGCGCTGGTCGTTCGGCGGCACATCGAAGTAGAAATCGTCGATGGCCGAGACATCGACGCGCGCCATCCAGCCGAGCGGCGAGCGCCAGGTGGCATTCACGGAGGCGGTGTATTCCGGCGCATGCGCCTGATCGCGATCGCTCAGATCGATACCTTCGGGGCGATAACCTGAATAGCGCGTGTGCAACAGGCCCAGCGAGCCGCCCAGTTCGAACTGCCCGTTGATGCGCCAGCGCGCGCTCGATTCGATACCGACGTTGCGACCGCCGGATGCGTTGTCGGTAAAGAACAGGTAGCTGTTTGGATCGCCGATGGGATCGAGCTGGACGCCGGTGGCCACCTGCATGTCTTCGCGGCGCATGTAGAACGCCGTGATGTCGGCGTACAGGCGACGATCCAGCCACTCGCCCTTCGCGCCCACATCCAGGCTCCACAGGTACTCGGGTTCGAAGCGCTCCTTGATCGCGGCCCCGCGACCGAGGTTGAACCCGCCCGCTTTGTAGCCTCGCGACAGGGTTGCGAACAGGCGTGTGTTGTCGCTGGCATCGACATGCAGCGTGGCCTGTCCGCCCCACATCGTGTCTTTCTCGCCCGTATCCGTCAGCCGCGGCAGTCCGCTCTGGATGCCGCTATCGCGATAGTCCGCTTCGCGCTGCTCGGCGCGCACACCGAACGACCATCCCCAGCGGCTGCCGATTGCGCCATCGAGCTGCCCGAAGACCGCAACGTTGCGCGCGTCGTAACGGCTCTGCAGTGAATCGTCGGACGAACCCGAATACTCGGGAGAGAACGGATCGATGTACTCGCCGACACTGATTTCATCGATGCGTTCATCGAGATCGAGCGTGTAGGCACCGACCAGCCACGCAATGCCCTCATTCGAATCCGGCGAAGCGAGCCGGACTTCGAAACTGCGCGCGCGCCGCTTGCTGCGCGCCTCGTAGAAATAGTCGTAGGTGTACGGCGCCCAGCTATGCGCGTTACCCCAGTCACCATCGAAGCTGGATACGCCTTGCGAATCCGATAGAGCGGCGATGACAGTCAGCGATCCGAGCGATCCCGCCTGAGTCTCGACACGCAGCGAGCCACCGTCTGCCTGCTGCGTATCCTTGCCCGGTCGGTCAGCCTGCGAGCGTCGCGAGTTGTCGATCGACCAGCCGTCGTAACCATTGTCGAGATCGGCGTGCAGCCAGGTGAGATCCACGGTCGTCGTTGCCGATGGCTGCCAGCGCCACTTGGCCCGCGCCGTGAGTTCGTCGCGATCGTTGGTGTCGTCGCGATTCAGGTAGACGTCGTCGCGAAAGCCATCGCTGCGATATCGCTGCACACCTACGCGCCAGGCGGAGTTGAGCGATTCGACCGGCCCGGTCGCGACCGCTCCCAGGGATTGCGTGCCGTAGTCGGCGACGGAGGCCTCCGTCGAAAATCCGTACTGGTTGCCGGGATCCACGCTGCGCATGACGATCAGGCCCGCGAGCGCATTGGCGCCGTAACGCATGCCTTGCGGTCCCCGCAGTACTTCGACACGGTCCACGTCGAACAGCGTTGCGGCCATGCCAATGCCGCTGAAGTCGATGTCGTCGATGAGGAATCCGACCGACGGATTGGGCGCGCCCTCGTATTGTTCGCGCTCGCCGATACCACGCAGCTGGAAATAGCGCGGACGCGACGTGCCGCCAGCCCAATGAAGATTCGGCACCGAGGTCAGGACGTCTTCCAGGTGCTGTTGCCCCGCATCACGCAGCATCGTCTGATCCATGACCGTGACGCTGATGGGTGCATCGACCAGCGCCTGCTTGCGCAAGGTCGCGGTCACAATGACTTCTTCCACGATGTCGTTGGCAGCGACCACATGGGCCGTCGGCGCCGACAACCCCAACAGCAACAACACAGACGCACGCATGCTTCAGATCCTCCTCAGTGAAGATCCGGCAAACGGCGCTGAGAAGCAGAGGACGACTGAAGCGTAATGCTTGTGCGAGGCGGACCTTCTCCGCAATCGCAAGACCTGCTCCCTACGCCGGTATTAACCGGATCAGGTTCAACGGGTCCACCGATGAGCGAAGGTCATTCGCGGTTCGGCATCTCAGGCCCAATTCAGGGCCACCCCAAGGCGGCGGCGATTGTCACACAATCGTCGCCACTGGCCAACTGGGGGCTGGCTAACTGGCTAACCGGCTCACTGGCCGACTGGCCGACTGGCCAGAGTGGAGCCAGGCATCGACTCACTGATCCAGCCAGCCGTTGGCCAGTGCGCCGGTTAGCCGGTTAGCCGGTTAGCCGGTTAGCCGGTTAGCCGGTTAGCCGGTTGGCCAGTTGGCCGCATGCCAGTGCCCCGCTTGCTCTTTTTTGCCCCTTCCGCCATAAGAACGGCGGGGAATTCATTCGAACGAGGCTCTCATTTCCATGGCGAATCGCCGGTGCCGGCTGTTTCATGTCGATGCATTCACGCGGCAGCGTTTTTGCGGGAATCCCGCCATCGTGGTGCTCGACGGCGATCATCTCTCCGAGCAGGAGATGCAGACGATCGCGACCGAGGTGAATTGCGAGACGGGCTTCGTGCTCGAGTCCGAGAGCGGCGACCATGACATGCAGGTGCGCTATTTCACCCCGCGCCATTCGGCGTCCTTCGTCGGACACGTGACCATTGCTGCGCAGTACGTGCGCGCCACGGTCGAGGGCAAGACGACCGGCAAGGTGCGGCAGCTCACGGGCGCCGGCGTGGTCGAGATCGAAGTGACGGAAGTCGACGACGATCTGCGCGTGGCGATTACCCAGAACCCGCCGTCGCTGGGGCCGGTGATTCCGGATCACCATCGACGTCAGGTGCTCGATGCGCTCGGCATTTCCAGCCCGAGCCTGCACAACGACTGCCCGCTGCAGATCATGAGCAAGGGCACATCGCGACTGCTGATCGGCCTGCGCTCCCCCGACCTGCTCAACTCACTCAAGCCGGACTTCGAGGAACTGACCCGCCTCACGCCGCATGTCGGCGCGGAGGGCTACTTCGTGTTCGCGCTGAGCCCGAACGACAAAGGCTATGGAACAGAGTCGCGCATGTTCTGCCCGGCGCTGGGCATTCCGGAAGATCCCGTGAGCGGCAATGCCCACGGCATGCTCGGTGTCTACCTCGTCAACCAGGGCCTGCTGCTGCCGCAGGATGGACGCGTCGTGTTCGAAGGACGCCAGGGACACTGGGTGCGCCGACCGGGTCTGGTCCAGGTCGAAGTCGAGTCCTCGGGCAAGGTCGCGCAGAGCGTGCGCATCACCGGCGATGCGGTGATCGTGTACGAGGCGGAAGTGCAGGTCTGAGGGAAGTTGATCATTGATAGTTGAAAGTGGATAGCGCGAGCCTCGCGCTGGGACGTGTCAGATTTTCTGTGTTCGAGGCGGTTTGCATTTAGTTCGCGGGTCTGACGAAGCGATCTCCGTACAGCACAGCGAACTGGTTCATCGCCAACTTCCACTCCCGCGCTGATCGTACCTTGCCATCGTTGATGTT
>NZ_DATDJO010000003.1:0-66209 GCF_036520495.1 Povalibacter sp. | reverse complement strand
TTACTTCCGCACGACCGACGTGACGGGTGCGTGTGAGCTGCCGGAAGGCGTTGAGATGGTGATGCCTGGCGACAACATCAAGATGGTGGTGGAGCTGATCAGCCCGATTGCGATGGAAGATGGTCTGCGCTTTGCGATCCGCGAGGGCGGCAAGACCGTCGGCGCGGGCGTGGTGGCGAAGATTCTGAAGTGACGATTTGCTGGAACCACGGGATCCTCGCGCCGGCGGGGATTGACGGATTCCAGCAGAGATTCCCGCCGACGCGGGAATGACGATAGAGGCGGGAGGTGGCAACACCTTCCGCAGTTTGTTTGTAGACAACTGCGGTACTGCAACGCAGTGAAGTTTGTCCGCAGTTGTATCAAGAGGCGTATATGGCGACCAATCAGAACATCCGAATCAACCTGAAGGCCTTCGACCACAGGCTGATCGACAATTCCGCGCGTGAAATCGTGGAAACGGCAAAGCGCACGGGCGCCACGGTTCGTGGTCCGGTGCCGCTGCCCACCAAGATGGAGCGCTTCACTGTCCTGGCCGCCCCTCATGGCGACAAGGACGCTCGTGACCAGTACGAACTGCGTACCCACAAGCGCCTCATGGACATCCTGAACCCGACGGACAAGACCGTCGACGCTTTGATGAAGCTCGAGCTGCCGGCCGGCGTGGACGTGCAGATCAAGCTCAACTGACCTGGAGTGCAGGGGTATAGGCGCCAGTCGGAAGGGAAAAAAACTCCTTTTCAGACTGGGGCCTAGAATCGAACCCCGAACTCGAAAATTGGGCTTGCAAAGCAAGCTGAGCTGACTATAATTCGCGCCTCTTTTGCGCCGAGGCCTGGCCCTGACGGGGTACCGCTCGAGCGGCATGACCAGAAATCTACTGGTCTGCCTCTCCGTGGAACCCCCTCTTCAAGTCAACCTTGGCACTGACCGGTTTATTGGCATTGGCAACGTTCAATGCCGCGGTCTGGACGACGAACTTTTGGTATTTGCCCCCAGCCAATCGCAGCCGGGGCGCACAGGAACTAGAGGACATTACGATGAGCGCAACCAGGACCGTTGGTCTGGTCGGTCGTAAGGCTGGTATGACCCGCGTTTTCAATGACGCAGGGGAAGCAGTACCGGTGACCGTGATCGAGGCTCTGCCGAACCGCGTAACGCAGGTTCGCACGCCCGAGACTGATGGCTATCGCGCCGTTCAGGTCGCTTCAGGCAGCCGCAAGGCGTCGCACCTGGGTAAGGCCCAGGCGGGACACTATGCGAAAGTCAAAGTGGCTCCTGGCAGCTCCTTGACCGAATTCCGCCTTTCCGAAGGGCAGGGCGCCGATCTGGTTCCTGGCACCGAGATCAAGGTCGACCTGTTCCAGGTTGGTCAGATCGTCGACGTCACTGGCACGACCATCGGTAAGGGCTTTGCGGGCACCATGAAGCGTCACAACTTCGGTGGTCTGCCGGCTACGCACGGTGTCTCCGTGTCGCACCGGTCACCTGGCTCCATCGGCCAGCGTCAGACTCCGGGACGCGTCTTCAAGGGCAAGCGCATGTCCGGTCACATGGGCGTGGAGCGTCGTACCATCGAGAATCTCCAGGTCGTTCGCGTCGATGCAGAGCGCAACTTGCTCCTCATCCGCGGCGCTGTTCCGGGTGCTCCGGGTGGTGAAGTGATCGTGCGTGCGTCCGTGAAGGCCGCATCCCAGGCCAAGCGGAAGCGCAAGGTCGCCAATGCCAAGGCAGCGGTCCCGGGCAAGACCCCGGCCAAGAAGTAATCCGCCATGAAACTCAAGCTCGTAAGCAAGGGTGCGCAGTCGCAGGAAGTCCAGGTGTCGGACGCGACGTTTGCGCGGGAATACAACGAGTCGCTGCTTCATCAGGTCGTCGTGGCCTACATGAACGCCGGCCGTTCTGGCACGAAGCGCCAGAAATCGCGCGCCGAAGTGCGCGGCGGCGGCAAGAAGCCGTGGAATCAGAAGGGTACGGGCCAGGCCCGCGCCGGTTCCATCCGCAGCCCGATCTGGGTCGGTGGTGGCAGGGCGTTCGCTGCCCGGCCTCGCGACTACTCGCAGAAGGTCAATCGCAAGATGTACCGCGCTGCGCTGCAGGTGATGTTGTCGGAGTTGGCTCGCCAGGAACGCCTGTCGATCGTCGAAGCGCTCGAACTCGAAGCACCCAAGACCAAGCTGCTGCTGTCGCAGTTGAAGGATCTCGGCGTGGGCGAGGACGTGCTGGTGCTCATCGAAGCGCATGACGAGAAGCTGGATCTTGCATGCCGCAATCTGCCGTACGTCAACGTGCTGCCGGTCAGCGCGGTCGACCCGGTCAGTCTTGCGCGCCACAAGAATGTCGTTGCTACCGTCGGTGCGGTACGTCTGCTCGAAGAGAGGCTCGCATGAGTCAGGAAAGATTGATGTCCGTGCTGCTCGGGCCGCACGTGTCAGAGAAGAGCGCTCGCGTTGCCGAGGCAAATCAGTTTGTCTTCCGTGTGCGCCGCGATGCCAGCGCGCCCGAAATAAAGGCAGCTGTAGAGTTGATGTTCGAAGTGAAGGTTGCCAACGTCAACGTCGTGAACGTTGCTGGCAAGAAGAAGCGCTTCGGTCAGCGGATCGGACAGCGTCAGGATTTCAAGAAGGCTTATGTTCGGCTCGCGCCGGGACAGAGCATCGATCTCTCCGGCGCCGACGCCTGAGTCGTGTAAGGATCAGTCATCATGGCCTTGATCAAATCAAAACCAACGTCGCCGGGTCGACGTTTCCAGGTCTCGATTTCGCGCTCGCACCTGCACAAGGGCGGCCCGGAAGAGTCGCTGGTTGTCAGCAAGAATCGCACTGGCGCCCGTAACAATACTGGTCGTCAGACGGTTCGCCACCAGGGTGGTGGTCACAAACAGAGATACCGGCTGGTCGACTTCCTTCGTAACAAGGATGGCGTGCCCGGCAAGGTCGAGCGCATCGAATACGATCCGAATCGCACGGCGCATCTCGCGCTGGTGTTGTACGCGGACGGCGAGCGTCGCTACATCATTGCGCCGAAGGGCGTGGTGGCCGGTGATACGGTGCAGTCGGGTGCGGAATCTCCGATCAAGCCCGGCAATACGCTGCAGCTGCGGAATATTCCGATCGGCTCGACGATTCACTGCATCGAACTCAAGCCCGGCAAGGGTGCGCAGATCGCGCGCAGCGCCGGTGGTTCCGCGCAGCTGGCTGCTCGGGACGGTTCCTACGCGACGGTCCGTCTGCGATCGACAGAGATGCGCAAGGTGCACATCGATTGCCGCGCCACCATCGGTGAAGTGTCAAACGAAGAACACAGCCTGCGAAGCTACGGCAAGGCCGGCGCAATTCGCTGGCGCGGTATCCGCCCGACGGTTCGTGGTGTGGTCATGAACCCCGTCGATCACCCGCACGGTGGTGGTGAAGGCAAGTCCGGCCAGGGTAATCCGCACCCGGTGAGCCCGTGGGGCTGGAACACCAAGGGCAAGAAGACACGTCGCAACAAGCGTACGGCAGGCATGATCCTGCGCCGCCGTAACTAATTGAGGAGCGCAGACAGTGCCTCGTTCGATCAAGAAGGGTCCGTTCGTCGACCTGCACCTCGCCAAGAAGGTGCGCGTCGCCGCAGAAAAGAACGATCGTCGGCCGATCAAGACATGGTCGCGTCGCTCGATGATTCTGCCGGACATGGTGGGACTGACGATTGCCGTGCACAACGGTCGTCAGCACGTGCCGGTATTGGTTTCGGAAAACATGGTCGGCCACAAGCTGGGTGAATTTGCGCCAACGCGCACGTTCAAATCCCACTCCGGCGACAAGAAGGGCTGATTATGCAAGTCGCAGCCAAATTGAAGTACGCGCGCATTTCGCCGCAGAAATGCCGTCTGATTGCGGACATGGTCCGCGGTGAGCCGGTGGGCAAGGCGCTCAACACGCTACGTTTCACGCCGAAGAAGGGCGCGGAGCTGGTGCGCAAGGTGCTCGAGTCCGCTATTGCGAACGCCGAGAACAACCTGAGCGCAGACGTGGACGAGCTGAAGGTGCAGGCCATCACGATCGATGCCGCGCCGGTGCTGAAGCGTTTCGCTGCCCGTGCGAAGGGCCGCGGTACGCGGATCTGGAAGCGCAACAGTCACATCATCGTGACCGTTGGCGACGGCAAAGCGGAATAACGGCAGGCGAGCACAGTCATGGGTCAGAAAGTAAATCCGATCGGTTTTCGCCTCGGCATCACGCGCGACTGGACTTCGAAGTGGTACGCATCCACGAAGAATTTCCCAGCGCACGTGTACACCGATTACCTGGTGCGCGAGTTCCTGAAGAAGAGGCTCGTCGAGGCGTCGGTGAGCCGCATTCAGATCGAACGCGCTGCTCGCAAGGTGAACATCACGATCCATACGGCACGTCCGGGCATCGTAATCGGCAAGAAGGGCGAGGACATCGAGAAGCTGCGCGGCCAGGTCGCGAAGATCATGAAGATGCCGACGACCGATGTCCGCATCAACATTGCGGAGATCCGCAAGCCTGAGCTGGATGCGCAGCTCGTGGCCGATGGCATTGCTCAGCAGCTCGAGCGTCGCGTGATGTTCCGTCGCGCCATGAAGCGCGCCGTGACGAACACGATGCGCATCGGCGCACTGGGCATCAAGGTTCGCGCCTCGGGTCGTCTGAACGGATCGGAAATAGCGCGGACGGAAGTCTATCGCGAAGGTCGCGTGCCGCTGCACACGCTGCGCGCCGAGATCGACTACGGCCTGGCCGAGGCGAAGACGACCTACGGAATCATCGGAGTGAAGGTCTGGATCTTCAAGGGTGAAGTATTCAGCCAGCAGGAAGCGCCAGCGGAAGCAACCGACGGCCAGGCGGCAACGCCGGCTGCGGAGGCAACGGCCTGAGAATGGCCAGAGGTGCCTGGTCAGAAGCCGGGCGCCAGGTGGTCAGTTAGCCGAGTGACAACGACATGATGCAACCAAAACGAACCAAGTACCGCAAGGCGTTCAAGGGCCGCAATGCCGGTCTCGCGCAGGGCGGCAACTATGTTGCTTTCGGCGAGTACGGTCTGAAAGCGACCAGCCGCGCCCGCATGACCGCCCGCGAGCTCGAAGCCGCGCGTCGTGCGATGACCCGCTATGTGAAGCGTGGCGGCCAGATCTGGGTACGTGTGTTCCCGGACCTGCCGATCTCGAAGAAGCCTCTCGAAGTCCGAATGGGCAGCGGTAAGGGCAACGTCGAGTACTACGTGGCGAAGGTCAAGCCTGGCAAGGTGCTGTTCGAGATGGAAGGCGTGACGGAAACGATCGCTCGCGAAGCGTTCCGCCTTGCTGCCTCGAAGCTGTCGGTCGACACCCAGTTCGTTACGCGCCACGTGCGTTGATCAGGAATCGATATGAGCGCGAAAGACCTCCGTACCAAGTCGGCCGCAGAACTGCAGAAAGAGCTGCTGGATCTGCGCCGTGAACAATTCAATCTGCGTATGGCCCGGGCGACCGGCCAGACGGCGAAGCCCGATCAGTTCAGCAAGGTTCGCCGCAACATCGCGCGCCTGAAGACAGTGCAGGGCGAGCAGCATCGCACTGCGAAGGGTAAGTGAGCATGAGCAAGCAAACAAAGCCGGCTGAAGCCCCTGCTGCCGAGAAGGTCGTCAAGACCGTCACGGGCAAGGTAGTCAGCATCAAGATGCAGAAGACGATTACGGTCGTCGTAGAGCGCTATGAGCCGCATCCCCGTTACGGCAAGTACATTCGCCGCACGACGCGTCTGTTGGCCCATGACGAGAACAGCGAGAGCCGCGAAGGCGACGTCGTTGCGATCGAAGAGTGCCGGCCACTGTCGCGCCGGAAGAATTTTCGCCTGGTGCGGATCATCACCCGCGCTGATCGGACCGCAGGAGCAGCAACGCCATGATTCAGATGCAAACGTTGCTCAACGCCGCTGACAACAGCGGCGCCCGCAGCCTGATGTGTATCAAGGTGCTGGGTGGCTCGAAGCGTCGCTATGCGACGGTCGGCGATGTCATCAAGGTCAGCGTCCGCGATGCCATTCCGCGCGGCAAAGTGAAGAAGGGCGAGGTGTACGACGCTGTCGTCGTGCGCACACGTTTCGGCGTGCGTCGTCCCGACGGTTCGATGATCCGTTTCGACGGTAACGCGGCTGTGCTGCTGAACCCGAAGCTGGAGCCGATCGGCACGCGCATCTTCGGACCGGTCACGCGCGAGCTGCGTACGTCGCAGTTCATGAAGATCATCTCGCTGGCGCCGGAAGTACTGTGAATTGGCCGACTGGCCTGCTGGCTGGATAGCCAGTGAGCCGGTGAACCAGTAAGCCAAGGGTTGTAGGTATGAACAAGATTCGCAAAGGTGACGAAGTCGTTGTAACGGCAGGCCGTGATAAAGGTCGCCGTGGCACCGTCATCAAGGTTCTCGAGGGCCAGGTGCTCGTCGAGAGCGTCAACATGGTTAAGCGGCACACGAAGCCGAACCCGCAGCGCAATGTGCAGGGCGGCATCGTGGAGAAGGAATCCGCGATCGATCTGTCGAACGTGATGCTGTGGAACCCGGTGACCAAGAAGGGCGATCGTGTCGGCGTACGTTCGCTGGCGGATGGCCGCAAGGTGCGCTTCTTCAAGTCCAACAAGGAAGTGGTTGACGCGTAAGCGTCGCAAAAGGATCGACGCGTAGGCGTCGCAGAGGATCAGGCGCGTAAGCGTCGCGTAGATCGCAGTAACGAACAGTCGGATTTTTTATGGCCAGACTTCATCAGTACTACCGCGAAAAAGTGGTGCCAGAGCTCCAGAAGAGCCTCGGCGTCAAGAACATCATGCAGGTACCGAAGATCACCAAGATCACGGTCAACATGGGTGTGGGCGAAGCGGTCGCCGACAAGAAGATCATGGACCATGCCGTGGCTGATCTGACCAAGATCACAGGGCAGAAGCCATTGATCACCAAGTCGCGTAAATCGGTCGCGACATTCAAGCTGCGTGATGGCCTGGCGATTGGCTGCAAAGTCACGCTGCGTGGCGCGCGCATGTATGAATTCCTGGATCGCCTCGTGAATATCGCGATGCCGCGCATCCGCGACTTCCGTGGCGTGAGCGCACGTTCCTTCGACGGCCAGGGCAACTACAACTTTGGCGTCAAAGAACAGATCATTTTCCCGGAGATCGCGTACGACCAGATCGACGCAATCCGAGGCATGGACATTACGATCACGACGACTGCGCCGGACGACAAAAGCGGTCGTGCGTTGCTCGAAGCGTTCAGTTTTCCGTTCCGCAAGTAATTTTTTTAAGTTAGGCGACAGGCGTACCCATGGCCAAGACATCGATGGTCAATCGCGAAGAGAAGCGTGCGAAGCTCGTGAAGCGCTATGCCGCTAAGCGCGCACGGCTCAAAGAAATCATTCGCAAGCCGACATCTTCGCCGGCGGAGCGCGAAGCCGCAGTTGCACAGTTGCAGGCATTGCCGCGCGATTCGAGCAAGTCGCGCCAGCGCAACCGTTGTCAGATCACCGGTCGTCCTCGCGGTGTTTACCGCAAGTTCGGTCTCGGTCGTACCAAGCTGCGCGAGGCAACTCTGCGTGGTGAAATTCCAGGCCTCGGGCTGGCCAGCTGGTAAAGCTGGTACCACTGGAGCACCTACATGAGCATGACGGATCCCATTGCCGATTTCCTGACCCGCATTCGCAACGGCCAGTCCTCGGGGAAACCCGCGGTCAACGCGCCGGCATCCAAGCTGAAGCTTGCGATCGCGAAAGTGCTGAAGGACGAAGGCTACATTGAAGATTTCTCTTCGGACGTGCAGGAAGGCAAGCCCACGCTTGCCGTGCAGCTGAAGTACTACCAGGGCCGACCGGTCATCGACCGGCTGGAGCGGGTGAGTCGCCCCGGCCTGCGTGTCTACAAGGGTAAGGACGAACTGCCGACGATTCTCGGCGGTCTCGGCGTTGCCATCGTGTCGACCTCGCAGGGCGTGATGACTGATCGCCAGGCACGCGCAGCCGGTCACGGCGGCGAAGTGCTCTGCATCGTTTCCTAAGGTGCACAAATGTCTCGAGTAGCAAAACAGCCGGTTGCCCTGCCGAAGGGTGTAACCGCAACGATCAGCGCCGACCTGGTTGCCATAAGTGGTGCGAAGGGTTCGCTGTCGCTTGCGATCAACAACAAGCACGTGAAAGTCGTCCAGGATGCGGACGAGCTGAAGGTCGAGAAGGCCAACGACAGCCGCGAAGCGGACATGCTGGCTGGTTCGACCCGCGCACATCTGGCGAACATCGTCGAGGGCGTGAGCAAGGGTTACGAGCGTAAGCTCGAACTCGTCGGAGTCGGTTACCGAGCACAGGCCCAGGGCAAGAACCTGAACCTGACGCTCGGCTTCTCGCACCCCGTCGTTTACGAGGCGCCTGAAGGCATCACGATCGAGACTCCGAGCCAGACCGAGATTCTGGTGAAGGGTAACGACGTGCAGAAGGTCGGGCAGGTTGCCGCCGACATTCGCAGCTTCCGTCCGCCGGAGCCTTACAAGGGCAAGGGTGTGCGCTACAGCGGCGAGAAGATCGAACTGAAGGAAGCGAAGAAGAAGTAATCGCTTTGCTTCAGGTAACCACGAGATACGAGTAACGAGTGATGAACAAGAATGCCCAGCGTTTGCGTCGTGCGGTCCGCGCACGCGCCAAGATTCGCGAACTGAAGGCGCTGCGTCTGTCTGTGCATCGCACGTCGCAGCACATCTACGCGCAGATCCTCGATGTCGATTCGAAGGTTCTGGCCGTTGCTTCAACGGTGCAGAAGGACGTGCGCGGCGAGCTGAAAGGCACCGGCAACGTCACGGCTGCAGCTGCAGTCGGCAAGGCAATCGCCGAAAAGGCGAAGGCAGCCGGTATCAAGCAGGTCGCATTCGATCGTTCCGGTTTCAAGTATCACGGTCGCATCAAGGCGTTGGCCGATGCCGCACGTGAAAACGGGCTTGAGTTCTAAGAGCTCCGAGGAATAGATAATGGCCAGAGTTGAAAGAACTGCCTCAAGCGACGAGTACATCGAGAAACTCGTGGCAGTAAATCGCGTCGCCAAGGTCGTGAAGGGCGGACGTCAGTTCGGCTTCACTGCGCTGACGGTCGTAGGTGACGGACGCGGCAAAGTCGGCTTCGGGTATGGCAAGGCGCGTGAAGTGCCGGTCGCCATCCAGAAGGCGATGCAGGCTGCCCGCAAGAACCTTGCTTCGGTTGCCCTGAAGAACGCGACGCTGCACTACGCGCTGAAGGGCGCGCACGGCGCCACGCGCGTGTACATGCAGCCTGCAGCTGACGGTACCGGCCTCATCGCCGGTGGCGGAATGCGCGCAGTGTTCGAGTGCGCCGGCGTCCGCAACGTGCTGGCGAAGAGCTACGGCTCGCGCAACCCGATCAACGTCGTACGCGCGACATTCAAGGCACTGACCAGCATTCAGTCGCCTGAAGACATTGCTGCGAAGCGCGGCAAGCGCGTCGAAGACATCCTGGGCGCCTGAGCCCCGAAGTGACCCGACTGGATTGAAGTCATGGCCAACGCGAAACTGAAGTCGATCAAAGTCACGCTGATCAAGAGCGTGTTCGGACAGCTGAAGTCGCACCGCGCAACCGTGCGCGGTCTCGGCTTGCGCAAGATCCGCGACACGTCGATCGTCGCAGACACGCCAGAGATCCGCGGCATGATCCGCGCCTCCGGCCACATATTGAAAGTGGAAGAAGCCGTCTGAGCTCTGCTCGACTGCTAACCTGGGACTGATTCCATGAAACTGAATACCATCGCCCCGAATCCCGACAGCAAGAAGACGCGGCTGCGCGTCGGTCGTGGTGCCTCCGCCGGCCAGGGCAAGACCTGCGGCCGTGGTGTCAAGGGTCAGCGCGCTCGCAAGGGCGGCTACCACAAGGTCGGCTTCGAAGGCGGCCAGATGCCATTGCAGCGCCGCCTGCCGAAGGTGGGCTTTCGCTCGAAGGTGAAGGCAACCGTGGCCGAAGTGCGTCTGTCGGAGCTCGCGAAGCTCGAAGGCACGATCGTCGATCTCGCTGCACTCAAGGCTGCGAATGTGGTGCCGGCGCAGGCATTGCGTGCGCGCATCGTCGCGTCCGGCGAGTTTGCCAAGGCAGTGACTGTCAAGGGCATCCACCTGACCAAGGGCGCGAAGGCGGCGATCGAGGCCGCTGGCGGCACGGTCGAAGCCTGATTGATGGCTGATTGCAGTCGTTAGCTCCTTACTGAATCACCAGAGAACCAGTGGCCACTAAATCCGCCGCCACATCATCGCTCTCCGCCTTTGGCGAGATGACCCGCTTCGCAGAGTTGCGACAGCGGCTGTTCTTCTTGCTGGGAGCGCTGGTCGTATACCGCATCGGAACGTTCATTCCGGTGCCGGGCATCGATCCGATTGCGCTGGCGCGATTCTTCGAGTCGCAGCAGGGCACGATCCTGAGCATGGTGAACATGTTCTCCGGCGGTGCGATCGAGCGTCTGTCGATCTTTGCGCTGGGTGTGATGCCGTACATTTCGGCGTCGATCATCATCCAGATGATGGCGGTCGTGCTGCCATCGCTGGCGTCGATCAAGAAGGAAGGCGAGTCCGGTCGGCGCAAGCTGACGCAGTACACGCGCTATGGCACTGTATTTCTCGCTGCTGTCCAGGGCTCTTCGGCAGCCATTGCGTTGCAGAATCAAGGCGTTGTGATCTCCACGGGGCCGCAGTTCGTGTTCGTTGCCACGGTGACGTTGATTGCAGGAACAATGTTCCTGATGTGGCTGGGCGAGCAGATCACCGAGCGCGGCCTGGGCAACGGTATTTCGATGATCATTCTGTCCGGCATCGTCGCGGGGTTGCCCGCAGCAGTGGCTGGAACGTTGGAACTGGTGCGCACCGGTGAGCTGAATCCAGCGTTCGCGCTGATCCTGTTCGCGATGGTCATTGCGGTGACGGCATTCGTCGTGTTCGTGGAGCGCGGCCAGCGCCGCATCCAGGTGAACTACGCCAAGCGTCAGCAGGGTCGTAAGCTGTACGCGGGGCAGAGCACGCATTTGCCGTTCAAGCTGAACATGTCGGGTGTGATTCCGCCGATCTTTGCATCGAGCCTGTTGCTGTTTCCGGCGACGATTGCCAGCTGGTCCAGCACTTCACAGGGCCTGAGCTGGTTGCAGAACGTTGCGGCAGCGCTCGGCCCTGGTCAGCCAGCTCACATGCTGCTGTACGGGGCGCTGATCATTTTCTTCGCCTTCTTCTATACCGCGCTGGTGTTCAACTCGCGGGAGACGGCCGAGAACCTGAAGAAGTCAGGTGCCTTCATTCCGGGGATCCGTCCGGGGCAGCAGACTGGCGAGTACATCGACAAGGTGCTGACTCGCCTGACGCTCTGGGGCGCTCTGTACATCGCGGTGGTCTGCTTGCTACCCGAGTTTCTGATTTCGAAGTTCAGCGTGCCGTTCTACTTCGGTGGTACGTCGCTGCTGATCATGGTGGTGGTGATCATGGATTTTCAGGCCCAGGTGGCGGCTCATCTGATGTCGCACCAGTACGAAGGCTTGATGAAGAAGGCCAACCTGCGTGGGTACGGCCGACCAGGTCAGACTTAGCTAGGCCAGACCTGATTCCCCGTCGCGGGATTTTGGAGAGTTGTCATGAAGGTTCGCGCTTCCGTCAAAAAGATCTGCAAGAACTGCAAGGTCGTCCGCCGCCGTCGCGTGGTGTATGTCATTTGCTCAGACGCCCGTCACAAGCAGCGCCAGGGTTAATACCCGGGCACGTTTGTTAAAGCGTTGAGTTACAGGGTTTTTTAGTTTACAGTTCCGCGCTTTTCTTCGCGGAAGAGAGAGTAGGCAATGGCTCGTATCGCCGGTATCAACATACCGATGAATAAGCACGTGTGGGTGGGATTGACTTCCATCTACGGCGTTGGTGTAACGCAGGCAAAAAAGGCCTGTGTGGCCGCCGGCGTGAAGCTGAACACCTTGGTCAAGGATCTCACGGATGCTGAGGTTACAGCCCTGCGCTCGCAGGTCAGTAAGCTCACTGTCGAGGGCGACCTGCGGCGTGAAGTCTCCATGAACATCAAGCGTTTGATGGACCTTGGTTGCTACCGTGGCATCCGTCATCGCCGTGGCCTGCCGTTGCGCGGTCAGCGCACGCGCACCAATGCCCGTACCCGTAAGGGTCCGCGCAAGGCCGCCGTGAAGATGAATGCTGCTACGGGCAAGTCGTAATACGGCAACTAGCTGTTGGTGCCTGGCCGCTGGCCAGGTTTTCACAGCAAGTCTTTATCGTTTGATGAGGCAACATGGCTGAGCAGAAGCAACAGACGGCGGGTGGATCGAAAGGCCGCAAGAAGGTCAAGAAGCACGTGACGGACGGCGTCGCGCACGTGCACGCTTCCTTCAACAACACGATCATCACGATCACCGATCGCCAGGGCAATGCCCTGTCGTGGGCGACGTCGGGTGGTTGTGGATTCCGTGGTTCACGTAAGAGCACGCCGTATGCCGCGCAGGTCGCTGCCGAGAAGGCTGGCACTGCTGCTCAGGAACACGGTCTGAAGACCGTTGAAGTCCGCGTGACGGGTCCTGGTCCTGGTCGTGAGTCTGCGGTTCGCGCGCTCAATGCCTGCGGCCTCAAGGTCACCAATATTTCTGACGTGACGCCGATCCCGCACAACGGGTGCCGGCCGCCGAAGAAGCGTCGCGTCTGATTGCCCGCGAATAGCCGCGGCGAGGAATTTTCATGGCACGTTATCTGGGTCCGAAGTGCAAGTTGTCGCGCCGCGAAGGCACGGACTTGTTCCTCAAGAGCGGCGTAAAGTCGCTCGAATCGAAGTGCAAGCTCGAAGTGCCGCCGGGCGGCATCAAGGGCGAGCGCAAGTCGCGCCTGTCCGACTACGGCGTGCAGCTGCGCGAGAAGCAGAAGCTGCGTCGTATGTACGGCGTCCTTGAAAAGCAGTTCCGCAACTACTACATCAAGGCTTCCGGTCGTCCGGGCGCTACCGGTTCGGTGCTGTTGCAGATGCTTGAAGCGCGTCTGGACAACGTCGTTTACCGCATGGGTTTCGCATCGACGCGCTCTGAGGCCCGTCAGCTCGTCAGCCACAAGTCCGTCAATGTGAACGGCGAAGTGGTGAGCATCGCTTCCTATCAGTGCAAAGCGGGCGATGTGGTGGCGATTCGCGAGAAGGCGCAGAAGCAGCTGCGTATTCAGTCGGCGCTGCAGATCAAGTCGCAGGTCGGTTTCCCGCAATGGGTGGAAGTCGACGAGAAGAAGCTCACCGGCACGTTCAAGCAGCTTCCGGATCGGCAAGACATCCTGCCGGACATCAACGAGAACCTCGTGGTCGAACTGTATTCGAAGTGATCCTGGGATTCTGCCGGGGACGCATGTCCCCGGAATTGGTTTTGGTTGCGCTCACCTCTGGGCGCTAATGCCGTCTCGGCACACAAGCAGGTAAATTTTCCATGCAGGCATCCGTTGGCGAATTCCTGAAGCCTCGTGTCGTCAAAGTCACTCCGACCACGGCCCGTCAGGCCAAGGTTGTGATTGAGCCTTTCGAGCGCGGTTTCGGCCATACGCTGGGTAACGCGCTGCGTCGCGTGTTGCTCTCGTCCATGCCCGGCTGCGCCATCACCGAAGTCGAGATCGATGGCGTGCTCCATGAGTACACCAGCATCGAGGGTGTGCAGGAGGACGTAGTCGACATCCTGCTGAACCTGAAGCAGGTCGCCATCCGTCTGAATGCCCGCGATTCGACCGAGCTGCGGCTTCACAAGAAGGGCCCCGGCCCGGTGACCGCCGGTGACATCCAGCTCGATCACGACGTTGAAGTCCTGAACAGCGATCTCGTGATTGCCAACCTGACCAAGGCTGGCGAACTGAACATGATGCTGAAGGTTGAGCGCGGCCGTGGTTATCGTCCGGCGATTCAGCGTGCGACATTCGAAGAGTCGTCCGGCCCAATCGGTCGTCTGCAGCTGGATGCCTCGTTCAGCCCGATCCGCCGCGTGACCTACAACGTGGAAAGCGCGCGCGTCGAACAGCGCACGAACCTGGACAAGCTGATCCTCGACATCGAAACGAACGGCACGATCGACGCGGAAGAAGCCATCCGCCGCGCGGGCTCGATCCTCAAGGATCAGCTCTCGGTGTTCGTCGATCTGCAGGGTCAGGACGAGGGCGCATCGAAGACTGCTGAACAGCAGTTCGATCCGATCCTGTTGCGTCCGGTGGACGAGCTCGAGCTGACAGTTCGCAGTGCGAACTGCCTCAAGGCCGAGAACATCCACTACATCGGTGATCTCGTGCAGCGCACCGAAGTGGAGCTGCTGCGTACACCGAACCTCGGCAAGAAGTCCCTCACCGAGATCAAGGAAGTGCTCGAGAGCCACGGCTTGTCGCTGGGCATGCGGTTGGACAACTGGCCGCCGATCAGCCTCAAGCGCGAAGACGAGCGGGATGTCATCTGAAAAGTCACTGGGATCGGGCCAGGCGCGGGCAGTACAAGCTCCGCCTGAAGCCTGGTCCCGATAGATAGAGTCAAAAGAAAATGCGTCATCAACTGTCCGGCCGTCAGCTCAGCCGTAATTCGTCGCACCGCGCGGCGATGCTTCGTAACATGGCGGCGTCGCTGTTGCGTCATGAAACCATCCGCACGACCTTGCCGAAGGCCAAGGAACTGCGTCGCGTCGTCGAGCCGCTGATCACTCTCGGCAAGGCTGACAGCGATTCAAATCGCCGCCGTGCTTTTGCACAGCTGCGCGATGCAGAAGTCGTGGTGAAGTTGTTCGAGACCCTCGGGCCGCGTTTCAAGACGCGTCCAGGTGGCTATACCCGCATCCTGCGCATGGACGTGCGTCCCGGTGACGCCGCCCCGATGGCGCTCATGCAGCTTCTGGATCAGCCGGAAGTCGCGACGGAAGAGACCGCAGCGCCTGGTGATGATGGTGCCGAAGCGCCAAAGAAGAAGGCTGCTCCGAAGAAGGTGTCCGCCAAGAAGACTTCGCTGAAGAGGAAGTCGACGGTGACGGCTGAGGAGAGGGCCGAGAAGAAGGCCAAGGCTGCGAAGAAGGCCGAAGTGAAGGCCAAGAAGACCGAAACTTCCAGGGCGCAGAAGAAGGCAGCTCCGAAGAAGAAGGCAGCTGTCAGGAAGAAGTCCGCCAGGTAGCGGATTTCGGATCGATGAGTGCAAAAGGCCGGGCAATGCCCGGCCTTTTTGTTTTAGCTGACAGCTAGCGCGGACTCGATGGCGCAGCCGGCGCTTCGAGGCCCTTGGTATAAAGCACCTGGCCGTCCGGCTTCACGACGATTGCGTCGATGTCTTCGAGCCGGTTGTAGATGGCAATTGCCTCCTCCGCGCCCAGCACGAATGCGGTTTTGGAGAGACCATCGGTGCGGGTCGCCGTCGGGCCGATGATGGTGGCGCTGCGCACTTTGCGCGCCGATCTGCCAGTGTGAGGGTCGAGGATGTGGTGATACCTCACGCCATTCTCGTCGAAGTACCGCTCATAGTCGCCTGACGTCGAAATGGCCGCGTCTTCCAGCGGGATGCGTGCGATCACTTCTTCCTTGCGATCGGGATGGCGGATACCGATTACCCACGGTTTGCCGATGCGATCGCCGATGATGCGGCTGTCGCCGCCAGCCGTGACCAGCGCATGTGAAATTGCGTGTTGCTGCAGGATCCAGATACCGCGATCGACTGCATGTCCTTTGCCGATCCCGCCCAGATCGATACGAACCCCCGCACGCGCAAATTTCACCGTGTGAGTCTGACGATCCAGCACGACGTGACGATAGTTGATGCCGGGCAATGCGTTCGCGATCGCCTCATCGTCCGGTTTGACGTGTTTGCGATAGTCATACAGGTAGCCGACGCTGGCGTAGGTGATATCGAACGCACCGTCCGTGAGTTGCGAATACTCCTGTGCCTGAGTCAGCAGGTCGAACAGCTCGCCGCTGATTTTCACTGGCGCTTTCGCCGCCTCGGCATTGACCTTCGATACTTCGCTGGTGGCCTTGTACGTGCTCATTTCCTGATCGACACGGCGCATCTCGGTGAGCACTGCTTCGATGGCGGCGTTGCCTTGGTTGCGATCGTCAGCCCACAGCTCGACGACGATCCGCGTGCCCATGATGCCGTCCTCGACCCGTTCCAGCCATTCGGCATGAGCCGCCCCCCCCAGAAAGAGCAGGGCCGGAAGCATCCAGGCGACAGCAGTTCTCATGTCGCCATGGTAGCAACCAGATGAAGGGAAGTCCGTCGTGAACGGGAAAGCGAAAGCGAGTCGGCCAGTGCAAGTGACTGGGCGACTCGCCTATTCGCAGTGGCAATCAGAGCGAGGGAAACGCTGCCGTCACCCGGTCGCTCCATACGGCATGCGCGCGTGCCGTGGGATGAACTCCGTCGGCGAAGACATACGTGATATCGGCTCCAGGTGCCACGAGAGTCGCTGGTGAGCAGATCAGGGCGCTCAGCGTCGCGGGATTGCCCGGTGTCGTGTAGCTGTTGCAGGCGGGTGTCGTCGCGTTGGTGAATCCCAACGATGCCGGCGATGCGATGACCTCATTGATCAGGGCGGCCGCGTCGAAGATGCTCACGCCCCAGGCATTCAACTGCGTGACCATGGCCGCGTTGTATGCGGTGGCAAGCTGCGTGGCGAGGCCGGCAAGGGGGGTGGTGCGAAACTGCGGTGTCTTTCCCAAGTCCGGCAGATTCGAATAAACGATGCGCGTCGCACCTGCCGATCGCAGCCTTCCGATCTGCGCCACCATTGCCGTGGCCGTGTTCGTGATCACCGTGGGTGCATTGGCAGCCTGCGTCGGATCCGCCGCCACCTGGCCGAGGAACGCGAAGAAGTCATTGGCACCGCCCTGGATCAGCACCAGCTGATCGTCGCCGAACGCATTGTTGTGCCCGGCGAGATAGTCATCGATCTGGGTCTTGATGGCGCGGGCCGTGGCCAACTGCACCGGCACGGTGCCCACACCCGGAATGGTCTGCATCACGACCCCGCCATTCGCCCCATCGACCTCGACGCGGGCGCCGCCTTCGGCATAGTTCAGACCGCCGAGTTCGATGATGCGGCCACCATTGCCGACAATACCGAAATTCACCTGCTGGTTCGGTGTTAGCGACAGGCCGAACGTACCGGCCACGTATACGGCCCACGTACTGCCGGGCTTGGTGCTGAACGTCAGTCCAGTCGCGCTGTCGTTGGCAGGATTGCTATCGGCGGTGGTGGGGTTGTACGTGCCCGCATCGGAAAGGCTGTCTCCGAATGCCACGACCTGTGAGAGCGTGGGTCCCTGCGACGTAGACGGTGTCTGGACCGAGGACTCGTAGCCGTCGTCGCTGCACGCACTGGTGAAAATGGCCGCGGTAACTGCCACGACCACGAGATGCGAAGTTGTGCTCATGTTATGCACCTGTTTTTTTTTGATGGAGTACTTCTGAGTGGCTGACGGCTTCAGAACTTGAACCGTGCTGTCAGGCCATAAGTGCGCGGTGCGCCGAGGAACGCGTCAATCGTGCTGGTCGGCACCGCGCCCGCTGATGAACCTTGCAGCGTCCCATCGAATGCGACCTGGTAGTACTCCTCGTCAGTCAGGTTCTGTGCCCATGCTTCTATCATCCAGCTCTCGCTGGCCGAGCCGAGACCGATACGCGCGTTGACGAGCGAATAGCCGTCCTGATTCTTGCGCGGATCCAGATTCGAGCCGGTGTTGTACTCGGACATGAACTTCCCGCCGACGTTGGCACGGAACAGCAGGCTGCTGCCGATGGGCTGTTCGAAAGTTGCCGACAGGCTACCCGACCATTCCGGCGCGAAGGACAACCTGTCGTTTTCGCGCTCGGGGCGGAAGAAGCCGGCCGCCGCGCCGAAATCCTCGATCTGCGTGTCCGCGTACGTGACACCGCCCTGGATGCTCAACTGCTCCAGCGGCGTGTACCACACGATGTCCAGATCCACACCCTGCGAGTTCACCTTGGGCAGGGACGTGACAACGAACTGGACACCGGTGAACGTATTGAGCTGGAAGTCCGTGTAGTCCTGATAGAAGCCGGCAATGTTCAGCAATATGGTGTTGTCTGCCCATTGTGTCTTCAGGCCCAACTCATACGAGTCGACGAGTTCCTTGTCGAAGCGGGTGTTGATATCGACGCAGGCAGGGGCGTTGGGCGCAACGCCGGCCTCTGGGCAGAAGGGTTGTGCGGGATTCGTCGGCGCGATCGCCGCACTGCCCATGCGTTCGCGGTCGAGGTTGAAACCGCTGGCCTTGTAGCCGCGGGCATAGGAGGCGTATGCCATGACTTCGTCGGTGAAGCGGTATGCCAGTTTGGCGGTGCCGCTCCATTCGCTCTCATCGATGGATTGCGACGTGGCCACGTTGTTGTAGATCGGGTCGGCGAAAGTCGAGCACCCGAGGCCGAAGATCGTGGCAGCCGAGGGGTTGCCGACGAAGGCCGGGATGCCGCGAATGATCGAGCAGCCGACGCCGCCATGTTCGTTGAAATAGCGCGTATCCAGATCCTTGGATTCGTCCGTGTAGCGCAGACCGACGGTCAGCTCGAGGGCGTCGGTGAAGCGAAGAGTGTTGTTGGTGAAAAGGGCCCAGCTGGTGGAGTCCTGTTCATAGATATCGCGCGTCCCCAGGCCACCCGGCCAGGCGTTTGCTGGCAGCGAGGAGAGCGCGCCCTGCAGCAGCGCGTTGTAGTAGGCCCGGAACTGGTTGCCGAGGATCAATTGGTTGTGTGAGTCGAGATCTTCGCTTGCGTAGAACGCGCCCACCAACCAGCTCAGGCGTTCGGTCTCGCCGGCGAGCCGCAACTCCTCGCTCAGTTGCTCGAACGCGTTGGCAAAGTCACCGTTAGGATCGCGATACAGGATGTCGACGGTCGTGAAGTCTGCGTCCTGGCCATTGATGGTTTCCCAGTCGCGCCAGCCCGTAACCGACGTCAGCGTCGCGCCTCCCAGCGCCTTCAGATCCCAGTTGATTTCCATGGAAGCGCCCTCGTCGGTCACTTCCTGTGCTGTGCCGCGGTTCGAATGCGCGAGCCGGCCGAATGGGTCGGCGGGATTCGTAACGGAGCCGGGCTGCAGGGCGTTCAGCACGGCCAGCACGCCGGCGACGGGCGTGAGCACTGCTTGCGGCGCCGCGCAACAGTTCTCATCGCGTTCGGTGTAGTCGCCGACAACGCGGATATCCAGGGAGTCACTCGGCTTGAACAGCAGTTGTCCGCGCACGGTGTAGAAACTGCGATCACCGTCCTCGCGTTGGGTGCGCGGTCCGGGACCGACATCGACGTCCATGAAACCATCGCGTTCACGCGCCGCCGCGTACAGCCGGCCGGCTATGGTCTCGCTCAGCGGACCGGTGACCGATGCGGCCGCTTCCATCGCCCCGAAGTTGCCCGCAGTCAGTTCGATATCGGAGCCGAAGGTGAACGAAGGATTCTTCGTGACGACGTTGATGACGCCCGCCGAGGTATTCTTGCCGAAGAGGGTGCCCTGCGGCCCTTTCAGCACTTCGATGCGCTCGAGTTCGCCGAGGTCACCGAATCCGACACCATTGCGCGGGCGGTACACGCCGTCGATCACGACGCCGACAGAGGATTCGAGGCCGGCGTTGTCACCCACGGTGCCTATGCCACGGATGCGGGCCGTGGTTACCGACTCGTTGGAGGTTGACGTCACCAGCAGGCCGGGGGTCAGAATGGTGAGATCCTTGATGTCCTTGACGCCCGTGTCCTTGAGTAGCTGTTCGGAAACCGCAGTCACGGAGATCGGCACGTCCTGCAGGTTCTGTTCGCGCTTCTGCGCGGTGACGATGATGGTCTCGATGTTGCGGGCTCCGCCGCTGCTGGTTTCCTGGCCAGATGCGGGCAGTGTGGTGGCAGCAGACAAGGCGAGTGCAGCAACGATCGCCCAACGCAGAGTGACGCTTCTTATAGACATGAATCCCCCTAGCTTGATCCGTGGCCGAAGTTTTTTGGTTCCGCGTGACGGGCCGGTGGTTACATAGCAGTGCGCCCGTACCGTGGCGTGAAGGGTACTGGCTATAGCTGGCAAGCGGAAGGCATTTAGCGAGAAAGCAACGTGATTGTGGCTGCCTCGATGCGCTGAAGCGGGTAGGCGATTTTGCAGCGCAGAATTTTTCACGCTGAGTACCCTCCCTGAGCGCCGCACCTTCTGCGATGCGATACAGTTCCGCCTTTCGTCGTGTCTGCTGAGTTCGTGCAGCAGGCGCCGTATTTCGTCGTCTCAAGGTAAACAGTCGCCCATGCAAGAGTTCGATGTTGTCGTCGTAGGGAGCGGTCCGGCCGGCGAGGGAGCCGCGATGATGGCTGCAAAAAATCATCGGACGGTGGCGTTGGTCGAGCGCCATTTCGAGGTGGGCGGCGGCTGCACTCATTGGGGAACGATTCCCAGCAAGGCGCTGCGGCACGCGGTGAAAATTCTCCATGACCTGCGCCGCAATCCACTGCTGCGGGAATTCCATGCGGACACCCCGCTGACCTATCCGCAGTTGCTGGCGACGGCGACCAAGGTCGTGGACTCACAGGTCGCGAGCCGCCATCGATTCTATGAACGCAACCGCGTGCCGATCTTCGGCGGCGAAGCGACGTTCATCGACGATCATGTCATCGAGATTCAACCTACCGTCGGCAAGTCGCAAAGAATTTCCGGGCGGCACATCATCATCGCTGCAGGTTCCCGGCCGTATCACCCGCCGGAAGTCGATTTCACGCACCGCCACATCCGCGACAGTGATTCGATCCTGCGCTATCCCGATAATCCGTTCGCCGTCACGATCTACGGTGCCGGAGTGATCGGCTGCGAGTACGCATCGATCTTCATCAACCTCGGTGTCAAGGTCACGCTGGTCAATACACAGGAGCGGCTCCTGTCGTTTCTCGACGACGAGATTGCCGAGGCGCTGTCCTACCATCTGCGCGAGCAGGGCTGTGTCATTCGACACAACGAACAGTTCAAGACGCTCGAGGCGCGCGAAAGGGATGTGGTGCTGCATCTGGAATCGGGGCGCAAGATCAAGTCCGATCTGCTGCTGTGGGCCAACGGTCGCACGGGAAATTCGCAGGGTCTGCAGCTCGACCGAATTGGTCTGACTGCCAATTCGCGCGGACAGATTGCCGTCAATGGGCACTACCAGACCGCGGTGCCGCATATCTATGCGGTCGGAGATATTGCCGGTCCGCCCGCGCTGGCGAGCGCGGCGTATGTCCAGGGTTCGCATGCGGTTCAGCACATTCTCGATCCGGCCGTTCCCGAGCATCGGCTCGACATGGTGCCGAGCGGCATTTACACGATTCCGGAGATCTCTTCGATCGGCAAAAACGAGCGCGAACTGCAGGAAGGCAAAGTCCCTTATGAAGTCGGGCATTGCGCGTTCAAGAATCTGGCGCGCGCGCAGATGACCGATGAGCGCGTGGGGGTGCTCAAGATCATTTTCCATGCCGAATCGCTCGCCGTCCTTGGCGTGCACTGCTTCGGCGACGGCGCGTCCGAGATCGTCCATATCGGCCAGACCGTCATGGCCAGCCCCGAGCTCAACAACATCCGCTATTTCACCAACACTACATTCAACTATCCGACCATGGCGGAGGCTTATCGGGTCGCCGCGTACAACGGGCTGAACAGGCTCACCTGATACGGGAAGTCGACTGCGGTTGCGGAGGTCGCCCTTGTCCGTATTGGCGAAGGACACGGTGGCGTGCTACAGAGTGTCGCCAATTTTTTCGATCGGCGCCGGGGAGAGGTCCGCATGAGTGTCATAAAAGAATTCCGTGAGTTCGCCGTCAAGGGCAATGTCGTCGACATGGCCGTCGGTATCATCATCGGCGCCGCGTTCGGCAAGATCGTCAGCTCGTTGGTGAGCGACGTGGTGACGCCGCCGCTGGGGTATGTGATTGGTGGTGTGGATTTCACCGATCTGGCCGTGACGTTACCGGCGATCACTGAAAGCGCGGAAGCCGTGACGATCCGCTACGGCGCCTTCCTGCAGACGGTGTTCGATTTCACGATCGTGGCGTTTGCGATCTTCCTCATCATCAAGCTCATCAATCGGGTGCGTCGCAAAGAAGAGGCTGCTCCTGCCGTGCCGCCGCCGCCGCCGCGCCAGGAAGTGCTGCTGGAAGAGATCCGCGATCTGCTGAAAGAAAAACGCTGAAGTCGCGGGCATGACCAAGGCCGCGTTCAGTCGATCCGACTGAACGCCGACCGGGTCAGATTCTCCGGTACGCCACTCGTACACGCCACGTTGTCTTCGATGCGAATCCCGCCGTAGGGCTTGAAGCGCTCAACCCGCTTCCAGTTGATGCTGCCGGCATACGGTGCCTGCCGCGCTGCGGCGAGCAAGGAGTCGATGAAATACAGGCCCGGTTCGATGGTCACCACGAAACCGGGCTCCAGCGTGCGGGTGAGCCGCAGGTAGGGATGGCCCGGCGGGCGCGCTTTCTGCTTGCCGTCGATATTGACGGTGAAGCCCGAGACGTCGTGCACCTGCAGGCCCAGCAGATGACCGATGCCGTGCGGAAAGAACACCCCTGACAGACCCGATGCCACCGCCTCATCGGCGTCGGCGCTGATGATGTCGGAGTCGCGCAGCAGGCTCGCGATGCGCCGATGCGCGCTCAGATGGATGTTGGCGTAGTCCACGCCTGCACGTACCTCGTTGCACAACTCGAGCTGCAACCGTTCCATGCCAGCGATCAGTGTCTGGAACTCATCGTGCTGCGACGAGTAGGTGCGTGTGATGTCGCTTGCATAGCCAGCCACTTCGCCGCCGGCGTCGATCAGGAATGAGCGCAGCGAGGCAGGGGGCTGTCTTTCCTGATACTGGTAGTGCAGGACCGCGGCGTGTTCATTCAGCGCGATTATGTTGGGGTAGGGCAGTTCTGCTTCGCTGTGCTGTGTCGCGCGCAGATACTCGACATGAATGCCGAGTTCCGATGCGCCGGCGCGAAACGCAGCCTCGGCAGCCTTGTGTCCGCGTGCGCCGCGGACGGATGCCAATCGCATGCACTCGAGTTCGTAAGGCGTCTTACTGGCGCGGTGATAGTGCAGCCGATCCAGCAGCCCATTGGGATTGCCGGCCGCAAACCCCCATTCCGAATATTCCGCCTGCCACTCGCCGATCAGCGCGCAGTTTGGCAACCGCATGAGATGCGGACGGGCTTCGGACGCCTCACGCATGACTTCGATATGAAAACGAGCAGCCCAGTATTCGCTCGGCATTTGCGGTGTCTTGTGCCAGTAGTCGTTGGGCTGCAGGAACAGCAGGCGCAGCGGTTTGCCCGGCTCGTACAGAATCCAGCAGTCCGGCGTATCGGTCAGGGGCGCCCACGACTTGAAATGCGGGTTGACCTTGAACGGGTACGGCTGGTCGTCGAGAAACTGCATCCACAGCCGGCCCGAGTGAATGGCGAGCGAATCGAAGCCGCAGGCGGCGAGTGCTTCGTCGGTGCGCTGACGCAGGATTCGCAGATGGTCGTCGTAAAGGCTGTCGAGGGTTGCCATGGGGGTCACTCTCTCTGAAAGCGACGGCACGCGAGAACGAACCCGCTGCCCGACTACTGCACAATGTGGAAGGTGATTGTGCCCCAATTGCCGTAGTCGGCGCTGCAGTCTCCGACGCTGGCGGGGATCATTCGTCCGAGCGCGCCTGTCAGCAGAATCTGGCCCGGCTCCAGGGCCCAACCCTGTTCCAGCATGGTATTCACGAGAAAGCGTGCGGCTTCCCACTGATCGCCCAAGGCGTCGCGAGCATGGCCTTTATTGATTTCATTGCCGTTACACGCAAGGCGCGGCGTCGGTTCGTTGGGGTCGCGCGTCGCGGGCGAGACGAAGTCGCCGACGATGTAGGCCGCGGCGCCGACGTTGGTGGCGATGATGTCCATGGCGTCTGCCTGATCGAGTGCGACGAAGTGAAGGTTGGGCAGTTCGATGGCGGGTGCGATGCCATCGATGTGCTTTCGCAATTCGTTCGCATCGGGGATGCGTGAGCGGATGGGCGTGCCAATGCGCATCGCGATTTCGGTTTCGATATTCAAGCCGCGCAGCTCACTCAGTCGTAGCGTTGCATCCGCAGGCAGCAGACCATCGCGTGGCAGGACTCCCGCAACAGGAGCATCGGTGCGAAAGCGTGCTTGCGATTGTGCCGAGGTCAGTCCGGCTTTGAAGCCTCCGGGTTGCGCACCGCGAAGCTGTGCGAGAGCGACGCGCTTCTGAACGCGATATGCCTCTGCAATTGTCAATGTTTCGTCAATGAGATGCGGCAGCGGCAGCGCGTCGCTGCGACGACTTGCTTCGATGACCTCTGTCACCACGCGTTGCTGCGGAGAAATGCACGCAGACAGCGTCATACATGCGTACAGAGCAATCGTGACCGCAATTGCGGATCTGTGATTCAGCATGTTTGCGCGTTCCTTTGTGATGTCTTCTGTTCGCGACGTCGACGGTGAGAACATTTCAAACACCGGTGAAACATTCTAGAATCCGCTCCGCTGCAATCGACGAGAGAGTCTTATCTCCCGACTGCCGTGGAAGTTATCTACTCGCAATCACATCTACGCAATCACTGGGGTGATAGATCATATGAACACAAAGATGATTCTTGCTGCTCTCGCGCTGTCCCTGTCGCTGGCCGCCTGCGCGAAGAAGGACGAGGCTCAGGACGCCGCTGCTGCTGCTGGCGATGCTGCACAGGCTGCCGGCGAAGCTGCCGGTGACGCTGCCGCTGCTGCTGGCGATGCCGCTGCTGCTGCTGCTGGCGCTGCTGGCGATACCGCTGCTGAAGCTGCCGGCGATGCCGCTGCTGCTGCTGGCGACGCTGCTGCCGCTGCTGGCGATGCAGCTCAGGCCGCTGGCGAAGCTGCCAAGGATGCCGCGACTCCTGCTCAGTAATTGAGTTGAGTGGCCGGGCCGGCACCTGGTGCCTGCCCGGCCACGTGGCCCGCCAACGAAACCTTTCCTGCCGACTACTTCACATCCGTATCGATCCACGCTGGATCGCGGCAGTCGTCAGGAAGACAATACGGCCTCCATCGACATTCGCAGCAGAGGCGGCACAGGACGCGCCGTTTACATCAAGTGCCAGTCAGTATTCGTGATGCCAAGAACACGGAAGCAGACCGCAAATGGATTCAGCGGAACTATCCCGAGTATCTCGAGGATCTCTCGCAACAGAGCATGAACACGGGCATGTTCCCGGTTCGGGGTGAATATGGCGAGCGGGAACAGGAGCTGATGGCTCGCTGGTTTGCCGACGACAGTTCCCATCCTCTCATCCTGCTGCAGAACGATCGCCCCGCCGGCTTCGCATTGGTGAGCCGTCCCCTGCGGAATCAGCGCGAATCCATCGACTACCGCATGGCCGAGTTTTTCGTGTCGCCCGCGCAGCGCCGACTCGGGGTCGGACGCGACGCGGCGAAGCTGATCTTCGCGCGATTCTCCGGCAGCTGGGAGATCACCGAGTTTCTCTATAACAAGCCAGCAGTCGCATTCTGGCGTTCGATCGTCAATCACCTGACGGCCGGTCGTTTCCGCGAATCCGTCACGCACGGCGAGGTGCGTCAGGTATTCAGTTCGCAAGACTTCGTGCAACGACGCTGAAGAGTTCAGCGTCAGCCCGTAGTGAGACGCGCGAATCGATAGCGCACGCCGCCGTATTCCGCAGGCGCGGTGTAGTCCTCGAATGCATCGATGCGATGCTGGACCGGGTGCCGGAAGCACGGCCCGTCGTACACGAACGTATGGAATTCGCCGTTCTCGCCACAGGCGTCGACGCCAGCCGGCAGGCTGGCGATGAAATCGGCGTCGTATGGCTGTCCGCAATACTCGTCGCTGAGATACCGCGAATCGGTGCACACCACGGTGGCGCGGAAGCCGGCCGCCAGCACTTCGTCGGCGAGTTGCCGCCGATCTTTCTGCCAGAGCGGTAGTACCGCGCGCACGTCGGCGGCGGCGCAGACCTTCTCTTCCCAATCGCGATGCGCCTGCAGATCGATATCGCCGAAGATGGCGACGCGATGTCCGTTCTCCCGCAGTTCACGCAATGCGGTGACGAACACGGATTCATAGGTCTGCCACGTGGCTTTTCGAACCATCAGCTCGCAACCCAGCGAGTGCGCCTGGCCCTCGATCAGGGGCAGGGGTATGGCGTGGGAGCGGCTGCGTTCGCCGGATTCGTCGAACATGGTCAGGAGCGTGCGTATCTCGTATCCCTGGCGCATGGCGGTCCAGAATGCCAGGCAGGAGTCCTTGCCGCCGCTGAACGAACAGAGCGCCTGATGGGAGAGTGTATCGGTCATGGGTACCATCCTTTGCCAGCCATGATACGCGTTCGTCAGACCCTGGATATCTACGCGATGAAGGCCCAAGTGTATCGGTCGACCTTGCTGTGTCTCCTGCTGTCCGGCGCAGTGCAGGCGGCGGATCTCGACAGTTGTCTCGCGATCGAAGAACCCACAGCCCGCCTCGCGTGCTACGACGCGGCTGCCGGGCGTACCACCAGGCCGACTGTTGCAGAACCTGCGGCCGCGGCAAGCGAGTTCGGTATGAGCGAACGTCTCAAACGCGAGAAGGCCGGCGAGCCGGAGAAAGACCCGGCACCGCAGACACTGGTCGCGACGATCAGCGAGGCGCAGCGCAATTCGCAGGGCTACTTCGCGCTGACGCTGGACAACCGTCAGCGCTGGTACGTGTCAGAGGTGTTGCCGCCGCTCTGGTTCAAAGCCGGTGATCAGGTCACCATTCACCGCGGTAGTTTGGGGTCTTTTCTGCTGAAGCGCGCGAAGGGCGGGCAGGCGTTGCGCGTGCGACGTATCGAATAAGTTGCTGCTGCTTACGCCCGCTTGCGCGAGCGTTGTCGTGCCTGCTCCAGCACGGATCGCAGGAAGTGGCCTGTGTGGGATTTCTTGTTGGCGGCAATCTGTTCCGGCGTTCCCTGCGCGACGATCTCGCCGCCGCCGGAGCCGCCTTCCGGGCCGAGATCGATGATCCAGTCCGCGGTCTTGATGACATCGAGATTGTGTTCGATCACGACGATCGTATTGCCCTCGTCGCGCAGTCGCTGCAGCACGGCCAGCAGCTGCTCGATATCGAAGAAGTGCAGGCCTGTCGTCGGCTCATCGAGAATGTACAGCGTGCGTCCGGTGGCGCGTTTGGACAGTTCCTTTGCCAGTTTCACGCGCTGCGCTTCGCCGCCCGACAGGGTCGTCGCGTTCTGACCGAGATGAATGTACGACAGCCCGACGTCCATCAGGGTCTGCAGCTTCGGTTCGATGACCGGAACGTGCTTGAAGAAGGCGAGGGCATCCTCGACGGTCATCTCCAGGACTTCGCTGATGTTCTTGCCCTTGTAGCGAACTTCCAGCGTTTCGCGGTTGTAGCGCTTGCCCTTGCACACATCGCAGGGGACGTAGATATCCGGCAGGAAGTGCATTTCGACTTTGATGACACCGTCGCCCTGGCAGGCCTCGCAGCGGCCGCCCTTCACGTTGAAACTGAAGCGTCCCGGTTCATAGCCGCGCGTGCGGGCCTCGGGCACTGCCGCAAAAATATCTCTGATCGGTGTGAACAACCCGGTGTAGGTCGCGGGGTTCGAGCGCGGCGTGCGGCCGATGGGCGTCTGGTCGATGTCGATGACGCGATCGATCTGCTCCAGTCCTTCGACGCCGTCATTCGGCGCCGGGTCGTTCGATGCGTCGTTCAACGTGCGCGCCACGACCTGGTACAGCGTGTCGTTGATGAGAGTGGATTTACCCGAGCCCGACACCCCGGTGACACAGGTCATCACGCCCAGGGGGATGTCGACCGTCACGCCTTTGAGGTTGTTGCCGCGCGCATTGACGATGCGCAGGAATCGATCGTCCTGTTTCGGCGCTCGCAGTGGCGGAATCGCGATGCTGCGCGCGCCTGACAGATACTGGCCGGTGAGCGATCTGGGATTGGCGGCGACTTCTGCAGGCGAGCCTTTGGCAATGACCTCGCCGCCATGAACGCCGGCGCCGGGACCCAGATCGACGACGAAATCCGCATGACGAATCGCATCCTCATCATGCTCGACCACGATGACTGTGTTGCCCAGATCGCGCAGCCGGTTGAGGGTCAGCAGCAGTCGTTCATTGTCGCGTTGATGCAGCCCGATCGATGGCTCATCGAGGATGTACATCACGCCCACGAGGCCTGAGCCGATCTGGCTCGCCAGTCGGATGCGTTGCGCCTCGCCACCCGACAGCGTCTCGGCGCTGCGGTCGAGCGTCAGATAATCGAGTCCGACATCGCACAGGAAGCGCAGACGCTCGGCGACTTCCTTGATGATCTTGACGGCGACTTCGCCGCGCCAGCCGTCGAGCTTGAGCTCGGCGCTGAAGCGCATGGCATCGCCGACCGCCATGCTCGTAAGTTCCGGCAACGCGCGTCCGGCAACGAACACGTTGCGCGCGGCGCGATTCAGGCGCGTGCCCTTGCAGTCCGGGCACGGCTGATTGCTCAGGTACTTCGCGAGTTCTTCGCGCACCGCCATCGATTCGGTTTCGCGATAACGCCGTTGCAGATTGGGAATGACGCCTTCCCACTTGTGCGAGCGCTTGGTGGTGCCGCCCCGTGCATCGACGTAGCGAAACTCGATCTTCTCGTCGCCGCTGCCGTTCAGGACGATCTTCTGATGCTTCGCGGCGAGTTCGCTCCACGGCGTTTCGATGTCGAACTTGTACTGCCGCGCCAGCGACTGGATCAGCGCGAAGTAGTAAGCATTGCGACGGTCCCAGCCGCGGATCGCGCCGCCCGCGAGCGACAGATTCGGATGGTGCACGACGCGCGCCGGATCGAAGAACTGCTGCACGCCCAGGCCGGAACAAGTGGGGCAGGCGCCTGCCGGATTGTTGAACGAAAACAGCCGCGGCTCGAGTTCGGCGAGGCTGTAGCCGCAGATCGTGCAGGCGAAACGATCGGAAAAGACCAGATCGTCGCGGTCGGGCTCGTCCATGAAGGCGACGCGGGCGGTGCCATCGGACAGGCGCAGGGCGGTCTCGAAAGACTCTGCCAGTCGCTGCGATATATCGCCGCGGACCTTGAGCCGGTCGACCACGGCCTCGACCGTGTGTTTGCGCTTGTTGTCCAGCTTGGGCGGCTGATCGAGTTCGGCCACCTTGCCGTCGATGCGCGCACGCACAAACCCCTGGCCGCGCAGGGTTTCGATCACCTGCACGTGTTCGCCCTTGCGTCCGTCGATCATCGGCGCGAGCAGCATGAGCGGCGTACCTTCCGGCAGGCGCAGGACCTGGTCGACCATCTGGCTCACGGTCTGCGCTGCCAGATCGACGCCATGATCCGGGCAGCGCGGCGTGCCGACCCGCGCGAACAGCAGTCGCAGATGGTCGTAGATTTCCGTCACCGTGCCGACGGTGGAGCGGGGATTGTGGGACGTGGATTTCTGCTCGATCGCGATGGCCGGCGACAGGCCATCGATCGAATCGACGTCGGGCTTTTCCATCATCGACAGGAACTGGCGCGCGTACGCCGACAGCGACTCGACATAGCGCCGCTGACCTTCCGCGTAGATGGTGTCGAACGCGAGCGAGGACTTGCCGGATCCCGACAGGCCCGTGAACACGATCAGCTGATCTCGCGGCAATTCGAGGTCGATATTGCGCAGATTGTGCGTACGAGCGCCGCGGATGACGATGGACGACGAGGACATGACTGTGAGGGGGCTCTGGGCTGCTGGACTCTGGACTTCTGGACTCTGGCAAAACAGGACGAAGGGAGCTGATGTGGAGCCGGCTCCAAGCCGTTCAATATACGGGCGGCGGCAACCGTGCAGCAAAGGCTCTTCCCTTGCTTCCGGCCAGCAGCCCGGTGCTCAGCGGCCCCTTTCTACGATCGAGCGGCCAATTCAACCTGTTCCCACCCGGCGGTGGCGTCTACAATCGCGCATTCCAATCTGTCAGGTACGTATTCCATGGCGCGCGGCATCAACAAAGTCATTCTGGTGGGTAATCTGGGCAAGGATCCGGAAACCCGCTACATGCCGAGTGGCAAGGCGGTCACCAATTTCAGCATCGCGACCTCCGAGGCCTGGACTGACAAGCAGTCCGGCGACAAGCAGGAGCGGACCGAGTGGCACAACGTCGTGCTGTTCGACAAGCTGGGTGAAATCGCCGCCGAATATCTGCGTAAAGGCTCGCAGGTGTACATCGAAGGCAGCCTGCGCACCCGCAAATGGCAGGACAAGGAAGGCAAGGACCGCTACACCACCGAGATCGTGGGCCGTGATATGCAGATGCTCGGTAGTCGTGGGGGTGCTGGCGCCGGTGCTGGAGGCGGCGGTGGTGCGAGTGGTGGGTTCGAGTCGCGGGGTGGTGGCGAATCGCGCCAGTCGCGTCCCGCGGCCGTCGAGGATCGTGGCGCACCCGCAGGCGATGACGCCGGCTTCGACGACGATATTCCGTTCTGAGGAAGGCACCAGGGCCCAGGTCCTGGTAGCCATGCAGGAATTAAGGTAATCCACGACGAGGGGGATTACCTGTCAGGGACATCCCAAGTCTTTGTTTTTTCTGGCTAGAGCCTAAGGCCTAGAGCCCAGGCCCTTCTCCCAGTATCCTACCCGCCCCGTTTTTCACCCGGTCCCATGCCTTTCCTTCATATCCGTACCAACGGCTGTCAGATGAACGAGTACGACTCCGCCAAGATGGCGGACGTACTGAGGGCATCCGGCGGCTATGAGCTGACGGAAGATCCGGCGCAGGCCGACGTCATCCTGCTCAATACCTGTTCGATTCGCGAGAAGGCGCAGGACAAGGTCTTCTCGCAGCTGGGGACCTGGCGGCATCTGAAGCAGGCCAGGCCGGATCTCATCATCGGCGTCGGTGGCTGCGTTGCCAGCCAGGAAGGCGAGAGCATCACGAAGCGCGTCAATTACGTCGACCTGGTGTTCGGGCCGCAGACTCTGCATCGGTTGCCGGACATGATCAGCGAGCTGCGTGCGACCGGTCGTCCCGTCGTGGACATCAGCTTCCCGGAGATCGAGAAGTTCGATCACCTGCCGCAGCCGCGCGCCGAAGGTTCGACAGCGTTTGTGTCGATCATGGAAGGATGCAGCAAGTACTGCTCGTTCTGTGTGGTGCCTTACACGCGGGGGGAGGAGGTCAGTCGCCCGTTCGAGCCGGTGATGGCGGAAATCCGTGAGCTGGCCGCCCAGGGCGTGCGCGAAATCCATCTGCTGGGCCAGAACGTCAATGCGTATCGCGGTCCGATGGACGATGGCACGCTGTGCGATCTGTCCACGCTCATCTATTGCGTCGCCGACATCGATGGGGTCGAGCGCATTCGCTTCACGACGTCGCATCCGCTCGAGTTCAATGACGCGCTCATCGAGGCGTATCGCGACGTGCCGAAGCTCGCGAATTATCTGCACCTGCCGGTGCAGTCGGGGTCCGACCGGATTCTTGCGGCCATGAAGCGCGGCTACACAGCGCTCGAATTCAAGCAGAAGATCCGCAAACTGCGCGCCGTGCGGCCTGGCATCAGCATCTCTTCCGATTTCATCGTCGGATTTCCCGGCGAGACCGAGCGTGATTTCGAAGCGACCATGAACCTGATCCGGGATGTCGGTTTCGACCAGTCCTTCAGCTTCATCTACAGCCGTCGTCCCGGTACGCCAGCCGCTTCGTTGCCCGACGACGTCACGCACGAGGAAAAGCATCAGCGGCTCTCGGTGCTGCAGGCACACATCGATGCGCATTCACGCGGCATCAGTCAGTCGATGGTCGGCAGCGTGCAGCGTGTCCTGGTGGAGCGGTCAGCGAAGAAGGATTCCCGCCAGGTAGCGGGTCGCACGGAGAACATGCGCTGGGTGAACTTCGATGCACCCCAGTCGCTGATCGGTCAGTTCGCCGACGTGCTGATCACTGAAGGCCTGACCAACTCCCTGCGCGGCCGCCTCGTCGGAGAAGATCGGATTTCCACGGGGCACACGGGGGGCGGAAAAATTCAAGCCGCATAGATGCAGCATATGGACCGCAGATTGAAGATGAATATTTCCATGTTCTTGTCCGACCCAGTGTTCCTCGTGTACCCCGTGGAAATTTTCTCTTGAGCATTCTCGTCGAAACCCGCGATCTCGCCTTCGAGCCTGTCGACAACACCCGGCTGGCCAATTTCGTCGGACCGCTGGATGAGAATCTGCGTCATGTCGAGCAGCGTCTCGGCGTGCAGGTGCGTCGTCGCGGTGGACAGGTCGAAGTCACGGGACCCGCCGCTGCCGCAGCCACGGCTCAGATCGTACTGCGTGCGTTGTTCGATTTGTCGGCGAGCGAATCGCTGACGCCGGACCGCGTGCACCTCGCCTTGCAGGAAGCCGGAATGGATACGAACGCCGCTGTGGCCTCATCGCACCCGCGAGAGGACGACCTGTCGATTCACACGCAGCGTGGCGGTATCCGCGGACGCGGGCCGAATCAGCGCCAGTACCTGCACAACATCCATACCTCGGACCTGACGTTCGGCATCGGCCCTGCGGGTACCGGCAAGACGTTCCTCGCGGTCGCCTGTGCCGTCGAGGCGTTGCAGTCGGAACGTGTGCGCCGCATCGTGCTCGTGCGTCCTGCCGTCGAAGCGGGCGAGCGACTCGGGTTCCTGCCGGGCGATCTGGCCCAGAAGGTCGATCCGTACCTGCGGCCGATGTACGACGCGCTCTATGAAATGATGGGATTCGATCGAGTGGCGCGCGCCGTCGAGCGCCAGGTCATCGAGATCGCGCCGCTGGCATTCATGCGCGGCCGTTCCTTGAACGATTCCTTCATCATCCTCGATGAGGCGCAGAACACCAGCGTCGAGCAGATGAAGATGTTCCTCACGCGCCTGGGCTTCGGCTCGAAAGCCGTCGTGACCGGCGATATCACGCAGACCGATCTGCCGAAGCAGCAGGTGTCCGGGCTGCGCAATGCGATGAAGGTGTTGCCGGGAGTAACCGGCGTGTCCTTCACGCACTTCACGTCGCGCGACGTCGTCCGTCATCCGCTGGTGCAACGGATCGTCGAAGCGTACGAACGTACACAGGCGCCGCCCGATGCCGCCGATGCGCAAGGGCCTGATCGGTAATGCCGCGACCCGTTCGCGAGACATCGGCGAGTCGCCGGCCGCGGCGCGTCAACGCCGACGATCTCGAACTCGAAGTGCCGATCCAGTTCGCCGCAACACGCAAGGGCGTGCCTCATCCGGGTGTATTGCGTCGTTGGGCAGTGGCGGCGTTCATCGGCGGAACACCCGGTGCAGCGACCCGGCTTCGTGTCCCCCGGATTTCGATCACCATCCGCATCGTTGGCGCGGCAGAAAGCCGGCGCCTGAACCGTCTGTGGCGTGGCAAGGACAAGCCGACCAATGTCTTGTCCTTTCCCTCCGGGCTGGCGGATGCCGGGCAGCCGGCAGCGAGCGATGACTCCCTGCCGCTGGGCGATCTCGTCATTTGTGCCCCGGTCGTGGCCCGTGAGGCGCGGGAACAGGTGAAATCTCCGCAGTCCCACTGGGCCCACATGGTCATCCATGGGGTGTTGCATCTGTTAGGTTACGATCATGAAATCGAAGGTGAAGCCGAGTTGATGGAAGAGCGCGAAATGAATCTGTTGGCGACATTCGGGTATCCCAATCCATATGTCTGAGGAACAAGGTCCGACGGGTCGCTGGCTGCGGCGTATCACCGACAGCTTCAGCAGCGAGCCGCGCGATATCGAGGATCTCATCGATCTTCTGGTCAATGCGAAGTCGCGCGGCGTGATCAGCTCCGACGCTTTCGAAATGCTCGAAGGCGTGCTCGAGGTGGTCGAGATGCAGGTGCGCGACATCATGGTGCCGCGATCGCAGATCGTAATCGTCAATCGCGACGATCCGCCGGAGGACATCCTGCCGGCGGTGATCGAATCCGGGCACTCGCGTTTTCCAGTCATCGGTGAAGATCGCGATCAGGTGGTCGGCATCCTGCTGGCGAAGGACCTGCTGCGATACTTCGTCGACGGCGGCAGGGAGAACTTCGACATCAAGGAGTGCCTGCGTCCCGCCGCCTTCATTCCGGAAAGCAAACGCCTGAGCGAACTGCTCAAGGAATTCCGCGCCAGCCATCATCACATGGCGATCGTGGTCGACGAATACGGCGGCGTTTCCGGCCTCGTCACCATCGAAGACGTGCTCGAACAGATCGTCGGCGACATTGGCGATGAATACGACGTCGAAGACGATCTCGACATCCGCAAGGAGGCCGAACGTCAGTTCAGCGTGAAGGGCACGACGCGCATCGAGGACTTCAATCAGTACTTCGGCACGTCGTTCAGCGACGACGAGTTCGACACGATCGGCGGCCTGGTCATCAACTACCTGAGTCGGCTGCCGCGGCGTGGCGAAACTTTCACTCTCGATGGCCTGGAGTTCCGCGTCGTGCGTGCCGACCGCCGCCGTCTCGATCTGCTGCGTGTCACGACCACCGAGGACATCGTGCCGAAGGAAGAATGAACACCGGATGTCACGGCAGGGCACGGAGAAGAAAAAGATTTCACACAGAGAGCACAGCGTACACAGAGCCAGGGGCAACGAGATGGTTGCTCTGCTTTCCGTATTCCGGCGCTCTGTGATTTCTGAGTACTCTGTGTGAAACCTCTTCCTCTCCAGTATTTTTTCGAGACGCGTCTCGCGCAATGGCTCGCACTGCCGGTCGGCGGGCTGCTGTCGCTGGCGTTTGCGCCGTTCGAGTGGTGGCCGCTCGCGATTCTGTGTCCGACCTTCCTGTTCCTGAGCTGGCGGTTCGCAGCGTCACCGCGCCATGCGGCGAAGGCGGGCTTCCTGTTCACCGTGGGGCTGTTCCTGTCCGGAACCTACTGGCTCTACAACACGATTCACGAGATCGGCCACGCACCGGCATGGATCGCGATCTTTCTCATGTTCGCGATGGTGGCGATTCTTGGCAGCTACACGGCAGCGCTCGGTTACGGCCTGACGCGATGGCTGCCATCACGGGCGAGCGCCGGAATCGGGGGGATATGGCATCCGCTCATCGTCTATCCGGCGGCGTATGCGCTGCTCGAATGGTTTCGCGGCTGGTTCCTCAGCGGCTTTCCCTGGTTTGCCCTGGGCTATTCGCAGACCGATTCGCCGCTGGCGGGTTATGCACCGATCGTCGGTGTCTACGGCATCAGTCTGCTGGCCGCCATTTCCGCAGGTGTGCTTGTCGTGCTTCTCACGAGTACGCGGCGTGAGCGAATCATCGCAGTCGCAACAGGTGCAGCGATCTGGGTGACCGGCGCTGCACTCTGGAATCACGAATGGACACAGCCGATCGGTCGCCCGGTCACCGTGGCGATCGTGCAGGGTGCGGTTCCGCAGGATCTGAAGTGGAGCCTCGAGTATCGTGATTCCACGCTCGATCTGTACCGCGATCTCACGTTGCCGCAACTAGGCAAGGACATCGTGCTGTGGCCGGAGGCGGCCCTGCCCGATATGCCCGATCAGTTACGCGATTTCGTTTCCCAGCTGTGGTCGGCGGCCCGCGCCAAGAACACGACGCTGATCACCGGGATGCTCCACTACGGCAAGGACCAGGACGACATCCGCAACGGCTTGCTGGCGCTCGACGAAGAGGCGCAGTGGTATGACAAACGTCGCCTCGTGCCATTCGGCGAGTTCTTTCCGGTTCCGTCCTTCGTGCGGGCGTGGATGCGGCTGCAGAGTTTGCCGTACACGGATATCACCGCGGGCGAACGCAATCAGCCGGCACTGCGCGCGGGCGCGAACAAGATCGGGGCCACGATCTGTTATGAAGATGCCTACGGCGCCGAGCAGCTCGCGGTCCTCAAGGAAGCCACGCTGCTGGTGAACGTCACCAACGATGCCTGGTTCGGCGATACGACGGCGGCCCCGCAGCACCTGCAGATCAGCCGCATGCGTGTGATGGAGGCGCAGCGGCCGCTGCTGCGTGCGGCCAACGACGGTATCTCGGCCCTGATCCTGGCGGACGGCAGGGTGGAAAAGACGTTGCCGCGATTCAAGCCCGACGTCCTCACTGGCGTCGTGCAGCCGCGCACCGGACTCACGCCCTACGCGCACGTCGGCAACTGGCCGGTGATCCTCCTGTGCGCTGTAGTAATCGCCGGCGCCGTAGTGATCCGCAGAAGAACGCCGCGAAAGACCGTGACCGGAAGGGAATCGCACGGGGCGTAACAGAGGGGCTGCTGGGTCCTGGGCTCCTGGCTGCTGGCCAGAGCAACGAAGCGGATCGGCGGTCACCGTCTTTGTTTCGAATTCTGGCCAGCAGCCCAGCGCCCAGCAGCCCTCCCTTCGCTTGCGGCCGCTGATTTTCCTGTCTATCGATTCGCAGTCCTCATCCCCCGCAGATGCCGTTCGATCGCCGCGCCGAAGTGCGCCTGCGGATGCGACGCCTCGATGTCTTCCTGTTCCTCTCGCCTCGCGATCTCCGCCTTCGCCCGCTGGAAGGCCGTGCGCAGATCGACAGAGGAGTGCAGCGCATCACGATAGAACGCTTCGCCGAAGTAGGTGAGGTCACGATCGTCGGCACAGCCGAACGAGGTACGATCAGGCGCCGCCGCGGTGATGACAATCGTGGTGTCGTTGCGCAGCGGTTCGATGAACTGTCCGGAGTAGCACGCGGAGACGATTATCACGCGCCAGCGGATACCCGAGTCGTCCAGCGCCTCGGCGAGATCCTGAGCGGAAAGATTGTTGACGGGCATTCCCAGGTTGCTGACGGAAAGCTGTCCGTCTTCCGAGCCATGTGAGGAAAGCGCCAGGAACAGCACGTCCTGGTCGAGGTTCATGCGCCTCGCGATGTCGGTCAGCGCCTGGCGCAGCGCCGAGGTATTGGCGAACGGTTGCGATGCGAGGTCGCGGCGGTCGTTGATCAGTTGCAGGGATCGCGACCCGGTGCCGTAGTTTTCGGCGATCACCTCGCTGGCCAGTGCGATCTCACCCGCGAACACGCGTTGCTCGCCCATGCCGGCAAATCCGAGAAAGAATGCGGCCGACGCCAGATCGTCGGGTCGCTCCATGGCGGCCACCGCGGCGTCGATGCGCCCGGACTGCCCGAACAGCAATGCTTCCATCTGCCGCCATTGCTCCATGGAGCTGGCCGCCTCGCCCGAGGCTTCGGCATCGTCATCGGGATACCAGAACTGCGGTGTCACGTACTGGGTCTGCGCAAACCACGCGGCCAGCGACAGCACCAGCAGGCCAGCGAACATTGCCTGCGGCTGGTGGCGTGCCGTGAGCGAGCGCAGCGCCGCGTGTCCATAGGTGCTGGCATAGAATGCGACCAGGATCAGAGCGCCGAGGATCGCAGCGTCGGGGACGTATTGCAGGATCAACAGCGCCAGCGCGATCGCCAGCGGCGTGAAAGCCAGCACGACTGCCAGCGTGCTGCGAAACGGCGCCAGCGGCTGTGACAGCCGGGCCCATATAGCCGCGACCAGCAGGATCAGGCTGGCGTACCAGCCGATTCCCAGCAGGCCATAGATATAAAACGTCGAGCCCGGCGCCGCCGTCAGCCAATCGAGCAGCAGCCACGAGGCGAGGTACGTCAGTGCCAGCGCGCACAGAGCGCGATCGGGAAGCGCAAGTGCAGGCTGCGTCACCGGCCGCAGCAACAGAAATCCTGCGATGGATTTCCAGAAAGAGTGTTCACCGGAAGATGCCGACGTCGACAGGCTCTGCGCGGTCACGGTATTCGTCGGCGGCGCCTGCATAGCGGGGATCACGATCGCACTGGAGGCGAAAGCACGAATCTGTTCCATGACCTGCGCGGCGGTGAGATCGGTGGGCAGGTCGCGAATGGGCACGATGAGTCCTGCCATCCGGTCGATCCAGACGAACAGGTGCTCGGGTGACTGCGTGATGTCCTGGAAGACGGACCAGTCGTGGCGGATCAGCGAATGCATTTTTTCCAGGCGCATGCCGCTGTCGTCGAAGGTCAGCCGGCCGGGGCCGAGAATCACGCCCTGCTCATCCGGGTGTGACGCCTTGCGCAGGCGCCGCATGTTGATCATCACGCCCAGCACGGCGGCGCAGGCGCCGACGACCACCGCCAGGAAGGGGATCGGTTGCTGCAACTGCACGGCGAGCAGCACCAGTACGCAGGCGAGGCCAAGCGCCAGCAGGACGATGCTCAGTATCGCGCGGCGCGACAGTCGCGTACGGTCCTGCAGACGCTGCGCCCAGGCAGCCTGGTAGGCCCGCCAGTCCGCGACGGTCAGGGAGTAAGTGATTTCCAGGGTATTCATCGAACTCGGATTCAGTGCATCAGTTATAGATGCCTGAATATCAGGAAACGGGCGGTAGAGCGATGGCGCTGATCACGACGGCGTCCCGACGGGGTGGTGACCGATATACTCCGTCACAAATGGGTGCTGATCGGAGCGGTTCATCACTCCCCCGGCGGCAATTGTGGCGCTGGTGGGGATGGCTGTTGCTGTCGACCCTGCTGCTGGCGCTCGTGGGCTCGGCGCGCTACTTCGGTGTGCCGGATCTCGACGATGCGCCTGCCTCGCTGCTCTTTCGCGCCGCGATGCTCATCGGTCATTTCGCTGCGCTGATCGCCCTGCTGCTGTTGCCGGTGCTGCTGTTCAGCCTGCTGCTGCCACGGCCGCGCTTCATCCTGCCGCTGGGCATTCTGAGCGCAGCGCTGATACTCATGGCGCTGCTGATCGATACGCAGGTCTACCGGCTCTACCGGTTTCACATCAATGCGGGCGTGCTCAACCTGATGTTCGGTGGTGCTGCGCAGGAGACGTTCGTCTTCTCGCGCGCCATGTACGTGCAGGCGCTCGCGATCGCAGTCGCCGTCGTCACCACGGTCGCCATCGTCGGACTGCTCACGTGGCGTCACGTGCGACGCACCGCCGGTCAGCCGCGCTTCGTCCATGTGGGGCTGACGCTGATCATCCTGTCGCTGCTGGGCTTCCATGGGGCGCACCTGTGGGCCGACGTGGTCTCGAAGGAATCGCTGCTCAAACAGACGGACGTGCTGCCGTTGCGTTATGCGGCCACGGCCAAGCGCTTCCTGCGTTCGGTCGGCGTGAATGTGCGTCGCGAAGTGCAGCCGCTCGCCGGCGCCTCGGACAGTGGCACGCTGCAGTACCCGCTGCAGGAGCGCAGCTGCAAAGCGCCGGCGCGACGCAGGAACATCATCGTCATCATGATCGACTCGTGGCGTTTCGATGCGATGAATGACAGGGTCAGTCCGAACATCGCAGCGTTCGCGCGCCGCTCGCAGCAATTCGTCGATCATCACAGCGGCGGCAACGCCACCCGCATCGGCGTGTTCTCGCTGTTCTATTCGATTCCGGGTACGTACTGGCATGCGGTGCTCAGCGATCGCAAGGGACCTGCGATCTTCGATGAGCTGCTGCGTCAGCAGTACGACATTCGTGCCTTCCGCAGTGCTCCGCTGTACAGCCCGGAGTTCGATCGCACCGTGTTCGCCTCGCTCAAGGACGTGCGCATGCGTTCCGACGGCCAGGGGCCGGCCGACTGGGATCGGGATCTGACCGACGACTTCCTGCGGTATCTCGATGGCCGCGATGCCAAACAGCCGTTTTTTGCGCTGCTGTTCTACGATGCGCCGCACAGCTTCGAGTTTCCAGCCGGTTATCCGTTGCAGTTCCAGCCCAGCATCGGGGACATCAACTATCTGCAGCTCGGGCGCGGTTCCGATCCGCTGCCATGGCTGAACCGCTATCGCAATTCGGTGCATTACGTCGACAGCCTCGTCGGCAGGGTCCTGGCCGATATCGAGGCGCGCGGTCTGCTGGAGAATTCGCTGATCATGATCACCGGCGACCATGGCCAGGAGTTCAACGACAACGAGCGGGGTTACTGGGGGCACTCCAGCAATTTCACACGCTACCAGACCGGTGTGCCGTTCATTCTCTATGCGCCGGGAACGAGTGCCGCGGTGCTCACTCACCGCACGTCGCATTTCGACGTGATGCCGACGCTGATGCGCGACCACCTGGGTTGCAGCGATCCGTTCTCCACGCACAGTGTCGGCCGGCCGCTGCTCGAAGCCGGCGGACGCGACACGCTGCTGATATCCGAGTACATGGGCTTCGCTCTCGTCCAGCACGACCGCATTGCGGTGGTCAGTGAATACGGCTTCGAGGTGCTGGGACTCGATTACAGCGAGCTGGACGAGGATTCGCTGCATCCCGAGGCGATTCGCGACGCCCTCGAACAGAAGACGCGGTTCTATCGGCGCGCCTATGGAACCATCGGCATGCCGTGACCGGCACCGTCAGGAACGCTGCGCACCCCGGCCTGAGCAGCGAACGACGGACTATCGACGTTGTGTGACGAAAGCATCGATCATGCGCGCCAGCGTGAGCATCGGCACGCCGCCGCCTTTGACGACCGTGTCGTTGAACTGTCGCAGATCGAACTTCGCGCCGAGGGCCTGTTGTGCCTGCGTACGCAGCCGGTTGATCTCGCTGTGGCCCACCTTGTAGCCGCAGGCCTGGCCCGGCCAGGCGCAGTAGCGATCCACTTCGCTCGTGACTTCGTCGACGCTCGATCCGTTGGTGCTGGCGAACCATTGAATCGCCTGTTCGCGTGTCCAGCGCTTGGCGTGGAGGCCCGTGTCGACGACGAGCCGGCAGGCGCGGAAGGCGATGGACTGCAGATAGCCGAGACGGCCGAACGGATCGTCATCGTAGACACCGAGTTCATCGGCCAGCTGCTCCGCATACAGTGCCCAGCCTTCGGAGTAGGCGTTGAAGGCCAGCAGCGACCGTGAGAGTGGCAGGTCGAACGTATATTCCCCTTGCCAGACATGCCCCGGAATGGACTCGTGGAAGCACAGCGTCGGCAAGTTGTAGGTCGTCCACACCTTCATGTTGTGCAGGTTGATCCAGAACTTGCCGGGCACCTTGCCGTCGATCGTGCCGGCGCCACCGTAGGCGCCCGGTGCACCTGGTTCGACTTCGGGCGACATACGCTTGATCTCGAAATTGCCGGGCACCAGCGTCGCGAACGCGCGTGGCAGTCGCGCGCGCATGTCCCGCACCCGTTCTTCCAGGTACGCCATGAGGCGTGCGCGTCCGGCATCGCTGTCCTCGAAGGCGAACCGCGGCTGCTTGCCCAGAGCCGTCATGCGTTCGCCGACAGTGCCCGAAGTGAACCCTTCGCGTTTCAGGATCGCATCCATGCGTGACTGCAGTTCACGCAGTTCCTCCTGGCCGCGTTGGTGAATCTCATCCGGCGTCAGCCGGGTCGTCGTCGCGGCCCGGAGTGTCCACGCATAGTATTCATCGCCTCGCGGCAGCTTCCACGCACCCGCATCGGCTGTCGCCTTGCGACGGTGGGCATCGAGTTCAGCGATCTGTCGATCGAGGGCAGGTGCGATGCGATCGGCTGAGATTTTCCCGGCTCGCGTTGCATAGTCGCCGCCGAGGGTTTTCGTGCGCTTCGCCAGCGACGTCACCAGTGACCAGTTCGCGACGTTCGCGCCGCGCGCGATGCGCAGTTGCTCGAGCGTCTTGTCGAGCAGGAAATCCGGTGCGATGACGCCTTGTGCCGCCGCGCTGTGCAGGCGTCCGGTTTCTCCGTCGATCTGACCGGCGTACGCGTCGAGCCGTGCGAGATAGGCGTCTGCATCTTCCCGCGTCGTGATCGTGTGCTGCTCTTCCAGCATGCTGGGAATTTCCAGGAAGGCGCCGGTGTTCTGTGCGACCACATAAGGCGCATTGCGCCACGACCAGGTCAGGTTGAGCAGGGCGGTGTCGCCGTATGGGAAGGCGAATCCTTCCGCGGCGAACTCATGCGCCGTGCGCATCACGTCCACATCGACACGCGTCGCCGCACCGAGTGCAGTGACATCGATCGCTTGCAGTCGCTGCAGCCGTTGCGTCACGCGTTGCGCGATCGCCTGTTGACCCGCCATCGAACGATCGGAGAGCTTCGACTTCAATACCGCGCGTGCGCCGGTGTCGATGCCCAGCCCCGTGGCGCTTTCGGGGTAATCGATCAGCAAGCCTTCGGCGAAATCGGCGAGCAGCTTCTGCACGGCCGCATCGGCCGCGGCACTGCTCGCGGGTGACGCGGAAACCGGCAGGCTGGCAGCGGCAATCGCAGCTCCTGTGCCCACGATGAATTCACGACGGCTGGCAGTCATCGATCGATCTCCGGATTGCAGCGAAGGGACGAGTTCGGGAGCGGCATGATAGCGCGGCCGGTTGAGATCAGAACGGCAGGGGCCGCCGATCCGGCTCGACCCAGCTGCGTCGTGCGACTACCGAGAACAGCACCGGTTTCGACCAGTACGCGAGCAACCAGTCGCTACGACCGAACTCGCAAGCCAGTAGGTCGGTCAGCGACTCGTGCAGCGGACGGTCGCGCCGGGTTTCGAGCCAGGCCTGGGCGGCACGCAGCGAACCGAGCGTGATCGTTTCGTGATAGCCGCTGGTGTCGGTGTTGGCGACGCCTGTGGCTTCGTTGTATGCACGAATCAATGTGGGCATCTCGCGCATCGGGTCCATGTCCGAGCGGGCGAGCAACCAGAGCGCCGCGGCGAAATGCGCCGCGTGGGTCCATTCGCGTTTGGGCAGCGACCGGTCGATCACGCCGCGGGCGATGCGTTCGATATCAGCGTCGGAAGTGAAATGAAGCATGATGAGCTCCTTGAGGGGTGCGTGAAACAGCCCGGCGAAGCTCGGTGCGAACCCCGCCGATGGCGGGGTAGCGAGAGACGGTTCGGTCAGCCCGGGATCGGATCCCGGCTTTGGAACGCGCGCGCAACCACCGCCGCCTGTAACGACGGTTGTTGCTGGAGAGTGCGAGCGACGATTCGCGACATGGCGGCGACTATAGGTGCGCCGATTGATGGAGGTCAATGCGGTCGCAGCAGGCTGGGCACAGTGCCGCGAATTGTATGCATGGCGGACCGGGCCTGGCCTGACGGTGAGCATTGTCTGGTGAAAGGCCCGACAGCCCGACCCTGGGCGGGTCGATGAAACTGTCGTCCCGTCGCCGTCTGCCAGTATGATGCCCGTCACTGAATATCGAACAATGGGCTGTGCGTGGAAAATCTGATTCAGGTCATTCTGCTGGGAATCATCGAAGGCATCACCGAGTTTCTCCCTATCTCCAGCACCGGCCACTTGCTGATCGCGCAACACTGGCTGGGCCGGCGTTCCGATCTGTTCACGGTGGCGATCCAGTCCGGCGCCATTCTCGCCGTGACGCTCGTCTACTGGCGCCGTCTGCTCGACATGGGTCTCGGGTTTGCGCGCGCCGAGAATCGTGACTATCTGCTCAAGCTCGCACTTGCACTCGGTATCACGGTGATTGGCGGTCTGGGCGCGAGACTGGCTGGCATCGAACTGCCGGAAACCGTCTATCCCGTCGCCGCTGCACTGATCATCGGTGGCTTCATCATCTTCGCTGTCGAATGGTACGTGTCGAAGCGCCCGGTGAGCGCGCTGATCGGTTGGAATGCCGCGGCCTGGGTCGGCGTGGCGCAGGTGATCGCTGCAGTGTTTCCCGGCACATCGCGATCGGCCGCGGCGTTGTTTGCCGCCATGCTCGCCGGCACGACCTCACGTCCGGCCGCTGCGGAATTTGCCTTCCTGCTGGCGATTCCCACCATGTTTGCGGCCACTGCCTATCAGTTCATGGAGCTCTACTTCGAAGGCGGTCTGGCGGGCGAGGCGTGGGGAGATCTTGCGATCGCCTTTGGCGTGTCCACCGTCGTTGGTTTCGTTGCAGTGAAGTGGTTGCTGCGTTACATCCAGTCCCACAGTTACGTGCCGTTCGCCTGGTATCGCATCGCCCTGGGAGCGCTGCTGCTGGCATTCGTCTGATATCCGTCGTCGCAACCAAGGATCACGCGCAATGCCCTCCAGTCGCCTGACCACGTTCATCATCATCGGACTCATCCTGGGCCTGGTGAGCGGTTACATCAGCTACACCTACTTTCCCGAGTCGGCAGCCGAATTCGCCGAGACAACCGGGCTGCTGCCGACCATGTTCCTGCGGTTGATCAAGATGATCATCGCGCCGCTGGTGTTCTCCACGCTGGTCGTCGGCATTGCCAAGATGGGCGATATCGCCACGGTGGGCCGCATCGGCGGCAAGGCGCTGGGCTGGTTCATCTTTGCATCGCTCATTTCGCTGACGCTCGGCCTGGTGCTGGTCGAGACCCTCGAGCCGGGAAAGGCCATGTCGCTGCCGATTCCTGAATCGCACGTGCAGTCCGGCATCGAGGCCGGTGCGTTGTCGCTGCAGGGATTCATCGCTCACACGATTCCGACCAGCATCCTCGATGCGATGGCGCGCAACGAGATCCTGCAGATCGTCGTGTTCTCGCTGTTCTTCGGTACTGCGATGGCCGCACTCGGCGAGCGCAGCAAGCCGGTCATCGAGGTGGTCGATGTGCTCGCGCACATCATGCTGAAGGTGACGGGTTACGTGATGCTGTTCGCGCCGCTCGCGGTATTCGGTGCGCTGGCGACGACGGTGGCGAAGCAGGGCCTGGATATTCTGCGGGTCTACGGCATCTTCATGGGTGAGTTCTACCTGGGCCTGCTGCTCCTGTGGGTGATCCTCACGATCCTGGGCGGCCTGATCATCGGACCCCGCGTGGTGCGCCTGATCAAGCGTGTACGGGGGCCTGTCATTCTCGCGTTCTCGACGGCCAGTTCCGAAGCGGCCTACCCGCGCACGCTGGAGGAACTGGAGAAGTTCGGCTGCAGCAATCGCATCGCCAGCTTCGTCCTGCCCGTCGGCTACTCCTTCAATCTGGACGGCTCGATGATGTACTGCACCTTCGCCGTCATGTTCATCGCGCAGGTGTACGGCATCGAGATTCCGATCAGTCAGCAGATCGCGATGGTCGCCGTGCTCATGCTGACCTCGAAAGGCATCGCCGGCGTCCCGCGCGCTTCGCTCGTGGTGATCGCAGCGACGCTGGCCCAGTTCGGCATTCCGGAAGCGGGGCTGGTCCTGCTGCTCGGCATCGACCACTTCCTGGACATGGGCCGCTCGGCCACCAATGTCATCGGCAACAGCATCGCGACGGCAGTGGTGTCGAAGTGGGAAGGGGAGCTGAAGGAGGAGGAGGAGCCGGAAGGTAAGAGGGCGGTAGCGTAGGAAGTGACGGGGAGGAAATGGCGGCTCGCTTCGCGAGCAAGGGGCCTACGGCAAGTAGGCCTGCGGTCCGCGCGGGATTCCCCCGGGCTCCCGCTGGTCGCCATTGGTCACATGAAGGTCGCGAAGACGCGGCAAGTCAGATTCGTACGATCGAAGGCGGTCATTGTCCTCCCTGCGGAACGTCTTCTCCGCTCTGACCTGCCGCGTCTGCGCGGCCCCCCTGCCGGTCTTCCGGCCATCCTGCACACGGCCTCCTGCTGGCGCAGCCAGCCGTCGTTCCGTCTCACAACCACTTCTCCCTGCGAAACCGATAAAAGAGATAGCCATCGAGCGCCGCCATCAGTGCGAGCGTGATGGCATAGCCATAGCGCCAGCGCAGTTCCGGCATGAACTCGAAGTTCATGCCGTAGATGCCCACGATCAGCGTGGGTACGGCCACCAGCGCGCCGTAGGCCGCGAGTCGTTTCATCACTTCGCTTTCCTGCAACGTGATCATCGACAGATTGACCGCCGTGGCGGTGGAAACGGTGTCGCGTACCGATTCAATGGTCTGATTCAGTCGCTGCAGGTGATCGGCGATGTCGCGAAAGTATTCCTGCATGCCTGCACACATGAGGGGAACGCGGGCCCCGGACAGGCTGCCCAACCCATCCAGTAGCGGGCCGACGGCATGCTTGACGATCATGAGGCGCTGTTTCAGCCCGTAAAGGGCTTCGATATTGGTCCGCGCGGAGGAGTTGGCGAAGATGCGTTCCTCGAGTACTTCGAGTTCGTCCTCCAGGTGTTCGAGCACGGGAAAGTAGCGATCGACCACCGCATCCATCAGCGCGTACAGCACGTAGCCGGCGCCGTGTTTCAGTAACTCGGGTTCTCGCTCCGCGCGTGTGCGCACCTCCTGAAAGCCCTTGTGCGCGCGACTGCGCACCGAGAGCACGTAGTTGGGGCCGGTGAAGATGGCGACCTCGCCGACGCTCAGTTCGCTGCCGCTTTCCTCGATCATGTGCAGCACGGCGAACAGACTGTTGCCGTACTCCTCGATCTTGGGACGCTGATGGCCGTGGCGGGCGTCTTCGACGGCCAGCGGATGCAGGTCGAATTCTTCCTGCATCTGCTCCAGCTCTGCCGGCTCGGGATTGGCCAGGGCCACCCAGACGAAGCAATCGGGCTGGCAGACGTACTCGCTGATCGTCTCCACGCTGATATCTGCCAGCTTTTCACCGTTGCGATAGGCGGCGCAGGTAATGAGCATAGAAGGCTCTCCAGTGTTCGCGGCAGTGTAACTCCCGATCGCACGGCCTGGCCGCGTCTTTATGCATTCCTTATGCGGGCGCTGCTCTTTCCCTGCCGCTTCTTGATGCATTTGCGCCGTAGCATCTTCGCCATCGAAGGAGAGCGCACATGCAGGATCTGGTCTTCATCGGACTCATCGTCGTCTTGTACGCGACGACCCACGCGTTGGTCGTGGCGTTGTCCCGCCTCGGGAGAATCGAATGACGTTCGTGCAGTTTGCAATGTGGATAGCCGGGGCGCTGGCGGCCTACCTGATCCATGCCTTGCTGAAGGCCGAAAAGTTCTGACGCGGAGAATCCAATGACGATTGCAGCGATCGTGCTGGGGCTGGCAGTACTGGCCCTGGCCACTGTGTGCGGCCGGCCTCTGGGCCACTACATTGCGGACGTGCTCGAGGGCGGGGCGACCTCGCGCAGCCGTTTGCGCTTCGGCGTCGAGCGGCTGGTGTATCGCGTCGCGGGCATCGATCCGGAACGCGAAACAGGCTGGAAGCAGTACGCCATCGGCGTGCTGCTCTTCAGCGTGGTCGGCACGCTGTTCGTTTATGGCGTGCAGCGCCTGCAGGCCTGGTTGCCGCTCAATCCGCAACAGTTCGGCGCAGTGACGGCGGACTCTTCGTTCAATACGGCCGTCAGCTTCGTCACGAATACCAACTGGCAGGGTTACGTCGGCGAATCCACGATGAGCTACCTGACGCAGATGCTCGCTCTCGCGGTACAGAACTTCGTCTCCGCCGCGACCGGCATCGCTGTCGCGGTGGCGCTCATTCGCGGCTTCGCCCGCCACGGCGCGGCCACGATCGGCAATTTCTGGGTCGACCTGACGCGCATCACGCTCTATGTCCTGTTGCCGATCGCGGCCGTCATCGCGCTCGTGCTCATATCGCAGGGTGTGATCCAGAATTTCGACGCCTACAAGGAAGTCGTCGCGATTGCGCCGCAGGTGCAGAGCAGTCATTCGCAGACGCTGGCGATGGGGCCGGTCGCCTCGCAGGAAGCGATCAAGGAACTCGGCACGAACGGCGGCGGCTTCTTCAATGCCAACTCCGCGCATCCCTACGAGAACCCGAATACGTTGACGAACTTCATCGAACTTTTCGCGATCCTGCTGATTCCGATTGCGCTGACATTCACTTTCGGCCGCATGGTCGGTGATGCGCGTCAGGGTTGGGCAGTGCTGGCCGGGATGGCGATCCTGTTCGTGTCGATGTGGGTGGTCGCCATCCACTTCGAGCAGCAGGGCAATCCGATCTTCGCGCAGGTGGGGGCCGATGCGGCGCGCAGCGATGCGCAGCCCGGCGGCAACATGGAAGGCAAGGAAGCCCGCTTCGGTATCGGTGCGTCGGCGCTGTTCGCTGCGGTGACGACTGCGACCTCGACGGGCGCCGTGAACTCGATGCATGACTCGATGACGCCGCTCGGCGGACTCGTGCCGATGTTCCTGATGCAGCTGGGCGAGGTGGCGTTCGGCGGTGTCGGCTCCGGGCTCTACGGCATGCTGATCTATGCGCTGCTCGGCGTCTTCATCGCCGGACTGATGATCGGCCGCACGCCAGAGTACCTCGGCAAGAAGATCGAAGCCTTCGACATGAAGATGACGTCGATTGCCATTCTCGCGACGCCGTTCGTCGTACTGCTGGGCACTGCGGTCGCGGTATCGGTGACAGCGGGCAAGGTGGGCGTTGCCAACCCCGGCGCGCATGGTTTCTCCGAGATCCTGTACGCATTCAGTTCCGCGGGAAACAACAACGGCAGCGCGTTCGCAGGACTGTCGGCGAACACTCCCTTCTACAACACCGCGCTCGGCATTGCGATGTGGCTCGGCCGCTTCTGGGTACTGATACCGGTGCTTGCCATTGCGGGCTCGCTGGCCGCAAAGAAGCGCGCGCCAGCGACCGCCGGCACGATGCCCACGCACGGCCCGCTGTTCGTCGTGCTGTTGATCGGTTCGGTATTGCTGATCGGCGCGCTGACTTACGTCCCGGCGCTGGCGCTGGGGCCCATCGTTGAACACTTGATGATGAGGAGCTGAAGAAAGGAAGAACTCCACGGGGAACATGGGGGATCACGGGGCGAGAAGGCCCCGCTCTTTCCCTCCGAGACCCTGTGTTTCCCCGTGTACCCCGTGGAGAATTTCTTTTCCGATTCTTTTATGACCAGACAAAAACTTCCGATGCTCGATGGCACGTTGCTCGGTCCTGCGCTGCTGGATTCGCTGCGCAAGCTCGACCCGCGTGCGCAGTGGCGTAATCCGGTGATGTTCGTCGTCTATGTCGGCGCGATGCTCACGACACTGCTGTGGATCCAGTCGCTCGATGGCAGCGGCGATGCGCCATCGGGTTTCATTCTCGGTGTCACCGTCTGGCTGTGGATCACCGTGTTGTTCGCCAACTTCGCTGAAGCGCTGGCGGAGGGACGCAGCAAGGCGCAGGCCGCTTCGCTACGCGGGCTAAAGCAGACCGTCCAGGCGAAACTCATCACGCATCCGAAACATCGCCACATGCACCAGACGGTGGCGGCGACGGAGCTGCATATCGATGACATCGTCGTCGTCGAAGCTGGCGACATCATTCCGACCGACGGTGTCGTGATCGACGGTGCTGCATCGGTGGATGAGAGCGCGATTACCGGCGAGTCCGCGCCTGTCATCCGCGAATCGGGCGGCGACTTTTCCTCGGTCACCGGCGGCACCAAAGTGCTGTCGGACTGGCTCGTGGTGAAGATCACCGTCAATCCCGGCCAGACGTTCATCGATCGCATGATCGCCATGGTCGAAAGCGCGCGTCGGCAGAAGACACCGAACGAGATTGCGCTGACCATCCTGCTGGTCGCGCTGACGCTGGTGTTCCTGCTGGCCACCGTCACGCTGCTGCCGTTCTCGGTCTATGGCGTCGAGGTGGCGCAGCTCGGTCAGCCGGTGGCAATCACGGCGCTGATCGCGCTGCTGGTGTGCCTGATACCCACCACCATTGGCGGGTTGCTCTCGGCGATCGGCATCGCGGGCATGAGCCGCATGATGCAGGCGAACGTGATTGCAACGTCGGGTCGGGCGGTGGAGGCGGCAGGCGATGTCGATGTGCTGCTCCTCGACAAGACAGGAACCATCACGTTGGGCAATCGCCAGGCCGCGGCCTTCCTGCCGGCCCACGGCGTCACCGAGCTGCAACTCGCCGATGCAGCCCAGCTGGCCTCGCTGGCGGATGAAACGCCGGAGGGCCGCAGCATCGTCGTCCTGGCCAAGCGCTTCAACATTCGCGAACGCTCATCGCAGGACGTGACGTTCGTGCCGTTCTCGGCGCACACGCGCATGAGCGGCGTCGATACGGGTGGACGGCAGATCCGCAAGGGCGCGCAGGATGCCATCCGCAAGCACGTGGAAGGGCTCGGTCAGCGCATTCCGCCGGAAGTGACGGAGGCGATCGAGCGAGTCGCGCGTCGAGGCAGCACGCCGCTGGTCGTCGCGGACGATGCGCGGGTGCTGGGCATCATTGAGTTGAAGGACATCGTCAAAGGCGGCATCAAGGATCGTTTCGCCGAGCTGCGTCGCATGGGCATCAAAACCATCATGATCACGGGCGACAATCCTCTGACGGCCTCCGCCATTGCCGCCGAGGCGGGCGTCGATGATTTTCTTGCCGAAGCCACGCCGGAGATGAAGCTCAAACTGATTCGTGAGCATCAGTCGCAGGGCCGACTGGTCGCGATGACGGGCGACGGCACGAACGATGCGCCGGCCCTGGCCCAGGCGGACGTGGCTGTTGCCATGAACTCGGGCACGCAGGCCGCGAAGGAGGCGGGCAACATGGTCGATCTGGATTCCAATCCGACCAAGCTCATCGAAGTGGTCGAGACCGGCAAGCAGATGCTCATGACGCGCGGCTCGCTGACGACGTTCAGTATTGCGAACGATGTCGCGAAATATTTCGCGATCATTCCCGCCGCGTTCGCAACGACGTATCCGCAGCTCGATGCACTGAACGTGATGGGGCTCGAGAACCCGACCTCGGCCATCCTGTCGGCCGTGATCTTCAATGCGCTGATCATCGTGTTCCTCGTGCCGCTCGCGCTGAAAGGCGTCAAGTATCGAGCGCTCGGCGCGGCGGCCCTGTTACGCCGCAATCTCCTCATCTATGGCCTCGGCGGCATCGTGGTGCCGTTCATCGGCATCAAGCTGATCGACCTGGGGCTGGTGCTGTTCGGTATTGCCTGAAGGTAGCGTCATGACTTCACAGATCCGACCCGTGTTGACGATCTTCGCCTTCCTGACCCTGGTGACTGGAGTGGTCTATCCGCTCGTCATCACGGGGATCGGGGCAGCGCTCTTTGCCGACGCGGCTTCCGGAAGTCTGATCGTTCGGGATGGCAGGCCGGTCGGCTCGCGCCTGATCGGACAGGCCTTCACCGAGCCGCAGTACTTCTGGGGACGTCCATCGGCGACTGGCGGTGCACCCTACAACGCGCTCGCATCCGGCGGCACCAACCAGGGCCCGTTGAATCCGGCGCTCGTCGATGCGGCGAAGGGCCGTATGGAGGGTCTGCGGGCGGTGGATCCCGGCAACAATGCGCCTGTCCCCGTGGACCTGGTGACGGCGTCAGCCAGCGGACTCGATCCGCACATCAGCGTTGCGGCCGCGAATTATCAGGTGGCGCGCGTGGCCCGTGCGCGCGGGCTGCCGGTCGAACGCGTTCGTGAGCTGGTGACAAAGCACAGCACCGATCGCTGGCTGGGCCTGTTCGGCGAACCGACGGTCAATGTGCTCGAGCTGAACCTCGCGCTGGATGAAACTGCCGTTCGTGGACCGGACGGGGCCACCGTTCCGGGAAGCGAGTGAGCGCATAATCCTGCGCATGTCTGCGTCCGAAACCGTTCGTCCGTCACCGGAAGCATTGCTCGTCGAAGCACAGCGTCACGACCGCGGACGCCTGAAGATTTTCCTGGGTGCGGCGCCGGGGGTCGGCAAGACGTACGAAATGCTCAGTGTCGCTCGCCGCAAACTTGCGGAGGGCGTCGATGTCGTGGTCGGCATCGTCGAGACGCATGGTCGGCAGGAAACCGAAGCGCTGTTGCAGGGGTTGCCGCAGATTCCGCGCCAGCACATCCCTTATCGCGGTCGCGAGCTGGACGAACTCGATCTCGATGCGCTGCTCGCCCGCAAGCCGCGCCTGGCGCTGGTCGATGAACTGGCGCATTCCAATGTGCCTGGCTCGCGGCATGCGAAGCGTTATCAGGACGTGCAGGAACTGCTGGACGCGGGGATCGACGTTTACACGACGTTGAACGTCCAGCACCTGGAGAGCTTCAACGATCTCGTCGGGCGTATTACCGGCATCGAGATTCGCGAAACGGTGCCGGATGCCGTCATCGAGCAGGCGCGCGATGTCGAACTCATCGATCTGCCGCCGGACGACCTGATCGAGCGACTGCGACAGGGCAAGGTGTACGTGCCGGAATCCGCGCGCCGTGCTCTCGACAATTATTTCTCACGCGGCAACCTGCTGGCCCTGCGCGAACTGGCGTTACGCGCCGCCGCCGAGCGCGTCGATGACGACATGTCCACATTCATGCGCGCGCACGCCATCGCCGGGCCGTGGCCGACGCGCGGCCGATTGATCGTCTGTATCGACGCCAGCGGCGCGGGCGAATGTCTGATCCGTGCGGCGAAGCGCCTGGCCGACCAGCGCCATCTGCCGTGGACCGCGATCTATGTGCAGACCCTGGGTGCATCGATCGGCGCGGCCCACCGGGAACGGCTCGACACCAATCTCGCATTGGCGTCGCAGCTGGGTGCAGAGACGGCCATTCTGACGGCGGACCGGGTCGGCGATGCCATCGTCGACTACTCGCGGTCGCACAATGCTGCCCAGATCGTCGTCGGCCGGACCCGCGACCTGCAGCATCGCTTCTGGCGGCATCGCCGGCTGGCACAATGGCTGCTCGAACACGCGACTGATTTCGAGATCACGGTGGTTGCGGATGCGACCGCCACCGAGACGGAAGGCCAGCGCGTGACGCCGACGGTTCGCTCCTGGGTGTCGGTCAGCGATGCGCTCGTGGCAGTGGCGTTCGCCGCCGGCGCCTCGGCTATCGGCGCGGCGCTCGAACCGCTGATCGGTATCGACAACCTGGCGCTGATTTTTCTGCTCGCGGTCACGTTTGCCGGCGCGGTCCAGGGCCTCGCGGCGTCGCTGCTTTGCAGCGTGTTCGGGTTTCTCACGTACAACTACCTGTTCACCGAGCCGCGCTATTCGCTGGCCGTCGATCAACCGGTCGACGCGGCGACGTTATTGGTCTTTCTCGCCGTGTCGTTCGTCGTCGGCCAGCTGGCGGCGCGCCTGCGCCGGCAGGCGAACGATGCCTGGTTGGGCACGCGTCGTGTCGAAGCGTTGTTCGATTTCTCGCGGCGATTGGCGACAGCGGTCGATGAGCGCGACCTGGTCAGCGCCGCGCAGCAGGGCATGACCGAGCTTTTGGGTCATCGCTGCGCCGTGCTCGCGGCGACATCGGATCAGCGCGTTGCGCCGCCGCTCGGACCGGTGCGGGCACGTGAGTTCTCGGACACCGATCAGGCAGCGGCGGATTGGGCTCTGGCGCATCGCGAACCTGCAGGGCGCGGCACCCGAACGCTGCCGGCGGCCAACTGGCACTTTCTTCCGGTCACGCAGTCGGACCGCTCGTTCGGCGTGATCGGCGTGCACCTGCCGCTGAGTACGGCGTCGGTCAGCGCCGAGGACAGTCGCCTGTTGTTCACACTGCAGGCACAACTGGGGTCGGCCTGGGAGCGCTTTCGCCTCAGGCAGCTCGCACAGGATGCGCAGGTGCGCCAGGCCACCGAAGCATTGCGCTCTGCATTGCTGTCATCCGTATCGCATGACCTGCGCACGCCGCTGGTGTCCATCACGGGCGGACTCACGGCGTTGCGCGACCTGTCGCAACAGATGCCGGAAAGCGATCGCCTGCAACTGCTCGAGTCTGCGATCGGCGAGGCGCAGCGACTCAATCGCCTGATCCAGAACCTGCTCGATATGACCCGATTGTCGTACGGTGCCCTGACGCTGCGCCTGGGGCCTATCGACGTGCGCGATGCCGCGAACGAATCGATCGCGCGCCTCGGTACGCTACTGGCGTCGTACACCCTCGATATCCGCATTCCCGCCGCACTGCCGGCCGTGCAGGCGGATGCCACGTTGCTGGGTCAGGTACTGGCGAATCTGCTGGAGAACGCGGCCAAGTTCGCGCCGGTGGGCACGACCATTACGATCGAAGCCACGGATCTCGGCGGTCGGGTCCGCATTGCCGTCAGCGATCAGGGGCCCGGAATCCCCGTGGCCGAGCGTGGCAAGGTCTTCGACCTGTTCCAGCGGGCGTTGCTGCGGGACAGCGTCATCGCCGGTGCGGGGATGGGCCTGTCCATCTGCAAGGGCTTCGTCGAGGCAATGAATGGGAGCATTGCTGTTGCAGAGAACGCGGACGGCCGCGGCACGCGTATCGAATTCGATCTGCCGGTGTCGGGTTGACGGCGATCGGTCACAATCGCCGTCATGAACGCCCGACCGCGCATCCTGGTTGTCGACGATGATGAACAGATCCGCCTGTTCCTGCGCATCACGTTGAAAGCCGCCGGCTACCAAACGATCGAAGCCGCGGATGGTCGTGCCGCTATCGAGGCCTGCACTGGCAGGAAGCCCGACCTGGTCCTGCTGGACCTGGGCCTGCCCGACATCTCAGGGCTCGACGTGATCCGCGCGGTGCGCGTGTGGACGCAGTTGCCGATCATCGTCCTGTCGGTGCGATCGGACGAGGCCGACAAAGTGGCAGCGCTCGATGCGGGCGCCAACGACTACGTGCAGAAGCCCTTCAGTACCGCGGAGCTGCTGGCGCGCACCCGCGCGTCGCTGCGTGTGTATTCCGGCGAGACGACGTCGCCGGTGATCGAAGCAGGGGCGTTGCGCATCGACGTGCCGGCGCACGAGGTGCGACTCGGCGACGTTCCCATCAAACTGTCGCCCCGGGAGTTCGAGTTGCTGCTGGTGTTGGCGAGAGCGGCAGGGCGTGTCTGCACGCATCGCCAGTTGCTGGCTCAGGTCTGGGGCCCCGCTCACAGTGACGACGTGCAGTACCTGCGCGTGTATGTCGCGCAGCTGCGCGAAAAGCTCGGTGACACCACGGGTGCGCCAAAGTACATCGTCAATGAGCCGGGGATCGGCTATCGGTTGGCGGTTTAGCCCGCTCGCGGCCTGATACCCCTCTCCAAAGACAGGCAGACGACCCCTCCCAATTGGGGTAACCGTCCGCGGCGTCGCGAACCTATACTGCGGCCGACCGCCCATACCACCATGAACCGCCGCATCCTCAAACTGCTGTCGCTCTGGATCCTGCCGCTGCTCATCGCACGCGCCATGATCCCGGCCGGCTATATGTTGTCGACGGCGGATGGCCTGCAGCTCATGTTCTGTCCGGGCGTGCTCCAGCCCGCGTCGATGAGTCTTCCTGCGCCTGCGATGGATCATTCGGCGCATGCCGGTCATCACGACATGTCGCAGCACGCCGGCCATCACAGCGAGGCTGCATCCGACGACACGTCGCACGAAGTGTCGGCCTGTCCGTTCTCGCTGGTCGCAGCGGCGGCGCTGCTCGATGCGTCCTTCGTTGCCACCGATTCGATTCGCGCTCCCGAAGAGCGCGTCGATTTCACCACCGGTCCGGCCGTCAGTGCCGGTCCATTGCACGTCGAGCGCATTCGCGGTCCGCCGCAGTTCTCCTGAAAAGCAACTTCCTGGAAATGATGCGTCCGTTGTCGTCGTGACAATGGCCGCGACGCTTTTCATGCCGGTTCGCGCCGGCATTCGGAGACAGACTAATGACTACCCGGATCTGCGTGCCGGCTACGACGAGCCTCGTCGTGGCCTGCGCGCTGTTGCAGGCTGCCGCGGCTGAAGACACGGCGCCGACCAGGACGTTGGGTACGGTGACGGTGGTGGGCACGCGGCCCACGTCGTTACCGACCCAGATTCCAACCACCATCGAAGGCATCACCGGTGCCGATATCGCCGACACGATCAATGCCACCGACGCCCAGGACGCGCTGAAGTACCTGCCCAGCCTGGTCGTGCGCAAGCGCTACATCGGCGACTACGATCATGCCGTGCTCGCCAGTCGCGCCTCCGGCACCAACAACAGTGCGCGATCGCTCGTCTATGCGGACGGCATCCTGCTGTCGAACCTGCTCGGCAACGGCGCCACCTTCACGCCGCGCTGGGGCATGGTGACGCCGGAGGAGATCGAGCGCGTCGACGTGCTGTACGGGCCGTTTTCCGCGGCCTATCCCGGCAACTCCGTCGGCGCTGTGGTCGACTATGTGACGCGTATGCCGACGCAGGTGGAGGCACACGCGAAGATCACGAGCTTCGGCGAAGATTTCAGCGTCTACGGCTCCGACGGGCGCTACACCGGCTGGCAGGCCAGCGCATCGGTCGGCGATCGCACCGGCAACTGGTCCTGGTGGCTGAACTACAATCGCCTGGACAGCGACGGTCATCCGATCGTCTTCGCCAACAAGCTCGTCAGTGCGGGCATACCGGGAAGCGCCGGCACGCCGGTGACCGGTGCGATTGCGGACAGGAATCCGCGCAATCAGGACTGGCTGATTCTCGGTGCCACCAGCCAGGTGCACACCGTGCAGGATCACGCGAAGGCCAAGCTCGCCTACGATTTCTCCCCGACGCTGCGCCTCAGCTACACGTTCGGCTGGTGGCGCAACGAGGCCGATCGCAATGCCGAGACCTATCTGCACGATGCCAGCGGCGATCCCATCTACAGCGGTCCGATCAATGTCGACGGACGCACCTATACGCTGGCACCGACGGACATCTCGATCAGCCGCGGCGATCTGCAGCATCTGATGCACGGGATCGCGCTCAAATCGGACACGCGCGGCACCTGGGATTGGGAGGTCGCGGCAAGTCTGTATGACTACGCACGCGATGAGGTGCGCTCGCCGCTCGGCGCGCTGCCCGCGGCCGCCAGCGGCGGGGCAGGCCGCATCACCGATCAGGACGGCACGGGTTGGAATGCGATTGCACTCAAAGGAACGTGGCGACCCGGCGGGGTCGCTGGCAATCACGTGATCGATGTGGGGTATCAGCGCGACGCGCACAAACTGCGAACACTCGTCTCGAACACCGACGACTGGCTGAGCGGTGCGGCGATGACGCGTTTCTCCGCATTCCAGGGCGATACCCGACTGCAGAGCCTCTATGCGCAGGACACGTGGCGGTTTGCCACAGACTGGCGCGCGACGCTCGGCTTGCGGTTCGAGGAGTGGCAGGCATCGAATGGGTCGATCTCGAATGCGCAGGACACGCTGCCATTCGCGAAGCGTGCCGAGACCCATGTCTCGCCGAAAGCAGCCATCGCCTGGCAGGTCTCGCCGGACTGGGCGCTCAAGGCCTCGCTCGGCAGAGCAGTACGCAATCCGACAGTGGCCGAGCTGTATCAGGGATCGATCGCGACCAATGCGATCGTCAACAACGATCCGGATCTCGAACCGGAAAAATCCTGGACCGGCGAGCTGACCGCGGAGCGGGCGTTCGATCGCGGACTGCTGCGTATGACATTCTTCCACGAGGACACGCGCGATGCGCTGTACTCACAGACGAATGTCACCGGCACGACGAGTGTCACGACCATTCAGAACGTCGAGCACATCCGTACGAGCGGCGGCGAAGTTGCATGGCAGATGCGGGATGTCGTGATCGAAGGTCTGGACCTGTTGTCGAGCCTGACCTACGCGCATTCGCGCATCGTCGAGAACGAGAACTTCCCTGACAGCGAGGGCAAGTGGCAGCCACGCGTGCCTGAATGGCGTGGCAATCTGCTGGCCACGTACCGCAGCGGCGATCGCTGGACCACATCGCTCGGCGCGCGCTACAGCGGCCGGCAGTACAACACGCTGGACAACACCGATCCGAACGGATTCACGTACACCGGCACCAGCAGCTACTTCGTCATCGATGCGCGTACGCGCTATCGCCTGACCGATCTGTGCACGGTCTCACTCGGTATCGACAACCTCAACAACCAAACGTACTGGGCCTTCCACCCGTATACGCAGCGCTCGTACTCGGCGGAGATCAGCGTGGATTTCTGAGGTGGACCAGAGCGGAAGAAGAAATTCCACGGGGCTCACGGGGAAACGCGGGGCATGAAAACTGTCGTGCGTTTATTGCCTCGCCCCGTGATACCCGGTGCTCCCCGTGGAGATCTTCAGTCTTCCTATCCCGCCGTCAGCATGCGATCCAGAAGGCCGGGCTGCATCTTGCGCAGGAAGCCATCGGCATTCTGCGGCCGGTCGGCGCGCTCGAATGACAGGCAGCGTTCGAGCAGTTTGCGGGCGCGGCTGTGCAGGCCGAGGATGGGTGCGAACTTCAGGCCTTTCTGGCGGGCCACGATCATGCTGTGACGCTGGTAGGGATGCTTGCCGGTGAGCATTTCGTACGCGATCACGCCGAGTGGATACAGATCATCGGCCGGATGCGGGCGGGAGATCTGTGCCCACGGATCGGCGGCATAGGCTTCGGTGTAGGCCCGCAGAGTCTGGGTGTCCAGAACGTCGAGCGATTCATTGCTGTTCGGCAGGGCATTGATCAGTCCGAAGCACATGATCTTCGCCGTGCCGTCATCGCACAGGAAGATTGCATGCGGACTCAGGTCCGCGTGCACGATGCCGTGCTGGTGCGCGTGGGCAAGGCCGTTCGCAATGGCCGAGATGATCGGCCAGGCCGTCGCGTAAGGCAGGCCCTTGCCGCGCGCCTCGCGGATCAGGCTGCTCAGCCAGCGGCCGCGCAACGGCTCCATCACGATGAACACGTTGTCGCCGTGGCGGCCGATGTCGTGAATGCAGGCGATGTTCGGGTGCGTGAGATGCTGCGTGCGCCGCACTTCGGTTTCGAGAATGGACAGCGCATCCGGCTGATGGCGCAGGTTCACCGCAACGATCTTCACCGTGACTTTGCGTTCATGGTCCGTGACGGCGAGATCGACGGCTGCGAAGACCTGGCCGATGCCGCCGGCGCCCAGGTGTTCGGCCAGTTGGTACCGCCCCTTCAGCACCGAGCCTGCGCCGATCGTTTCCGGCCTGGTTGAGGAAGCATCGGCGATGGCCCGCGAGTCGTACCACTCGATGGGGCCGGTCAGTGGTGCCTGCGATCGGGCGGCGGCCGCCATGGGGATGTCATTGCTGGCGACGCACTGCAGGACACTGGCAATGCGGCGTTCCGTATCCCTGATACGCGCGCCGGTGGCATTGCCGATCGACGCATCGAGCATGCCGGAGTCGATCCACACGGTGCGATCGGTCGGGAAGCCCTCGAGGGCATCGAGCAGGACACGTCCCGCCGCATGCGGTATGCGCTTGTGCTTCAGCGCAGTTTCGATGGAGAGATTCCAGAAGCGGGTGCCGGTCGGGTCCTCCTGACTCGACTGCAGCAACGTGCTGCAGGCTGCCTCCAGTGTCAGCGAGCCGTTGCACAGATCGTCGATGATCTGGTCGATGTGCCGCGCCATACGCTTTCTTCCTTGTCAGACCGGATAGCTGCCCCGGGATCCAGATGTGCGTGGCTCGAAGAATATTCACGTGCGCGCGTAACAGGATGTGAACGCCGGCTCATTTCCTCCGCCATGAGGTCCATTGGATGCAATTGCTTACATCCGGGTGCCGGGATTCGGTTGGCAGACCGTGTTATGTCGCCAGAGAGAAAGATTTCACACAGAGGTCACAGGGGGAGAGTCACGGACCCAAGGAGCACCGAGAAAAAGAGCTCTCTTCCCCCGTGAGTGCTCCCGTTCTTTTTTTTCTAACTGTGCCCTCTGTGCTCTCTGTGTGAAATCCGGGCGCTGCTTATCCGTTCACCGCGACCCGATCGACGGGAAGCGGGATGACATCGGCGAGTGGCCGCGTGTCGGTTTCGGTTTCGGGAATGGACCTGGGACGTGTGCTCAGGTGGGGGATGGGCTCGTCGCCGTGCAGTTGCTGGTGGGTGTTCGCGAGCCACTGTTCGATGTGGCGGCGAAAACGCTCGATAGCCCGCTCGCGAAAGACGACGAGGCCGGTGCCTTCGTACATCTGCTCCTGCCCCGGAGTCACGTGATACCACCACTGCAACCGTTCGAGTCGCGATCCCTGGAAGTACGGCAATGAGATCGAGAAACGGCGACCTCTGCGGGTCGGCTCGGTTTCGGCGAAAGCAAAATAGTCTTCGAGTGCGCGAGGCAGTTCGATCAGCGTCATCCGATCACGTAGGAGCGGCAAGCGACGGACCGATCATAGCGAGTAGGGAATGAACCTTCCAAGGCCTCATTGCGTTTCCGGTGGAATTATTTTTTCACGATGCTGTTTGTTCCGGTGCAGGGCACACTGTCGCGCACCGAATTCGTCCATGTGGAGATCGCAATGGCAGCCATGTCCCGCGGCAACGTGCTACTCGTCCCGATCGCGGCATTCCTCGCGTCGGCCGTGAGTGCCGCACCGGCGGTGACGATCGATCCGCAGCGCTTGTCGCAGACCGTGAAAGTGCTGGCCTCCGATGACTTCGAAGGCCGCGCGCCCGGAACGGCAGGAGAAACGAAGACCATCGCCTGGCTGTCGAAGACTTTCGCCGACCTGGGCCTCGAGCCTGGCGGGGAAAAGGGCGGATGGACGCAGGCGGTGCAGTTGGTGCGAACTCAGGTCGGCACGCCGCGCACCCTCGGTTTCCGTGTCAACGCGGAGAACCGCGCTCTGACGCAGTCCCGGGACATCTACGTCAGCACCGTGCGCAACACTGACAGGGTGGCGCTGGAGAGCCTGCCGGTGATCTTCGTCGGCTACGGCGTGCATGCACCGGAGCGGCAATGGGATGACTACAAGGGCGTCGATCTCAAGGGCAAGGTAGCCGTCTTCCTGATCAACGATCCTGATTTCCATGCCGCGCCTGATGAACCGGTGGCCGGCAAGTTCGGCGGTCGGCGCATGACGTACTACGGCCGCTGGACCTACAAGTTCGAGGAGGCCGCGCGCCGCGGCGCTGCAGCGGCGTTGATCGTGCACGACACCGACGGGGTGGGCTATGGCTGGCCCACGGTGATCGCTGGCGCGGGCGAAAACTACGATCTGGTGCGGGCCAATCCGCAGGAGCGCGTGCAATTGCAGGGCTGGATCGCAGCCGGCACGGCGACCGAGCTGTTTCACGCCGCGGGCCTCGATCTGGCCGCATTGAGTCGTCAGGCGCGTCGTGCGGATTTCAAACCCGTCGAATTGCGGGGCACGACGTTCTCCGTCGACTTACCGGTCACCGCGACGCTGGCCGAGAGCCACAACGTGCTGGCGAAGATCGCCGGCAGCGAGCGACCTGATGAGACAGTGATGTTTGGCGCGCATTGGGATGCATACGGCGTCGGCCCGCCAGACGCCGACGGTCGTACGATCCGGGCGGGTGCCAACGACGATGCGCTGGGGGTGGCCGGCGTGATCGAACTGGCGCGTGTTTTCAAAGCCGGGCCGCGACCGCAGCGAACGCTGGTCTTCGCCGCCTGGACCGCCGAAGAGCGCGGCTTGATCGGCTCGCAGGCCTACGCAGCGAAGCCGCTGTATCCATTGTCGAAGACCGCCGCGAACCTGACGCTCGATATCCTGCAGACCGCGGGTCTCGCGCGCGATGTGCTGCTGGTCGGCGCCGGCCAGAGCAGTCTGGAAGACGACCTCGCCAGGGCTGCAGCCACGCAGCAACGCAGCATCACCCCGGAGACCTTGCCCGAGCGTGGACTCTTCTACCGTGCGGATCACTTTCCGCTGGCGCGCGAGGGCGTGCCCGTGTTGTTGTTGATGGCCATCAGCGGCGCCGCCGACATGGTCGATGGCGGACGCGAGGCGGGCAATCGCTGGCTCGAGGGCTACATGCGCTGCTATCACCAGCCCTGCGACGCCTGGAATGCAAACTGGGATCTGCGCGGCGCAGTTCAGGACATCGAGCTGTTCCGCATCCTTGGCCAGGATCTCGCGAACTCCCGACGCTGGCCGCAGTGGCGGGCGGAATCGGAGTTCAACGCCATCCGCCGCCAGTCGGAGGCGCAGCGACGCTGAAGCAGAGGTGCGCACTACGTGCCTCCAAAACCAGATCGAAGAATAGATTCCTGCTGTTGCGATTCTTGCGCCTTTTTTGCGGCCATTTCTTCTGCAGGCGTCGCGCCATTTCGGCAAGCATTACGAAAAAGAAACATTGGATATAGTAACGATCGTTACTATATCGCTCGTTAGGTCCCGCCGTTGGCGGGCGAACGAGGCGAGTCGTGGATCCGCTCAAGAATGTAGGTTTTCTCCTGAAGGATGTGACGCGCCGTTTCACGGTGCGTTTCGAGCAGCATGCGCGCGAAATTTCGCTGACCCTGGTTCAGTGCAAGCTGCTATTGCAACTGGAGAAAAACGAAGGAGTGAGCCAGGCGCGGCTGGCTGAGCTGACCGATGTCGAGCCGATGATGATGGTCAGGATGCTGGATCGCATGGAGGCCGACAAGCTGCTCGAGCGCCGAGACGATCCCAGCGATCGGCGGGCCCGCCGACTGTACCTGACCAGTAAAGCCAAGCCATTGCTCGAGGAAGTCGACCGTATCGCGCAGCTCACACGCGCAGAAATTTTCGCCGGCATCGGCAAGGTCGAGCGCGAACAATTCATGCGCGTTCTCGAACGTGTTCATGAGAACGCCTGCGCGCTCAGCGCCCCCGAGGCAGCAGCGCCGCCGCAGACAACGGATCCTTCGCCGGCACGGCGTATCCGCGGCGCCTCGCGTGCTGCCACAGCCAAGTAGTTTCCTTCCGTCATCCAGAACTCACTCTCATGTCCACCATCGCAACTGATGTCCCCGATGAGGGGAATGCTGCCACCGCTTTGCAGCGTGCCCGTCTGCCGCTGCTCATCGCCGGTCCGGTGATTCTCGTGGCGTTCGCTGCCTGGTTCTATGTGACGGGTGGTCGCTACGAGTCGACCGACGACGCCTATGTCACCGCCGCACGCGTGGCGGTCAGTACCAACGTGCCTGGCCGCGTCGTCGAACTCCTGGTTCATGACAACCAGGTGGTGCAGCGCGGGGATCTGCTGTTCCGGCTCGATCCGCAGCCGTTTCGCATCTCCGTGGCGGAGGCCGAAGCGCAGCTTGGCGCGGCGCAGCTGCAGGTCAATTCGCTCAAGGCAACGTACCTGCAGAAGCGTGCCGAACTGGATTCGGTCAGGGAGACATTGGCGTATCAGCGCAGCGAGATGGAGCGTCAGCGCAAGCTCTTCGCGTCCGGCATCGCGTCCCAGTCGCAAGTCGATCGCACGAATCATGCATTCGACGAAGCGCGCACCCGCGTCGACAGCGTGCAGCACGAACTGACCGGGGTGCTCGCGCAGTTGGGCGGCGACGCCAATATCGCGTTGGCGAAACATCCCACGGTACTGCGGGCGCAGGCTGCGCTGGATCGTGCCAATCTGAATCTGTCGTACACAGAAGTGCGCGCGCCGGGCGACGGTGTGGTGACGCGGGTCGAACAGTTGCAGGTCGGCAGCTTCGTTGCGGCGTCCACTCCCGTCTTTGCGCTCGTGTCGACGCATGACGTGTGGCTGGAGGCGAACTTCAAGGAGGACCAGCTCGCTCATATGCGCCCCGGCCAGGAAGCGACCATCAAGGTCGATAGCTATCCCGGGAGAAAATTCCCTGGACGCGTCGTCAGCGTCAGTCCCGGCACCGGATCGCAGTTCTCGATGCTGCCGGCGGAGAATGCGACGGGTAACTGGGTGAAGGTCGTACAGCGACTGCCGGTGCGCGTCGAATTCGATGAGATCGATACCAGCATTCCCCTGCACAGCGGGTTCAGTGCGGTCGTCGAAGTCGATACGCGCTATCAGCGGCATCTGTTCGGGGCCAACGAAGATCCCACCGGCGTGCCGGCGGCGGCCACTGCCAGCAGATGAGCGTCGCGGCTGCCACGGCGGACGGCGTGAGCGAAGTGCATCCGACCGTGAAGCATCGCGGACTCATCACCGTGTCGGTGATGCTGGCGTCCGTCATGCAAGTGCTCGACAACACGATCGCCAACGTGGCGTTGCCGCACATCCAGGGATCGCTGTCGAGCACACAGGATCAGATGTCCTGGGTGCTCACGTCGTACATCGTCGCTGCAGCCATCATGACGCCGCTGAGCGGCTGGCTCGCCGGGCGCTTCGGGCGCAGGCGCGTGTTCCTGTTCTCCATCTTCGGCTTTACCCTCGCATCGGCCTTCTGCGGTCTGGCGAACAGCCTGCCGGAGATCGTGACGGCGCGCCTGCTCCAGGGCATTTCCGGCGCGGCACTGGTGCCCATGGCACAGGCCACGTTGCTCGATATCAATCCACCCGAGCGCCATGCGCGAGCGATGACCACCTGGGTGATGGGTATTACGCTCGGTCCGATTCTGGGCCCGGCGCTCGGCGGCTGGCTCACGGAGGCCTACACCTGGCGCTGGGTGTTCTATATCAACGTGCCCATCGGCATCCTGAGTTTTCTCGGCGTCATGTCCTTCCTGAAAGAGACGCCGCAGAAAATTTCCCGCTTCGATTTCATGGGCTTCGCGTCACTGGCGCTCGCGATCGGCAGCTTCCAGCTCATGCTCGACCGCGGCCAGGGCAATGACTGGTTCAATGATCCGGAAACCTGGATCGAAGCAGGCATTGCCGCGCTTTCCATGTACACGTTCATCGTCCATATCCTGACCACGAAACATGCGCCGTTCGTAAGCCTGCGTCTGTTCCGCGATCGCAACTTCCTGACCGGCTGCATTTTCATTTTCATCGTCGGTGTCGTGCTCTTCGCCACTCTGGCGTTGCTGCCGCCGATGCTGCAGGGACTCCTCAATTACCCGATTGTCCTTACGGGGTTGGTGACCGCGCCGCGTGGTATCGGAACGTTGCTGGCCATGGTGCTGGTGAGTGTCCTCGCAGGACGTGTCGACCAGCGTTACATGGTGGTGGCCGGGCTGCTGATCACCGCGCTCGCGTTGTGGCAGATGACGGGCTTCTATCTGCAGATGGGGCCGGGGATGGTGATCTGGTCCGGTGTCCTGCAGGGAATCGGCACGGGCCTCGCATTCGTGCCGCTGTCGACCATTGCGTTCTCGACGCTCGCGCCGCAATTGCGTAACGAGGGCACGGCGATGTTCAGTCTGATGCGCAATATCGGCAGCAGTATCGGCATCTCCGTCGTCGTGATGATGTGGGTGCGCAACACGCAGATCATGCATTCGCGTCTGGCCGAACACATCACGCCCTTCAGCGATGGGCTCACGCCGCTCAACGAGGCCCTGGCGTCTCCCATGGGACTGGCGGGCATCAATGCCTCTGTGACGCAACAGGCGGCCATGCTCGCCTACAACAATGATTTCAAGCTGATGCTCGTGCTGACGCTTTGTGCGGTTCCTTTGACCCTGCTGCTGCGCTCATCCAAAGGGGCGCGCAACGAGCAGGCTGCTGCGGTGATCGAATGACGACACATGCAATGCCGGTACGCCCGGTGGTTCTGACTCTGGCGATGTTGCTGTCTGCCTGCACGGTCGGCCCGGATTTCCGGCGCCCAGAACCACCGGCGGCTGAGCGCTATGTGGATCCGACGCCCGCGGGCGAAGGGATGCAGACGCTGTCGCTGGGTGAGGCGCCGCCGACCGAATGGTGGAAGCTGTTTCGTTCGGAGGCACTCGATCAGATCGTGGCGCGTGCGCTGCAAGGCAATCGCACGCTGACAGCGGCACAGTGGACACTGTCCGAAGCGCAGGAACTCGCCAATGCACGTGCAGGTGCGCGTTGGCCACAGGTGGATGCGACTGCCGGTGTGGGCCGCGAGAAAATCGGCGCGCAGTTTCTCGGATCGTTTCCGAAGCCGGCGCCATTCACGTATTTCTCGGTGGGCGCCAGGGTGAGTTATGCACTCGACTACACGGGCGGCCTCACTCGCTCGATAGAACAGCAGCGCGCCCTGGTCGACTACCGTGAGCAACAGGTTGAGGCGGCGCGGCTCGCAGTCACTGGCAATGCCATCACGGAAGCATTGCGCGTGGCATCGCTACGGACGCAGATCGAGACGGTGGAAGCATTGCTCGATCGCGACCAGGAGAACCTGAAGCTCGTGCAGATCGCCTTCGACGCAGGTTCAGTATCGCGTCTCGATGTGGTCAGCGCGCAGAGTCAGCTCGCCAGCGATACCACGGCGCTGTCGCCGCTGCGCCAGCAGCTGAGTGAGGCGCGTCATCGGCTGGCGGTGACTCTCGGCAATGCACCGGCCGCGGCGGCACCTGCAGATCTGAATCTCGCCCAGCTCACCTTGCCCGACGATCTGCCGGTGACATTGCCGTCGGAACTCGCGCGTCGCCGGCCGGACATACTCGCTGCCGAGGCGCAGCTGCATGCCGCCACGGCCGCAGTCGGCATCGCCGAATCCAACCTGTATCCGCACATCGACCTGACTGCGTCGCTCGGCCAGCAGTCGATTGCGGCTGCAGACTTGTTCGACAGCGGCAGCGGTGTTTTTGGCCTGGCCGCAGATCTCGTGGCGCCGATCTTCGATGGCGGCAAGCTGCGTGCACAGAAGCGGGCATCGGTCGATGCGTTGCACGCGAGCGCTGCAAACTATGAACAGACCGTGCTCGAAGCGTTCAGCCAGGTCGCGGATTCGCTCGAAGCCTTGAATCATGGCGCCGCGGAACTGCAGGCTCAGGCAAACGCGGAACGGGCTGCGCG
>NZ_DATDJO010000002.1:0-71425 GCF_036520495.1 Povalibacter sp. | reverse complement strand
CAAGCCGATATCCTGCACGGCTGACGATATTGGAAGTCTCGGTAACGATTGGCTCACTGCGTGCGGATTTCATGATGGCCCGGAACGCACACGTGCGATTCCACGATGAGGCCGGATGTACGACTGCAACCGATTCGGCGGCCCGTGCGAGTGTCTCTGTCAGGCATTCAGCGGAGAGAAGAGGGTGAATGCAGAGACTGAAAAATCAGTCAAGGGGCTGTATCGATCACAAAAACCCATGTATGCAGGATAGCTTGCTGCTTGCTTTTTGGGCCAAATGTGTCCCATGCGTTGTGAAAGCGTTTTGAGAACCACGGTTCCATCGGATATTAAAGTCCAGGCGAAGGCGATTGCAGATCGCGAGTTCCTGTCGGAAGCAGCGTGGTTGAAGCGGCTCGTTGTCCGGGAGATTCGCGCTGCTCGTGGCGCTGACCCCAGAGAGCGCGAACCCTGCCGGGCTGACGTCATTCGTGCGCCGAACAGTAGGAGCGGAAGTGGCAGGCCTCTGTTCGTACGCTTGAGGAACGAGGATCGGCTGCTTTTGGACGCCCGTGCAGAAGCCCGGATGATGCGTCCGGCGACCTATGCGTCCGTCCTAATTCGCGCGCATTTGCGCAACCTCGCACCGCTCCCCAAAGACGAGCTGCTGGCTCTCAAGCGCAGCATCGCCGAGCTCGCCTCGATTGGCCGCAACATCAACCAGATTGCCAAGGCCCTCAACGAAGGCGCCAACGCACCGGTTTCAGTGCGCGAGGAGTTCAGGGCGATGCTCAAGGTCTGCGAAGCGCTGCGGGACAACACGAAGGCGCTGCTGAAGGCGAACGTCACGAGCTGGGAGAGCGGTTTTGCCGAAGACATTTAAGCTTCCGATCGAGGAGCCGCTGCTCGATATCGTGAGCTACGGGAGGGGCGGCGCTCGTGAGAGTGGCCGCCGACTGACGGCCGCGCAGGTCGAGCACATCCGGCGGACCGTGCAGCGTGCGCCGGAAGTGGTCGTCAAAGTGCTGTCGCGTGCCAGCAATGATTTGGGAGCTGCGGGGAAACATCTCGACTACATCAGCCGGAATGGAAAACTTCGACTCGAGACCGACGATGGAGAGCAGCGGGGAGGAAGAATCGGGATAGCCCTCCTGAATGACTGGGACCTCGACATCGACGATGCGCGGCGCCAGGCTGCTCTCGTTGCGACCAGAGGCAAACAGCCGCCAAAGCTGGTTCACAAACTGATGTTCTCGATGCCACCAGGAACACCGCCGGATAAGGTGCTCGCGGCGGTACGGAATTTCGCTCGCGAGGAGTTCTGGGGTCAGCACCGATACGCGTTCGTGCTGCATACCGATGAAGATCACCCGCATGTCCATCTCGTCTTGAAGGCCGTAAGCGAGCAGGGCGTGCGCCTGAATATCAGGAAGGCGACGCTGCGGCACTGGCGTTCGGAGTTTGCTCGCAACCTACGACTGCTCGGCGTCTCCGCGAATGCGACCGAGCGCGCTGTCCGCGGCGAGGGCAGAGTCAACAAGACGGACGGAGTTTTTCGTGCTGACCAACGTGGGACGTCTACTCACGTCCGCAACCGAGTGGAGATAGTCGCTGCCGAGCTTGCAAAGGGCAATCTGCGGCCAGAGCCAGGCAAACAGGCCTTGCTGCAAACAAGAAAGGACGTGGAACGCGGATGGCACGCCCTAACAGAACTCTTGAACAAGGGGGGCGAACGAAACCTTGCAGTCGATGTCAGGCAGTTCGTCGAAGCGATGCCTTTTCCGCGAACAGAGAAGGAGCAGATTGCCTTTGCGCTATTGCAGCGCTCACATCAGCCGACGATGAAGATGAACTTGAGTCGGTGAGGTCCCGGCATTTACCTGTGATGGTTCCCTACGCTTACGCATACCTTCGCGGGGCCTGCGCTACGTTCGGTGCGTTGGTACTGGTGGCGATGCTGGATATTTGGGACCTGCCGATGGCGATCAGCGTGCTCTTACCAATCCTTTATGGATTCGGGCAATCGCGGCAAAGTTCGGCATCGCGCATGCGTTGCATGAGCGGCATCGAAGTTAGCTCCTGCGCGTGCGTGAGGCCCTAGACCGACCTACTGATCTTTTTTTTCCTTTTGACACCTCCAGGGGCACGTACTTCCTGGCAGGGCAGGGCGACCGCCTCTAGGGGCTCAGCGCCGTTCGTACAAACTTTCGTCAGTTGCGCGCGCGGCGCGCTTCACACGCGTGATTTCCGCAAGTTGGTGAATTTGTGTTCCGATATCGGCGAGATCTCTGTCCGCGAGCGCGACAAAAGTCTCGGAAGGCGGGCCGCGGATCTGTGGGTTCTTTAGCCCTCGCACATGACCTTCTGGGTATGTCCTTGCCAACAACATGCCAATTTGCGGTGGCAGCTGTAAATTTGTACAGTATCCAGCCCCGCCTATCGCCTCCTCCAAGTGGTTGATCTGTGCAGGGAACCGGCTAATATGTCCGGTGAAATTCCCAGAGGATGTATGGCAACACCAATCGACGCCTTTGAAATGCTCAGGCACGCCCGCAAACGATTCTCACAGGCGGAGATCGCAAAAATTTGCGACAAGGATGCTCGCACGGTGCGTCGGTGGGAGAAGGGCGAGGTTGAGCCGCCATCATTGATCGTGCCGGCTCTCAAGGCCGCCCTGGACACCGGCAACGGCGTTTCCTCACCGGCCGATTTCACCTTCATCGATCTTTTCGCAGGCATTGGCGGTATCCGCGCCGGTTTCGAGTCGGCTGGCGGTGAGTGCGTATTCACCAGCGAATGGAATAAATGGGCTGTCAGCACATACGTCGCAAACTTTGGGGAAAACCATCCGATCAATGGCGACATCACGCAGGTGAAGAGTCCAACGGACGAAATCCCTGACCATGATGTATTGCTCGCGGGATTTCCCTGCCAGCCGTTTTCGATCGCAGGCGTAAGCAAGAAGAATGCTTTGGGTCGACCTCACGGCTTCGAGTGCCTGACACAAGGGACGCTCTTTTACGACGTTGCCCGAATCATCGCAGCAAAGAAGCCCGCGGCTTTCCTCTTGGAGAATGTCAAAAACTTGCTGTCGCACGACAAGGGAAACACCTTCCGCACGATTCTGTCGGTGTTGAAAGATGAATTGAAGTATCACGTCGATTACAAAGTGATCGATGGGCAGGCATGGACGCCGCAACACCGCGAACGAATCATAATCGTCGGCTTTCGGGAGAAAACTAGTTTCTCATGGGACGCGCTAAAGATCCCCGACCAGGGACCGAAATTGCGCGCGATCCTTCATCGCGAAGATGGAACGGAGCCGTCGTTGCCACACGACGCGAACCGTTACGTTACACCGGATGGGGAAGTCCATCACAAGTACACACTCACCGCGAATCTCTGGAGATATCTGCAGGACTACGCCGAAAAGCACAGACAAAAAGGAAACGGGTTTGGCTTCGGTAAGGTGACGCCTGATGACACCGCGCGGACACTGTCGGCGCGCTATTACAAGGACGGATCCGAGATCCTGCTTCATCGAGGCAAAGGCAAGCGGCCTCGTCGACTAACTCCGCGCGAGTGCGCGCGCCTTATGGGGTTCCCCGATACTTTTCGCATTCCTCAAACGGTCTCGGATACCCAGGCTTATATGCAGTTTGGCAATTCGGTTGTGATGCCTGTGATCCGTGAAGTGGCGAGGATCATGAAGCCCGAGATCATGCTGCTAAAGGAGCAGCAAACTAGCCAAGGTCTGCTGTTTAGCGCCTGATCCACGCGTGGTCGATATCGTAGATCCCGCAAGTCGTTCCCGCATGATGCGGGGCATCCGATCGAAGGACACGAAACCGGAGATGGTTGTGCGGCGCCTGCTCCACGCGCGTGGCTTCCGCTATCGATTGCATGACAGGAAATTACCAGGTACTCCAGACATAGTATTGCCGAAGTATCGAGCAGCTATTTTTGTTAGCGGTTGTTTCTGGCATGGACACAATTGCAGCCTCTTCAGGTTGCCGGGCACACGCCAGGAGTTCTGGACGGAGAAAATTGGTAAAAACCGGGCTAGAGATGTTAGGTCGCATAGTGCCCTGATCGAAGCTGGATGGCGGTACGCTACGGTTTGGGAATGCGCACTTCGGGGCAAAGGACCTGGCTTACTCGAGAAGGTTGGTTCCAGTCTCGCAGACTGGATACGATCGAATGAAGCGGTCTGCACCATACGGGGAGACGTGTGAAGCAAGGCTACCTGTCACAGTACTTTGAGGGTGTTGCGGTCAAGCAGCTGAGCGCCGTTGAGGCTGACGTTGTTCATTCCAATCAGCATGAGTACCACGGGGATATCGGACTCAAGCAACTGTTTGGTTCGGTAGACGGGATAGAAAAGAAGAAGTTTCCCGCCAAGTTTGTGTACCTGACTGACTCGGAGGAAGAGCCGGTCACGGATGAGGGACCAGATTGTTTCCTCACTTGGTACGACGCGCGAGCGAGGAGTTCCGCCAGAACGGGCAGATCGGAATATAGGTTGTACTTCCCCACCACAACCGTTTCGCAGTGCGCAGCCGAAGGTGACTTGCTCGTCTTGGGTCGCCTTGGTTCTGGATTGGTCTTGGTACTGATTGCCGAACGTGAGTCCTCCATTGCGAGCCAGCTGAAATGGCTTTTTGGCGTAGGGAATCTGTCGCTCCCTGGCTTTGCAGTCCGCGGTGATCTCGAGGAAGAAAGCGATCGCATCGGATTCGCCGAACGTGTGGTGCTTGAGCAGATCGGCATCGAGGTCATAGAGCCGAAGGCCGAGGATTACCTTACGGACATGCTCACGCAGTTCGGGCGTGCGTTTCCCCAGACAAGGGTTTTTTCCGCGTATGCACGTAATACTCTGAAAGATATTGCGCCTGCGGACGATCCGGACGCAGCCCTTATGGCGTGGATGGAACGAGAAGAACTGCTGTTCCGGACGCTGGAGCGTGAACTTGTGCGGGAACGCCTTGAGCGCGGATTCGCGGGAGACGTAGACGGATTTTTGCAGTTTTCGCTTTCCGTACAGAATCGAAGAAAAAGCCGAGTAGGAGCGGCGCTGGAAAGCCATCTCGCCAGCATCTTTGACAGCTGCCTGATCCAATACTCGCGCACCGAACCAACGGAAAATAAATCCAAGCCGGACTTTCTGTTTCCCGGAATTAAGGAGTATCGGCAGCACGATTTTGCAGTCGATCGCCTTACGATGCTCGGAGCGAAAACGACCTGCAAAGATCGCTGGCGGCAGGTGCTGTCTGAGGCGGCACGGATTGAGAACAAGCATTTGCTGACGCTGGAAGTTGCGATTAGTCAACCTCAGACTGACGAAATGCGGGCTCACAAACTTCAGTTGGTAATCCCTCGATCGCTGCACTCGACGTTTACGGCTGAACAACAGAGCTGGCTAATGAACGTGCGCGACTTCGTAGGGATGGTCCGCGTCCGTCAGCCCTAGAATCCGAAACCGTGTACGCAGTAGTCGGGAAGTAGATGGCATGAATGATGGGCAAGTCAGGGATGCGGAAGATCTGGCGGAATCTATTCCGCCAAATGCAACCCAGCTTATCAATGCGCTGAGGGGGATTGCCGAGCGCGCAGGAGATTCAGGTTCGGCTCTGGGCTGACCTGAAGCGAAATTGATGAGTGATTGGGTAATCAGGGATGGACAGCTCACCCTCGACGGTGGCCTCGGCCGACATGCGCCAACGGCAGACGATATCTTCCGGTCTGTTATCGAATGCGAACAGCGTTGGCCTGATGTGCCGCCAGGCAAGAGTGGCGCGGCAAGCGACCTCAGATTCAGCCGATATCCCGCGCTACCTGTGATGGTTCTCGAAGGGGAGTCCGGCCGGGGAGACGTCTGCTTCGAAGCGCAACTACCTGACGGAGCCCGGGTCCCTCTGACGTCAGGCGGACTGCGGGCTGGTCATTTCATCGCTAATGGAGCGTGGTTCCCGCTGGATTCCGAAATCTCAGCGGCACTTCGCGAGTTGGCGGCTCGTTTCGGTGTGCCAGACGGTGGCCCCGTCCAGTCACTGCGGGCACTGCTGAATCTAAAGAAGGAGCGCAATTCAGGACTTCTTGAAGATCGGTTTGAACTGGACGGGCCGGCAGCGGCGAAATTGGCTCGGCTGCCCGAGGCGGTTCCCACTGGCGTACTAGCAACCTTATATCCGTACCAAAAGGACGGATGGGCGTGGCTGCGGTTTATGACGTCGGAAGGGATCGGAGGGTTATTAGCCGACGAAATGGGTCTCGGGAAAACCCTTCAGGTTATTAGTCTGCTATCTGACTCCGGTTCCGCCCTCGTCAGTCCTGCATTGATCGTGGCGCCGGGGTCCCTTTTAGAGAACTGGTGTCGCGAACTCAAAAAGTTCGCTCCGGGCCTTTCCGTCTTAAAGCACCACGGCATCTATAGGACCGGCAGTCCGTCGGGATTACATGGCTACGATGTTATTGTCACGTCATACGAAACGGTTGTCCGTGACGGTGCGCTGATGGAAATGCGGGAATGGCCGGTGGTGATACTTGATGAGGCTCAAAACATCAAAAATCCCGCTGCAACGCGAACCCGCGCTGTAAAGCGCCTTCGCCGCCAGACTGGCATCGCGGTTACTGGTACGCCGTTAGAGAACCGGCTCATCGACGTCTGGTCAATAATCGATTTCGTTTGCCCAAGTTACCTCGGATCTGAGGACCAGTTCAAACAGCGGTACATCGATTCGCCGGATGGTGCTGAAGGTCTAGAGCCCATTGTTTCCCCTCTGATCCTGCGAAGAAGAGTGTCAGAGGTTGCGAAGGACTTGCCCGAGAGAATCGACATCCCCCAGGTGCTCGAGCTCGATGAGGCTGGTGCGGAGCAATATGAGGGTCTGCGGCAGTCTATTGTTGCCGAATACGGCCGCTCTGCGTCGCTTGTGGCACTAACGAAACTGCGTATGTATTGCGCTCACCCAAGACTCGCACTTGGCGCCGCCACTGCAGCGGACTTCGTGAAGCTAGGCCGTCTGGCTGAGTTGGCGGATGAGATATTTGCATGCGGTGAAAAATTGTTAGTTTTCACTTCGTTTACCGAAATGGCCGACATGATTGTATCGATCTTGTTAGAGCGATTCCGGGTGTTTGCGGAGACCTTGGACGGGCGCTGTCCAATCGATAAAAGACAGCCGTTGTTAGATCGGTTTTCGGAAATCGGCGGAGGTGCAGTGCTAGTACTCAATCCTCGTGCCGGCGGCTCGGGCCTCAACATTTCGGCTGCCAACCATGTTATCCACTACAACCCTGAGTGGAATCCCGCACTGGAGGACCAAGCGTCGGCTCGGTCACATCGCCGTGGGCAGCAGCGGCCGGTGACAGTTCATCAACTATTGATTGCCGGCACCGTCGAGGAGGCGATCGCGGAACGGCTTCAAAGGAAGCGCGCGCTTGCAACTACCGCGATTGTTGGCGTCGACGGAGAGGCTGATGATGCAGGCGACATAGTCGCCGCGATTACCCGCTCGCCATTCATACGAGCCTCGCAATCCTGATGATTGTCAGCCGGATAACAAAAACGCTCAGCGCGAACGATACCGGGGATACGGGCGGCCATCAGGCCGGAATACTCGTGCCGAAAGAGCCCAGCATCTTGTCGTTCTTTCCTCAGCTTGACGCCAATGAACGAAATCCCCGCTGCCATATGGTGTTCGAGGATGATTCAGGTGATCGATGGGAGCTTGCCTTCATCTACTACAACAATCGATTGTTCGGTGGAACGAGAAATGAGTACCGGCTTACGCGAATGACGCGTTTCATCCGTCAGAATCAGTTAGAGCCAGGCGATGAGATTGTGCTGGAAAAACTTGCTGACGGCGGGTGGCGCATAAAGTCGCGCAGGTTGAAGGTTGCTGGGCAGGCGGAGAAGGGCCGCTTTGTATTGAAGTTGGGATCTGGCTGGAGAGTCGCAGATGTCTAGGATCAAATAATGCAAAACATTGACTTGGAGCTTCTTCCGGACCCGAAACGCGTCATCGAAGGACTTCGCGATACGGGCTATAACTTCAATACTGCAATCGCAGATATTGTCGACAACTCAATTGCCGCGAATGCGTCCTCTGTCGATCTCCAGATAAAAATGGATTATCGCGGCGAGGTTCGTGTCTCCATTGCCGACAATGGCGACGGGATGAATCGTGACGGACTGATCAATGCGATGCGCTATGGGGCGAAGGCCAGGCCAAATCCCGCGAGTTTGGGAAAGTACGGCTTGGGCCTAAAAACTGCGTCGACCGCGTTCGCTAGGCGCCTTTCCGTGGTATCGCGCCCGAGTGGTTCTGAAGCTCCGCTCATGGCGACATGGGATCTGGATCACGTCGGCACAGGAGGAAGGGGCTGGAGCTTGATCCTCGGTGCCCCGGACGATGAGTCTCTTGAGCACTTGAACAAAGTCGCGAACGATCGGGCGGGCACTGTCGTCGTATGGACGAAGGTCGACCGACTAATGAAAACGTATCAGAGCCCCGGCGGAGCGCCGGCTCGTAATGCGTTGACCGCGAAAATCGATGAGCTCCGAATACATTTGTCCATGGTCTATCAGCGATTCCTGAATTCCAAGGACAAGCGCGCTCGGAAGCACGTAACAATTTCTGTCGAAGGTCAGCCACTCAAGGCATGGGACCCGTTTGCAGAAGGGCTGTCGGAGGTTGTCGGCAATACGACAATCCCGGTCGATTTAGGAAATGGTAGTGAGGCCTCCTTCACCGTCCGCGCCTTCATTCTTCCGCGAAACGAGGAATTCCCGACGCCGGAGTTAGCCAAGGAAGCCCGCGTATCGGCGAACAAGCAAGGCATATACATCTATCGGGAGAATCGCCTCATCGTGGAATCGAGCTGGCTCGGTATGTATCAGCAGGAGCCTCATGGGAGTCTTCTCCGCGTGGAGTTTTCGTTTGACCACAAGCTAGACGATCATTTCCATCTCGACATCAAAAAGTCACAGATCGGCCTGAATGACGACATTTATAAGTATCTTCTGGAACAGTTCCTTCCCGCGCCCAGGAGGGAAGCGAACAGACGTTATCGTCTCGGTGAACAGAAGAAAGTCGCTGATTCGGCCGGCGGGGCACACAAGAATTCGAATACAAATATCAAGAACCGTGAGGCGGCGGCCGGCGGTGCTGAAGTCAGCATAGTGAATCCAGCAACAGGGGACGTGGAGGTCAGAAATGCGAATGGCGTTTTCCGGCTCAAACTACCAATAACGTCGGCGAACACTCCCGGCGAAGTCTTTGTTCAACCGGTCTCCAGCATAAACAATGGGCTTCTATTTGAACCCGTGATGATCGAACAGAAGCGCGGCGTTAGGATCAATCAATCGCACCCTTACTATCACAAAGTTTACGTACCAAATCTCAAGAGCAGCGTAACGGTTCAAGGAATGGATTCGCTTCTCTGGGCATTAGCAGTCGCCGAGTTGACCGCAATACGCGACTCAACGAGCGAACATTTTCAGGACCTTCGATACGAGATGTCGCGCATATTGAGTCGACTGGTCGAATCATTGCCAGAGCCGGAACTAACACCGAATGCTGAGTGATCCGGCGCAACTGGCTCTTCGCGTATCGGCTGAAATAGGACTTCCGTTCTCCGGTCGACGAGGCGTCGGTTCTGCCGGCGATCGTCAATTGATTTTAGTTCCGGATGGCCATCACGCCGCCCAAACCTTCCAAATAGTGGCGACGTTAGGCTGGCGATCCCTCGAGGTTGTCGTCGAGCCTGGCGCCTTCAGTGGAGATCTCGTTTCAGAGATGGGTAACGTATCCGCGGAAAGGCGGCTTGCGTTTCGCGAAGTGCTTGACTACTGCGTCTCCCAGGGGGCGATGGTAGCGCTTAAGGTTAATGGCTCCACGCACTCGGCAGGGGACGATGACCTCTGGAAGCCTCAATGGAAGCACTTTTCCCTATCCGTGAAGAAGGGACAGCTTCCCTTTGGGTCGCAGGCTTCGTCGGAGGAAGATTCCCTAACTATAACGTGGGTATCACGTGTAGCCGCGGCGCTCATGTCTCTCCTTCCAGTGGAAGGGGAGGCGGTACTTGCACCGGAAATCGAAGCAGGATTCCCCGAGGGCGCGCTCGTGCGTGTGAGTGTCAATCGATATGAGCGGGATCGAAGAAATAGGGCGGCGGCGCTCGCGATTCACGGCTATGCGTGCAAGGCGTGCGAGGTTGTTATGGCGGAGCGGTACGGTATGCCGGCCGCTGACTTTATTGAGGTACACCATTCCACGCCGGTTTCCCAGTTGGGCTCTGGCTATATCATAAATCCTAGAACCGACTTGATCCCGCTTTGCCCTAACTGTCATGCGATTGCGCACCGGCGATCGCCTCCCTACTCGTTAGCCGAGTTGCGCGAAATGATTGCCGGCGTAGCAACAGGGAGCCTGAGCGAATCGCCTGGGCCAAAAAAAACTTGAGGGAGCGCCTATGAAGAAGGTTCTGTTGCTCCGGGAAAGTCGGCGCGGTTCACTTCGGGGTGGGGAAGTCCCTTACATTAGTTAGGTGCCAATCGCACATGCCAAAGCTCTCATACACGCAGGCCTTTCACGCATTTGGGGCGAAGCTCGTAAACCGCATGTGGGCATACTCCGCTGTCGCATCGGACGGCTCGATTGTGGTCAGCTGCTGGAGTCATAAGCTAAAGCTGCAGGACGGAGTGCTTACGTATACCGACAGACTCTCCCGGTGGGAGCCCAATCCACCCGGCAAGAACCTCCTCATCGAGCACCTGACGAAGGCGCGAGACGAATCTCTGCCCGTTCGTCTCGTCATTGCCACTACGGATCGGCCTGATGTTGTCGACCGCGGAGAAGTCGCAAACACCATTGCGAAGACCTTTCACGTGAAGCCCGAAGTGGTCGGTAAGGTTGTGCTCTTTGACGGCGACAACTTTTCGCTTGAGTTCAGCAGGAAATGACGCCTCACGAATCGAATGCCAGAGGTGGCCCGTTTTTTACACAATTTTCGCGGCCGGGATAAGTGGAAGCCGGCGGTGGTTAAGCTGCCGCTGAGCTCTTGGCGATAGAGCCGTAACGGGCCTTGGCTAGGCGAGTCACAGTTTTACGGCACGAAGAGACACAGTTTTACCCCCAAGAACTATGATGAGCTGCGCCAGCTGTGCTTGGCTGGAAGCGCCGTACAGTAGTCCACGAGGCGAGGTACTGGATGGACTAGTGAGACAGTGCACTGGCACGCTTTGGGCAATGTCTGCGCCCATCAAGAAACTGAGTGACCGCTTCGCTGATTACGTTCTTCGCATCAAGTGCAAAAAGTGCGGCCATGAACGAATCACGGACCCACACGCACTGGCCAAGCTCCTTGGCTGGGAGACAGCCCTCACTACCGTGGCATCCCGGCTCCGTTGTTCCAAGTGCAATTTGCGCGGCGAGTGCGAGCTATCGGCAATGAACCAGGCAAAGCCGCGCGGCTACCGGACAGAGCATTAATGGATGCGGCTGGTCCTTCTTTGCCGCGCCCATGTGCCCGCCGGACCGGTGGCGTGAAGGCATCGAGAGAGCAGTCACAGGCTTGAATCGCGCCGGATCAAACTGGAACCGTTTCTGGAACCGTAGGGAGTTTTTCTCTGGAACCGTGACACCGATTTCGGAGTGATTCGATTAAAAAACTCTAGAAAAATGAATGGTCGGGGTGAAAGGATTTGAACCTTCGACTCCTACGTCCCGAACATTAGAACTTGGTGGCACTGGCATCTACTGCAGGTTGAACGTAACTCTGGTGGAGAGAGCCGGATGAACGATAGCGATTGGTCGAAACCGGTTCTAGAGAGGGGGAGCTAGGTGGAACCTGTCTGCCACAAGCTGCGACTCGCGCTTGAAGCCGGCCCGACATTTCGGGCACTGCCGATCCTTGGTTTTTGCCGACTGCAACTGCGACTGGATACCATGCCACCCGCAGCCGCATTTTACTGGGAGGAGTCGTCCTTGAATTGATACGTGCTCTGTTCTGTCGTCGAAAGTATTCACTAGTATCTCTCCGTTTCCTGAAAAGAACGTCAGGGGCAGGGGCATCACATAGGCGGCACCTGACCACGACGATAAACCTCTCGCGGTGGGCGCATTTCATTTAGCGACCCTGCTACCCACGGAGTGTCATGCGAACCTGAGACGCCGCCGGCTAGTCTCACGCTCGTTTGACGGTTTCTCGCGCCGCCTCGCATGCTTGTTCGACTAAAGTCGGTTCAGTTGCGGGAGTAGGCGGAATCGCGTTCCGACTGGCCTCGATTCGTCTGTCCACCCATTCAACAATCTCTCTCTCGACCCATCCGACTGCGCGCGATGTCAGTTGAATGCGCCGCGGGAATTTCGAGCGTGCCTCTAGGGCGTAAACCGCGGAACGACACAGACCGGTCTGAGTACACACGTCCTTAAGCCGCAGAATCCGAGTGACATTGTGAATCATGAGAACCTCTGGTCGGGCCGTCGCATCCGAGTCTCCATTGAGGGATAAAGTGCCCGATCTATTCGAAGTAGGCGGGTCCAGTATCGAGCGAATCGCCGCTGAAACTCTGCTCGGTTTCACTGCGCGGAGTCTGGGAACGAAGCGCGTCGAGATGATCTGCCCACGCTTGCATCATTTTTCGCCGGTCCTCCAAGCGCTTCGCGCCGTTGTAGGCGGCACGGACCTTATTGGGCTCGGTGTGTGCCAGCTGCAGCTCGATCAGATCAGGAGGCCAACCCATCTCGTTCATCATTGTGGAAGCCAGCGATCTAAATCCATGCGCAGTCATTTCATCCTTTGAGTAGCCGAGGCGGCGTAGCGCGGCGTTAATAGTGTTCTCGCTCATCGGCCGCCGATTGTTCGCGACGGCAGGGAAGACGTAGAGACTGTGGGTGGTCAGGTGCTGTAGTTCGCGAAGCAGCGCGGTGGCTTGCCGCGAGAGCGGAATGATGTGCTCTTCCTGTGCCTTCATGCGCTCGGCAGGGATGCGCCATTCGGGCTTGTTTCCCTCGAGCTCGAACTCCAACCAGTACGCCGCGCGCAGCTCAATGGGGCGGGCGAACACATACGGGGCGAGTTTCAGGGCGATACGGGTGGTCGGTTGACCGCTGTAGCTGTCGATGGCTCGCAGCAGTCCGCCAATCTCCTTCGGATCAGTGATGGCGGCGCGGTGCGTCGTCACTACCGGGGCGAGTGCGCCGCGAAGGGCGGGTGTGGGATCGTGCTCGCGCAAGTTCGTAACCACCGAATATCGGAAGATCTGTCCCAGCCGCTGTCGCAGACGGTGGGCGGTCTCATTGCGACCGCGGGCCTCGACCTTGAGCAGCACGTGCAGAAGATCGGCAGCTGTAATCGTCGCAATGGGTCGCACGCCGAACGCCGGAAAGAGATATGACTCGAACATCCATTGGGTCTTCTCGATCGTCGCCTCCGAAAAGCTCTTGCGCTGCCGCTCGAGCCAGGCGAGTGCAACGTCTTTGAACGTGGAAGCGAGTTTGGCCTTTTCTGCTTTTCGCAGAGCGCCGGGATCGATGCCCTCGGCGACGAGTTGTCGCGCCTTTTCTCGCCGCGCCCGCGCACTTTGTAGTGTGACGTCCGGGTATTGACCCAAGGCGAGCACCCTCTCGATGCCGTGCATTCGATACTTGAAGCGCCACAGGCGCGATCCCGTGGGAGTCACCAACAAATAGAGGCCCCGCCCGTCGGCGACCTTACGGGGTCGATCGCCAGGCTTTAAAGACCGAATGGCTGTATCGGTCAGCATGGGGGTACGCAGCAACGGCGCGTGCGCCGATGCCCTGCCAAATACCCCCACGGAGGGCTGGCTGTCGATGAACAGTTTCGAACGAATATGGACGCAAACCCATGATAGACATGGGTTTGCTGACCGTCCGTGGAAGCCTGTGGAAGGCCTTGGACAGGCGGCTGGTGCCGGTGGAGGGAATCGAACCCACACTCTGTTGCCAGAAACGGATTTTGAGTCCGTCGCGTCTACCAGTTCCGCCACACCGGCACACCAGAAAACCTGTCGTCGAAGGTCGTTGCCGGGGATGTTTCCTTGTGGAAATCAGGGCCTTGGCAGGCCGAGTGAGCAACGACGGGGCGGCAGTATAAGGAGGCAGTGGGCTGCTCGCCAATTTTCTTTGCGGGTCCTGCGACCTTTTCCAGGGTGGTGGCATCTATACCGGCACGATGACGCAGTTCCAGGGGATCCCGGTTTCGTCGGAAACGATTCGCGCCGCGGCGGCGGGCGATGCGGGTGCCCATGAGCTGATCTATCGATGCTGCAGCCGGCCGGTGTACTCGCTGATTCGCCGTCTCATTCCCAATGCGGCGACCGCCGACGACATCTTCCAGGATGTGTTCGTCGAAGTTCTGCGCAGCATCGGGAGTTACAGCGGCGAAGGTGCTTTCGCGGGATGGGTCAGGACCATCGCGGTGAACAAGTGCCTCATGTATCTGCGTTCGCCATGGCATCGCAGCTTGTTCTGGATCGATGCACATGCCGATGGGGACGATGCAGCCTTTGTCGTTGTCGATCCGGCGTCGCGTCCGGATGCTCAGGTCGCTGCCGTGGATCTGGAGCGAGCACTCGCTGCGTTACCGCCGCTGACACGGACAGTCGTGCTGTTGCACGACGTCGAGGGATACAAGCATCACGAGATTGCATCGCTGCTCGGACGCAGCACCGGGTTTTCCAAGTCGCAGCTCGCGCGTGCGCATGTGCGCCTGCGTGGTCTGCTCGATCCCAACCTGCCGACGTCGCAGGGTGAGAGTCTGCAATGCACGCCACTGTCCACCAATTACTGAGCCTGCGCGACGGTGAGCCCGTCGATGCGGAGGCGGCTCGCCATGTCGAGCGCTGTGCCGTCTGTACCGCCGAGCTTGCGCGACTTGGACGCGTGCAGCAGGGGATGCAATCGCTGGCGCCGCTCGAGCCACCTGACCGGGCATGGCAGCAAGTCGCTGAGCGTCTGCAGGTCGCCACGAGTTCGCGGAAGACGCGCGTTCCACGGGCGTTTGCCGCTGCCGCTGTGGTGGTCGTCGTCAGCGGCCTGCTGTTCCGACAGCTCGACGCGCCGATCGACGAACTTCCCTCGGCACAGATCGAGCGTGATAGCGCGGAGGAGGTCTTGAGTCTCTCGCCGCTCGATCAACTCGTGGCGCAATCGCAGGAACTCGACCAGATGCTGCAGTACCTGCCGGAGCGCCCGGCGGTGGAGCGCGTAGCGTTGGCAGTGACCATCGATACCATCGAAGAGCGTGTGCAGTGGCTGGATCAGCAGCTCTCCTATGCGCATGACACGGGGCTCAACGATGCGCAGGCGACGCAGCTGTGGCGCGAGCGTGTCGATCTGATGGATTCGCTGGTCAAGGTGCGGTACGCCGAAGGCGCGCCGCTGTCGTTCTGAAGACAAGTTGTCGGGAGCCGATCATGCAGAGAACGAGGTCACAGTCAGCCGGCAGATGGATGGGCGCAGCCGCGCTGGTTGCGTTGTGCGTGTCGGCGGCCTCTGCCGCGACGGACGACAGTGCGCCTGATTCCAGTTCGGCTGGCCAGTCACGTGCTGAAACCCGGCAGAAGCTCGAAGCGGCACAGAAGCGTCTCGACGAGGCGGCGCGCGAGGTCGCCAACCTCAGTATGTCGATGTCCGATGAGACGATGGGGCATGCGATGGCTTTCGGCATGGGGCCGACGGCGGTTCTTGGGTTGACCGTTCCAGCGGGTCGACGCGATACGCGCGACGACGGTGCCGAAATACTGAGCGTCAGTCCGGGGGGCGGCGCTGCCGAAGCAGGACTGCGAACGGGCGACGTACTGATGGAAATCAATGGCAAGCCGCTGAAGCGCAGTGGCGGGCAGGGTCCGGGAGACAAGGTACGCGCTGCGATGCGTGAGATCAGTCCGGATGACAAAGTCACCGTGAAATATTTGCGCGACGGCAAGTCGGCCACCGCGACGGTCGTCGCGAAAGCACCGTCCGATCGGATGTTCAACTTCCATCTGGCGCCGTCGGTGGGGGCAGGGCGCATGGCACCACCCTGGCCGCACGTCGCGTTCAGGCGCGTCGACGGATTGTTCGGCCAGGCCGAACTGGTGTCGCTGACACCGAAGCTCGGTCAGTACTTCGGCACCGACAAAGGCTTGTTGGTGGTCCGTGCGCCCAGCGACACGCGGCTGAAGCTGGAGGAGGGCGATGTGATTCTGGACATCGATGGCCGTGTGCCGTCGAGCCCGTCGCATGCGTTACAGATCCTGACGTCGTACGAAGGGGGCGAGAAACTGAAACTCAATGTGCTGCGCATGAAGAAGCGCATCGCGTTCGAGGTGACGATTCCCGATGACGGGGAGGAGGATGGTTCGCGTTCTGCGCCACCGAGGGGCGCAACCATGCCGTTCCCCCGAATGGCGCCCATGCCGCCGCTGCCTCCCGAAGGCGGGCCCGGCCTGCGTCGGGACATCCGCGGCCCGAATACCGGCGACGAGACGGTTTGACACATCTCTTTCGTGTCTCCGGCCGGGCTGCTACCGTGCGCGCCCCATGCGGCGCGCCGACTTTGCCTACGATCTGCCCCCCGAACTGATTGCGCAGCGGCCATCGCCGCAGCGCTCCGGTAGCCGCCTGCTGCATGTCACGCGCGATTCGCGCTGTGACGACCTGCAATTCATCGACCTGCCCGGGTTGCTGCGGCCCGCGGACCTGCTGATCTTCAATGACACCCGTGTTATCCCCGCGCGCGTGGTCGGGGCAAAGCCGACGGGCGGCCAGGTGGAAATCCTGCTGGAGCGCATCCTGGACGGTCGGCGCATCATTGCGCACGTACATGCGAGCAAGGCGTTGCGTGCGGACGTCCCGGTGCTGCTGCCGGACGGCGCCGAAGCGCGTTTCGTCACCCGACACGACGATCTGTTCGAGCTGGAGTTCAATGTCGATCCGCTCGAGTTCTTCGAACGTCATGGGTCGATGCCGTTGCCTCCTTATATAGAGCGTTCGGCGGAGGCTGACGACGCGACGCGCTACCAGACGATCTATGCCCGCGAGCCCGGTGCGGTTGCCGCGCCGACGGCCGGACTGCACTTCGACGATGCAGTGATGGCGCGTTGCGCCGAACTCGGTGTGCGCACTGCCTATGTGACCTTGCATGTCGGTGCCGGTACGTTCCAGTCGATCCGGGTCGACGATCTGGATCAACACCGGATGCATCGCGAGCGTGTACACGTCAGTGCCGAAGTGTGTGAGGCCGTGGCGAGAGCGCGGGCCGACGGTGGACGGATCATCGCGGTCGGGACCACGGTCGTGCGCAGCCTGGAGTCCGCCAGTGCGGCCGGCTCGTTGCTGCCGTTTTCAGGGGAGACCCAGCTCTTCATCCGCCCTGGCTATCGATTCAACACGGTCGATGCCTTGCTGACCAACTTCCACCTGCCCGAATCCACATTGTTGATGCTCGTGTGTGCCTTCGGCGGGTACGATGCCGTCATGAATGCCTACCGACATGCGGTTGCCCAGCGCTACCGCTTCTTCAGCTACGGCGATGCGATGTTCCTGGAGCGCGCCGCTTGAGTCTCACGTTCGATCTGTTGAAACGCGATGGACTGGCACGTCGCGGACGTGTGACGTTCCCGCGCGGCGTCGTCGATACGCCCACGTTCATGCCGGTCGGAACCTACGGCACCGTGAAAGCGATGACGCCGGAGGAACTCACCGGCATCGGTGCGCAGATCATTCTGGGCAACACGTTTCATCTCATGCTGCGTCCGGGCATGGAAGTGATGCGTGCGCACGGCGGCCTGCATCGCTTCATGCACTGGCAGGGTCCGCTCCTCACCGACTCCGGCGGTTTCCAGGTGTTCAGTCTGGCGACGCTGCGCAAGATCACGGAGGAGGGCGTGCATTTCCGCTCCCCGGTCAACGGTGATCCCATTCTGCTGACGCCGGAACGCTCCATGCAGGTGCAGCGCGATCTGGATTCCGACGTCGTGATGATCTTCGATGAATGCACGCCGTATCCCGCTACCGAAAGCGAGGCGCGACGGTCGATGGAGCTGTCGTTGCGCTGGGCAGCGCGCAGCCGCGCCGAATTCAATCGTCTGGAGAATCCGCATTCATTGTTCGGCATCGTGCAGGGAGGGATGTACGAGGCCTTGCGTGCCGAGTCCATCGAGGGACTGACGCAGATCGGGTTCGATGGTTACGCAATCGGCGGGCTTGCCGTGGGTGAGCCGAAGGCCGAGCGCGAGCGGGTGCTGGAAGCTATCGAGGCGAAGTTGCCTGCTGACCGGCCGCGCTACCTGATGGGTGTCGGCACGCCGGAAGATCTGGTCGAGTGCGTGCGCCGCGGCGTCGACATGTTCGATTGCGTGATGCCGACGCGTCATGCGCGCAACGGGCATCTGTTCACCTCGGCGGGTGTCGTCAAGATCCGCAATGCCCAGTACGAATTGGACACGCGACCGCTCGATGAGAACTGCGGTTGCTACACGTGTGCGAACTACACGCGCTCGTACCTGCGTCATCTCGATCGTTGCGGCGAGATTCTCTCCGCGCGACTCGGGACGATTCACAATCTCTACTATTACCAGTCACTCATGAAGTCGATTCGCGAGGCCATCGACGAATCGCGCTTCGACGAATTCAGTCGCGGGTTCTATGCGCGGCGCAATGCCAGTGCAGCGGAATCCATCGCTGATGCTGCCCCGGCGAGGATTGACGATGCTGGCTGATCTGCCCACTGCTCCCTGGTTCCGTCGCGTGCTGGTTGCAGGCCTGGTGGCGGGCATCGTGCTGCTCACGTTCTCCGTGCTGCAGCCGTTCATCGTGCCATTGATCTGGGGCGCCATCCTTGCCTACGTCAGTTGGCCGCTGCAGCAACGCATGATCCGCTGGATGGGTGGCCGCGTCGGCGTGGCCTCGCTCGCCACGACGCTGCTGGTAACAACCGCGCTCGTGGTGCCGCTGGTGTGGCTGATCCTGATGTTGCGCATCGAGGCCATTTCCGCGTACGCGACCGTGCAGGCCTTCCTTGCATCGAAGCCGACGTTGCCGCCCGCGGTGCTCGAGCTGCCGTGGGTCGGGCAGGTGCTGCACGACGCTCTGCAGCAGCTCTCCTCAGATCCGAAAGTCATCGGTCAGCAGTTCATGCTGGCGATGGAGCAATCGCAGGTCGAGATCACCCGCCTCATCGGCGGCGTCGGCCGCAATGTTGCCAAGCTGTTCTTCGCCGTCCTGTCGATGTTCTTCCTGTTGCGTGATGGTCCGCGTCTGCTCAACGAGGCACGCTCCATTCTCGAGGGTATCCTCGGGCCCACCGTGCGTGACTACCTCGAGGCCGTCGGCTCGACGACGCAGGCCGTGGTGTATGCCCTGATTCTCGGTGCGCTGGCGCAAGGCGCCGTCGCCGGCATCGGCTACTTCATTTTCGGCATCAAAGCGCCGGTGCTGATGGGTGCGGTGACGGTGTTGATCGCGCTGATCCCGTTCGGCGCACCGGTCGTGTGGGGCACGATGTCCATCTGGCTGATCGTCAGCGGCCATGTCTGGCCGGGTGTAGGGCTGATGCTCTGGGGACTGCTGCTCGTGAGCTGGGTCGACAACATCGTTCGTCCACTGGTGATTTCCAATGCGACCCGCATGCCGTTCCTGCTGGTGGTCTTCGGCGTGCTTGGCGGTGTGCTCGCGTTTGGACTCGTCGGTCTGTTCATCGGCCCGGTGCTGCTGGCCGTCTCGCTGGCCCTGTGGCGAGAATGGCTCGAGCAGCATCAGCAACCAGTTGATGGTTGAAAGTTGATAGGTGATAGCGAAGGCAAACCGAACCCTGCGCTCGGCCGCTATCCACTTTCAACGATCAACTATCGACTTTCAGCAGGACTTTATCGATCCGCACGCCATCCATGTCGATGATCTCGATCTTGATGTCGCGCCATGTCAGCGTATCGCCGGCTTTCGGGATGCGTCCCAGCCGTGCCAGGACGAAGCCGGCGACCGTGTGATAGTCGCGGCCGCCCATGTCGCGGCGCCCAAGTCTCTGCTGTAGTTCTTCGATCGACAGATGGCCGTCGACCAGCCATGAACCATCGGCGCGTTGCAACATCTCCGGTCGTTCGCGGCTGCCCAGCTCAGGCAGCTCGCCGGCAATCGCCTTGAGAATATCGATGGGAGTCGTGATGCCTTCGATGTCGCCGTACTCGTCGGTGACGATCGCCAGATGCGTGCTCGATTTCTGGAATTGATCGAGCAGTTGCAGCACGGACAGCGAGTCAGGGATATGCAGCGGCGGCTGCAGATCGCGTTCCGGATCGAGATGCCTGCGATGCACGACTTCGCTCAGGTCTGCGAGCGACAACATGCCGAGGAGATTGTCGAGCTTGCCGCGCGCCACCAGGAAGCGTGCGTGGCCGCTGTCCTTGGCCTGCTTCCAGAGGGCGTCGAGCGGTTCGTCCAGGTCCAGCCAGATCACATCCTGGCGCGGAATCATGATTGATCCGACCTTGCGGTCGGCGAGCGCCATCACTCCTTCCAGAAGTCGTCGTTCGGAGGCGAGGAAGACGCCGGCATGCGTACCTTCGGCGACCAGGGCGCGAACGTCGTCTTCTGTCACGGCTGCCTGCGGAGCCGACGACAGCGGAAGGATGCGCAACACCAGGTTTACGGCCGCCCGCAGCAACCAGACTGCAGGTGCCATGATCTGCGCGAACACCTTCATGACCGGTGCGACGAACATCGCCAGGGATTCAGCGTGCGTCAATGCGACGCGCTTCGGCACGAGCTCGCCGATGATCAGGGACACGAAGGTCACCAGCACGACGACGATGCTGAACGAGATTTCGTCGATGTAACGGCCCTGCAATCCGAATCCGGTGAGGATCTCGGCGAGCCAGGTGGTCAGCGCGGCGCCGCTGTACACACCGGTGAGGATGCCGATCAGGGTGATTCCGATCTGGATGGACGACAGGAAGCCCGTCGGATCTTCCAGCAGGGTCAGTGCAGACCTGGCGCCGGCGCGGCCCTGTTCGGCGGCGGCCTGCAGTCGGGTGCGTTTGGCGGAAACCAGCGCCATTTCCGACAGCGCGAAGAAGCCGTTCAGGAGAATCAGCAGCAGGATGACGAGAATTTCACCGGACGGCATTGTGGGCAGAACCTGCGAGGGGGCAACCTTGGGCCGCAGCAGTGTACTGAAGTGACACGACCGGGAGGCAATCCCCGGGCTCGGGATCATTAGAGACCCGGGAAGCCACGTGTATAATGCGCCGCTCTTTGGGCCGGGCAGCTATGGCCGTCCCATTCGAACTTCAGGCTTCACAGGGGAATCGTAGATGGATTGGCTGATTTCGACCGCTCAGGCGCAGGCTCAAGGAACTACCGGACAGGGCAGTGCCCTGATGCAGTTCCTGCCTTTGATTCTGATTTTCGTCGTCTTCTACTTCCTGTTGATCCGCCCGCAGACCAAGCGCGCCAAGGAGCATCGCGAGATGGTGGCCGCCCTCGAAGTGGGCGCCGAAGTCGTCACCAACGGCGGAATTCTCGGCAAAGTCACTGCCATCAGCGAGCAGTTCCTGACGATCGAGATCGCCGATGGCGTGAACGTCAAGGTTCAGCGCCACACCGTCTCGCAGATTCTTCCGAAAGGCACCCTCAAAAGCGCCTGACCGCTCGGCGCCGGCAGATCTATGTACCAGTTCCCCGTCTGGCGATATTGGCTTGTCGCCATAGTCATGCTTGTCGGCACGCTCTTCGCGCTGCCTAATTTCTTTGGCGAAGATCCCGCGCTGGAACTGGCGCGAGACGATCGCGCGGCCATCGATACGTCCGGTGAACAGCGCGTCAAGGGCATTCTGGAGGCGAAGCGGGCACCGGCGATCGCTTCGCATTTCGAGGAAGGACGCCTGGTATTGCGGTTTCCGACTGTTGATGCGCAGATAAAGGCGCGCGATATCGTCGCCGATGAGCTGGGCACCGAATTTCAAGTCGCGCTGACCAGCGAGCCGCGGACGCCGGAATGGCTGCGCTGGCTGGGTCTCAAGCCCATGAGCCTCGGTCTCGACCTGCGAGGCGGCATTCACTTCATGTACGAAGTGGATGTGAAAGGCGCGGTGACGCAGGCGATCGAGCGCCTGGAGCGCGACCTGCGCATGCAATTGCGCGACCAGCGCATCCCGTTCGCCACTGTCGTTACCAATCCCACCGGGGTGAAGGTGACGCTGCGCGACGCGGCGAATCTGGACTCCTTTGCCAGCAGCGTCCGCAAGAACGACCCCACCGTCACTGTCACGACCGAGAACGGTGCGGATGGACCGACGCTGCTGGTGACATTGCTGCCCGATCAGATCAAGCAGCGTCAGGACTTTGCCATTCAGCAGAACATCACGACGCTGCGTAACCGCGTCAACGAACTGGGCGTGTCCGAACCGATCGTTGCGCGGCAGGGCGGTGATCGCATCGTCGTGCAGCTGCCGGGTCTGCAGGATCCGAACCAGGCGATCCGGGTGCTGGGTGCAACCGCCACCCTGGAATTCCGCATGGTCGAGGAGGGTCACGATCCGTACGAAATCGAGCGCACCAAGCGTGTTCCGTTGGGCGCCAAGCTCTATCAGCGCCGTGAGGGCGGTCCGATCCTGCTCAAGCGCGACGTCATCGTCTCGGGCGATCAGCTCACGGACGCCACGTCCGCATTCGTCGATGGCTTGCCGGCAGTAAGCGTGCGGCTCGACGAACGAGGCGGCAAGGAGATGCTGAAGACCACGCAGGCGAATGTCGGCAAGCGCATGGCCGTGGTGTACATCGAGAAAAAGAAGCTGGCGCCGGGTGAGGCCTGCAAGGGCATCCGCAGCGGCGAGCAGTGCACGGAAGAAGAGGTGATCAACGCCGCCACGATCCAGGGCGTGTTCTCGACCAATTTCCAGATCACGGGCCTGCAGGGCGGCGAAGCGCAGGAACTGGCGTTGTTGCTGCGCTCGGGCTCGCTGGCGACCGCCAACTACCTGGTCGAGCAGCGCGTGATCGGCCCGAGCATGGGTCAGGACAACATTGCGAACGGTTTGCGCGCAATGCTTATCGGCACCGCCATGACGTTCGTCTTCCTCATTCTCTATTACCGCGGCTTCGGTGCCATCGCGTGTGTGGTGCTCACGGCAAACGTCGTCCTGCTGATCGCGCTGATGTCGATGTTGCAAGCATCGCTGTCGCTGCCCGGCATTGCCGGCATCGTGCTGACAGTGGGTATGGCCGCCGACGCCAACATTCTGATTTACGAACGCGTGCGCGAGGAGTTGCGGCTGGGGAATTCGCCGCAGGCGTCGATATCGGCGGGTTTCGACAAGGCATTCTCGGCGATCGCCGATTCAAACGTCACCACGCTGATCGTCGGCTTCGTGCTGTTTGCTTTTGGCACCGGACCGATCAAGGGATTTGCCGTGACGCTGGTTCTCGGTATCGCCACCTCCCTGTTCACGGCGGTCGTCGGCAGCCGTGCGCTCATTCAGCTGATCTGGGGACGCCAGCGTAAACTCGCTGCGTTGCCGGTCTGACGTCAGCCTCAACCCGGATCAGCCAACATGGAATTTTTTCGCAAAACGCCCAACATCGCATTCATGCAGAACCGCGTGTGGTGCTACGGCATTTCTGCGGTGCTCATCCTCAGCTCGATCATCCTGCTGGCGGTGCGGGGACTGAACTTCGGCATCGAGTTCACGGGCGGCGTCGTCGTGGAAATCGGCTACGCCAACAGTGTCGATCTCGACTCGGCTCGTGATGCCGTCGAGGCGGCCGGCTTTCGCGATCCGATCGTACAGACCGTAGGCAGTTCACGCGAAATCATGGTCAAGGTGATGCCCGCCAAAGGCGAGGACATCAATCATCTGGCCGATCGCATCGTCACTGCGCTCAAGTCCGTTGATGCGACGGCGCAGTTGCGCAAGACGGATGTCATCGATTCCCAGGTAGGCAGTGAGCTGGCAGAGAAGGGCGGGCTGGCGCTGCTGTTTTCCATGATCGGCATCCTGATCTATGTCGGTTTCCGTTTCGAAAAGAAAATGGCCACCGGCACGGTGCTCGCGGCATTGCACGATCCCTTCGTGATCCTGGGCTTCTTCGCGCTGACGCAGATGACCTTCGATCTGGCCGTGCTCGCAGCCGTGCTCGCCGTCATGGGTTATTCGATCAACGACACAGTGGTCGTGTTCGACCGGGTGCGCGAAGTGTTCCAGACGAGCCGCAAGGCGACGCCACTGGAAGTCATCAATTCCTCGGTTAACCAGACGCTGTCACGCACCCTCATGACCAGCTTCTCGACCTTGTTCGTGGTCACCTCGCTATACGTAGTCGGTGGCGAATCGCTCAAGGGATTCTCGATCGCCATCATCGTCGGTATCGTGGTGGGTACGTTCTCCTCGATCTTCATCGCCGCAGCGCTGGCGCTCGACATGAAGCTCAAGGCCGTCGACCTGCTGCCTCCGCAGGAAAAAGACCAGGAAGTGGACGCGATGCCGTGAACGAAGTGCGGCGCGCGCCGGCAACTTCTGCGTCGTCTCGTTCGTTCCACCCCATGCTGTCTGCAACTTCCCCGCCGTATTGCCGGGTTCTGGCTCTATGAACTGGATCGTCTGGTCGGGCTTCTTCGCGATCTTCCTCAGTGTGCTGGTGCTGGACCTCAGCGTCCTGCACCGCGAATCGCGCACCATGAGCGTGCGGCAGGCGCTGGTCTGGACGGTCATCTGGATCTGCGTCGCGATGTCCTTCGGCGCGCTGATCTACGGCCTTTACGAGCACCACTGGTTCGGTTGGCGACTCGATCCGGGCGCGCCCAGCGGCGCGGAAGCGTGGCTGCAGTACGTGACCGGATACCTGCTCGAGTGGTCGCTGTCGGTCGACAATATCTTCGTCATCGCCGTGATCTTCACCTACATGAAGATTCCGGCCCAGTTTCAGTACCGGGTATTGTTCTGGGGCATCGTCGGCGCGATCGTCCTGCGCGGCGTAATGATCGCGGCCGGTGCCGCGCTGATTCACGCCTTCGACTGGATGTTCTACGTGTTCGGCGCGATCCTGCTGCTGTCGGCAGCGCGCATGCTGAAGGACGACGACGAGTTCGATCCGTCGACCAGCGTGCTGGTGCGTATCGCGCGGCGCGTCTATCCGCTGACGGAGAGGCTCGATGGCGATCGATTCTTCACGGTGGTCAACGGCGCGCGCGCAGCAACGCCACTATTCGTGACCCTTTTGCTGGTCGACTTTGCAGACGTCGTCTTCGCCGTCGATTCGATCCCGGCGATTTTCGCCGTGACCCAGGATCCTTTCATCGTCTTCACGTCGAATGCCTTTGCGATTCTCGGCCTGCGCGCCCTGTATTTCGCGATCGCCGGCCTGATGGTGATGTTCCGCTTCATCAAGTACAGCCTGATCGCCATCCTCGCCTTCGTCGGCGTGAAAATGATGCTGCATCATCACGTCGAGATCGCTCACTTGCTGTCACTGGGCATCATCGTGGGGTTCCTGTTCCTGGGTATCCTCGGGTCGGTCTGGGTTTCGCGGCGCGAAGGCCGTGAGGCCAAAGAATAAAGTCCGGTACACAAAGGAGCACAGGCGGGAACGCAAGAGCGCACAAGAAAAACAGATCCATTCTTGTGCTCCTTGTCTCCCTGCGTGTTCCTCTGGTTACGGATTTTTCCCTGTGTCCCGGATTTTTTTTCCCAAGTTTGGAGAATTGAATGGAGATGTTGGCTGATCCGCAGGTGTGGCTGGCGTTCGTCACGCTGACCGCACTCGAGATCGTTCTGGGTATCGACAACATCATCTTCATCTCCATCCTTGTCGGGCGACTGCCACCGGAGCAGCGTCCCCGTGGGCGGACGATCGGTCTGGCCCTGGCGATGGTCACGCGCATCATGCTGCTGCTTTCCATTGCGTGGGTAATGGGCCTGTCGGCAGATCTGTTCACCGTGCTTGGCATGGGAATATCGGGGCGCGACGTGATCCTGATAGGCGGCGGCTTGTTCCTGCTGGCCAAGAGCACCCTGGAAATCCATCACGGGCTCGAAGGCGTCGAGGAATCGCAGCACAAGGAGGGTGGTGCGGTACGGGCGACCTTCACCAGCGTGATAGTGCAGATCGCCATCATCGATATCGTGTTCTCGCTGGATTCGGTGATCACGGCGGTGGGTATGGCCGATCACGTGGAGGTCATGATCGCCGCGGTGATGGTTGCCGTGCTGATGATGATGTTCCTGGCCGGGCCCATCAGCGACTTCGTGGATCGTCATCCGACGATCAAGATGCTGGCGCTGTCGTTCCTGATCCTGGTTGGCGTGGCGCTGATCGGTGAAGGATTCGAATTCCACATCCCGAAAGGTTACGTCTACTTCGCGATGGCCTTCTCGGTCGCCGTGGAGATGCTCAATATCCGGATACGCAAGAAGCAGCCAGTGGACCCTGATCCGGTGAAGCTGCGCAAGCGCCTCGATGACGATGGGGTGCAGTAGCACACGCCCGGTCAGTCGTACTACAGGAAGCAAAAAAAGGCCCGCTGCACGACGAGTGCAACGGGCCTTTGTGTTTGCAGGCCCAGCTATCACGCCGGGCCTGCGTCGCTTTCGGTGTGACTACTTCTTCGGTTCCAGCACGCTGTGATGGCGGCTGTAAACGAAGTAGATGATGAAGCCGACGATGATCCACACGCTCATCCAGAGCCAGTTGTCGAGGAAGGCGCGGAAGAACAGGTACAGGCAGGCAAGTGCGCCGGCCGGGCAGGTGAGCCAGGCGAACGGCACACGGAACGGACGCGGCAGATCCGGCTTGGTGTAACGCAGGACCAGTACGCCGATACAGACGGTCGCGAAAGCCAGCAGCGTACCCATCGACACCAGATCGCCGAGCACGTCGAGCGGAAGCAATCCCGCGAGCAGCGCGGCTACGGCGCCGACGAAGATCGTGCCCAGGTACGGCGTCTGGAAGCGCGGGTGAACCCGACCGAAGAACTTGCCGATCAGGCCGTCACGCGACATCGCGTAGAACACGCGCGTCTGGCCGATCATCATCACCAGGATCACCGAGCTCAGGCCCGCAATCGCGCCGATCTCGACGAACAGTTTGAGCCATGTCAGGTCGGGATAGGCTTCCAGGGCCGTTGCGACCGGCTTTGCGGTGCCCAGCAGGTGGTAGGGCATGATGCCGGTCAGAACCCCGGACACGATGATGTAGACGAGCGTACAGAGCACCAGGGAGCCGAGAATGCCGATCGGCATGTCGCGCTGCGGATTCTTGGCCTCCGAAGCCGCTGTCGATACGGCGTCGAAGCCGATGTACGCAAAGAACACGACGGTGGCGCCGCGAATCACGCCGTCCATGCCGTACTTGCCCGGGCCTTCCGCCGGCGGAATGAACGGCTGCCAGTTCTCGGGATTCACGTGGCGGATCGCAAACACCACGAACAGGAAGATCACGGTCAGCTTGATGGCTACGATGACCGAGTTGACAGCGGCTGATTGAGAAATGCCCCGATAACACAGCGCCGCAATGGCGACGACGATGATGATCGCCGGGACGTTGATCAGTCCGCCGGTGGGCACCAGCGAGTGGTCCGAGAATCTCAGCGGGGCGGTCGCGAGAGCTTCCGGCAGCGCGAGCGACGTGCCCAGGAACCCGCCTATCGATTCCAGCAGTCCATTGAAGTAGCCGCCCCAGCCGACCGCCACCGTTGCTACCGCAACCAGATACTCGAGGACCAGCATCCAGCCGATGAACCAGGCGACCAGTTCACCGAGGGTCGCATATGCGTAGGAATAGGCGCTGCCGGAGACCGGCAGCATTGATGAGAACTCGGCATAGCAAAGGCCGGCAAGTGCGCAGGCAAGGCCGGCGATGACGAAACTCAGCGTGATCGCAGGGCCGGCATGATTCGCGGCCGCCTGGCCCGTCATGACGAAGATACCCGCACCGATGACGGCACCGATGCCCAGCAGCACGAGCTGCCGGGCGGTCAGTGCACGTTTGAGTGTCTGGGCACCGGGCTGTGCACTATCGGCGGGTTCGCCGGCGTCGACATGCGGATCGTTGCCCGCACCTTTTGTTCTGAACAAATCCACTCGTTGACCCCTCCGGCGAAAATGCTCCATCCGCGCGCGGATTGGCGCGGGCCGCAAACCGCTGGCTGCGCTGCCAGCTTAACGACGGCAGAGGTAGTCAGGGCGTTGCTAGGCGCCAGACTCTAACGGAGCAGTTTCACAAAAGCGACAACACAGTGGGGCGCTCAGGCGCGCAGCGACGCCGGAACGTGCGGGGCGAGGAGGGTGAGCAGCGGCATGTACACCTTGGGTGTGCCGGCGACGATCTGCGGCTGCAGCTTGTATTCATCGCCGGTCAACGTCCCGACCATTCCGCCGGCTTCGGTAATCAACAGCGTTCCCGCCGCTGTATCCCACGGTGCGAGGCCAATTTCCCAGAACGCGTCGAGACGGCCGGCGGCGACATAAGCGAGATCCAGCGCTGCCGAGCCAGGACGTCGTATACCGGCGGTCTGTTGCATGACGGATTTCATCATTGCCATGTAGCTGTCGAGCCAGCTCACGTTGGAGCGATAGGGAAAGCCGGTTCCGATCAGCGAGCCTTCGAGACCGACATGCGTGCTGACGCGAATCCGGCGACCGTCGAGCTGCGCACCCTCGCCGCGTGAGGTGGTGAACAGTTCCTGTCGCAGCGGATCGTAGACGACGCCGTGCTCGACGCGTCCGCGGCGCTCCACGGCGATGGAAACGGCGAACTGCGGAAAGCCATGCAGGTAATTGGTGGTGCCATCGAGCGGATCGATGATCCACGTGAACTCGCTGTCCTTGTTACGACCATCGCTGTGGCCGCTCTCTTCGGCGAAGACCGCATGATCCGGATAGTGCTTGCGGATTGTCTCGATGATGTCCCGCTCGGCAGCCAGGTCGATCTCGGAGACGAAATCGTTCTGACCCTTGCGCTGAACGTCGAGGCGATGCAGGCGATTCATGCCGCGTACGATGATTTCACCGGCACGACGGGCGGCACGAATAGCAATATTGAGCAGGGGCTGCATGGGAACCTCAACGAGCGGGAATGGGAAAGAGCGGGAGGCCGCGGAGACCTCGGGGGGCGGGTAGAATAGCATTGACGCCAAGTGACGAAAGTCACAAAGGTGACGAGGGTCATGCAGGGCAGAACCCTCGTGACTTTCGTCACCCCACTTTCTTCCGTATGTAAGCCATGCCTATACGTATCGTCCTCGTCGAGCCCCAGCATCCCGGCAATATCGGCGCTGTGGCGCGCGCCATGAAAAACATGGGATTGGTGGATCTGCATCTGGTGAAGCCGCTGGCGTTTCCCCATTCGGAGGCGATCGCCCGTGCGTCGGGTGCTGATGACGTGCTGGAGTCAGCGAAAGTGCATGAGAGCTTCGCTCAGGCAATTGCTGACTGTGGCCTTATCGTGGGCACGAGTGCGCGACAGCGGCACCTGCCGTGGGAATTGGTCGAGCCGCGCGAATGCAGTGCCCAGATCGTGCAGGCATCGCGAACGGAAACTGCGGCAATCGTCTTCGGTGCGGAACGGACCGGACTCACCAATGCCGAACTCGAACGCTGCAATCTGCTGATGACGATTCCGACGGCGCCCGACTACAGCTCGTTGAATCTGGCCATGGCGGTGCAGGTCGTTACCTACGAGATATGGCTCGCCAGTCGCCCGGGAGTACCGCCTCCACCGGAGCGCGATGTGCCCCTCGCGCCGGCGGAAGACGTCGCACGGTTCTACGTGCACTTCGAACAGGTACTCAAGGAAATTGATTTCAAGGACCGCACCGGTGGTGGCCAGCTGATGGCGCGCGTGCGGCGTCTGTTCAATCGTGCGCAACTGGACCAGAACGAAGTGAATATCCTGCGCGGAGTGCTCACGGCAGTGCAGGCGCGCCGCCGTCCGGCGGGTCCAAAGCAGGAAGTGAAGGAGCAGGATTCGTGACCGAGGAACTGCCGGTCTATCTCGACAACGCCGCGACCACCCCGGTCGATCCGCGAGTCGTCGAGTGCATGATCGATTGCCTGCGTAACGTGCACGGCAATCCATCATCGGCTGGCCACGACTTCGGGCGTCGTGCGCGTGCGCTGGTCGAGAAGGCGCGGGGGCAGATTGCGCAGGCCGTCGGCGCACGACCTGAATGCATCGTCTTTACGTCTGGCGCCACCGAATCCGACAACTTGGCGATCATGGGCGCCGCACGGTTTCACGCCGATCGCGGTCGTCACATCGTTTCTGCAAAGACAGAACACAAGGCAGTGCTCGATGCATTGAAGCAGCTCGAGCGCGAAGGATTCACTGTCACGTTTCTCAAGCCCGGCCCGGGTGGCATCGTGCACGCCGGGCAGGTAGCGGCGGCGTTGCGCTCCGACACCGTGCTCGTGTCGATCATGCACGTGAACAATGAAACCGGTGTCATCAACGACATCGGCGCGATGGGCGGGCTTTGTCGCGAGCGCGGCGTGCTTTTTCATTGCGACGCTGCGCAAAGCGTGGGCAAAGTCGCGGTCGACGTGATGGCCATGAATATCGATCTGCTCTCGCTCAATGCGCACAAGGTGCACGGACCGAAAGGAGTCGGAGCGCTCTACGTCCGCCGCTCGCCGCCACTCGGTCTGCGGCCGTTGCTGGTGGGTGGAGGGCAGGAGGGCGGACTGCGTTCCGGCACCCTGGCGACGCACCAGATCGTGGGCATGGGGCTCGCCTTCGAACTGGCGGTGGCTGAGATGGAAGCAGACATGGCGCGTCTGCGTGCGCTGCGCGATCGGTTGTGGCAGGGCATCAGCGCGGCCACTCGCGCCGAGATCAACGGCGACATCGAGCAGCGCGTCGCCAGCATCCTCAACGTGACGTTCCTCGGTGTGGAGGGCGAGAGCCTGCAGTTCGCGCTGCGCCGGCTTGCAGTCTCCGCGGGGGCAGCCTGTTCATCCGCTTCTGAGGAAGCGTCGTATGTGTTGCGTTCACTGGGTCGCAGCGATCAGCAGGCGCAGAGTTCGCTGCGCTTCAGTCTCGGTCGGTTCACGACGGATGCCGATGTCGAGGTGGCGATCCGCGAGATTCAGCGCGAAGTGCCGCGTCTGCGACGGCTTGCGCCTGTGTCGTGATGGGTGTTCCGGTTGTGTCGCGTTATTCGCCGTTGGTCGTCGATCACTTTGAACACCCGCGCAATACGGGGTGCTTCGATCCGGCCGCGGATGTGATCGAGGCACGGGCGGGCAGTACCGGGCAGGGCGCGTTGTTCCAGTTCAGTGCGCGTATTGCTGCAGGTGCGTTGGCCGAGGTGCGCTTTCAGGTCTATGGATGTCCGCATTGCGTGGCTGCGGCTTCATGGCTCTCGGAGCGGTTGAGTAACGCCACGCTCGACGATCTGGCAAGCTGGAGCTGGCGCGAGGCCGCTGACGCGCTGGATGTTCCGGCCGAAAAGCGCGGCCGCCTGCTGATTCTCGAGGATGCTGTGCGCCGGTTGGCAGAAGCGTGGCGGTCCCGCCGCTAGCATCCGGTTTGAGGACATGCCGGATTGGCATGGCATTCGCACTTGACTTGAACGCCATCCCCCTCAACTCTTCAGGACATAGTTTTTGAACTCCTTAACTGCCATGTCCATTTCGCTGACCCCCGCTGCTGCTGATCGCGTCCGAACCTTCCTGACCCGCCGTGGCCATGGCCTTGGCCTGCGCCTCGGCGTCAAGAAAACCGGCTGCTCGGGGTTCGCCTATGTCGTCAACTACGCCGATGATCTCGGCGCCGACGATATCGTCTTCGAAAACCAGGGCGTCAAAGTCATCGTCGACCGCGACAGCCTGGGCTTCATCGACGGCACCGAAGTCGACTTCGTGAAGCAGGGCCTGAATGAAGCCTTCCGTTTCCGTAATCCCAATGTGAAGGGGGAGTGCGGGTGCGGAGAGAGTTTTACTGTCTGAGGAGGGGCTGACCGGCGTACTGGCCAACTGGCTGGATGAAGAAGTGGCGACCTCCTCCATCCTCTCTGGCCAGTGGGCCGGTTAGCCAGTAGGCCAGTCAGCCCTCTCCCGCTAACCCCTCGTCGCCATTCATTTTCTTGCCGCTGCCGACCCCGGCGGGTAGACTTCGCCGCGCGCAAATCCGGCCCCTCCGCACCCTTATGCGCACCGCTTGGGTGGGGCTGCCCTAATTCATTGTTTCAGTGGCTGATTTCCAGTCAAAAGGATGACGATTCCATGGCGCTCGAACGCACTCTGTCGATTGTTAAGCCCGATGGTGTTCAGAAGAACGTGATCGGTGAGGTGTACCGCCGCTTCGAACAGGCCGGCCTCAGGATCGTTGGCGCCCGCATGATGCAGCTCAGCCTGGCTCAGGCCGAGGGCTTCTATGCCGTGCACCGCGAGCGGCCCTTCTTCAAGGATCTGACCACGTACATGAGCTCGGGCCCGGTCATCGTCCAGGTGCTGGAAGGCGAGAACGCGGTGTTGAAGAACCGCGAACTGATGGGCGCCACCGATCCGAAGAAGGCCGATAAGGGCACGATCCGCGCCGATCTGGCGACCAGCATCGAAGAAAACGTCGTGCACGGTTCTGACAGCGCCGAAAACGCCGCGATCGAGATCTCGTACTTCTTCGCCGCTGCCGATCTCTGCCCGCGGACGCGCTGAGAACTGAACGGCCGGATGGCAGTCTTACTAGCTTCCGGCCGACTTCCCGAATCCACATGAACCCAGCTTCGCCCAAGACCAACCTGCTCGGCCTGACCCGGAGCGATCTCGAGGCGTTCATCGAACAGATGGGCGAGAAGCCTTTCCGCGCGCGCCAGCTGTTGAAGTGGCTGTACAAGCGCGCGGAAAGCGATTTCGACAAGATGACCGACCTCGCGAAGTCTTTTCGCGAGCGTCTCAAGGAAGTGGCAGAAGTCCGCACACCGGAAATCCGCCTGACCCAGGTATCGAGCGATGGCACGCGCAAGTGGCTGCTGTCGATGGCGTCCCTGCGCGGCAAGGCGGGGGCCGATGAGCCGATCGACACCAGTCAGGCGATCGAGATGGTCTTCATTCCCGAACCGGGTCGCGGCACGTTGTGCATCTCCAGCCAGCTCGGCTGCGCGATGGACTGCACGTTCTGTTCGACCGCGCAGCAGGGTTTCAATCGCAACCTGAGCGTCGCAGAAATCGTCGGCCAGGTGTGGCTCGCCATTCGCGAGCTCGGCTTCGAGCCGGGCGGCAATCGAGTCGTTACCAACATCGTGTTCATGGGGATGGGCGAGCCGCTCGCGAACTATCGCAATGTCGTGCCGGCCACCGAAATCCTCATGGATGATCTCGGCTTCGACATCTCGCGCCGCCGCGTCACCGTCAGCACGTCGGGGCTGGTGCCGCAGATGCTCAAGCTCGCAGAAGAAACCAACTGCGCGCTGGCCGTGTCGCTGCATGCACCGAACGACGAACTGCGCGATGAACTCGTGCCGATCAACCGCAAACACAAGATTGCCGAGCTGCTCGATGCCTGCTGGCAGTACGTGGACAAGCAGAACGCGCGCAGCATCACGTTTGAATACGTGATGCTCGACGGCGTCAATGACAAGCCAGAACACGCCTTTGAGCTGGTGCGCCTGCTCCAGGGGCACCCCGCCAAGGTCAACCTGATTCCGTTCAATCCCTTCCCGGGAACCCAGTATCGTCGCTCGTCGCCTGCCGCGATCGAGCGCTTTCGGGACATCTGCAATTCGCATGGCGTGATTGCGACAACGCGTCGCACGCGCGGCGATGACATCGATGCCGCGTGCGGCCAGCTGGTCGGACGCGTGCGGGACAGAACGACGGTGCGCCTTGGCTCCAAACTCATTTCCGTGGCGGTAGAAACGTGATTCGACGGGTCCTGATACTGGGTTTGCTACTGACCGTCGTGGCTGGGTGCTCGACCACGGAGAAGCCGCGGTCCACGCCGCAGCCGGAACGAGCGGCCGAAATCAACCTGGAACTGGGCATCGACTATTTCCGCAAAGGCAATCTGGCGATGGCCAAGGAAAAGATCGATCGCGCCGTCGAACAGAACCCGCGCAATGCGAAGGTGCAGGCCGCGGCGGGATTGCTGTACGACCGGCTCAACGAGCCGAAGAAGAGCGAGACGCACATGGAGAAGGCCGTGTCGCTCGATTCGCAGAACCCGGACATCCTCAATAACTACGCTGTCCTCCTCTGCAAGCGCGGCAATCACACGAAGGGCGAGAAATTCTTCGTACGGGCTGCGGAGAATCCTCTCTACAAGACGCCCGAAGTGGCCTATCTCAACGCCGGCAACTGCGCGAGCGCGGCGAACGATCTGGCCGCAGCAGAAGTTCACTACCGCAAGGCACTGGCTCTGCGGCCGCGTTTCCAGGAAGCGCTGTACCAGATGGCGGATCTCGAATTCCGCAACAAGAGTTACCTGTCCGCACGGGGATTCGTCGAGCGCTTTCTGGCGGCCGGCAAGAGCACGCCATCGGTCCTGTGGCTCGGGGTACGCGTCGAGAATGCGCTGGGCAACGAGACGTCAGCGAGCAACTATGCGCAGCGCCTGAGGCTGGAATATCCCAACTCGGGTGAGACCAAGCAGCTGCTCGAGACTGGGCGGCAACCGGGATGAGCATGGAAGCGGGCGGTGCGGCCCACGATCTGATTCCCGAAACGGCGACTTCCTCCCAGGGCACGCCGGCGACGCCCGGCGAGCTGCTGAAAGCGGCGCGCATCGGTCGCCACGTATCGATTCAGCAGATTGCCGACGACCTGCACCTCGACGTGCGGGTGGTCGAGGCCATCGAGTCGAACAACTTCGCGTTGCTGGGTCCGCCGGTATATTCGCGTGGTCATCTGCGCAAGTACGCGACCCTGGTTGGCCTGTCGCCCGAAGTGATCATTGCTCACTACGAGCTGCTGGCGGACATCCCGATCGCACCGGCGCCGATCCCCGCGAGTGTGACCGTGCCGTCTCCAGCGAGGCCGTCGCCCCGAGCGTCGATGCGGATGATCGCTGGCATCGTGGTTGCCATCGCGTTGCTGGCGGTCGCAGGCTGGCTGGTCAAACGGCTCGATTCCAACTCGGGCCCGGTATCCGGGTCCCAGACCATTGACGTAATGCCTGAAGCCGACGCCGAGCCAGGCTCCGTCGTACAGCTGCCCGGGGCGCTTGGGACCAACCAGGCCACACCGCCCGAGCCAGTCCCATCCGTCCCGCCAGCGGCCGCCGATTCTCCGCTGGCGAACGCGGGGAATGATGTAACAATGCAGCTGCGCTTTACGGAACCCTCGTGGGTCGAAGTCTACGACGCGACGAATCGGCGGCTCATGTACGGCATTGGCCAGGCGGGCGATGCCCGCACGCTGACCGGCAAGCCGCCGCTGCGCGTGACGCTGGGACTGGCCGCAGCGGTGTCGCTGGATGTGAATAACCGCGCCGTTCCCGTGCCACGCCTTGCCGGCAAGGACGCAGCCCACTTCACGGTTGCCGCCGACGGCTCGGTTCGGTAGCGCATTCATCAGATCGAGTCGAAAGTTCTTGCGATGACGTCCAATCAAACCCAACCCGTCGGCAGCGTGTCGCAGCCCCAGGCCATTCAGCCCGTGCGCGGCATGAACGATGTGCTGCCCGGTGATGCTGCTGCGTGGCAGCGACTCGAGTCGATCGCGCGCGACCTGTTCGCTGCATACGCCTATCAGGAAATCCGCGTTCCCATCGTGGAGCACACGGGGCTGTTCAAGCGCTCGATCGGCGAGTTCACGGACATCGTGCAGAAGGAAATGTTCACCTTCGACGATCCGAGCGGCGATTCCCTCACGCTGCGTCCCGAAGCCACCGCCGGCATCGTGCGCGCCATGATTTCCAACGGTCTGCTGCACAACCAGAAGCAGCGCGTCTGGTGCGCCGGTCCGATGTTCCGTCACGAGAAGCCGCAGCGGGGGCGCTTCCGCCAGTTTCACCAGCTCGACGTCGAAGCCTTCGGCTACCCCGGCCCGGATATCGATGCCGAGCTCATCATGCTCAGCGGTCGTCTTCTGAAGGCGGTGGGTGTGGAGCGGGTCGAGCTCAACCTGAACTCGCTGGGCACGACGGCCTCGCGTCGGGCGCATCGCGAGAAGCTCGTCGCGTATTTCTCGGCACACAAGTCGAAGCTGGACCCGGACAGCCTGCGCCGTCTGGAAGGCAATCCGCTGCGTATCCTCGACAGCAAGAATCCCGACCTCAAGGACATCATCGCCGGCGCGCCGCTGCTGACCGAATACCTCGACGAGGAATCGAAGCAGCATTTCGACGGACTGCGTCGGCATCTGGACGCCGTGGGTATCAAGTACGTGTTGAACCCGTTGCTGGTGCGCGGTCTGGACTATTACAGCCACACGGTGTTCGAGTGGGTGACCACCGAACTTGGCTCCCAGGGCGCCGTGTGTTCGGGAGGCCGCTACGACGGTCTGGTAACGCAGCTGGGCGGTGAGCCGACACCGGCCATGGGCTGGGCGCTCGGCCAGGAACGCATCGTGGAACTGCTGCGTGTGCAGGGAGTGGGCGCTGCGACCAACGCACCGGATATCTACTTCGTCATCGCCGGCCAGCGCGCGGAAGCCGAGGGGCTGGCCTTGGCGGAACGCCTGCGCGACAGCGTGGCAGGCCTGCGCATCGAGACGCACTGCGGCGGTGGCAGTTTCAAGTCGCAAATGAAGCGGGCCGACAAGAGCGGCGCCGCCTATGCGTTAATTCTTGGGGACTCGGAAACCGAACGCCGCGTCGTCGGTCTGAAGTCCCTGCGTGTCGAGCAACCACAGGTCGAGGTTGCCTGGGACGCACTGGCTGAGGAATTGAAGGGGAGAGTGACTCGGTGAAGACCGGTCAGGTGATCGCTATCACCTGATCCTGCTCACTGATCGCTCTGGGCATCATCAATCACGGCATCGAAAAAAATCACTCCTATGGTCGACGAACTCTTATCCGACAACGAACGCGAAGAAGCCCTGCGCGAATGGTGGCGTGACAACTGGGCCTGGATCCTGGGCGGCATCGTCCTGGGCGTGGCCCTGCTGTTCGGCTGGAACCACTGGGGCAAGCATCGTCAGGGCCAGGCGGAATCCGCCGCGCTGCTGTACCGCGATGTCGAGACGGCACTGATGAGCCGCGACGTTGCCAGGGCGGAAGAAGCGCTTGCTGCACTGACCGGCAAGTTCGATTCCTCGTCTTACGCTGCGCAGGGCCGACTGGCGGTGGCCAAGCTGCAGTTCGAGGCGGGCAAGTACGCCGAAGCCGAAGCGTTGTTGCGCAAGGTGGCTGATGGCGCGAAAGACGACGAGCTGGCCGACGTGGCGCAGCTGCGGCTCGCCCGCCTGCTGGTCCAGCAAGGCAAGAACGACGATGCCATCAAACTGCTCGAGCCACTGACGGCCGGCGGTTTCGGCGCGCTGGCGCGCGAGATCCGCGGCGATGCGTTGTTTGCGAAAGGTGACAAGGAAGGCGCGCGCGCCGAATACGCGGCGGCGTTGGCGAATGCCGATGCGCCGATCGATCGCCAATTGGTCGAGTTGAAACTCCAGGATGTCGGCGGTGTGGTGCCGGCGGCGTCTGCTGTTCAGAGGTCGCTATGACACACGCTCTTCGGGATCGGCAATGGCCGGCAGTTCGCTGGGCGCGTCCGCTGGTCGTGCTGGTCGCGTTGCTGGGTGTGGCCGCGTGCGACAAGGATAAGGATGTCGATCCGCCGGCCGAGCTGACGGACATCGTTGCCGCGCGCAACGTCGATCAGCTGTGGAGTGTCGGACTGGGCGGCGATTCCAAGAATCTGCGACTGGCCTTGCGTCCGGTCGTGGCGGAAGGCGTCGTATATGCGGCATCGCACGACGGCGAAGTCGTCGCATTGAGTGCTGCCAACGGGCGCCGCAGCTGGTCGGTCAAGACCAAATTGGCTCTCGCGGCCGGTCCTGAAGTAGGCGCCGGACTCGTGATCCTCGGTTCCAGCGATGGCGATGTCATTGCGCTCGATGCCGCGACGGGCGAACAGCGCTGGCGCAAAGCCATCAACAGCGAAGTGCTGGCGCGCCCGGTGGTCGTCAACGATCTGGTGATCGTCCGTACCGTCGACGGTCATCTCGAAGGATTGTCGCTGACCGATGGCGCAACGCGCTGGGCAGTCGATGAACAGGTGCCGCGACTGACGCTGCGGGGTACGGCCGCCCCCGTCGTCGCAGGCGAGCGCGTGATCGCAGGATTCGACAATGGTCGCGTCCTGGCGGTCGATGTGCGCAACGGCGACGTCCTGTGGGACACGATCGTCAACGCGCCGAAAGGGCGTACGGAACTGGAGCGCTTGTCGGACATCGACTCGCCGGCGCACGTCTCGGGCGACGATATTTTCGTGGTGGGTTTCCAGGGGCGCGTGGCCATGCTCGCGCTGGACTCGGGACAGATCTGGTGGGCGCGCGATGCCTCGAGCTATCGCGGCTTCACCATGGACGATGACATCATTTATCTCACGAATTCCGACAGCGTCGTCGTGGCCATGAAGCGCACCGATGGCTCTGTCGTGTGGGAGCAAAGCCTGCTGCGGCGTCGCGGCCTGACCGCGCCGACTCTCGACGGCGACGCATTGCTGGTCGGCGACTTCGAGGGTTACCTGCACTGGCTCGACAAGGCGTCAGGTGAAATCGTCGCGCGCACGAAGACGGACGGCGATCGCATCACCAACGCGGCGACGGCCGACGATGGCAGAACGTTCGTCCAGACCGATTCCGGAAAACTGATCGCTTTCAAGTCCACGCCGAAAATCGCGCGTACGGCTGCCACGGACTAATGCCAACATGCTTCCAGTCATCGCGCTCGTCGGCCGACCGAATGTCGGTAAGTCGACCCTGTTCAATGTCCTGACCCGCAGCCGGGACGCGCTCGTCGCGGACCTGCCCGGGCTTACGCGCGATCGCAACTACGGTTACGGCAAGCTCGGGCCGATCCCATACCTGGTCGTCGATACCGGCGGTCTGGTGGTCAATGCGGAAGGTATCGAGCAACTCATGGCGAAGCAGACGCTGCGCGCCATCCAGGAAGCCGACCGCGTGCTGTTCATGCTCGATGCCCGCGAAGGCTGCGCCTCTGCCGATCACTTCGTTGCGCAGACGCTGCGCAAGCTTGGCAAGGATGTGATTCTGGTGGCCAACAAGGCCGAGGGCGTCGACAGCGCCACGGCGGCAGCCGACTTCCATCAGTTGGGCCTGGGCGAACCGTTGGCGATCTCTGCCGCGCATGGCGCTGGTATGAAGGCGTTGCTGGAGCGCGCCCTGGCGGGCTTCACTGTCGCGCCGGGCACAGGTGCGTTCGAAGACCAGGGAATTCGCGTCGCTGTCATCGGCCGTCCCAACGTTGGCAAGTCGACACTGATCAATCGCCTCATCGGCGAAGACCGGTTGATTGCATTCGATCAGCCGGGCACCACGCGCGATGCCGTCTTCGTTCCCTTCCAGCGCGACGGCCAGCTCTACACGCTGATCGATACAGCGGGTGTGCGCCGTCGTGCGCGCGTCGAAGAGGCCGTCGAGAAGTTCAGCATCGTGAAGACTCTGCAGGCCGTCGATGATGCTCACGTCGTCATCGGCGTGATCGATGCGCATGACACGGTAGCCGAGCAGGATGCGAGTCTCTTCGGTCTCGTGGCCGAGCGGGGCAGGGCACTGCTCATTGCCGTCAACAAGTGGGATGGCATCCCGACGGACAAGCGCAATGAAATCCGCACCGGCCTCGATCTGCGCCTGCCGTTTCTGGATTTCGCGCCGGTGCATTTCATTTCAGCGCTGCATGGTACGGGCGTCGGCGAACTCATGCGGGATGTCGGCAAGGCCTACTCGGCCGCCACGCGCGACCTGGCGACGCCGGATCTGACGCGCGTGCTGGAAGCCGCGATGCAGCAACATCAACCGCCATTGGTCCGCGGCCGGCGCATCAAGTTGCGTTACGCGCACCAGGGCGGCCGCAATCCGCCGATCATCGTCATCCACGGCAACCAGGTGCAGCACGTACCGGATGCGTACCGGCGCTATCTGTCCAACACGTTCCGCAAGCACTTCCATCTGGAAGGCACGCCGGTGCGGGTCGAATTCCGTTCCGACGAAAATCCCTACAAGGACAAGCGCAACACGCTCACGCCGCGGCAGGTGAAGAGCCGCAAACGACTGATGCAGCGGGTCAAGAAGAGATAGCAAGAGGCGAGCAGTGATCGAAAGCGAATCGCGCGGGGCAAAAAGGAAAGGATGTATAGATGCGCTTCGAGGATGGCAGGGTCACCGGCTTTCCTCGTAGACTCCTGATGATCTGATCGAAACGGATCGCTCCGTTAAGTCTCGTGGGATTCCCGTTCGGTCACGGTCTTTCGCGGTCTCTCTTCCGGATTTCCAGCATGGTCTCAGCCCGAAAAATACTGAAGCTCGATCAGCCGTTCGCCATGCGCCGCGGCGGCGCCTTGCGAAACGTGCAGATCGCCTATGAGACGTGGGGTGATCTGTCGCCCCGCGCCGATAACGCCATCCTCATCTTCACGGGCTTGTCGCCTTCTGCGCACGCGGCGTCTTCCAGCGACGATCCTGCGCCCGGTTGGTGGGAAGACATGATCGGGCCGGGCCGGCCCATCGATACACGTCGCTTCTTCGTCATCTGCGTCAATTCCCTGGGCAGCCCTTACGGCTCGACGTCGCCAGCGTCGGTCAACCCGGCGACCGGCGAGACGTATCGACTCACGTTTCCCGTGCTGACCGTGGAGGACATTGCCCGGGCGGGCCATGAAGTCGTGATGCATCTGGGGATCAGGAAGCTTGCGTCCGTCGTGGGTCCGTCACTCGGTGGCATGACGGTGCTCGCGTATTGCGCGCTCTTCCCGAACGAAGCCCGCAGTGTCGTTTCGATTTCAGGAGCCGCGCGCTCGCTGCCGTTTTCCATCGCGCTGCGCTCGCTGCAGCGGGAGATCATTCGACGCGATCCGGCCTGGGACGAGGGCAACTACAGCAGCGACGCCATTCCTGTCACCGGGATGCGTCTTGCGCGCAAGCTGGGAATGATCACCTACCGTTCGGCCAAGGAATGGCAGTTGCGATTCGGGCGCGAGCGCGCAAGTTCCGAGCGCAAAGCCGGCGATCCTTTCGGTATCGATTTCGAAGTGGAGTCGTACCTCGAGAATCACGCGATCAAGTTCACCGGTCAGTACGATCCGAACTGCTATCTCTACGTTTCGCGGGCGATGGATCTGTTCGATCTCGCCGATCACGGTGGCACGGTGGCCGATGCGTTGAAGCGCTTCAGGGTCGAGCGCGCGCTGATCATGGGTGTCGAAACCGACCTGCTGTTTCCCATCGAGCAGCAGCAGGAACTGGCAGATGGCCTTCGGAGCGACGGTCGGGAAGTGCAGTTCGCGCGTCTGCCGTCACTGCAGGGGCACGACGCGTTCCTGGCGGACATGGACCGGTTCAGACCGCCGATCGACGAATTCCTGAAGGGCCTGTGATCGGTTGATCACTCGCCGCCCAGAAACAATCCCGGATCCACCATCGCGCGGTTCAGCGCGACGCCCCAATGCAGGTGCGGCCCTGTCACTCGACCGGTGGCGCCGACCTTGCCGATCACCTGGCCTGCCTGCACCGCATCGCCCGCTTTGACTGCCAGGCTGTCGAGATGGCAGTACATGGTGACCAGGCCGTAGCCGTGATCGATGTAGAGCGTATTGCCGTTGAAGAAAAAATCGCCGGCTTCGACGACGCTGCCGGCCGCCGGGGATTTGATCGGCGTGCCCGTGGGGGCTGCGATATCCATCCCTGTATGCGGATTGCGCGGCTGCCCGTTGAAAATGCGGCGTGATCCATAGGAATCCGACCGCACGCCTGGCACTGGCGACAATAAGGTCAGTGAAGGCATTCCAGTCGTCGTGAATTTCGACAGCGCGGCGCTCGAGCGCTCCTGCTCGCTGGCGATGCGCTTGAGATCGTCGGGATTCGGATCGACCTGCCGCTGGTTCTTGATCGTGAGCTTCTGGGTTCGATACTGCTTGTCCGTGACATTGAACGGCACGTCGTGTTTTCCCGTGCCGGTGTAGACCTGCAGCGTCTGTGCTCCCGGTTTCGTCGCCAGCGGAATTCCGACTACTGCGATCCAGCGATCGTCGCGACGAATGACAGCCGTCTGGTGCTCGCCATAGACAACGCGTGGTGGGCTCGTGCCGCCGGTAACATCGATGAATGCGATGCCGCCCGGAACGCGCGACTCACGCGGTAAATCGGTTGCGAACGCCGCTGACGCAGCCAGTGCCAATGAAGCAAGCAGAAGTCGAAAACCGTTCAAGCTCTAATCCTCCGAACCTTCGAGGGTCTGTTCGACGCGGGCACGGACCCGGCCGGTAGCCAGCCGCGCAAGGATCTCCTGACCGCTCGTCAGGGTGCGTGCATCGGTGACGACGTGGCCCTGCGCATCGCTCACGATCGCATAGCCGCGCTGCAACGTGGCCAGCGGGCTGATCGCATCCAGCGTTCCCACAGCCACGCGCAGTTGCGTCCGCAGGTGCTGTAATCGACGCTGCAACGCTGATTCCAGCGATGAGCGCGCCATCTGCAATCGGCCCTTCACAGCGGCGAGTCGCACGGCCGGTGAGGCTTGTCGCAGATGCGCTGCCTGTTCAGCCACGACAGCCCGTCGATGCCGAAGTTGCTGCTGCATGAGGCGGGCAAGTCGCAATTCGAGTTCATCCAGTCGCTGCGAATGCTGGCGTAGCTCGATGCCAGGATGGCGCTGCGCCATGCGGCGCTGCAGCCAGTCGAGCTGGGTACGCCGGTCCACCATCGATCGGCTGAAAGCCGCCGCCAGACGTCGGGAATGCAGTGCCAGTTGCCGCAGCCAGTCGTTGCAATCGGGCGCAGCGAGTTCGGCAGCGCCGGAAGGGGTCGGCGCCCGCTTGTCCGCGACGAAGTCCGCGATCGTGAAATCGACTTCATGGCCGACGCCGCTGATCACGGGAATCGCACAGGCAGCGATGGCGCGTGCCACGCTTTCTTCGTTGAAGGCCCACAGGTCTTCGAGCGAACCGCCACCGCGCGCCAGGATCAACACGTCGCACTCGGCGCGTGCCGAAGCACGCTGGAGCGCAGCAACGATTTGCGGCGCCGCTGCCGCACCCTGGACAGCGACGGGATAGAGCAGCACGGGGATCGAGCAGAAGCGTCGCCGCAGGATATGCAGCACATCGCGAATGGCAGCACCGGTGGGGGAGGAGATCACGCCAATTCGTCGGGGCAGTCGTGGCAGCGGCTTCTTGCGCTCGGTCGCAAACAGCCCTTCGGCGGCGAGCTTTGCTTTGAGCGCCTCGAACTGCCGGCGCAGGGCGCCTTCGCCCGCCTCTTCGATGTGGTCGGCCAGGAACTGATAGTCGCCACGCGGTTCGTACAGACTCACCCGACCGCGCAGTAATACGCGCTGCCCGTCCCGCGGGCTGAAGCGGGCCAGCAGATTACGCTGCCGGAACATGGCGCAGCGCAACTGCGCCGCATCGTCCTTGATCGAGAAATACCAGTGTCCGGACGAAGGGCGGGACAGATTGGATATCTCGCCTTCGATCCACAGTGCCGAGAACCCGCGTTCGAGCATCGTACGGGCTTCGCGGTTGAGTCGGCTGGGCGTGTAGACGTCGCGTTCGGGCAGCAATGGAGTGAGCAGATCAGGCATGCGGGAAGGCTACAGGGTCCGGGCTGCGGGCTACAAACGGCCGATCGCCGGCATCAGTCAAAACCTGACCAGAACTCAAGTGAGATTTCCGGCCGGTCTGCGCTACTTCGACGATCGATCCCGCATCCTTAGGTTTACCAGCGCAGCATCGCGGCGTACAATGGCGCGCTTTCATCGACAGGCCGTGGGCACACCATGCGTATTCTCGAGGAAGCGCTCACCTTCGACGACGTACTTCTGGTACCGGCATATTCCGCGTTCCTACCGCGCGATGCCGACCTTAGTACCCAGGTCACTCGCTCCATCCGTCTCAATCTACCCGTCGTATCCGCTGCCATGGATACGGTCACGGAAGCTCGTCTTGCAATCACCATGGCCCAGGAAGGCGGCATGGGGATTATCCACAAGAACATGAGCATCGACGCCCAGGCGCGCGAAGTCGACCGGGTGAAGAAGTACGAGAGTGGAGTGATCCATGATCCGATCACGATCAGCCCCGACAAGACGATTCGCGAAGTTCTCGAACTTACCCGCGCCAAGAACATATCCGGCGTACCAGTCGTCGTTGGCTCGAAAGCCGTAGGCATCGTCACTCATCGCGACCTGCGATTCGAGACCCAGCTCGATGCGCCCGTATCGACGGTCATGACTCCGCAGGACCGGCTGATCACGGTGCGCGAAAACGCACCGAAGATCGAAGTCCTCGCGTTGTTGCACAAGCACCGTATCGAGAAGGTGCTGGTGGTCGACAGCAGCTTCAACCTGAAGGGCATGATCACGGTCAAGGATTTCCAGAAGGCCACGGAATTCCCGCGCGCGGCGAAAGACGAACGCGGCGCTCTGCGTGTCGGTGCTGCGGTCGGTACCGGTGCGGATACCTTGCAGCGCGCCGAGGCGCTCATAGCCGCCGGCGTCGATGTCATCGTCGTCGATACCGCGCACGGTCATTCGGCCGGCGTGTTGCAGATGATTCGCAAGATCAAGGAAGCCTGGCCGGATCAGCAGGTGATCGGCGGCAACATCGTTACGGCGGATGCCGCGAAGGCGTTGGTGGAAGCCGGCGCAGATGGTGTGAAAGTCGGCATCGGCCCCGGTTCGATCTGCACGACGCGCATCGTCGCTGGTGTCGGCGTGCCCCAGATTTCCGCCATCGCCAACGTCGCAGCCGCGCTCAAGGGAACGGGCGTACCGCTCATTGCCGATGGCGGCATTCGATTCTCTGGTGATATCGCCAAGGCCCTCGTTGCAGGCGCGCATTCCGTGATGATCGGCGGTCTGTTTGCAGGTACCGAGGAATCGCCAGGCGAAGTCGAGCTGTACCAGGGCGCATCGTACAAGTCGTATCGCGGCATGGGATCGCTTGGCGCCATGGCGCAGTCGCACGGTTCCAAAGATCGCTACTTCCAGGACGCAACCGCCGAACTCGAGAAACTCGTGCCGGAAGGCGTCGAAGGTCGCGTTCCTTACAAAGGTTCGATGGTGACGATCCTGCTGCAGCTGGCTGGTGGCCTGCGTGCGGCGATGGGTTACACCGGCTGCCGCTCCGTCGAAGAGCTGCGCACCCGGCCTTCCTTCGTTCGCATCACCAACGCGGGCATGCGCGAAAGCCATGTCCACGATGTGTCGATCACGAAGGAAGCGCCGAACTATCGCGTCCGATGACGCAGCGGCGACTGACCACGGCCAGCACGCATCGTCCTGGCCGTGGTCCGTCGTCCGTAGCCTGTTTCCCACTTTGAGGCCTCCTGCGTGAACGCTTCTGCGACCGCCGCGATCCCCGCTAATTCCGCCGATATCCACGCCGACCGAATTCTGATTCTCGATTTCGGCGCCCAGTACACCCAGTTGATTGCCCGACGCGTGCGCGAAGGCGGCGTGTATTGCGAGATCCATCCGTGGGACGTATCGGATGCGGATGTCCGCGCCTTCGGCGCAAAAGGAATCATTCTGTCCGGTGGGCCGGAATCGGTGACCGATGCGCAGCCGCCGGTTGCGCCGCAAGCCGTCTTTGAACTGGGTGTCCCGGTCCTTGGTATCTGCTACGGCATGCAGACCATGGCCAAGCAGCTGGGCGGTCGGGTCACCGCGTCCAATCATCGTGAGTTCGGCTACGCGCAGGTGACCTCGTCCGCACCGTGCCGATTACTCGATGGCCTGCGGGATCACAGTGACGATCAGGGCAGGGCACTGCTCGATGTCTGGATGAGTCACGGCGATCGCGTCGAGGAATTGCCCGATGGCTTCGTCGCCACGGCCTTCACCAACAGCGTGCCACTGGCGGCGATGGCCGATGAATCGCGCCGGTACTACGGCGTGCAGTTCCATCCCGAAGTCACTCACACCTTGCAGGGCACGCAGCTGCTCGAACGCTTCGTGCGCGAGATCTGCGGCTGCGAGGCGCGCTGGAGTTCCGGCAACATCATCGCTGATTCGCTTGCACGTATTCGTGAGCAGGTGGGCAACGATCACGTGCTGCTGGGTCTGTCCGGCGGTGTGGATTCGTCGGTGGTCGGTGCGCTGCTGCACAAGGCGATCGGCAAGCAGCTCACCTGCGTATTCGTGGATCACGGACTGCTGCGCCTCCACGAAGGCGATCAGGTCATGGAGACGTTCGCCAAGCACATGGGCGTGCGCGTGATTCGCGTCGATGCCGAAGAACGCTTCCTCAGCGAGCTCAAGGGCGAGAACGATCCGGAGCGCAAGCGCAAGATCATCGGTCGTCTGTTCGTCGAAGTATTCGAAGAGCAGGCCGCCAAGCTCGAAGGCATCCGCTGGCTGGCGCAGGGCACGATCTATCCGGACGTGATCGAATCGGCCGGCTCCAAGACCGGCAAGGCGCACGTGATCAAGAGCCATCACAACGTCGGTGGCCTGCCTGAAAAAATGAATCTCAAGCTGCTCGAGCCGCTGCGCGAGCTGTTCAAGGACGAAGTCCGCCGGCTCGGCGTCGAACTCGGTCTGCCGCGCGAGATGGTGTATCGCCATCCGTTCCCGGGCCCTGGCCTCGCAGTCCGCATCCTGGGCGAAGTGACCAGGCCCTATGCGGAACTCCTGCGCAAAGCCGACGCAATCTTCATCGAAGAGCTGCGTCGTCACGATTTATACGATCGGACCAGCCAGGCATTCGCCGTCTTCCTGCCGGTGAAGTCCGTTGCGGTGATGGGCGACGGTCGCCGCTATGACTACGTGATCGCTCTGCGCTGTGTCGAAACCATCGACTTCATGACCGCACGCTGGTCGCGGTTGCCTTATGAGTTCCTCGATGTGGTCGCGCGCCGGATCATCAACGAAACGCAGGGCATCTCCCGTGTGGTCTACGACATCTCGGGTAAGCCGCCGGCGACGATCGAGTGGGAGTAGCGTTATCAACGGTGACAATGGATTCGGCGGCGACTCTTGCCGTCCTGAAGTTGCTTCACCGTTGAGGAGCCGTTGATTACGCGCGCCGTCCCACGTTAGGCGCGATCAATCTCGAGCAGCGTCCCCAGAAGCACATTTGCTCCGTTCGCGCAGTCGGTCCAGCGAGTGAGTTCCCTGGGTGAGTGGCTGACGCCGTTGACGCTCGGTACGAAGATCATGGCCATTGGCGCGATTTTGGCCAGTTCCTGGGCATCATGTCCTGCGCCGGTCGGCAGATGCATCGTCTTCAAACCAAGGCTGGTGGCCGCCAACTCGATCTTCGACTGAAACCGCGGATCAGCCAGGGCAGGGTCGAGGTCGAGCTATTTCGTCATCGTGATCCGGGTTCGGGTTGCCGTGGCGATCGCTTCTGCGCGCTTCGCGATCGCTGCGCCCAGACGCGCCACCTTCCCGGATGACAGGTCGCGGATTTCGACGGTGTGACGGACGCGACCGGGAATGACATTGGCTGCGTTGGGCGTCACTTCCAGTTTGCCAACCGTAGCGACCTGGCTGCCCGGCTCCGCTTTCGCGATTTCGTTGACGGCCTCCACCATCTTCGCCGCTGCGAGAAGCGCATCCTGTCGCATGGGCATCGGCGTTGTTCCGGCGTGGTTGGCAACACCCTCGATGGTGACCTGATACTGGGCGATGCCGACGATGCCATCGACGACCCCGATCGGAATGCCCTCGCGAGCGAGAATTCCGCCCTGTTCGATGTGCAATTCGAGATAGCAGTGGATCGACCCCGGCGCGCGGCGCGCCGACGCGATGCGTTCGGGATCACCGCCAATCCGCCGCAGACCTTCGCGGGCAGCGACGCCCTCCATGCTCGCGGGGTCCGCGAGCATGGGCGGGACTGATCCGATAGCAGCAGCACTGCCCATTGGATCGCCTTCCTCGTTCGACCAGATCACGACCTCGATCGGATGACGTGTCGCAATGTGCTTTTCATTGAGCGTGTGGAGGACCTCGATGGTGGCCATCGAGCCAAGCTGACCATCGAAGTTGCCGCCGTCGGGAACCGAGTCGATATGTGAACCCAATGTAATCGGCCGCCGCGATGGATCCGTGCCGGCACGCAACCCGCTGATATTTCCTGCCGCGTCGCTGACGGGGGCAATCCGGCATCTCGCATCAGTTGCATGGCGTAAGCCCGTGCAGCGATATCGGCGTCGGAATAAGCCAGGCGACTGACGCCATCGGCGAAGGTGCCTCCCGCCGGGCGTCCGAATACGCTGAGCTGCTCGAGCGAATTCTGCAGTCGCGCCGCATTGATCCGCAGCGTTGGAGTGTCTGCCAGCTTCGCCCACGATCGGACCGGAAGGATCACGGCCATACCGACGAGAAGCCGCAGAAATGTCCGGCGGTTGGTTGTCTTCATCGATTTTCCCACCTGCTTGTCCTGCTGCGACACGCGTTGGTGTGATTGTTATTCGCTGCGCATTCAGGCCGCCATTGGCAGTCATTGCAACCATGCGTTCAGCGATTGCCAATGGCGATCGATTGCGACGGTGCAGGTTATTGTCGAACGACCGCGTGCACAAAATTCCCGTGGAAGCTGACCGTCGCGTTGCATGTCTCCGGTCGAGGCGCGACGGATGTGGCTGAGCAAGGAAGCTGCAGGAAACGGTCAGTTCGGACAACCCAGCAGTCTCGTCGTGGCGTTTGGACCTGACTCGGCAATACACGCTTACATGTCGTGACGAATGGGTTGTCGCGAGAGAGATCGATCGCCAGTGTTGAGAGCGATTCTCATTGTCCGAATTTCCGCCGGCTGGCTGCGCTCGCGTTCTGGATTCGCCCATCGGTGCATCGATCGCGGCATCGTGGGTCGAGCGGCTGCGGCCGCTGGGCTATCCTGTGGCCCATGAATCAACCAGATCCTGTTCCCGAGACGCTACTCGATACGGATGTTCGCTGGATGCGGCGTGCCATGGAGCTTGCGCAAGCTGCGCAGGACGCCGGTGAGGTTCCGGTCGGTGCCGTCATCGTCAAGGACGATGTTGCGCTCGCCGAAGGCTGGAACCGTCCAATCAGCACCAGCGATCCCACGGCCCATGCCGAGATGATTGCGCTACGCGCGGCCGCGCAGACGCTGGGCAACTATCGGCTGCTCGACACGACGCTGTACGTGACGCTGGAGCCGTGTGCCATGTGCGCGAGCGCCATGGTGCATGCACGCGTGAAGCGGCTCGTCTACGCCGCGACGGACCCGCGTGCAGGAGCGGCGGGGTCCGTCTTCAACATCGTGCAGCATCAGGCGTTGAATCACCGCCTGGAAATGACCTCCGGCGTGCTCGCCGACGAGTGCAGCACGCTGCTGCGATCGTTCTTCGCTTCTCGGCGGTGAACAGAATTGAGGTACACAAAGGAGCACAAAGAAGACAGAAGACAAGGGAAGTCGATGGCCCGGAGCCCCTTTTCTCACGTTGTGTCCTTTGTGTACCTCCGGTTTCAGGATTCCGGCGTCGACCGCGTCTGGTAGTCAGATCCTTCCGGGACCCAGAAGCAGAAGCCGTGCTGCTTTGATTCCTTGACGCTCGCGCCAAGCACGGACGTTGCGAGCTCCTTCTTCAAGCCATCGATGCCCTCGTCCGAGCTGAAGACGTGCTTCGCCGCGACGACGTCGCCGTAGGTCTTCTCGGTGCTATCGCAGACTTTGTCGAGCGTCTCCGGCTGAGTCGGGCCCAGCGAGTAGACGTGAACGTCTTCGTCCACGCTGAAGGTGCGAATGCGCCATGCAGACTCGGGGCCGATGAAGAACTGCACCGTGTCGAACGTGTCGTCGTCGGCCGGTGCTTCGGAGTCTTCCGCATAACTGCTCTGGATCGAGAGCACGTAGACCACCAGTACGCTTTGCATGAGAACCTCGCTGATTCGGGCGGCTACAGTACCACCGCGCATCGCGCGGGTCTGTCAGCCTCCCAGCTGATTTGGCGCGCGCCACGTGCGCTCGAACGGCAGGCGCCACGCACGCGGTGCGATGAGCTGGTGAATCGCATTCGGGCCCCATGATCCAGGTGCATAGAGCCTGACGGGTGGCGGTGCCTCCAGCAGCGGCGTGGAAACTTCCCATAGTCGTTCGATGCCTTGAGCGGCCGTGAACAGCGTGTGATCCCCGCGCATCGCATCGAGAATCAGTCGTTCGTACGCTTCGAGCACATCGCCGATCAATCCGGTGTCGCGCATCGCGAACTGCAGACTGAGCTTGTCCAGTCGCATGCCCGGACCGGGCCGTTTGCCGTAGAAGGACAGCGACATCTTCGATGCATCGGCCAGATCGAACGTCAGATGATCCGGACCTTGTGCGCCCACGCCGGAGTCAGCGGGGAACATGCTTTTCGGCGGTTCGCGGAACGCGATGGAAATGATGCGCTGGCCTTCGGCGAGTCGTTTGCCGGTGCGCAGGAAGAAGGGCACGCCCGCCCAGCGCCAGTTGTCGATGGAGCAGCGCAGGGCGATGAACGTTTCCGTTTCCGATTCCGGGTTGACGCCTTCGTCGCTGCGATAGCCGGTGTACTGACCACGCACGACATCGTGCGGCTGAATCGGCAGCATGCTGCGAAAGACCTTGTTCTTTTCCTCGCTGATCGGCGCGGGCTCGAGTGCGGTCGGCGGCTCCATCGCGACGAACGCGAGAATCTGGAACAAGTGGGTCACGACCATGTCGCGGAAGGCGCCCGTTGCTTCGTAGAAGCCGGCACGCGTGCCGAGTCCGAGCGTTTCGGGGACGTCGATCTGGATGTGATCGATGAAGTTGCGATTCCAGATGGGTTCAAACAACCCATTGGCGAAGCGGAACGCCAGGATGTTCTGCGCCGGCTCCTTGCCCAGGAAATGATCGATGCGAAAAATCTGCTCCTCGCTGAAGACTTCGTGCAGCTTGGAGTTCAGAGACACGGCGCTTGCGAGATCCGTGCCGAACGGTTTCTCCATGATGATGCGCGAGTTCCTGTCGACCTGGGCTTCACCGAGCATGCGGACCGCAGAGAGCGCGGCATTCGGCGGCACGCTGAGATAGTGCAGACGCCGGCTCTCGGTCTTGAGGGATTGCTCGGCCTTCTCCACGGCCGCTCGCAACGCTGCGGCTCCCGCTGATAGCGGTAGATAGTCGATGTTCCTGGCAAACGTTTCCCAATCGGCATCGGCGAATTTGCGCGCCCCGAACTCGTCCATGGCCGTGCGGGCGAATTTGCGGAAGTCGTCGGCAGAGATGTCGTCGAGCGAGACGCCGATGATGCGGCAGTCGGGAATGAAGCCTGCGCTGGCCAGGTGGAACAGTCCAGGCAGCAACTTGCGTCGCGACAGATCGCCGGTGGCGCCGAACAGCACGACAACCTGCGGGTATTTCGGACCGACACCAGAAGGGACTTTGGCCACCGATGCATGCTCCTGCAGTTGTGCGAAGCGACGATCGTCGCGCGCTGCAGTGAGGATAAGCGGGGAATTCGTGGATTGGCTACTGCGGCGATACGAGAGGGTGCAAGTGCACCAAAGCAGGACGGACCCCGGTCGGAACGATTCTTTTCCGCGCAGATCGCCGTGGCTGTCGGCGCCAATGAGAAGGCGCCGACAGAGATAACCGGGGTCATTGAATCTGCGTCACCGTCACCGAGTACGAATCATCCGCCGCGCGTTGAGTTGCATAGTCGGCGAGCGACAGGCAGACCGCGACGATGATGGTCGACAGAAGCAGGCAGAGGTTGCGCTGTGCATTACGACCGAACGATGTGAGAGCAAACATGACTATCTCCTTGGAGCTTCCCGGGCTGCCCGATTGCCGCCTGTGATGTTTTGGATGCAGCAGCCCCGCCGAAGGTTGCGGTCCGGTCGTGATCAGCGCCGGGACCGCCAGCTGCAACCTTTCTGCCTCGCGGCGCGTCACACGCAGACGGATGCCACTGGGGATAGCCAATGAATCGATTCGTGATGGGTACGGCAATCTGCCTCGCCGTTCTGACATTCAGCGTGCAGGCAGCGGAAAAGCGCCTGGACCAGACATTCTCCGTGACCCCCGGGGGCCGACTGACCGTCGACGCCGATGGCAGCACCATCGAAGTGACGGGGGCCGACGCGAACCAGGTGGTTGTCCGGATCGTCGCGACTGGATCGGAAAGTTCTCTCGACGACCTCGAGCTGGCAGCGGAGCAGGGTACAGACGGCGTCTCGGTGCGCGCCAAACGTCGTGCATCGGGTTGGTTCAGTTGGAGCGGCAGCCGTCAGATGGCGGTGAAAGTGATCGTGCCGAAACGCTATGACGTCACGCTGGAGACATCGGGTGGCGGTATCAGGCTCGCGCAGCTCCAGGGCGAGGCACTGGGCAAGACATCGGGAGGCAACGTTAGCGTGGCTCAGGTGGAGGGACCGGTGCGCATGACGACGTCGGGCGGCAGTATCGACGTCAGCGACGTGACGGGCGATACAGACATACATACATCAGGCGGCGGCATCTCGGTACGCGGCCTGCGAGGGAGTCTGTTGGCGCGCACGTCCGGTGGCAGTATTCAGCTCGAGACGATCGAAGGCACAACGACGGCCGAAACTTCGGGAGGCGGGGTGACGGCTTTGAATATCCGCGGCGGTGTGGATCTGCGCTCATCCGGCGGTGGTGTGAAGGCCGAAGGCATCGATGGCGGCATTCGCGTGAGCAGTTCAGGCGGCGACATTCGTGTCGAACTGATCGGCGCCAACCGCGGCATCAATGTCTCCACGACGGGTGGCGGTATCGAGATGCGGGTCTCGCGGGTCATCGCCGGCAGACTCGATGCTGCAACGAGTGGCGGTTCAGTCAGCAGTGAACTGCCGGTCACCACCACCGAAGCGCGCGAGCGACGGCTGTCCGGCACGATCAACGGTGGTGGTCCGGAGATCCGTGCGCGAACGTCCGGTGGAAGTATCCGGCTCCTCGCCCGCGACTGACGCCCCCGATCTACAGGTGCTTCGGGCGGAACAGTCTGGCGCTCGGTTTCGTGATATCCCTATGAAAGCCCCAGGCGAGTTTGCTCGCGGCTCGGCATCAGCGGCAAAAGCAGGACGGCCGTAAGGCCTGACAGGTGCTCTCGAGTCTCGAGCCTCGCACTGCCACCGGCGGATTGGGCAATTGCGCGGACGATCGACAGGCCAATGCCAGTGCCCGCGGTCATGTCGTCAGTCGCTCTGTAGAAACGATCGAAAACACGCTCGTGTTCTTCGATAGCCAGGCCGCAGCCCTGGTCAATGACGCGTATTTCGCAGTAGCCGCCGACGACTTCCGCGGAGATGACGATGGTGCTCCCGGTCGGGCTGTAGCGAAGTGCGTTGTCAACCAGGTTATGCAAGGCGACGGACAGCGCGGCGGGTCGAAGCGGCACGTGGGCGTGGACGTTCCCCTGCAACACGAGCGTGATCTCCCTGTCCTTGGTCAGTGCCGAAAACGATTCGGGCAACGTGCTCAGTGCTTGTCGCACATCGGTGATCCCGGAACTCGCATGCTCGCTACGTGCGAGCTCCAGCAATTGCTCGACAGTTCGGCGAGCACGGGCGATGCCGCCCCGCAGGTCGTGCAGGCGCTCATCAAAGTCGGACTTCGATTTCGATTCGCCTATGGAATCTGCCTGAAGCTGAAGCGCTGTAATGGGTGTTCGCAAGGCATGCGCGGCATCGATGACGAACCCGCGCTCCCGTTTGATACTGTGGGTAACCCGCAGGAGCAAACCGTTGAACGCTTCGATGAGTGGTGCCACCTCCGCCGGGCCGCTTGCGACATCCAATGGAGCGTTGCTCAGTGGTTGTCGTTGCTCGAGCTCCCGCGCCAAACCATGCAACGGTTTTAGTGCGTTGTGCGCAATGGCGACTACCAGCAATGTCACGAGCGGCAAGCAAATCAACATGGGTAACGCTGCCACGGAGACCGCCGCGCTTATCAGTCCGCCGCGCGATTCGAGGCGTTGTGCCACGACGACCCAGCCATCGGTAGTCGCAAGCGCGTAGGACCTCCAGAGAAAACCTCGCAACTCGACATTGAGAAAGCCTTCTTGCGTAGGTTCCGGTACCTTCGTCTTGGTGGGCACGAGGCCGAACATGGTGTCGCCGTACCAGCGTTGCACGATGATTGCGCTATCGGCGGGTTGGCGTAAGGCAGCCAGCGCGCTTTCCCGGCCCTGCCCGTCGATATGCGCGGCGATCTGGGCGATCTGAATCAGGTTGTGATCCAGAAGCTCGTGCACCTGCCTGCGCATCGCGATTTCCGAAACGACGGCAGCGAGGACCGCGCCAAGCGCGAGCGACAGCGCAACCCCCAGGGTCAAGTGACGGCGCAGGCTCAGGTTATGTTTCCGATGCGCCAACCGATACCTCGAATATTCTCGATGATGTCCGCAGTGAGTTTGCGGCGTATTCCATGAATCAGGAATTCAACGCTGTTGCTCGAAACTTCAGTCTCCCAGCCATAAATACGCTCTTCCAGCTGGCTGCGGGACAGTACCGCGTGAGGTCGTTCGAGTAGTGCACGCAGGAGTGCGAACTCGCGAACGGTGAGTTCCACGGCCCGCCCTGAAAGTTCGGCGCGACGAGCTACCGAATCGAGGACCAGCGAGCCGTGAGCGAGGGCCGCGCTTGGTCGGGCAATACTTCGGCGCAGAAGGCTGCGGATTCGTGCGCGGACTTCATCGAGACTGAACGGCTTCACCAGGTAGTCGTCGGCGCCGGCATCGAGTCCCTCGACACGATCCTGAATGGAATCGCGGGCAGTCAGCATGAGTACCGGTATGTCGATTCGACGGGTGCGCATTTCGTTGAGAATTTCGATGCCTGAGCGCTTGGGCAGCGCCCAATCGAGTAGTACCAGCGCGTAACCACAGTCAGGTACGTCGATAGCGCTCGTTGCCGCCGCGCCATCCTGTGTCCAGTCCACTTCGTAGCCATCATCGCGTAGTGCCCGCACGAGGCTGCGGCCAATCATTTCGTCATCTTCGACCAGGAGCAGGCGCATGCGTCACGCGAAAGACTTGGGGTGGGCGCGGAATTTCGAACGGTTCACGGGGTTAGCGAGCTTTCTGGAAGCGTGACTCGACTGCTGGAGGGTATAAAACGAAAGCGGATTGTCGAAGCGAAGATCCAGGACGTTAAGCACCGTGTCCCCCTAGGTGTATTTATAGTTATGCGCGCGGGCAGGCATCGGATGCCGACATCCGCCAAATTCTACAACGCAGGCATCTCGACGACACAAGTGGACCCATCGGTCCCGCATGAAACGAATTGCCGACTAGGTCACTAGGACTCGCGGCTTCGACTCGTTGCTTCAATACTTAGCAAAGACTTAGCAATGGAGTTTCCGTGCGCGCTTCCAGGTGCAGTGTCCTTGCAGCCGAGTCCTCGCTATCGCTCCGCTGTAGGCGTGCTTCGGGATCGATGGACGAAAAGATCGGAAACGATCCCGCGTATCCAGCGATTGGAGGGGTCGCGATGAAACCGCGAATGCCAGTGTTGAGTCACGATACGCGGTGCGAGCTTGAATGGCAGCCGCATCAGCTTGATATCGGCCATCCGGGTGAGATTTTTCCCGATGGCAAGCGGCACGGTTGCGATGAGGTCGGACTCGCTGAGAATCATGGGCAGACCCAGGTAGTGCTGAACTCTCATCACGACATGACGTTGCAGGCCAAGCGCCCGAAGCTCTGATTCGATGACGTCGTTACAACTTCCATCGCTGTTGACGATAGCGTGATTTCCCTCCATGAATTGCCTGCGCGTGATGTTCGTGCCGATTCCTGCATGGGCACGCCTCACCAGGCACACAAAGGAGTGCGTGAACAGGCGTTGCTGATACAGCGCAGCGCTATGAAGTCCCGGGTAGTGCCCTAGCGCGAGGTCGGCCTCGCCGGAGCGCAATGCCGGTTCGATCTGTGAGGCGGCCAGATCGATCGTTCGGATTTCGACGGCAACGGCAGGCTTGGCGCTGGTGATGTGACGCGTGATCGGCGGCAGGAATACCAGCTCTCCGATGTCGTGCGTGATGAGTGTTACCGAACGCTGCGACCGCTCGGCGTTGATGCTCGGCTGTTGCAGGACTTGCGATTGAATGTGGTCCAGAGCTGCGGCAACCGGTGCCGCCAATCGTTCTGCGTGCGGCGTGGGTGAGATACCCGCCGAAGTCCGCACGAAAAGCGGATCGTCAAACAACTTCCGCAGCTTGTTGAGGGCAAGGCTCGTGGCAGGTTGACTCATTCCCAGCTGCTGTGCAGCGCGCGTGACACTCTCGGCTCGCAGCAACGCATCGAAAATCACCAGCAAATTGAGGTCGACGTGTCGGATATTCACATGAGCATCGTCGCACTGTAGTCACAGGATACTGACATCGCCCTGTTTCGTGGGCAATGGGGTATTCGATAAACAAATAATTGATATTAAGGACGTCGCGGTTTCATTCCCTGGCCTATCGTGTAGATTCGGACTGAATATCAGAACAAGAAAGATTCGCCGGAGCGCTGGTGGTGCCGACGAACACGCAATGGTGGGAATGTGTGATCAGCGTCGATCGGTGCTGTCTGGGCGCTTGCCCCACTCAATCGTTCGACTTCGCCAGTTTCCCCATGCGCCGTCGACGTGACTTGCCTTCTTCGCGTTTCATCGATGATGACGGATTCGATCCGCCGCTGTTCGGCAGCGGTAGTGACTGAATCGAAGTCCATGTAACTGGGGGTTAAAAATGAAGTCTAAGGTAGAAAAGCGTTTGAGCAGCGTGCTGTGTGCTGTGCTCGGCGTGTGCGGGACATCCGTCATCGTACTATCGGTATCTGCCGCTCCGGAGAAACCCGCAGCTCCGCAAACCTATGCTGCTTCTGAAAGATGGTTTGAGCGCGGGCAGTCGATGCCGGCGGCCGCGAGCTATCCGAACAGTGAGGGGTCCCTGGGCATCATCAATACCGATGGCGCTATGGACACTTCGAAGCATCCGTTCTTCGAGCCGTTAGGGTCGAATGGCAGGGCGTGCATCACGTGCCATCAGCCTGCGGATGCCATGAGTCTGTCGTTGAGCTCGATTCGTGAGCGATGGGAGGCCACCGCTGGCGCTGACCCGCTGTTCGACACCGGGGATGGCGCAAACTGCCCGGATCAGCCACGCGGCGTACGTGGTTCGCATTCGTTGCTGCTGGATCATGGGCTGATTCGTATTCCCTTGTCATGGCCACCCAGGAATGCAGCCGGTGAGCCGATCAAAACCGAATTCACCCTGGAGATCGTGAAAGACCCCGCGGGCTGCAATACGAGCCCGACATACGGGATGAAGTCGGCGACGCCGACGGTCTCCGTCTACAGGCGTCCGCGTATGGCGGGCAACTTGCGCTACGTCACGACATCGTTCTCGCTGTCAGGTCGCTTCAACGGCAAGACGGGTGAGCCGCTCGCCATCGATCCGCAGACGGGAAAGCGCGTGGGTCTGCCGATCCTCTCGGATGCGCGCCATCCGACGCTCGAAGCTCAGGCACGGGACGCGGTACTGACGCACTTGCGTGGCAATGGTGCAGTAACCGACGAACAGATCCGGCAGATCGTGGATTTCGAAGGTCAGGTGTACGTCGCGCAGCAAACGCATCGGGTCGGCGGCTCTCTCACCGGACTGAACGCGCCTCCGGCGCTCGGCCCAATGGCTTTGGCGACAGGTAAATCCATTCTGCCTGGAAACAATTGGACCACCCCGGTCTTCATGTCCTTCGACTCATGGCGTGAACCTGCGGGCGAGACGCAGGAACAGAAGGACTTTCGTTCGTCAGTGGCGAGAGGGTACGACGTGTTCTTCGTTCGTCCGATGTGGATTCGGGATGTTGCGTGGTTCACTTCGATCGGCATGGGGAACCCATACAAGCGTACGTGCGCGATCTGCCACAGCGTGCACCTGGCGGGGAACAATATCTCTCCGGGACTGATGGATCTCGGCGTGAATAACCCGCCAATGGCGCCGCTGATGCCGGATCTTCCGGTGTTCAGAGTGACATGCAATAAGGATGCATTGCCGCATCCATATCTCGGACGCGACTTCGTCACGCATGACCCGGGTCGTGCATTGATCACCGGCAAATGCATGGACGTCGGTTCGCTCGTCATGCAGCAGATGCGAGGTATGTCCGCTCGTGCTCCGTACTTCTCCAACGGCTCCGCGAAGACTATCCGCGCTGTCGTCGATTACTACGACACTCGATTCAAGATGGAGATGACCGAGCAAGAGAAGCAGGATCTGACCAATTTCATGAGCGTCCTGTGAGGGAGAAGACCATGCGAACAACCAATCTGATCATTCTCAGTGTGTTGGCGTCTTCTACGAGCGTGGCGGATGTCGCTCGGCCGGCCACTTTGAAGCAAAAGCAGAAGAACTTCGTCACTTGCCCTATCGTTCTCGATACCAAGGATGTGCCGTGCTGGGTCGCCGAGTACGAAGGGGAGCGCTACTTCCTGACCGTGCAGACCGGTCGCTCCAATGACGTCGTGTTCTCGCCTTCCCTCATGCACAAGGTGCTGGTCGAAGGTATCGTGACCGATCAACCACGCATGTGCGGTGGGATCGTTCTGACTGACGTGAAGTTGTCGGTCATTGAGGCCGAGGTCAGCCCCGAGTGCGACAAAATCCTGCCGGGCGACGCCTATCACGTTACCGGTCCACGACCGATTACTCCTGACGGAGATCCCCCGGGCGGTAAATCGACGGCGGTGCGGCGTCCGATCAATCCCGAGCGGTCCGCTGCGGCGATTGCGGCCAACCAGAAGAAAATGGCGGCCGAACGTCAAACCGCCGAGTTCACGATTCCCTACTACTTCGACTCCAACTATCTGCCGTTTCCGACGGAGCAGGCGACTGTGGACCGGGCTGCTGACTATGCGGCGCTTGCACAGGCACAGCGTGTCGAAGTCGTGGGTTACCGCGGCAGTGTCGTGCTGTCGGACGGGTCAGTGATTACCGAGAAGGAGGGGCTCGCAGAGCGTCGCGCCAGGACGGTCGCTGCCATCCTCGAGGACTTCGGTGTTCCCAAGGCAGTGATTGCGGTCAGTTGGAACGAGAAGCCTGAACATTCGAATGGCGTTCGTGACTACGAAAAACGCAGGGTGAATATCGCCGTCATCCCTGCACACAAAGACTGATAAGGGGGTTCTCATGGGCTCTGATACTGCAACACGTGTTGCGCCGGCGTCGTGCGGCTGCAATTTACTGAAGCTTGCGATCCGACAGGCATCACATCGCGCTGGTGTGAGTGGAGTGATGATTCTGGCCGCGACCTTCTCAACGGCAGGTCACGCGCAGGAGCGTTCCGGCGATGCCGCGCCCGCGGCCGAAGCGATTTCCGAGTCGGTCGTCGTCACTGGCAGCCGTATCCGCGGCATTGCCCCGGTGGGTGCGCCCACGGTTGCGCTGGGTCGCGCCGAGTTGACGACGAGCACGGCCAGCACCGTGGCGGACTTTCTGAAGGAAGTGCCGCAAGTGGTAGGAACGGGCATTGACGAGACGACATTCAGCACGACGGGTGTTTCTGCTTCCAACGTTTCTCGTGCAACGGCAATCAATCTGCGAGGGTTGAGTCCAGTCGCGACGCTCGTCTTGCTCGATGGCCATCGAGTGACGCAGAGCGGCACCGCAGGGGCCTTCGTGGATACCTCGGTGATCCCGACGATCGCCATCCAGCGCGTCGAAGTCATTGCGGATGGGGCCTCGGCAATTTATGGGTCCGACGCCGTTGCAGGCGTCGTCAATCTCATCTTGCGTCGCGATTTCACGGGCGCAGAAACCGCGCTGCGATTGAACAGCGCTGACGGTTACCAGCGAAATCAGGTCAGTCAGTTGCTTGGGCACCGGTGGGGCAGTGGCAGTGCAATGTTCGCCTATGAGTACACGGACAACGACAGCCTCAACAGTCGCGAACGAAGGAACTTCTACACTCAGGATCAGCGCAGCAAAGGCGGCAGTGATTTTCGGCAGTCGACCTGTCATCCAGGGAACATCCTGGTGAACGGTATCTCGTACGCATTGCCGCAGTCCGCAGCGGGCGGATCGATCGATCCTGCCAGCCTGATTCCGAACACACGTAATCTCTGCGATAACGCCATTACGGACATCATCCCGGAGCAACAGCGTCACAGCGCCATCTTCAGTGTGCGGCAGGATCTGAGTGATCGAGCTCGTATCAGTGCAGGCGGCTATTACTCCCGAAAGACATTCGAACCGGAGTTCGCCGCGCAAGGATCGGTCACTTCGTTGGCGACACTGACCGTGCCGAACACCAATGCGTTCTATGTCCTGCCGCAGGGGGTAAGTGCGACGCGAGTTACGGTGGAACGCAGTTTTGTCGACGAGGCCGGCCTGCGATCGGCGGATGGCATTTCAGAGACCTACTCGGGCACGATGGATCTGGAAATCGACCTCACCAGCGACTGGCGCATGCAGGTCGCAGGTTCGTGGGGCCAGAACTATGACCACACGTTCAGTCGCACGATCTCCACGCCTGCGCTCACTGCCGCGCTCGCCAGCAGTAACCCGGCGACTGCGCTCAATCCGTTTGGTCCGGGAACGAATCCTTCTGTCATCGATGGGATCTTCGTTGGCCAGTTCACGCCAGAAGGGCGCAACACGATGGCCGCGGGCGAGGTGCGCGCCGATGGTGGACTGTTCGATCTTCCTGGTGGCTCAGTTCGGCTGGCTGTGGGATCCGAATATCGACGCAACAGCCTGTCTACGCGAACGACGCGCGGCACCGTTACCGCGCCGGTTGCAGACATCGGCTACAACGTGCGTGAAGTAGTATCTGGTTACGCGGAGGTTTTTGTGCCGATCGTCGGTACACCCAATGCGCTCCCGGGTATTCAGAATCTGAACCTGTCGTTGGCGGCCCGTTACGATGACTACAGCGATTTCGGCGGCACGTCCAATCCGAAAGTCGGCATCACCTGGGAGCCAGCGTCGAATCTGGAGCTGCGAGGTAGCTACGGCACGTCTTTCCGGGCGCCTGGTCTGTCGGATCTGCGTCCACCAGGTCAGGCGAACGTGTCGACCACGGCCACCGATCCCAGGTCGCCGACAGGACAGAGCCGGGGTATCACTATCCGCGCGGGCAATCCGGACCTTGGACCGGAGGAGGCGACGACCTATACGATCGGAGCGAAATGGTCCCCGATGGCGTTGCCTGACCTCAGCCTGGACGTGACCTATTTCAGTATCGACTACGACAATCAGATCGCCGCGCCGTTCGGATCGTCGCCCCTCCAGCAGGAAGCGATCTACGCGGACGTGATCACACGCAATCCCACACCAGAACAGATCCAGGCGGTTCTCAATAATGGGCTTCCCCTGAGTGGAGTCCTGCCACCGGTCATCGAATTCATCATCGACGCTCGACCGATGAACCGCGGTATCACCGATGCCCGCGGCTTCGACCTGCAAGCTGGATATCGCTGGATGACCGATCGGGCAGGCTCGATCTCGTGGCGTACGACGGGAACCTACTTTACAAAGTTCGATACGCAGCTCACCGCGAATGCTCCGGTGCTCGAGCGAGTGAATACCATTGCGTATCCATTGCGCTTCCGCGCGAAGAGCGACCTCAGCTGGGCGATCAATGATGTCGGAGTCGGTCTGTCGGTGAATTATTCGAGTCATTACTGGGACACGAACTTCACGCCGAATCGCGGGATCGATTCATACGTCACGCTGGACTTGAATGGCAGCTATGAATTCAGCAGTGAGTCGATGCTTGCGGGCCTGACTCTGTCGCTCAACGTCGCCAACGTGCTGGACGAGGACCCTCCGTTCGTCAACCAGAGCGATGGCTACGACGGTAGCAAGGCGTCTCCGTACGGACGCTTGATCTCCGTTGGGCTGACCAAGTCCTGGTAGCAGGACTTCGGCGTCGGGCGCGTCAAGGGAGCGCCCGACGCCAGTCTGCATGCAACATGTATCGGCATTGCAGGACGATGGGCTGGTCATGCAAGTCGCGGCGGGCTGCCTGAGGGCCGGAGCCGAGTGCGAAGCTGGTGGCGACGAATGGGAAGCGCCGCGGCAGGGAAGGCGAGACCTGGTACCCCGCCGCAACAGGACCCGAGTAGATCCAAACGATCTACTCGGGCAGGCAGCTCTCAGCAGGAGTAGTGGCGATGCCACTTCTGAAAGCGCACCTTGGTCTTTTCCGGGAGATGTATCTTGCGCTTGGCCTGCTTGAGGTCGCATTCCGTGAACGGACGCGCGAACTCATCGGGCTGGTAGGCAATGAAGCGCGCAGCGCCGAGATTCAGTGAGCGAGCGAGCGCATTGAGTTTGTGAGGATTGTCCGAATCGCTCCATTTTTTTGTGAGCAAACGCGCCTGGAGTGTTTCCACGGCGGCCACTGTCTCGGCAGCGCTGAAGCCGCAGTGACCCGCGCTCTCCACGTACACCTGGCGGAGCATGTGCTTCGCACCCGCCCGTTCTACCTCGTTCTCGTATGCCGACTGGCTGGCAGCGGTCGAAATGTTGTCTCCGATATTGTTCACCGTCAGCACAGGTACTTCGAGCTCACCGTCGAAAATACCGGGCTCGGCCCACGCGATCGCCTTTGGGTCCGCCTTGTAGCGTGGCGAGCGCGCCAGTGTCTTCAGGTCGTCGTTCAGATCCAGATTCGCATCGCGATAAAGCTGACGAACCACCTCGGAATTCTCCACTCGCGACAGCAGCTCGGCATAGTCGACCCCGACGTTCGAAGAAATGTTGCCGCCGCTGCGTCGCTCGATCTCGTTCCGACTGCTCATGGCCTGCCCGATGGTGGGCAGGGGGCCGCCGGCGAGACTGTCGTACAGGCCTGCCTGCAGCGCCGCCAGATCCCATCGTTCGGGCTTCGGCTTCGCTGGATTCGACCACGTCGGCAATTGCCCGAGCACTGCTGCGAGCGCGATTCGTGCACGGCCCTCCGGCGTCTGCTGTGCGTTGGCGAGCATCGCCAGCCAGGCGGGGCGGGCATTGGTGGCGAAGTCATCCGGAATGTTGATGGCTGGAAGATTCGGATTGTTCGGCGCGAACAGCATCTTCGCCACGTAGACGGCATCGAGCTTGGCATGCCACTGACCAACCGTGCCGGACAGGCCGCCACACATCAGTACCGCGCCGTTGAAGACGTCAGGACGCGCCTGGATCGTCGCTGCACCGGTGTGTCCGCCTGCTGATGATCCGAACGCGACGGCGCGGATCGGACGACCGTGGACGCTCTTGAACTTGTTGACCACTTCGACCTGGTTATTCACCCCACCGGCGGTATTCCAGCCGCCCGTAACGAAGCGTGTCGTGCCCGCCATCGCGTAGCCGCGAGCGAGCAAAGCTTGCGTTGCTGCCGAGTTCGGATTGCTCGACGCATAGTCGAGTCCGACCAGGAGCGTGCCATTGAATTGATCCGGATAGTCGATCCTGAAGGCAGTGCCATCCGCGAGAGTCCCGGTCGTCGTGATGGCCGCAAGCGCAGCAGCCGGAGCTCCCAGGGCGATGAGCGTCGCCGCCGCGAGTTTCCGCAAGCGCGGCAGGACGGGATGTGAAGGTGCGCGATGAGCGCGTTGGTCGCGCGATCGGGTGCATGAGTGAAGAAGAATCATGAATCCCCCTCGATATCGTTGATGCGCAGGTATGCGCTGGTTTGCATCAGGCGGAGTAATCACTTGATTAAGTCAAGTGATTATCCGAGCGTAAGAGCGTAGCCGGGACGTGTCAACGGTGGTGGGCGGTGTGTGGCAGTGAGCGATTGCAGCCGCATGGTTGACGTAGCCACAGACGGCCTCTAATCTGAGTTTAAACAAGTGCTCTAAGTAGGTGTATCAAACCTGAGTCTGCCAGAAGCCGGTGCAGCGTCCCGGGGGACAGGAGAAGAAATCAAATAGGAGGGAGGTGCATTTGTCGCCGTACGGATCGCCGCGCTGCGGTGCTGCAGTCGTTCACTGCCAGCGCCAGGTACGAGCGAACTTCCGAGGCACGTCCAGGCGAACAGTCCGACATTCATGGCAAGGCAAGTACGACCAGGGCAACCGAGGCCTGGATCAGCCGGTGAATCGTTGTCTCATGTCGAGCGACGCGCTTCGTGATCACACGCGCGCATCGCACTCACGCGAAGGTGGAGCTTTCGTGCCCCGTCATCGCACTGGAATCAAGATTGGGGGGTATATGCGAATTCGATCTATGCAAGCGACCATCGGCTTGACCGCTGCGCTATCGGTGTCAGTGTCGGCGCAGACGCTGGAGCCGATAGCGCTGGAGGAAGTGATCACGACCGCCCGGCGTGCGTCGGAGAATCTCCAGGTAACGCCTGTTTCCGTGACAACGCTGAGTGCGGACCTGCTGAAGGAGATCGGTGCGATCGATCTGCGCAGCGTCACCAATGTCACGCCGAACATGGAGTTCTCGTACGCCGGCAATGGCAGCGGCGGCGGCAACTTCGCCCAGGTCTTCATCCGCGGTGTCGGTCAACCTGATTTCATCATCACGAAGGATCCGGGCGTCGGCATCTACGTCGATGGCGTGTATCTGGCGCGGGCGCCAGGATCGGTGCTCGAGTTGCTCGACGTCGAGCGCATCGAGGTGCTGCGTGGTCCGCAAGGTGCGCTATTCGGCAAGAATACGATTGGTGGCGCCGTCGTCGTGACGACACAGCGTCCTGACGATGAGTTGGGCGGCGTCGCGCAAGTAACACTCGGCAGCTACAACCGCCAGGACATCAGCGGCTCCTTGAATCTGCCGCTGGTGCCAGGCTCGCTTGCGTTACGCGTGTCTGCGATGTCGCGCGAGCAGGATGGCTACTACCGGCGTCTGTACAAAGACGTGGATCCGGTGCAGTTCGGCGACAACGCGACCAGCGGTAATGACGTCAATCGGCAGAGCGGTCGCGCGACGCTGTTGTGGACGCCCAGTGAGGTCTTCGAGGCTGCGCTATCCGCGGACGTCACGCGGGAGCGGCAGGATTCGGTCGAGTATCAGATGGTCGGCATGCCTGGCGCGATCAGCGCCAACAACGCCGCCTACAATCAGTTCTACGCCACCCCGAACGGCCTGCCGACCTACGGCACGCAGTGGATTACGACGAAGCCGTGGACGACGTATGCAAACTGGCCGGGCTACAACAGCTCCGATATCTGGGGCACATCGCTCGGGCTCACCTGGAGTCTCGACGGCGTCCAGGTGAAATCGATCACTGGTTATCGCGAGCTCGAGGTCGCGACGCGCGGTGATGGCGACGGCACGCCGGCGGACATCGTTGCGACTGGCGGTGTCGATATCAAGCAGCATCAGTTCAGTCAGGAGATCCAGTTCCTCGGCAGCGCGTTCGGTGATCGACTCGATTGGGTTGCGGGGCTGTGGTACTTCGATGAAACAGCGCGGGATGTGCAGCGCTCGCGTCAGCAGGCGGGGTTGTTCGAAGCGCTGGAAGCTGCGCCGCTGAATTCGTTGACGCCGACCGTGCCGATTGCAGGATGTGCGGCGCCTTGCCGGTTGGGGGGTGCTGGCAATCCGAACAATGCACGTCTCGACAATACGCGCACCGGCAGCCGACTCATGCAGAACACGAGCTATGCGGTGTTCCTGCACGGCGTGTTTGCATTCACGGATCGTTGGAGCCTCACGGCGGGTGCGCGCTTCAGCAGAGAGGAGAAGGAGTTCGACTATTACGAGGTGCGCCCGCTGCGGGGCATTGTCAGCTTCGATACCTATAACCTCACACCCGTACCGGTCGACGAGTGGGACATCTTCACGCCGAAGCTGGGCCTGGAGTACAAGCCGACTGATGACGTCATGCTCTACGTGCAAGGCTCGACGGGATTCAAGGCTGGCGGCTACAACGGGCGGCCCTCATCGGCGACGGCACTGCAGTCGTTTGACGAGGAAGAACTCGAAACGATCGAAGCGGGCATCAAGAGCGAATGGTTCGGTCGCACGTTGCGTGCCAACGCGGCGATCTTCTACAGCGAGTACACCGACATCCAGATCACGCGTCTGTCCGCTGAATTGGGTGGGGTGCGGCTCGAAGAGAATGCGGGCAGCGGCGAATCCCGGGGCGGGGAACTCGAGATCATGTATCTGCCCGTGGCAGATTTGCGCCTCTCGGCGGCATTGGGTTACCAGGAATTCGAATTCACGGAGCTTCGCACGGGCGTGCAACTTGCGTGTGGCATGAACTGTGTGCTGCCGTTCGCGCCGAAGCTCACAGCGAACCTTTCGGCTGCCTATACGGTTTCCCTTGGCAGCGCCTGGAATCTCGATATGCGTGTCGACTACAAGTACAGCGACAAGTACTACATCGATGCCGACAATACGGAAGCAGTGGCGCAGGATACCTACGACTCGGTCGACGCACGTATTGCGCTCAAGCCGAGCGACGGCGGGTGGGAGATATTCCTCAGCGGATCGAACCTGACGAACGAAGCCATTGTGGCAAACGGTGTTCACTCCGTGCCCAACAACAGTCAGATGCTGACCTACAAGCCGCCGCGGCAGTGGGCGGCGGGCATTCGCCTGGAGTTCTGAGGCTGGTTGTGGACTCCCTGCGCTCAGGGCGGGGAGTCCGCAAAGATCAGCTGCAGGTTGCGACGATGCCGGCGGTGCAGAACTCGACCAGATATTCGATCAGGGTTTCCGGATCGTCGGGCCAGGCGGTTTTGCCGGCGAGCGATTCATAGACGGTATCGACCGGAGCAAGCAGCATCAGATCGACCGTGAAAGTAAATGCCTTGCGGATTCGCTCTTCCGAAGCAGATGGTAACGCCTCCTTCAGCGCACGCATGAACTCGTCGCGCAGCGTGTTGATCGTGCTCGGGATCTGGATCTCCACTGGATAGCTCGTCTCGGACGTGGCGCGAGCGACGATGCGTACATAGTTCGCTGCTGCGGGGTCCGCGCAAAGGCGAACATGCGGTGCAATATAAGCATGGATAACTGCGCGGATGCGTCGCGTCCCGCGTAGCTTCGGGTTGATGGCGAGAAGCGCGTCATTGCGCTGCTTGCTCAGAAGTTCGCGAAAGCCTGCGATCACCTCGAGATAGAGCTCGGCCTTCGAGCTGAAGTAGTAATGCACCGAGGCCGGGTTCGCATCGGCATCACGCGTGATCTCGCGCAGTGAAGTGGCATTGAAACCGCGCTGGGCAAAATGCTTCGCTGCCTGAGCGAGAATCCGGTCTCTCGTGCTGGTCGTCGAAATGAGTTTCGGTTTGGATCGCATGGGGGCTGGCGTCGTCCTGGACAGTGTGCCGAAAGAGTAATTCACCGCCAGAGCTTTCTCCAGCTCCCGAGAGTGCTCTTGCTCACGAATAAAACAATTGTTTAAATCGATTGCATATCCAGAATGAGTGATTGCGACGGCGACAGCCCGTCGACTCTGAGCGAATCTCCCTCCGTCGACGGGACTCATGCGCTCGACCTCCACTGCCAGCAACGCTCACACGCCCATGGAAACAACTGCAAAACCGCTCGACGGTATTCGGGTCATCGACCTGACCCGCGCTTTGGCAGGTCCCTATGCCACGTTATTGCTGGCGGGACTTGGGGCGGAGGTCATCAAGATCGAGGATCCAGTCAGCGGCGATCTGGCGCGCGACAACAGTCCGTACGTGGGGCGAGACGGGATCGGGCCAAGGAAGGTGCACGAGGACGACATTTCCATTTCCCACCTGACTCGGGGGCGGGGGAAGTACGGCGTATCGCTGAATCTGAAATCTCCCCACGCGGTGGATGTGTTCCGCGATCTGGTTTCGGTCAGCGATGTCGTCGTGGAGAATTTCACGAGCGGTACGGCCGATCGATTGGGTATCGGGTACGAGGCGGCGAAGGCGGTGAATCCCCGGATCGTTTATTGCTCGCTGAGCGGATTCGGTGCCGGAGTCGCGGAAGGCAGCAAGGCCATGGACGTGATCATCCAGGCGCTGAGCGGCGCGATGTTCACGAGTGGGAACGCCGGTGCCGAGCCGGTACGGTTCGGCATTCCCGTCGCCGATATGCTGGCTCCTGTCTTTGCCGTGATAGGAATACTCTCGGCACTGCAGCAGCGCGAGCGCACGAAGACTGGGCAGCACGTCGATGTGTCGATGCTGGGTGCGCTTACGTCTTTTGTGGCAATCGAAAACTGGCACGCGATGGAGTTGGCGGGAATTCCGAGTCGCACCGGGTTGACGGTGCCGCGGCTTTCGCCCTTTGGGGTGTTCCGCTGCGCTGACGGGTATGTTTCGATCGTTGCCGTGCACGATGGATTCTTCGGCGGATTGTGCCAGGCGATGGATCTTCCGCTGGCAGACGATAAGCGCTTCTCCACGAGAGATGCGCGAGTCACAAATGCCGGGGAACTCGAGCGGACCATTGGCGCCTGGTGCGAATTCCGCAGTACGCACGACGTAGTGAAGCGGCTCACGGCGAACAATGTGCCGGTCGCGCCGGTCAGATCCCCGATCGACGCATTGTCGGATTCCCGCGTGCTTGCGCGGGGCGAGGTCGACACCGTTCAACATCCAGCCTACCCGAGCGGTCTGGAGTTCAGTACCGCTGGCGTTCCGATTCTGTTCTCCGGTGCTCCGTGTAAGGTCGCAAGCACGCTGGCCGTCAGCATCGGCCAGCACAACGAGCATGTGTATCGGGATCTCCTGGGTTATTCCCCGAAGCGTCTGGAGGAGCTGCGTCAGCAACGTGTGATCTAGGAAAGGTCTGATCAATTCCAGGTCAGTCACTCCCGCGTGGGCGGGAATCCATCCGGGGCGGCGACTGCAGATCGAGCGGCCAAACCAGGTGTGGGCGACCGACGTCACCCATATCCCATAGCGCGCTCATCGTTGTCCGCCGTTTCGAGCGCCACTTTTTAGAGCGTCGCTGCTCATGCCATGTTCGCGACCGCTTCAATCTCGGCGCTCCCGATCTGAGTCGCTGTCGCCACGGCCTCAGCACTCCGATCCGAGGGGGGAATAAACAACCCGCACTTCTAAAAAATAACGATTAAAAAATATCACTGACGTTTAGTAGGCTCAGTGATGTTTCGTATCTAGACGCTGCCACTCACCAGCTCGATGCGGGCGGTGTCGTTTCTTTATCGAGTCTACCGTCGCTTTATGCTGATAGCAGCGTAGAACCAGGGGATTTGTGGCGTTGGATACTCGATGATCTTTATCTCGCCGCGCTGATGGCTTGAGCCAGCTCCCTATATAACAATCACACTTAGGATGATGCGACATGAAAGTGCGGGTAGACGTTCGTTTGGTCCTTTTGAGTGCGGCGGCAATGGCGGCATGCATGCGACTGGCGACTGCCGCAGGCTCCTATGAGGTGGAGGATGTCCCGCTGTCACAGATTGCCGGGGACCTGGCGGCTGGCAAGACGACTTCCGTCGAGGTGACACAGGCCTACATCGATCGCATTCAAAAGTATGACGGGCCGCTGCATGCGGTCATTGGGATCGATCCCAATGCGCTGAAGCAGGCGGCTGCGGCCGACAAGCGCCGCAAGGCTCGCAAAAGCCTGGGGCCGCTCGATGGTGTGCCGGTGCTGCTCAAGGACAACATCGATGTCGTTGGAGTGCCAACGACGGCGGGGTCCTATGCACTGGTAGACAACAAGGCGGCCAAAGACTCTGAAGTAGCACAGCGTCTGCGCGCCGCTGGCGTGGTTTTTCTAGGTAAGGCCAACCTCTCACAGTTCGCCAACTATCGCACCACTGGCGGTTTCAATGGCAGCACGGTGGGCGGCAGCACCCACAACCCTTATGACCTGTCACGAACCCCCGCAGGTTCGAGCAGCGGCTCGGGGATCGCGGCAGCAGTGAGTTTTGGCGCAGCCACTATCGGCACTGAAACCAGCGGCTCGATCACCGGTCCTGCAAACGTCAACGGTGTGGTAGGTCTCAAGCCCACCATTGCGTTGGTTTCACGTCGCGGCATCGTGCCCATCTCCTTGAATCAAGACACGGCAGGTCCGATGACACGCACGGTGCGTGATGCGGCGATGCTGCTGAATGTGCTGGCCGGCAGCGATGCGGGCGATCCCTGGTCGAAGGAGGCTGACCAGTATCGCACCGACTACGTGGCGGCACTGCGCACCGACGCTTTGAAGGGGCAGCGAATCGGGGTCATGCGGGGCCTGTCTGGGCAGAATGAAAGCACCAACCCCGTGTACAACCAGGCGGTGCAGGATCTTGCTGCACAGGGTGCCGAGCTTGTGGAGATTGCCGATACGGGCTTCATCGATCTCAGCTCGCAAATGATGGATGTCAAACTCACGCGCGAGTTCAAAGACGATATCAATGCCTATCTGGCCGGCACGCCCTCTGCCGTCAAGGTCCGTAATCTCGCCCAGCTGATTGCGTTCAGCGATACCGAGCCGCACGAGAAGTTGCATGACCATGTGCGTTGGGACATGGCCGAGGCGACCCAGGGACGCAAGAGCGCTGACTATGAGGAAATTCGTAACAAAGCCGAGACCGCGGCTGGTCAGCAGGGCATCGACCGGCTGCTAAAACAATACAACGTGGTTGCGCTGGTGACGCTCACCGGTGGTCCCGCTGGCCTCATTCAACCGGATGGCAGTGGAGGCGCCCGCCGCGCCGCTGCGGCTGCCGGCCAGCCACCCGCTCCCAGCGCCACCTCCTATGCAGCCATTGCTGGTTATCCACATCTAACGGTGCCCATGGGCTTCGTGAACGAATTGCCGGTTGGGCTTTCTTTCATTGGGCCGAAGTGGTCGGAGAAGACATTGTTGTCCTTTGGGTATGCCTACGAGCAGGCCACTAGAAAGCGTGTACCCCCAGCCGCGTATAAACAAGCAGCGGCAGCTGAATCACTTGTCCAGTAGCGACCGAGAAATCATTTCGAGGGGCTAGTATGAGTTGTTCCAAAGTACAGCGCGCCATTCGTCGCGCGTGCGCCTCCACCTTGAGCGGTGCAGCGCTATTCTTGGTTGCACAACACGGCTTCGCTGCCGATGACGGCGGCTCCGCCGCCGCGAAAAATCTAGAAGAAGTGTTGGTTACTGCGCAGAAGCGAGCGGAGCGAGCACAGGAGGTGCCTATTTCGCTGGCAGTGATGTCGGGCGCGGCCCTGGAAAGCTCCAGTACTCGCAATGTGGCCGACGCACTCGCGCAAACGCCCGGTGTGTCCAGTGGCGGGTGACCGAGCGCGTATAAATATTCGCGGTGTTACGGCTGGCGGGGCCATGTATGCCGGCTCAAGCCCGGTGGGTTACTACCTGGAATCTGTGCCCTTCGGTCTGGTGCGTTCGTCGGAGTTGATTTCGGCCGGGAAGCGGCGCCGGATGAAACCACCGTGTGCAAGTTTCGGCATCTGCTGGAGAAGCATCGGCTGGGCAAGGCAATCTTTGCCGAGGTCAACGCGCATCTGAAAAGCCAGGGGATGAA
>NZ_DATDJO010000001.1:0-65556 GCF_036520495.1 Povalibacter sp. | reverse complement strand
TGCTGGATCGGTGCGCTTTCTGGCGGCAGCAGTCGAGCTACTGCGCGTTCTTTAAATGCTTGTCCGTATCGTGCCACTTCATCGCCTCACGCCCCAAGATTACAGCTCTATCGGGGCGGCAACTAGAGTGACATGAGGGGCACGTCACGCTGCGTGGCAACCATCGCCAGAACATCTTCTTCAAGCCTGCGGATCGAGATCTCTTTAACGAAATCACTGCCGAGGTGATCGAGCGATTCACTGCGCGGCTGCATGCCTACTGCCTGATGACAAACCATGTTCACCTGCTCATGCAGGTGAGTGATGTTCCGCTCGGGCGTCTCATGTTGCGGATCGCGGGTCGATACGCTCGCACCATTCAGCGCCATCTGCACACCACCGGCCATCTGTTCGAGAAACGCTATTACCCCGTCATTGTCGACGCTGACGCTTACCTGCTGGAGCTGCTTCGCTACATCCACCTGAATCCCGTGCGAGCAGGTATGGTCGACGCCGCAGCGGCCTACAGGTGGTCAAGCCACCACGCCTATCTCGGAGCGCGCGCAGAACCGTGGGTCATGACCGACTTCGCCCTCGCCATGTTTCACTCGAACCGAGCTCAGGCGATTGAGGCGTACTCTCGATTCATCGGTGCATCTGTGGACACCCAGTCACCGCTCGTCGAATGCAATCCCAACGATCGACGGATTCTCGGCAGCGATGAGTTTGCAGGCAAGCTGCTGGGTGCCGCATGGCAACCGAAATCCCGCAAGACGCTGCAGCAACTCGTCGACGAAGCAGCACGGGGATTCTCGATCAGTCGTGAAGCTCTGCTCTCGCCCAGCAGACAGCGTCACCTCTCCAAGGCCCGCGCATGGATCGCTCACGAAGCGATATCCCGCCGGATCGCCTCTCTCTCGCAAGTCGCCCGCCTGCTTCAACGCGATGAGTCGAGCCTGCGCGAGGCCGTCCAGCGACACTTCGCTCGATAACCCCGAAACCCCGGCCCGGCACCGGAGAGAATGCGAGACCTGACCCCAAGCTCTGTATCGACCTATACCGCAATGACGCCGCCATCCACAAAGAGTTCGGCGCCGGCGACGAAACTGCTCTCGTGCGAAGCCAGGAACAGCACCGCATTGGCCACCTCCTCGGCTTGACCTAGCCGTCCGAACGGAATCATCTGCTTCAAAGCGTCCTCCACACCCGCGTTGCCTTGGATATACGCCTGCATCGCTGGCGTGCGGATCATTCCGGGCGAAACTACGTTGACGCGAATGCCGCGACTTTTGAGATCAGTCGTCCAGGTTCTTGCGAGCGAGCGGATCGCTGCCTTCGTTGCACTGTAGATCGACAAGGCGGGAAGTCCTTTGCTACCTGCCGCCGATCCCGCCAGAATGATCGCACCACCGCTCGGCATGAGCGGCAAGGCCTTTTGAACGGTGAAGACGAGCCCCTTGACGTTCGTCGCGAATACGCGTTCGAAATGCTCCACGTCGATCTCACCAAGCGGCGCGGACTCAGAGATACCAGCATTGGCGAAGACGATATCCACCCTGCCTTGATCATGCTGTATGCGCTCGTAGAGTCGATCAAGATCGGCCAAGTTACTCACGTCTCCTTGAACTCCAACGGCGCCGTTGCCGATGTCTTTCAGCGCCTCGGCCAATCTCTCTTGCCGTCGTCCCGTTATATAGACTCGTGCGCCCTCTGCCGCGAACATCCGCGCGGTCGTCAAACCGATGCCCTCGCTACCGCCGGTGATTGCCACGACCCGGTCTTCAAATCGCCTTGCCATACGGAGCCTTCCTATAACCGGAGGATTGATCCACTTACGATACGGAGGCATCCTCCACTTCGCAACTCTAATGAAACAGAAAAAATCGACCCGAAAGACAGCGCTGCGCGCAGATGCGCAGCGAAACCGTGATTTGATCCTTGCTGCGGCCGAGGAAGTCTTTCTGGAGCGCGGCGCTGGCGCTTCACTAGACGATGTGGCACGGCGCGCCGGGGTTGGAATCGGAACACTCTATCGGCACTTCCCGACGCGAGACGCGCTCCTGTCGGCTTCTTACAGCGCGCGCTTTCTGTCATTCGCGGAGTCGAGTCGTGCAAACAGCAACGCCGAGCGCGATCCGTGCGGAGCGGTTCGCACCTACCTCGAGCAACTGGTCATGCACACGAACGTCTACCAAGGACTCGCCACATCGCTCGGCACCGTTCTCCAGAGTGGCACTCCAGGTTGTCACGCGACCAGCGAAGAAGGACGCAGGCTACTGCGAGTTGCGCAGAAAGCTGGAAGCATCCGCCGCGAAGTGTCCTTCGACGATCTCGTCTGTGTGGCAACGGCAATTTCTCTCGCCGCCGAGAAGGATGGCTCATCACGAGTCCGTATCTCACATCTGGTGGGCCTGTTCCTGAATGGAATCTGCGTGCAATGAATCAGGCACGCTATCGGTGCCGGGCCGGGAAAGCGGGATAACGCTGCATCAGTCTTCAGTCGCTCGGAAAGCTTTCCCGGTTTCCCGGCCCGGCACCGAAGGCTCCCCGACACCGATCACCGCCGCGGAGATTTTCGGCACGGAAGGCCGCGCTTGCCTCACTTGCGCCGACGCATGAAGAACCCCGGAATGGCGAGCGCAGTGAACCCGCCGACCAGAAGGATGATCTTCTGCGCTTGGCTGAATTGGACGTGCTCGCTCGTTACCAGAGACAACATCCCCATTGAGGCGAGCACAACAACGACCAAGTACCACTGGAGTCTGGCGTTCCCTTTCGAGTCGGCGGCGGATTCCTTCGGCAGCTTTCCCAAGCGCTGTTTTATTCGGAGCGAGATCGCGCGATATACCAACCACATCAATACGCCTGACAGCGCGAATGCAACTACTTTCATTTTTCTTCCGAAAATCCACCAGCTCATCCCGAACCAACTGCCACACCGAAGCCGGTCGGTAATCCACCCGGGGCCCATTGGACACCCATCAAATTCACACACCCACGTTATCTAATTGCCCGGTTTCCCGGCCTGGCACCGGAGTGTGCGCAAGTCGCCCGCCTGCTTCAACGCGATGAGTCGAGTCTGCGCGAGGCCGTCCAGCGACACTTCGCTCGATAACCCCGAAACCCCCCCTCATGTCACTCTAGTTGCCGCCCCGATAGAGCTGTAATCTTGGGGCGTGAGGCGATGAAGTGGCACGATACGGACAAGCATTTAAAGAACGCGCAGTAGCTCGACTGCTGCCGCCAGAAAGCGCACCGATCCAGCAAGTTTCCCAAGAACTGGGGATATCGGTAGCAACCCTAGAGAGATGGCGAGCGGACGCATTGGCTGCGCCTACTCGAGACCGGGTATGGACCGCAGCGGCTCGGCTACAAGCCGTGATTGCGACGGCAGCGATGGACGAGGCACAGCGCAGCGCCTGGTGTCGCGAGAATGGCGTGTATCCGACACAGCTGCAGCTGTGGAAGGAGAATGCCACGGCGGCACTGAGCGAGACACCGGAAGAAGGCGTCAGTGCCCAGCAGAGCCGTGAGGCGAAGAGGCGCATCAAAGAACTCGAACGGGATGTGAGACGGAAGGACAAGGCGCTCGCGGAGACGACGGCCTTGCTGGTGCTCTCAAAAAAATTCGAGGCGATCTTGCAGCGAGACGAGGAAGAATGATCGCGCTGGAAGATCGCCACAGGACGGTGCAGTGGTTGGAGGCGGCCTGCCGCGACGGAGCGCGGTTGAGGCTGGCTTGCGAAGTCGCAGGCATCGATGCGCGCACGGTGCAGCGCTGGAAAGCAGGCAATGGGCTGCAGCGCGGGGATCGTCGCCCGCAAGCGATCCGGCCGGCGTCCGCGCATGCGTTGAGCGCCGAGGAGCGTCAACGCATCCTTGAGGTCGCTAATGAGCCCCGGTTCGCCGAGCTGCCACCGGCGCGCATCGTGCCGATGCTGGCCGATGAAGGCACCTACATCGCTAGCGAATCGAGCTTCAGCCGTGTGCTGCGTGCTCACGGCCAGGTGCGACATCGTGGGCGTGCGAAAGCGCCTCAACGAAGCAGACCACCGAGCACGCATGTGGCCATGGCCCCGCGGCAGTTGTGGTGCTGGGATGTGACGTTCCTCGCGAGCCGAGTGCAGGGCCAGTGGTTCTACTTGTATCTGATCCTGGATGTTTACAGTCGGAAGATCGTAGGCTTTGAGGTGCATGAGACCGACAGCGCCGATCATGCCGTCGATCTGCTGCGGCGAACGGCATTGAGCGAGGGCATCCATACGCTCGCAAGAAAGCCCGTTCTCCACGGCGACAATGGCGCCACGATGAAGGCGACGACGGTGCTCGCCATGCTGCACTGGTTGGGCATCAAGCCCTCGTACTCGCGGCCGCGCGTCAGCGACGACAACGCGTTCGTCGAAGCGCTGTTCCGGACGGCGAAGTATCGGCCGCAGTTCCCGGCGTCCGGCTTCGTGGATCTGGAAGCTGCACGCACTTGGGCGAGTCAGTTCGTCGCTTGGTACAACCACGAGCATCGGCACAGCGCGATTCGCTTCGTGAGTCCAGCGCAGCGTCATGCCGGTCACGATCAGCAGATCCTGGCGCGTCGCCATGCGTTGTACACGCAAGCCCGCGAGGCCAATCCGCGTCGCTGGTCGCGTCACACACGTGACTGGACGCCGGTTGCAACCGTCACGCTCAATCCCGAGCGCGAATCGGTGGTGAACGCAGCGTTGCAGTTGGAGATGAAAACGGCGGCAGCCGCGTAGAACGAGCGGCAACTAGGTTGACATGCACCGCGTGGTAGAAGGCACCAGCGGCGTGCAGTCTGAGGGGGCGAGGCATCCTTGCGCTCCAACGTGGTTGCGAACCAAGCCAAGGATGGGTGGTTCAGGCAGCAACGAGCCTGCGAATTTCTGGCCGCTTCGTCGAATAACCCCGAAACCCCGGCCCGGCACTTCTGCCCTTCTTCTGCCCTTCTAGAACAATGGGGGCAGATCCCCCCTTTGTTCTCCCGCCCAAGCTGCTAGATCGAATTACCGGGCGCGGCTCATTGATCGCCAGCGGGAGAGAGCTAAGTCTGCTCGGTTTAGGAGAGATACCGGGTCACGTGGACAGATTGCGGGTGCCGAACGCTGAATTGAAGGAGTACGAGAAGACCCTGGATCGCATCATTGAGAAGCTTCGGCAGGTGCGATTACTCGACACAACTCGTCTATCTGACTCATAGTGGTGCCTCTTCTTCGGTACCGTGCCGAGGGTTCGTGGGTTCGCGTAGCTCCAGCACATTTGGACGTGCGTGCAAGATCACATCTCAACGAGCGTGTGATCCCGATACGGGTCTGAACAGGTACATATGCGAAATTGGAAGCTCCGGCTCTTCGGTCTCTTGATGTGCCTGATCGCCAGTTCGGTAAATTCCGCCGGCGATCCTGTCGAGGCTGCAAGCTCGTTCCTGCAATTCTTGCGATTGGGAGAATTCGACCGCACGGCCGCGCAGTTTCGATATCCAACACCATGATCACTGGGGCACGCATCAATTTCCGGATGATCTCGCCAGCAGCACGCTAAGGAGTCTCGTCAAGCCGCGTATCGGATACGTCAACCTGCAAGGAGTTCGCATGCACAGTGATTCACCGCATGTATCAGCGGGGAAGCAGACGGATAGAACGATAGTTCTTGTCCTCTCTGCTGCAATTTTTATTTTTGGCCTTGTGCTGGTAGGTGCTGGAGGGATGTTGCAGGGGGAGTCAACGCTTCAAAGCGTGATGCTCAATACAGGGTCGGGTTTCCTGTCGGGTGGAATAATGGCGATGGCATTTGAGCGCTTGACTCGGGACAGCGGTTGGCTGGTAAGCCAACTGATCAGTACGGATGTCATGAGGAATCTAGAGAAATTGCACGAGCGACATGACATTGTTCTGCTGGAGGAGGTGCGGCGCCTTTCACTGGAGACTCGCGCGATGCTCCGGGAGGTCTCGTGTGCCGGGTTCCAAGACAGCATCCGACGTGAGGTGTTTGCTTCAGGCGTTGTCGGTGCCTATCCATTGTGGTCGGGACGCGTTCCCGCAGACTTTATGCTTACCGAGCCGAGCCTCAGGGTCATGCTGAAGGATGGTCGCTCGTTCTTCAAAGAACGAGAGGCTGATTTAAAGGATCGGTTTCGCCGCAATGGATTTCGTACAACGATACTTATCCTCCATCCGGACAGTCCTTACATGGGCGCTGTTGCGCGGATGGATCACGTAAAGGCCGACGATGTCTACAAGCAGGTCAAGGACTGCCACTACGCCATAGAAGCGATGCAAAAAATTGGAAGTGAGTTGCTCAAGGAGGGCGTAGATATCCGCAAAAACGTAGATTTCCTGGGGTATCCATTCGTGCCGACTTGGACCGGCTTTATCGGAGAGTCACTCGCGTACGTCAGTATGTTCTTCACTCGCCCCCACCGAGGGGACCTCAACACGATTGTCATTCGAAAGCACGACGATCGCGGTGAGGAGACTCAGTTCTACAAAGCGATGTCCCGAGAATACGAAGAGATCCGCAGGCACATCCAGGATTCTGAAGAAGCATCGCTATTTGACTATTCGATTTGAGCCAACCACACACAGATTGGACAGCCACCAACTTACGGTGCCGAGTCCAGGGGTCGTGAACGCCTCCGGTGCCGGGCCAGGGTTTGCGACCCTCCGGTGTCAGGTGAGCTGACCCGGTTTCGCCGGACAGATGTTTAGGTTGTTGCTCGACTTTCGTACTCAACAGGACTTAAGTAGTCGAGTGCAAGTGCACATTGGACACCCACCCACTTTCCAGCCGATCCGCAGACATCCCCCGGATTTAGCGTCCGGCCCGCTTTCCCGGCCCGACACTTTCGATTCCTCCGGCGGCGTCCGTGTCACCACCTACGGAATTACGCGCAAGTCCGCGTAGCCGGGTACTGGTCCGCGCCAGAAGATTGCCGTCTACACCATAAGTAGGGGACAGATCATGACGGCCAGAGTCTCAGCGCTGACCAGGGTCTCCATGCTGCTATCCATCGTGACGCTGGCGCTCGTGGCTACGATCGCGTCCGCGGACGAGTACGATGAAACGATCTCGATTTTCAAGAATGCCGGTGCGAGCAGCGCATTCTTCAGCAACAGTTATGGCTGCGCGGTCTTTCCGACCGTCGGTAAAGGCGGCTTGGGTGTGGGCGCCGCTCATGGCAAGGGACGTGTCTACCAGAAAGGGAAGTACGTTGGCGACGTCACGATGAATCAGGTCAGCATCGGGTTGCAGGCCGGCGGCCAGGCGTTCAGCCAGATTGTTTTCCTCGAAGACAAGCGAGCGTTCGACGAATTCATCAGCAACAACTTCGAGTTCGATGCCACGGTCCAGGCCGTCGCGATCACGGCATCGGCAACTGCAAGCGCCGGGTCCGCAGGCGCCGCGGCCGGCGCCAGCGGCGGTAAAAGCGACGCCAAGACGGTCGGCAACTATCACAAGGGGTATCGCCGTGTTCACCGTCGCCAAAGGCGGGTTGATGTACCAGGCCGCAGTCGGCGGGCAGCGTTTCAAGTACAAGGCACTCTGAGTGAGGGGCTCTCTTAGGACGTCCGCCAGTTTCGCGGCTTGAACGAAACAGAATTGATGGGGGTCTTGGTTGCACGGTTGCCCTCCTGTTCGTATTCGTCGAGGTTGCTTTGCATGTCTCAATTTTTTGCCCCGCTCCCGCTCCCGGCCCCGGTCCGCGGATTCGCGGATTGGCGCTAGGATGAGGACGGGAAGCGGCGCAGCGTCCCGTCGCGGAACTCTCACCCGAAGACGCTCTCTCTGGTAGTGCTGCCCTGATGTCCGGATCGATCGGGATCCAAACCTTGGGGGATGCCACCGGCTCAGGCAGCGTGATCTATGAATTTCCAGACCTCTGGACGCTGCCGCCTAGAGTCGAGTGACCGTGATGACCTGAGTTGAATCTCGCAAAGGAAGAAACGCCTCCGGTGCCGGCCGCGAAACCGGTCGAGTGCGTCGGGCGTGACGCGACGTTATCCCGCTTTCCGGCCCGACCGTTGATGCGTGGTCCTCCGTTTCTCAATGCAATGGGCTGAACCTCGTAATCCGCCGAAGTTTCCCGAACTTGCGCCTGCCTCTCCCTGCCGGATCTGTTCGTTCAGCGCGCTGCACGGAATCCGATCGGTCCGCCAGAAGCAGTGACTACATGAGTGTCGCCTCGAATTGACAGCGGCCCCGCAGAAGCGCCATCGCCCGCAAAGCCGCCGCGCAGCAGCGTGCCTGGGGGGCGCTGGTCGCTGCCCCCGCGAAGCACTGCAAGTCGTCTGAGAAGTCGTCGAACCAGTCGCCGCATGTGGACACCGCTAGGACACCAACCGATTCTTGCCGTCCGTAATTCTTGGCCCCATGGCTGCGCGGACTCTCTTAGGACATCCGCCAATCTCGCGGCCTGAACGAAACAGAATTGATGGGTGTTCCGGTTGCCCTCCACGCCGTTTCCTCCGTCAATTCTTTGGCGCCGAACATTGGCTGCAGGCGAGTCGGGTCAGCAGGAATGTTTCAGTCGCGTGATGTCTGTGCCTGATGACGTCGGTTCCTGGCGACGGACGATTCTCACACGCTTGGATCCTACGATGCTGCGGCAGTGGTCTGCATGCATCTTCAAAGGAATAACAACGTGTACAGGAATTCGATATTCAGCATCGCTGTGGCGACGCTGTTGGTTGCTTGCGGTGGTGGCGGCGGTTCGCAAGGGAATGAATCGCCTCCCCCCGGTTCCACGACGCCTCCTCCGACGACACAGCCGCCTGCGGAACCGCCGCCGTCTAATCCGCCTGCGATGCCCGAGCCGGATCTCGAAGCGCCGCCAACGGCGACGCTGCCGGATCTGCCGACGCCGATTCCGGCCATACCTGCGCCGCCGCCGTCGCATCAGCTTCCTTCCGGCATCGACACAAGCAATCCAAGCGTAGCGGTGTCACCGATTGCGGTGACCGCGTCGACGGCACTCGGCGGCAATACGGCGCCAAAGACCATCGATGGCGATCCGGCGAGTCGCTGGGAGAGTGCCCATCAGGACGATCAATGGATCCAGTTCGATTTCGGCGCGAAGGCCGCGATCGGCTCGATGAAGCTGACGTGGGAGAACGCATACGGGAAGGAATATTCGATTCGCGTCTCCGACGACGAACAGACCTGGTATCAGCTGCGTCACGTGGCCGGTGCGAAGGGCGGATCCGAGGAGTATCTGAACCTCAACTCCAACGTCCGCTACGTCCGTATTCACGGCGTGAAACGCGCCACGCAGTACGGCTACTCGCTGTTCGAAGTGTCTTTCAAGTCGCCGGGCAGCGATAACACGCTGGTCGCGAAGGTCACGCCGTCACTCACGCCGTTTCCTGCCAACGGCGATCAGCTTGCACCGCCGTCTGCGCAGCAGCCGCCATTGGAGGGCATCCAGTTCTCGCTGCCGGACGGAACGCTGGTCACGCGTTACGCGCAGGTCGGACGCTCCCGCCATGGCCGCGAGCGTGGTGAGGAGTGGAACGAGATCGGCTACGGGCCCAATGACACAGTCGACGCTGCCGGCAATCCCGTGGACAAAGGGCCGGGCGCCTATCTCAACTTCGTTGCACAGTATTTTGACGGCCGCTCGTGGGGTGTCGAGATCATCGATGACAGCCGCGTGGCGGGAGTGACCAAGCCGACACTCAAGGTGAATCAATACTTTCAGCAGGCGCAGAAGGCGGGTGGGCACTCTTTCTTCCGCGCCGTCGATCGGCCAGGCGTCACGGGATTCGGTTGGATGTCGCCGGGACAACTGCTGAATCCCTCGCTCTATCAGATGGATGCGGCAGTCTGCGCCGTGCAGCCGAAACCACCGGAGGGCAGGCTCGCCAATGCGAGCGGGCTCAACGATGGCTGCAGCGTGAGCCTCGACAACTATCCCGGCCACTCCGAGCTGAGCCCGGATGCGAACGGCGTACTCGCTCCCAACGGAAGATCCGTGCCGGCGCGCGCGCTGAAGATCGGCGATGTCATCGAAGTCACGATGTCTTTCTTCTCGACGCCGGAAGCGATGGCTGCGGCGGGGAACAAGGGCACGGGTCATCGCTACTACACCAACGAACTGACTTACGTCGTGGGCTCGGGTCTGCGTCCGCAGTACGGCGTGCAGCCGCGACTGATGAATGCGATGTTGCCGGAGGAGACGTGGCAGGGTGGTCTCGGCTCGATCTCTTATGACTATGCCGACAACTCCGAATTCATGTTCCAGCAGCCCCACAATCACATCGGCATGCAGAACATGCAGCGCTTCCTCGATGGACGCCGCTGGTTTCACACCAATATGCGCACCGGCGATCACAACGAAACCGGCAACGAGCGCAATCAGGCCGCAGTCGGATTGCAGGGAGATCACTTCACCGCCGAGACATGCTTCAAGTGTCACCACAACAACGGCCGCGGCATGGCGCCGTTGGTCGTCAACCAACGACTCGACACCATGGTGGTGCGCACGGCGCAGTCCGATGGCAGTGGCCGGCAGCTGCCGCACCCCGCCTATGGTGCCGTCGTGCAAATGAACGCGAAGCCTTCGAGCAGCGCCGTGCGAACCGATTGGGGCACCGCCGTGCGAGTGGCGGGCTTCGACGTAAAGTCCGTAACGCTCGCTGACGGCACGACGGTGCAGCTCAGCAAGCCGAAACTGGCGTTCGACGGCCCGACACCCGACGTGTATTCGCTACGTAGCGCGCAACCCGTGATCGGCATGGGCCTGCTCGAAGCGATTCCCGACGCCGATATCATTGCCCGCGTGCGCAACGCTGCCGACGCCGACGGCGTCAAGGGCACTGCGAACTATGTGTATGACCCGGAAACGGGGTCGGTGCGCCTGGGTCGCTTCGGATGGAAAGCCTCCAAGGCGACATTGCGGCATCAGACGGCGCTCGCGGCTCTGCAGGACCTGTCGGTCACATCGCCGATCTATCCCAACCGCGATTGTTTGTTCGGCCCTGCGAACTGCAAAACCGGCAAAGTCGAGCCGGGCATTTCCGAAGAAACGCTCACGCTGCTGACTCGCTATGTCGCCTTGTTGGGCGTGCCGGCACAACGAAGTGTGGTCAGCGGTTTTCCGAAGGGCGTGGCACCGCTGGCATACCTCGACGTCAACCCGACACAGATCGCCGCGGGCTCGAAGGTCTTCGATGCGGCCAAGTGCTCGGGCTGTCATGTGAGAGAAATGACAACCGGTACAGGCTCGGAGTTGGCCGAAGTGCGCACTCAGAAGATCAGGCCTTACACCGATCTGCTGTTGCACGACATGGGTCCGGAGCTTGCGGACAATCTCATCGAGGGTCAGGCCACCGGCAGCATGTGGCGAACCTCGGCGCTCTGGGGCATCGGCTACACCGAATATGTCGCCGGCCAGGACTTCAAAGTAGGCTATCTGCACGACAGCCGTGCTCGCTCCCTGACGGAGGCGATTCTCTGGCACGGCGGCGAGGCAACCACCAGCCGACAGTCATTCGAACAACTCGGCACACAGGATCGTGAAGCGCTGTTGAGCTTTCTGAAATCCCTGTAGGGAACGAGGGGAATCGATGGTCCACTGCCGGTAGCGCAGGACGCGCTGCCGGCACGTGTGTTTTCGAATGGAACCGTGGAAAAATAAACCGGTGCCCTTTCCTCCTCGATCTTCGTGCGATACCAGCGCACACGGCGCCAGGTGTGTTGGGTGATGACGAGCGCAACCGCGCCAGGCAGACAGCGTCGCTTATCGACACGAGGCTTCTTCCGGAGATCTCATGGTTGCGAGCAGAAGACCAACCTGGAATTGGCGCGACGAAGGGTTCATTGCACCACCGATTGCAGTACCCAGTTCGCCCCGACTCAGGATGTATCGAATCTGGGGCGGAACGTCGACCGAACTGGGCAGCGCGACAAGACCCGGGGTCTGCTTCTCATTCCACGCGCCCACCACTCGCCGCGAAGCGGAGCGTCTCTTTGCACTCTGGGAATGGGGTAACAGGTGCTCGCACATCAGTACTTTCGAAGTGGGCGCCGGCGCAACGCTCTTCATTGGCAAAGTACATCCTGGTGACTTCTACCAAAGTGGGCTTGGTGCCACCGGTTCGCAGGTCTTCATCGAGACCCCCGACGCGAGAAAGCATGTGCGCAGGATCGGCCCGGCAAGGTTGCTCGGGAACGACATGGGAACCCATATCGTCGTGCCGAACCGGGATCCGGGTAAAGCCCGGTCGTCCTAGTGCGATGAGTCTCGTGTTCCGGGATGCCGAGACCGCCAACGTCCTCGTGCCGTGCCGCGGATTCGCCGATTGAAGGCAGCGCGTAGCGTGTCTTGTTTGGGATCGGAAGGAACTGCATCATCGGTCCGACTTCCGCATCGGATCACGATCATGTCGTACGGATTTCTGGATGTAGCCATCACGCCGAGCGTCCGGGCCGCGCAGGCAGAGCTCGGGGCTGATCGCATCTGGAGGAACTTCAAGGGTCACCGCGAGTGCGATCGCTTCACCGAAAACGAGGTCGCATTCATTGCGGAGCGGGACAGTTTCTACATGGCGTCTGTGTCCGAGACTGGTTGGCCGTATGTTCAGCACCGCGGCGGGCCGCCCGGCTTCCTCAAGGTGGTCGACGACAGGACACTGGCTTTCGCTGACTATCGAGGCAACCGTCAGTACATCTCCATTGGAAATTTAGCGGCGAACGACCGGGCTTGCCTCTTCCTGATGGATTATCCCGGGCGCGCGCGCCTCAAGATCTACGCACACGTGGAGAAATTGGCGCTCGACGCGGACCCGGCTCTGACTGAGCTGGTCACGGACGTCGCCTATAAAGCGAAGCTCGAGCGCATCCTGAGGCTGCGACTCGAGACCTTCGACTGGAACTGCCCGCAGCACATCACTCCGCGTTTCACCGAACAGCAGGTCACCGAAGCGGTCCGCCCGCTCCGTGAGCGACTTGCCCAATTGGAGGCGGAAAACGCGGCATTGCGTGACCAGCTCGGAGCTCGTGGAGAAGAGGGGCCCTGACTGGCCCGACCTCATTGGACATGCGTCATGCACACAGACGAGGCTCAGGAGCCTACGAACTCAGTGCTGGACGTTGGTACATGGGGAGTCACGTGTATCAGCTGCCCGCAGCGAACACGGAACTGCAGTCCGCTTCGTCAGTCGGCCAGCAGTTGCTGCAGCTTCGCCGCGGCGGGTGCGATGCTGGCGCGATAGCGCTCGAGCAGCGCGTACCGCTTCGCGTCGTTCTCGGTGACGCTCTGGAATGCCGCGGCCATGCCGTCGAGACGCGAGCTGACGAGCCAGCGCCGTATACCCTCATGCCTGGACCACAGATACTGATTGCTCATCGAGATCGTCATCATCCCAAGCCAGTCCCGCGGCACTTCCGGCAGGGGCACGACACTGCTCATCGCGTTTCTTGTCACCTCGTCGACGATGGCCGATTCGAGATAGGCGATCAGCGCGGCGCTGAAGATCGGCTGGCAGGTGCGCACGGATTGCAGTGTGATGGTGTCGTTGGCGAAGATGGGCCGTCGCGGAACCGGACTGAACGCCTTCGCGGAACAGTGAACGTACAGCCAAGCCTTGTTCGCCGGCAGTTCGCCGCGATCCAGCGCGATGCGGTCGGCTTCGAGGCTGCGCACTTGACGTTCGTTGACGTTCTCCGGTGCCGGGCCGGAAACCGTGAAAACTCTGCGAACTGATCTGAAATGCGGCGGACGCTGAGGGCTGCAATCTCTACGATGGTCTGAATCGCATTTCATGATCATCGGAGGCAAGGATGCCGCGACCACTGCGCTTGCATGTGCCGGGTGCGCTGTACCACGTCACCCTGCGTGGCAATCACCGGCAGAACATCTTCCACACAACTCATCACCGACAGATCCTGGCGGATCTGATCGCCGAAGTGATTGCGAGATTCGATGCCAGGTTGCATGCGTACTGCTTCATGACCAACCACATCCATGCGTTGATTCAGGTATCGGATGCGCCCCTGGGCATCTCATGCTGCGCATTGCAGGGCGCTACGCGCGCACGAGTCAGGCGTCGATGCACACGACGGGACACCTTTTCGAGAAGCGCTATTACCCAGTGCTCGTCGATGCGGATGAATATCTGCTTGAGCTGCTGCGCTATATCCATCTGAATCCAGTGCGAGCGCACATGGTGGCTTCGCTTGACGACTACCCGTGGTCCAGCCATCACGCCTACGTGGGGCGGCGCGATGAGCCGTGGGTCACAACGGATTTCGCGCTTTCGCTGTTCCACTCAGAGCGTCAACAGGCGATCGCAGCGCATCGGCGCTTTGTGCAGGACGAAATAGGGCACGCAACCGCCTCGCCGTTTGCAGAGTGCAATCCAAACGATCGCCGCGTCCTCGGAAGCGATGACTTCGCCGCGAAGATGCTGGGCGATTCGTGGCGACCGCGCTCTCGCACAACGCTGGATGAGGTCATTGAAGACGCTTGCGCTACGTTCGAAGTTTCCGAGTGCTTTCTGGCTTCGTCGAGCAGGAAGCCTGCACTCGTTAGAGGGCGAGCCTGGGTCGCGCACAAAGCGCTCGCGCTGCGGATTGCTTCACTTGCTGCGGTAGCCCATCGCCTCAATCGGGATGAGTCGAGCCTGCGGCATGGCATCAAAGAGTATTTCGGCAGCCCTTGATGCGTTTTCCCGCTTTCCCGGCCCGGCACGAGAGACGCACGCATTCCGGCGGACGTATCTACGGCTGTGCAAGCGGCCACATGCGCCGCAATACAGAATCCTTCTTCACGGCGTGGTGCCAAAGCGCTGCGATGATATGCAGGGCTAGTACAACCCCGCCGACATAAATCGCATAGGCGTGCATCCGCCCGAAGAACGAGTACCCGAATGTGTGACCCAGCGGCAGCTTGGGAAGGATTCCGGGTACGCCTTCCATCCAGAAGAAATAGATCGGCAGTTCACCGAACACCGACAGGGCCGCCCAGCCCGACAGCGGCACAAGCAACAGCAGGACATACAGGAAGACGTGGTTCAGTTTCGCAAGCACCCTTTGATAGGCGACCAAACCCGGTGGATCGTCGGGCGTTGTTTGCTTCAACCGCCAGCCCAACCTCAACACCACTGGTATCAGAATCAATAGCCCCAGCGTGTGGTGGATTTTGGAGAGTGCGATGTTGACCGCCAGCATCTGCTGGTTTGTCACCTGCAACTCATAAGTGCTTGTCATGACGTAACCGACCGGCACGATCACGGCAATCATCAGCGCTGTGACCCAATGGAACGACTTGGCAAGCCATCCCCACTGCGTGGATGTGTTGTTCATTCTCCGACCCCTTCCCCTTGGCTGGCATACACCCCGACGTCGTCACAAGACGGCACTGCGGGCCAACCAGTACTGCGAGGTTATGATGCCACTCATCGCTATCTCGACGTGGGGATTTCAATTGCACCCGCGTGTCAGGCGATGATCCCGCGGCTATGTGATCAAGCTGGAGAGAAGTTGATAGTGGAAAGTGGATAGTTCTGGCGTTCAGTGCCGGGCCGGGGAAACCGGGAAAATTTTTGAACGGACTGAGGGGATGTAACGTTATCCGGCTCTCCTGGCCCGGCACTGTTGAGTTGCTGAGTTTCGCTGTTGAGTTTCGGCGCTGTCGAGTTTGCTAGCATCGCCCGGACGCCTTGTTCGGCGTTTATGCCACGATACCACCTGCGAACAAACCATCACGGAGAGCACTGCCATGGCCATCGAAAAAGCGCTTTACACCGCTCACGCCATTTCCACCGGTGGTCGCACCGGCACCACCGAGTCTTCCGACGGCAAGATCAAGCTGCAGTTGTCGACACCCAAGGCCCTGGGCGGCGACGACGGCCCAGGAACGAACCCCGAGCAACTGTTCGCCTCAGGTTATTCCGCGTGCTTCATCGGGGCGATGAAAGCCGTGGCCGCACACCAGAAGCTCCGCCTGCCGGCGGACGTGTCGATCAAATCCGATGTCTCCATCGGCCCGATGGTCGGCAAGCCTGGCGCTTTCGGCATCGCCGTCGCGATGGCAGTCAACGTGCCGGGGATGGACAAAGTGGCGGCAGAGGCGTTGGTGAAAGCGGCGCACGAGGTGTGCCCGTATTCGAATGCAACGCGTGGGAATATCGACGTGAGCCTGAGTGTGGTGTGACGGACCTCCGGTGCCGCGCCGGGAAGCCGGGAAAACTTTCCGCCGGTGCCGGGCCGGGGGTTCGGGGTTATGCAAATGATGTGAACCGAATCCCGGCCTGGCACCGAAGGATGCTTTTCTTGAGCCGCTTTGCCGCATTCCTGCGCGTCCTGCTAATGGGCCAGGAGCGGGTGGGCAACATGCGTTCCTAGTGGGCCTCCCAGCTTCCTGAACGCGGTCTAGGAGAGGTTGTCATGAACAAAGTTTCGTCCATCGCTGCGCTCGCGGGGATCTTCGCGGTTGCGGCAGCATCACCGGCGGCTGCCGTTCCCATTCGTGCGACGTTCGACGGTGACGACCACCAGGACACCCACCAATTTCCAGCCAACGCGCGAATAACCTCTGGGGCTACCCAATCTGTCTCCTTTGTTCTGCCTTGAAGTGCGACGTGGTCCGTTATATGAATGGAGCAATCCAGCTCATCAACGGAGTCGGTGATTGGGTGAGCGTCGCCAAATAGCGCCGGACTGCGTAATCGCGCCTTCCAACCCGCGTTAGCGTGTGGTCAAACTGTAAGCCGCACTCCACCTTGGCTGCGCATGCTGATTGCGCAGCACCGCAAACTGACGGCGCAAACAAACTTAAGGAACTTCTGATTTATTCCGCGTTCGCCCTGAGCACCGTGACCGCAGGTGACCAACGGAAATCCCGCGGGAGAATGGTTCACCCATCGAAGCGTGAACGCTACGGTGTTGAAACCAGGGCACTGATTTTTGGGTGTGCTTCGACAAACTCAGCACGAACGGAATGAATCAGACCTTCCTTGAGGTTCCCGATATGAGCCACTTGCAGGCTATGCAGATGGCATCTACCGATCGATCAGACCACTCGAATCGGACACGCTACATCACAGCGTGTGCGCCTCCTGCATCGGATGTTCCCACGTCATTTCTCCCTGCACCGATCCATTGACGCTATGACCCCCAGGAAGACTGTGCTGATCTATCGCAACGCGCTCCTGCCAATGTCGGAGACGTTCATCAAGGAACAGGCGATGGCACTGCGCGACTGGCGGCCCGTGCTGGTCGGTCGTCGGCTTCTGGATCAATTGCCCCTGAATGGTCTGGAGGTCCGTGTTCTGGGTCCGGAGGATTCGACTTTTCGCAGTCGGCTGATGTGGAAAGCCAGCACTGCGCTGCACTTCATGGCGCCGCATATCCGTCGCCTATTGAAGGCAGAGCAAGCCTCGCTGGTCCATGCCCATTTTGGGCCGGATTCGCTGGACGCCTGGCCGCTCGCGCGCGCCCTGGAATTGCCCATGCTCGTGACGCTGCATGGCTATGACATCAACACGCACCGCGTTTGGTGGGAGGCTGGCAACGCCGGGTCGGGCATGCGGCACTATCCGCAGCGTCTGCTGCAGTTGGCAACGCAGCCTGGCGTCGGATTCATCGCTGTCTCTGAGGCAATCCGCCGGCGCGCGATCGATTTCGGCATCCCTGCCGAAAAAATCGCGGTCAACTACATAGGCATCGATACGGGTAGATTCACGCCGGGTGCTATCCCCATCGGGCAACGCCCGCGAGATGTCCTCTTCGTTGGCCGGCTCGTGGAAAAGAAAGGTTGTCGGCATGTCATCGAAGCGATGTCTGTCGTACAGAGCGAGGTGCCCGACGCGCGCCTTGTCGTGATCGGCGATGGGCCGCTGCGCCAGGATCTCGAGGCGTTGGCACGCTCGCTGCGTGTTCAGGTGGACTTCCGCGGGGCTTTGGGAACCGCAGAGGTTCAACGCGCGCTTGGTAAGTCGCGGGTGCTTTGCCTCCCAAGCGTTACCGCAGCCAACGGGGATGCCGAAGGATTTGGTCTGGTGCTGTTGGAAGCCCAGGCATCAGGCGTACCGGTCGTGACCTCTGCACGAGGTGGCGCAGACGAGGGCATACGCGAGGGTGTTACGGGATACGCTTTTGCAGAAGGCGATACGGCCGTGCTGGCCGCGAGGCTGACCAGCCTCCTTACGGACGACGCCATGTTGCAGCGTATGGCCGAGCAGGGTTCCCGGTACGTAGTCGAGCACTTCGATGTGCTTCACTGCGCCAGTGGTCTCGAGACGCTCTACGACACTGCGGTCTTGCGACACTGACCGCAAAGGATCGACGAGGTCCTCACCCATGGGAAGTTTTCGTCAGATCATCGTGCAGCTGCCGCTCGTCGGACCGATCGCCCGCTACATCTATCGCGCACTCGTTCCCGTAAGGCCCGACCGAGGGTTTTCTTCCGCTCAGTACTGGGAGAATCGTTATTCGACCGGAGGCAGCTCGGGCGCGGGCTCCTATGGCCGGCTCGCGGAGTTCAAGGCCCGGACCATCAACAGCTTCGTCGCTGATCACGGCGTTCGCAGTCTCATAGAATTCGGTTCAGGGGATGGAGCGCAGCTGGATCTCGCGCACTATCCCGCGTACGTCGGCATTGATGTTTCGGCACGAGCGGTCGAACTGTGTCGCAGCAGATTTCGGGATGATCCATCCAAGCAGTTCCTTCTCGCGTCGACCCCCGAGGCTGGCCTGGCGCGGGCTGAACTGGCCATGTCGCTCGATGTCATCTATCACCTGGTCGAGGATGCCGTATTCGAGCAGTACATGACGCGTCTGGTCGCGGCTGCCGAAAAATTTATCTGTATCTACAGCAGCAACACCACCCGAACCATGCGCGAGAGACACGTTCGACACCGGGTGTTCACCGACTGGATGGACAGGAACGCGTCGGGCTGGAAGCTGATTCAGAAGGTCGACAACCCGTTTCCGGAGGACCCGAATAATCCCGATCAGACTTCGTGGGCTGACTTCTATTTCTACCAGAAGCTTTAACGGGGAGGGGGAACTTGGGGTCAGGTCTTGCAATCCAGCATCCCGGCGCAACTCGCAGTCGGGTACGTCATCGCAAGACCTGACCCTGTTTGTCACTCACGCTATCATGCGCGGCCTTTTTGAGGCGGATAGCCCCGCGTCGGTATCGAGAAGAGATGAGCGATAGCAAAGTCAAGATTGAAGCACGGCGATCGAGTATTCATGGGCTGGGGGTTTACGTTGTCGCGCCCATTCGCCGGGGCGAGACCATTATGGAGTTCGTTGGCGAACGGATTTCCAGTGCGGAATCGGATCGTCGCTATCACGAAAAGGAAGCGGATGACGGTCACACGTTCTTTTTCTACGTGGATGAGGACGCCGTCATCGATGGTGGGGTGAACGGCAACGTCTCGCGATTTATCAATCACAGCTGCGCACCGAATTGCGAAGCCGTCGATGACGATGGTCGGATTTTCGTTGAGGCGTTGCGTGACATTGAGGTCGGTGAAGAACTGGTCTACGACTACCGGCTCACCTGGGAGAGCGGTGACGACCCCGAGGCTTTCACGGTGTATCAGTGCCGGTGTGGGTCCCACTCGTGCCGGGGGACGATGCTCGACATAGAGCCCATCGCTACGAGTAGCTAGAACGTTGCCGCTCACATTTGCCTTCGCAGAGAAAGGCAGTATAGAAAGGAATTTGGAAAATAGATCTTTCCCCCCTTTGTTGCTTTGTTGTCCTCGCTCTGCGGGAGTCAATCCGTGAACGCGCGGGAGCAACGCACCCCTAGCGTCTGCACCTTGTCAACAACGTACATCTGAGAACTACCCGCCAGGCTTAGTAATGCGGTCCACGCGTGCTGTTTTGGACTCATTGAGTTCGCTGTCGAGGTCCAGTAGAGGCCTGCGAGGCAGCTGGTTCCGTCCGGTGGACTGCAGGACGTATACGGTACGGCGGCGGCGTCATCGCCGAGCAGGAAAGCGAGGTTGCCCGAGATGCTTTGCGCCCCTGCAGGGCAGGTAACGTTCCCGTTGTGCGCATCAACCTCGCACACGGCGGGCAAATACCAGTCGGAGTAGCCATTGATCGTCGCCGTGCATAGCCCTGCCGCGTAGTTGGTTCTGGATGTCGGTCCGGGCGAAAGCGTATAGGGTGCGCTACCGATCCCGAAGTTCGTTTGGTACGAATCGTAGAGCGCCTGGATATTGCGGGAATTGCAGGCGCCATCGACGGGTCCGTCACAGGCCTGGAATCCGCTCGCTGCCGGAAAAGGATAGGTCATCGTATTGGAATACTCGGTGTCGAAACTCAATTGCGCCTGGACATACGAGTCGCCCGCGCCGGGAGTTTCTGCGATGCCAGGGATGACGTCGTAACTCACATCCATCGGGGTGCTTCCAGCACCGTTGGAGCTCCAGATGATGCTTGTCGTCTGTGGGCCGGAGGCAATGTTGGGCGCGGCCTGGTCTACCAGCGACACCACTTTTCCGCCGATGCTGCCTGTGGATGCCGTCGTATCGTCGATCGAATAAACAAATCCGCCCTGATACTGGCAACCGTAAGTCAGGACCACCACGTTGCTGGCGACAGTAGAGGAATTGCTGCCGGCGATGGTCACGGTGTCCGGTATCGGGGCGATGCCCATTGCGCAGTCAGAGCTCGCGCTGCTTCCGGGTGTAATGGTGACCGTGCAACTGCCGCCGGACGCCAGTGTTCCCGAACAGGTCGAGGTCATTGACGTTCCTGTTGGCAATCCCATGCTCAGTGCCGCGATGTTCGCAGCTGGGTTCATTCCCGTGTTGGTGACTGTGACCCGCCGGGAGGTCCCGCTGCTCGCCAATACAAGGGTACCTGTCGATACCGATAGCGTGGTCAGATTGGTACTGCACGTGACGACCACGTTGGTGATATTCGTGCTGCCGACAGTAGCCGCGCCGTTGGCGATCGAGCAGGTTTGAGTTGCCGGCTGATTCAGGGCAGTCACATGGTAAGCAGTGCCCGCGTCGAGCGGATTCGGGAACGTAAAGGCACCATCGCTGGCAATCGAGATACTGTCAGTGCCGTTGTTCTGAAGTACCACGGTCCCCGTCAGGCCCGTCACCGTGCCGCCGACGAAATGAGTGACGATTTGAGGAATGGCGTTGAAGGTGGCCGTGACGTTCGTCGACGCGCTCATCGTCACGACGCACGCGCCGGTTCCTGCGCAGCCACCGCTGCTCCACCCGGCAAAGGTGGAGTTGTCGTCTGCACTCGCGGTCAGGGTGACTTCAACTCCGGAGGCATAGTCTTCTTCGCAATCGACTCCGCAGTGGATGCCCGTGGGAGCAGTCGTTACCGTGCCCGTTCCGGAACCCGACCTGGAGACACTCAAGGTGTGCGTCACCAGCCCGAAACCCGCCTGCACGGATTTCGCAGCGTCCATCGTCACGACGCAGGGGCCGGTCCCCACGCAGGCACCACTCCAACCCAGGAACTCCGAGCCGCTGCCAGCGTTCGCCGTCAACGTCACCAGCGTTCCGGAAGCGTATTCCTCTGCGCAATCGGTTCCGCAGCTCACACCTGACGGTGAGCTCGACACCGTACCGGGGCCGGCGCCATCGAGTGACGCCTGAAGGGCGAAGCGCGTGACATCTGGCGGCGTAACGCCGCGACGATGATGATCGCTGCATGCGCTCACCAACGTGAGCAGGACGAGGAGTAACGGGATTCTGTTGTAGTTCATTTTGAGAGCCGATCGGTGACGGACAAATTGTCGCCGTAAGGGCTGGGCGGGAGCGGGACGACTCTCACAGTCTCCACACGCCGCTCGAGAGGATTTTTGAGCAGATTGCAAACGACGCATCGCTGCACTGTCGTCCCGGCCAGGCGCCGCTGATTGCTTACTGCCGAGTGCGGGGTTTACCTTGCATGTGAGCCCGCCTCTTCGGTGCCCACCGCAGGGACTTGGGGTCAGGTCTTGCAATCCAGCATCCCGGCGCGACTCGCAGTCGAGTACATCAGCGCAAGACCTGACCCTGTTTGACCCGAGTGGCTAGAACGTTGCCGCACACATTTGCCTTCGCAGAGAAAGGCAGTATAGAAAGGGGGGGGGCAGGTCAGGTCTCGCAATCCAGCATCCAGACGCGACTCGCAGTCGAGTACATCCGCGCAAGACCTGACCATGTTTGACCGGTGCTGGGTCGCGGATTTGATTTGAGCAGGAAACGGACTCCCGAGGGTTCAGCGTGATCAGCACTCCCTGGCTCTTTGCGATCTTCGTTGTGGTGACAATCGCGATTGTCTGGTTTCTCGTGATGTGGACTGCGCCTCCCGCGCCCGCTGACTTGCCTTACCGCTGTCCGCTGAACCCCCTTCGTGACACGCGATATGGTTCATACGTTTTGATGCTGATTCCCGTAGCCCTGGCCTGGCCTGGGCTGGACTCGGATCGGATAACCAATTCGTTGCAAAGGCTTGTATCGTGCTGGCACTCGCGGTGGCTGGTGCCTGCGTGCTGATCATACGTGTAGCCAATGAATCGCACTTTGGTTGCGAGATCGGGGTCTACGGGTATCCATTCAGCATGACTCGTCCCGCTGCGGTGCCGGGCGCAGATTCGCGGATTTGATTTCACAACTGGCGAGATGAAGCGAGGTTGAGGGTTCCGTGTTTCACGCAGGTGACAAGTCATCGACGAACGTGCAGATCCTGACGAAGATGCGCGAACCCGCGGCTCGGCACCAAAGAGGTTAAAGTTCTGCGAAAGCAACGTGGGGTAGCCTGAACAGCTGGGCATGCAGGGAGCAACCAGGTGGACTACAGACTCGACATCGACGGCCTGCGGGCACTGGCCATCACGCCCGTGGTGGCCTTTCACTACGGTGTTCCGGGGTTCGGGGGAGGGTACGTCGGAGTCGACATCTTTTTTGTCATCTCCGGCTTCCTTATCGGGGGCATCATCCTGCGAGAAGTGGCAGAAGGTACGTTCACCTATGCCAACTTCTACGCGCGTCGGGCGCGCCGCATCCTGCCGGCGCTGCTGGTCGTGCTGGCAACAAGCAGCGTCTTCGCCGCCTTTGTCCTGTCACCACGAGAGTTGCAGTTGTTCGGCAAGGTGGCCGCGGCCAGCGTGGTCGGACTGTCGAACCTCGCCATCTGGTCCGAGATCAGCTACTTCGCGCCGACGGCCGAACTCAACCCGCTGCTGATGACGTGGTCGCTGGCCGTCGAAGAGCAGTTCTATGTGATCGCGCCTCTGGCGCTCATCCTCCTCCAGCGCTTCGGTCGACGCGTGCTGGCCATCGGATTGGCATGCGTTTGCCTGGGTTCGCTTGCATTGTCGTGGTGGGGCACCAGGCACTATCCCCAGATCGCGTTCTACAGCTTGCCGACGCGTGCCTGGGAATTGGCGCTTGGCGTACTGCTGGCGTTCGGGGAACGCCATGCATGGAGGCGACACCTGCCAATGTCCCTTCAGGCCGTGACCTCGTGGGTGGGGCTCGCATTGCTCGCATATGCCATCTGCGTGATGGATGACTCCACGCCCTTCCCGGGACTCGCGGCTCTGGTCCCTGCGATTGGAACCTTGCTGCTCATCGCGTCCCCGGACAGCTGGGTCAACCGTCGTTTGCTGGGCCTGCCGCTGCTGGTAGGCATCGGCCTCATTTCGTATTCGTGGTATCTGTGGCATTGGCCGATCGTGAGTTTCGCTCGCGTGGTGAAGGGTGACGAGCTGGCATGGGCCGAGAACGCAGTGCTGATGGTGCTGTCGGTCGTGCTGGCTTTTGCGTCGTGGCGTTTCGTCGAGCGACCCCTGCGGCGCTCACGCACAGCGCAACCCCTCGTGCTTGCCAGGTACGCCGCCCTGATGGTGGGCGCAACAGCCGTGACGGCATCGGCATGGGCCAGCGGCGGATGGCCGCAGCGTTTCGATGCGCGGGTCCAGGTCATCGAACGGCAACTGCAGGAGAACACGACCGCATGCCTTGCGGGATACGGCATGGCTGCTCCCAATCTATCGGCCGAGTGCTATCCGACGACTCCTGGCGGGAAGGTGGCGCTCATCGGCGATAGCCATGCTTCTGCACTTGCGCCGGGCATACGCGCCTGGGCTGCACGCTCCGGCCGGGATCTCGCCTATCTCACCAAGGCGTCATGTCCGCCGCTGCTCGGTATCAGTCGCAGGATCGGGGCCTACCCCCACCACTTCGACGAATGCGACAGGTTCCTGAACGAAACCTTCCGCCTCATCGCCGCAGATCCTTCGATCGACATCGTGGTCCTGGCCGGCAACTGGCGTACGTCGCTGAATCCGGTCGCTATCGAGGATGTCACCGCAGTGGCAGCCGAGAGTCCCGATGAGAGCCGGCATGCACGCTTGCTCGACCAGGGGTTGACCCGGTCCATCCGGGAATTGCACGCGCATGAGAAATTCATCGTGCTGGTGCAGGACGTTCCCAGGCTCGCGCGTGAGCCGAACCTCATCGCACTCGGTGAAACCATACCCGCACGCCTCGCGTTGCGGCGATGGCTCCATGGGGAATCGATGCCTGCGGATCGCGTGCGTGTGAATTTCATTCCTGACGTCACGCGCCCGGTATTGCAGCGGGTCGCCGATCACGACAGCCGACTTCAACTATGGGACCCCCACGATCGTTTTTGCGAGGGCCGCAGCTGCAAGTTCATGGAGGGTTCGACGGTGTTCTACGCAGACGCTCACCACTTGAGCGCGGCCGGGGCACTGGTGGTTGCGGATCGACCGCTCGCGCCGGAGTCAGTCGTGTCGCTCGGTGGCGGGCCGCCGATTCGCGGATTTGATTCGAGCATGAAGTGAAGGTGCCGTGCTTCCTGGTCGGGCTTGACTCACCTTCAGTGAGCGAGCGCGTGAGCTGACGAAAGTATCCGATGTCCGGCATCGGAGGCATGCAGCGTTCTCGCTGCGTCGAGCCTCGTTCTGCTGTTCCTGTTGACGCCCACCGATCGATCAGCGACATTCCGACGCGATCGCACCATAACAATGAAGCGAGCAGTGATCCAGGAACGATGCCCTCTCGCCTGGACCTGGAGGAACTCGATGCGTATTTCTGCCGCCTGCATGCTCGCTCTGTTCTTCGCGACGACATCGTTCGCTCAGCCCGCCAAACCGGTCGTGTACGTGCTCTCGACCGGCGGCACGATCGCCGGATCCGGATCGTCGACGACGGATCTGTCGAACTACAAGCCGGGCGCGATTCTTGGCGAGCAGCTCGTGAAGGCAGTGCCGCAGATCAGCGTCATCGCCGATGTCCGCGTCGAGCAGATCGTCAACGTCATCAGCTCCGATATCACGATCGACAACCTGCTGACGCTCGCAAAGCGTATTCACGCGATCGCGAAAGAGACGCCGGACGTTGCCGGATTCGTCGTGACGTCAGGGACGAATACGCTCGAGGAGACTGCGTACTTTCTCAATCTCACGGTGAGAACCGACAAACCCGTCGTGCTCGTCGGTTCGATGCGGCCATCGACAGCGATCAGCGCCGACGGTCCGCTGAATCTTCTGAATGCGGTACGCACGGCGATCTCGTCGGACGCGCGAGGCAAGGGGGTGCTGATCGTACTCAACGACGAGATCAATGCTGCACGCGATGCCAGCAAGACGAACACCTTGCGCGTCGAAACGTTCCGCTCGCCCGAGCTGGGACTGCTCGGTTATGTCGACGAGGACCAAGTGAGCTTCTATCGATCGCCGACGAAGCGACACACACTGAACTCCGAGTTCGACGTCACGTTACTGACACAGCTGCCGCGCGTGACGATCCTCTATTCCTACATCGAACCGGACGCGACGCTGATTCAGGCAGCCATCAAATCCGGCGCGAAGGGCATCGTATTTGCCGGCACCGGCAATGGAGCACTGTCCATCGCCGAGGAGACCGTGCTGAAGGAAGTCATTGCGATGCCTGCGAACACGCGACCTGTCCTCGTGCGATCTAGCCGTACCGGAAACGGACGGGTGACGGCAACAACCGAGTACGAAGCGTTCGGCATGATCCCGGGCGATACGTTGAATCCGCAGAAGGCGAGGATTCTGCTGATGCTGGGGCTGAGCAGAACCAGCGATCCCAAGGAGTTGCAGCGGATGTTTGCGGAGTATTGATCCGGTGCCTGGCAGCGGAGTCGCGGATCTTCGGCAGGCTCTGCGCATGAAGTATCCGGCGCTCAGAACCTGACCTTACTGAATACATGATCGCGATCCTGCGCCTGGACATGACACTGGTAGCATTGTGCCTGCTGCGCTGCCGTCAACGCGCCGGCCTTGTCCTCCCGCTCGAAGCGCTCGAATCCCCAACCCGCAGTGTCAGGGTAACGGCTGCGGTCCTTGACCATCACCTCGACCATGCGCCGATCGGCCTCCAGCAAGATGCCCTTTGCCAGAGCTTCTCCCTCTTTCGTGAAGAGGCCTTCATCGACGATGACTGATCCGTCGGGAAACTCTCCGGTCTGGTAGCCGACGAGCGCCAGATCGTTGGCGTAGTAGTGATGCAGCCCGCCGCGTTCTGCGAAGGTCGGGTGTTCCGCCCCGATCAGAATCGATTTGACGTGTTGCCAGGATCGATAACCCTCGGGAAAGGAAACAGGCCGCTTTCCCTCTGCGCCGGCGCTCATCAACGTGACAACCAGCAATATCGGCCCGGCAATGAAATGTAGTGGTTGCATGAAGGCTGCCCTCTGGGAAGCTGGGTGAGACCTGCTCTGTCAATCGCAGCGGGGTGAATTCTGGTCGGCTCCCGATCAGACGAAAACAAGCTTTTCACCGAGCGGCCTTTGGAGGTGTCAAATGGGCACGCAGCGGCGACGAATGCGATTCGCCAGTGACCGCTCGATTGCGCGGTGGTGGCCGATGCAGGTGGACTCAACGGGGCGCGGGGCCGTTCATCACCGCGATCGGCCAGTTCGTCAAAGTTCTATCCGCTTCTGCTCACATCGCGGCAGAATGCAAGCGTCATGCTCTCGGGTATGCCTAAAACGCTGCGCAACCTGGCGGGTATCTGGCTCGCCTGGACGCTGGCGGGTCTGTTCTACCTGACCCAGGATTTCATCGCACGCCTGTATCGCAGCGAACCGGTTCGGTTGACGGATCTGTTCGTCGGCTGGATGGCGGCGATGTACATCTGTGCAGCATTCACTCCAGCGATATTGTGGTTGGGACGTCGCTGGTCCGTCGAACGCGGACATCGCCTGAAGCATATTGCGTTGCATCTGGGTGGCGGAGCTGTCTTTTCCGTCGTGTCCGCAGTCATCGAAGCCCCGGTGCTGCTGGCGCTGGGAGTATTTCCTGCGCCTTTACCGGCCATGCCGTTCCTGTCGGCCGTTTCGCTGCTGCTCGTCTACGGTTTTTCTGGTGGCGTAATCCGCTACTGGGCGGTCGTGGGGCTACAGGCTGTGTTCCGCTCGCATCAACGTGCGAAGGAGCGTGAGCGCGAAGCGCTCGAATTGAAGGTCCGTTCTTCCGAACTCGCCGGGCAGCTGGCCGCGGCGCAGCTGGGTGCACTCAAGATGCAACTGCAGCCGCACTTCCTCTTCAATACGCTCGGCGCGATCATGGTGTTGATGCAGCAAAGCAAGACGGAGCAGGCACAGGCAATGCTCGCGCGTCTTGGAGATCTGCTGCGACTCACCCTCGAGGATGTCAACGCGCAGGAGGTGCCGCTGTGGCGCGAGCTGGAGTTCCTGCGTCTGTATTTATCGATCGAGCAGATTCGATTCGCGGACCGTCTCAATGTTGAAATCACCACCGATCCGGATGCAGCGGAGGCGCATGTGCCTCACATGGTGCTGCAGCCCATTGTGGAGAACGCCGTCCGGCATGGACTGGGTCAAAGCGAGGATGCTGTACTCATCGAGGTGCGGGTGATCGGGATGGGCAGTAACCTCGTGATGACGGTTCTGGACAACGGCCCCGGGAGTTCTTCATCAGGATTCGAAGGCAAGGGTATCGGTCTCGCCAATACGCGCGATCGCCTCAGGCATCTGTACGGCGATAAGGCAAGCCTCCAGGCGCGGAACCGGCCGACAGGAGGCGTCCAGGTGACGATAACTATCCCATTGTGTCTGGCCCCGGTGGAGGCAATGGAATGCGCCTGAAGGTTCTCGTCGTCGATGACGAAGTGCTGGCGCGTGAAGGATTGAAACTGCTGCTCGGTCAGCAGTCGCGGGTCGAGGAGATCACTGAAGCGCGCAACGGCAGGGAGGCAGTCACACGGATTCGCAATCACAGGCCAGACATGGTCCTGCTCGATGTGCAGATGCCGCGTATGACCGGCTTCGATGTCGTCGGTGAGATCGGTGCCGAGAAGATGCCGGCCGTGATCTTTGTCACCGCTCACGATCAGTTCGCGATCCGCGCGTTCGAGGTCAGTGCCGTCGACTACCTGCTCAAGCCGGTTACGCAGGAGCGCTTCGATCTGGCTTTCCAGCGGGCGATCAACCGCATCGATAGCGCGCCTGCCGACGAGTCGACACGTCTGATGCGAACCATGCTGGATGCGATAGCCAACCCGCCGCGCTATCTGACGCGGTTCGCAGTCCGGTCGGGAGAGAGGACGGTCTTTGTGCCCGTCGACGATGTCGACAGGATCGAAGCATTACAGAACTACGTGCGGCTGCACACAGGCAACATTACTCATCTGCTGCATGTCTCCCTGAATACCCTCGAAGCTTCGCTGGATCCCGGCGGTTTCCTGCGCATTCATCGATCGCACATCCTGAACATCCGGCGCATCAAACAACTGTGGTCGCTGACACACGGCCAGTACGTCATCGAACTGCTGTCCGGTGAGCGACTGAATTCCGGTCGCACGTATGGCGAGCGCATTCGCAAGGGCCTGGCGAATCCGTTCTAGTTCGGGAGAAAAAATGGCGCTGTCCAGATGGGCAGCGCCGTTCAATCGCGGGATCTATTTGTTCACGTCCGTACTACGGGCCTTCATCTGGTCCCAGCAGGTCTTCTTGGCTTGCTCCATGGACTGCGATGAATTCTTCGCCTGTTCCTTGGCGATGCAATCCTTGAGCATCTGTTCGTGCTTCGCCTGCGTCTTGGCGTCGGCTTTGTCAGTATCCACCACCTGCGTTTGGTGCGGGGTTGAGGCGGCAGCCGGAGAAGGGCTGGTCGCTGTAGGTGATTCGGTCGCTTTCGTGGCTGTGGTGTCTCTCTGGTGCGGGCTGGACGCCGCGCTCGGTGCCGTGGGATCCGGAGTCGGAGTCTGGGCCACGGAAATCGTTGAAAGTGCTAGCGATATGGCTATCAGCAGCGCTGATGTTGCGTGAGGAGTCATAGGAGCCTCCTGATGTTGATGGGGGACTGTGCTCCTATGTAACCCCTGGTGTGGCCATCGAGTTCATTGTTCGCCGCTTTCGTGCCGGGCCGCGGATTCGCTGCGCCGCAGAGAGCACGCCAATGAGATAGAAGCGATCGAAAGTTCTGCGGATTGATGCGGAAAGTACGCATCGATGACTCGTGTACCACGTAGTGTGCGTCGTCGACTACTCCGGGAGGAACCGCGCAACAGAGTTGCCCGAATCCGTTCGCGCACACGCCTGACCGATGCAGCGGATTTTGATCGTTGCATCGTGCATGTCCGCTGCTGTGGTCTGTTCAATGAAGCCCCGGTATCGGTGTCATGTCGTAGGACGCCCCGATGTCCCGAACCGCATCCGGCCGGGAGTCCTCTAGGCCCGCCAGATTCTCCAACTGACGGATCGACTCGTTGATAAGTTCGCTGACCGCCTCGATCGCTGCTGGCCAGTACGGACCTTCGCCGCTGCAGATGCCATCGCCTTCCATCGCGCGTGTGATGCAGCCGAGGAGGGCGTGGGCCTTCATGAGGCGGATGCTCTCGGTTTCGATGACCTCGTCCCGGGTCTGCGAGATGGGTTTCGTGATGGCAGGCGGGTGAATGCGGGACGCACTGGATTTCGACTCATGATGCCTCCTGGCCATGGACGGACCTCATTGATAGGTTTGACTGTGGTCAGGCGTTCGGCGGTGGTGGCGCACCGTCGGACGCCGCCTGTTGAGAATATCGACAGATAGATTGATACAGGACTGGCGTGGCATTGTTGTGCGAGTTTCTGGGGGAATCGTACGGATACTCGACACTTAGCAGGAGTCCGCGGACACCCATCGATTCGCGGCCCGCTTGGCAGGTCGAGGTCAGTGAATTCCGAGCGTGCCTCGGTGCGGGTCAGAAGGCGTGCTGATCCATGCTTCGATGGGATGATTCGAGGACAATCCCACTCCAGTAGTAGGGTTTGGCGAACCGCAGCGAGTTCAATAAAGCTCGCTGAGCCACAGCGAGCGATCGGGAACTATCGCCGTTCGAGCTTGCGAGTTCACGGTAGAAGGTGTCCATGATCCGTGCCATGGCCTCATCGGATACGTTCCACAGGGTTCCGATCACCGATCCCGCGCCTCGGCTCAGAAAGCCGTCGCCCAGGCTGCGCACGCCCCAGCCGTTGAAGTTCTGACCACGCATCGTCTCGCAACCGCTGACGACGACGAGCCGGTTCGCGAACGATTGCGTAAACAGATCGGTCAAGCTCAGGAAACCCCCGGAATAGTCTTCTCTGTCAGGCCTCCTGGTTGCCGTCGCGATGCCGACGATATCCGGTGTGGACGCACTGTAGTACCCGTGCGTGGCGATATGAAGGATTGGCGATGTACGCGTCTCGTCCGCAAGCAATGCGGCATTGTCGGCACGTTCACCCACATAAGTCTTCGTGCGGCGAGGGGCAAGCGCTTCGCTTACGCGAAGGGCTTCCCGACGCGCGTTAGGCAAGTTAGCTGCGCGGTTCGACCACCGCTTCGCAGTGCCCTCGCTCAGGCTCACGCCGTCGACTGGGGGGCGTGCCACGACAGGGTCGGCAAAGATGACGACATCCGGTCCGATGTCGTTCGGCATCGCTACTCGAGCGTCCGAAGACCGGGGCTCGTAGTACGCATGGACAGACTTCGTTCTGACGATTTCAAAGTGTTTGACGAGCGGGTCGTACGTCCCTGGCGACGGATCGAAATTCACGGCTGCGAATGGAAATTCGTGCATTGCGTCGTCGGGAACCACAATAAGACGGGATGCGTCGGCGTGACGAGCCATGAAGTCGCGCGGTAGCCATCGTGACAGCGTAGAGAGCGCTGCCAGGGCTCGATCGTTCTCGACCGGACTTTGCAGGCCTTCCAATGCAATCGAGATAACCCTCGTCAACTCTGAGCGAGGCGGCAGTGCGAAATAGCCGACGTCGCGACCCGCCAGTGCAATACAAAAGCTGACGTCATCCTGAATGAAGTACCGAACTACGATATCGCCCGTTGCGATCGAGGCGGGTTGCAAAGGCGCGCCCGGCGCTGGCTCGAATCCCGGGCCGGTCGGCTTCTCCAGATGGCGGAGCGCGAGATAGGCATCGCGCGCGAGGTCTCTCGCATGTTGGTGTTGATTCACTGCACGTCGCAGCGACGCGCGCGCCATTTCGCGCGTCTCCTGCTCGAGTGCGACGTTGGCGTCGATAAGCGCATGTTCGGCGGCTTTGTAACGCTCAAAGGAATCGACGGCCTGGGTCTCGCGCATCCATCCCATCGATGTGGAATTCCGCAGCGCCAACGAAGTTGCCTGTTGACCGTAGAAAGACTCGAGCAACGCAAGAATTCTCGATCTATCGAGGTTGAAGAGCGCCTTCACGTACTCGTTGAGCACCGGCTGCGCCTGACTCAGCCAGGCGAGATTGTCATCGTTGCTGGAGCGAAGGTCGTCCGAGACACGACGCGCAGTTTCCATCGCCGAGCGCGCGAACCCATCGACCTTGGTCAGCTCTCCGCTCATGGCGTAGTGACGAATCGCCTGCCTGGCGAACTCGAGTTGATACGTGGGGCGCGCGATGGATGACCGTTGGCGCGAGCTCGACTCCGATAGCATGCCTTTGATCGCGACAATGGCTTTCCCGGCTTCTCCTTCGAGTCCGGCAATGCCGCTCTGTCGACGATCGTTGAGTATTTGCAGCAGCAAAATCCGGGAGTCGATTCGCGGTTCCGGCAACGAGCGTTCGTCGTTCAATACATTTCGCGCATGAGCTTCGGCGGAGTCGTATTGGCGTTGCGCAGCGTAATCGCGAGCCAGCTCGAGCTCCGTCAAGACTTCCCGATAGCTTCCTTCACGTCGAAAAAAGTCCAGCGCTGCTGTGTGTTTGCGTACGGCTTCAGCGACTCGGCCGGATTCGCGAGAGACCGTGCCCAATTTGAGATCGCACAACTGGGTCAGGAAGGCGTCGCCGTTCCTGGCGTAATATTCGCGAGCAGCTTCGAAATAGCGTCGTGCCACGAGCAGCTCGCCGCTCTTTCGGTAGGCATCACCGATGTTGTAGTAGAGCTCGGCCAGTAATTTCTGGTTGCCGTTCTGATTCGCGAGCACAATGGCCCGGCGCAGATATTCCTTGGCTTGCGCCAGTTCGCCGCGCAGGACGAACGAGTACGATAGATTGTTCATCACACTTGCAACCAGGAGCTCGCGCCCCTCCATTCCTGCAAGTCGTCGCAACGCCTCCTCGAGTGCGTCGCGCCCCTTTGCGTAGTCATCCTGCAGAACAAAGTAGCGCCAGAGTATCTCCAGCCACTGTGCGTACTGTTCCGGATCCTGCCTGGTCTGCTCGAGTCCTCGTTGAATCAGGGCGTACGCTACGGACAAATCCTTTGCGCTTCCGCCGCGTAATTGCGTGCTCTCCATCAATTCGTACGCGTGCGCACGTGCGCGCGCCTGCGTGCCGTCTGTCGATTGAGACCAGCCCGGTCCGGCAAGCAGCAGTGCGCTCGCAAGCAGAGCGCACCTGCTCGCGGCGCTGTAACGCTCGGCCGACGAGGTATGTTGACGAACGCCGAACAAGATACAGTCGTTACTTAGGCTTGTAGACGTGCCACGAATAGAATGACTGTGCGGTCACGTTTCCAGCCCGGGTCCGCTTTTCCCAGTCGATGATGTCGTGATGGAGGAGTTCGCCACGACGGTCTTGGCTTTTTACGACTCGCCACCGCACAACCGTCCATCCATCGAAATTCGGCTGGTCTACCTGTCCGATCTGATCGTCCACCAGGAACTGGATTTCGAGCAGTGGATCTTCGCTCAACTTCATGTGGACTTGCTTTGCCACATTGGCCATGTCCGGGTCCCAGTTGGTCGTGTCGTCGAAAATGACGCTTCCAGAAGCAGGATCCCAGACATGCCTTTGAGTCTGTTGGAGGTGGGAATATCCCGGACTCCAGTCCATCAGTTCAGAGACCGCATGAGCCTCGATATAGCAGGCATCCTCGATGTCAGCGGGCTCATCGTTCAGTCCGGCGACCCAATCGAGATACTCTTTCGGAACAGCCATGGTCTTCTCCGTAGTTCAAGTCAGAGTACGAACTCAATGAGGTGGCGCATCGAAAGGGTACGGCCATCGGTGCTCAGATGTTCATGGTCGCGTTGGATGGTTCGTAGCTCTTGTCCCAGCGCCCCAAGCGAATTCAGAACCGTGTCGATCGAATAGGGTTCGATACGCAGGATCGAATAGTGCGCAGAAGCAATGGCATTGGCGATCGCCTCCGCGCAGATCAAGCTACCCAGCGTTCCCAGGCGCTGACAATTCTGCGTGACTGCGGCTTCGTTCAGGATGTATGGCCAAAGCGGGAGATTGTCGATGTCGACGGTCGGCGCCCGAACTGCCAGTGCTTTTGCGAACGCTGGCCAGAGTTCACGCACAGGAACGTACCCTACGGTCTTTACGAGGTCGGCGCAGTTGGGTGCCGTCAATAGCGAAAGCGCGTAGACAATTCCGGGCGGCAACTTTGCTTCGATGCCGGCGATCAGGTTGATTTCGACCACGTTGACAGATGTCCGCTTGTCAGTTGCGGTCGCGTCGTCCGCGCACAGCTGTGGTGGGCCGACGGCGCTCATCGCATCCACGACGAACGGATCGATGGGAAACGCCTTCTGTGTCGCTTCGCCTGGATTCGGCCAGCCGAAGAATTCGCGCCAATCGACCAGAAACTTCGGATCAAGTCTTTGGCCTGTTCGAAAGAGTTCGCCGATCGTCACCATTTTCCCGTGCTCGTTCGGAAAGCCGCGGTACTTGTTTCTGACCATGGAATGACCGAATCTGAAGCATGCGTGTGAAAATTCGGGCGGAGTGGTATTCGGTGAGAAGCCGAGCCAGCGCTCGTGGCGGCGGAAGCAGCTTTGAAATACCCGCGGCTCCAGGATCTGACGCAAGTAGTCTTCGACGACGATCAATTGAAACAATAGCGTCAGCAGGCGTCTCGCCTTTTCTTCCGTGTCGCCATATTTCCTGGCCACAATCGTGTCGTGGAGCCTTTGCAGGAAGCGATGCAACTGTGCAATGACGACGTTTTCGTCGTTACGGCGCTCGGGAATCAGCGCAACACCGGTGAAATCATTTCGCTCGAGGTCTTGCGGCGCGCCAATGTAGTGGCTGTTGAATACTCCTCGCGCCAAGGGTCTTGACGACGGTCCACCGTAGAGGCTCTCCAGATCCATCCTGCCGGTGACCATTCGAGGGATGGTGAGTCGTTCTTCTCGAGGGTGTGTTTCTGGCAGCAGTTCGTGCGCAATGAATTGGCCGAGATAGGTGTAACCGGCGTCAATCGAAAGACCCGGACCTAGCGAATTCATCATCGCATTCGCAAGTTCGTGAACTTGAGTTTCGGTCAGCATGGTTGCGACTTCCCTATGTGGCTCCTTGTTCTCATTCTCACAGTCGAGAGCCGGGTCCAGATCGGGTCATCCGAACTCCAATCTCGACTTGGGCTTAGTCTACGCTCGAGGCGCGTTCCTGGCGTCGAGGTCGAGCGTTGCGTCCATGGTGCCTCAATGCCGGACAACCGGGAAACTCCGCGGGCGGACCTGGAATTCGGCGGGCGTTGACGACTTCGGTCTCTGGGATGATCTGAATCGCATCCCATGATCATCGTAGGCAAGGGTGCCGCGACCACTGCGTTTGCATGTGTTCGTCGATGCGGATATCTGCTGGAGCTGCTGCTGCGCTACATCTGGATCGGTGCGGGCACCCATGGTGACTTCGCCTGATGACAATCCGTGTCCAGTCATCCTGCCTGCGTGGGGCAGCGCGGCGAAGCCTGGGGCACGACGGATTTCGCGCCTGCGCTATTCCATTCGGAGCGGCAGCTGGCGATTTCGGTAAGGCGTTTTGTTCAGGAGCGCGAGTGCTTCGGTGCCGTGCGGAGTATCAGGGGTCATTCCTTCGGAGGACTCCCGGGACATCCGCCTGCTCGCTGAAAACAGATGAGCTGATGGGTGTCCTGGTTGGTGCCTGGTTGGTGAATCCGCATGCGTTCTCCGGTGTCAGATGAGCACCGCCAGCGTGCCGCACAGGGCCATGATGATGCAGGAGAACGCATAGGTTCCCGTATAGCCGAGAACCGGCTCGGTGCTGCGTGCTTCCGCAGTGAGCAGGTTGAGCGCCGGCCCGCTCGTCATCGCACCGGTGAGCGCGCCCAGCAGGATCACCGGATCCAGCCGCAACACGTAGCGACCGAACGCATAACCTCCCGCAACCGGCAACGAGACGACCACCAGCGCGGCAACGATCAGCAACGGTCCGCCCTCCCGAAGGGTTGCCATCACCTGACTGCCAGATTGCAATCCAACGCCGCAGACAAAGATGAGCAGTCCGAATTCCATCAGTATCCAGCGTGCCGCTTCGGGGAATCGGCCGATCGTGGGCCGGACGCTGTTCAGCCATCCCATCGCCACGCCTGCTGCAAGCAGTCCTCCCGCAGCACCGAGTCCGACCGGCACGCCTGCGATATTGATCGTCAGCAGTCCGATCGCCGTACCGAGTGCAATGCCGAAGGCAAACGTCGTCATGTCGGTTTCGACTGTGTCGGCTTCGACCGGACCCACGAGAGCCGACAGCGCATCGACACTGGTCGATGGGCCGAACACGCTGAGCACATCGCCGCGCCGCAGTTGCAGGTCGAGGGCGAGCGGCAGCGAGTGCCCGTCGCGCCGCACTTCGAGTACGACCACACCCGTCGCGCGTGCGAGATTGAGATCTGCCATGGATCGTCCCAGGGCGGAGGGCTGCGTGACCACGACCCTGCGGGCTTTGCTCGCGTCGCCGAGTTCTGTGGCGACTTCAATCTCCTCGCCAATCGTGCCGTGACCGCGCCGAAAGAGGGCTGCATCCCCATACACATGGATCTCGTCACCGATCGCAAGCCGATCGTGCGCCTGCAGCGTCAGCCAACGATCCCCCCGCCGCACCCGCACGACTGCAAAACCGTCCCAGAACCGCGTGGCCAGCTCGGACACGGGGAGACTGCAGAGTTCCGGATTGACCACGCGATAGCCGCGCGCCTGCACGTTCACCGTCGCTTTGCCGGAGTCCACCTCGAGGCGTGCTGCGGCGTCGGCGAGGTCGATCCCCATGATGCGCGGGAGCGTCTTGATGATGACGATCAGACCGATCATGCCGGCCATGTACGTAATTGCGTAGTTGGTACCGATGGTCGCGATTACCTGTTCGGCGCTGGTTCCCGATGGCAGGGCCGCGATCCCTGAACGCACGCTTTCCTGGGCGGCGGCGAGCATCGGGGTCGTCGTGAGTGCACCGGCAAGCAGACCCGCCATTCCTCCCGGCGGCAATATGAGCAGGCGGCCCGCGACGTAAGCAGTGGCAAACCCGATCGCAGCGACTACCAGCGACAGCGACAGATAACGCCAACCCTGTGCCTTGAGGACCTGGATGAAGTGCGGACCGGCCTGGAAGCCGACCGAGAAAATGAACATCGCGAATCCAACCGCCTGGGCTCCCGGCGCGATGCGCAGCCCGTACTGGCCCAACAGAAGGGCGACGAGCAAGGTTCCGACCATCGCACCGAGCGTGATGCCAGCGATCCGGATGCGTCCGATGAGGTACCCGAATCCGAGGGTCAGGAACAACGCGATGACCGGCTGGTCGCGAAGGATTTCGAACACCGAAGTCAGCACGAGAGCCAGGGAATTTGCATGCTGCGCCGTTGCTTGCCAATCGGCACTAGGTAAGAGGGGCAAGCACCGTTGCCCTCGGGCAGGAGGCAGCGATGGCTGCGCCCGGGCAGCGGCTGGAAATACCAGAAGCCAATGGAGACCAGAATGTTCAGGTAGTCGCGCGCGGTGCCGGTAAACCGGGACAGCTTTTCGTTGGATGGAGACTCGACGAGAATCGGACGGATCAGGAATCTGTCCTCCCGGAGTTCTGGCCCGACACCGCGGATGAGGATGCGAACACCCGGCGCCGGTGTGGTTCCCTACGGCTGGGTGGTTTTCGTTACGTTCCCGATCCAGACAATTTCGTTGCCGTACCTTACGGGGGCAGGGGCGCCAGATTCCATCCATTTGATTTTCGAGGCGGGCCCGATTTCACCTTTGCCCTGGCCGGAAGCTTTGATCGAGATCATTGCGTAGGTCAGGTCAAACCCCTGCTTCGATGAGGCGCTTTTCTTTGCTCCGCCGATGAAGCCCATCGGCTCGTCACTGATGACGATCAGGTTCTCACCGTCGTCGAGGGGAGAAACATAGGCATATCGGATAGGTACGCGCCGCTCGTCGGCCTCGATGACGCCGAGTTGCGGTTTACCGGCGAGGACGCTTTTTGCGGAATCCGGATTGCTCTTTACCAGCTGCGCCGTAGCCAATCGCTCCTCATCCGGCATGGTCCGATCCAGGGTCACCGTGAGTGCCGTAGTGACCTGTTTGCCTGCCGCGTTCTTGAATTTTACGGTGCCCTGGTAAACATCCGCGGCCAATGCCTGGCCGGCGAAAAATGCACACATGCCCAAGCCTGAAACAAACCACTGCATGCGGGGATTTCTGATCATGTCCGCGGGTCCTGTGCGGTTGACGAGTCAAGATGGATATGCCAATGACCGGATTGGCGCCAGCGGCATTCGGGTACGCCTCGCCTCCGTGGTTCAGCAGACCGCCTCTGGTGCCGGCACCGACAAGACATCAATGCCGCGTGATCTGATGCGTATCCTGTCCGATCTTCTCGGCCTGCACGTTCAGCATCTCTATCTCCGGCATCGCACGCAGCAGGCTGAACGCCTGTTTTGCGAGTTCGCGCGGCACGTGGCCGACGAGGTGCAGGAAACGCTCCTCGTTGCCGGGGAAGACATCGAAAATTCCGTACTCGCCGTCGCGCAGGCGAATGCCGAACCAGGCGGTGGTGGTGTGTTCTTCATTCACCGCATCGTTAGCGAAACGGATGAAATCTTCCATATCCGATTCATGGCCCGGCTTCACCTTGAACGTGAGCAACAGCCCCCGGGTGTCAGGGACTGAACTCGCGACCGGCAGCTTGTCCCCCAGCACATCCAGCTTCTCGATACGTGGAGCGCCTTCGAACAGCTCGCTCGATCGTTCATTGAGGGCGATAGCAACGGGTCCGGACAAATGTGCGTCACGTGCCGCATCGTCGGGGAACACATCGAAGATTCCGTACTCACCGCGACCGAATCGTACAGCGAACCAGGCTGTGGTCTGCGGCTCATCGGCGACCAGCGGCAGCGCTGAACGCAGGAGCTCTTCCACGGCAGCCTCTTGGCCGTGCTTTGCGTGCATTCGCACGAGCAATCCACGGGTATTCATGAGCCACCTCCGGGTTGGAGTTGCTGTACCCGCCATCACAGTCGCTTCACCTGGGGGACGCAATGCGTATAGACAGCAGCGACACAGCGGCAATAGTCGGGCGATTGCGGGAGGCGAGAGAGGCGGGCATCTGAACTGCTGGGGACACCCGCCGATTTTGAGGAACGATGCCAGGCCATGAAGTGCTTCGGATGCTCGCACTTCCGAAACTCAGTCACTTGTGTGCCATCGCGTTGCGGTAGTGGCCGCTCGCCGCGGCGATGATCGCTTGCGCATCGTCCGTCAGCAGCAGGCGCTGATCCACCAATTGACGTGCGGCCCTCGACACGGCTTTCACGTACTCGGCTTCCGAAGCATAGCGTTCGGCGATTGCCTGCCGCGGATCCTGGTTCGCGGCTCGCTCCGTCGGCGTCGCAGGAAAGGGAATCGACATACCGCTCGCCATGCACAGATCGCCGTCACCGAACCCGGGCTTGCGCACGTTCCAGCCGACATTCGTCGATAGCGGAGCCGTCACGAACGGATGGCGCACGCCGCCGATCATCTGTCCGTCGGCATCGACCTGCGGCACCAACGACGGGTAGTCGGCAATCGCTCGCGGCGGCTCCTGGCTGAAATCGTAAAGGCGTCTGGTTGAAAAGGCGCCGCCGTAGGTCACCTCGCGTAAATGCGGGAATGCGTAGCTCGTCCGCGAAACGAGTTCACCTCGCGCAACGGTCGGATAGCGGTTTGCTGGCGGGAGCTGATCGTGCGCGACCCACCGATCCAGCGCGACGAACAGCGCGCGCGCAAAGCTCGCCCACTCGATGCTGGTGGGGCCGGGTGCTGCACAGAGCGGCGGAATCGCACCCGCACGCGGAGTGGCGTTGTGCTCAGTCCCAGCCAGCGCGAACACGCGCACAGTGTCGGGCATCGTCAAGTCGCGACCGGCGGTATCGACATACGTGAGGGTGCCGCCGTGCCAGAGCTCATTCTCGGAGTCGAGGTGGATGATGCGTGGGCACGTACGCGTTGCCTGGCAACGCGCGAGCACGCCGTCGGAACGACGGCTCAGTGTGTCGTAGGTCACTGGATAACTGAATGGGAACTCATCGCCACGCAGGCCCCAACTCGTATGCTGTGCGTCCTTGAGTCCGGGCCGCGAGAAAGCGGAGTTGATCGAGTTGCGTCCCGCGCCGGAAATCAGCACGAACGCGCCATCGAGGACGATACGTCCAGCTTCGTCTTCATTGAACTCGCTGATCAATTCTTTGAGCGTGCGTCCGGTCTGCGACGCGCCGAAACCGATGGTGTGCTCGATCGCACGTTTCCCGGATCCGTGCAGAGGATTGTCGCCGGCCTTGCTGTAGCGCAGGAACGAGACGAGATCGCGCATCGAGGCAAGTGCCAGTCCATAGACCACCGGATCTCTGGCGCGATAGACGAACTCGTAGACGGCACCCGCGCTCGCCTTCGCAGGCTTCGTGAACTCGATGCGCCAGGGGTCGCGTAGGCGCCAGTCCGATGACGGTATAACGCGCGGCGAATCACCGTCCCGTTCGCGGGTCGTCAGCTCGCGCCCCGCTTCGAGATCGACTGCGGGATATGTGAGATAGCCGATAAAGGGCGAGGCCGGGCCGATGTCGAAGAACTGCTCGCGTGTGTTGCCGACAACGCTGGCGGCGTTACGTTCCTGCGCGATCGGCAAACGGGCACTCAGCGCCGTGCTGTTCGCAGGTCGGGGCAGGCGACTGCCGAGTCCCACCGCCATCGGCGGTGCGTCCTGCAGCGGGTATTCAGCCTGCCAGCCACTCATGACATAGGTGTAGCCCGCCTCGAATACCAAGCCGTCGCCGCCTTCTGCTGCCGCTGTGAAATCGCCGCGTCCGGCGCCCGCGGGCACGCGATTGAGCAGCGGCAAGCCAAGGGGTCGTCCACGATTGACCATCTCGTAGACGAGACCGGCATTACCGCGTTGCATGTCGACCGGTTTGAGAATTAGCAGGTCGGTATCGAATGAGACACGGCCGTCATCACCGGGCGGTGCGCGATGAATGTTGACGATTCCGGCGTTGACCGGTACCCGAGGATCAACGCGGTAATGTGCGACGGCGCGGATCAGTTCATACGCGCCGACATTGCCGAATTGCCGGCCTTCGAAGGCGACTTGTTTCGAGAGCGTCTCGAGTTGCACGAGCTCCGCGTGCGCAGCGCTCGTACCCATGGCAACTGCGCAGCCCAGGAGCGCGCTGCAGAAGGTCATCGTCCGGGCAGTACGGTTCTGGTCGTTCATCACTCGTCAGTCGCTTCGAGGTGCAACTCACCGCCGTCGGCACGATAGCGCGCGTTCTGGTCCGGGCTCGCGGTGTGGCGTTCGAGAGAGGCGCGCACCGCATTGCTCACGGTTTCACGCATTCGAAGTTCTCGGCCCGATCGATGTCGCCTTTCCCCTTGTAGTGCGCGCGCTGCGGATACGGGCACAGTGGTCGGGTGCGCTCGACGCGTGTATCGCGTACCGAGCTTGCAATGATCGCCTTGGGCGCTACACCGTGCTCAACCCATTGTTCCAATGCCATGAGCACGTCGTGCTCCGGATCGAGCACCGGAGGATCGCCCGCGTTGCCGAAGCTGTTCGGTCCAGGTCCGCCGCTGCAGTGGTACATGCCGGGGACCATGAACAAGCGGAAGAAGTCATCCGTTTCGCGTGCACCCACGGTTTCACGAACGCGCCGTTGATACTCGATCGTGTTGTATGGCGAAGGCCCAGAATCATCCCAGCCGTGATACAGGATCATCCGGCCACCGCGACGCGCGAACGGCGACAGGTCTGGATCGTCCGAGATGAGTGCGCTCAATCGCTCCCATGCGATGGGCAGATCGCGATCCAGAACGAACGCCGCGGGATCCCAGTTCGCGTCCTCGAATACTCCATAGCGGTAGAGGTCCGCGCCCAACTTGCCGCGGCGGGAAAGTTCAGTCACTGGCAGCAGTGCGCCGACTGCGGGCGGCGGATATATCTCGCGCCCTTTGCTGTCGCGCATCGGTGCGTACAGATCGCGCACCAGGCTGACCTGTGTCGCATTCAGGCAGTCGCCCTCATCGTTGGCTGGGCACGCGAGCGAGGAGAAATCGAAATCGCACGAGGGCGGATGTTCGATGAGTCCATCCGTGACGCCATCCTTCGCATCGCACGCACGCACCATGCGCTGCACGACCCGGTCCATCTGAGGTTGCGTAAGGCTCGCATCGCCGCTGTTGCGATGCCCATTGAGCATCACGTAGGTCGCCATATCCGGAAAATTGGTGCCAGGCGCGCCCGATACGATGCCGTCGTAATCCTGCGGATAGCGCTGAGCAGCCATCAGCCCCTGCTGACCGCCGTTGGAGCAGCCGATGAAATAACCGCGGCGCGCAGGCGCTTCGTAGTAGGCCGCGATGATCCGCTTGGTTGTGATCGCCGTCAGGTGATGAGCGCGATGACCATAGTCCACGATGCGTTGCGGATGACCCAGCGCCCAGGAGGCATCCATCGGTCCGCCGGTGTGGCCGGTGTCCGTGGATGAAGCGGCGTAACCGCGGCGCAACCCTTGCGCAAGCGCGCTGTAGTTGATGAAGCCGGAATAGCCGCCGTTGCCCACACCGAGCTGCTTGCCGTTCCAATCGGCACGGGGCGGCAACCAGACCTCGAACTCGATCTCCTTCTCGATCCGTCCCTGAACGCGACAGAAGGGTTGCGCGACGCTCACCGTGCCGCGCGTCAACGTATCGCCATCGATCTGCCATTGCGGTGCTGGCGTGATCGGTGTCGCGGCGCGGATTACCGTATCGGGCAGCTGCAGCGAGCGCAGTCGCTCACATGCGCTCTGATCGGCATTCGCACCGCCACTGGCGAGTAACAAAGCCATCAATGCGCTTTTCATGCCGCGCAGAGATTGCCCCGTTGCGTCATAGCTTCGGCGTCTCGCCAGCATAAGCAGCTCATATGGTTCATTGTGGCAACTGTCGTTTTCAGCGGCATTCTTCGGTCCGGCAGTTGAACAGTCAAGAAGAAGGAAAGTGGATCTTTCGCGAAAAGGTCGAGGCGCGTATCGTTGATAACACGAACTAGTAAAACTTGTCGCCATCACGAAAGAAAAAAGGGGAGGGGGAAATGTTCGCGAGCAAAGAAACTCTCGATGGTTCTCGATCGCTTGGCGTGCGCAGTGGAGTAGCCGTCGCGCTCGGTACGGGCGCATTCCTGTTTGGATCTGCCGCGCTTGCTCAAGCTCAAGCTCAAGCCGAGGCGAAGGCCGAGGTGCTGATGGAAGTCACCGTCACCGGTAGCCGCATCCGCGGCGTGGAGCCGACTGGATCGAAAGTGATTGCTCTGGATCGCGATCAGATCATCGAGACGGGTGCGCCGAGCACGGCGGATCTGATCAGGCAGCTGCCTCAGATTGTCGGCCTCGGTGCGTCCGAGACCGCATCGGGCGCGCAGAACGGTGCGGCGAACGTCACCCGCGGCATTGCCGTCAATCTGCGGGGCATCGGTTCGAACGCAACGTTGTTGCTGCTGGGAGGGCGTCGCATGCCGCCCGCCGGCACTCAAGGTCAATTCACCGACGCGTCGGTGATACCGGCAATTGCAGTCGAGCGTCTGGAAGTGGTCGCGGACGGCGGCTCGGCAATCTACGGCTCCGATGCGATTACCGGCGTCGTAAATCTCGTACCGCGTCGTGACTTCGAAGGTGCGGAGAGCTCGGCCCGATATGGAATGGCGGACGGTTACTACGACTGGTCCGTCGGGCAGATCGGCGGTTTGAAGTGGCAGTCAGGCCATGTGACTGCGGCGATCGAGTACGCCGTGCACAGCGCGCTCGACGGAGCCGATCGGGATTTCTACACCTCGGATCTGCGCAGTGCCGGCGGTACGGACTTGCGATCGCAGCAATGTGCGCCTGGAACGATCCTCGTCGGCGGCGTGCCTTATGCGATTCCTGCGAACTCGACAGGAACGAACCTCACTCCCGCATCGTTCACGCCGAATACCCGTAACCTGTGCGACAACCTCAAGCGTGGCGAAATAATTCCGGATTTGCGCCGCACGAATGCTTTCGTGAGCGCCGAGCAGGAGTTGAGCGATTCAATCTCATTGTTCGCAGAAGGCTTCTTCTCGCGTCGCACCTTTACGCTGCGCGACTCGCAGGTCACCTCGAATCTCAACGTGACAACGGCGAATCCGTTCTACGTGAATCCGACGGGAGGCACGGGGCCGGTCACGGTGCAATACGATTTCGCCAACGATGGCGGCCTGCCGGACAACCCCGGTGAGGCCCAGTCGTGGGAAGCGGTGTTCGGGACGCGTTTTGCGTTGGGAGGGGATTGGAAAGCGGAGGCATACGTTTCATACGGTCGCAGCGAGGATGAGGTGCGCCGCACTCACAATCTCAACACGACGCCCGGCGGCATCAATGCGGCACTGGCGAATCCGGATCCCGCGCAGGCGTTCAATCCCTTCGGATCCGGCGGAATTTCGAATGCCGCCACCGTCGCAGCCGTTCGCAATGGCCTGTTCGTCATTCAGGGCGATACCGATCTCACCGTCGCGAGCATGCAAGCGGATGGCGCGCTGTTCGCACTGCCGGGCGGCGATGTGCGGCTCGCGATCGGCGCCGAATATCGCGATGAAGGTCTCGGAGGTGATCTGACGTCCGGTTCGGTCGTGGCGCCGGTGCATGTTCCAAGTAAAATTTCCCGTAATGTCGCCGCGGTGTTCACCGAGGCCTTCGTGCCGATTTTTCGGCAGGCGGGCGGACAGGAACTGGATTTGTCGCTTGCCGGCCGCTATGAGGATTACAGCGATTTCGGGGACACCTTCAATCCGAAGATCGGATTGAACTGGCGGCCGATGTCCGCTGTGACGTTCCGCGGCAGTTGGGGCACATCGTTCCGTGCGCCCGGACTCGCAGAGAACGATCCACATTCCGGCGGTTACGGTCTCTACGGCGATACGCTGCCCTGCAGTCATCGCGCGCCGGCAACGACGTGCTTCGGCATCGGCATCGCAGGCGGCAACCCGGATGTCAAAGCGGAAGAAGCAACGACCTGGTCGACCGGTTTCGAGATTGCTCCCGAGTCGCTGCCTGATCTGCGTGTGTCGGCAACGTATTTCAACATCGACTACAAGAACCAGATCCTGGCGTTGCGCGGAACCGCCGGGTTGCTCACCAACAATATCTACGCGCCCTATCGCATCCTCGACCCCACAGCCCAGCAAGTGGCGGATCTGCTCGCATCCGGGCTGCCCGTCAACTCGCCGATCAACGCCGCCCTGGTCACCTATATTCAGGACGGACGCCGGCAGAATCTCGGCAAGACCATCGCCAAAGGAATCGACTTTGCAGTCAGCGATGCCTGGCCGCTGGGCACGGGGAAGCTGCGCGCGGGTGTCAATGCAACGTACTTCACGCATCTCACGGCGGCATCCGCACCCGGCGCGGCGGATGTGGATGTGCTGAATACGCTCAATTTCCCGCAGCGATTCCGTGCACGCGGTGAGTTGGGGTGGCGCGGCGAGAAGTTGAGTGCACTTGCGTTCGTCAATTACACGAGCGGTTACGACCAGACCGGTGTGACGCCGATCCGCAGCATCGATTCGTACACGACGGTCGATCTGCACGTTGGATATGACCTGGGCGCGTTGTCCGAGGGCCTGTCGATGGCAATCGATGTGCAGAATGCTGCAGACAGCGATCCGCCGTTCGTGAACATTGCAGGCGGCTACGATCCGCAGTCCGCGAGTCCGCTGGGGCGATTGGTCGCATTGAGCTTGCGCAAGTCCTGGTAGCCCATCGACTACAGGAACAGGTGCGGCGCGCGTTTGAGGCTGCGTGCGCCGCACGATTCGTGCGCCTGTATGGCGCACCTGGCGAGGTCGGGTTCGCAAGATTGGTCGGCCGTCCTGCCTTTGGTGCCCGGCACCGCTCACGCTGCGGTCGATTGACGCAGATGCCGCGACCACTTCGTGCGTGTGCGGGGCGCGTCCTGAGGAAGGTCTGACTGAATGCGTTCGCGCTGAGTTTGTCGAAGCACCTCTCAAAAAAAACTGGGCGCCAAGCTCGACGTTGCAGCGTTCACCCTTCGATGGATGAACCATTCTCCCGCGGGATTTCCGTTGGTCACCTGCGGTCACGGGCTGAGAGCGAACGGGGGATAGATCAGAGCCCCCCTAATGCTGGCTGGATTTCGCGTCGTAGACGGTATCGGTCGGACCGATGCCAGAAATATAAACAGTCGCTCCTGCCGGCCCCGTACGCGCGAAATGCATTACTCCAGCGGGTTCGGTATAGAAGCTGCCTGGGGGTAGGGCCTTCATCGCTCCTTCGGTTGCGACAGGACCGAAGCCGAAGTACCAGGTGCCGGCAACGACCACAGCAGTGCGAGCATCGCGGTGATGATGTGCCGCGATTAGTGTGTTCGCGGGCACCTGCAGCACGATCGTGTAGGCGCCGTTTGCCGACGGGTCTCCCGCAACGACGGTTGTCCGGATGCCGGGCAGGCCGGAAGTGCCCGCTCCGCCGCCCGTCGACGGCAGCGCGTGGATTTCCTCCGGAGTGAGTCGCAGTTGCTTGTCGCTTTCCTGTGCGACGGCCGGCAATGCCAGCGCGAGTGCTGCAATGACGCAGAGTCCGGTTTGGTTCATTGCTCTTCTCTCAGGAACGGTGCTACCAGCGCGATCGTGGCGGTCGGATTCTCTTCCATGATCCAGTGACCGGAGTCCGGAACGATCCCCTCGCGCACATTCGTAGCGGCAGCGCGCATGACGGTCGCCATCGTTGGGCCGAAGGACTTCCCGCCACCGATGGCGAGCACGGGCATGCCTAGCTTGCCTGTCGCGAGGAACTTGCGATTGTCGATGGCGTCCTGGTCGAACGCAGCGAACTGTGCGAAGCCCGAGTGCATCGCGCCGGGCAGTGCATAGAGTGCTGCGTAGTGCTGGCGTGAGGCTTCGGAAAAGCGTGCGGGGGTCGCGGAGAACTCATTCCAGAACCGGTCGAGGTAGATTCGTTCGCGGCCTGCTACCAGTCGTTCCATGTCGGGTCCGCCGAAGCGGAAGTGCCACAGCAGCGGGTTCTTGAGTATCTCCTCCCAGGGGCCTACACCAGGCACCGGGGCGTCGATGAGTACGAAGCGGCGCACGCGTTCGGGATGCAGGGCCGCGAAGGCGAAGCCGACCATGTTGCCGATGTCATGCGTGACCAGATCGACGTTGCCCACGTTCAGCGCATCGAGGACGCCTGCGACATCGCCCGCCTGGGTTTTCTTGTCGAAGCCGTTCGCAGGTCTCGAAGAAAGACCGAGGCCACGCAGATCGGGGACGATCACGAGGTGGTCGCGCGCCAGATCAGCCGCCAGCGGTGCCCACATGTCTCCCGTTTCGCCATAGCCGTGGAGCAATACCACTGCTGGCCCATGCCCGCCGGTTCTGACGTGAATCGTGACGCCATTGGACGGGATGTCCCGAACGAAGAAGCCAGCCGGAAATGGCGGTACCTGTGCGATCGACGACCCGGCAATTCCCAGTCCGACGAGCACGAGCAGCAGTCTGAGCACCATGAGGAAGCCTCGATCACTTATCTGAGGGCATCACGGTGGCGTAAACGGCAGGCCGGCAGTAGCCTGCAATCGTCGGAACGGCTTTTCGGAAATCCAGAACAATGATCAAGCTGGAAGGCATCGAGACGTTTGTGGCCGCAGCCGAGCAGGGCTCCCTGAGCGAAGCCGCACGCGTGCTCGGCCTTTCCAAATCGATCGTCAGTGAGCGGCTGGCGGAGCTCGAGCGGGAAGTCGGCGCCCGGCTGATCCAACGCACTACGCGACGCATGACAGTGACCGAGGATGGGCTTGCGTTTCTGGAGCGTGCGCGTCGCATTGCGCGTGAGGTGAGTGAAGCAGCCGCGGAGCTGGCCGAGCGGCGCGGCGAGCTGGTGGGATCGTTGCGGGTCTCGGGTCCGGTGAGCTTCGGCTATCTGCATCTCGGTCCCGCGCTTTATCCGTTTCTGCAACAGCATCGGGGAATCGAGCTCACTCTGGATCTCGACGATCGATTCGCCGACGTCGAAGCCGGTGGCTATGACGCCGTCATCCGGCATGGGGCCGTGCGCGAAAGCTGGCTGGTCGCGATCCGCCTCGCGCCAAGTCGTCGCATGCTCGTTGCCTCGCCCGGCTATCTGGAAGCCAACGGCGTTCCGACCTCGCTTGCGGACCTGGACAAGCACAAGGCCATCCTCTACTCGAACCGTGCTACCGACTGGCGCTTTACGGCGGCCAGCGGTGACATCGTCGTCCATCCGCCGCGTGCGTTACGCGTCAACAATGGCTTGATCATGCGCGATGCCGCGACGGCGGGCATGGGAGTGACGTTGCTGCCGAGCTTCATGGTCCATGCCGAAATCAAGTCGGGCAAGCTGTGCAAAGTCGATATCGGTCTGGAACCGGAGCGTGCCGAAATCCATCTCGCCTATCCAAAGGGACACAGGCCGTCGGCCAAGTTGCGGGCACTCACCGATCATCTGCGGCGTGTGTTTGGCGATCCGCCTTATTGGGATCTGGCGTAGCGGTTATTGATGCCGCGGATCTGCACGGACAGCTCGCCGTCGTCCGTCCAACCGCGATGCTGCGCAAGCATGTGTGGGGCTGATGTCCAGCCGAAGGTGCGTCGATACGCTCGATGTTGCGCGCGAGCTATTTGTCTGAGTAAATACGAAACCCAGTGGCGGCTCACGAATCCAATGCAGATCGGATGCGTCTGGATCGTCGGATGGCGCGTCTCCGGTCTTCGCGATTCACGCTCAATTTGTCAACGGCAATGCAACGAAGGGGGATCTTCATGGGCGATTCAACAAGAACACGCACAGGACTCACTCGCCGTGAGGCTCTGATTCTTTCCTCAACGGCAGGCATAGGCATTGCGACAGCGAACTATGCCGCGGCGTCCGACGGCACGAAGATGGCTGCCCATCAAGGATCGGGAACCATATCGACGCCGCACTCTGCGATTGCCAGGACTCAATACGGCAAAGTGCGCGGATATCTCGATGAGGGTGTATTCACCTTCAAAGGCGTTCCCTACGGCCAAACGACGGCAGGTGAGAATCGATGGCTGCCTGCAAAGGCGCCCACACCATGGAATGATGAGCTCCCGACGTTGGTCTACGGTGCGAACTGCCCGCAGAACCTGCACCCGTGGACGGCCACTGCGCAAACGTTCATCCAGGATTGGGTTGACGGCTGGATCAGCGAGGACATGCTCAAGCTCAACATCTGGACGCCGGGCTTGAGTGGCAAGCGTCCGGTCATGGTCTATCTTCACGGGGGTGGATTCAGTTTCGGATCTTCGTACGAATTGTCGGCCCATGACGGCGCGCAGATGGCGAGACATCACGATGTCGTGCAGGTCTCCGTCAATCATCGTCTGAACATTCTCGGCTTCTTCGATGCTGCGGAGATCGGCGGTTCAGCTTACGAAGATTCAGCAAACGTCGGCATGACAGACCTCGTGGCGGCATTGCGCTGGGTACACGAGAACATTGCGAACTTTGGCGGCGATCCCGATCGCGTGATGATCTATGGCCAATCGGGTGGCGGCTCGAAAGTGACGACACTGATGGGCATGCCGTCAGCGTCGGGTTTGTTTCATCGTGCGGCGGCTCAATCCGGTGGCGGTGGAAATATTCCCAGCAGAGAACAGCAACGTGAACTTGCACGATTGATGATGAAGGATCTCGGGCTTGCTCCAAACGATATGCAATCGTTGCAGAAGATGGAGTGGTCCAGGCTGTTCGCGGCGGGCAATGCGGCAGCGGCGAAGATCAATCCAGCCGCACCCGCGATGACAGGGCCAGGCGCACCGGGCACTCCGCGTGTGGGTTGGTCACCGTGCGTCGATGGCAAGCTCATAAACATGCGGTCGTTCTTCGATGCTGCACCCGAAATCTCGAAGAATGTACCGATGCTGATCGGCTCGGTAACCGAAGAAGGCAACCGCATGTCGGAGCGACCCACGGAAGATCAGTGGCGTGCCAATCTGACCACGACCTATGGGGAGCAGAAAGCGGTCGCAATCATGGCTGCACTGAAGAAAGCCTATCCGCAGAAGAAAATTCAAACGCTGTCGTACATCTGCAGCGGCAGTCCGGGACTCAACGGTCTCGCGATTCGCAACAATGTAGTGAAGATGGCGGGACTCAAGCACGCACTCAAAGCCGCACCTGCGTACACGTACTACTTCATGTGGCAGACCCCTATCCTGGATGGTCTGCCCGGCGCGTGGCACACGGTGGAACTTCAGTTCTGCTTCGACAACACGAAGCGTTGCGCACAAGGCACCGGCAATACGCCCGAAGCGCAGGCGTTGGCCAGAAAGATGGCTTCATCGTGGGCAGCTTTCGCTGCAACAGGTAAGCCCGGTACCCCCGCTCTAAAGTGGGATCCGACCGATCCGCAATCGAATCGAACCATGATCTGGGACAATGAATGCCGCATGGTGGATGACCCGGACAGCGAAGCTCGTAAGATAATCCTCACCTAGTAGTTCACCGCTGGCCGTTGACTCGCGCGGTCAGTAATAGGTCAGTCGATGTCACAAGAGCGGCCCCCGTTGGGCCGTTCGTTGTGCTGGATAAGAACGCACTCTTTCGCGCGATGCGAAGTGCGCTGAACAGACGGTTCGATCCATGGATCAGGAGACCCGCGTCTTCAGTGAGAAAATGCGGAACGACCGGGCGCACGTCCAATGCGTCGCATTGCTAGAATCCCCGGCGCCGAGATGGCTTCTACAAGGAGTCAAGTCGTGACGCTCGATCTCAACTTGAAACAACGCCTGTGCGTGTTCAGCGCTCTCAGTGTCGCCATTCTTGCGTTCCTGAATACGCGCGAACCACCTGACGGCGTCATGCGTGTCGGCATTCCCAATGTGTTCGTGGATACCGGCTACGCCGTCCCGCTTTTCATGCTCATACCGCTCACGTTGGGTTGGGTCGCGGTCGCAGCGAGAACCCGCAGAGGCGTGATCGCCTGCTTCCTGTTGTCAGTCTCGATCTCGCTTTGTTTCTGGGGCTACTACGAGAATGCGAAACGGGCGGGGATCTTCTGCCTCACTGGGAATTGCTGACCGCGTTCAGTTGCACGTGATGTGTTTCGGTGATCGGATCCACTCGGTCGAGGGCTCGCGACTCGTTCTCTTTGCGCTCGACGGCACAGATGCTGCCTGCACCGTCTGGAAAGCCACGGTCATAGACAAATGTCGGCCGGTGACGGATTCATAAGCAGCGGATTTTTCGCAGGGACGCGCTGATCCGGAGTATTCGGTGCCAGTGCCGCGGAGCGTCTACGGGCGTGTGAGGCAATTGCTATTCGTACAGCTACGGATTGAGGCGGTGCGGACGCAAGTAAACGATCCGCCGCAGAACGACCGCGAGAATGAGCGTTCGATTCCTGGCCACATCCCTCGAAGGCGTTAGTGCAAGGAGCACGTGTCATGCGCCGATTCCGAGAATTCGCACGGCTGCGACCCGCTGGCGTGCCGACGCTGCTGTGCCTGATGACATCGCTGCTGCTGCCTGCGAATCTGCCAGCACAGCAGAGCACTCTGCCGATCGTCCCACCAGGTACCGTCACCGAGCGACTGCCTGCCTGCTATGGCTGGTACTGCGGTTACGCCGTGGTAGCGATGCATGGCAGTAATGCCATCTTCGACGGAGGCATTGGCATTCTCGAAGTGTTGAGCCGGACCGGCCCGGATACATGGACTGCTACGCAAGCCCTGGTCAATCCGGACGAGGCAAGGCCGCCGCAGCCGCCACCTCGCCCGACTGTTCAGGACTTCGGATCGCCTATAGCACTGGACGAACGCGTGCTGCTCATCAGTGGAAGCAGCCGGCTGCATCCCGCTGCCATCTACGTATTCACGCGGCCGCGTCAGGTCTGGGCACATGCACAGACCATCGACCTGCCAAAGCCGGATAGTTACTACCGCGTCCAGATCGTCGACGTCGTGCTCGACGAGAACACAGCGATCGTTTTCGTCCGCTACCACAATTCCGTCAGAGCCTTCAAACAGGTTCACTGGTACACACGCACGACGGGTCGACCATTTGTGTATCAGGGAACGATTGCGCCGGCCGTTGGCAATCGACTGGCCCTGTCCAGGAACACGATGCTGATGGTCGATCCCCGCGCCGACGGCGATCGCGGTGCCGCCTACGTGTTCCAGCGAGTCGGCGCGCAGTGGACGCAAACACAGAAGCTGACGGGCTCGGGCACCGCACCGGGTGACGGATTCGGCAGCGCCGTCGCTTTCGATGGCAACCTGATCGCAATCTCGGCCCCGGATCAGCCGAATCCTGCGGATCCGCAAGTGCCTGGCGCCGTCTACACCTTCGTCCGCAATAGCGGGACCTGGGTCGAGGATAGCGTGCTGGCTCCTGAACCCGTGACCGATCCCGACGACTGGCAGAGCACTCGCTTCGGCCAGCACGTGGCGCTATCGGGCTCACGCTTGCTGGTGGACTCGGGACGGTATGCGGGCAGGCCGGAGGTTCCGCAACCGGTCATTCTTTACGAACGCCACAGCAATCGATGGCAGCCACGAGCACAGCTGGGTTGTCTGGGCATCACGGAAGTTGCCCTTGCCGGAAGCGCAGCCATCCTCACTTATTACGATCCGATCAGGCCCACACCGCAGGTGAAGCCGTACCTGTTGCCTGCGTTGGGCGGCACACCTCCGCCGGCCGATTCTACGTGTGAGGGCATCGCGGGACGGGTCCGCGAGTAGCTCGCCCGCTCAAGGCAACGTGCCCACGGTCGGCAGTTCGTCGATGTGACCTCCGTGGTCCGGACGACTTGTGTACTCCATAGAACCGAGAAGCAGCGTCGCGCCTGACAGAAACACGCCGGCGGGATGGACCTGCTCAGACTGGCATCTCGCGACCGAGGTCCACGAAGACACGCGACGCCCCAACAGGTAACCCAACGGCGGCTGCGGACCAGGAGCGTTGAACGCGTCGATGGTTGCAACCAGCGTAAATTCACATCCGTCGTACTCTTCCAGATCGGTGTTCGGATAGAACGCAGGAAGCGAGGCTTGAGCCGCCGCCGCTGCCGACGACAGCAACGAGAACAGGATCGTCGCGACGCAGACTGGCCCGCATCTCGGTGCGTGCATGGTTGCAACTCCCCGACGTCGAGCCGTTCACGCGAAGCGTCGTGACCGCTTCGGGCATGCTCCCCGCGCGCCTGGTCTTTACACCGCTCGCCACACCTGCCTCTGTCGTTACCTCCGATGCGTACGTGCGAATCTGAGGTTGTCCAGATCCTCTCTGCTAGTCTGCGACGTCCCGCCAAGGCACGGTGTTGACCACAGACTGTTGTCGAAGCACTCTTCAGAACGAGAACCGAGAACCGGTGGATTCGGAACCGGGCTGGGGATTCGGAGTTTTCTTGTCTTCCAACTACGGAAAGTCTTCATGCATAACCCGGAACCTCCGGTCCAGCACCAAAGCGGTGCCAACGTCGCCCCGAAACGGGATGCCAGCAGACGCTTCGAGCGGAGGCATTCAGGGCAAGCTGTTGCGGTCCAGGCTGGGGGGAAGGTCGTGAATGCCGTGGGGTCCGATCGGGCTCTGGGCAGGCAGCGCGAGGCCGGCTCCCCGAGTAGTCCGGTGGGTGACCGATGAGGCTCGGACTGCGCAGGTTGCTCCGGACCTTTCGTGCTGAAAACGCGCCCGACTTCCCCGAAATCGAGGCCTTCTCCTGGTCGCCTCCCCCGGGGCACCGCAACTTCGGGTACCGCAACTTCGGTGACCATCTCGCGAGGGTGATCGTGAGCAAGGTGCTGGCCGACCACGGGCACTTGCTCGAGGAGGAGGTGGTGCGTCCCTGCCGGCTCTTCAGCGTGGGGTCGGTGATGCACTTCGCACGCAGCGGCGACGTCGTGTGGGGTTCGGGCGTCAACGGCAAGGAGATGGATGACAGTCGCCACGTCTACGAGCATCTCGATGTGCGCGCTGTCCGGGGGCCGCTCACGCGGGAATTTCTGGGCAAGCGGGGCATCGCTGCGCCGGAGGTCTTCGGCGACCCGGCCCTGCTGCTTCCGCACCTGTTCCCAGGTCGCTTCATCCGCACGGGCACGAAATCGCACGTGGTCGTGCCCAACCTGCATGACCTGAAGACTGTCGTTAAGCAGGGTGTTGCCGACGTGGTCTCACCTCTGCAAAGCTGGAACCGCTGCGTCGAGCAGATCCTGCAAGCGCAGTTCGTTGTGGCCAGTTCGTTGCACGGTATCGTGATCGCCGAAGCCTTCGGCATACCCGCCCGTTACGTACGTCTCTCTGAATGGGAGAAGCCCTTCAAGTACGACGACTACGCGCTGGGGACCGGGCGCGATCGCATGGAGTTCGCACGTTCGATTGAGGAAGCGCTTGAAATGGGTGGCATGAAACCTCCCAGTTTCGATCACAAGGCGCTGCTGGCGGCGTTTCCCATCGACCTATGGCGGCCAGTGGGAACGTGCAGCGCAATCGTGGCGAACGCTCTTGGCGTTTGGCACTCAAGTGGCGATGCCTGTTTGCAGCAACTCCGCAAGGTCGGGCAGTGTGATGCTCTTGATCACGGCCGAGACGTCGAGCGGACTGACTGATTTAGGCAGGCGCAGCGATTCGTCGATCGTTGCCGCCGCTTCGAACGACTGGTCTATCGACAGGTAGTAGTCCTCATACTTGTGCAACGCCTCCCCGGCAGCGGGTGTAACGAGCCGAGCCGGGCGGCCGAGGGCATGCGCCCAGATCAGCCCGTGCAGCGACGAGGTATGCACGAACTCCGCACGTCGGATGTCGACTGCCACGTCGTGCGCGCTGGCGTCGATGTCCACCACCTGGAATTTCCGGTTCGAGCGGAACTGGTACCGCTCGCGGTAGTGCGGGATGAACACGACGCGTCCCGTTTCGTGCGGAATGGTCGCGAGATCCGGAAACAGCCGGCCGATGAGCAGCCCGGGATCCCCGACGAAGCGCAGTGACGACACGTCGTGACCGGCGCGGCGGAACGCCTCGAGCGTCAGCGGGCCGCGCACGCCCCGCACGCGGATTGGGGCCTGTCGCGCACTCGGCACCTCTGTCGGCTTGCTGCCAATGCCGTTCACTATGTCGCCGCCTTGCACGCGGTGCGAGATGGATCCCACCAGCAGGAGGCGGTGCCCGCCCTCGTCGACGTTGCGGATCTCGCGACCGGGGTAGGCCCACTTCAGAAGATCGACATTGAAGTCATCGCCTGCATTGCCGTGCCTGAACAGATGCGGATTCGGCCGCAACCAGCGCAGCGGCGCCGGGCGACGATCGCGTGGTGCGTCCCAGTAGAAGGTTCTTATTTCCATAGTTGCGCGAGTGGAAGCTCGGCGAAGCCGAACTCGACGTCATTGATTCCGTAGCTCAGCGACAGGAGTTCACTGTTGTCGTCCAGCACGGCGCCTGCAAAGTAGGTTGCCCAGAGGAGGTTGGGATTGTGTCGTTTCTTCGCCGGTATCAGCTTGCGATACGAGTGAATCAGCCGCGTTCCACCCACGGTGACCGCCGCCTCTCCGCGGTGATCGAAGGTCAGGCGCACGAGGCGGCCGACGTAACCGCGCTTGCCGAGTACGCCCGGCTTCTCGTGCGCAACCAGATAGCCCGTCCGGGCATTGGCGAATGTTATCTGGGTGCCGATCGACAGGCCCTTGCCGGGGCCATCTGTCGACCCGGCGCGCTCGAAGAAGAGCATGCCCGCCGAGCCAAGGACGCCACGCGCGCGGCGCAGCCGGACGAGCGGACTGAGCGAGTAGATCACTGATAGCTCGCCCTGCGGGTCCAAGTAAAAAGCCCAGTTCTTCTCGACCGTCTGCCGCCCCTCGACTTCGCAGCGTTGCGGCGCGCCGACCGTCGGCCAGACCTGCATGAGGTACAGCGCATTGTCGGTTCCCGCGAGGTTGCCGGTGTTGAAGGTCAGATACAAACGCTCGCCGAGCACGACGAGTTTGGGATCGGCGATGCGCGGGAAGTCTTCGTGGGCCAGTATTGCCGAGAGATCGAGTGGCGGCGAAAACCGATCTGCGGCGGCGTTGGTGTAAAACGCACGGAACGGCTTCTCTCCAGGATGCGCTTCGGCACGGAAGGCGAGATGCCATCGACCGTCGAATCGGGCCAGGCTGGGATTGAACACATTGCTGTAGTGGCCGGCGTCGGCGAGGGCCTGTAGTGCGCTGGCGAACCAACCTGCCGGGTGACGGCACAATCGCTGGACATTCATGTCGCTGTCTGACGCCAGTTAGCGGTGCTGCGGGCCATGGAACTCACGACGGATGTCTTCGCCGACGATACGGATGCGGCCCAGGTTGCGCAGCCATTGCAGCGGCCGTCGAATCGACTCCGGATTGAGAAAATACTTGCGCAGGATGCGCGGTGTCTTGCTGTGAGATCCGCTGTGGCCCACGCGATAGATAGCGCCGCGAAAGGGCAACGGTGCGAGCGGTTGGTGCTGTCGCGCCACGATGTCGGCGATTCGCCGGTGACCGCCGAGCATGTCCTTGATGTAGTCGGGCGAGGCGTCCTCGAACCGCTGCGGCAGGTCGTAGAGATCGGCGCGGATGATGAGCGAAGTGCCGCACAGCCGGTTGAATTCGTCGTGCTGCAGTAGCAGCTTGCCGCCGTCGTCCCACACGTAGCCAAGGTCCACCTTCCAGCCGTTCGCGTCCGGATGGTCGGCGACGAAGCGCGCCAACCGCGCGCTGACGAAGTCATCGTCGTCGACGATCATGAAGAAGCGGCTGTCGCGCGCTCGCAGCATCCCTTTGAGCACGCGTCGACCTTTGTCGATACGGAACGCATCGAGGACGTCGTCCGTCGAGGCGGAGTTCCTGTCGTGCAGAACGTTGGGCGAGAAGTCGACCGCTTCCACCTCGAAGCGATCTGGCAGCGGCGGCAAGTCCGAACCTTCGTTGGCGATGATCACGGCGCGCCAGTCGTCATGGTTCTGTCCGGCGATCGACGCGATCGTTTGCGCGAGGTTGGCTTTCAGCCTCGACCAGTCGGGCGAATTGTCCGGGTGACGGACCGGAATCAGGAAGGTCAGCATCGTCATCGACCGTCCTCCGCGGCGGCCGCCCGCGCACGTGCCCATTCCACAGCATCCTGAATCGACGTGGCCACGTAAGCGAGTTCGGTGCCGCCCGAGAACGCCGTCATGAAGCGCCGGATCTTTCCATACGAGTTGTCGAGAACGGCATGAGGACGCCCCATCAGCAGCGAGATGATATGTACGTGCAGCCGGTCGGTGACGAGTGCGCGCGCGCGGCCGATCTGACGGACGCCGCGCGAGAAACGCTGTCGCGCAGCGGCATCGAAGCGACCGCGCCGCATCAGCATCGCATCGAGGCTGCCGAGTTCGCCGAGCGTGCCGAGCGCCTTGGCGACACGGACCGGTAACCAGGGTTCAGTGATCCAGTCTTCAACCGGCATTTCCGGCCAGGGACTGAGGTCGCGGATGCCATCCGGCTTCTCGCGGTCTTCGCGCAGCATCGCGAGCACCGGAAGCTGCGGCTTGGTCGCAGCGACGGCGCCGATCATGAACGCCATGTCGGGGCACAGCATGGTGCGGCAGTCGAAATGCTTCTCGGCGAAGTGCAGCGACTCCTGGTCGCGCACGAGCAGCGTGAAGTTGCCGTGCTTGGCGATGATGCGCGCGGTCTCGTCGGCGCGTTGCGGATTCCCGTAGTGGATCGACTGCGCCAGCTGCACGACGGGCCGGCCCGGCCAGCGCTGCAGCACCCGCTCGCGGAACACCTGGTGTCCAAGCCAGATGTCGCCGAAGTTGCCGCCGCCATGGATGAAGATCGGTCCTTCGGGTGCCGCCCGCTTGAGTTCTTCGTCCGAGAAGTCCCGAAGGCCCCTCGAGACATAGTCCGGCCGCTTGCCGAAGCGTTGCCTGAGATAAGCGATCTCGCCAAGCCAGATCGCCGAGTCGCCGACATTGCGGATGTCGGGGAAATCGATCAGAGCAATAGGGGATCCATCGAAGTGCGGCGACAGGCAGGCATCGATCTGTGCCTGGAGGCGCGCGATGAGGTCGGGTGCTGAAACTGGCTGCATGAGTGCTCAGGAGAGTGTTGGGCGGAATCTTGCCACTGCCTTGCGGATCAGCAGCTGGATTTCTGTTTCCGGTCCCGCGGGTCTGCCCATGGCAAGCCACAGCACGACCGTCGAGACGCAGTAGATGATAAAAGCAGCGGCAAAGGTGCAAGCGATCCGCAAGGCCATGGCCGCGCTGTCGCTTTCATCCGGCAGCAGTGGCATCAGCAGCCACGTCAGGAGTGCCATCACGGCTGCGCTGATCAAGCTGCGGGCGTTCGGCGCTAACTGCTGGCGCAGGCTGAGCGCAATGAAGCGACGCACCAGGAACATGTTGAACCCGATGGCGATCAGGCCGGTCAGGACACGCGCCAATACGACGCCGCGCAAACCATCGATGAGCATGCCGGCAATCAGCAACGGCACGCGAATCGCGAACATCTGCAAACTGCGAACGAAAAGCAGACGCGGCTGGCCCTTGGCGATGCCGAGCGACTGCGTCAGGGTCGCGAGTGTTTGCAGGGCATAGATGGAGGCCAGTGCCTGGATAATGAATATGACGGGTCGCCAGCGCTCACCCATGGTGAGGAGGACCAACGGTTCTGCGATCAGTGCCGCGCCGATGCCGGCAGGTAATGCAACTGCGGTGACGAGCGATTGTGCGCGTTGATACGCGGCCGCAAGTCGCGCGGGTTCGTTCTGGATGCTGGCGAAGCCGGGAAACATGACCTTCGTCAGCGGTGCGATGGTTTCACGCGTGGGGATGGCGGCGAGGTTGCCTCCCACGGAGTAATAGCCCAGAGCGGAGTTCCCCAGTCCTTTGCCGACGAGAAGGAAATCGAACCGCCAGTTCAGCGTGTCGATGATCTGCCCGGCGGTCAGCCAGACCGAGAATGAGAGCAACTCCCTGGCGTGGGCAAACGTTGGCCTGGGTCGGAAAGGCAACGTCGCATAGGACACGAGAATGCTCGTGGCCTGTCCGGCCAGAAGGCCGACCACGATGGCCCAGTAAGAATGGAACACGTAGGCGACCACGATCGCGGCAACGACGCCGACCAGTTTCTCTGCGACGTTGAGCACGAACTCCTGCCAGAAGACCAGATCCCGCTGCAGCATGATGCGTCGAGGATTGGCCAGGCCGCTGATCGCGATGCCGACGCCAAGGGCAGCCATCACCGCTACCAGCCTGGGATCGCCGTATATAGCGGCGGTCGGAATGCCAGCCGCAGCGAAGGCGATCCCGAGCAGAAGTCCTCGTAGCGTATTAAGCGTCCAGGCGGCGCTGAAGTGGGTTGCAGTGGGATTGGGATGGCGCACGAGGGCCGAGGTCAGCGACAGGTCGGTCACACTGGTGACGATCGCCAGCAGTGTGGTCGCAACGGCCACGAGCCCGAAGTCCGCTGGCACCAGCAGCCGCGCAAGCAAGAGCGTGCTGATCGCTGCGAGGCCATTCACCACGACGCGCGAGACTGCCAGCCACAAGCTCCCCTTGATGAGCTTTCCTTGGATACCTGCCATGCCGCTTCAGCCGTCGGGGTGTCGCGCCACACGACGTCGCACGTCAGGAGGCCCGGGATGGCGTGGAAGATATCGGGATCGATGCGCCTGGCTGTAAAGCCGGTAAGTTCTCAGGACGACCCCATCACGGGTGCGATCACCAGTGACTGGCCATTGGAGTCGCCTGGGCCTGGATACTTGTGGCCGAGATATCTGCTGCACGCCTTTCATTCCTTGTGAGCGCAGCGATGCGTCGAATGCTGGTTGGTAGTCGCTCGATGGCGACGGGCTTGATCCGGGTAGTGCACACCTTCGATCTGCAAGATGCACGCCGCTGTACTGGCGATCATGGGGCAATCATGCGGGCTGCCGTCGGTGGCATGGAACACCGTCGAGCCTTGCAGGAATTGCGGCTGCTGCCGCCCGCAAAACTGATCATGAGTTTCCCACAGTTGAAAGCGACTGTCGCGCAGCCACGCGCTGAAAGACTGCGCGAGTCCCGTCCGCGATCGAATCTACCCATTCGAGAGCTATCAATACTCCCGGGACACACACCGGGTTCCAGCCAAACCGATAGGGGTCAGAAATCCTGCGTGTGAGCCGCTGGATGAAATCACTCGTTCAGAGCAAACCGATTCTGGACACTGCACTGCCCACTGCGTCCTGGCGGGGCGGGAATCCCGGGACACCCACCAATATCGAGCTGAACCCGCATAGCCGGCGTCCTTCGTCTATCGCGCTCACACATATATATGTAACCACCGATACCGGGCGCCGTTGCTGCGATCTGCACTGGCCAGCGTGTGTCCGCACTGAAAAGGTGACCGTTGTCATCGAAGGTGGTGAACACCTGGTTGTTGCCCCAGCTGCCGATCAGCGTCCCTGTCACCGAGGCCACCGGCGTAAGCGTCACGAGTATGTGATCGCCGCTGTTGTTGTCGAGGAAGTCGGCAGCGAGTGTGCCGTTGGCGTTCTTCACGATCGTGCCCTGCAGCCGCGCGTTGCCGTCTGCAACGCCGCAATCGCCATTGGTATCGAGCGCGGTGGTCACGAAGGCGAACGCATTCGTCGTGCTGTTCCATCGATAGACACCGTACTCCAGGCCGTTGCCGTTGTTGGCATCGCAGTCGGAGTCGTCCGCATGAAACGCGAAGATGTAGGTGCCATCGCGATAAAACGTGAGGAACCCGCGCTCGGGCAAGGCGACACCGTCCACCGCGGTCAGCTGGTATGTGCCGGCCAATGGGTTGAAGGCATTGTTGGTGCAGGCTATCGCGGCCGTGTTGACGTTCGGTGCAGCCGGCGTCACGAAGCCGACGGCCCTGACGATCGTGCATGTCTGTCCCGCAGGCTGTGCCTGGATATGCAGGGTGTAGACGATGGTCGCGCCCAGCGATGCGGTTGCGGGGAAGGTGAAGCTGGTGCTGCCGCCGGCAACGGCCAGGTCGTTCCCGCCGTTGAGCTGCACGACCAGTCCCGACCCAGTCAAGCCTGTGACAGAGCCGGCGATGGTGAACCCCGTGCAGTTCACCGCTATGTTGGTCACGTCGGCGGTGGCGATCGTGCCGCTGCCTGCACTGAAGCCGCCACCGCCGGTGCTGGTGCAGTTGATGGCGGCATTGGCAACATTGGCGCTCGTGATGGTTCCGGTACCGCTGCTCACGGCACAGGCCTGCCCGGCTGGCTGAGTGAGCACCGTGACGGCATACGCGGTTCCGCTCGCCAGCCTCGGCGCAAACGTGAACGGACCCGATGCGGTCACCGTGAGATCGCTGCTGCCATTCTCGGTGCAGGTTGCGGGGTGGCGGCCTGACCCAGGTGGTGGCTCTAGTGGCAGCTCAGCCGCCTGGGGGGCTACCAGGACACGTCTCGATTGCACAGTGATCTGTCGCGAGAATTGGCTCCGTGTTCTAGAAGCATCTCGGCGGTCGCGGATCGTCATCCGCGACCGCGCGTAACGGCGGGCGACATCCCGTCGTGGCTTGTGAGTGCATGTCCCGGTGCGGCCAGATCAGCACGTCCGTCGTTGCGCGTCTGGCGACTGCGTCGGCAAGGTTGCGGCCAAGCAACCGGAAGAGCGTGGGCCACGGACTGACCATCGCAACGACGAGACCCGTCCGGGAAGCGAGCGAGTCCTTGATGTGGTGCATGCAGGCAGCAGCCGTGCACGCGGCTACACCGGTTCCCCGCGTCCTCTGTGGAGGCGCAGCCGAACAGATTCTGTGAACCGTGGTGTCGCGATCGAGGAGCGGCAGGCTGCGGATCAGGTTCTCGATGGCGGTAGCACGGCTGCATGATTTCGCGATCACCGTCGTATCCGCATAAGGCTCCGGATTGTGGCGATTCACCACCAGGACGGTGCAATCTGCTTCGATCGCAACACGTTCGGCAGTGGACGCACGAAAGCGGTCCATGAGGCGCGGCCGGGCCGATCCCAGAATGACCAGATCAGCGCGCCATTCGCGCGCGACACGACTGATCGTTCGCGGTGGATCACCAAGCCGAACAGAGATCGCCGTTGGCCGGTTGGTTCCGCGTACGCGCCGTTCCAGAGCGTCGTGTGCGGTATCGGCTCGCCTGCCGGCGATGCGCAGCGGCGTCTCGCTATCGACGACGTGAAGGAGCATGAGCTCGGCGTCCGCCGCCTCAGCCAGCCACAACGCCTTCTGCAGGCAATGATCCGACTGCCCCCATAGATCGGTTGCGCACAGTATCCGCAAACCGGGGTCGCCCAGAGTGGAGCCTACGTGCAGTTTCAGACGGACCGGCGCGCCTTTCGACATCAGGCTCAGGTGTGTCATGCCGCGTCCAGCCATTTCCTTTCCGCAGGCGGGAGGGAAATCGCGAGGACGTCGCACTTCACATTCCTGAACACCTGATCGGCGACGCTGCCGAGCAGAAGCCGCTTGAGCGCGAACCACCGGCTTACTCCGATGACCAGGAGTTCTGGCCGTACTTGCTCGATCGCTCGTTCTATCGCAGTCAGCGGACGAGTCTGCTCGGTCCAGACTTGCACCCGTTCAAGGTCGACACCGGCTTCCTGCATGCTCTGGAGTACCTCGCGTCTGGCGATACTGTTCCATTCATCCTCGCGCGCCATGGCATCCGTGCAACCCGCGTTGCTGGCCGCCGCCGTGCCGCGATATCGCAGGTGAAAGGCGTGCACGATCCACGTATGTGCGTTCGGCAGCATTCCCATGCTGCCGATGGTCCGGGTCACGTGCTCCGAGCTGAACGATCGCTCGGTGGCGAGCACGACCTGCTCGTATTCGCGCTCGGCCGTACCGCTGACGACGAGTACCGAACAGCCGGTGCTGCGGATGACTTGTTCGGCAGTCGTCCCGACGATCGCCTGCAAGCGTCGCTGTCCTGGCCGTGCCAGTACGATGAGATGCGGCTTGTACTCGCGGGCTGCGGCAATCAGCACTTCCAGCGGCTTGCCGAGTCGCACCGACGACTTTGCATCGTGCGGAGCATGCTGCATGGCGCGCTCGCCCTCCCAGGTGAGGCGCGCACAGGCGCGATTCACCTTCATTCGCACGACCCGCCCGGACATTGCGTCGCTGACGGCGTGCACGAAGAGCACCTCCGCGTTCATCTGCCGCGCGAGTAGTGCGGCCCGTCGGACCGCGCGCTCGGAGCGCGCAGTGAAGTCGGTTACGCAGAGGATGCGTCGCTTCGCTGTGTCAGCGGCGACGGCGGGCGTCTGCTGGCCTTCGTTTCGAGACAGGGTCATCTGCATGTCATCGGCTCCGGAGAATTCTTTGCATCGACGAGGCTGCCGGCACGCTCAGGCCGTTCGCTTCTTTGCCGTGCCGGACTGCCTCGATTCGCAATCGCCGGGATCCGCCGGACATCTGCCACTCGATTACGTCTCCGACGCTACTGCCGAGCAGAGCGGTTCCCAGCGGAGCCAGTACCGACACACGCAGCCGGGCAATATCTCCCTGGGGTGGAAGCACGAGCGTGTACTTGCCGTATTCCCCCGATCCCGGATCAAGCACGATTGCGGTCGAGCCGATGGCCACGACCGTCGACGCAAGGGCGTCATCGTCGACGATCCGGGCGCGGTCGATCTCTTCGCGCAGCAACTCGTAGTCGTCGGCATAGAGTCCGATACGCTGTCGCGTTGCCAGAACCCAACGTAACCGAAGAAGATCGCTCTTTCGCAGCTCGATGGCGCTTTGCACCTGTCGCTCCTCCATCATCATCGATGATTGCTTGTTTGCGGGATTGCCTCTTGTAATGCGTGAACCTTTGTAACGGCTTTAGCGGATTAGATCTATTAGAATTAAGGTTAAGGAATGTTCGAGAAAGTCGAAGCCGCGAGGGGCTGCCGGGACATCCATTGATTCGGTATCTCAGCGAACAAATAGGTGAGCGTCCTCACTTTCGCGTTCGATCTGACGGCGCTCGTCCCGGCAGGCGTGGGTTCATGCGCTTGACGGTGACCCCGAAATTCGTGGATTTCCCAACGATCCTTGCAATCCGGCCAGACCGCATGCGCCGAAGGGGTTATCCGCTTTCCCAAGGGGCGAACCTTACTGTGACGCCAGCTCCGTCGACCTCGCGTCGCCCGGACGCGTGGGAATCAGTCCGGCGGTTCGCATCGACACGACTTCGTGCTGCGCGGCTGCGTGAGCGGCCATGTCCTGCATGAACGCGATGAACCGGGGATCGTTTCTTATGAGATTCATCGCCGGGTCCACATCGAGCTCACGCCAGTGACTGCTCATCCCGGAGTGGCGCAATGCGGGTAGCAGCTCCAAGGCGTCTTCGCCTCGCCCAAGCAGGGCGAGCGCGCGAACGCGGGTCAACACGAACCACAGTTCGCCGCGTTTCTGGCGCTGTGACGCGACGTCCATGAGTTCGAGCGAGCTGTCGAGCAGCTGCTTCGCGCGGTCGTGGCGACCAGTCATCTGGTAGAGCTGCGCCAACGCAACGGGCTCATAGCAGTCGTTGAACATCGGCACACCAGGGCACACGCCGCTGTCGCCGGCAGCGCCGATGGCCCGCTCCAGGAAGGCGATGGCGCGTTCGTACTGGCCGCTCTGTTTCCCTTGCATCACCATGGAGAACACGGAGTAGTCAGGCTCTGCCTGCGCATTTCGGCCGCTGTAGAGCGGCTCGGTTGCACGGTTCCAGTCGTGCCGATAGACGTGGATACGCAGGCGACTGATGCTCGTTGGGTCAGGATCGACCAGCGACTCCGCAGCATCGATATCGTCCACGTCCAGATACATGTGAATCAGAAAATTCCGGACCCACGTCGATGATGGATCGATACGTAACGCCTGCTCCGCGAGCTTGATGCCTTCGGCGCTCCTGCGCTGGCAGCAATAGCGGATCTCGCTCAGGCGCATCAGCGCAACGAAGTAGTTCGGATCGAGTGACAGGGCGCGCTGCAGTAACGGCTCTATGCGCTCGAATTCTCCGGTGCGCTGGTAGAGATACAGGACAGCCTTCTTCGTTGGATACAGGGGTTCCAGCGGATCGAGCTCGATCGCCCGGTTGATGTGATGCAGCCGCTCCGGCGTAGTGTCCACGCCTGTTGTGGCCATCTTCGCGATCAGGACGATCGACAGGCGATGATGTGCGCTGGCCGAGTTGGGTTCCAGTGCGATTGCCCGCCGAGCGTGGCGTTCTGCCCGGGCAATGTCGTCATCGATCTGTGCGAGCACTTCATAGGCTTCGGCATTGGCGGAGTCCAGCACCAGCGCCTGCTCGGCGAGGTGCTGTGAATCAACTCGCACCTGCCTTGCGTGCGGCTCCTCTGCCTGATCACTGCCGCGGAACGCGAGCGATTCAATGACGGCCAGGGCCCGTGAGCTATACGCAGAAGAAAAGGCCGGATCGAGAAGCGCGGCCCGCTGGAAATGCTCACCGGCCTGCCGCACGTTGTCCGCCCGAAGCGTCGTCAGTAGTTTGCGGCCGCGCAGGTATTCCATGTAGGCGTCGACATTCTCGGTTCCACGCCCTCTGCGTCGCTGCTCCGGTGTGGCTTCGAGCGTCACCCGCATGGCGTCAGCCACCTTGCCGGCGATCTCGTCCTGCACGGCAAAGATTGCGGCGACAGATCGATCGAACTTGACGGACCAGAGGTGTCCACCGGTAGTCGCGTCGATGAGCTGAGCAGTCACGCGCATCTGATCGCCCTCGCGCTGCACGCTGCCTTCGAGCAGGAAACGCGTGTTGAGACGGCGGCCGATTTCGCGCGAATCGAGGCACGTCTCAAGGCGTGCAGTATCGTTCGGACTGACTCTGGGATTGGCTGCCGCAGCGATCGCACCGGCTTCGGCAGACGTCGTCACCGACTGGACGTCGGTGACGAC